>NZ_MUYV01000005.1 GCF_002014855.1 Moraxella porci DSM 25326 | reverse complement strand
GTAATTGTTAAAGGTACAGCTCCATACATATTATATTCTTTTGCTATACCAGCCCTATGCATGGCTCCCAATTGATCGTCTGTTATTACAAAGCGATCCAGTATTAAAGTCTGCTTATTACCATCCCAATTATATCTATCAAAAGACATTAGGTTAAAATCCATTGAATAATTACCCTTACCATCATGTGTTGCACGACCTCCACCATACAGCAATACACCACCAGTAGCATAGTACCAATTTCTACTATCAGCAGTAGCTCCACTTGCTCCTGTAGAATGGAAATCTATCACTCCTTTTGAAGTCAAATTTTCTTCAATAAATAATTGAGCCTCGTTAATTTCCTTTTGAACAATCGGGGCAATACCACTATCTTTCATCAAGCCTTCAAGATCTATTTGATAATTTTCCCCAGAGTTTGCCAAATAGTGTCTTAATGCAGCGGTTGCATCTGGATATACAGGGGAATTCAGGGCTACGCCCATGGCTATACTATAATCCCTATATACTTCAAATGATGCTTGTTCACTACCTCATTCTCCAGCACCAGCATCATATTTTAGCTTAGGGTAGCCTTTCCCTAGTTTATAATCTTTACTCCAAAACCCATCACTCTCCATCTCTCCCTCTAGCTGCTCCTTATTCCCATCCAAGATTGCTTGGTTGTTTGTGTGATAAGCAAGCTGTTCATTGGTGCTTAGATTTTGCAGAGTTTGAGTGGTTGGCGTAATGGCTTGTCTACGGGTGTTGATATCCTCTTGATTGAGACTTATGCCAATATTATATGCAAAGTTACCAAGTTTGCCCATATGGGTGGCAGAAGTTTCACCTAAGCCATTATGGTGGGCGATTTCGTGGTTTAGGGTTTCCAGGGTGTTGCCGAGATGGTCTATGTCAAGGTATGTATGCCCTTTGCTGGGGTTAGCAAGCCCTTGAACAAATTCGTCTTGTGGATTGGTGGTGTTTTCGGTTAAAAAGACCTGAGTATCTTTGGCAGTTGTACCTTGAGTAAGCTGTGTGTTGAGCTCATTTAGGATGTCTTGGTTTTGGGCGACATCGGTTAGGTCTCCATCGGTGATGGCGTCTATATGAGCGTTTAGGTTGGCTTGAGATTTGTCTGCTCCTGTGACGACGTTGTTTCTAGCTTGGATTAGATTATCTTTGGCTTTTTGGAGGTGTGAGCGGTCGCTGTTTTCATTATCATCTAATAATCCTGCCGCGGTTGCACCTGCAGCAATGCCAAGCATACCAAAGGCGGCTTTGGTGTTGGTAGGTAATTCCTCTTGCTCCTTTTTAATCTCCTCCCTACCCTCTTTGGTGAATACTCTAGTATCGATGGTGGTATTGACATCTAGACCGCCTGTTTTTTGGTCTTTGATGACTTTTTGGGTGTTTAGGGCATCGGTGTTGATGTCTGTTTGACCAATGTCGGTGGTGGATTGGGTTTGGTTGTTGTGAATGATGCTATCTGTGATAGTAGTGCCTTGGCCAATGGTGGCAAGCGTCAAGGTTTGTTTGTCATGTCCGCTGTTATTGGCGGATAAACCAATGCTAGATGCTTTGGTATCACCTTGTTTGCGTGTCAGGCCCACATTGATGCCAAAGCCTGTGTTTTGGCTGTATTCGGTGGCTAGTAGGTCTTGGGTGGTCAGGGTGTTTGTGGTGAAGTTGACTGGACTGTTGGTTTGATTGCCTTGTTCGTCCTGACTGATGGCAGCAATGATACCACCTGTGACAGTGGTATGATTGGCAGTTAGGCTATGAGCGCTACCAGCAGTACCTGTCGTGACATAAAGGATGCCTGATGGAGCGTTATTGGTGGTGATATCGCTTTGGCTCTTTTGCTCGTTGTAGCCTAGGTTTAGACTGCTTGTGCCAACACCGATATTGCCACCTTTGCTACTACCACGCTGAGTTTGATGATTTTGGCTGGTGGTGACATTGAGCACATCTGTGCTGTAGTGTCCACCATCTGCGATGATGGTAGCACCGTGCAAGGTTGTTTGTTCGGCGTATCCATTAAACTCACCTAGGACAAGCTTGGTGTCATGGGCGGTGGTGGTATTGCTGTGAGATTGGCTTTGCTGTCTGCCCACACCTGCTGATACACTACCTGTGCTACTGATGCTAGCATCTGTGGTGTTAGTACTGCTTTGGTTTTGAGTGGTGTTTGTGGTAGTGCCATGTGTTAAGGTGAGCTTATTGAGGTTATCAATATTTAGCTTACCGATGGCGCCTTGCAATCCTTTGGCGGTGAAGGTGTCACCAAGCAAAACTGTATATGGCAGCAGTGGTGGCTACTCAATACAATCCTGATATTAAAGACCAGTACGAACGCTTACAACAACATGGCAAATGCAAGATGCAGGCTTTATGTGCTGCCATGCGTAAGCTTGTACAAATCTGTTTTGGTGTCATTAAACATCAAAAACCCTACCAACCACAAATTCAGGCAATTTAGGGTTTGACTTTGGGGTTGGGAGATGGTATCTACTGTACTAACCTGAGCCTACGAGCTAAATCACAACATATATAAAAGGCTTTTTTTCTGTTACAGCCGATAAAAGATTGCTGCTTTGATAATTTATATCACCCCACTCAATTAATCTCAACGTGGATGAGATCCCCGAAATATAGGCATCCATAATTAAACTTAGGATTTGTTGTGATAGCATTGGGTGTTGCAAAGAAAAATCACCCCAACCATAGATACAAATATCACCCCATGTTAACCAATTTTCCATGAAAAAATCAGACACGACATCAAATAAGGCATCAAGACTGCGACCACTCACCAAATCAGGACTGTCTTTTCCTCTGATTTTTTTCGATATGAGCAATATGACATCCTCTTTGCTTTCACAGATGGACAAATCAATCTTTATTGCTTTTTTCATTTTTGGTAATTGGTTTTTTGTAACAAAATGGATCATTTTATTCTTCCAAATGGTTTGCCGCCGTTATCGCCATAGTGTGTACCAGTATAATACATGCGACCGTCACTACCTACGACAATTCTGTCAATGCCAGCATTGTTTGTGCCACGAGTGTTTTGTATGTCATACTCTTTATATGTAATTCGAGTACCATTTGATGTTGTTCGAGGTAAATCTCCGCTTCGATTTTCGCCAACCCAGCCTACAAGCTACAGCTGGGTATGCAAATATTCATCCAAACCGATTCCTTTTTTGTATTGATAAGCACTATATCCATCATATTGTATGGAAAATTCAGATATCGTATTTGTTTCATCATAATTTATAATATAACTGACTTGGTCATTAGTAAAAAATACCATTATTCTATATTTTCCTATATCTTGATCGCAAATACTCTTTTCCCAATGCAAAACACCTCGCGTATTTAAAAAGGATATAACCGTTTCCGCATAACCCTCTTGATTGATTTTGATATCATACAGACTAATGAATAGAGATTCTTTAAAAGAATCATCATGGTACTTTGCTTGGATGCAGTATAATACATCAAAACAATCAAACCAAAACAGAATTCCAGCAGCCTGAATGATATTAAATCCATCTTGTTTCTGGTCTTCGGGAAAGCAATAAATCTCTATTTGAAGTTCATTTATAAAATATAAAATATATTCTTTTGTTTTTCCTAATAATAAATATGGATTATTTGAAATATCCATCATTTTAACCACCTTTATTGGATAAATTCGGGAAATTTAGAAGATTTTGTCGCTTTTATTACAGCGTCAATATTAGCCGTAGTATTGCTAATATATCTTTGATCTGTGGTTAAGTTTGGCAAGTTTGTTTTCATGTCAATTAATCTAGCTCTGAATGCAATTCTAAAATCAGGGTTGCTCCAATTCTCTTTGATTTGCTTCGTGGCTTTATTTAAATCTCCGCTACCAAATAATTTAACCTTCAATTTGCCTGTACCCGCAACTCCCTGTATAATCACCTCTCCATATGATGTATGTAAATGAGGACCTTTGGATAAAATATCACGAGCACCCGAAACAGGTAATTTAATGCCGTTAAAGCAATCATTATGCACCCACACCCCATACTTACCACTTTGTGCTGAGACAAAGTAGGTGTGAGTGTTGTCAACGGTTAGGTTGTAAGCAGTGAGAGCCTCTTTGGCGATGCTGACGGATTTGACAGTTTGCCATGTACCATCTTCGGATAATAATTGATAACCTGCCTGTAGATTGCTAGCATCTATCCAAACACCATGATCAATTTCACCCTGATAATCATGACCTTCCGATGAGACGGGGACTATTGTATCATAAGGCGCTTTTGCAAAGAATGGGTGAATGGCATTTGAAATCAGAATTTGCTCATTGCCTTGAGAATCAACAATAGTAACATACACAGTTTCTTGATACTGATTGTGATACCAATTGGTGACAGGCTGGTAGCTATATTTGCCCGTATATTCATCACGAGACCAAACAAAATCCCCAATCTTGATGGTTGAGATTGGCTTGTATCCGTTCGCCGTTGAAATGAGAGTACTGCCATGGAATGAGCAGGTTTTCTTAACAGCCTGAACAATTCTACGACTGCCTGATTTAACAATCTTATAGCCATACTTGCCAATATTACCCGCAATAGCTTGAGCGATATAATCCTCTCCTTTTTCTCGGGCTAGCTGTTCAACGGTCTTTTTACCTGATTTTAAATCTTGTATGTCTTGATAGACTTGATAAGCGGTATATAACTTACCTAATACAAAGATGGTTGCGGGAATGGCAGCCCAAACAGCATTATTCTCCACCGCCTCCTCAGCACTCCCCACTGCCGTATCCACATCAAACCCATACAGTAGAGCTACAGAGCCTGCGGTGAGTTTGGCGGTGTTTAAGATTTTTTGTGTCTCTTCGTCACTCAGGATAAGGATTTTTTCACCATCATCCATGGTGACTTCATGTTTATTAGCCATCCAGTCACCCACCATTTCACCGATGATGGCACCAACGGCGGCAGACTCGCAAGACTCGTCTTTTGCTTTGGCAGCGACACAACCTGTTAGACCTGCAGCAAGCTTATGAACTGCATTGGAGAGATGTTGTGTATCATTGTTATTGAGTGGCTTGACACCGTTTTGATATACGCTTGCAGCTGCAGCATCTACCAATTGGTTTGTTAGATGGTTTTTTAGACTATCCTCCAGGCTTGTGCCATGCATTAAGCTTTCTGTTAGAGCATGACCCGTACCCTGAATCACCCCTCGTGCCAGCTTGTCATCAAACCCTGCACTGGCTGAAATGTCAATATTGGTTGTATTGGCGATGATTTGGTCTAGGCTTGCTGTTACACCTGCGGTAATGGCGGCTTGAGCCATACTTTTAACCGCATCAGATTTGCCCAGATCTTTTAGAGTTTGTGCAACATTCCCTTTGTTATTAATCAAAGTAACGCTAGCTTGAGACGCAAGAGAGCTAAAGGCAGCATTTGCCATTGCCGTGGTAGTCGCTCCTGTTGTGCCTAGCAAACCTGCACCAACACCACTCGTGGCAATACCAACTGCAATAGAAATTAAAGCCGCTGCTGCAGGCGTCAATCCCTCTTGTTCATAATCCCAGCTATCTTCTGCTAAGATAATCTCTTGCCAAGTAGCGTCTTGTTTATCAATAAACTGGTTTAAATAGCTATACTCAGGCTGTTGTATGAGTGTGTCAATTTGTTCTTGTAGGGTGACACCTGCCTTTTGCTCTTGTTGAGAGATGGGGATTTGTATCTCTACGCCATCTAAGGCAATGATGGTGGGTTCGTTATTGCCTACAAAGCTTGGTAGTGTGGCAGTTTGCTTAATGCTGCCGCTATCTTCAGCCTTTTGCCAGACGACATAGTTATCATTACTGGTGGTATGCTCAGATGTGCCTGAGATGGCGGCTTGTAGGTATAGCTTACCACCACTAACCACAGTCGCATTGTCAGAATAATGAAACTGCGTACCCTCTAGTAGCGTTGAACCCGTTGATTGAGTTGCAATATTTTTGGCTTGCAAGGTAGTGGTGATGGCATCCACCTGCTCATGAGCGTGAGTATAGTCACCTTTATCAACGGTTGCACCAATCCATTTGCTGTTTTCACTGCTACTGGTTTTGGTAGATAGGGTATCTTTGGCGGCATCCATGATTAGATGACCACCTGCTTCAATACGGATTGTTTCAGTAGCCTTAGCCTCTACACCTGTTAGCTGTGTATTGCCGCCTGATTTGATGAGAATATTTTCACCACCCACCATACTTTGAATACTGGTATTGCTATCCATCTGATAGGCAGTTTGGGTGGTCTTTTTGCTAACAAGTCCTTTGTCGGTGAATTTACTTGCAGTGTCCAGGCTTTGGGTAGCACGGCCTTCGGTGATGCTGATATCGCCTGTGGCAATCAGTGCTGTGGTGCCAGTGGCATTTAGATGCGAGCCTTGGATGTTGATACCAGCCCCTTTGCCTGTTGTAGCTATCGTTAAGTTGCCAGCACTGGTGATGGTTGAACCCACATCGGTGCTTTGGCTGTGGTTAAAGTAGTTATTGGGATCAGCGACAGCACTGATGTGATTGCTTGTGGTAAGGGTTGTGATATTGATGCCGTTTTGGGCAGTGATTTGGGTATTGCCACCCTCATTTTGTATGTTGGCAGCTTTGTTTAGGACATAGTTACCCGCTTGGATATTTAGGGTGGTTAATGGATTGCCATTGTCATCTGTTTGGTCTTTTAATCCATCGCCCACACGGATGGTAGCGATGCGTGTAATGGCGGTGTTGGATGAAGCGCTTTGCCCTTGTTTATTGTGATGGGTAGCTGTTTGGCTTTCATTGATGATTTGGTTGCCCGCATCAAGCCTCATGGCACTGTTTGCATACATAGTGCCATGATTGGCAATGGTGTTATCTGCTGTGACAGCGACAAAGTTACCATAAACACCGCCGTCATTGGTGACATTGTTTGCATTGATGTTTACGGTATCTTTGGCAATGATATTACCATTGTTATCCAAATTGCCAGTCAGCTGTATATCCATGCTTTTGCTAGACATGGCAGCATATCTACCATCAGGAGTAAGCGCACCTGTAGCGATATTGGCAGATCTTAAATACAGCTTGGGTACCAGAACATCTTGGGTTTTGGTGATGCTATTGCCATCTTTGTCTTTGACGGTGTAGGTGATGGACTGTTTGACCAGCCACACGATGTCAGTGGTTAAGTTTGCCATCTGCTCGGCGGTGAGTGCGGTGCCAAGTGTGTAGCCAAACTGTTTGGCATGAGTGATGCCATTATCCATCAACTGTTTAAAGGCTTCTTCGTTACTGCGGTAATCGGTGTTGATATGTCTGCCTGTCAATAGATAATACTGATCTTTAATGCGCTCTTGTTCACGATAACCATCAGATAAGCGTTTGTGGATGTGATTTGGGTCTGATTGTAGTGCTTTTAGCATATAATCGGACGATAGCCACTGTTTGTAATCGGTGAACGCAGGGTCAGTTTGAATGAGCGGTAAGTTAGGGTCGTCAGCGTTGATGATGTACAAAGCTAAACTAGGGATGGTCGGCTGTGATAAGTCTGCACTTATCACAGAGGCTGGTTTAGCATCAACGCTTTGAGACAATGCTTTGGTCAACTCTGATAAGATTGCTTCATCAACAGAGTGTCCTTGCTCTTTGTCAGCAAGTAGCTTTGATAGCTGTTGCTGAGCATCAAGGGATAAGGCAGCTTGATTGGCTTTTAGGGCAGCAAGCACCGTCTCCACATCACCGCTGGCTAGGGCTGATTGGTCAATTGTCATGACCGATGGGGTTTTGTTGATGGTGGCGCTCAAGATGGGAAGCTCATACGTTGCTAGTGGTGCAAAGGATTGCGTAAAGCTACCACCGCCAATTGCTCTGCGCTTGTGGCGGTTAATTCCCGAGGGAAATACGCTATATCGGGTAAAGCGACCATTTTCTGTGACTTTGGTTTTTTCACCATACAAGCCATTGTCAGGTGTTTGAATGACAGTATCACCAATCACTGCAAAGCCTGCACCTGCATTCATTTGGCTTTTATCATTAATTAAGGTATCGCCATGTATGACAAGATTTTGTCCTGCCACCATACGGGCTGGGTCAGAAGCTAGGGTTTTATCTTCATAGACGACAAAGTCAGTAGTAATGACATCCACCTCTTCAGTGAGGCGATAAAAGTCACCATTGGCATTTTTGACATACAAAGCGCCATCTGGTGCGCCTTTACGGCTGGTTGGTCCAAGCTTTGCTTCATCAGTGGTATAAATGTTTAGCGCCAAATCAACATCGCTTTTATTTTGGTTAAACTGACGGTTATATTCCCTAATAGCCAGCTCTAATGATTCAATGGCAGCGGCATTATCCGCTTCCCATTTTATTAAAGGACCCATAGCCTTGGTATAATTGGCTAATGCCTCATTATACTGTGTACAAGCTTGGTTGCTTGCCTCTGCCAACGCACAACTTTCAGCGGTTTCATTCTTTGGCAAGTCAGGCTCATCCAAGCGGTTTTCGACAGCAATGACTGGTGCAGGCTCAGCTGGTGCTGCAATGTTAAAGTATGACCAAATTGTAGAGTCATAATCATAATTGACAATACACTCACTACCTTCAGGGCAGTCAAATAAACCCGCCATTGGCTTGTTGCCCAAATCAGCAACATCAGTGCTTTTTTGGGCGGTGGGGATGGTGTCCGCTTGTTTGTGAGCGCGGTAAAGCGTTTGTCCATAAACAGATTCTGCTTCCACCTTAACCGTATGCTTTTTAAAGTCAGCATTGGTGTTTAGCAAGGTTTTGGTGCTAACCTGCATCTGTCCTGCTGATTCAATCGTCGCACCTTTATTGACAACTGTCTGTGCTTTGCCTGTGGCGTGATGATTGTCATCTAGACTGCCGCCAATGTGCAGACTGCCAAGACTTGTGATTAAAGCTTGATTGTCGAAATCTTCGTTGAATTTGCCTGCTCTGTCAGGGTTGGGGTTGTTGTTTAAGGTGTTGACACCGATATCCAGACGCTGCCTAGCAGCAATCACAGGGCTTGTATGATGGTCATTTTCTTGATTGGTTTGTTGGTTGGCAGCTTTTGTTGGCGTATTATTCAGCGTGTCAGCTTGGATGGCAAGATGTGTGCCATAGATACGACCACCAGCAAGGTTGTTGATGGTGTTTGTGGCTTTAACAATGGTCGTGTCGCCATTAATTAAGCCTTGGTTTGTGATATCCGTTTGGCTAGTAATCTGTGTGTGATTGCCGCTATTGATAATACCTGCTTGCGTGTTATCAATATGCTTGGCATTCAGTGTCAAATCTTGATCGGCGGTTAATTGGCTTTGGTTAATCAGCTTGCCACTTGTTGTAAACGCTAGGCGATTGGCAACAAGCTTATCTTGATCCGTGTGGGTATAGTCTGCTTGTTGGGTGATGGTAAGTGTATCAGCCGTGATGGTGCCACCGTTTTGTAACTCTTTGGCAGTGATATCTGCTTGTTTGACTGCGGTAATGGTGCCGTCTTGATTGATAATACTGTCTTTGGCGATAAGTGTGATATCGGTGCCACTTGTTAGGCTACCACCCGTGTTGATGATGGCAGATTCACTATCAATCACCATGCCATTTCTGGCAGTGATACTACCTTGACTGTTGTCAAAGCGAGTTAATTGCCAGTTGATCTCATCTAAGGCGATTTTACTATCGGTATTGACAAGAGTATTGGTGTTTAAAGTGGCGGCATCAATCGATGCTTGCTTGGTGTTACTGGTTTTATCAGCACTGATACCAATATCACCTGTGGCGGTGATGAATGCTTGATCGCCTGTGTTGTGAATACTGCTCGTGGCAGTGATATGACCACGAGCAGTTGGGATGGGTTTGGTTTGAGTGTTTGCACCAGAGTCACTTAAAGCAGGTGGTTGTGGGTTGGTTACTGTATTATCTGTTGGCTCACTGCTGATACTGCCAGCACTTTGATCACTACTTGGGGTAGAAGGTGCAGGGATACTGGTTTGTCCATACAGGCTTTGACCGATAACTGCTTTATTAGTGTTGATCAGTGTATCGGTGGTGATATCAAGCTTGCCTGTACCAGTTTGGATAAGCTGGCCAGTGTTGGTAAGCTTACCCGTATCCACTTGCAAAACACCGCCATAGACACTGCCAAGGTTTTCAATCGCTTCTTTGGCTGCAATCTTGGCAGTTTGGGTGCTGTGAATGATGCCTGTGTTATTAAGACTTGCAGTATTGATGGCAATATCAGCCTGTTCGCTTAACAAGGTGCCGTCGTTTTGAGCGGTGTTATCATGGGTGTTGATGGTGACAGCATCTTTGGCTAGGATTTTACCAGTATTAACAAGATTGCCTTGACTATCCAAGGTGAGTGTACCAGCACCAAGTTGTTGTCCATTGCCAGTTGCTGTGATGACCCCTTGGTTATTCACCCCAAAGCCCTTGTCTGTGCCAATCAGATGGATTTTACCTGCATACATCCCGCCTAATGATGAAATATCAAGAGCGACACCTTGCTGGCTTGTACTGCTGACACCATTGTTTTGATGAACGGCTGATAACTGATTGAAGTTGCCATCTTGTAGGCTGACCTGATTTTCACCTGTAATGACATCCAGCTTATCCCCTGCATAGATTTCATCATTAATCTGCACAGCTTTGGCAATGAGTGCGGCATAATCTGTGCCTTGTAGGTTTAATTTGCCATGGGTGGCAATATGGCCTGTGCCAACTTCATAACCTGTCACTTGCCCTTGATTGACCTGGCTATTTGCTGCTGCCAGATGCACATTGCCAGCATTAATAAACCCAGCACCATTGACCACCAAGCCTGATGGGTTTGCGATAATCACATCCGCCTTTTTACCTGCCACTTCAATAAAGCCATTCAAATGGCTTGGGTTATTGGAATTAACCTGGTTTAAGATGGTAGAAGCTTCCCCACGAGCCATATAGGGGTTAGCCGCCACAAAGCCTGCAATTTGGGTATTAACTGCTTTACGGTTGTTATTTAATACAGCACCTGTACTGCCAACATCAAACTGGCTGTAATGGTTATTGGATAAGCCACGAGCATTGGGGGTGGCGATATTAACAGACACAACACCACTTGCGGTATTTAATACAATCGGCTGTAAGGCTTTATCGGCGGATTTATCTGCAATGATGGTGGTGGGGGTGTTGGCATGGGCCGTCAAGCCTAGGCTAAGAAGAAGCGATAATGAAAGAGTTTTTAAGCCTAAGCCCCATCCAGATGATGATGTCGTGCTACCACCCATGCTAGGGTTGTCAGATTTGCCTTGCGATCTTGTCTTTTCAGAAACCACCACAAGTCTTCCTAGACTTTTACTAAAGATCACACGATAACAAAAACGGTTCATAATACACCCACTTATACAACCAGATTCTACTCTTAATCATCCAACGCATCTGCCAGCTTGCCAATTCTTAGCAACAAAACAGTAATATTGGGCAGATATTATCACAGATAATTTTAAAAATAAAGTCTGATTTATTTAAAAGTTGGAATTTTATTATTTTATCATTATTTAAAAGATACTCTGTATACTTCAATGATTTATGGTTTTAATTTGCAAGAGAACATTGATGATAACTAAGTAGCCAAATATAAAACCAATATATTTAACAACCATTTAATTTTTTTAAGATAAATCAAATGATGATAATAACTAAATAAAAATCCTTGCAATCAACAAATTCATAAGTTACAATCGGGTAACTTTAAATACTGATTGGATGGCCATGACACGCTTTTGTTTAAAACCGTTAACCCTAACCACTTGGATTGCTTTAGGAGTCATAACACAAATCAATACCGCACAAGCAGCGGATGATTTCTTGATTGCCAACACCACCAACCAAACCCTAATCCAAACTCAAGATGCTCGCAATCAGGCATTGCTAGAGCAATTGGTGCCAAATCCAAGCGTGGTGGTAGATATAGCTGCCACTGATACCACCACCCAAACCCAAGAACAACCAACAGCAGATAACGCCATTTGCTTTGATATTCATAAGATGGGTTATTCGGTGTTATCACAAGATGATCTTATCTTTGCAAACAAGCTTGGCTTTGCACTCATACCCGAAATCATGGGCAACAGCAGCGTATTAGGTAAGTGTATGACAGTCACCGACATCAATGCTATCGCCACTCGTGTGCAAAACCGCCTCATTGAACAAGGCTATGTCACCAGTCGTATTATGGTAGGCAATCAGAATTTGGCAGATGGGGAGCTAAGATTAACCCTAATCCCTGGTAAGATTGCTCAGGTGGTGGTGAATACAGCGGATAGTAAAGTACCTGTCTATACTAAACAGACAAATAGGGCTTATCCTGCCATCTTAGACACAGCACTCACTACACAACCAGGCAAGCTATTAAACATCCGCGATTTAGAAACCACGCTTGAGAACTTTAAACGCGTGCCAAGTAGCGACACCAATTTTAAAATTGCACCAAGTCATACTGGTTTAAATCCATCAGCAGGTAATGCTATCAACACCCTTGGCTTTAGCGATATTTTAATTGATTATACTCAGCATCGCCGTCTTCGTGGCAGTCTAAGCATTGATGATTCAGGCTCCAAATCCACAGGGAAATATCAAGGCGTGGCAACACTTAGTGTGGATAATTTGGCAAACTATAATGACTTATTCTATCTTAGCTTTGGGCGAGATTTGGGCAATCAAATCAATGATGACAAAGACTACCCATCTGATAAGAGCAAGGGCTCTAAGAATTATGGTATTGGTTATGTGATTCCTATTAAAAGCAGCGTACTGCAACTAAATGCCAATCGCTACACCTATCATCAAACTGTAGCAGGTAGTACCCAAGATTATATCTATGGCGGTAAATCCAGTGGGTACAACGCTAAGCTGTCTCATCTGGTACATAGAGATGCTCATAGCAAAAGCCATGTGTATATTGGTGGTTATGTCAAATCCCAAGAAAGTGATATTGATGGTACAATCATTGATGTACAAACCCGTAAAACCGCAGGTTATTTATTTGGCATTAGTCATGAGACCACTTTTGGCAAACAAGCCAATCATAGCCTAAACACCGATATTTCTTATAAGCGTGGTACAGCCACTTTTAATGCCTTACCCTCACCAGAAGAGCTGTTTGATGAAGGTTCAGCTCGTGTTGGTATTTATCAGCTAACCTCAAGTCTAACCAGTAGATACAATCCAGTCATAGGTAATAAACCACTACCTATCATCCACAGCACCACACTCAAAGCCCAATACGCCACCGACAGTCTAACACCAGATTTAAAAATGGCCATTGGTGGCAGATACACCGTCAGAGGCTTTGATGGTGAGCGTTCATTATCTGCGGATAATGGCATCCTAATCAGGCAAGACATCAGCTTTTATCCAAGTTTTTTAAATCAGCAAAAAGCAAACAACCAAAACAACTCACAAAACAGCCAATCAAACCATGCCATCTACCTAGGATTGGACGCAGGCTATATCACCAACCACGACAAAAGCCAAAATGAGCTATTGCTTGGACAACACTTAGCAGGTGCTTTCATTGGCATCAAAGGCCAATACACACCAAATACAAATAACCCTTACCTAAGTTTTAACTATGACATTTTCACCTCAAAAGCAATCAGTGAGCCCAACGGCTTTTCAAACAAAGATTGGGTCAGTGGTGTGAGTCTGGGGATGAGTTTTTAAAAGTAAGTTGATATCAGACCCATCAATCAGAAAACCATCAGTTGAGCAGATTGGCTTGGCTGGTGGTTTTTTATGGGGTGGTCAAATAAGAGTGGAATGGGTGAACATTTGGAGTGGAGTGTGCAAAAAAACTTTATTAAACATATTTATTCAAGGTATATTAGATAAAGTTATTCGGAAAACTATAATAATTATCTAACAAATCATATCTAGAAATCACCGACACTAAATCAAAAAATCGTACGCTAGACCAAGCATATCAAGGCAAGCCAGTGCTAACACTAAATACAGAAATGACCCAAAGCAACCGGCAAAATATCAAAAACATAAGAACATCAAAGCAGACATCAGGCGATAAAAAACCACCGTCAAAAAAGATGGTGGCGGGGTTGGGGTTGGGGTTGGTTGGGTGGGTTTATGTCTTAGCACAAACTACAGACCTTTGCTTTGCTGGTGTATGGGTGCAACCTGTACTTTTATGCTGACACATATGAGTATGTCTGTCATCGGCTATTGCATTAACTAGAATGTGGATATCCATCAGGGGTGATGAGAGTCTGGCGTGAACTAGAGTGTGTTGCACGCACGCTCAAAAAACCAATCAATCAAAGGTGTTGCGGTATGCACTGTAGCCCGTAGGTCGGGTTTAGGAACGAAACCCAACAAAATCAATGAGTTAAACCAAAAATGTTGGGTTGTGCTGTCGCTAAATTAGCCTACGGGCTGTCGCTAACTTAAGCCTATGAGCTCAATTTAATCTACAGCCTCAGATTTTACTATTTTACAATTTATGGGCAATATATAATAAGACTGATCTTTTGCTATTTTTGATATAGCGAGTTGGGAATTTGCATCACAAAAATAATCAAAGCCTTTCAGGCTGTTATCTAAGAATAATTGATTTTTATCCAAATCACCTTCTTCGGTTAATTTAAGATAAAATACTTTTACAACATTATCATTTCGGACTCCCAAAGATTTTTCTAACAACCCGTTATTTGGGCTACGAAAAATCACGCCATCAAAAGAGAGCACCCCTCCCTGTGTTAAAAAATCCCGCAAATCATATTTTGTTTTCAACCCACTATTATTTAGGTCATAATTAAGCTGCCTGATAATGTTTTCTTCTAAACTTGGATATAACGAAAAATTCTTCCAAAGAAAAAATATTGACAATATGATTGCTAAAACACAAATCTTTTTCATCAATCAATTCCCTCTATCACAGTTTTATTAAAATAATCCTCTCTCTTCTGCTGCAAAACAGGACCTGCTCCTGTGTTATCTAACCCCCGAAGTGTTGTAACAGCTCTATTATAAAGTTCAGCTGGCAGTCTTGTCTTAACCACCAAATAACTACCATCTATTTTTTTCACCTGATACAGCCCATAATTATAATGATAAACAAGCACTTTTTGGGCATATTCTTTATTTGACAACTTTGGTGATTTTGCAGCCAATTCCCTGCCAATTTTATTGTTAAACTGATCGGCAACCTCATCGGCAGAACTAAGACTGCTATAAAAAAGCTTGTCCAAATAAACCCCTCCATATGTAGGCTTTTCGATATCTTGGTGTGTATAAGTATTTTCGTGAGCATTACCAACTTTGATAGCTATATCAGATCCAAATTTATTTGCGATAATAGCTTGCCACAAAGTATGTCTGTAAGCATTTGATATGCTACCCTCTCCACTTATTGCATCATAATCTCCCCCATTATTATTTAGCAAATTTATTTGAAAGGTGGCTACAACTGTGGAAATATTTGGGTTTTGAACCGTATGTAAATCCGCACTTGGCATCACAGTACCAATCTGAGAAGCTATCCAAGGATGTTGGGCGGCAAACATTACCTCCTTAGCATTAGCATTATTCTCCACCCCCACTTTCCCAACTTCAGCCGCACTCACAGCATCAGCAGTGCTGCCATCAGTTGCTGTATAAGCCGTTGTTACTGTGGTTGGGTTATTGCCTGTAGCGTAGCTTACTGCAGCTCCTAGTATAGCATGAGCCAGTAGGTGATTGGCTGATTGTTCTTCTGGTCTGTTGCCATTGTCTAATTGGTTTAGTGTTTTATTGTCTTTAAAGTATTGCCCAATCCGATAAGCAAGCTCAGGACTTGCTGCTCGTGCAACATCACCGATGATACCATTTGAGTTAGGTGCATACAATGCGGAGGTGATGCCATCGAAGAGTCTTAGGTTGTCGTCTATTTGTTTGGCTTTGGTTTCTAACTCTGTTCTTTCTTGGCTGCCCTGTGGAAGTTCTTCAGCTTGTTTACGATAGCCTTCTGCTTTTTTGGCGTATTCACTTCTGACGGCACGGCGTTCGTTGTCAAACTCAGTCGTAATATTCACCTGAGCCCCAAGCTCTGTTAACACTTGCTCTTTGTTAAAATCATTGGTGATGATTTCATTAAGCTGGTTTTGAACTTCTTCTTGTTTGAAGCTCTCTGTGTTGATATGGCTAAGTCCTGCTTGGTCAGTGATGACAGAGTGGGTGGTACTGGTTTTATGGACTGGGTCTATTTTACCATAACCAATGCCTTGTAGGGCAGGTTTTGCTTTGCCATTTGGATTGCTGGTGTCTGCACCAATACCAATGCCGACACTGATGGCATCACCTTCATAATTTAGGTGATTTTGTATATCTTGGGTTTGGATACCTTGGGCAAACTGGGTTTGGTTTTTACCTGCATCGGTGATGAGATAGCCACTAGTGAACTTACCTTGTCCTTGTACAGACAGGGTAGATTCTTGGGCTTTGATGCCTGATTGGTGGGTGACTTGCGCATAATCGGCATCTGCATCGGTTTTACCACCATTGATGCTAAAGCTTTGGGGTTTGCCATCAAAGCCAACATCAGCACTAAATCCTGCTTGTTTTTGATCATGAGTGTATTGATAGCCGTCTTGACGGCTTTTGACAATCAAATCACCGCCAACTGTGCCAGTTAGGTGCTTGGTATTTAAATTAGCACCATCTAGGATAAGATTGCCACCAATGTCATTGACGGTTGTGCCACCGACAGTGACTTGGGTATTGGTGTGGGTGGTGGTAGTCTCATGACTACCGCCTTTTGCTTTGTTGGCATTGACGGTAAAGCCTTGATTGGATTGACCGCTACCTATCTGAGTGCTGGCATAGACACCCACGCCCCAGCCTTTGCTGCTGTTTTGACTGTCTTGGGTGTCAGTTTGTGTTGAGGCTTGGTAGAGTACATCACCTTCTACCGATTGGTAGAAGTTATTGCCCACTGTAAGATTGCTACCTGTGACAGTCAAATCCGAATCCGCACCTTTGCCTTTGAGATTGACGATCAGATTATTTTGAGCCAAAAGGTTGGCGGCATCATTAGTTTCTTGATGGCTTGTGGTTTGGCTCTTGGTGCTTTGTGAGCCAATAGCGGCTTGAACTCGGATAGAGCCAAGATTACCACCGCTTAGGTCTTTGGCAAGCGTACGCACTTTAGAAGCCGCTGCTAAAGTGCCAGCCAATTTAGCTTTGCGAGAGTCGGTGTCATTAACAGACTCTTTTAGGGTTTCCTGATATATCCATATACCAGATACATTAAGATATTTAGTGCTTGAAACAAACATATAATCTCAAAAAAGTTGTTATGCAATCATAGCAGAAAAAATCCCTGCATTCTAAATACAACACACAACATAAAACTTGTATAAAGTTTAACATTTTTTCATCTTGAAAAAAATGCTGCTAAATTGGAATTTCTAATACCTGATTAACTATTTCTGTAAATTCAAAATCCCATTCAGTACCCGGTTATTGTCATTACTATACCGATGATTAAAACTGGCGATTTTTCCATTGTTAAAACCTGTAAGGATGCCTTTTGATAACTTGCCGTAATTTATAGCAAGTGAATTGATAAATTGACGCAAACCATATGGGTTTTCATGGGTTAAAAACTTGGCTTCATTGTTTACTTGAATGATAATGCCAGCCGAAGACTGGGTGCGCCTATCATTGCTTGGTTCGCAGTCTAGGATGTATGTAGTGGTCAACTAATTCAACAGTCCCCAATAAGTTGATTTTGCTAGAACTGGAGCCAGACCTTGATTGTATTAATGTGGGCGAATGTGATTATAATACATCACATAGTCTTTGATATCATTCATTGCACTTTCAACATCAGGATAACTGCCTTTTGGCATCCACTCATGTTTAAAACTGCGAAACCATCGCTCCATTGGGCATTATCCCAATAATTACCTCGGCGACTCATGCTTTGGATTAGTTTGTGTTTGTTAACGCAAGCTGCAAACTTGTCACCGCCATAAATACTGCCTTGATCTGAATGAAAGATCATGTTTGGTGTGTGTTTGTACCGGCACAACATTCCTAGACACCCCATAAAAGCTTATACCCCAAGCTAGGAGCATTCTCTCATGACAAGCAGTGTCAGCAGTACAGTATCGAGTATAAGCTGAGAATGGCAAAGCTTGTCATATAAAATATTGCAAGATATAAATGGGGATGATCGAACTATTGGGTACGCAGTGCTAAACTGAATTAAATCAGTCTTGAGCTATTTCAAAAGAAGAATACGTAAAGATGCTTTTTTCTTGTCATAACCCTAATAATACACAAATAATTAAAGTTTTTATGGTTATACCCATAAACAAATGATGAAATTGGCTTAACATTTGGCATATAACCAAAAAAACTAGAGAGATTAATTAAGTACCAAAATCTCAAACTATGCAAAACATGCCTTTAATTAAAGCACTTAAAGGCAACATCAATCCTACCTCACCAACAAATACCCCTTACCACGACCATTACGCACAGTGGTTGCCAATCCCATGCTCTCAAGTTCATTGAGTAGCTTACGAGCGGTACTGTCTGAGATGCCAAGCTCATTAGACACTTGTTTGGCAGTCAAAACTTGATCAGCTGGCGTATTTGTGAGTAGCTGATACTGATGGATGCTAAGATTGCTATAATCAATAGTCGGATTTGCAGGTGCGGATTTTGGCATAGATTGTGACGCTTGGTCAATCGATAGCAGCGCCTGCAAATCGTTAATAGCTCGATCAATGATAGTGAGCTGATATGCAATAAAATAAGTCATATCCAATTCATCAGTTTCTACATCAATATAGCTTTGTGCATACTGCTTGGGTGCTTTATGCAATAAGCGACTGATGGAGATATAATCAAAATGCGTATAGCCTGATTTTTGTAGCGACCAATAAAATAAAGCTCGGGCAGTTCTGCCATTACCATCACCAAAAGGATGAATAAATCCAAGCAAAAAATGCAGAATAATCGCTTTGACAATCGGATGGATAAAGTCATCCCCTTGATGATCAGCATTGGCAAAATCGCAATACGCCTGCATCAAGGTCGGTAGCGTCTGCCATGTCGGGGGCTGGTGAACAATTTGCCCATCATAATCAGCGATGACAATCTCATCATCTTGGCGAAATTCACCCGAAATCGCATCATTGTCAATCGCACCCTCTGTGGCGATGCGATGCAATTGCAGAACCATAGTGATATCAAGCGGTTGAGTTAATTGTTGTTTCACCGCTTGCATCAAGTGATAATTATTGACAATCATCACCTCGCTTTTATTCATGGGTGCACGGCGACTGCCGAGTAGCTCTTTGGCAACCTTGCGTGTGGTAGATGCGCCTTCAAGCTGAGCACTGGTAATCGGCTCTTCAAAGAGCAGCTCTTCGGTATCAATAGACCATTGCCATTGGTGATAGTGATGCTCAATGTGATATAGCTTGGCTTGCAGGCTTTGTGTTAAACAATACGAGAATTGATAACCGCCAATATGTATCGACTGCATAATGGCGTGACGGTTGAGTTTTTGAGCAAGCCAGCGCCGTTTGCTGTCAGTTGGGTGGCGATAGCGAAACTGCTCCCATGACAAATAACGCCCCTTGACATCTGTCGGTGGATGCTCTGCCAAATATCCCAAAAGCACAGGCGAAATATCCCCTGCTTCTAGTTCTGATAAAGTGGGTGGCTTGGGTAATTTCATCGTTATTTTCCATAAAATGTCGCAATTTATCGTATTTTACCTTATTTTATCGTAATTTGTCGTAAATTATCGTATTTTATCTTAGTTTGTCGCTAATTGACTTTTGGATAATTATTTTATACTTGAAACTTTTGTATATATAGAAAAAGTTTCAGGTATAATTGAAACTTTTTCTATATTAAGACAAGTTTTCAATGATCATTAGGGAAAGTTTTAGCCTTGAGTTGTCAAACCAACAAACCCTTGTCTTGTTGGTATATCTCATCTAAATGCTGAGCAATCATTGTAATGGTATATGCCAGTACAAAACACTCAAATACCGAGTCGGCTGATAGTTACTGATCATAAGCAAGCACCTCGGCGATGGTTTTAGGTTTGATTGCTTTGGGTTTGGTTAATTCCATAAACCGAGCAATATCATCCAAAATCATCCACAATAACAAAAAGTTCTTCAAAGAAATATGCCCTGTATTCTCAAACCGACGAATGGTTGGCTCAGGAATCAAGGATTTTTCAGCCAGCGCTCGGCGTGACAGCTTGGCATCTTTGCGTTTTTGTTTTAGATACACTGCCAAAGCCAAGCGTGCATCAATATCGTCATACAGATGAAGCATAACCAATCTCAACTTGGTTTAATTTTGATATTATTTTATCAAATTTATGCATGAATAACTTTGTTGTAGCTACTCCACAAGACAACTCAGCTCATAACTTTGACTACGTCCAGAAGCTAGTGACTTCACCAAAATTCCTTCTTCAACCAAATCATTGATGTCTCTTAGGGCGGTATCTGTGGATACTTTTGTGATACTTGCCCATTTTTTGGTGGTAAGCTTGCCATAAAAATCACCCCAAAGCTTATTAATCATCACCACCTGCCGTGGATTGAGTGATGTGTAGCGATATGTATGCCAAAACTGTGACTTAGCGACAACCTTTTGTGACTGAGCAAGTGCTTGTATCAAAGCTGCTTCTAGATTGGTTAAAAACCAAATTAGCCATTCGGTGGCTGATGCCAAGCCCCTTTGGGTCTGTTCAAGTATGTGATAATACTCACGACGATTGGCAAGAATTTGTGCGGACATGCTATAAAATCGCTGCGGACTGCCATCGCTTTTGGCGAGCATCCGCTCAGTGAGTGCACGAGTTAGGCGACCGTTACCATCATCAAATGGATGTAGCGTGACAAACCACAGGTGTGCAAGCCCCGCCTTAATTGTCAAATCAAGTCCCGTTTCATTATTGTTATACCACTGAAAAAATCGCTCAAGCTCATCGGGCAATCTATCGGCCTTTGGTGCTTCAAAGTGTACTTTGGCTTTGCCATAGGCACCTGAGACCACCTGCATCGGGCCATTGGCATCATCTCGTAATGCGCCCACATTAATGTCATACATACCACTTAACCCTTGTGGAAATAGTGCATGATGCCAACGATAGACTTCATCTAAGGTTAATGGTAAGTCAAATCCTGAAGTCGCCTTAAGCATCATTTGAACAATCGCTTCCACTTCATAGCTTGGTGTAACAAGCTGATGCTGATACAGCGCTTCAATACCTAAGTGCCGAGCAACCGAAGAGCGTACCTGTTCAGTGTTAAGATATTCACCCTCAATCTCCGATGTCTTAATCACCTCCAGTGTCAATGCCTCAAGACTAACTTCAAGTGGTAAATCAAACCCAAGGCTGCTCATCTGCCCCAACAAGCGCCCCTGAAGCAAACGAATGCGAGCGACAAGGGGAAGTAACTGTACCTCATCAAGCTGCCAATCTGTCCAATTTGGATATTCATGAATAAACGTATCAACCATCACTATTCTCAATTTTGCCTCATCTGCGGTAATTATACCACATATTCTCCGCAAAATATGCGGTGAATAATACCATCAATCACCGCAAAATTGACATACCAAATCAAAATCCAAACTGACAATTTACAAGATTTTAATAAAAAAAGTTTAATATTATTAAATAGAAAATATAAAATTAAAATAATTTAAATCCATCAATACCTGCAACTTTCATCAGCAAGCACAAGGGCAAAAAATTTAAAATTATGATAAAATACGAAAAATGATGGAGTAAATTTACCCTATTGTTTTTCGTGCCAAGATATAAAAAGACATCAAAGCGCGCAATCAGCATCCACTCTGATAATAATCATAAGATATTGATATATAAAGAGGTTATTTAAGGTAAAATAAGGTTATTCGGCGAAAAATAGTCGCCTAAGATTGCCAAGGTTGGGGTTTCCATAAAATGTCGCAATTTATCGTATTTTACCTTATTTTATCGTAATTTGTCGTAAATTATCGTATTTTATCTCAGTTTGTCGCTAATTGACTTTTGGGCAATTAGTTTATACTTGAAACTTTTGCATATATAGAAAAAGTTTCAAGTATGATTGAAACTTTTTCTATATTAAGGTAAAATAGCAATTATAGTTTTAGGATTTTACTGTGAAAAAAGATTTAGTTTATCGCCAAAAATACCTTGAAACGGTACGCCCGTTTATCGGAAAACGTTTGATTAAAGTGTTTACTGGGCAACGCCGTGTGGGTAAAAGCTATTTGCTGTTTCAGATTATGCAAGAGATTCAAACAGTGGATGAAAATGCCCACATTATTTATATCAACAAAGAAGACTTGGCATTTAGTCACATTATAACTGCAGAGAACCTGAATGATTTTGTGCAAGAGCAGAAAAAGAGCGGTCAAAAAAATTACATTTTTATCGATGAAATTCAAGAAATTACAGATTTTGAACAGGCGTTGCGTTCGCTTTTATTAGATGACGAATTGGATTTGTATTGCACGGGTAGCAATGCTCATTTGCTTTCACGGGATATTGCAGGCAGCCTGAGTGGGCGAGCGATTGAAATTAATGTCCACTCCCTGTCCTATTTTGAATTTCTTGAGTTTATGAAACTGGACGATAGCGATAAGTCGATGTCGCTGTTTTTAAAATATGGCGGTTTGCCTTACTTGAAAGATCTGCCGTTGCAAGACAATATCGTATTTGAGTATTTACGCAACATTTATTCCACCATTGCCATTCGGGATATTGTGAACCGTTATTCATTGCGAAATGTTCAATTTTTAGAGCAGCTTACGCAATTTTTAGCGAGCAATATTGGCAATCTGTTTTCCGCCAAAAAAATCTCTGATTTTTTAAAATCGCAGAAAATTACCACATCAAGCATGCAGGTACAAAATTATGTGGAATATCTTGCCAACGCCTTTTTAATTCACAAAGTACCACGCTATGATATTGAAGGTAAACGCATTTTTGAGATTGGCGAAAAATACTATTTTGAAGATTTAGGTTTGCGAAATGCCCTGATTGGCTATCGGGTACAAGATCGTGGCAAATTGCTTGAAAACTGCATATTCAATCACCTTCAAATCGCAGGTTATGATGTCAAAATCGGCGGTTTAAATAGCCAAGAAATTGACTTTGTAGCAGAGAAGGATGGCGAACGTATTTATGTGCAGGCCGCGCTGACCATTAATGAAGAAAAAACACTTGAGCGAGAATTTGGCAACCTGCTGAAAATCCAAGACAACTACCCGAAATATGTGGTGACAATGGACGAATTTGATGGCAATACTTTTGAAGGGATACAGTGTTTGAGTTTGAGGGCATTTTTGAGAGAGATTTTGGGTGGATGATGCAAAAAACCATCTATCACCAATTTCAAAAATCTGATAAGCTTAGGATTGAGCTAATAACAGAGTATTTAGAACTTACTAAAACAACAAAAACAAGGAGCGTGTATGTTCAAAGAATACAGCCAATACGATGCCATGGGACTGGCCAAGCTGATTGATGATGGGCAAATCAGCCCCAAAGAGGCTCTGCTGGCAGCCATAGATCGCGCCGACCGCCTAAATCCCAAATTAAACGCCATCATTCACCGCTTTGACGATCGGGCATTGGCAGCGTGCGATACATTGCCCAAAGGCGCGTTTTTTGGTGTGCCGTTTTTATTAAAAGACTTGTTGTACGAGTACGCAGGTGAGCCTTTGTGTATGGGCAGTCGCAGTGTGCGCATCACACCAAAGATTGATAACGAAATCGTCAAACGCATCAAACAAGCAGGACTGAACTGCTTTGGCAAAACCAATACCCCAGAATTTGGATTGATCATCACCACCGAACCCAAAGCCTATGGGCCTGCGCACAATCCCTTTTTGCATGGTTACAGCACGGGCGGCTCGTCAGGTGGCAGTGCTGCTGCTGTCGCAAGCGGCATTGTGCCGATGGCGGCCAGCGGCGATGGCGGTGGCTCCATCCGTTTTCCTGCGGCGTGGTGCGGCGTCTTTGGGCTAAAGCCGACTCGTGGCAGAAACCCCATTTCATCCGTCTTGGGCGAAGATTGGCTTGGCGCAGTGGCAAACCATGTCATCACACGCTCAGTGCGTGACAGTGCGATGATGCTGGATGTACTAAACGGTGCAGAGCTTGGTGCGCCTTTTATATTGCCATCTGACTGTTTTTATCAGGCGAGCCAAACAGCGCCCAAACGCCTAAAAATCGCCCTGCACCAACGCCCCTTGGTTGCCAATACACCGATTGATAAGGATGTGATGGACTGCCTTCACACCACCGCCAAGCAACTGGCGGACATGGGGCATATCATTGAAGAAGCGGAGCCTGATGTGGATATCGAGCGTTTGTGGCAGGACTTTTTGGTGGTGGTCGGTTGTCACACGGCGTATTTGATAGATGACATTGCGCGCACGCACGGCAAGGCGATGATTGCAAGCCTTGAGACACAAACACAAAATCTTGCCATGTTTGGCAGATCTATGACGGTACTGGATTTATTAAATGCCAAACAAGGCTGGCACAGCGTGCGTTACCAAGTGGATAAACTACTACAGGACTACGATGTCATACTCTGCCCCACCGTGCCGACACCTGCTGTGCCACATGGACAACTGCCACCAAAGCCTGTGGATGAGTTTATGATGAATCTTAGCAATCCTTTTAAATTTGGTAAATTATTGCTCAAATCAGGTATTGTAGAAAAATTAAGCCACCCTGTACAATCCAAGATAGCGTTCACCATGCTTGCCAATATCACTGGCATGCCAGCGATGAGTATGCCTTTGGGTCTAAGTCGTGATGGCTTGCCGATTGGTGTGCAGATGATTGCACGGCTCAACGATGAAAAGACCCTATTTGCCATTGCAGGCGAGATGGAGCGGGCTGGATATTTTATTCAAACACCAGTGGCTGATTGATAGGCGCAACTGTGATGCGTCTATTAAAGCACGGCAGATGTATTGATTGAGCATTTGCAAGTGTTGGCGTGACTTGGATGGATGAATGAGTGATGGATTGGATAGACTAGGTATATCCAATCCATCAAGATGCAGATTTTGTTAATTCAACTTCACCAAATCCAAACGCTCACCTTCAAACAATTCCATATCAGGCGCAAGCGTCACCATAAAGCGATCAAAGTACAATAGCTGCTTGACAAGCAGTGCAAAATCTCTAGGGAAATGGATGCCGTGTCGTTTGCCGATTTCCACCATCTCTAGCATCATGGCATTTAGGCTGTCGTTATTAGCATCTGCTTTTGTAGTTGGCTGGGTGTTTGGCGTGATTTTTCCAAGCATCTTGTGCAAATCATTCGCCAGACGATCAATATCCATCTTGTCAGCTGTATGCGTCATGCCGATATTCACCATCGCTTGTGCCATGCCACGATAATCACTGATTTGCAGGCTCTGTACCAGACCAAAGCACGCCTGCAAACTGCTCGGCTGAATTTGACCCATCAATCCAAAATCCAAAAAGGCAATACGCCCATCATCCAGTAGCATCAGGTTCCCTGCGTGCAAATCAGCATGAAACTCACCCGTCATCATCAAGGATAAGAACCAAGTATCCAGCACATCACTCATGATCTGCTTGCTGTTTCGTCCTGCTGTGCCATCCCATATCAGACTGTCATCAATGAGTGATTTACCCATCAACAGATCCATCACCAGCACACGCTTGGTGGAGAGTGCATGATGCACAGTCGGTGCGGTGACTTTGGTGTTACCGACTTGTTTTAGATGTGCCAAAAACTGCTCAATATGGCGACTTTCGGCGATAAAATCCGTCTCAGCCAGCATCCGAGCACGCATCTCATCGACGATGGGCGCAAGATTGGCCGCCTTAAGATTTGGCACAAGCTTTTCAAGCGTCCAAAACACACTATGCAGCACGCTCAAGTCTGTGTGCATCACAGTATCCACATTAGGTTTTTGCACTTTGAGTGCCACTTGTCTGCCGTCTGCCAGCACCGCCTTATGCACCTGTGCGATACTTGCTGATGCCAGTGGCACAGGATCGATGTACGAAAAAATATCACCCAAACCACGGCTATCGGTCTCAAGTTCTTCAATCAGTACCGAGCGAATCTTGGCAAATGGCACTGGCGTCGTCTGATCCAGACAGCCCTGAAATGCCAGCACATATTCACGCGGAAAAATCGATGGCGTACTGGCGATGAACTGCCCAAGCTTGATATAAGTCACGCCCATCTGCTCAAAGGCTTCACGCAAGAGCTGTGCATCCATCTGATCGCCTTTGGCAACTCTTAGGGCAGATAAGCCTGCGACACTGGCGGTTTTTTGTAGGCGAGATAGGATATTGACACCTAGATTTAGCTGTTTTTTGGCGAATTGTAATGGATTTTTGGTAAATTTATTTTGCATAAGTCATTATTTTGTAATGGTAATAAACAGTGATTGCACTGATGCGATAATTCAAATAGCGATTGTACTGTGGCATTATGATGGTATTCACACCCAAAATCAAGCACCGCTACAAACCGCACAGTCAGGATCGATGGTATAGCTTAGGTGCTTGAGCGTCATTGATTGCCCCTGCCAAATCAATAGCTGATTGGCAATGGGATTATTGCCCCTACCCAAAAAACTCAGTGCGATTTGTGATGCCATCGCACCGATGATTGCCACAGTACTGGCCAGCACGCCAGATGTCGCACAGGTCATCTCATCACCTGCATCACCACCAAATACGCACTGATAACAGCCTGTATCTTGTGTATATAGAGCAATCTGTCCTGTCTCAGCAATGGCGGATGTAGATAATAATGGCAAGTGATTTGCTCGGCAGAGTTGGTTTAATAAATCACGAATTGCAAAATTATCCGTACAATCAATCACCAAATCCGCACCGACAATCAGCTGCTGCACATTATCCTGTGTCAATCGCTCAGTGATTGACACAATATCCGTCAGTGGATTGTGCTGATGTAGTGATGACTTTGCGACGATGGCTTTTGGTTTGCCGATATCAGCATCGTGATATAAGGACTGTCTTTGTAAGTTGCTGACATCAATATCATCATGATCAATAAGACTTAGTCGACCTATCCCTGCACGGGTCAGTGTCGTCGCGATTGGGCAGCCAAGTCCGCCCATACCAACGATGATGGCATGGCTGTTTTTGAGCCGTAACTGTGCATCGATATCCCAGTCATCTAGCAAGATTTGGCGAGCATATCGCATCAGCTCAGCATCGCTTAGGTGGTTGGCTTGGGTGCTGATTAAACTGTCTGTTGTGCTTGTTGTCGTCATGTTATCTATTAATCACTGATAGGCCTAAACCCAAGCGTAATGCGGTCATTATCGCCATAATCCTTAAGTGTCCGCACATTGCTAAGTCCTACACTACTCAAAATCTCACGCACCGCCAGCCCCTGATCATAGCCATGCTCGATGACGATCAGCCCACCTGCTTTTAGGTGCTGATGCACACCATGCGCGATGGTAATGATATCTGCCAAGCCATCTTGATCGGCGACCAAGGCAGTGACTGGCTCATGTGTCAGTGATGCCATATGTGCATCATCTTTGGCGATATAGGGTGGATTGCTGACGATGATGTCAAATTCGCCATCAATCTTATCATACCAATCAGAGTGTATCAGCGTGCAGTTGTCCGCACCAAGCCTACGCGCGTTATCTGTGGCGACCGCTAGAGCCTGCGGCGAATAATCCACCGCCACTACCGATGATGACGCTAATTCTAACGCCAAAGTAATGCCAATACAACCAGTGCCCGTGCCCAGATCTAGGATGCGTGGTGATGTATCGATACTGCCTTGCTTGACAATATCCAGCACCGTCTCAATCAAAATCTCCGTATCCGCCCTAGGAATCAGCGTATGGGCATTGACCATAAATTCACGCCCCCAAAACCCCTGCATCCCTGTCAAATATGCCAGCGGCTCACCAGTCATCATCCGAGCGATGCCACCACTGAGCTGCATCACTTCATCATCACTTGGCACATAATCCGAATCCGTGATCAAAAATACCGATGGCTGATTGAGCACCGCAAGTAGCCATCCATCCAACCAATGACGTGGCAAATTCTGCGACTGCCAACTGGCAAACACCTGCCGAATGCGTGCAATCGACAGGTGTTTTAGCTGATTATAAATACTTAATTCATCCATCATCAATTATCAATCTGTGGCTCGCTGATGTCGATATGTTTATTGACCAAATAAATCAACAGCAGTACAGGCACACCAACCAAGAAAGTAAAGCCAAAGAAAAATGCATAACTTGTCGCATCGACGATCGCACCTGAGTAGCCACCAATCAGCTTCGGCGCCAATGTCATCAACGATGAGAACAATGCATACTGCACCGCTGTAAAGCGAATCGATGTCAATGCCGACAAGAAAGCGATAAATACCGCACTGGCCAGACCTGCCGCCAAGTTATCGGTAATCACTGCAAAGTACATCATCGGCACAGTCGGGGTCATAAATAGCAGAATAAATAGCAAGTTGGTTACGCACGCCAAAATCGCACCGACACTCATCGCTTTCATGATATTCATCTTTTGGGCAAGCCAACCACCGATAAAGCCGCCACCGATACTGGCGACCACGCCCACGACCTTGACTGCATCAGCAATTTGGGTCTTGCTAAAGCCCAAATCTTGATAAAAGATATTTGAAATATTCCCTGCAATCACATCACTGATACGATACAGACCAATCAAGGCAAGCAGTAACAGTGCTTTTTTGCCATAGCGAGCAAAAAAATCCGCCACAGGCTCTACCCAAGTTTTCATCGCTACCGATTGGGCGACCACGCCTGCTTTGACCAGTGCATAGCCAATCACGGCAAACGCCACAAAGCTTAAGATAAACTGCACACAGCCATACAAAAAGCCTGCCAATACGCTTTCGGTCTCAGGCAAGACACCGCCTATCGTACGATAAGTGATGATAAAGCCCACCACCGACAGCACAAACACCAGCACCAAACGCAGATAATCACGGGTCTCATTGGTGATTGGCTTGATGGCAACTTTTGGCTCACGGATGATGAGTGTCGTCGCCACACCGATGAGCATCACTGCCGCCATGATCAGATAGGTTTTTTGCCAAGCCAGATAATTATAAGCTTCCATCGTCGAACCAAAAAAGTCCGCCAAATACAAAGCCCCTGCACCTGAGACAATCATCCCCACACGGTAACCTGCCACATAGGTCGCTGACAAAGCAGGCTGCATATCCGCTGGTGCCGACTCAATACGATAGGCATCGATGACAATATCTTGTGAAGCTGATGAGAAACCCAGTAGCACCGCCCCTGCCGCCATGACACCAAGCATCTGCTCACTGCCTTGGGGATTGGTCATCGCCATCAATACCAGTGCGGTGATGATCATCACTTGGGTCAGTAGCAGCCAACCACGACGACGGCCAAGCAGGCGAGTCAGAATCGGTAACGGCAGTGCATCCACAAGCGGCGCCCAAATAAACTTAAACGAATAACCTAATGCCGCCCAGCTAAACATCGTCACGGTCGCACGATCAATCCCAGCCTCACGCAGCCAAAGCCCTAGGCTTGAAAACACGAGCAAAATCGGAATGCCTGCTGCAAAGCCCAAAAACGCCAAAGCCAATGCCTGTGGATTAAAATACGCCTTTGTAAACGCTTGCCATGCACTGACTTGCGTCGATTGGTCAATATTTGTACCGCTCATAGTTTACCAGCCCATCATCATGATTTGGTGCCATTATCGATGATTGTAACGCCAAATCTGGTTTGTCAATTCATAAAGGCCACATTTTACCGTATTTTTGATGGATTTGTTATTAATTTTGCATTTTATCCTACCTTTTTTTATAAAAATTCGGTATGATTAACTATTTTTATTTATTGATTCACAAGGGCAGTTATGGCAATTGACATCGTCATCAATCAGCGACATTTGCAAATTCAGCTTAAGCAACTAGAAACCGTTTGGCATACCGTGGTCAATGGCTATAATCTCAGCCAAGCTGCTGAGCTACTACACACCAGCCAATCAAGCTTATCCAAGCAAATCGCCGCCCTAGAAAATCAGCTCAAGGCCGATGTGTTTACTCGTCAAGGCAAGCGTCTGACTGGACTTACGCCGATTGGCAAGGCATTATTGCCGCACATTGAGGCGATTTTTGCTGAGATTCGCACCATCGAAAATTTAAGCCTTGATTTTAATAACGCTCAAGCAGGCACTTTGACAGTTGCCACGACGCACACGCAAGCACGCTATGTGCTACCGCAGATTGTCAAAGAGTTTCGCCAAAAATTTGATAAAGTCAATCTCGTGCTACAGCAAGCCGACCCTGAGACCATCGCCCAGATGGTGATCCGTGGACAAGCCGATATCGGCATCGCCACTGAATCCCTGTTGAATAATGATGTCCTACGCTGTCATCGCTATTATGATTGGTCGCATGTGGTCATCGTCCCAAAAGATCATGAGCTGGCGGTATTTGCCGATCAAGTCGATGGCATTGACTTGCCGACTTTGGCAAGCTATCCGATTGTCACTTATCATGGTGGCTTTACTGGTCGTGGTGCGATTGACAAGAGCTTTGAGGCAGCAGGCTTTGCGCCTGATATTGTACTGGCGGCACTTGACTCGGATGTGATCAGTACCTATGTCTCGGCAGGCCTTGGCATCGGCATCATCGCCGAGATGGCGTATCAGCCCAAGCATTATCCTGATTTGGTTGCTATTCCTGTGACTTATTTTGGTCGCTTTACCAGTTGGATTGCGGTGCGTGATGACAGCGAAATTCGCAAATTTGGCCACGAATTTATCAAGCTGTGCCAAGCGCAGTTTGGTGATGTGTGATCCAAAATCACGATTCAATGCATTTATAGATGACAACTAAACTTAGCTAAAATTAAAGTTCTTATCCATCCGCCAAGGCTCAGGCAGCGGTCGATCCATTAACATCAAAGTCTCTCGCTCGATCAAGCGCACCATGGTATCGAGCGCCAGATCATGATGATCGCGCCCAAATGGCTCTTCTAGCTGCTGCGCCAATTCATCCAAACCCAACAATAAATAGCAAATAAAACCAACCAACAGCGGCGTCCATAAGCCCATCACCGACTGTAAGCCAAACGGCAGCATCCAACAAAAACAATACACCGCGCGATGCAGCAGCGCCGAATACGGAAATGGCAATGGTGTGCCATGAATGCGATCACAGCCAGCTTGGATATTGCCCATCTCAATCACATGCTTTTGGATACTCATATAAATAATATCACTGATGTGGCCTTGTTTGACGGCATCGATCAGCTGCTGCTGCATCGACTCTAGCACGCGCTGCGGGGCATTGATCTGGTTATCAAGCCAATCCAAATGCGCCTCATCAATCTGAGTGTAAGCAAATTGCGCACGGTGAATGGGCTGGCCACGCAAGCGATCTCGCAGCGTCGCCACAAACATCAGCATCTGATACAGCAGCACTTGCCTGTCTTTGGCTGGCAAAAAATGACTGTCACGGCTCAGATGGCGCGTATTGGCAATCAGCGCACCCCACAGCTTACGCCCTTCCCACCAGCGATCATAACAGGCAGTGTTGCGAAACCCTAAAAAGATCGAAATCACCACACCAAAGATGGTAAAACCCACTGCAGGCACCGCAGTGATATCAAACCAATGGTATCGGGTCAACAGTCCAGACAGCAAGGACAACAGCACGATACCCAAGATCGTCGGCAGCACTCTGGGCAGCACGGTACCGCGCCACACGAACAAAAGCTTAAGGCTGTTTGATTTATCCCGAACAATCATTTATCACCCAAAAGTAAAAGTAGCAGCCGCGCTGATGCACGGCTTATGATTTAAAATAAACTTAGATGCCCAAAGCCACCTGTACCGTATCATCAGATGATGGCTTAGGGCTTGATTAGGCGTGGATTTGAGTTGCCCCAAATGGTGTACAAATCGGCCAGCAATGCCTCATTGATATCCTCAATCTCAGCTTGGCCGATGCGTGCATTGCCCTGCGCACCATAGATGACCACCTCATCATTGATACTGACAGGCTGCTTGGCGATGATATCGGTCACATCCACCATGGTGGTGTTCATCGAGGTCTTGCCAAGTACTGGTGCACGCATGCCACCAATCAGTACCACGCCTTTATTGGTGAACGCACGGCGATAGCCATCAGAGTAGCCAAATGGCAAATTGGCCAGATATGAATCACGCATCAAGGTATGGGTGCCATCATAGCCAACGCTTGTCCCTGCAGGATAAAACTGCACAGAAGCAACTTTGGTCTTAAAGCTCATAATAGGCTTATAAGCAGGCTTGGCATCGATGGTGTCGCCATAGATCAGACCACCAGGGCGAACCATGTCCAGATGACTCTCAGGCACTGCGATCGTGGCAAAAGAATTGGCGGTATGCAAGGTCAGCTTGTTACGATCAAGATTCGCCGCTTGGATCAGCCACTGGCTTTGTTCATTGAATTTTGCCAAGCGCTCACGCACGAAATCGACATCTTCATTGGCATAATGCGTCATGATGCCCGTGATGCGCAGATTTGGCAGTTTGGTGATCGCGATGGCATCACGCTGACCTGATGCACCATCCACATCGATGCCGTTGCGATCCATCCCACCAGCATTCAGCGACAGATGATACTCGATGGTTTTGCCATGCTTTTGGGCGATGGCACTTAGCGCCTGTGCGTGCTGTAAACTGCCAGTCAGCTCAGTGATGCCGTATTCTAGCGCCGCCTCAGCCTCATCGCCACTGGCCAGACGCACGCGCATGATGGTGCCTTGATAGCCGTGCGCACGAGCGACACGCGCCTCTTCATTGCTGGCAATGCCGATGCACGGCACATTCAGCTTGATGATACTTGGCATAAGCAGATCAATGCCATTGCCATAGGCATCTGCCTTCATGATGGCGCAGATTTTGGTGTCATCTTTGAGCGTATTTTGTAGGCGTGTGATGTTATCTTCAAAGGCTTTGACATCGATCTCAAGATAAGCATTGGCTTTGTGATGATTGGCATAGCTGTAGTCGCCATGCGTCTGTAACAGCGGAGCTGCGTGCGTGATGCTGGCAGTCGTGATGGCAAGACTTGTCAAGATGGCAAGCGTAAGAGGACTTCGTTTCATAATCATTCCCTGTTGTTGCGATAAATTTGATTTGTATTTTATACGAAAATTTATCAGGGATAAAGATGGCAGCAGAAGTTTTTATGATAAAATTTCAACAAAAAAAATCCCAAGCGATTAAGCTTGGGATCTTTGAAAATGGCGCAGCGGACGGGGCTCGAACCCGCGACCCCCGGCGTGACAGGCCGGTATTCTAACCAACTGAACTACCGCTGCATAGTGGTGGGTGGTAACGGGATCGAACCGCTGACCCTCTGCTTGTAAGGCAGATGCTCTACCAACTGAGCTAACCACCCTAAAATGTCTTTTCCGATTTGGAAAACTGATACTGTGTCAAGGTATCACATTTTAAGTCAAGAACCAAACACGCTACAGTGCGTTGCTGTGTTCGTTCGTTGTGGTGCGTATTATATAGAAATTTACGCAGGTGTCAAATACTTTTTGAGATAAAATATGAAAAAATAGCAAAAAATTTTATAAGTTATTGATTTATTTCATATTTATTAATTATCTCAATCGTCCTAATCTCGCCTGCCTAAGATGAGCTGCGCTGGTCTTTGATGTACTGGGTGACTTGCGCCAGACGCTCAAGGGTGCCAACATCAAACCAAGCCTTTTGCATATACTCGCCTGTGACTTGCCCCTTGGCCATCGCAGCTTTTAGGCGCGGAGCCAATGCTGCGACCTCTTGGCTGCCGACATCAGCGACGATCTTAGGCGACATCACACTGATCCCAGCAAAAGTTAAGGCATCACCCTTACCGCTTTTGGCCTGCACGCGTCCAGAGATCAACTCAAAGTCGCCCGATGGATGATGTTCTGGATTATCCACCAGCAGCAAGTGCGCCAAATCATCACCCAGCTGATGCGCCATCAGCGGTGCAAAATCACACTCGCTCCACACATCGCCATTGACCAAAATAAACGACTCATCTTTTAATAAACCCTGCTCCAAAGCATATTTGATGCCGCCAGCTGTCTCCAAAGGCTCGCCTGCCTCCACCGAGATCTGAAGACTGATGCCCAGCTGATCAGGCAGGTTCAATGCCTCAAGCCCTTCAATCAGCACATCAGACAGATAGCCAGCATTTAGGACAATGTGCGTGATGCCAGCTGCTGCCAGACGCTCGATATGCCATATGATCAAGGGCTTATCAGCAACAGCGATCAGCGGCTTTGGGGTGGTGAGCGTCAGTGGGCGCATGCGCGTACCTTTGCCCGCCGCCAAGATCATCGCTTGGTGAATCATCTTACGCTCCCTGCTCTTTGCTGTTAGCAAAACGATTCTGATAAGCCGTCAGAACTTCAGCATTCAGCCACTGCAAAAACTCGCCATACACAGGCGCTGCGCCATGCGCCTGTAGCCAGTCAAGCTCGGTCAATAGATCGCGTATCACCTTGGGGATATCGTTTAGATATCGGCGCTTGCCATCACGCTCAGACAGACGGATAAAGATGCCCAGCACCTTTAGATGACGCTGCACGCCCATGACATTAGTCTCGGCAATAAAGCTGCCAAAATCCACTTTGGGATTGATCAATTCATAAAACTCAAGAATGCGCTTTTCGACCCATTTTTCGTCATAATCGATATAAGCATCGCGCACCAAACTCACCAAGTCATAAGTATAAGCACCGATCACCGCATCTTGAAAATCGATCACGCCCAGCGCATCACTGCCTTTATCGGCCATCAGATTGCGACTGTGATAATCACGATGCACAATCACAGATGGCTGCTTGGCGATATCGGTGATCAGCTGTGCTTTTAGCGCCTGCCAAACTGCTTTGGCATGATCATCCATCGACACATTGACATACGGCAAAAACCACGCCTCAAACAAATCCATCTCTTGATGAAGTTTGTCATCGGTATATATAGGCAAATCCACATGCGTATCCAGACTGTGCAATGAGGCAAGCGTTGATAATGCTTGACTATAATACACATCTTTATGCTTGGCATCATCACGGATCAGATGTGCAAATTCTACTGTGCCAAAGTCTTGTAATAACAAAAACCCACGCTCAATGTCACGCGCGATGATGTCAGGCACATTCACCACCTCGCTCATGATGTCCGCCACATGCACAAATTCGGTGACGCTTTCTTTTTCAGGGGGTGCATCCATCAAAAGATAGGTCATCTCAGCCTTACCCATCTCAGCGATCACTGGTAAATGAATGCGGTGATAACGGCGAAAACTGGCATCCCCTGGCAGACTTTCAACGCGAAAGCCCGCTGCCAAATTGGCATTTAAAAAGCTCATCATCTCAGTATGGCGCAGATCATTCATAGTTCATCTCTTAATTAATATAGGTTAAGCAATCCATCGGGCGGTAAGTCATACAATTGGCAAAGGAATTTTATCGCATGGATCGTGGCGCTGCCCACCATTTGATGACCAACGCCAAAAACAAATCCCAACTCACACCAAACCATCAACTCATATGATCAAAAAATCAGCCTCATATGACCGCCAAATTTGTCAGTAGTTTAGCGGATTTTGCCGATTTTCACCAGTAAAATTACAAAAAATCCTTGCCACTCAACACCTAAAAACCCCTAAGCCTTAGACATCACATCAGCATGATTGGCATGACGTTTTTAGTTTTGGACTGCAATAATCTTAATGCACAGCCATTAAATCACACGCATCATGATCACCATCAAGTCATTCACCACTTTGATAAAAAAAATAATCGCACGCATCAACGATAATGGTGTAAAATAGCCAAAATTTGATTGTATCGTTAATATTGAAAAGGTCATATCGTGATTTGCTCTCGTACTCGTCTGGATCAGCCCGTCAGCCAACACACCCCAAAAACTTATTTGGCTGTGGCAATTCGCTGCGCGCTGTTTGGTGCAGTCAGCCTGCCTTTTATAATGCCAGCTCAGGCTCAAACGGCCACTGACATTGCGCCCAAGCCCACTTTGTCAGACACCCAGGCAGCCGATATTCAGCCGATGACCGACACTACGCCAGCTGAGGCCAATGCTTTTGATGGCTTTGATTTTAGTGCCATCGATGCCCAATCTCAAGCAAACGAAGTGCCTGCAGCACAGGCGCAAGCACAGCCATCAAGCACCGCGATGGATGATTTTGTGGTGCAGAGTCAAGATGCTGCACCAAACGATGACAAACCTGCACTGGGTCAACAGATCGCTGAAAAGCTAGGGATGGATAATGGCGTCGCCAAAAGCCGAAGTCTTGCCAAGCTTGCCGAGAATTATCAAGCCAAACCCAGCCAAGATGCGCGCTGTCAAGGCGTCTGGGTGCAGCCGATCAGCCAAGCGCCCAGAACTCAAGGCAGCAGCATCGCACGCATCGATGACAATGGCAATCCACTGCCAGCTGATACCATCTTTGCCCAAGCAGACTATGGCTACTATGATGCTGCATCCTATGCTGAGCTATCAGGCAATGTCATCGTCGAACAAAATGGTCAGCAAGTCATCGCCGATAAAGTGACTTTGGATACGATCACAGGCCAAGCCATCGCCCAAGGCCAAGTACAATTTAGCGATGGTCACGATCCAGCTGCCAAATCAAGCACCGGCATCATCGGTGTCGCCGAAAATCTAGCGTACAGCACTGATGGCAAGACCGCGCGCGCCCAAGATGTGGCCTTTGCCAGTACCGCCATCAATGCACACGGCTATGCTGGGCAGATGCAAAAAGTCAGTGACAGCCAATATCAACTTGAAGATGTGATGTTCACCACCTGTCCACCGACAGAGCGCAAATGGTATCTGGATGCCAGCAGCATTGATATTAACAGCGACACTGGCCGCGCGGTGGCAAAAAACGCCACTTTACGCATCAAAGAAGTGCCTGTGTTTTATTTGCCGTACTTTAATTTTCCAATTGATAACCGCCGCGCATCAGGCTTTTTGTTGCCGAGTGCAGGCTTTGGTTCATCAGACAGCTTTGAGATCAGCACACCGTATTATCTGAATTTGGCACCCAATTATGACGCTACGATCACCCCGACCATTTTCACCAACCGCAATCCGATGCTGACGGGTGAGTTTCGCTATTTGACCGAAAATTATGGCTCAGGGGAGCTGACTGCTTCTTATCTGCCAAGCGATCGCCAGTATCAAGATGAAGATCGCAGCCGCGTGCGCTTTGATCATCGCTGGCAACCCAAGCAGTTTGATAAGATCAATGCTTATGCACAATATCAATATGTCTCTGATGCCAATTATCTGTCGGATTTTGATACGCTGGGCCTTGAGACCACTAAGCTGAATCTACCACGACGCATCGGCGCAAGTTTCTTGGATGAAAATGTATCAGCTGATTTGCGCTTTGAAGATTTTCAGCGATTGGAGGGTTATGACATCAATGGCAATCCGATTGCTGATAAAGACCGCCCTTATGCCAGACTGCCGCAGCTGTCGGTGAATTATCACCTGCCAAAGTCATGGATGGGCGTGCCTGAGGGCTTACAAATCAGCGGCGTGCATAACTCCGCTTATTTTAAAAAAACCATCACAGATAACTCAGAACCCGAAAAAAGCGGCGCCAGAATGTTCAACCAAATCAGCGCCAGCTATCCACTGTTGCGTTCATGGGGCTATGTCACACCCAAACTTGCTTTGTCGCATCTGTACACCAGTTATGATGAAGACAGTCTGGCTGATCAAAACTTAAGCAAGCAAGATGGCAGCTATTCGGTCTTTGCGCCGACTGTGAGCATTGATAGCGGTCTGTTCTTTGAAAAATCAGGTGCTCCGTTTTTATTTAAAGATGCAGGCGGCCATCAAGTATTGACACCACGACTGCATTACACCTACACGCCATTTAAAGATCAACAAAACATCCCTAATTTTGAGACTACCTTGGGGCAGCTCAGTTACGAGCAGCTACTGGCCAACAGCTGGTTCTTAGGCTATGATCGCATCCAAGATCTGCACGCGCTCACCCCCGCCATCAGCTATCGCTATGTCGATGGTCAAGGCCGTACGCGCATCGAGGCTGGCGTGGCTGAACAGATATTGCTTGATGATGTCCGTGTCGGTATTGATAACAGCGAAAATTTCAGTGGCACAAGCTCAGGCTTGGCTTGGCAAGCAAGCCTGCAACCTAAGCAAAATCTGTGGCTCGATGCCTCAGGATCATTTGCCACCAATTACGACCCAAACAGTTTTGTGGCACAAGTGCGCTATCAGCCTGATGACCAAAAGTTATTTAATCTTGGCATCATCGAGCGTAAAGAAAATCGCGCGATCAATCAAGCACCTTTGTCCGCCTATACTGCTGCTGCGATTTTCCCGATCAATAATCGCTGGCGTGTGATGGGTCAGGTGCAATATGATTATCATCAAAACTATGTGATGGATTCGCTGATGGGGGTTAATTATGAAGATTGCTGTTATGGTCTGTCGATCTACGCGCGACGCTATCGCGATGCTTTCAACCCACATCAAGATCCGAACACCGCTGTGATGGCCGAGGTACGCCTAAATGGCATCACCAATGGCGGACGACTAAATCGTCTGCTTAACGAGCGCGTGCTGGGATATGATCAAGTTCAGCAGGCATGGCAGCGCGCTTACTGACCGCCAAGCCTTGCCGCCGATTTGGCTCAAGACTTGACTGATGATCAGCCGCCCAAGATTTGACCCGTTATGCCATTGGGATAATGAAGATACTTTGCTTGATATTATTAATTTTGTAAACTGATTATCATTATTTTGGGTGTCAGGTCAGCAGTATTTGACGATTGGTGTGGCAAGTGCTACACTTAGGCAATTTGATGAACGGCGCTTCTCAAGTGGTTTAACTAAAAGCACACTTGTGGCAGCGCTGCTTTTTGGCCATCGAAGTGTGTGATGGTTTCATGTTATTTATAGATATTTTAAGGATCATTCATGCAAGGCAAATTTCTCAACCACACTTTGGCTGTCGCCCTGATTGGCTGCTTAAGCCTAACTGCACAAGCCTCCATCAGCGGAAATAGCACCGATGGCATCGCAGCTAAGGTCAATGACGAGATCATCCTAAAAAGCGAACTCAAAGCAGCCACCGAGATCGTGATGACTGAGCTTAACAAAACTGGCTCAAGCGTCACAGCTGCCGAAGCGCAAGCGATGGCGCTTGATGGCCTGATCAATGAAAAGCTACAATTAGGTTTGATCAATCGCGCTGGCATGGTCGCTAATGACACCGTCATCAATCAACAGCTGCTCCAAGTCGCGCGCGCACAAGGTCTTAACAGCCTATCTGAGCTACAAACCAAGCTGGATGCCGAACGCGCTGGCAGCTATGCCGCCTTGCGCCAACAAATGATCCAAGATGCCGCCCTGCAAGCTTTATGGCAAAATCAAGTTCAAAGCCGTGTACGCATCAGCGATGATCAAGTCGATGCCTTCTTAAAAAGTCCAGAAGCTGCACGCCTAAACCAAAATCAATATCAGCTGCTGCACATTCGCGTCCCCTATCTAAATAACGATGCCACAGATCAAAATCGCGAGCAAGCTCTAGCGGTCGCTCAGCGCGTCAAATCTGACTTGGATGCTGGCGCATCTTTGGATCAAGTGCTAAGCCGCTCACGCCAAAATTACGCGCTCGCTCTGCAAGGCGCGGATACAGGCTTATTGCCAGCCACCAGCATTCCACCGACGATCCTAGCCCAAGCAACCAATTTGACTGTTGGCCAAAGCTCAGCACCGATGGCGACCGCTAATGGCATCGATGTGGTAAAGCTTATCAATAAAGTGGAAGACAAAACAATCGTCTCAGAATGGCAAACCAGCCACATCCTAGCACGCGTCGATGGCAGCCAAAGCAATGCGATGGCCGAACAAAAGATCAATGCACTGTACCGCGAGTTACAACAAGGCGCTGATTTTGCCACATTAGCCGCGACCTACTCTGATGATGCAGGCTCAGCAGCACAGCGTGGCAGCTTAGGCTGGGTGAATGAAGGGGATATGGTGCCTGAGTTTGAGGCGATGATGAAGCAGACCGAACGTGGTGACTTTTCTGCACCATTTCGCTCACAATTTGGTTGGCACATCCTAAAAATCGATAATACCCGCCAAAGAGATGTCACCGAACAGTATCGCCGCTCTGCCGCGCGTGAGTTCTTATTCTCACGCCAAGCACCTCAAGCCCAAGAAGATTGGCTGCAAGAGCTGCGCTCTGGTGCTTATATCCGAGTATTTGAATAATCCTTTTGTTCAAATAAGACAAAGCCCTCAAAATCATGCCTAGATTTTGAGGGCTTTTTATTGTTTATCACAAATATCAAAAACCCCAAGATCACAGATCTTGGGGCGGTGATGTGATCGATGCCATCGTCACGCGGATTATTTTAATACTGTCAATGGATCGACATACACGCCATTTCTGGCAATGCGAAACTCAAATAAAGCTGAGCCGCCAGCTTGGTTTTTCATACTGGCGATGCGCTGGCCAGTTCGAACGGTATCACCGGTTTTGACTTGTGCGTCTTTGATGTGGATATAGCTGGATACAAAGCCATTGGTATGCTGAATGACGATGCTTGCGCCATCCATATTGCGATCAGCCTGTACGACTGTGCCTGAATTGCTGGCATTAATCGCATCCCCTTCTCTGCCTGAGAACCACATGCCGTTGCTGGTCACGGTCGATCCAGCGACGGTGGCCGTACCGAAGCGGCGCACCACAGGATTGCTGTTGCCCACAGGATAGCGGAACTGCATCACGCCTGAGCTGCCTGTGGCAAATGGTGCTTCGGCGCTGACGCTTGGCGCTGCCACTGGTTGAGGTGTTGGCGTGGGTGTTGGCGTTTGAGCTGCAGGACGACTTGGAGTGCTGGCAGGTCTTGGTGCTTGAACTGTGGTTTGGGTTGCGCCCGATCGGATGGCACGCTCGCGTGTGCTGATGCTGCCCGTCCATAGTGTTAGCCATTGGCCAGTGTAGATGGTGTAGCTACTGTTTAAGTTATTGAGCTGGCCGATCTCGCGCCAGTTCAAGTTATATCGCTGCGCAATGCGGCTAACGGTGTCGCCTTGCTTGACTTGGTAGCGATTTGGCACGCCTTTGCTATCAGTGATCACCTGCGTGCTTGATGCACTGGCGCCTGTGCCAGCGGTGCTGTTATAAGTGGGTTTGCTGGCACATCCTGCCAATACACACATGGTTGCTGCACTGATTACCAAGCCAAATTGTTTCATAGATTTTTGGCTAGATACGCCGATCACACTATACACAATACACTTCCCGTTTAAAAACATTAACCAAAATCACCTGTTAGCACAAGCAATTCACCAAAATGTCGTCGATGAGCTAAGGTGTTACGACAAATGCGCCTATTGTAACATGCTCATAAAAAACACAAAACCCGCCAGCAGGCAGGTTTTGTATCTTTTTGTCAATGTTTTTTGCTCAAATTCATCCAGTCCCAAAACATTGATGGATCGTCACCAATGCTTAGGCGGCGACTTTGAGTTCAGGCAGCTGTTTTGGCTTAACCAGCGCATAGGCCACGCCTGTTAATAGACTGCCAGCACCGATGGCCACCAGATACATCAAGGCATGATTGACCGCACCTGGGATCAGTAGCACAAACACCCCACCGTGTGGCGCCACCAAAGTGATGTTAAATAGTGCCACCAATGCACCAGTCAGCACACCCCCTGCGATACAGCAAGGAATGACGCGTACAGGGTCTTTGGCAGCAAACGGAATCGCACCCTCTGAGATAAAGCACGCACCCAATACCACCGCGGCTTTACCAGCACTGCGTTCGTTGTCGGTGAATTTTTTGGCTGCCAAAATGGTCGCAAGTCCGATGCCAATTGCAGGCACCATACCGCCTGCCATCGCTGCTGCCATCGGAAAATAGCTTTCTGATGTCAACAGACCCACCGAGAACGCATACGCCGCCTTATTAATCGGCCCACCCAAATCCACACACATCATACCAGCCAAAATCATGCCAAGAATCACAGCATTGGCCGTACCCATATTAGCAAGGAAAGTCTCCATCTGCGTCAAAACATAAGCCACAGGCGTGCCGATGACATAATACATGGCTAGACCAACGATCAGCGTACTAAATAGCGGAATGATCAAAATCGGCTTAAGCGCTTCAAGCGTCACAGGCAGATGCAGTTTTTTGGCAAGAAATAGCGACACATAACCTGCCAAAAAACCTGCTGCAATACCGCCAAGAAAACCTGCGCCCAGTGTGCCAGCCAGTGCGCCACCCACCAAGCCTGCTGCAAGACCAGGGCGATCAGCGATCGAATAAGCGATATAACCTGCCAATAGCGGTACCATCAGACCAAATGCCGCTTTACCCGTACCCATCAAGGCTGCCGCCAATGAGCCTTCAACCTCAAACGCCTTAATCCCAAAAACAAAAGACAGTGCAATTAAAAGACCACCTGCCACCACCATCGGTAGCATATAAGAGACACCTGTTAGCAGATGCTTATACACGCCTACTTTTTGGGTATTGTCCGCCTGTTCGCTGCTTGCAGTTTTTGAGCCATTCAGTGGTGATGCGGTAGCGATGGCGTCATCAAAGGCTTTATCGGTTTGCTTTAGTGCCACACCTGTGCCACAGCGATAAACCTTTTTGCCGACAAAGCGGTCAGTATTCACCTCAATATCTGTCGCCAAAATCACAAAATCGGCACGATCAATGCTGTCTTGGCTAAGAATGCTCTTAGCACCCACAGAGCCTTGAGTTTCGACATCAATGGTGTAGCCACGACGCTCAGCACCCAGCTTCAATGCATCTGCTGCCATAAAGGTATGCGCCACGCCTGTCGGGCAAGCGGTAATCGCCACAAAATGCAGTGGCCGATCTGTCACCTTAAAAACATCCGTATTAGGCGCTGCAAACAAGCTCTGTAAATAGTCGCTGTCGCTAAATTCATCGCCATTAAGCTTGTGCGCTGCAAGATGAATCGAGCCTGCGTCATGTGCCGCCTCGTCAGCGATGGTCACCATCGTCGCCCCTGCCAAAGGCTCATCGATGGCGGTGGTGATGCCGCGCGCTTGTAAGACTTTGGCTAATTTTTTGGCGATAAGCAGCGCATGTGCTGATTCGCTTGCCACAGTGATGGCGACCAAAGAAGGGAAATTTTGCATAATAATTACCGCGTTAATAAATTAAATTCGATTGATTTGGACTTGAGCCATCAATGTCGCCAAGCGTTCAGGATCAGCCACCCCAAAGCCAACAATACTCACTGCATGCGCAGATAGCGCGACAGCTTGGGTCAGCACTTGTGCATCTTCGTCTGCACCTAGCAGCCCTTGGATCATGGCTGCCACCAAAGTATCGCCAGCACCAACTGTGCTTTTTACCGTCACTTTAGGTGGTGTGGCATGATAAGCAGTATGTGGCGTGTACCAATGCACGCCTTTTTCACCCATTGAGATGACCACATGCTCAATGCTTGCACCCACTGCTGTCAAAAGCGCGCGCTGCTCATCAGGTGTCTGACACGCCATGCCAAATGCTTCAGTCAGCTCATCGCTATTAGGCTTAATTAGCCACAGCGGATAACTCATGGCTGCTTTTAGGGCTTCACCACTGACATCAACCGCAAGCTTGGGATTGACCGCCATCACCACATTAATCAGTTGGTGAAAATCATCCATACCAAAACCCTGTGGCAGACTGCCTGCAATCAGTACAGCATCACAGGCAGCAGCCAGTTGGCCAACTTTTTGGAGCAGTTTTGTTTTATCTGCATCCGCAACCCAAAAGCCCTTGCCATTGACATCGGTCGTCGTACCATGATCGACAAGCTTTATATTGGTGCGCGTATTGCCATCGACACGCACAAAATGGTCCTCGATGGCAGCAGGCGTACAACGATCGGCAAATAATTGAACAAAGCTTGCTTGGTTTTGTTGTCCCAAAAACCCACTGGCGACACAATCAATACCCAAATCAGCCAAGATCTGCGCAGAATTTAGAGCCTTGCCAGCAGCGTCCAGCTGCGTGCTGGTTGCGCGATTAACCTCGCCGATTTTTAGGCCATCGACAGCGATGGTCATATCCAGCGCTGGATTTAAGGTGATACACAGTACTTTTTTCATAGCTGCTTGACCAGTTGGCGGACTTGCTCGGCAGTTTGGCATTCCAAAGCCTGCATGGCAAGCGCTTGCATTTGGCTGTGCTGCATCTCACGGATCATCGCCTTGGTCATGGCGATGCTTTTGGCAGACATTGACAGCTCATCAACACCCAGACCGACCAATAGCGGCACAGCATCAGGATCGGCCGCCAATTCACCACAAACGCCCACCCATTTGCCCTCACGATGCGCTGCTGTGACAGCTTGATGGATCAGCTGTAGAATGCTTGGATGCAGGCCATCAGCATCTTTTGAGATCACAGGATGGCCGCGATCGATGGCCAGCACATATTGGGTCAAATCATTGGTGCCGATGCTAAAAAAGTCCACTTCTTTGGCAAATTGATGCGCCATCACTGCAGCGCTTGGCACCTCAAGCATGATGCCCACTTGCAATTGGTCGTGCGGATACTGCACCAACACCTCATCTAAGATCGCTTTGGCTGCAAAAAATTCCTCAATGCGTCCAATCATCGGAAACATGATGCGCAAATCACGACCCTCTGATGCCACGATCAAGGCGGTGAGCTGTGCGCGCAGCAGCTCTGGTTTGGCAAGTAACAAGCGAATGCCGCGCAAGCCCAAAAATGGGTTTTCTTCGGCGGCCATCGGCAGATACGGCAAGGCCTTATCCCCACCAATGTCAAGCACACGCACCACCAATGGTTTACCATCCAAAGCCTCAAAAACTTGTGCATAATCTGCCACTTGTGTCTTGATATCAGGAATTTGGGTGTGCGACATAAACACAAGCTCAGTACGCAACAGACCCACACCCTCAGCACCACTGGCGACAGCATTGGCGGTGTCAGCGACATTACCTAGGTTTGCTGCTACCTCAACACGATGGCCATCGGTGGTAATTGCAGGCTCTTTGGCCACCAAAGCCGCCTTGCGCATCATCTCACGGCGCGCTGCCTGAATCTCGCGGCATTCAGCGATCATTTCATCACTTGGCTCAACGACGAACCAGCCAGCACCGCCATCGAGCAGCACCGAAGTCCCACCATGAATCTCCAGCACCGACTGACCAGCACCGACCAGTGCAGGTATACCCAAGGCACGCGCAATGATGGCACTGTGTGAGCTTGCTCCACCGACGGCAGTGATGATACCTGCCACACTGGTTGGATCGAGATTGGCCACATCAGATGGCAATAGATCTTCTTTGATTAGCACATAAGGCGCATCAGGTGGCGCTGCTTGTGTTTCACCAACAAGCTTTGATAGCACCTTTTGGCCGATGTCTTTCAAGTCTTGAGCGCGCTCGGCCAGCAGTTGATTTGCCAGCGCCGCCTGAGCTGATGCCAGCTCTTCGATCATCGCATGCCATGCTGCCGGTGCTGATAAGCCTTCTTGCAGCCCCTCTTTGACACCCATCAACATCTCATCATCGTCTAGTAATGCCAGATGTGCGGCGAAAATCTCAGCGATCTGAGGATTTTTGGCGGTTTTAATGACCACTTGCAGATCTGCCTTGACGGCAGCGATTGCCTCTTGTAGTTTGGCCATTTCTGCTTCTGGAAATTGGGCAGTCATCGGATAATGGTAACGCACTGGCTTGATGATATGCGCCCCACCGACTGCCAAACCTTGAGAGGCATTGATCGCTTTGTGTTGCACACCAGTTTTGATGCCGATACTGTTATTTATAGTTGATACATCGGATGTCTGATCCGTGTCATGGCTAACAACAGGGCTGACACTTTCGCCCAATCCTGAACGCACCGCATCAATAATCTCATCAAGCTTGGATGCTGCTTGTGTGTCGGGTTCTGCAATAAAAGTCAGCGTCTGCCCTTTGATGGCGCCCAATGACAAAAGCCGCGTCAAGCTCTTGGCAGAAACATACTCCCCAGCATCCACCGCGACCTTAATCTCGCCATCGATGTGCTTGGTCAGCGCCGCCAGTGCGGTCGCAGGACGCGCATGCAGCCCGTGATCATTGGCCAGCACCACGGAGGCTGATGGCCAGTTGGCTTGATTTTGGATGCCAAGCAGCTGGAGGATGGATTGGGTATCTTTTTGGCGAATCGCATCAGCAAGCGACTGACTCATCAGTGTATCCAATAGCTGTGACAGTGCTGCGCGATCGACAGATTTTTCGGCAGTGATCACCGCCAAAGCTTGCTTGGCACTGGCCACCATAGCCAATGCCGACTGATGGATGCCCTGCTGCTCTTCTAAAATCACTGCACTCACCGCATCGCTAAGCTGTGTGGGTGTATGCTTAGGCAAAAATAGCGAGCTGATCACGCCTTGTTTTTTGAGTAGCTGCACCGCTTGCAGATACAGCTCATCGACATCACTTGCCAGACTGTCGGTGATGATCAACGCATCAGACAGTCGCAGTGGTTTTTTGGTCGCGCCCAAAGCTTCGATGAGCGCCTCTGCTGTGGTGGCTTGCTGGATTTGGATGGCCATATCATCATTTAAAGCGCGTGTCAAACTTTGTAAAATCTGCAAATGCTCATCGGACTGTGCTGCGATCACCACCGCCAAATACACCACATCGCCTGCATCATTCCACTGAACACCATCGGAAAAATGCACCAATCTGACGCCAGTTTTCTTGATGCTGCTGCGCGAATCTGGTGTACCATGCGGAATGGCGATGCCTTGACCCAGATAGGTCGATGACTGATTTTCACGATCTTTTAGGCCTTGTAAATACCCTGGCGTGGTCAGACCATCTGCCACCAAAATCTCACAAAGCACCGACAGTGCCTCTTGTTTGCTGCGTGCAGTTGCTTGCATACGCACGCTGTCAGCGGTTAAGCTTAGCATATTTACCCTTTAAACCCATGTTGGATTATGATTAACGGTGTATAAATTGTAATATTATTTCAAATGATAAAACAATTTGTCAAAAAAATTGCATAATTGTAGCACAATCCAGCCGTCATCTTAAGCAAAGAATTGTAAACATTTCATCCCTTTAAGCCAATAAAAAAAGACAAATTCAGCCTCGAATTTGTCTTCATCAATGGCACATCGACGGCCACGGATCTTGCTTATAGCATCGGCTTAGTAACCGTCAAAAAGACAATACCTGCATAAGCCACACCTGCGATCAGCATCCCAGCTTTGGCCTGTGATAATGACAGATCTTGATTGCGCAGCGCCTTGATGTTGGCAGATACCGCCACGATTAAGAGTACCAACTTGGCAATCGCCCAATGCTGCACGCCTGCCACTTGGTACAGCTGCCAAAATAGCCATAGACCTGTTAGCATCAGCACGGTATAGACCAGATGCGTCATGCCACTAAATGCAGGCGAGCGCTTGGCTTTTTTGCCAGTAAAAATCGGCACAGCCTGATAAAGGTACAACAAGATCGTCACGACCGCGACCAACATGTGTAAATGTTTCATATATCGCCTTTTGATTGATCAGTTTTATTGGTAAATCACTTCAAGAATTTCAAATTCCGCGACACCGCTTGGCGTCTGGATTTTGGCTTCATCACCTTCTGATTTGCCAATCAAGCCGCGAGCGATTGGCGAGTTGACCGAGATTTTACCTGATTTAAAATCCGCTTCATCATCGCCGACGATCTTGTAGCGACGCTTAGCGCCATCATCAAGATTTTCAAGCTCAACGGTAACGCCAAACACCACGCGGCCATCTTGTGGCAGTTTGGTTGGATCGATGACTTGTGCACCGCCCAGCTTGGCTTCGATATCACGGATACGCGCTTCGCACAGACCTTGCTGTTCACGAGCGGCATGATATTCGGCATTTTCTTTTAGGTCGCCATGCTCACGAGCCTCAGCGATGGCAGTGGTGATGCGCGGGCGTTCGACAGTTTTGAGCTGTTTTAGCTCTTCTTCAAGTGCTTGATGTCCTTGTGGAGTCATTGGATAGCGTTGCATAAAGATTCCTTTTTTAAAAAACAAATGCAAAAAAGCTTGCCAAACTTTCATCTGGCAAGGCTTTTTGACTAAAATTTGATACCATTGTACTTGCTTTTTATAAAATTGCAAGGCTTTTATGTATGCTAATTGTACTAAGCAATCGGACGAATGATGTTTAAAACAAAACACCGACTGCCAACATGACAATCGGTGTTTGGTGTCAGACCAGCTAGGATTATGCCGAATGCAAATCTTGTAGCTTATACACATCAAATGGCAGTTTGACTTGGTACGCCATGCACACCGCTTGAGCAGCACTCATCGTGGTCACATAGAACACCTTGTTTTGTAGGGCGCTGCGACGGATTAAGAACGAATCTTCCTGAGCCTGCTTGCCTTCGGTGGTGTTGATGACCAAGTGGATTTCACCATTTTTTAGCATATCAACAATGTGTGGACGACCTTCGTTGACCTTATTGATACGCTCACAAGCGATGCCTGCATCCGCCAATACCTGCTGAGTGCCGCCTGTCGCGACCAGAATAAAGCCATAGTCAATCAGCTGTTTGGCGACGGCTGGCAGGTGTTTTTTATCACTATCACGCACTGACAAGAAGGCTTTTTTGACTTCGCCTGCCACCGGCAAGCCTGGTAGGCGTTCGTTTGAGCCGATGACAGCTTTGTAGAATGCTTCGCCAAAGGTCTTGCCCACACCCATCACTTCACCTGTTGATTTCATCTCTGGGCTTAGGATTGGATCCACACCTGGGAACTTGGCAAATGGGAATACCGCTTCTTTGACCGAATAATGTGTCGGGATGATTTCACTGGTAAAGCCCTGCTCTTCTAAGCTCTTGCCTGCCATACAACGGGCAGCGACTTTGGCAAGTGATGTGCCGATACATTTTGAGACAAATGGTACTGTACGGCTCGCGCGTGGGTTCACTTCTAGGATATACACAGTGTTATCTTTGACCGCATATTGCACATTCATCAGACCGACCACACCCAACTCTTTTGCCATGGCGATCGTCTGCTCACGGATCTGATCTTGGATGTCATTGCTCAATGAATACGGTGGCAAGCTACACGCTGAGTCGCCTGAGTGCACGCCTGCTTGTTCGATGTGCTGCATGATACCACCGATGACGACGGTTTTGCCATCAGACACACAATCCACATCCACTTCGATGGCATCATCCAAGAAGCGATCTAGTAGTACTGGTGCTTCGTTCGATGCTTGTACCGCCTCACGCAGATAGCGTTTGAGCTCATCTTCGTTATACACGATTTCCATCGCACGGCCACCTAGGACATAAGATGGACGGACAACCAGTGGATAACCGACAGATTGTGCTTTGACGATACCGTCTTCGCTGCTGGTCGCCAGTGCGTTTGGTGGCTGATTTAGGTTTAGCTGATGCAGCATACGCTGGAAGCGTTCACGGTCTTCGGCACGGTCGATGGCATCAGGGCTTGTGCCGATGATTGGTGCACCTGCTTCTTCTAATGCACGAGCTAGTTTCAATGGTGTCTGACCACCATACTGCACGATGACGCCTTTTGGTTTTTCGGTGCGGATAATCTCAAGCACATCTTCTAGCGTCACAGGCTCAAAGTATAGGCGATCTGATGTGTCATAGTCTGTTGAGACAGTCTCTGGGTTACAGTTCACCATGATGGTCTCATAGCCATCTTCACGCATGGCAAGTGCAGCGTGCACACAGCAGTAGTCAAACTCAATACCTTGGCCGATACGGTTTGGGCCACCGCCGATGACCATGATTTTATCTTTATCACTTGGGCGTGCTTCGCATTCATCATCATAGCTTGAATACATATAAGCAGTTGAAGTCTCAAACTCTGCCGCGCAGGTATCGACACGCTTATACACAGGATAAACACCAAGATCCCAACGCTGTTTACGCAGTTGTTTTTGGCTGATACCCATTAAGTTTGCGATGCGAAGATCGCTCATACCCTTGCGTTTAAAGGTACGCAGATTGTCGGCATTTAGGCCGCCAAAGCCCAGTGATTTGATTTCGCTTTCGGTTTTGACGATGTCTTCGATTTGCACCAAGAACCAACGATCGATTTTGGTGTATTGATAAACTGCATCCAAATCAAAACCATGGCGGAACGCTTCAGCGATATAGAAGATGCGATCGGGCGTTGGAATAGACAACTTGTTTTTGATTTCGCTATTGATGGCATCGGCTGATTTGCCTTCAAGCTCAATGATTTCATCAAAGCCAGTCGCACCCGTTTCTAGGCCACGCAAGGCTTTTTGCATCGATTCTTGGAAATTACGACCAATCGCCATCACCTCACCCACCGATTTCATCTGAGTGGTCAAAGTGTTTTCCGCTTGTGGGAATTTTTCGAAGTTAAAGCGTGGAATCTTGGTCACGACATAGTCAATCGATGGCTCAAAGCTTGCTGGCGTTTTGCCACCAGTGATGTCATTTTTTAGCTCATCTAGGGTATAGCCCACAGCCAATTTGGCAGCGATTTTGGCGATTGGGAAACCCGTTGCCTTGGATGCCAATGCCGATGAGCGGCTTACACGCGGGTTCATCTCAATCACCACCATACGACCGTTGGCAGGGTTGATGCCAAACTGCACGTTTGAGCCACCAGTCTCAACACCGATTTCACGCAGTACAGCGATCGATGCATTACGCATCAGCTGATATTCTTTATCAGTCAAGGTTTGTGCTGGGGCAACGGTGATTGAGTCGCCGGTATGCACACCCATTGGATCGAAGTTTTCGATTGAGCAGACGATGATGCAGTTGTCGTTCTTATCACGCACCACTTCCATCTCATACTCTTTCCAGCCGATCAAGCTTTCGTCAATCAGCAGCTGATGCGTTGGTGATAGATCAAAGCCACGCTCACAAATTTCAATAAATTCATCACGGTTATAAGCAATACCACCACCTGAGCCACCCATGGTAAATGAAGGACGGATAATCACAGGGAAACCAAAGCGCGCTTGAATCTCAAGTGCTTCTTCCATTGTCTCAGCGATGTCAGCGCGTGGGCATTCTAGGCCGATTTTTTTCATGGCTTTGTCAAACAGCTCACGGTCTTCGGCTTTTTCGATGGCATCTTTGGTCGCACCAATCAGTTCACAGCCATATTTGGCAAGCACACCATGCTTATCCAAATCCAGTGCACAGTTCAGTGCAGTTTGACCGCCCATGGTTGGCAAGATGGCATCTGGGCGCTCTTTGGCGATGATACCCTCAACAGTCTGCCAAGTGATCGGCTCAATGTAAGTTGCATCCGCCATCACAGGGTCAGTCATGATGGTTGCAGGGTTTGAGTTGACTAGGATAACTCGATAACCCTCTTCTTTTAAGGCTTTACAGGCTTGAGCGCCTGAGTAGTCAAACTCACACGCTTGACCGATGACAATCGGGCCTGCACCGATGATTAGGATACTTTTAATATCATTGCGTTTTGGCATAATCTTACCCTTTTGGTTAAATCTTTAAATCTAGTTATTCAAAAAAATCTTCGTCAATTTCACAAATTTCAAGCAATTGTTTGGTCTGAATACCAACTTTGTAGCGAATCATCAGTGTTACCAAATTCTGACCATCAATCAGCACCACCTTACCCAATAGCTTTTCGGCATACTCTTTAGCAGATTTGGTAAATGATGATGTGGTAATAAATACACCTCGCTCAACGCCACGACCTTGCAATGCACCAACGAACGACTGAATTTCTTTACTACCAATCGTGTTGCCATCATGATAGCGTTTAGCTTGGATATAGATGTTTTGGATGCCAAGCGGATCTTGCTTAATCACGCCATCAATACCGCCATCATGCGATTTACCGACATGTTCAAACAAATTTTCTTTACCGCCATAACCCATCGCAAGCAAAGTGCGAATCACCGCCTTTTCAAAAAATTCAGGTGTCTGTGTCCGAAGTCGCTCAAGCAAATCCACCGCCAACAAGTTTTCAAGCTCTTGCACCGCTGTGATGGCTTGTTGCTCATAATCAATCTCGGCATCAAGATCAGTATCGTTCAGATTCACTGCCACATGATCGGTTTGATTCTGCTGTGTTTTTCGGGCTTTGATTTCTGCTTGGTAATTATCCCAATCAGCCAAACCCACAAATTGCTTTTCGCTAATACCTTGCAAATCACGCCACTCTTTGGCTTTGACAATACCTAATGGCGTAGTTTGATAGGTTGCTCTTGCAATTCTTTTAAGAAGGCCCGCTTTGGTTAAGCTAGAAATTGCCCAGCCCAAAGAATTTTCGACACGGCTTTGACCTGATGCCAAAGGTGCTGCCATCTCTTCTTTGGTGATGTTGGCAAGTTTGGCAGTATCTGCATAAATCTGATGGCGGGTGCGTACTTGCCCATCTGCCATCAGTGCTAGCACCCAACGGCGAGATACATCGTGGCTGGTAATCACTTGCATGACCAACTAGCCCTTAAACTCGCTCATCTGCTCAATAAATTGATCAAACAGCACCGCACAATCATGTGGGCCTGGGCTGGCTTCTGGATGTCCTTGGAAGCTAAATGCAGGACGATTGGTCAGCTCGATGCCTTGGTTTGAGCCATCAAACAATGAGCGATGTGTCACACGCACATTGGCAGGTAGGCTTGATTCATCGACCGCAAAACCGTGGTTTTGGCTTGTGATCATCACCGTGCCATCTAGGATGTTTTGGACTGGATGGTTCGCCCCGTGATGACCAAACTTCATCTTCAAGGTCTTCGCCCCGCTTGCCAATGCCAATAGCTGATGACCTAGGCAGATGCCAAACACTGGAATGGCGGTCTCATTAATAATATGACGAATCGCATCGATGGCATAAGTACATGGCTCAGGATCGCCAGGGCCGTTTGACAAGAAAATACCATCTGGGTTGTGCTTTAGTACTTCAGCCACAGGGGTGGTCGCAGGTACGACAGTGACATGGCAGCCACGATCGACAAGCATACGCAAGATGTTGGTTTTGACACCAAAGTCATAAGCCACGATATTAAAGCGGTGCTCGATATCTTCGCCAAGCTTACGGAAGCGGCCGCCGGTCTCGGTTGTCTTAGCATTGCGGCCATCATTGGCAAGCTCCCATGAGCCTTCAGTCCAGATGTAGCCTTCTTGGTCGCAGCAGACCTTGGCAAGGTCTTGACCTTTCATCGATGGTGCTGATTTGGCAAGCTCAATTGCACGAGCTTCATCGATATTGCCATCGCTATCGGCTGTCATGATGCAGCCATTTTGAGCACCTGTGGTGCGTAGTAATGTGGTCAGCTTGCGAGTGTCAATGTCAGCGATCGCTACGACATTATTGGCAATCAGATAATCTGACAGCGAGCCTGTGGCACGAAAGTTTGAGTGCAGTAGCGGCAAATCACGAATGATCAATCCTGTCGCCCACACCTTATGGATGCGACCTGATTCACGATCTTCATCGTTACAGCCCGTGTTGCCGATGTGCGGATAGGTCAAGGTGACCATTTGTCCTGCATAGCTTGGGTCGGTTAAGATCTCTTGGTAGCCTGTCATCGCTGTGTTAAATACCACTTCACCGACAGTTTCGCCTGTGGCACCGATGCTCACACCACGAAAAATTGTGCCGTCTGCCAGTGCCAATACGGCTTTTAAGGTTGCTTGTGCTGTCATGAATCTGCCCCGGATTTATTATAGATTTTAAATATTTTAGCCTAAAAATATTAAGAATAGCCAAATTTTGGATAAAATTTTTTGGCGATCGCTCGCCACTAGACCATTCATGGTAGGAAAATCACGCACAAAAAAGCGAATGATTGATACAAATAACTTACCCTTGAAATGCCAAGATAAAGTTAGATGTATTCATAATCACTCGCTCGTCGTAGATTTTGGCTATTATATATAAAATTTTGCAAAAAATCCAACAATTTTTGACAAATTTTTACATCAGGCTAACCTCAAAAATCCCACTCATCAAGCATCAGGCTCCAAAACCACTGCTGCTGAGTTGATGCAGTATCTCAGACCAGTATCGGTGACATAATTATCATCAAAGACATGACCCAGATGCCCACCGCAGTGATGGCAGGTGACTTCGATGCGACGCATCCCATGCGACAGATCCAACGTCTCATCGACAGCTTGTTTATCAATCACCTGATCAAAGCTTGGCCAGCCACAGCCAGAATGAAACTTCGCCGCGCTACTAAATAATGGCGCATGACAGCCCTTACAGTGATAAGTGCCTGCCGTCTCGGTATCGGTATAAATGCCTGTAAATGCCCGCTCCGTGCCTTTTTGGCGTAGCACATAGTAAGACAGCTCATCAAGTCGCTCTCGCCAATCACCATCTGTCATGGTGTACAAAGTCTCTTGGTCAATGGTTTTCATGATTATCCTTAAATCTTCATTGGGTATATTGTATTTATTAAGTTAAACACCATCGGCCACACTGGTTGGCATGATGAATGCTTTGATTGTATCATAAAATCGATGGATCATTTGATAAAAGCTATAAATTTGCCAAAATTCAGTTATTTTGCAAGTAAAGCTTGCATTTTTATTATTCACATTGCTAAATTTATCTAAGTAACAAAAATTTGACAAGCATAACTTGCAAAATGGCCAATATGGGCGTAAAATACTGCCATTCATTCATCAGCGATGGTTGCTATGAGCCAAATTTTGCAAGACAATGACAGTCACGACACATTAACCAGTACCCAAGCCCAAGGTCTTCGCCTAAAACAGTGTCGCAAGGCACTCGGTATGTCTGCTGAAAGCCTGGCGATCAAGATGGGAGAGTATGGTTCGCCTGTCAGTCGTGGTGCGATTGCCAATTGGGAATGTGGCAAAAATGGCATTGCCAGTGCTAAATTGCCGATTCTTGCCCAAGTGCTTGGCGTGAGCGAAAGCTATTTGCTGCGGGGCGATGATGCCGTCACGCCAATGGGTACGCCGATGATGACTCCAAATTTACAAACGACACAACCTGTGGAAACTGCTATGCTTACCGACACCCCAAAACCCCTAAAAAAATCCAGTAAACTTGCCAATGTCTGCTACGATATTCGTGGTGAACTGCTTCAGACTGCTGTACGCATGGAGGCTGAAGGTCAGCGTATCATCAAGCTAAATATCGGCAATCCAGCACCATTTGGTCTATTGCCACCAGATGAGATCGTCCGTGATGTGGCGATGAATTTGAATGATGCGTCGGGTTATTCGGATTCACAAGGGATTTTTGCAGCGCGTAAGGCGATTTTGCAGTATTATCAAGCCAAAGGATTGTTGACGGCGACCGATGTGGCGGATGTCTATATCGGCAATGGCGTGAGTGAGTTGATTGTGATGACCATGCAGGCACTGCTTGATGACGGTGATGAGGTGCTGATCCCGATGCCTGATTATCCACTATGGACGGCAGCAGCAAATCTGGCAGGCGGTACGGCAGTGCATTATCGCTGTAATGAAGATGATAATTGGCAGCCTGATTTGGCGGATATCGAAAGTAAAATCACCCCACGCACCAAAGGCATCGTCATCATCAATCCAAATAACCCAACGGGCGCACTGTACTCTGATGAGATGCTGCACAGCATCGCCAATCTTGCCAAAAAATATGGCTTAGTCATCATGGCGGATGAGATTTATGACCGCATCTTGTACGATGGTGCGGTGCATACGCCGATGTGTACCATCACTGATGAATGCTTGGTGCTGACTTTCAACGGCTTATCCAAGTCGCATCGTATCGCAGGCTATCGCTCAGGCTGGCTGATGCTGTCGGGCAAAAAAGACCATGCCACCGATTTTATTGAGGGCTTGACCATGCTCGCCAGTATGCGTCTGTGTGCCAATGTGCCAGCACAATATGCCATTCAGACAGCGATGGGTGGCTATCAGTCTATGCAGGCTTTGACCGCACCGACAGGCAGACTGTGCAAACAGCGTGATTTGGCGGTACAGCGATTAAACGCCATCAAAGGCATCAGCTGTACCACACCGCAAGGGGCGTTTTATTGCTTTGCAAAGATTGATCGTGATGTCTATCCGATTGATAATGATATGAAATTTATGATGGAGTTATTGATCGAAGAAAAGGTGCTGATCGTCCAAGGCACAGGCTTTAACTGGGATCAACCAGATCATTTCCGTGTGGTATTTTTGCCAAATCTGATTGACCTTGAAGATGCGATGGATCGACTGGATCGGTTCTTTGCTAAAAAACGCCGTGAGTTTGGGACGGAGTGACAACCTACCTTATAAAGACAATAAAAAANNTTTTTTATTGTCTTTATAATTAATGATTTTGTTGAGCTTTGTACAGCTTGATTAATTCATCTTTTGCTTCTAATTCTTTGTCTTTTTGTAGAAGAAGTTCTTTTTGATGATCGATAATTAATAATAGTCGTGTCACTTCCTCTTGATTATTGCCAGTGTATTGATGGTAAGTGCCTTGAAAGTTTACAGCACCATTTAAGTTATGAATGATATTGCTTTCGGTAGGTAGTAAATCAACAATGCTGACCGCAAGCAAATCTGCAATCTTTTGTAATTTATCAAGATTTAATTTGGACTCGCCACGCTCTATTTTTGAGTAACCACTGGGCGACATTGACAATTTTTCAGCAAATTCTTCTTGTGTAATTTTCTTTAATTCTCTTAATTGCCGAATTTTATCATGAGTTTGCATAACCATTCCACTTTTACGGTAGCTAATGTCGATATTGGATTTGTGTAATATATCTGATTATTTATAATTTAACAACAGCGGATTTATTGCAAAGGAGTTAATTATGGCAAAATCACCTGAAGTTTATGATAAATTGGCTGCTTTTCATGAGGGCAAAGCCAAAAAAGCGTGGGCGAGAGCAAAAAGCGGTGAGGAAGGTTATAACTATGCTGTGGCAAAAAAGCATTATGGCAAAGCCAAAATGCACTCTGAAACTGCTGATCGATTAAGAAAAGAAGGTAAATAGTTAATCGATTGTTTTAATGATTTGGCTTAATGGACATAGTTAAGGTAATAGATATAGTACCAAGCCAATAAAATTGATAGTAATAAATCAAAGCAAAGATGAGGTTAGTATGTCTGAAAAGAAAGATCCATCAAAATCACCAAGAGAAACAGGTGGTCCTGTGGTAAAAACAGGTCCAACAGCAGGTCAAAACCGTTCTAGAAACCAAGATGGTCAGTGGCGAGCAAAACGCTCAGATGCTGGCATTCCACGAAAATAATCAGGAGTTTTTTATGAGTTTTTTTAGTAAACTTGCAGAAGCAGGGCAAAAAAAGTTGGGTGAACTTGAGGATCATCGATATCAGGCAAGCTGTATGTCAGATCAGGAATTGCTGAGAGCGGCAAGGTTTAAATCCGGTTTGGCAAGAACGGCTTATTTGCATGAAGTAAAAAGCAGAGGCTTAGAAGCTGAATTAAGAAAGATGATGAATTCTTAATTGCCTTACGATAAAACCCATGGTTTATTTCAAATCATGGGTTTTTTTCATTTACAATATCCCCAAACCATCTACCGATATTCCATTTTTGAATTTTAATTTTTTATGCTCAACGCTTAACATGATGCAATATAATTCTTAATCCAAAAACATCCTGTTGTTTCAATTCATTTAGCCATACGCCAAAGGAAAATTATCATGTATCAATACAGCTATGCTGACCAAAAACTGGTGGATGAGCGTGTCGCTCAGTTCCGTGACCAAACCCAGCGTTTTTTGGCAGGTGAGTTGCCAGAAGAGCAATTTTTGCCACTTCGTCTCCAAAACGGTCTGTATGTACAGCGTCATGCGCCGATGCTACGCATTGCCATTCCTTATGGTCTGATGTCAAGTAATCAGCTGCGTACACTTGCTGAGATTGCCCGTGATTATGACCGTGGCTATGGGCATTTTACCACTCGTACCAATCTACAGCTAAACTGGGTGAAGCTAGAAGAAGTGCCTGATATCCTTGCTAAGCTGGCTGCCAATCAGATGCACGCCATTCAGACATCAGGCAACTGTATCCGTAACACGACGACCGACCCGTATTCAGGCATTCACGCCGATGAGATTGCTGACCCACGCCCATACTGCGAGATTATCCGTCAGTGGAGTACTTTTCATCCTGAATTTGCCTTTTTGCCACGCAAATTTAAGATTGCTGTGATTGGCACTAAGGCTGACCGTGCAGCCACTCAGGTGCATGATATCGGTCTGCATTTGGTTGAGCGTGATGGTGAGATTGGCTTTGAAGTGCTGGTTGGTGGCGGTCTTGGCCGTACGCCAATCATTGGTAAGGTGATTAATGAATTTTTGCCACGCCGTCATCTGTTGTCGTATCTGGATGCGATTTTGCGTGTGTATAATCTAGAAGGTCGCCGTGATAATAAATATAAAGCGCGTATCAAAATCCTAGTCGAAAGCCTTGGTAAAGAGGTCTTTGCCCAAAAAGTCGATGAGGAATGGCAATCGCTCAAAGATGGTGATTTGACCTTGAGTGATGCACATTTTGAGAAGGCGCAAAGCTATTTTACCGCGCCAAATTATGAACAAATCGATCCGCTGGAGGCACAATCTAAGCTGGATGAATTTTTTGGCGATATCAACTTTAAAAACTGGTATGAGCATAACACTGTCGCCCATAAAGTGAACGGCTACCGTGCTGCGGTAATTTCACTAAAAGCGGGTGTGGTGGGCGATGCTTATGTACCAGCCGGTGATATCACTGATCAGCAAATGTTTGTTTTGGCGGATTTGGCAGATGAATATAGCCTAGGTGAAATCCGTGCAACGCATCACCAAAACCTTGTGCTTGGTGATGTCAAAATCACCGACCTATATGCACTATGGCAAAAACTGGTTGATTTGAAGTTGGCTCGAGCCAATATCGGCACGCTGACAGACATGATCGTCTGCCCAGGTTTTGATTATTGTGCTTTGGCAAATGCCACGACGCATAATATCGCCGAATCGATCGAAAAGCAGTTTAATGACTTGGATTATCTGTATGATTTGGGTGATATTCGCCTAAATATGTCAGGCTGTATGAATGCTTGTGCGCACCATCATGTAGGTGATATTGGTATTCTTGGCGTCGATAAAAAAGGCGAGCATTGGTATCAAATCAGCCTAGGTGGCAATTCAGGCGAAAATGCTAAGCTTGGTCAAATCCTAGGCCGTGCGGTCGCTGCTGATGAAGTGGCGCAGACGATTGCTACCATCGTTGATGTCTATAAAAACGAGCGTATCGAAAGCGATGAGCATATCGAGACCTTCGCTCAAGCGGTTGAGCGATTGGGTATCGCACCGTTCAAAGCCGCCGTTTATAGCTAATCAATCATAAAGCATAAGGAATCATCATGAGTCTAACTAAAGTATATAAAGATGCTCGTACCGAAAGCATCACCCTTGACGAAGCAGTGGTATCGCAAGCTTTGAATGCTGATACCACACCTGACGAGATCGAAGCGAATGTGGCAGCACTGCCAAAATCACTACTGTTTTATTTGGCGGACTTTAAAGACGGCCGTGTGTTTAGCCTAATTCGCCATGCTCGTCATAAGGGCTACACTGGTGAAATCATTGTGGCAGGCGAGTTTGCCTTGGATCAAGCCAATTACTTCGTCAAATCAGGTGCTGATGCTTTTGTCGTGGCTGATGATCAAGTCGCAACCTTAAGCAAAACCTTGACCGACCTTGCAACAGGCTATAATGGCGAGTCAGTCAATCGTTTGCCATTGTTTAGCTAATCCACAAAAAAGCGAGCTGCCATGAATACTTTGCCGTTATTTTTTAATCTACATAACAAAACCGTGCTGATCGTCGGTGGTGGTGATGTCGCCCACCGTAAAGCGGTATTGATGGCAAAGGCACAGGCTCGCATGGTGGTGATTGCCAAGCAGTTTGATGAAGAGTTTATTCAATTTCTAAATCAAAATGCGGTCACTTATCATCAAAAAATCTATGAGCCAAGCGATCTAGACACTTATCAGCCTGCCATCGTCATTGGTGCCACCGATGATCATGCGGTGAATGTCGCACTGCATGGTGATTGTCAGGCTCGTGGCATTGCTGTCAATATTGTTGATACGCCCAAGCTTTGTGATTTTATTTTTCCTGCCATTGTCGATCGCGATCCTGTGGTGATTGGTGTGTCTAGTAATGGCAAAGCGCCTGTATTGGCACGACTGATTCGAGCCAAGATTGAAAGCAGCTTGCCAAGCAGTATCGGTAAGCTTGCTGCCAAAGCCGGTGAATTTCGTGCCAAGGTCAAAGATGCCTTGCCGACCATCACCGAGCGACGCTATTTTTGGGAATCGGTGTTCGAGCGAGCCTTGGCGGATCGTCAGATTGCCCCATTGGACGATGAACTCCAAAGCTTTATTGACCAAGGCAAACAAGGTGGCGAAGTCTATATCGTCGGTGCTGGTGCAGGCGATCCTGATTTATTGACTTTCAAGGCACTAAGGCTGATGCAGCAGGCTGATGTCGTGTTGTACGATGCATTGGTATCACCTGAAATCATCGATCTGTGTCGCCGTGATAGCCAAAAAATCTTTGTCGGCAAAAAACGCACCGACCACGCCAAAACCCAAGATGAAATCAATGCGTTATTGGTGCAATTCGCCAAGGCGGGCCATCGAGTGCTACGCCTAAAAGGTGGTGATCCGTTTGTCTTTGGGCGTGGTGGTGAAGAGATGCTGGCGTGCCAAGCCTCAGGCATACCTTATCAAGTCGTCAGTGGTATCACGGCGGCACTGGCGGCAGGTAGCTGTGCAGGCATTCCGCTGACACATCGTGGTGTGGCGACTTCGGTGCGATTCTTGACAGGATGTTATAAGACGCATGAAGCGTTTGATGGCCTAAAAAGCGCCTATCAGCCTGATGAAACTTTGGTGTTTTATATGGGGCTACACGCACTGCCCAAGATTGTCGATAGCCTGATCGGATCAGGCTTACCAAGTGATTTGCCGATCGCCATCGTGTCAAATGCCAGTCTGCCAAACCAAGCGGTCTTGACAGGTACACTCAGTAATATCGTCGCCAAGCAAGCCGAATCAGGTGTCAGCGCCCCTGCCATCATTATCGTCGGTAAAGTGGTGGATCTGTATTGTGGCGACTAAAACACAAACACTTTAAGCATCCATCCATTGACCAATAAAAAATGCCAGTATGTAACTGGCATTTTTAGTGGATAAGCACTCAAATCAAGCAGCGTTTCTTTTATTATATTGCACCGAATTATACAATGACAACGCAATGAAAGCCACACCGATCAAGCCTGTAATGATCTCAGGCACATGGAATTTGGTCGATAGCAGCATGATCACCGCCAAAGCACCGATGGCATAATGCGCACCATGCTCCAAATACACGAACTCGCTTAATGTGCCTTTATCCACCAAATAAATGGTCATCGAACGCACAAACATCGCACCGATCGCAAGACCAATCATGATGATGATCACATCATTGGTGATGGCAAAAGCACCGATCACACCATCAAAACTGAATGACGCATCCAGCACCTCTAGGTACAAGAAACCTGCCACCCCACCTTTTAGGATCGTCGGTGATACGCCTGCGGTATTGACGATCACATTGCCTTTGGCGTCATAAACCACCTCGTCAGGATCGCTCTCACCCTCAAGCAATGCCGACAGCACGCTCACGCCCAAATAGACCAAAATACCCCACAGGCCTGCGGTCAGTACGACGCCCTGCTTAGCTTCATCCACCCAAGTCATTGAAACCATCAAGACGACCAATGCCACAAACACACTCATCGCATCGACTTTGCTAAAGCGCACCAACCGCGACTCTAGCCAACGGAACCAATGCACATCTTTATCGCCAAACATGAATTTTAAAAATACCAACAACAAGAACATGCCGCCAAATGCCGAAATCTCCGCATGATGCGCGTTCAGATGTTCGGCATATCTAGTCGGATCATTGAGTGCCAAGTCGATGACTTGCATCATGCCCAGATTGGCGGTCACTGCCACGATGACGATCGGAAATACCAAACGCATACCAAAGACCGCGATCAAAATACCGACAGTTAAGAAAATCTTTTTCCAAAAATCATTCCAACCCTTTAAAATAGAGGCGTTCACCACCGCATTATCAAAGGATAATGACACCTCCATAATCGCCAAAATCGCGGTGATGCCAAGCGCCATCAACATGCCTGAAACGCCACCATGACTGTAGCCCCACCATGCTGCTATCACAAAGCAGATCACAGTGAAAATAATGTCAAATAAAAAATGTCTCATAATCACCTTATGAATAATAAAAAAACGCGCCATCGAACTACTCTCCGATGGACGCCGTTATCAATTGATGATGTCATTATATCCGTAAAAGCCGCGACATTCAACGCTATGATAATGATATGGATAAATTTTTAATGGCAATTAACAAATTTACAACAGCGTTTATGATTCGATTAAATCTGCTTAGGCCTTAGATTAAGATTTTTATTAAACACCAATCCAGCATTTTTAAGCCAATTTGTTTAAATACACCAGCGAATAAAAATAAATCAAAATTTTTCAAAAAAAGTCTTGTCAAATCATAAAAATTTGCTATAATAGCGCCCACAAAGCAGCAATGCTTATCCCTTTTGGGGTCGTGGCGGAATTGGTAGACGCACTGGATTTAGGTTCCAGCGCCGCGAGGTGTGAGAGTTCGAGTCTCTCCGACCCCACCATATTAAAACCTTGCTCTGATTGCAAGGTTTTTTTATGTCCGCTTGTTAAGCTCTATCGCCATCGCCTGAGTGCTATGGCTGATGCTTTGATTAGGATTTGTGGGTGTTTAACAGCGCTGCATTATTCATCAGCTGCTGTTAATGCAGCCAAAAATGCCTGATGGCGCTTTTGCTGTTCATCATACGCCTGCTTTTCACGGCTGTATATCTCATACACACAATAATCCCCGCACTCGCTACCACAGCACTCCCAGTCTTCAGGATAGTCAGGCTTGGGCAATAATACTTCATTAAATACTTGAGTTTCGCTCATCATCACTCCTTTTGATTTATTATAACAAATTCTCATAAAAAACGCCCAAACCTACATGGATTTGAGCGCTTATAAGCCAAATGATTTTGCAGATTATTCATCCACAAAGGTCAGCCAGTGCTTGTACTGCTCATTGCGACCTTGCACCACATCGAAATATAGCGTTTGTAGTTTTTCGGTGATTGGGCCACGACCGCCGTTACCGATGGTGCGATCATCATATTCACGGATTGGCGTCACTTCTGCCGCCGTACCAGTCATAAAAATTTCATCTGCCAAATAGAACTCATCACGAGTGATGCGACGCTCAACGACCTTGATGCCAAGATCTTGGGCAAACTGGATGATCGTGCGACGCGTGATGCCGTCCAGCGCACCACCTGCCAAATCAGGCGTGTGTAGCTCGCCATTTTTTACCAAAAATAGGTTTTCGCCAGAGCCTTGACACACATAACCTTGTGGATCCATCAAGATCGCTTCATCATAGCCATTACGGGTCACTTCTTGGTTGGCTAGGATAGAAACAGGATAGTTGCTGGCCGCTTTGGCTTTACACATGGTGACATTTGGATGATGGTGCGTGTAGCTTGAAGTTTTGACACGGATACCGTTTTTGATACCATCTTCGCCCAGATACGCACCCCAATGCCATGCCGCGACAGCTGCGTGGATGGTGTTGTCTTTGGCGGCGATGCCCAGTTTTTCAGAACCAACCCAGATCAATGGGCGGATGTAGGCAGCAGCCAAGTTATTCAGACGCACGACATCTTTTTGGGCTTGGCACAGCTCATCAAAGCTGTAAGTGCAGTTTAGCTGAAAGATTTTGGCTGAATTTAGTAAGCGCTCAGTATGCTCTTGTAGGCGAAAAATCGCCGTGCGACCATCTGGCGTTTGGTAAGCGCGGACGCCTTCAAATACCGCCAAGCCATAGTGCAAGCTGTGGGTCAGTACATGCACCTTGGCATCTGGCTGTTCGACCAATGCGCCATCGAGCCACATTTTGCCTTCTTGGGTTGCCATGCTCATAAGTTACTCCATAATTGAGTTTGTTAAATTTCAAGCGATTATAGCAGATGCGATAAAATAATAAAATGCTTTTAGGATGGCCTGATCACTTTTTTATGATAAACCAATTAGCCAAGCAGCACATCTTGCCAAACTTGGCGTACAAAGTCACGCAGCTCATGCCATTCATCATCATCGACGATGGTCGTTTGTTCAGATAAGGCCAGCTCATGGGTCTTTTTGCGCAGTCGCAGATAGGCTTCTGTCAGCTTCTGACAGCGATAACTCTCCCAGATACCTGTTTTTTCGACTTCCTCAAAAATACGCACATTGTCTGGCCAAATCGCCAATGTCGGATACTCATGCGACTGACTTAGCACCATATATTGTGCCAAAAATTCAATATCCACCAAACCGCCAAAATCTTGCTTAAGATGAAACTGCTCATGATCGCCATCACGGCTGCTGGTCTTAGTACCCAAATGGGTTTGCATTTTTTGGCGCATCTCAATCACATCGCTGCGCACTTGTTCTGGATTTCGCTGCTGGGTCAGGATTTTTTTGCGAATCTGATCAAATTCTGCCAACACCTGATCATCACCAACGATGCCACGCGCGCGCACCAAAGCCTGATGCTCCCATGCCCAAGCCTTTTCGTTTTGATACATCTCAAAGGCATGGGTCGAGATCACCGCAACGCCAGCATTACCCGACGGACGCAAGCGCGTGTCAATCTCATAAGCACGGCCATCGCGAGTCTGGGTGGCCAGATAAGTCATCAGTTTTTGCACCAGACGCGCGGCAAATTTCATGCCACTGATCGGCTTCTCGCCATCAGTTTCGTCCTTTTCATCAATGCGGTGCAAAAATACCAAGTCCAAATCAGACGCATAACTCATCTCAAGCCCGCCAAGCTTGCCATAGCCGACGATGGCAAAGCCACAGTCATCGACATCGGCACGCTCGCCATTTTGAAGTAATGGAAAACCATGTTTTGCCGTCAGCTCATCAAAGGCTCGATACAGTGCCGACTCAAGCACCACTTCAGCGATAAATGTCAGGCTATCTGACACCTTCATGATATGGCGAAGCCCTAGCACATCAGCGGTTGCCACTGCCAATACTTGTGTCTTTTTAAATAGGCGAATGGCTGACAAATACCCTTCATCATCAAAAGGCTCAACACGAAGCAGGCTTTGGCGTAAAATATCGGTCAGCTCACTCTTATCCGGCAGATGCAGATAGCGTTTTTGTAAGAAAGTATCGAGCAGTACAGGATAATGCGCCAGCTCTTTGGCAATCCAAGGACTGGCTGATAGCATCGGGATCAGTCGCACGGTGGCATCAGGATTTTCGGTCAGCATTATCAGATAAATCGAGCGGCGACAAATCGCTTCAAGCAATGCAATCAGTCGTGGCAGTGCCATCATCGCAGACTGCACACCATCCATCTGCGCATGGGTCAATAATGCGTGCAAAATAATCGGATAAGCTTGGGTCAGTCGCTCTTTTGAGACATCATCAAGCGAGCCAACCAGTCTTGAGTTCATAAACTCATCAAGCTGCGCCATCGCATCATCGCCCAAAGTCTCATGCAGTGATTCACCGATTTGCTCAGCGTTTAGGCTTTCTTGCTTGGGCGATTGGCGGTCGGTCACCATACGCCCAAACGGTCGGCTGACATTTTGGCGATGTGCATCAAGTACAGAGCGGAACGACGACACCGACTCAAAACCAAGCGTCTGAGCAATCGCCAAAAGCTCATCAGCATCACTTGGCAGCCTTTGGGTCTGATGGTCATGGCGTGCTTGGATGGCATGCTCAAGCCGACGCAAAAAACGATACGCCGATGATAACTGCTTGCTTTCTTCGGCATCGATATAACCAAGCTCAGTCAGCACCTGCATACACTCAAGACACGCAGGATGCTCAGCAATCCGCACATGATGCCCACCATAAATCAGTGCAAACGCTTGTACAATAAACTCAATATCACGAATACCGCCCACGCCAAGTTTGACATTGTCAAGATCCTGACGCTGGGTTTGCTGATTGATAATCATCGCTTTCATTTCACGAAGTGCGCTAAAGGCACTGTAGTCAATATAATAACGATGAACAAAGTTTTTAGTAATTTGGCGTAATTGTGTGGCAAACTCATCACTGATGTCATTGACCACACGAGCTTTTAGCCAAGCAAACCGCTCCCAAGTTCGCCCATGCTGATTAAAATATTTTTCTAATGCTTGTAAATGCAGCACCAAAGGCGAGCCATCACCCCACGGACGCAGACGCATATCAACACGGAACACAAAACCATGTTCGGTATTCTCATCAAGCAGCTTGATCACCCCACGACCCAAATCACGCATGAATTTATGGCTGTCGATACACTTTTTACCATCGGTATCGCCATTATCAATATGCACAAAAATCAAATCAATGTCACTGGATAAATTCAACTCTCGTGCACCAAGTTTACCCATGGCAATGATGGCAAGCTCATCTTTGAGCTGCTTAGTCTTACGACGGATGATCGGATCGCCATAGCGATTGGTTAATTTATAATAAACAAAATCTTTTGAAAAACTGATACAACTATCGGCAAAATCAGACAGCTCACGGGTTAAATCTTCAAGTGTAATCACAGCCAGCGCATCTTGCCAAATCCATTTGAGCATCAAAAAACGACGCAGTTCACGAAGCCCCTGCATCACCATCTCTTCATTGATACTATCTAGGTAATTGGTCGTGCCAAGTCCGACAAATCGTCGTACTAACCCATCAAAATCAGCTCGAGTCATCGGTGTGCCAAAGCCAAACTCACCCAAAAATGCTTCAGCACGCTGTGTGTGTTTTTGATAAATCTGCAATGCAAACGGACTGGCAAGCGCCAAAATATCCAGCTGCTCTTTATTAGGGATAAAATCAAATGAACTCATGACGACCATCTCAAAGCTACACCCTTGTAGCACAAAATCCAAATTCAACTTATTTTACACCAAATTTTGCGTTATAATAAGTCAAAGCTTTGATTATTTCTGATAAAACCTGATCACAATTCTATTATATCATATTATCTTATGTCCATATCAAAAATTCTAATATTAGTCAGTGCATCGCCACACACCCACCAAGCCAAGCTTGCCTTGGCAGATGCCAAAGCACGATTGTCACAAGGTGAGATGGTGTCGGTATTTTTTTATGGTGATGGCGCTTATACCGCCAATCGCCTGATGTGGCAGACTGCCGATGTGCTAAGTATTAGCGATGGCTGGGCGACTTTATCAGAGCAATATCAGCTGGATTTACCAGTGTGTGTCAGCACGGCGCTCGCTCGGGGCATCACCGATGGTGAAAATGCCAAACGCCATGGATTGGATGGTGACAATCTACGCACGCCGTTTCGCCTTGTGGGACTGTCTGAGTTGGCACTCTTGATTGATGATGGCGTACAAGTGGTGCAGTATTAGGGGTTTTATGAAATTTTTAATAAAAATTAACACAGATAGTGAGCTAATCAGCTATGAAGCCATTGCATTGGCGTTCACTTTGGCGACTTTTGACCATGCTGTACAGTTATCATTTGGAAAGGATAGCTTAACAGTATTGATGGATGAATCTACTCGCATCTATGGCATGGTACAATCGCTTGAGCTGTATGATTTGCCAAAAGCTTATCACGAATTTTCTGATGAACCAACCAAACTAAGTCCTGCCATTCAAGCGGTATTGACAATCGGTCAGCCCGCGCTTGATGACTATGATGCCGTGCTGACTTTTTAAGATAAACACTCAGTTAAGATATATAATACAATGACAGAACAAGCATTATTACTTGATGATGATGGACATTTGGTCAATCATTTGGACTGGACACCAGCCGTCGCTCAGACATTGGCAGATACGCTTGATGTATCGCTTAGCGATGAACACTATCAAATCTTAGCCCAAGTTCGTGCGTTTTTTGAGACTTATCATCACAGTCCTGCCACTCGCCCATTGATTAAGCATCTGATGAACACCTTGCCTGAGCTTGATATTAATAATCAAAAACTACAAGCATTGTTTAACACAGGTCTGGTGGCTCGTCATGTCAATCGCATTGCCGGACTGCCAAAACCACCAAATTGCCTTTAAATTGCCTATAAGATCCCATCACTGAATCACATCCTCCACCACTGACCGATCAGTACAAAATGTCCACTGTACAGCATCGCGGACAGTTTTTATACTAAAAGCCAAATCATCATGCCGATCAGCAGCATTCGCTTACTGCACTGAGTATTGAGTGATATGGCAAGAACAGCCATTGATGTTGATTGTCATATCGATTAACACATTTATTCATCAAATCCAAGCCCTAAAAGATGAGCGAGCACCACAAGGAAGTTGTATGACACAAAATCTCACCCCTAACATTGCGCCGACCGATTTGACGATGACGCTATTGATGACGCCTGATATGGCCAATTTTTCTGGCAATGTGCATGGCGGCACCATCCTAAAGCTACTCGATCAAGTCGCTTATGCCTGCGCCAGTCGCTATGCTGGCGGCTATGTGGTGACTTTGTCGGTGGATCAAGTGATCTTCAAAGAGCCGATTTATGTTGGTGAGCTGGTGACTTTCTTTGCGCGCATCAACCATGTCGGCACCACCTCGATGGAAGTCGGCATTCGTGTCGAGGCCGAAAACATTCAGACTCGCACCACACGCCACACCAACAGCTGCTATTTTAGCATGGTGGCGGTCGATGATCAGCGCAAACCTGTGGCAGTCGCACCTTTGGCGCTGCATGATGAGATCTCCAAAAAGCGCTTTGAGATGGCCAAAGCGCGCAAAAAACTGCGCATCGAGCTACAATCGCATGACTGGTAGTGGCGATGTTCTGTGCATTTCAAATCTAGCAAATCAATTCACTTGTGGTATAATGATGGCAATTTCTTAATCAAACTGTCAATTAACCATGAACGAATCGATCAGTCTTATCTCCCTCATCTTAGAAGCCAGCTTGGTGGTCAAGCTCGTGATGGCACTGCTGTTGGCGCTCTCCATCCTAAGCTGGATTCTTATTTTTCATCTAACCACCAAGATCGGTGGTGCATCGCGCTTTGATGACAGATTTCAGGCTTGGTTTTGGAGTGATGACATCGATAAGCAGCTGTCTGTGGTGCAACAAGAAACCGAGCGCACTGGCCTTGAGGCGATTTTTTATGAAGGTTTGGCACATACAGACGCGGCTTTGGCTAATGATAAAAAGCTTGACATCATCGAGCGTCGTCTGCGCACCGCGATGGGTGCTGAGCAGGTAAAATTAGAAAAAGGTTTATCAACACTGGCAACCATCGGTTCAGTATCACCTTATATTGGCTTATTTGGCACAGTTTGGGGGATTATGAATGCGTTCATCGGATTAGGTCAGGCGGATTCGGTGAGTCTAGCCACAGTCGCACCGAGTATCGCCGAGGCGCTGATTGCGACAGCATTGGGTCTGTTTGCTGCGATCCCTGCGACGATGGCGTTTAATTATTTTACTGCCAAAGCCAATGGTGTGTATGAGAATCGAAGCTTGTTTGGCGAAAGCTTGATGAGCGCTTTGGTCGAAAAATTTGCCAAGCCATCACACCCAGTACAGTCAGCACAACTTAGCGCCGAACAAGAGCATCCTTATGGCATCTAATCGTTTCGCCCGACGCACCAAGCCGCTTACTGCAGAGATGAATGTCGTGCCATACATCGATGTGATGTTGGTATTGTTGGTGATTTTTATGGTCACTGCGCCGATGCTCAGCACAGGCGTCGAGGTATCGCTACCCAAAGAAGACACAAAACCCATCACCCAAAGTGAAGATCTGCCTGTCATCGTCAGCCTAAATGCTGATGGTCAGCTGTTTGTCAGCCACAAAAACGCCATCGATGCTCCGATCGACGATCAAGGCTTGGATGCTCTACTCCGACAAATGCACAGCGAGAATGATCGCCTGCAAGTGATGGTCAATGCCGATGCCAACAATCCGTACAGCCAGATCATGCGCATCATGGCATTGATCCAAAATGCTGGCATCAATCAAGTCAGCTTATTGAGCGAATCTGCCAACTAAGATCAGGCCAATTAAGTAGGTGAGTATGCCAAATCCCCCTTCTCATGCCAAAACGCCCGATCAGACAGCCGATCGTTCGGTCTGGACGCTGCCGATTTTGGCCAGCGTACTTGGTCATGCGATCATCTTGGTAGCCATCGGCGCACCGATCATCTCGCCACCACAGACTGATACTGGTATTCAGACGACATTGGCCAGCCAAGAGCAATTTGCCGCAGCCAGTCAAGCGCTAAAAGCCCATCACGATGCCAAGCAAAGCACGACAGCCATCACACCTGTTGATCAAGCACTGATCCAAGCCCAAAGCCAGCGCACTTATGATCAGCCGCGCGTGCGACACTCATCAACACAGATCGCAAATAGCCAGCCATCGTTGTTTGAGCCAAGCTTTGATCCGATGCTGTCCAATGACACCATCAGCGAGCCCTCAAACAGCATTGATGGCGTATTTGCCGAGGCCGAGAGCGCTGCTGCTGGCGGCGCTGAGCCAAGCAGACAGCCATCGCGTGCTGAGATTAACAGCGCATTGGCCTCAGTCAGAAGCCGCATCGAGAGCATCTGGAAACGCTATCCCAATCAGCCAAATCAGACCATCAGTTTTCAGGTCAATCTTGATGATCAAGGCAATGTCACTGGCATCAGCTTTGGCGGTGGTCATCCCGATTTGCGCGAATCAGTGACCGCGTCGGTGCATGCAGCTGCCCCCTTTACAGAATTGGCAGGCATAAGAAACAGCATCAAAATGCAGTTTACCACCGAACAGCTGATCAGCGCACCCAGCAGCAGTGACTCTGCTGATGAGTTTTAAGAATACAGCCGAGCAAGCCATGCATCAAAATTCACCCTATTTTAATAAGAGCATGTTATGAAAACCATCAAGCCCTCAACATTTAGCCAAGTATTCACCCAATCACTGATCATCGCACTCAGCACAGCTGCCATCACAGCCCACGCCAATCAGACTGCGAGCGATGATGAAGTATTGGTGATCACCAAACAAGTCGCTGCCAGCCAAAAACCTGTCGCGATTATGCCATTTGCTGGTGATGCTGCACTATCAGGCACCATCAGCTCGCTGTTAGATGGTGCAGGTCTGGGTGCCAACAGCCAAAATCTGCCGATGCTTACCCAAAGCAGCGCACAGATCACAAGCAGCCTCACCCAATGGCGCAATGCTGGCTATCAGCATGTGGTATTAGGACAAGTGCATTCAATCACAGGCAATAAAGTCGCCATTAATTATCAAATCATCAATACCCAAACTGGCACTGTCAGCAGCCAACAAACTCAGATCAGTGACAACACACCCACTGCCAAACGCGCCGCCGCCCACAAAGTCAGTGATCAGATCTTCCAAGCCATCACTGGCAACACCTCGGATCTGACTGGCGTGATCGCTTATGTCGAAGAAAGCGGCTCACCCACCAACAAGACTTCCAGCCTAAAAATCATGGATGTCAGCGGCCAAACCATTCGCACGCTAGACACCGTCTCAGGCTCGATCATGACGCCTGTATTTTCAAAAGATGGTACACAGATTGCTTATAGCACCCAAGCCAATCAAGGACTGCCAGTCATACGCGTGATTTCGGTGTCTGGCGGTCAGCCACAGCTTGTGACCCCGTTTTGGGGACATAATTTGGCGCCAAGCTTTTCGCCTGATGGCACAAGTCTGTTATTTTCAGGCAGTCATGAAAATAATAACCCAAACATCTATCGGCTACATCTAAACGCCAATCGTCTGGAGCGCATCACCAATCTAAGTGGCGCTGAGAACTCTCCAAATTATCTGCCTGATGGCTCAGGCTTTATCTATACTGCCGATCATGGCACGCGCAGCCAAAGCCTACAACGCTATGATTTTAATAGCGGCCGCAGCCAGCAGATCGCCGCTCGCGCCTCAAACCCTCGCCTAAGCTTAGATGGCTCAAAATTGGTCTATGTCACCTCAGGTCGCATTGTGATCGCAAGCCCTCAAGGTCGCGTACAGCAAAGCTTTGCTGTGCCTGGAACAGAGGTCTCAGCCAGCTTCTCCCCTTCGGGCAACAGCATCGTCTATGCCGCAAGCCAAGGCAATCAAAGCCGCTTGGTGGTACGCAGCCTGACCAGCAATGCATCGCGCACGATCTTAAGCTCAGGTACTGTCCGCGATCCGATCTGGTCAAATTGATCGATGCGCACTGCCTTTATGCACTGGCTATGGGTGTTTTTGGTGCTGTGCTTGACTGGTTGTCAACATATTCAGCTGGCCAAAAGCCCCCTACCCGTCAAGCTCATCGATGGCGCACAGCCCCCAAGCAGCCTGTCTGCCAAACAGTCGGTCGCTACCAATAAACCAACGCTACCCCAAAAAAATCGACCCGCCCCACCCAATACAGCAGAGGTCAGAACGGGCATTTTTTTATTGGAAGATTGGTTTTAATCGCTCAAGATTGGCAGCCGCCTGTTAGTCCGTACCGCCTTTATCATCTGTAATCGCCGCCTCAAAATACAGCAGCAGTTCATTGACCTTATCAATGCGTTCTTGGGTCTGCATCGCAGTTTTGGCATTAAAGCGGATACCTGTGGCGCCTTGCATTCGATAATCGCCGCCTGATTGAATCAGCTTGATGATCGCCAGAGCATCGACCGGCGTATCGGGGCGAAACTCAATGGTGATGGTATGCTCAGCTGCATCAATTTTGGTAATCCCAAGTTTTTTGGCGCGTATGCGAATGCGATGTACAGCAAAAAGGTTTTGGGTTTGATCTGGCAGTGCGCCAAACCGATCAATCATCTCAGTGCGAATGTCGATGAGTTCATCTACCTCATCTAAGCCACTGATTCTTTTATAAAAAACCAATCTCTCATGCACATCACCCATATACTCATCTGGAATCAGCGCCGATGCGTGTATGTTAATGTCACTCACCAAATCCAGCGGCGTGGCAAGACTTGGGGTTTTGCCCTGTTTGATCGCACGCGTGGCACGCTCAAGCATGTCCATGTATAGCCCAAAGCCGATGGTCTGCATATTGCCTGATTGTTCTTTACCCAAAATCTCGCCTGCACCACGAATCTCCAAATCCTCAGATGCCAACATAAAGCCTGCGCCCAGTGTATTGGCGCGTGTGATGGCATTGAGGCGTTTTTTGGCGTCGGAGGACAGACCTTTTAAGGATGGTACCATCAAATAACAATAAGCCTGATGATGGCTTCGTCCCACGCGTCCACGCAGCTGATGCAACTGCGCGATACCAAATTTATCAGCGCGGTGGATAATGATGGTATTGGCATTTGGCACATCGATGCCCGTTTCGATGATGGTACTGGCGACCAAGACATTGAATTTTTTATGATAAAAATCATTCATCACAGCCGCAAGCTCGCGCTCGTGCATTTGCCCGTGCGCCACAGCCACCCGAGCCTCAGAGATCAGCTCACGCAAGCTGTCAGCCGCCGCCTCGATGCTCGCGACATCATTGTGCAAATAATACACCTGACCGCCGCGCAAAATCTCCCGTAAAATCGCCTCTTTGATGACTTCATCGGATTTTGGTAATAAAAAAGTCTTGATCGCCAATCGGCGCGCAGGCGGTGTGGCGATGATCGAAATATCCTGCATCCCCGACAGCGCCATATTCAGCGTTCGTGGTATGGGCGTGGCTGTCATCGATAGGCTGTCAATGTCTGTTTGCATGGCTTTGATGCGCTCTTTATGGCGTACGCCAAATCGATGCTCTTCATCGATGATCATCAGACCCAAGCGTTTGAATTTCACCTCATCTTGCAATAGCTTATGGGTGCCGATGACGATATCAACCGTGCCATCAGCCAGCGATTCGATGACTTTATCATGATGCTTTTTGCTGCCAAAGCGTGACAAACCCTCAACACGGATCGGCCAATCAGCAAAGCGCGTCAAAAAACTGTCCTCATGCTGACCTGCCAGTAGTGTCGTCGGCACCAGCACCGCGACCTGATAGCCTGCCTGCACCGCGATGAATGCCGCGCGCATCGCCACTTCGGTTTTGCCAAATCCAACATCGCCACAGATCAGGCGATCCATCGGCTTGGACTGCTTCATATCATGCATCACCGCTTCGATCGCGGCTGCCTGATCGATGGTCTCTTCAAAAGCGAACTGACTGGCGAACAGTTCATATTGCGCCATATCAATCTCAAAGCTGATGCCAGATTTGGCATTGCGCCGCGCTTGTACATTGAGCAGTTCTGCTGCAACATCGTGAATCTGCTCGAGCGCCTTTTGTTTGGATTTCTCCCATTTGCCTGAGCCGATCTTTGACAGCGCTACTGCTTCAGAATCAGTACCACTGTAACGGCCGATCAGTGCCAGATTGGTGATCGGCACATAGATGCTGGCATCATCGGCGTATTTTAGGTGAATAAATTCTTGCTCACCCTCGCCCAAATCCAGTGCAATCAAGCCTTGATAACGGCCAATACCATGTTCTAAATGCACCACAAGCGACCCTTCGGCAAGCTCGGTGACTGATTTGACCAAAAACGCCTGTGAGATGCTTGATTGACGGCGTCGGCGCGTCTGGAGTACTTGACGACCAAAGATCTGCGTCTCGCTGATTACCACAAAGCCATCAGGCGTATCAAGCCACAATCCGCGCTCAATCCCAGCGACGCTGATGGCGATTTTTGAGCCATCAAATTGGTGTTTTTTGGCCAAAAACTCCCCGAAATCCGACACCAGTTCGGTGGTGATTTTACCCTTTAATAGCTCAAGAATGATCTCACGGCGACCAGCGCTTTCGGCCACCAGCAGCACTGGTATTGTCGATGATTTGATAAATTCAAGGAGTGCTGCCAAGGGTTCGGGGGCTTGATGATTGATTGGCAACGATGGCGGCTCAAGCATCGGCATCGATTGCAGACTAGGATCATCGGTACGCTCGATGATAATGCGCGGATAATTCTTTAATGCTTGATGAAATTCATTATTTTGAAAAAATAAATAATCAGGCGGCAAAATCGGCAGCTGTGCATCATGCGCGCGTGAATGATGGCGCGTCTGAATCTGCATCCAATGCTCTTGGTGATGCATCGCCATGTCGTGATGGCTGATGATCAGCGCATCTTTTGGCAAATAAGAAAACAGGCTGCCCATCGCCATCCACTGCTCAAGCTCAAAAAACAGCGGTGCGTAATACTCAATACCCTGTGGCGCAATGCCTGCCATCACATCATTATACAGGTCGATCTTACGCGCACTGGCAGCAGGAAACAAACTGGCGAAATTCTGGCGAAACAGGTCGCGGCCATCTTCTAGGGCAAATTCTTTGGCTGGTAATAATGAAAATTGATCGATTTTGGCGTGTGTAGGCAGCTTATGTGGCTGATGTAGATTCAAAGAAGATTCTGCATCTTTTTTTAATTTTTCTAAACTTAAATCAGTATGGGTGCGCTGCGTTTCAGGGTCGAAAAATTTGATGGTCTCAATTTCATCATCAAATAAGTCCAGACGAAACGGCAGGCTCTGCCCGATGGCAAATATGTCGATAATGCTGCCACGAACCGCAAATTCGCCGGGCTCAAACACCGTGTCAGTGTAAGTGTAACCCGCTTGAGTCAATCGCTCGCGTTCTTGCCCGATATCAAATTTATCCCCGACTTTTAAATCAAAATGCTGGCCGATTAACCAAGATGGCGGTGCGATGCGCTGCATCAATGTCTGTACGCTAACCAGTAACACACCTGACTTTGGCATGTTTGTCAGCAGTGCGATGCGCTCGGAGATGATGTCTTGATGGACAGATAGCTGATCATAAGCTAAGATCTCCCAATCGGGAAAAACCTTAGCATTCACCCCAAAAAAAGCCAGTTCAGTGTCCAGTTGATTGAGCTCATTTTGGGTATTGGCCACCATGACGATCAAGCGATTTTCATGATGGGCAATCTGCGACAGCCAAAAGCTCAAATCCGCACCACCTAAGCAGCTCACCGTTTTTTTATAATTCGCCTGCGTCGGCAGCTCGCCCAAATCTGGCGCAAAATCTTGTGTCATGATACTTACCACATACTACCAATTATTTAGTTTTTGTTGCCAAGCACGGCATTTATCAGCGATCGTATCGACCGAATGTCCCATGATATCGGCTGTCACGGCGATGTACTCGACGCGTGCGCCTTGCAGCTCATCGCGCAGCTGTAGCACATTATCCAAAGCAATGCCGCCGATGATGCACAGCGGAAAATCAAACTCACTGGCTTTGGTAAGCGTCTCGCGAGGGATGATGCTGGCGCGAGGCTTGGTGATCGATGCAAAGGCTGTACCCATCGCCCCATAAGTCGCCCCCTCTTTGCGCGCTTGTTTAAATAAAGCGATGTCAGTGTGACAAGTGCGCCCGATCACCACATCATCCCCCAAAATCTCGCGCGCAACTCGTACACTGCCATCGCGCTGACCCAAGTGCAGCCCTGTGCCAAAATGCGAGGCCAGCTCCAGATCATCATTCATCACCACATCGATGTCATAGTCATTAGCAAGGCTTACGATCAGCTCAGCTTCACGATACACCGTCGCCAGATCATACAGCTTTAGCGTTGATTTGCGGCGCACTTGCAATAAAGACACCGCGCCCGTATCAAACACTCGCTCGAGCTTTTCAAGCAAGGTATTAATCTCATCATCATTGGTCAGTAGATATAATTTTGGCGCGGCCATCTCTCCCCCGATCGCTCTGTCATCTTGCATTGCAAGTTAAGCTGTCATTATACCCCAGATGATGGCTGAACACCATGCCAATCCGATGCATACTTCGAGGATGATTTGAAAGTCAGCTTTCAAGATCGCATTCAACTTGACCAAATCTGTATATAAAACAACAAAACCCTGCCACACAGACAGGGTTTATATGTTAAATAAAATAACTACTTATAAATTATACATCCATCTTCCAATCAAAAGGCATCTCGTGATGACCGCGCAATGCCATCATCAAAGTTTGTTGCATGTGAGTTAAGACCTCGCCAGTATAAGGAATGGCAGGGCGCCCCCAGACAGGATTTGGCCAAGCCACATCGTTTTGATAGCGGACGATGTGATGAAAGTGCAGCTGCGGCACTTGATTGCCAAGGGCAGCGACATTCATTTTGTCAGCGCCAAAAATTTTTGCCATTTGGCTAGATACCCAGCTTGATTCGCGCAAAAACTGCACTTGATCGGCTTGGCTAAGCTCATAGATCTCTTTAATGCCAGAGACGCGCGGCACCAAGATCAGCCACGGGAACTGACAGTCATTCATCAGGCGCACCGTGGATAATGGAAAATCCCCCACCAAAAAAGTATCCTTAGCAAGGGTTGGATGTAATTGAAACATGTTGCTCTCTTTTTTATGATTTTAAATGAGCCTATTGTAGCACAGTTTTATTGCTTAGGGGAAGTTTTAGCAGCGCTGCACTGGCGTCCGTCGATGTGATGACACTCATCAAAAATTACTTATAATTTAAAATAATGTTCTGATAAATCAATGACTTCTACGCCATACTGTACGCCAAGGTTATCTTCATCAAGCACAAATTTTAGTGCGCCAAGCACACTTGCTCCAAGCTGCGCTTTGATGGCATCACTACGCCCTGGCAAGATGGCGACTTTGGCATACACAAAGCCTTGCCCGCAGCCGCCATCACCAATCAATACATGCTCTGGCCGATACAGCCGTGATTTGATGTCTTGCAAGCGAAACACACCGCTGGCATCCAATGCCTGATTGACCGCATTCAGTAATAATGACTCATCCACTTGGATGCTATCGGACAGCTCCATGGTGACTTGTGGCATGATAATTCCTTTTTAATCAATTACTTATATTATCTGGAAGTTGGTTTATGATAGCCTATACTTTGCCCAACATCACCGACAAAACCAAGCTGTCGCCACACTTCATACAGACAAATCGAGACGCTATTGGCCAGATTTAGGCTGCGAGATTGTGGCAGCATCGGCAGCCTTAGCCAGTTATCCGCACCGATATCAGCGCGCACATCATCAGGCAAGCCATCGGTCTCAGATCCAAATACCACCGCCACACCACGCGCATCACTCTGACCATCAAGCCCAAAATCATAGTCATAAAATGGTCGGCTAAACTTGGTCGTCATCGCCACAAATCGGCTGACGCCGCTAGCCATCAGCACCGCCTTGGCACTCGCCCAATCGTCATGCACCTGTAGGTTGGCGTATTCATGATAATCAAGCCCTGCTCGTTTAAGCTTAGTATCATCCAGTTCAAAGCCCAATGGCTTAATCAGATGCAGCTGCGCCCCTGTATTGGCGCACAGGCGAATGATATTGCCGGTATTATTGGGAATTTTTGGTGAAAAAAGCACGATGTGAATGAGTGCGTCTGTCATAAGTGTAGATCAATATTCGTAATAATGTGCTTTATTGTACTGCCAAATGCGCCAAATCGCCAGTAAAAGCTGTCAGATATTGCCAAAATTTATCAAAATGTAAAAATAATTGTCAAAATACATCCAGTACTGGCATTCCATCAAAAATTTCGCTAAGATAACCATGTGGTCATCAAACATTGCACCACAATTCATTCATGTTTTACATCAAGGACAGTATTATGAAAAAAGTAATCATCGCATCATTGGCAGCTGTGTTCGTTTTGACTGGTTGTAACACCGTCAAAGGATTCGGTAAAGATGTTTCAAAAACTGGCGATGCAGTCAGCAACACCGCTCAAAAAGTTGAAAACAAGCTGTAAGCAGTTTAGCAACAAAAAACTCGCCCTGATGATGGCGAGTTTTTTATTATGCTTAAAACCATCGATCACACATATGCATCATCACAAAAACTGACTCACCAGATGATTGACATAACGAAATCCCAACTCTGTCGGCGCAATCAGCAAAGGATCAAATACCATCAATCCTTGATGTTGTAGCGGCATCATTTCATTATCAATGGTACTGACAAATAAGCCAGTTCGCTCTTCAAAAACTTGCGTCGTCGTCCCACGGCGTAAGCGTAAGGCGTTCATCATAAATTCAAACGGTAGATTTTCTTGAGCAATGATCTCAAAGTTCACCATTTTTGGCGCACCTTGATAATTTAGATAATCTTTTGGCAGGCGTGATTTTTGAAAACGATAAATCCCCTCTGCCAAGTCCACCTGATCTGCGACGGTAACTTTGCCATGCGCGCCCGCACCAATCGCTAGATAATCGCCAAACTGCCAATAATTCATATTATGCCGACACGGGCTATCGACTCTGCCTGCCCATGCACTGACTTCATAATGATCAAATCCGTGCTGTGTCAATACATCTCGCCCTGCCGTCTCGATGGCCTCCATCGTCTCTTCATCAGGCAGATCAGGCGGCGTCCGATGAAAAGCGGTATTAGGCTCAATTGTCAGCTGATACCATGAAATGTGCGTCGCACCAGCATCGATGGCGGTAGTGATATCTTGCACGGCAAGGCTTGGTGTTTGATTGGGCAAGCCATACATCAAATCAGCATTGATTCGCTCAAAGCCTGCTTGCCTTGCTTTAATGATGGCGTTGATAGCCTGATCAGGATTATGGATACGCCCAAGCACTGATAAAGCCGTACCATCAAAGCTCTGTACACCGATCGATAGGCGATTGATACCGATATCCAAATATGACTCAAACGGTGCGTGCTCAAGCGTACCCGGATTGGCTTCTAGCGTGATTTCACAGTCTTTGGCAAAAGGTAGGATTTGCTTAAGTCCTGCAAATAGCCGCGCCATCTCATCGATGGGCAATAATGAAGGCGTACCACCGCCGATAAATACCGTCGCAATTTCACGATTTGCCAAAAATCGCACCTGTGATGACGCATCCGCCAATAATGCATCGACATAATCAGCAAACGGTGTATCACTGGGCAATGCGTGCGAATTAAAGTCGCAATAAGGGCATTTTTTGATACACCAGGGTATATGAATGTACAATGACAATGGAATGCGTGATGGCACCAAGCTCAAATCAGGGATCATGCGTCGCCCAAATCTGCCGTATTACCATCTGATGCTTCGGTTGCTTCCTCAAAATCAAACTGGCTGAGTTTAAATTTTTGGTCAATATGCGACTCTAGTGCAGGTAGATTAAAGGCATCATTTTCACTGACAAAGCTGATCGACACCCCAGTATGACCCGCTCGGCCCGTACGCCCGATGCGATGCACATAGTCATCCGGCATATCAGGCAAGGTAAAATTAATCACATGAGTGACATCATCAACATGAATGCCACGCCCTGCCACATCAGTCGCCACCAAAATATTCACCTCGCCTTCTTTGAAACGCTGCAAATATCGCTCTCGTTTTTGCTGAGCAACATCACCTGACAGCATCGTCACCTCATGATGGCGGCGTAGGTTGTCATACAGTCGCTTGACTTGATCCTTTCGATTGGCAAAGACGATGACTTTTTTGACCGCTTTGTCTGACAAAATCTGACGCAAAGCAGTCATCTTCTCACGCTCAGTCAATAGATAAAATTTCTGCTCAATGGCGGTATTGGTCTTGGATTCGGGTGCAATCTCAACAAAAGCAGGATGATACAGCCAGCGATACGCCAAATTCATCACATCTTGGTTGAAAGTCGCCGAAAATAGCAAGCTTTGGCGGTCGGTGTTAGCAGGCATATGACGCACGATACGCTTAATATCAGGGATAAAACCCATGTCCAGCATACGATCGGCTTCATCAAGCACAAAGACCTCCACACGATCCAAGAACAGCACGCCCTTATTCACCCAATCAATGATGCGCCCTGGTGTACCGATGAGAATATCCAGCGGTCGTTTATTGATTTGTTCAGCCTGCTTATCAAAATCGGCACCACCCGTGATGCACAGATTGTACAGCTCACTAAATCGAGTCAACTCACGACAATCGGCCAAAATCTGCTGAGCAAGCTCCCGAGTCGGTGCCAGCACCAAAGCGCGCGGCTCACCCAAGTAGCGTTTTTCGTCTTTGGCGAATGGCTTATTTAGCAGTGCTTCAATGATAGTAATCAAAAAAGTCGCCGTCTTGCCCGTGCCTGTCTGTGCCTGCCCGATGGCATCTTGATTTGCCAAGGTGTGCGGCAAAATCTGTGCCTGAATTGGCGTTAATTTGGCGAAATTAAGTGCCTTGATTGCCTTTAGCGTCGATGGCGACAAAGGCAAATCTTCAAAATGAGTAAAAGTACTGTCGGTCATATCGCGTTATCTGCATTGGTCTGTATCTATGGTGATCATCATAAATACAATAAATAATTGAATACTTAATAAATTAAAAATTAAGATGTGGGCGCTGCAAGTGTTTGCTCAAGACAATGATTAAAAGAAGATTCACCAACTGCCATCACAAAAGCCTGTTTGTCAGGCTCGCTGCCGTAAATGGGTTCTTGATATAGACGCTCGGTGGCATCTTTCCAATATTGATCCAGTGTGTCGGCAGTCGCAGCAGCCATCTGCGATCTCATCGCGCCCATGCTTTGGTTCAGCTCACCGACCAGCTTGGCTTGATCGATCCCAACTTGACGAGCCGCTGCAATACGCATCACGCCCTCGGTAGCAAAAGAACAAAAATCAACAGCAGCCTCTTCGTGCGCTGTGGGTGATGCAGCGGTATTGGCATAAGCCATAAACGGTAACGATAAGACAATTATCAAACCCGATTTTTGTAGTAATTTTATCATTAGGATACCTATAAAGGATGGCTAGCGAACAGCTGTACAATTCTCATTATCGCATGTTTGTTGATAATTTTAAAGCTATTAACGCTGTGTTGATGAATTTTATGCCATGATGCCATCACAGCGTTGGCATAAATTCCATTTTAGAAAATAAAAATTCAATTTTTGCGCTGGCGGTTTTGATAGTCATCCCGTAAAGTACAGCCATCTTTATCTTGATGATTAACTGTAGGAATGCTCATGTCACAACCCCAAACACCCCTCAAAAATCGCGCTCGCCGAGTCATGCCATTTTTTGGGCTGAGCATGGGTGTGAGTATTTTTGCATTATCGTTACTGGTGATTTTGCCATTTGCGATGATGATTATCACCACATTGCAGATGGATTTTGCAGACATCATACGCACCATCAAAGAGCCTCAGGTCTTTGCAGCCATTAAGCTGTCCTTATCGATGGCGGCTTTGGCGACTTTGACCAATTTGGTATTTGGTACGCTGATCGCTTGGGTGTTGGTGCGCTATGAATTTTGGGGAAAGTCATTCATCAATGCATTGGTGGATTTGCCCTTTGCGCTGCCGACCGCGGTGACAGGCATTGCACTGGCCACTTTGTACGCGCCCAATGGTTTTTTTGGTCAATGGTTTAGTAAAATTGGCATCGCCTTGACAGGTGAGCCGATTAAGATTGCCTTCACGCCGATTGGCATCTGGCTTGCGCTTGTTGTGGTCAGCTTTCCTTTCATCGTGCGTGCCGTACAGCCTGTATTGGCTGAGCTGTCAGTCGAATTTGAAGAAGCAGCGGCAGTGATGGGCGCATCTCGCTTGACCACCTTTCGCCGAGTGATTTTGCCTGAGATCGCCCCTGCAATGCTGATCGGTGCTGGGATGATGTTCGCTCGTGCCACTGGTGAATATGGCTCGGTGATTTTTATTGCGGGCAATATTCCAATGCAATCTGAGATTCTGCCGCTGATCATCGTCTCAAAGCTTGAACAATTCGATGTCGCCGGTGCAGCTTGCGTGGCATTATTCATGCTGCTGTTGTCATTGATTGTGCTATTTGCCATCAACTACGCACAGTGGCGTCTGTCGGCTCGCTTGGGTGCGAAGACCAATTAAAGTGGTGCTTTGAGATTTTTAATTATTGTTTAAATTCAGTGGATTAAGGTTTGGTTTATTATGGCAGTTTCAACGCATTACGCCTACCAAAAAAACCCAGCAACAAAAGACAACCCATGGGTCAAATGGCTGCTGATTTTCATTGCCATCGCCTTTATGATGGTGATGTTGGTGGTGCCTTTGGTATCGGTGTTTTATGAGGCGCTCAAAGATGGTTGGCAGGCTTATCAAGCTGCATTGCTTGAACCTGATGCTCTATCCGCGATTAAGCTTACCTTAATTACCACCGCCATGGTTTTGCCGGTCAATACGCTCATCGGCGTGGCACTGGCTTATCTGATCACTCGCCACAAATTCCGTGGTAAATTTATTATCACCACCCTCTTAGATCTGCCCTTTGCAGTTTCGCCAGTGGTGGCAGGTTTGATGTTCGTGCTGGTATTTGGCGCCAATACTTTATTGGGTGGTTGGCTTGAGAGCATGGGGATTCAGGTGATTTTTGCGACCACGGGTATCGTGCTGGCCACTTTATTTGTCACCTTTCCATTCATCGCGCGCGAACTGATTCCTCTGATGCAAGCACAAGGCGATAGCGAAGAAGAAGCAGCGCTAACGCTTGGCGCGAATGGCTGGCAGATGTTTTGGAAAGTGACTTTGCCAAATATCAAATGGGCGCTACTGTATGGCATCATCTTGACCAATGCCCGTGCGATGGGTGAGTTTGGGGCAGTGAGTGTCGTCTCAGGGCATATTAGTGGTGAGACCAATACCATGCCGCTGATGATCGAGATCGCTTATAACGAATACGCCTTTACTTTGGCATTTGCGCTATCAAGCTTACTGGCGCTCTTGGCACTGGTGACGCTGTTGGTTCAGGGCATCATGAGTCGAAATACTCGCCACTAATTTAGTTTATATTTTTAATTATATCTTAATAAAGGCAGACCGATGAGTATCAAAATTCAAAACATTCATAAGCGCTTTGGCAACTTTGTGGCACTCGATGACATCAACATCGAGGTGCCGACAGGTGAGCTGACCACTTTGCTTGGCCCCTCTGGCTGCGGCAAGACAACGCTGCTGCGCATCATCGCCGGCCTAGAAAATGCTGACAGCGGACGGATATTTTTTGATGGCACGGATGTCACTGACATCCCTGTTCAGCGCCGCGGAATCGGCTTTGTGTTTCAGCAATACGCCCTGTTTCGCCATCAAACCGTCGGCCAAAACATCGCCTTTGGCTTGACACTACTCCCAAAAAACGAACGCCCAAGTACTGAGCAAATCGAGCGCCGTGTCGATGAACTGCTTGAGTTGGTGCAGCTGCCACACACCAAAAAACGCTATCCACACGAACTGTCAGGTGGTCAGCGTCAGCGTATCGCACTGGCGCGCGCCTTGGCCACCAATCCCAAGCTTTTGCTGCTCGATGAGCCATTTGGCGCACTTGATGCCAAAGTCCGCAAAGAGCTGCGCACTTCGCTCAAAGACATTCAGCGCGAGATCGGTATCACCAGCATCATGGTCACCCATGATCAAGAAGAAGCCCAAGCCATCTCTGATAAGATCGTGGTCATGAACCATGGTAAAGTTGAGCAAATCGGCAGCCCCGCTGAATTGTTTGCAACCCCTGGCAGTGATTTTGTGGTGGATTTTTTGGGATTGTGAGGAACATCTTACATCACAGAGCCATCATCTTGGCTTTAGACTTTGGTTATGACAAGATAAGTATTGCATATCAATCGGGATAATGCCATGTGTTGATGAATGATCCTGATGAGCCATATATGATAAAGCACGGTTATCATCCGTGCTTTATTTGATTTAACACTTTATGTGATGACACTTTGGCTAATATCTTTCAAAAAAGGCGGGTTTTATCAATGATCGGTGCTGCGCGGATAGATTTACCACACCAACCATCACTGTATCTCAAACGCCTGATAAATCGCATCATCCAATCGATCCACTGCAATGATGGTGATGCCAGCAAACTGACGATTGCCCGCCTGCGGTGCATTGGCGCGTGGCACGATGGCATGAGTAAAACCGTGCTTCATCGCTTCTTTTAGTCGCTCTTGACCGTTTGGCACAGGGCGAATCTCCCCTGATAAGCCCACTTCGCCAAATACACACAAACGATTGGGCAAGGCTTTTTCACGGATACTTGATGCACAAGCGAGCAATACCGCCAAATCCGAGCCTGTCTCCATCACCTTGACCCCACCGACGACATTGACATAGACATCCATGCCGCTGGTGTGAATGCCGCCATGACGGTGCATGACCGCCAAGAGCATAGACAATCTTTGATAATCAAGACCCAGTGCCATGCGCCGCGGCTGTGCTTGCGAGCTATCTACCAATGCCTGCACTTCAACCAATAGCGGACGCGTGCCTTCACGACTGACCATCACCACCGACCCTGCAATCGGCTTATCGTAGCGACTCAAAAAAATCGCCGATGGATTGGCAACTTCTTTTAGCCCGGTATCTGTCATGCCAAAAATACCCAGTTCATTAACCGCCCCAAAGCGATTTTTCACCGCACGAATCATCCGAAAGCGACTATCCGACTCCCCTTCAAAATACAGTACCGTATCCACCATATGCTCAAGCACTCGTGGACCAGCCAGCGCCCCTTCTTTGGTCACATGACCCACCAAAAACAGCGCTGTGCCCGTCTGCTTGGCATAGCGAGTCAAAATCGCCGCCGACTCACGAATCTGTGCCACACCCCCAGGTGCGGACTGTATCATCTCAGTAAATAGTGTCTGAATCGAGTCAATCACCGCAATCGCTGGCTGCTCTGCGGTCAATGCCATGCAGATGGTATCGACATTGGTCTCAGCCAGCACGCGCAAGCGATCAGTCGGCAAGCCCAATCGCTTGGCACGCATCGCCACCTGCGACAGACTCTCTTCACCAGTGATATAAAGCGCAGAGCCTGACAGGCTGTCACTTGATGCCATATTAATGGCGGTTTGCAATAGAATCGTCGATTTGCCAATCCCTGGATCACCGCCAATCAGCACCACCGACCCTGCCACAAGCCCACCGCCCAGCACACGGTCAAACTCGCCAATCCCTGTCGGCATCCGAGTCTCAAGCGTCACGCCGACATTGTCCAGCGTCATCACGCCACTGGTTGCCCCTGCATAGTTGGCAGTCTTACGGGGAGCGGCTACTGCACTGCTTGATTTTTTGGTGTGATGTGGTAAGGCAGTGTTAGGCGCTTCGATCAGTGTATTCCACTCACCGCAGTCGGTACATTGCCCTGCCCATTTGCCATACATCGCACCGCAGTTTTGGCAGACATAGCTTGATTTGGCCTTTGCCATGAGATTTCCTAATGCTGAGATATTTGCGCAGATTGTAGCATTTTTGTAGGATTTTCGCTGAATTTTTAGTGCTAAATGCCAATACCGCGACAGATTAAGCCTTATTACAATAAATCAGCCACTGACTGTTGATAGGCTTCATCTACTGTCTTATTTTAAAATCAAATAATAAGAGTACCCAAAAAAAAGCATTTTTGGCTAACACAGATCGGCAAAACAGGTATCAATTTTTACAATAAAAACAGTCACAAGACGAGCAATCGCAGGTTTGCTTTATCATTTAATAAAAAAATACCAGTATTTATTTACATTAGGATACTTATCATCGAACAGATTTTATGGCATAATATTGGCTTTCAAAAGATTTGCATCAATTTGTTACACTTTTTTGAGTTTTAATGATATCAATTTTTGATGTCAATAATGTGACAGCCTGCAAATCTGCATTTTCTTATCAAATGAGACTTCATCATGACTGCAACGATTACTGCACCAGAATTTGTCCGCCACCAAGCCCTAATTGATTGGGTTGCCAAGATTGCCGCATTAACCAAGCCAGCTGCCATCAAATGGTGCGACGGCTCAGAAGAAGAAAATCAGCGCTTGATCGACTTGATGATCGACAATGGCACGATGATCAAATTGAACGAAGAAAAGCATCCAAATTCCTATTTGGCTTTTTCTGATCCATCGGATGTTGCTCGTGTTGAAGATCGTACTTTTATCTGCTCAGAGAATGAAGCCGACGCTGGCGCTACCAATAACTGGGTTGCTCCAGATGAGATGCGCACTAAGCTTGATAGCCTGTTCGATGGCTGCATGGCTGGTCGTACCATGTATGTGGTGCCATTTAGCATGGGTCCATTGGGCAGCCATATTGCGCATATCGGCATTGAGATTACTGACTCACCGTATGTAGTGGTCAGCATGCGCAAGATGGCGCGCATGGGTAAGGCTGTGTACGATGTGCTGGGTACTGATGGTGAATTTGTGCCATGCGTACACACCGTTGGTAAGCCTTTGGCTGACGGCGAAAAAGATGTCGCTTGGCCTTGCAATGATGACAAATACATCGTGCATTTCCCTGAGACGCGTGAGATCTGGTCATATGGCTCAGGCTACGGCGGCAATGCTCTACTTGGCAAAAAATGCCTAGCACTGCGCATCGCATCAGCCATGGGTCGCGAGCAAGGCTGGCTGGCTGAACACATGCTTATTTTAGGCGTGACCAATCCACAAGGCAAAAAACACTACATCGCTGCTGCCTTCCCATCAGCGTGTGGCAAGACCAATTTCGCCATGCTTATCCCACCAGCAGGCTATGAAGGCTGGAAAGTCGAGACTGTCGGTGATGACATCGCTTGGATCAAGCCATCAAAAGACGGCAAACTATACGCCATCAACCCTGAAGCAGGCTTTTTTGGTGTCGCACCAGGTACCAACACCAAAACCAACTCAAACTGCATGAGTACGCTTAGCACCGATGTCATCTACACCAATGTCGCGGTCACGGATGACGGTGAAGTCTGGTGGGAAGGCAAAACCAAAGAAGCCCCTGCAAACCTAACCAACTGGAAGCGCGAGCCTCATACTGGCGAAGAGCGCGCTGCGCATGCCAATGCTCGTTTCACCGTATCGGCAGCCCAATGCCCATCGATCGATCCTCAATGGGAGAATCCAGAAGGTGTGCCGATTTCTGCATTCATCTTCGGTGGCCGTCGTGCCAATACCGTGCCACTGGTCTCAGAAGCATTTGACTGGGTCGATGGTGTGTACAAGGCCGCCACCATGGGTTCTGAAACCACCGCCGCAGCCACTGGCGCGCAAGGTATCGTCCGTCGTGATCCATTTGCGATGCTACCATTTGCAGGCTACAACATGGCTGACTATTTCAACCACTGGCTACAAATGGGTGAAAGCGTCGGTGCCAAAGCCGAAGCTGCTGGCAACAGCCTACCAAAAATGTTCAAAGTCAACTGGTTCCGCCGTGATGAGAATGGCGACTTCGTCTGGCCAGGCTTTGGTCAAAACATGCGTGTCCTGCAGTGGATCATCGAGCGCTGTGAAGGTACTGCCAATGCCGTTAAGACACCGATTGGCTTAGTCCCAACTTATGATGACATCAACTGGGATGAGTCTGACTTTAGTAAAGCGCAGTTTGATCTGGTCACCAGTCAAGACAAAGATCTGTGGATCAAAGAGTTAGAGAGCCATGCCGAACTATTTGAAAAGCTGGGTGAGCGCATGCCAGAGGCACTAAAAGCTCACAATGCCAAGCTGATGGCAGATGTGACAGCCGCCTAAGCGACCGCTTAAGCCATTTAAAGGGGCAGAGGGTGATCTTCTGTCCCTTTTTTGTCATCAATTATCAGCAGACCAAGATTGGTATTTGCCATCCGTATTTTAGGATGTCAATCAATACAAGCATCATGCATAAGTGATGGCCATTGAAGCTCATAAATATGCTATAGTATGCACAAGATAGGGATAAGGTGATCCTCTATGTGGTTAAAATTCAAACTGTGGCTAAGTAATCCAGCTCAAAATCTATGGGTGCAGCCGACGCTTGGCGCCTTATTTGCCATCGGATTTTCGGTATTGGCCAGCATCACCCATTATTTCATCCCTGAGCGCTGGTTGATCGAGATCAGTGCATCAACACTATCAGATCTATTAGACATCATCTCAGGCAGTATGCTGGCAGTGAGCACATTTTCGCTGTCAATCATGGTCTCAGCATTAGTGGCGACCTCATCAAGCATCAGCCCTCGTGCGCGTGTCTTGGTAATGTCTGATGCCAGTACAAGACTTGCCATCACCAGTTTTATCACCGCCTTTATCTATGCGGTGATCGCCAAAATTTCACTAGAATTACAGCTTTATGGCACTGGCGGCCGCTTGGTGATGTTCATCGGCACTTTGATTGTACTGATGTATCTGATCTTCACCCTGATCCGTTGGGTACAGACACTGTCAAACCTCGGCTCTTTGGTCGATACTGTCGAGAAGATTGAAAGCGCAGTCATGGCACAGCTTGCCACTTATCGCCAATACCCACAGCATGGCATCATAGGCGCCAAGCCATTGATTGCACCAAAAACCCTCATCTACTGCCGACGCACGGGCTATCTGACACACATTGAGTTTGGCTTACTCGATGAATGGTGCCAAGAACACCACTGCCGCATTCACATCACCTTAAATTTAAATGAACTGGCTGCCAGAGATACTGTGCTATTTGAAGTATATGCACAGGATAACTGCACACTCGATGCCAAGGCTTGGGCAAATCTTGATGATACGCTTAATGAATTTGCTGTCATCAGCTCAGCGCCCTCGCACCAGTCTGCGCCCTTATACGGCATTCAGCTCTTGGCCGAGATCGCTGAGCGCGCGCTGTCTGCTGCTGTCAATGACCCGACCACTGCATTTCAGACCGTCAGCGTGATCACGCATCTGCTCGCCGATGTACGACCCGCAAAAGACGATGAGGCGCTGGATTATGCTTATTTGAGCATTGAGCCGTTTTGCGTATCGCGGTTTATTGAGCCATATTATCCAATCGCTCGCGATGGCATTGCACACACCGAATTCATCGTTCATATGCTGCGGTGCTTGCACATCGTACATCGTACTGCGCCTGAGACCGCCCTACAAGATGCCGCTGTCTTGATGGCTGAGCGCATTTATTTATTGGCGCATCATCACACCGATTATGATGCTGCGCTGCATCAATTAGATCAGGCATGGCGATCGTATTTTGGTCATCTGCCCATGCCGAAGCATCCATAAGCCATAAAATTCAACCACTGAAATAAGGACACATTATGAGCATCATTTATGATTTCACCACCCAAGATTTACTGGGCAACACGATTGATTTTGCTGATTTTACTGGCAAAGCACTACTCATCGTCAATACTGCAAGCGAATGCGGATTTACCCCACAGTTTGCAGGACTGCAAGCTCTACATGAACAGTATCACGATCAAGGGCTTGTGGTGATTGGCTTTCCATGCAATCAATTTGGCAAACAAGAACCCAATGACGGTGCTGCCATCGGTGAGTTTTGCCAAAGAAATTATGGCGTCGAATTTTTGATGATGCAAAAAATCGATGTCAATGGCGAGCACGCTCACCCGATTTTTACATGGCTAAAGTCCCAGCAAGGCGGACTTTTGACCGATGGCATCAAGTGGAATTTCACTAAATTTCTCATCGGTCGTGATGGCAAAGTCATCGACCGCTATGCCCCAATGACCAAGCCTGAAAATTTGACAGCAGATATCGAGTCAGCCTTAGCAAAATCGCTCTAAATTTTATAATAATAAGTTGTTAATTTTCAATAGGTTATAAACTTTATCACAAATTTATCAAATTTTTGATAAAAAGTATTTGACACCTGTGTAAATTTCTATATAATACGCACCACAACGAACGAACATAGCAACACACTGTAGCGTGTTTGGTTCAGACTTAAAATGTGATACCTTGACACAGTATCAATTTTCCAAATTGGAAAAGACATTTTAGGGTGGTTAGCTCAGTTGGTAGAGCATCTGCCTTACAAGCAGAGGGTCAGCGGTTCGATCCCGTTACCACCCACCACTTTGCAGCGGTAGTTCAGTTGGTTAGAATACCGGCCTGTCACGCCGGGGGTCGCGGGTTCGAGCCCCGTCCGCTGCGCCACTTTTAGTGTAGCTTTTATAAGCTTTTCACTTTCTCCCCAAGTCTCCCCTGGCTTGGGGATTTTTTCTTGAGTCGAGTTTATTGCAACTTTAGCATATCAAATCATCGTACGCTTTCAAACTTAACCAAACCAACTTTTTTAAACTAAATCACCCACCAAAAAACCTTACCTTTTTCATCTGTCATTTTATGAGCCAAATAGTACGGACAATGAACCAAAAACACCAACCCATATAGTCATTTTCTCGATCCAATTTGTCCATTTCATCTTTTCCAATCCAAATTTCTTTTACCAAGCTTAATTGTTCTTTCGGTGTCAATTTATCCATCTGTTCATTTGGCAAGGACTGTGAATTTGAACGCAATTTGCAAAGTTTGTTATCTAGTAAATACTCTAAAGCTTCAAAGAAATATCGCTCTGGATTATAATCTGCATTCAACGGAGTTTCTAGCTGATCCATCCAGCCATAATAACCCAAAGCCACATCCCACAAATAGCTTAAGTCCATACCACCACAATTATCCAAATAGGTTTGGGCAATTAATTTCGTTAAATCAATTGATTTCATCAACTAAAATCCATTCTGTTTTATAGACAAACAATTTTATCATACAATTGTAGCACACCATTTAAATCAATTTATGCTAAAATACCCCCAATTTTTTATTCAAAATCTGTCAGCCAAGAGCCAACTATGACCAGCACGCCAACCGTATTTGATCCAAAAAACCCAGCCCAAACGCCAAATCCCAACACACCTGCCTATCACCATAAAGCCAATCACAACCAAAACCGCAGCATTGATGAATCCGCTGCCGCCATCGCACAAGCCTCAGGTAGTGCACCCAAAGTTGGCTTTGTGTCCTTAGGCTGTCCAAAGGCACTCGTCGATAGCGAACGCATCATCACCGAGCTGACTCGTGAAGGCTATCAGGTCGCCAAAGATTATGACGGTGCGGATTTGGTCGTGGTCAATACCTGTGGTTTTATTGAGTCGGCCGTCCAAGAGTCGCTCGATGCCATCGGTGAAGCCATCAACAAAAACGGCAAAGTCATCGTCACTGGCTGCCTGGGCAAAGATGCCGACAAAATCCGCACCATGCACCCATCGGTGCTGGCAGTCACTGGTGCACACGCCTATGATGAGGTGGTATCAGCCGTCACTCATCATGTACCAAAGCCTGCCAAATCAAAGACTTATGATCCAAAAATCGATCTTATCAACGATGCAGGCATCAAGCTGACACCCAAGCATTATGCTTATCTAAAAATCTCAGAAGGCTGTAATCATCGCTGTACATTTTGTATCATCCCATCATTGCGTGGTGATTTGGTCAGTCGTACCATTGATGGCGTAATGAAAGAAGCCGTCGCACTCAAAAATAGCGGTGTCAAAGAGCTACTCATTATCTCCCAAGATACCTCAGCCTACGGTGTCGATACCAAGTACAAGACGGTATTTTGGGATGGTCAGCCGATTAAGACGAAGTTTTTTGATCTGTGCGAGCAGATGGCAAAGCTAGGCATCTGGGTACGCCTGCACTATGTCTATCCTTATCCCCATGTCGATCAAGTTGTACAACTCATGGCTGATAGCATGGCAAAATCAGGTGGTACAGGCGGACTGTTGCCCTACCTTGACATTCCATTCCAACACGCCAGCCCAAGTGTGCTAAAAGCCATGAAACGCCCTGCGATGAGCGAAGACACCCTTGAGCGTATCCGTGCATGGCGCGCGATTTGCCCTGATATCGTCATTCGCTCGACTTTTGTAGTGGGCTTCCCTGGCGAAACCCAAGAAGATTTTGAATACCTACTTGACTGGCTAAAACAAGCTCGCCTTGATCGTGTCGGCTGCTTTACTTATTCAGAAGTCGAAGGTGCGGTGGCAAATGACTTGCCAAACCCTGTACCTGAGCACATCAAACAAGAACGCTATGAGCAACTGATGGCACTTCAACAACAAATCAGCTCTGATAAGCTTGCCGAAAAAGTGGGTAAACGCCTAGTCGTGCTCGTCGATGAGATTGATACCGAAGAAAATATCGCCATCTGTCGTAGTTATGCTGATGCCCCTGAGATTGACGGTCATGTGTATGTGGATAATATCGATGCGACAGTCAAAGCTGGCGATATACTGACGGTGACGATTGATGAAGCCAGCGACTATGATTTGTTTGCAAGCTTTGGTTCTTGATTCGCTTTTAAATGACTTTATAACCACCCCCAAAATCTACCCCAAGCCATTCGCTGAATGGCTTTTTTATCTCATATCATGATAAACAAATAATAATAACTAACCATGACCAACACCAATCAAAGCTTTTTACCTGTCATTATTCTTGCGTTATCCGCATTTATTTTTAATACCACTGAGTTTATCCCCATCGCCCTACTGACGAATATCGGTACCAGCTTTGGTATGACTGCCAGCCAAACAGGTATCATGATGACTGTGTATGCATGGATTGTCGCTGTGCTATCTTTGCCAATGATGCTTGCGACCGCTACCATCGAACGCAAAAAGCTACTGTTGATTCTTTTTGGCTTATTTGCCATCGGTCATATCGTCTCATACCTTGCCACCAGCTTTACCATACTGCTTGTGAGCCGTGCGATCGTGGCGATTACCCATGCAGTGTTTTGGTCAATCACCGCAAGCCTTGTCGTGCGTCTGGCACCCATTGGTAAAGGAACTCAAGCCTTAGGGCTACTATCCACAGGCAGCGCATTGGCAACCGTGCTGGGATTGCCACTGGGTCGTGTACTGGGTCAAGTATTTGATTGGCGAACCAGTTTTGGGATGATTGGTGTGATTGGCCTTGTGATCATGCTGCTGCTCGCCTATCTATTGCCGCGCCTGCCTGCCAAGAATTCAGGGAATCTATCTAGCCTACCAAGCGTCATCAAAAACAAGCCCTTATTATCCGTCTATGCAATGATTGTGCTGACTGTCACAGCGCATTTTACTGCTTATAGCTATATTGAGCCATTTGTGCTTGGCATCACAGATTTTGGCGCTGATTTTGCGACGATGACTTTGCTACTGTTTGGTGCAGCTGGGATTGTAGCAAGCATTTTGTTCGGTCGATATTACGAAAAACTGGGCGATCGCTTTATTGCCATAGCATTTGGCGGTATGCTTATTGGACTTGTTGGCTTGATGCCGATGGCTGACATACAGGGTATTTGGACAGTTTTGGTGTTTATTTGGGGTGTATCGCTGACCGCTTTGGCACTGGCATTACAGATTCGCGTGCTAAAACTTGCACCAAAAGCCACCGATGTCGCCATGTCGATTTTTTCGGGTATTTTCAATATCGGTATTGGTGGCGGTGCGATGGTTGGTGGTCTTGTGATTGCAGGATTTGGCTTGCCAATGATTGGCTATGTGGGCGCATTGATTGTGATGGGTGCGGTGGCAGCATTCATTTATACCAAATCAGCTGCCCCAACAGACTATTAGGATAGGGACGCGATGGCTCTTAGAGTACAGATACATGGATGGCTTTGCTTTATATCAGTGCATCTTGATAACTTTGCAATGATACACTTACCAAGATGCGCAAGTACCTTAGGGTTGATTGGTGGCGGTATTGATATCCATCGGCACATCCATCAGTAGGATTTGACTATCACCAATGGCAGTGACGTCGAAGCCATCGGTATCCCACACGCCCAAGCCGTCTCGCTCACCCAGCACAGTATCACCAATCTTGGCACCGCCTTTGATGACAAAGACATACACGCCATTACCATCACGCTTGATGTCATAACGCTTAGCCGTGCCATCGCTAAAGTGGGCTAGGCTAAACCACGCATCTTGATGAATCCACACGCCTGCATCGTCAGCAGTTGGCGATAGGATTTGATGAAAATCATTGGGCGTAGCATGATCGCTGATACGAATTTGTTGATAACGGGGCTCTACGCCATTTTTGCGAGTTAAGACCCAGATTTGTAAGAACTTCACCGCACGGTCAGCATTGGCGTTCATCTCACTGTGGCGAATGCCTGTACCTGCACTCATCACCTGAATATCTCCTTGACGAATCACCCCGCCATTACCCATGCTATCACGGTGTGCCAAATCGCCTTCTAGTGGAATGGAGATGATTTCCATGTCATTATGCGGATGTGTACCAAAGCCCTGCCCGCCTGCGACCGTGTCATCATTAATCACACGCAGTACGCCAAAATTGGTACGCTCAGGGTTATAATAGCCACCAAAGCTAAAGGTGTGATGACTGTTTAGCCAGCCATGATTGGCGACGCCACGACTGTCTGCGGCATGATAGATGGTTTTCATAAGTTACTCGCTGTATTGTGTTGATGAGTGTATTATCCATCAATGTCAGCAAAGCAACAAGTCACAGCTGCATCAAATGATTTTTCAAATATAGAAAGATAATTTTATCATCTTTATCATCATCAAAAAAAACCACCGCAACATGGCGGTGGCGATTGATCCATTTTATTCATCAATGATGGTATTGCCAGCATCATCATAGTTATAAAAACCTTTGCCAGACTCTTTACCTGTTCTGCCCTGATCAAGATAGTCGGCTTTGAGCTTTTGGATAAATTGTTTCTCAAGCTCATTGCCTGTGCGCTCAGCATTGGCAGAGTGGATGGCATAGACGGTGCGCAGACCAACGATGTCCATGATCTCAAATGGTCCTTTGGGTGCATGAGTCGCTTTTTTCCAGACTTTATCGATTTGTTTGGGATCTGCCACTTCATTGGCATACAATTGGCTGGCAGCATCCAGCAGCGGCACCAAAAGGCTGTTCATGATATAGCGTGGCTGCTCTTTTTGTAGCACCACAGGATCCATGCCCATATCTTTGGCGAATTGTTCTGTCATTGTGACATATTTGGTATCAGTTTGGGCAGTACCCATGACTTCGACGATATTTTGCACCCAGATATTATTGGCAAAATGCAGCGCCAAAAACCGCTCAGGCGCACCGGTGCTCTCTGCAAAGCTGCTCGGTAGTAGTGTCGATGTATTGGTCAAAAAGATGGTATGATCAGGTGCCGCTGCCCCCACCTGCGCCCAGATTTGTTTTTTTAGATCTAAGTTTTCAGGCACCGCTTCGATGATCAAATCGGCAGCACTGACTGCACTATCCAGATCACTGCTTTGGCTTAGGCGATCCATCGTCTGGGACAGCTGATCGGCAGTTGCGCCGACTTCTTTTTGGTACACGCCTTGCAAGCTCTCAAATCGCTTGGCAGCAGCGGCAAGTGCGTCATCATTGATGTCATAGCTGACCACTTCAAAACCGGCATACGCCGCCTGAAAAGCGATCTGCGCACCGAGTACGCCAGCACCGAGTACTGTTACTTGTTTGATTGTCATGTTAGTCTCCTTTTAAGTTGTTGTGTGCTACTGTGTGAATTTTGATGAGTAATCACTGAACTCATTATGCAAAAGTTTTGGTTATCATGCAAGCCATCGGGCCGCTCATTGACCGATTTACTGTAGAATGATGAGTCAAAAAATCGCCAGCAGTTACTGCTGATTATGTTTATGAGTTAAACAGTTTGGCATCTAGCGAATATTTACCAGCACCCACCACCCAATAAATTAAAAATACCATACAGTAAAGAGCTGCCGCCTCGCCTTTATTGACAATCGGATTAAAAATCAAATCAAAGCCCGAATGAAAATAAAAATACGCCACCGCCATCATACCTGCCATGATAAAGGTATTGATGCGGGTATATAAGCCCAAAATCAGCAAGACTCCGCCGATAATCTCAAGCATACCACCAAGCCCCATCAAAGTCATCCACTCAACAGCAGGCTTACCATTGGTCATCGACTGTGGAAAAGCGAACAATTTCACCGTGCCGTGCACCAAGAACATATATCCGACAATCACCCGAGTGAATAACAACACCAAATCTTTCATTGGATGTTCGCTGTGTTGTACTGACTTGTTCATGATGACCTCTGAATAATTGAACGACTTGATGATAGATAAAGATTGCTAAGTACTTTACTTAATGTGACTGGTTGTGACTTAGCGATCAGTTTTGGCTTTATTTTAATTGATTTTGGTGATTGAACAAGGTACACTTTGACAAGTCATCTTTGCAAATATAGAAAGATGAGTATCAACATTAAACATACTGTTGTTATCATATATCATAGTTTATGACAGTTTTTACTAAATTTAATCAAAAGAAGTCCTCGCCATGAGTCAGATTAGCCTTGATGATATCCGTCTATTTGTTTCTGTCGTCCAAGCAGGCAGTCTGAGTGCCGCCTCTGATTTGACTGGTGTGCCAGCTTCTAGGCTCAGTCGCAGACTCACACAGCTTGAAAATTCGCTTGGTACACAGCTGATCAATCGCGGCAAAAAAGGCGTGAGCCTCAATGAACTTGGTGAGCATTTTTTTGCTCATGCCCAAAATATGCTCGAACAAGCCGATGCCGCCATCCAAAGCATCCAAAACGGTCTGAACAAACCCAGCGGCCTACTGCGCATCTCTGCACCTGTCGATGTCGCGCACCGCTATGTCATTCCCTATCTCAATGACTATCTGACTGAGTATCCTGATGTGATGATCGACATCAATCTTAGCCAACAAAAAGTCAATATGATCCAAGATGGCATCGACATCGCCATCCGCGTCGGCTCAATTGAAAATGACAATGTTGTCGCCAAACGATGGCTGGATATGCAATTTGGCATTTTTGCCACCCAAAGCTATCTTGACACCTATGGCGTGCCAACCAACCCAAACGACCTATACGATCACCGTATCATCGCACAGACACTAAGCTTACCTTGGCAGTTTCAAAAAGATGATCAGCTCATCAAAATTAATCCCCATCCATTTATCGGCTGTAATGACTTTACCGCTGTCGATCCTTTGATCGCACAAGGGCTTGGCATCGGCAAGATGACCTTTGAAAGTTCTCGGCATCACCCACAGTTGGTGCGCGTGCTGACAGATTGGGAAATGGGCAGCAAAACAATTTCTATGCTGTACTATAAAAACCGCGGCGGCATTCCAGCGGTGCGCAGTTTTATTGATTGGTATGTTGATTTGTTTAATTAAATCTCTTTTCTTACTTTGGAAAATTAAAGTTATACGCCCAAGTCATCAAATTCGCTTGACCGGCTATGATAGCAGTCGTATAGTTTGGCGATACTCAAAAATAACAATAACAACCAATGCAAACACCAGAATATATCGAAAAACCACCTAATTGGACAGCGGATGAGCGGCCTGCCCTGCCCGGGTCGCCCGCCAGCATCACTCATGCCCGTCCGATCGCCATCTTGTATTTTATCATCGGGATGTTCGTGACCATCGCAGGCGGTATGGGTAATGGCTTTACCACTGCCAATTTACCCTATCTACAAGGCGAATACGGTCTGACGACGACGCAAGCCGCTTGGTTTCCCGCTGTTTATGTCATCGGCAGTATGAGCTCAAGTATTCTTGCCTATAAAGCACGGCAACAACAAGGTATCCGCTGGTTCACTGAAGTATCACTGTTTGCGTTTTTGGTGGTAACAGGGCTACATCTACTCACCCATAGCTATGAATTGGCGCTGTTGGTGCGTGGCTTGAGTGGGTTTGCTGGTGGTACGCTCTCGACACTTGGGCTGTTTTATATCATGCAAGGCGTCAAAAAACAGTATAAACTGCATTCGCTGTACTTTGCGATGGCGGCAGGACAACTGGGTGTGCCATTGGCTTGGGTCATCTCGCCGTATCTGCTATCAGCGGATAACTGGGGTCGGTTGTATAGCTTTGAATTTGGCTTGACGCTGTGCTGCTTTGCAATGGTGATGATGCTCAAGCTACCCCGTGGCGTACGCATACGAGTGTTCAATCAAGGCGACATCGCAGCATTCGTCTTACTGACTGCAGGTTTTGGTGCTTTGGCAGGTGTACTGGTACAAGGTCCGATCGTCTGGTGGCAAAATGACCCAACGCTCGCCTACTGGCTAATCTTCGGCTTTGGTGCGCTGATGTTGGCATTTTTTATTGAGCATCATCGTCGCCTGCCTTTGGTGGATACCCGCTGGCTGACGACGATTGGTTTGTTGCGATTTTTGATGGCTTCGATTTTGTTGAGATTTTTGATGGCGGAGCAGTCTTGGGCGACGGTGAATTTTCTGCGTAATATGGGCATGAGCAGCGATCAGTTTGTCGGCTTATATGCCATCATCGTCGCTGGTACTTTTGTTGGTGGTATGGTCAGTGCAATGACCTTTTCGCCAAAGACTGTATTCATACAGCTGCTTGGTGCAGGTGTATTGATCGCGATTGCCAGTTATTTTGATACCAATTTGACCAGCGATGTGCGGCCACAGAATTTTTATATCAGTCAGTTCCTCATCGGCTGTGCTGGCGGTATGTTTATCGGTCCGATGCTATTGGTCGGCTTTGTCAAAGCGATGCTAAAAAGCCCTAACCACATTGCCATGTTGATCATCTTATTCACCGCCAGTCAAAACTTCGGTGGTTTGCTTGGCTCGTCATTTTATTCAACATATCAGCAGCAACAATTTCAGGTACATCGTCAAGCCATACTTAATGATATACCATCGACTGATCCTCAGTCCACACTCAGACTTGCCCAGTATCAAGCAAGCTATCGCCCTGTACTCACCGACAGCACTCAGACAAGCCAGCAAGCCACCTTAACTCTCAATCAAGTCATTAACCGTGAAGCGACAGTTCTTGCCTTTAGAGATGTGATTCGCTTCAATTTTTATTTGGCATTGGTAGGCATTATTTGGGGCATCGTTCAGATGTTCATTGTCAAACGATATTTAAAGAAAAATCCCTTACCCATCGGTCAAAAATAACAATAAATTTGGAGAAATACATGAGCCAAGATCAGCAAAATACCGACAGCAATATTGATGTCACGAACAAGGAAGATGTCATCCAAAAACCCACTGCTGAGACGTCCAAACTCATCGCCGCCAAAAAATCGACAATCTTTATCATGTCTTTGGTGTTTTTGCTTGGTGTGGCGATCATTTTATGGGTATGGAAAATCCCACCTTTTGTCTCAAACAGTGAGCAAACAGACAATGCTTATATACGAGGAAATTCCACCATTTTATCATCGCAAATCAATGGCTATGTTGATGAAGTATTGGTTAAGGATTTTGACACCGTCAAGGCAGGTCAAGTATTGATGCGTATCAACACTGCCAATTACGACCAGCAAGTCATACAGGCTGAATCAGGCATCACCCAAGCCCAAACCAATCTGAATAATCAGCAGCAAGTCATTGAGCAACGCAAAGCTGACATCAAAGTCGCCAATGCACAGATTAAACAAGCACAAACCCAATATGAGCTAGCCCATACCCAGCTTGATCGTTTGTTAAAGCTCGTCGATATCGGTGCTGTCTCACAAGCTGAAATCGATAATGCTCGTGCCAGTGTCCGCTCTAGTGAAGCTGCGATTAATCAAGCCAAAGCATCTGCTGATGCCGCAATACAAGCCCTAAAGACCGCAGAAGTTACTCGCACAGGACTTGAAGCACAAGTAAAGAGTGCCGCCGCATCCGCCACCCAAGCCAAAACCTATCGTCAGTACAGCGAAGTGGTGGCGCCGATCTCAGGACAGCTTGGGCAAGTTGGCGTGCGTAATGGACAATATGTCAGCACCGGCACACAGCTTATGTATATCATTCCAAAAGACACTTGGGTGATTGCTAATTTTAAAGAAACACAGCTTAAGCACATTCACATCGGTCAGCCGGCGACTTTTAGCGTAGATGCTTTGGACGGTGCGACTTTCACAGGTATCGTGAACAGCATCTCGCCTGCCACAGGCTCTGAATTTAGCGTCATCAAGACCGACAATGCCACAGGCAACTTCACCAAAGTCGTCCAACGCATCTCTGTACGCATCGATATCATGCCCGATCAGCCCAATCTCGATCAGCTTAGACCAGGGATGTCGGTCATTGCCAAAGTCGATACTCAGCCCAAAAATGCAGAAAAACAGGCATCAAAGTAGCGAAGCAGTAGAAAATCCACCGAAAATTGCGTATAATACCCAGTTATTTTTTATTAATTTTGTTTAATTTTTATCCATTATTGGATTATTCTATACAAAGGTGCATTATGGCAGGTCATAGTAAATGGGCGAACATCAAACATCGTAAAGCCAAGCAAGATGCCGCAAAAGGCAAGATTTTTACCAAAATCATCCGTGAAATCGTCTCAGCATCCAAAGGCGGTGATCCAGACCCAAACAACAACCCACGCCTGCGTGCGGTACTCGAAAAAGCCAATGCTGCCAACATGACCAAAGATGTCATCAAGCGCGCCATTGAACGCGGTCAAGGCGGTGGTGAAGGCGATAACGTCCAAGAAATCACCTATGAAGGCTATGGCGTCGGTGGTGTGGCGGTCATCGTTGAGACCATGACAGACAATGTCAACCGCACAGTTGGTGAAGTGCGTCATGCCTTTAGCAAGCACGGTGGCAACCTAGGCACATCAGGCTCGGTCGCTTATCTATTTAGCAAGCGTGGCGAGATCGTATTTAATGATCTTAGCCTAGAAGACAGCGTGATGGAAGTCGCCCTAGAAGCAGGCGCTGATGATATTGAGAATGATGGTGAGAGCCTACTGGTCATCACAAGTCCAGCTGCTTTTGGTGCGGTGGTCGATGCCCTATTGGCAGCAGAGCTAAAGCCTGACAATATGGAAGTCACCATGTCGCCAAGCACTACTGCTGATATTGATAACATCGATGACGCCCAAAAAGTGCTGAAGATGATTGATATGCTAGAAGATTTGGACGATGTCCAAGAAGTTTATACCAATGTCAATTTTAGCGATGATGTGATGGCACAGTTGGATGCTTGATTTGTCATTGAATTTATAAAGCAAATTGGATATGATAGCTGATCATCATATCCAATTTTTTTAATTAAAAAACGGTGTCAAATTTAGGAAAATCCAATGATTGTACTAGACCTACCGCCACAAATGCTGCAAATCATTGAACAAGTTGCCCATAAAAACGGTCAAAGCATTCAAGATTTTATCACCATCAGTGCTTACGAAAAAGCCCTGCAATCGTTTGCCACACCAAAACAGGGCGAACTGCTAACCGATTTTATCAAAACTCTACCAAACCGCAACCAGCTGGGCGATGGCTTGGCAATTCAACAGGCATTGCGTGATGAGTGGGATTAATTATTTATTGGACACTTGCTTTATCATTGAGCTGTATAATGGTCATCCAACCGTCGTTGATATTATTGAGAAAAATCATATTGACTTAGGTAGCTGTGCCATCAGCCCAATTAACCGCATGGAGGTCTTGGGCTTTGGTCAATTATCAGACCAAGATCGACAAAATCTTGAACATCTATTAAATAGCGTCATCACCATACCGCTTGATAGAGCTGTTGAAGATGCTGTGATCGCCCTGCGTAGCCATCACAAAATCAAATTGCCTGATGCCATAGTTTTGGCAACGGCAATCACGCATCATTTAGAATTGTTAAGCTTAGACCAAGGTCTGATGAACAAATATCAAAAACAAATTCATCAATAATATCAATAGCTTACTATTATTAAAGGAAACCCCATGCTAACCCCTTATGTTCGTGCCATCCTACAAGCCACCGTCTATGATGCTGCTGTGCGTACACCACTTGAGTCAGCGGTGAAATTATCCAAACGCTTTAATAACGACATTCGCATCAAGCGTGAAGATTTACAGCCTGTGTTTAGCTTTAAATTGCGTGGTGCATACAACAAAATCAGCCAACTATCCGATGCTGAAAAAGCCAAAGGCGTCATCTGTGCATCCGCTGGCAACCATGCCCAAGGCGTCGCTTATTCCGCCAGCCGTCTAAATCTCAATAATCTCATCGTCATGCCGACCACCACCCCTGATATCAAGGTGCAAGCGGTCAAGGCATTGGGCGGTACAGTACATCTGCATGGTGATAGCTTTGATGAAGCCAACCGCTTTGCCATCAACAAATCCCAAACCGACGGACTGACCTATATCGCCCCTTATGATGACGAGCTGGTCATCGCAGGTCAAGGTACAATTGGGCTTGAGCTGACCCAGCAGTGGCGTGAGATTGATTATGTATTTGTTGCGGTCGGCGGTGGCGGTCTGATGGCAGGTATTGCCGCTTATCTTGGCGATGTCGCACCACACATCAAAGTAGTCGCCGTTGAGCCTGAAGGTGCCGCTTGCCTAAAAGCCGCCCTAGCTGCAGGCGAGCGAGTACGCTTGCCACAGGTCTCACTGTTTGCCGATGGTGTGGCAGTTGCACAGATTGGCGAGAAGCCTTTTGAAGTCGCCCAGATGATGAAATCGGACGGCGCAGGCACTGTCATTGAGTCTGAAGTGGTGACTTGTACCAATGATGAAATCTGCGCTGCCATCAAAGATGTCTTTGAAGAAAACCGAGCCATCGTCGAGACCGCAGGGGCATTATCCATCGCTGGCATGAAAAAATACCTAAGCACGCACGGCATCACAAACAAAAACTGCGTCGCCATCGTCTCAGGCGCGAACATGAACTTTGACCGCCTACGCTATATCGCCGAGCGTACCGAGATTGGTGAACAAAAAGAAGCGATTTTTGCGGTGCAATTACCCGAAAAAACAGGGGCGTTTTTGGACTTTTGTCGTGTGCTACAAGGTCGCAACATCACCGAATTTAACTACCGCATGGATGCCACCAACCCAAATAGCGCCCATGTCTTTGTCGGTATCGGACTCAAAGAAGGTCAAAAAGAGCGTGCCATCATCAGTGACGCCCTAACACAAGGCGGCTATATCGCCCATGACCTCACCGATGATGAAGCCTCAAAAACCCATATCCGCTATCTGATCGGCGGTCATGCACGCTTGGATGATGAGCAGTTATTCCGTGTGATTTTCCCAGAACGCCCAGGAGCGCTGCTGAATTTCCTTGAAAAACTGGGTCAAGATTTTAACATCACTTTATTCCATTATCGCAATCATGGTGCCGCTGAAGGTCGTATCATGGTGGGCTTGCAAGCCTCCAAAGGCAGCAGCCGCCAAATCCTAGATGCACTCACCGAAATCGGCTATGAATGTGACAGTCTAACGGATAATGTGGGCTATCAACTGTTTTTGAAGTGACATGATGACTATCATCACAGATAAATTGGCGGTCAAACACTTATGCTAGACCGCCAACTGTTAAGGCAGCGTGGTGCCAAAAATATCGCCGTTGACTCCACTGCGTTATCAAAATCCTTATCCATCTACCTAATACCAATTATTTCTTGTATTTTCTTGGCGATTGGTTGGTATAATGGCGATATTGGTTTTATTATTGTTGTTATCATTGCCATCATTGGTAATTTACATTGGCATTTTAAAATAAACAATCATCATGCTGATGAAGTTTGGGAAACGCCTGACGGCTTTATCATCATTATTGATAATGACTATGAAGAAATTCGCTTTTGTGATATCAAAAAAGTTGAATATAAATTCCGATATTTAATAGATAATCGAAATTATATCGTTGAATTTTATTTTAAACAGCCCAATAAATTTGGTGATAAAATCTTTTTTGTAACTTGGGAAGATGCGTGCAATTATAATCAAGAATCACAAATCTTTCGGATAAAAAACCAAGCTACCACCGATTATATCAATCGCCTGCAAGAAAAAATCAAACAGGCAAACGACAATCATATGAGCAAAGAATGAACATCCGCACCTGTCATTAAAATTGGAAACGCTAATGACTCTCACCTTTAAAAAACCCACACTGGATGACAAACAAAGCACCCTAGCCTTTGCCAACGCCTATTTATCTTATTATGATGAAACTGGCATTCATGGCGGTGCAGAATTGGCACGCTTTGATGACAGCACTTTTAATGAATGGCTTAACTATGTTTATGCTCCTGCTGGCACTAATACTTTTGGTTATGACAAGGTCGGTGATGAGACATGGCTAATCTATCTAGAAAATACCGTGGTGGGCATCGTCAATATTCGTTATGAGCTAACTGAATTGTTATCAAAAATAGGTGGCCATATTGGCTATAGCACGCATCCAGATTTTCAAGGTCAGGGCATCGCAAAACAAGCACTGACTCATGCCTTACAAATTTTAAAGGACAAAGGCGTTGATCGTGCCTTGCTCACTTGTAATGATCGCAATACAGGCTCTGCCAAGGTCATCGAAAGTCATGGCGGCGAGCTAGAAAACACCATAGAATCTGGCGATCAAATCATCAGGCGCTATTGGATCTCGTTATAAGACAATCAAGCGACAATGGACATCACAAGCATCCACACCCTGCCCCATTGGTCATTTGGCGATAGCCCACAAATGGCGGATGATAAAATGTGGCTAATTTTTGAAGAATTTACAGTGGTTAAAATTTTATGAACCCATCTGAACTCACCAAAGTACGCGCCGATAAATGGCTATGGGCGGCACGGTTTTTCCGCACTCGTAGCCTAGCCAAAGAAGCCATCGAGTCTGGCAAAGTACATATGAACGGTGCCAAAATCAAGGTCAGCAAAGAGCTGCAAGTCGGCGATACGCTCACCATCCGGCAAGGTCATGCCACCCGCCTTGAAGAAAAAACCGTGGTGATAAAGGCATTATCCGAAAACCGTGGGAATGCCACCATCGCAGCCACACTGTATGATGAGACTGATGAGAGCGTGGTGCAGCGAGAGTTTTTTGCCGAGCAGCGCAAGCTTTTGAACCTTGCTCGCCCCGACACCAAGCCCGACAAGAAACAACGCCGAGCACTGAATAAATTCAAACAGCAGTGGTAAAATAAATCTGATAAGCCGCTGTCCCAATGATGGCTTTATCGATTGACTTGCCAAGCTTGTAGTCGCTATAATGCACTCATTTTCAACTAATCTAAGTCGCCAATGATTCACACCCATCACAATTACGACCTGTCCGCCTTGAATACCATGGCGCTCAGTGCCACAGCCGCTACCGCCATCATCATCGATGATGAATCGGTATTGCCATCATTACAACTGGCAGCGCCTTGGATGGTGTTGTCTGGCGGCAGCAATGTGCTTTTGCCCCATCACATCGAGGCGACGGTGGTGATGCCGCGTATGATGGGCAAAAAAGTCATCGCCGAAGATGCTGACAGTGTCACGCTAGAGGTGATGGCAGGTGAAAACTGGCACGATCTGGTCAGTTATTGCACTGCTCAAGGTTGGTATGGACTGGAAAACTTGGCCTTGATCCCAGGCTTGGCAGGCGCTGCTCCCGTCCAAAATATCGGGGCTTATGGTGTGCAGCTAGAAGATGCACTGGTATCGGTGCGCGTATATGAATGGCAGACCGCTCGTTTTGAGACCTTGACCAAAGATCAGTGCCAGTTTGCTTATCGTCACAGCATCTTTAAAGATGATCCTGATCGCTATTTGATCACCGCCATCACCCTAAAGCTGCACAAAGACAGCACCAAGACGATGAGCAACTATGGTGATCTGCACAACCACGCCACCGACCTAGCCGCACAAGATGGCCGATCAAGCATCACACCGATGGATGTATATCATGCAGTGATCGATATTCGCAACAGCAAATTACCCGACCCAAAGCAGCTGCCAAATTGCGGATCATTTTTCCAAAATCCCATCATTTCTGCCGATCAATACCAAAGCTTGCTCGAGCAATATCCCACCATGCCGCACTATCCGATGGCTGATGGCATGGTCAAAGTCCCTGCAGGTTGGCTCATCGAACAAGCTGGACTTAAAGGCGGTGGCATCGCACCGATCTTGACACACACCAAACAGGCTTTGGTCTTAACCAATCACGCCCCACTGATCGCCACCCAAAATGACATCGCCGCTACAGCCAAGCACATCATCGATGCTGTAGCGGCCAAATTTGGCATTCGCTTGGTGCGCGAACCTGTATGGATTGATCGCGATGGCAGCCATCACTGACGCATCTAAGCCATCTGTCATCAGTCGCATGCTACGAAGCGCCATTAGGCTATTGATCGGTGTTGCATTGTTGGCAGGCGTGGTCACTGTAAGCGTGTTCACCCCCTTATTTGCCGATGCTGGTGTGGCTTTGTTGTCTGCCTATTCTAAGCTGACACTGCCCAGCATCGATCAGCCTGCCAGTAGCATCGTGATCTTAGGCGGTGGACTGACGCGCGATCAACAAGGCGACATTGTTTTAAATCACTACAGCCAAAGCCGCGCCGATAAAGCCATCGCCCTGCACCGTGATTCACCGTTAAATATCATCACCAGTGGTGCTGAGTCTCCGTGGCTACGCGATTATCTGAATTTACATCTTAATCGCTCACGCGCTGTCATCATCAACGAAAATGCCAGCATGAATACTTGTGAAAATGCCGCATTCACCGCCAAGCTACTTGCCCATCATGAGTTGCCGACCACCGCTTATCTGGTGACTGATCGCTATCACATGGCGCGCGCCCGTCGTCAGTTTGCGCGTTCTGGCATTGATACCATCGCTGCGCCTGCTAGGCTGCACATCCGCCCCAGTTGGACACAGCCAAGCAATAACCTCATTCACAGCCGTCGCACACTGTATGAGATTGCAGCTTTGGCGCGCGACATCATCGCACCGCAGCCAAATTGCCGCAGTAGTGATGAGATCAGCATCGAAGAGATCAGCACGCCAAGACGCAAGCCAAAGTTATTTTTATGATGTTATCAAGCTTGGCTCACCGTTTTCGCTGATTTGTCATAAAAATTCACCCATCTAAAAAAATCCTTGCATTTATAAAAATTTAGGCTATAATATGACGCATTGGAAGCTTGGCAGAGCGGTTGAATGCACCGGTCTTGAAAACCGGCGTGGGTTTATAGCCCACCGAGAGTTCGAATCTCTCAGCTTCCGCCATTATTCTGATTTTATCATCCTTGTGATGAATACCGCTTACGGAAGCTTGGCAGAGCGGTTGAATGCACCGGTCTTGAAAACCGGCGTGGGTTTATAGCCCACCGAGAGTTCGAATCTCTCAGCTTCCGCCATTATTGATCGCCCAAGTCCGCATTGGATTTGGGCGATTTTATATCTGTTTGTGCAGCATCTGTGACTGACGCACGGTAATTTGGCTTAGACTGTTTTTGATTTGGTGGCATCATGTCCTACAGCGTATTAAACCCAGTGTTTGTGCAAGGCTTTTTGGTCTCTGGCGGCTTGATCGTAGCCATCGGCGCCCAAAATGCTTATGTACTAAAACAAGGCCTACTAAAGAACCATGTGTTTTGGGTGGTGCTCACCTGCTTTTTGTGCGATTTCATACTCATCAGCATCGGCGTACTCGGCATGGGATCTTTGATCGCGCAAAGTGTGATGGCCACCATCGCCTTGGCTTTGGTTGGCGCGCTGTTTTTGACCGTATATGGCTTTCGTGCTTTGATGAGTGCCTTTCGTGGCGATAGCGCACTGTCTATCGACGCCAGCCCAAAAGCCACCACCCTAGCCGCCACCATCGGTACCACACTGGCATTGACGCTATTAAATCCGCATGTCTATCTTGACACTGTGGTCATCATCGGTGGGGTTGCCAGTACACTGAGCCCAGATGGGCGCTGGCTATTTTTGGCAGGCGCGCTGCTGGCTTCTGCCAGTTGGTTTTTTGGCTTGGGTTATGGCGCACGCCTACTCATTCCATTATTCAAAAAGCCCATCACTTGGCGGATCTTGGATGCCTTGATCGCATTAGTCATGTGGCTTATCGCCTTTAATCTGGCGATTTATGCTCATCGACTGTATTTTGGTTAATACAGCTAATTTATCCCAAATCATGCTCAATCGCCTAAGATTTTTTGTGGAAAATTTGCTAAAATACTGTGGTTTAAATTTCACCAATTATCATCCAATATCGTCCAATTTTCTTTATGGATAAGCATAAAATTATGAATATTCAACAACTTTTAAATGACAAAATCACACAAGCCATGATCAGTGCAGGTGCAGACAGCAATGTCCAAGCGCTCGTGCGTCAGTCTGGCAAGCCACAGTTTGGCGATTATCAAGCCAATGGCATCATGGGCGCTGCCAAAAAACTGGGCAAAAATCCTCGTGAGTTCGCCCAAAGCGTCATCGATGTGCTAGACATCAGCGATATCGCCAGTAAAGTAGAAATCGCTGGTGCGGGATTTATCAATATTTTCTTAAATAATAAATGGATAGAAAATAGCACTACGGTCGCCAATAGCGATGCCAAACTGGGTGTGAATGCCAACCAACATCAGCGCGTGGTCGTGGACTATTCATCACCAAATGTCGCCAAAGAAATGCACGTCGGTCATCTACGCTCCACCATCATCGGTGATAGCGTCGTGCGTACGCTTGAGTTTCTAGGCAATACCGTGATTCGTGCCAATCATGTTGGTGACTGGGGTACGCAGTTTGGTATGTTGATTGCTTATCTTGAAAAGATGCAAAACGAAAACGCCACCGATATGGATTTGTCTGACATCGAAGAGTTTTATCGTCAAGCTAAGCTAAATTATGATAATGATGAAGCCTTTGCCGAGAAATCTCGTAACTATGTCGTCAAACTCCAAAGCGGTGATGAGTACTGCTTAAGTATGTGGCGTAAGCTTGTCGATATCACCATGACGCAGTGCCAAGCCACTTATGAGCGTATGAATGTCACTTTGACACCTGATGATGTCATGGGTGAAAGCCTATACAATCCGATGCTGCCTGTCGTGGTGCAAGCACTCAAAGACAAAGGTCTTGCGGTCGAAGATGATGGTGCTGTCGTGGTATTTTTGGATGAATTCAAAAACAAAGACGGTGAGCCGATGGGCGTCATCATCCAGAAAAAAGACGGCGGCTATCTATATACCACCACCGACATCGCCGCTGCCAAATACCGCTATGAGACCTTGCAGGGCGATCGTGCGTTGGTCTTTACCGACGCTCGTCAAGCACAGCACATGGCACAGGCATGGCTCATCACTCGCAAGGCAGGCTTTGTGCCTGAGTCATTCAGCCTTGAGCATTTTACCTTTGGGATGATGCTTGGCAAAGACGGCAAGCCGTTCAAGACTCGTACTGGCGGCACGGTCAAATTAAACGACCTGCTAGATGAAGCCATCGAGCGTGCTACTGTCTTAATCAATGACAAAAACACCGAACTTAATGATACCAAAAAGCAAGCAGTCATCGATGCTGTCGCCATCGGTGCGGTCAAATATGCCGATTTGTCAAAAAATCGCAATACCGACTATGTGTTTGATTGGGATAATATGCTGTCGTTCGAGGGTAACACCGCTCCGTATATGCAGTACGCTTATACTCGTATTCGCTCGATTTTTGCCAAAGCGGGTGTGGATGGCGATACGCTTGCAGGTCAAATCAGCATCACTGATGATAAAGAGCGCGCTTTGGCGGTGAAATTATTGCAGTTCGAAGAAGTGCTACTCGCCGTCGCCAAAGATGGACTGCCACATCTGCTCTGCCAATATCTGTTTGAGCTGGCAGGTGCGTTCTCAGGCTTTTATGAAGCCTGTCCAATCCTAACAGCCGATGAGCCAACCAAAACCAGCCGCCTACTGCTTGCCAATCTCACCGCCAAGACGCTTAAGCAAGGTCTTGATTTACTTGGCATCAAGACCGTTGAGAAGATGTAAATTAATTCAGATAATTACCCCCAGTCTAGCACTGGGGATAATTTTATTCAAACAATGATGTCAGTATAGAAGGCTCAAAACTCATCGCAATGGCAATTTGATTATCCGGCAAAGCAAGCTGAACTTCATAACTTGGTGCAAAATCATGCCAAAACGACTTGTGCGGATGATGAATCATCAAACCCACACTGGTATCAAACATCAACGCATCTTTTTTGGCGATCGCTGATGGCTTGAGTGTCGCTACGAGCATATAGGCACCCGACCCGATGCCATACATATCGCCTTGATTGATGATGGCGAGCTGTTTGATGTCGTCTTGATTGATTCCCCAATCTGCAACATACACTGGATGCTGTATGGATTCAGGTGGTGGAATGCGAGTGATACTTTTGAGCGTATAGCCGTCTGTTGGGACATACTCAGACAGCACGAACTGTAAGTTTTGATGCGTGGATAATAGCAGTGGATCAGTCAAGCTAAGCACAAACTCATCACCATCGATTGGCACATACAAGCTCAATGTACCATATACTTTGGTAAAAGATTCATCCACGATAGAAAGATGTGCACTGCCTCGATCTGATTTTAGTGCTTGCTGGGTGGCTTTTTCTTGGCGTATGGCTGCTTGAGGGGTGACTTTGACGAATGCTGATAAAAATCCCAATTCATTCACACCCAACTCAGAGCTGATGATATCCTGCTGAGTAAATACTGGCTCTTTGGCAAAATAATGCTCATCTACCATCACCTGACCGCCTCCTGTTTGCCAAGTGAGCATCCGCTTTTGGTAATGCGATCGATCCACCTGTGCCACATCCTCCATCTGCCACGCTACAGGTGCCAAATCAAATATTGCCTTTGATAGCAAAATGTCATTGGCTGATGCACATAAGGGCAAGGCAATCAGCATCCATGCCATGAATTTTTTAAACATATCAAACTTCCACCAATTCAATTATCATAATTAAAGACTGTATTATACTACAATCAATAATGCTTTGGTATTGGTATCGCCATCACCCTGTTTGATGCACTAGCCGACTTGGACAGACGACACCCGATGATATGCTCGCCCAAAATACGCCGAGCCTGCTTTATCATGACTATCCTTGACTGCGATGATTGATGGCTGATTTTAGGCATAAAGTTATTGCGCATTTGAGATAAATTTAAGCTTCATTTATTTAAGGCAGCTGTGATATAATGCATCCAATTTTTTTTGGATCGCCCATGGTGTCTTATGCTTAACTTCCTTCACCCAAAACACCGCTCAATCAACCCATATTTACTAATGCTGATTGTCGCCGTATTTTTAACCATTAGTGCCAATGTTACTTTTTTTAAGCAGGTGGTTTTGGTTTATCCCATTGCAGATCATTTGTTATTTGTTGCTTCATTGACAGTGGTGTTATGCGGTGTTTTAGCACTTGTGATTGGCTTGTTTAGCTATCGATATACGCTAAAATTTGTTTTGATCTTTATGATCATGGTTGCCGCCATCACCAGTTATTTTACCGACACTTATGGCACGGTGTATGACACCAATATGCTACAAAACGCTCTACAAACCGACAGCAGCGAAACCAAAGATCTACTTAACTTAGGCTTTTTGGTGCGCATACTGTTATTGGGCGTGTTACCAAGTTTACTGATTTTAAAGCTGCCAGTTCATTTTGCCAATTTTAAAACCAACGCATTTCAAAGATTAGGATATTTATTATTGAGCCTAGGTTTGATTTTGGTGCCGATTTTAAGCTTTAGCGAGGCTTTTGCCAGCTTTTTTAGAGAGCATAAACCGCTGCGTTCTTATACCAATCCTGCCATGCCAATCTATGCCGTCGGCAAGCTTGCCAGCATCGAATATAAAAAAGCTACCGCTCCAAAAGACCTAACTTATCATGCCAAAGATGCTGCGCAGACCACTACAAGCACCCAACGAAAACCTAAGCTTATTGTAATGGTGGTCGGTGAGACGGCTCGCGCTGATCATGTGTCATTAAACGGCTATTCAAAAGACACTTTTGTGCAGTTATCCAGCATGGATCATCTGACCAGTTTTAAAAATGTCATATCCTGTGGGACATCAACCGCATATTCTGTACCTTGCATGTTCAGCTATTTGGGTGCAGATGACTATAATGTTGATACCGCCAATTATCATGAGAACAGCCTAGATACCTTGCATCGCTTGGGTGTGAATGTTCTGTGGCGTGATAATAATTCGGATTCCAAAGGTGTGATGGATAAGCTCCCTGCCGATTTGTATCAAAATTATAAAACCTCTGATCTTAATCATGAGTGCACCAACGCCCATCAAGAATGCCGCGACATTGGCATGCTGATCGGACTGGATGACTATGTGGCACAAACCGCCAAAAACAGCAATCAAGATGTGCTGATCGTGCTGCATCAAATGGGCAACCACGGGCCAGCTTATTATAAACGCTATAATGAAGCCTTTGAAAAATTTACGCCCGTCTGCCGTGATAACGATCTGGCCAAATGCGATACCAGCCATGTAATCAACGCCTATGACAATGCCTTGGTGGCAACCGATGACTTTTTAAAACAAACCATCGATTGGCTAAAAACACATCAAGCCAGCCATGATGTCACCCTATTGTATGTATCCGACCACGGTGAAAGCTTGGGTGAAAATGGCGTGTATTTGCATGGTATGCCAAACACCTTTGCTCCCAAAGCTCAAAAGCATGTTGCTGCATTTTTATGGACAGCAAACCCAGCCATCCATGCAGTAAGCAATCAAGCACCATTAACTCATGATGCCATCACGCCGACTTTGCTGCGTTTATTTGATGTCAAGACCAAAGCGACGGAAAACCAAGCGATGTTTATCGAATAAGTCATTGAATTTTAATCATTTTATTAATTTTGTTGATCAAGGTGTTCCATGCTCCATCGTTCATCTTCTAATACAGCCATAACTACGCGTAATCTGATGGTCAGCATCTGGATCATGCTGGTGCTATTGGTGGTCACCTCGCTGTTTATTGAGCATAGTATGATCGATCTGTCACTGGCTAGGTTGGCATATCAAGGCGATGGGCAGTGGCTGATTGATAAGCAAAATACGGCTTTATTTATCATTTTCTATACTGCACCAAAATACCTTTTGATTGCTTTAGAGATTTATATCATCGCAGCTTATCTGGTCAGAAAGCTCAAGCGGCAGTTTGGCGTGTTTTATCCTTGTCGCCATCTATCCACACACTCTTTGGCGTATTTAAGCTTGGCACTTGTGAGTACGCCATTGGTGGTTGGAATAGCAAAGGCGGTGACTCATGTCGCTTGTCCTGTCAGTCTTGATGTGTTTGGTGGGGATTTGCCTTATGTTTCTTTGATACAAAGTATGATTTTGGGCCTACCTGCCAAATGCTTTCCTGCTGCTCATGCCAGTGTCGGTTTTGCACTGTATGCCTTTGCTTTTGTGCCTGAATTTAGTCATCATCGCAAAAAAATTATCCTCATCACCACGATGCTTGGGTTTGTCATGGGCGGCTATAAGATGCTGATTGGCGATCATTTTTCAGTCATGCCTTAGCATCTTTATGCACAGCTTGGCTGATCGCAGGAAGCTTGGCACTGTTATTTTTTCACAGATCTGGCAGTATGACCTAAACCGATTGATCAACATTCAAACACTTAACGCTACCCTATGTTATACTAATGTCATACTTATCACAGGTAATCATCATGAGAAGCACCCATCCCGAACCTCATTTTAGCAATCGTAATAACTGGCTGCGCGCCACAGTGTTGGGCGCCAATGACGGGCTGATCAGCACCGCAAGCCTACTGATGGGTGTTGCTGCTGCAGGCAGCAGTGAGCAGACGCTGATCTTGACTGGTGTGGCATCACTCATCGCTGGTGCGATCAGTATGGCAGCTGGTGAATATGTCTCCGTGTCATCGCAAGCAGACACCGAAAAGGCCGATCTTGCCAAAGAAGCATATGAGCTGATGCACAACCCTGACAATGAGCTAAAAGAACTGACCCAAATTTATCAGTCCAGAGGTCTGGATGCCGATCTTGCTGCCAAAGTCGCTGAAGCTCTGACCAAACACGATGCACTACAAGCGCATGCACGCGATGAGATCGGACTAAATGAGGATCTGTCTGCCAATCCCCTACAAGCCGCACTGGCGTCGGCAGCGTCATTTGTGATGGGTGCGATCTTACCGCTATTGTGCGTTTATGCGGCACCTCAGCCGATGCGCATCACAGCCTTATGGATCGCGACATTGGTAGGACTTGCGCTACTGGGCATGCTCTCAGCGCATCTGGGCGGTGCCAATAAGATGCTTGCGATGGCTCGTGTGGTGATCTGGGGTGTGGTTGCTCTGGCTGCGACCAGTTTGATTGGGCATTTTTTTGGTATTCAGACTGCTTAATGCTTGCTATATTTTATGAGGAACTGATATGTACTCACCCCAAAAAGGCAAAACTGGCATCCGCCGTATCATCAATGCCTTTGGTTATTCGATGGCAGGATTTGTTGCAGCTTATCGACATGAAGCTGCTTTTCGCCAGATCATCTGGATTAATCTTGTTCTTATCCCATTGACTTTTATCTTGGATGTCAGCACCCTTGAGCGCGCATTCATGATTTTTGTTTGCTTGTTTTGTATTATTGTTGAGCTGTTCAATTCCGCCATCGAAGCGGTGGTTGATCGCGTTAGCACTGAGCATCATCCTTTATCTGGCCGCGCCAAAGACATGGGCAGCGCTGCGCAGTTTGTGTCATTATCAGCCTTAACCATCGTCTGGGCGTTGATTTTATTTTTTTAAATGTAAATCTTGCATCAGATCATCATGCGGCTCAATGCATGACAATAACCCCACAGCCGTCATCGCCTTTTTGATAAATATTGCTAATTTATTAAACTTGGTTATAATAGTGATTTTTATCGATTTATCATTATGAGCCAGTCCAATCAACAAGCACTACGCCAAGGCTGTCAAGCCGCCCTACCCATCGCGCTAGGCTATATTCCTGTGGCGATCGCTTTTGGCATGGCGACGACGGCGGCAGGATTTCCCACTTGGGTGATTGTGGCGATGAGTTTGTTTATTTATGCAGGCGCTAGTCAGTTTTTGTTATTCGCCTCCATTATGAGCGGTGCGAGCGTGACGGCAGTGGTCGGATTGTGCGCCCTGCTCGACTCTCGGCATCTGTTATATGTACCACTAATGAAACGCCATCTCAAATCCAGTGATGGCATGATTTGGATTGCGCCGCTGATTACCGATGAGGTCTTTGCCACAGCGATGGCGAAACTCAAAGACATCGACAACCAAAAGCCATGGCTGATCGGGCTTGCCATCGTCTCATGGGTGTCATGGTGGGGCGGGACGATTGCAGGGATTTATGGTGGCAAACTACTGGCTGATTATCCGACGATGAGTGCGGTGATGAATTTTGCGTTTGTGGCGTTATTCGTTTCGCTCTCGACGCACGCTTTTATCAGTGAGCCTCGCTTTCGCGTGGCGCTGATCATTTCAGCGGTGATTGCCATCCTCTGCACACGCTATGGACACGGAGAAATCGCGCTACTGGTGGCGGGCTTTGCAGGTGTGCTTGTGCAATTAGCCATCAATCGCATCAGAGGATAAGGGGTAGCTATGTTTAGCCAAGCTAATTTTTCGACTTTGGTAATTGCTGTGGTGGCGATGGCTTTTTTGACCGCCTTGTCTCGTGCGTTGCCGTTTTTATTACCTGATAATTCGCCCATCATTCGTTTTTTTACCGCCGAAAATTCGCCCTTAGCGCCTCTTGGCGGTGCGATCATCGTTGCGATGACGATGGTGCTGATGCTGCCGTTTTTTGAGGCGCCGACTGAGCATAGTCCGATGATTGCCACCATCTGCGGTATCATCGCCACCATCCTTGCCACCGCTCGCGGCATCAACACTGGCATGAGTGTGATTATCGGGATGGTGGGGTTTTTGATCGGTGAGATGATTCACGGTTTGCTGTAGGTCATTTGCCATAAGATTAATCAGCCGATGGCCAATGCTTAAGCTAAAGTACGGACGATCAAAGAGCCATCAACATCTATCCATCACAAAAATGACCGACAGCTTGCTTGATTTTATTTGCTTTCATATTTTTATTAATATATAATTAATAAAATATCGATTAAGACTTCTATCTGAGTACCTAAAAGAGCGCTTAATCTTGTGCAAATTTACTAAAATCCAGCACCACATCCATCGCTTGCATATCATCGATGGCAGCTTGTAGTGAGCTATCTTGATCAATGGCAGCAGTCGCATCCATCAGCACCGTACACTGATAGCCAAGATTGGCGGCATCCATCGCTGTCCACGCCACACAAAAATCAGTCGCAATCCCCACCACATAGACCGTATCGATACCACGCTGTTTTAGATAGCCATCAAGCCCTGTCATGGTGCCATCAGCTTCCATAAAACCCGAATAGCTATCCACTTGCCAATGATGGCCCTTGCGGATGATCAACTGCGCGTGCGGAATGTCCAAATCAGGATGAAAATTGGCATCATCCGTACCTTGAATACAGTGGTCAGGCCACAGAATTTGCTCGCCATACTTGAGCACGATAGTGTCAAATGGCTGCTTATCGGCATGATTAGAAGCAAATGAGATATGATTGGCAGGATGATAATCTTGAGTCATCACCACATGCTCAAATTGTTTGGCAAGCTGATTAATGATCGGTACGACGCGTTCGGCATTTTTTACCGCAAGATTGCCTGTGATAAAGCCATTTTGGACATCGACCACTATCAGCGCTGTGGTGGCTTGATTAATATTTTTCATCATTTTTCATCCATTTACCAATAATTCTCAACAGCGATATTGCCCACACCACGACGATTCATCGTCAAGCCCTTGGCTTTGAGTGCTTCTTTGGTGTCATCAACCATTGCAGGATTGCCGCAGAGCATCACATGACTATCAGTATCCAACGCAATACCTGCCAGTCGTTCAAGCTCCCCTTGTTCGATCAGCGTCGGGATGCGAGCCTGCAAACAGCCATCAACCGCTTCACGAGTCACAATGGGAATATACTTAAAATTCACCGTCTGCTCGCTCATCAGAGCGAAAGTCTCGCTAAGTTCTCGGATTTTATCTTGGTAAGCCAATTCACGGCTTGTGCGGGCACTATACACCAAGATGATGTTTTGGTAATTTTCCCAAGTATATAAATCCTGCAACATAGATAGAAACGGAGCAAGCCCTGTCCCAGTGGATAATAGCCACAGTGTCTTGGGTGCTGGTTCTTGATAGCGAGATAAAGTCAAAAAGCCAAACGGCGTGGGATTGAGCCATAGCGTGTCATTGGCTTGTAGATGCTGAAGCTGTGAAGTAAACGCCCCATCTGGCACGACCACCGAGAAAAATTCAAGCACCTCATCATACGGCGATGATGCAACCGAATATGCTCGAAAAATCCGCTCATCAGGCACATTTTTGCCTTGATTGGCACTAAGCTCACTTGGGTTTACGCCCAGTCGCACAAACTGCCCTGCCTCAAAGCGAAAACCCTCAGGGCGTGTCGTGGTGAAGCTAAATAAAGTATCTGACCAAACGGTCTTTGAAAGCACAGTCAGTGCGATGGCTTTTTCGTCGCTCATAAGTTGTCATTCATTATTTAAAAAATACAATATACCAAAGCCATCCAAACAAAACAAGCACCAATCACGGTGCTTGTTTCGAATCAGAGCTTGGTAATTAGCGAATCACCGCAAGTCCTGCCAATTGCATCATACCCTCTGGTAAGACACCAAAAATCAGGACCAAAGCAGTCACAATCATCACCATCACACCACCCGCTTTGACACCCCAATGCTGGTGTGCATCAAATTCAAGGTTGGTTTTTGGTTTTTGGTATAGATTGACCAGTACTCGCAGATAGTAGTACAAGCCGATGGCGCTGCCAAGGATAATCATCCCAGCCGCCCAAAACCGCATACCCTGCACGGCAGCAAAGAAGATGGTGAATTTGGTGATAAAGCCTGCGGTCAATGGGATACCTGCCAATGACAATAGCATCACAGTCAAGACTGCAGTCAATACAGGGCGACGCCAGAACAGACCTTGATAAAATCTCAGCTCGTCCGCCTCGCCACTGATCGATGTATGACCACGCTCACGATATGGGCTAGACATCAAGGCAATCACCCCAAAGGCACCGATCGATGTCAGTGCGTACACCGCCATGTACAGACTCACCAAACCTGTGCCGCCACCTTGCACCGCAAGCAGTGCAATCAGCGCATAGCCGATATGGGCAATCGATGAATATGCCAGCATACGCTTAAGGTTGTCTTGACGAATGGCAAGTAAGTTACCAATCACGATGGATGCCACGATGATCACTGTTAAGATCACCTCGGATAATGGCGTGATGACCACATGGCTGCCGATTAAGAATCTGAGCGCCAATGCCATCATGGCAACTTTACTAACACTTGCCAAGAATGCCGCCACGGGTGATGGTGCGCCCTCATAGACATCAGACACCCACGCATGAAACGGTGCTGCCGACAGCTTAAAGGCAATAGACACGACCATCAGTACTGCGCCAGCAGCAAATAGGCTACTGACTTCATTAGCATACATGGCGCGAGCCAAACCATCAAAGTACAAAGTACCTGTATCAGCAAAAATCAGCGCCATACCCATCAGTAGCGTCGCTGATGCTGCTGCCGATAGTACTAGGTATTTTAGACCCGCCTCAAGCGAACGAGCACGCAAGAACGTATAGGCAAGCATCCCATACATTGGCACAGACAACAGCTCAAGACTCATAAAGAATGCCGCCAAATGCTCGGCACCTGTCATCAACATCGCACCCAAAGTCGAAATCAGCATCAACAGATACAGTTCATCTTTATTGTCTTTGAGTGTCTCAAAATAGCCATAAGACAGTGTACAGCACGCCAATGACGCAATCAAAATCACGCCCATATTAAATTTGGCAAAACCATCAAACATAAACAGTCCGCCCAGCGTACCGCCTGATGGCATCAGACCCATCGCCTGTGCCAATAAAGCAAGTAAAGCAATGTTCAGACCGACGACACTGATGGTCGCCGTCCAAAAATGTGAGCGTTTCATAGCGATGGCGAACATCACCACCAAGGCTGTTAGCGCCACCACAACCATCGGCAGTAATGACGAAACAGATGCGAAAATCATATGATCCATAATTACTCTCCGTGTGTGTGGTTGTGACCATGATAACCATGGTATCCGTGTTCATGCTTGGCATCATGTCCGACACCATGCAGATGATTGGCGTGCTCTTGCATAAAGTCACCCATATTACCATCAATCAGGCGTACACCATGCTCAGTAGCACTCGCTTTGACATCATAGGTATAAGCTTGTGAGATCCACTGCATTGAGCTTTGTGATTTATCCAGTACTGGCTGTGGATATAGACCAAGCCATACCAAACCTACACCCAAAGTCACGAGCAGTAGCAGTTCTCGCTTGCCAAGGTCTTTGAGCTTACCGCCATTTTGTTTGACCAGTGTAGCGGTAGTATTTTTGCCAAAGAGCGCTTGATAAATCATGATCAGCGAATATAGACCAGCAAGCACTAGGCTAACAGTTGCAAGCACAGTTGCAATCGGATGCAATTTGAACGCACCAAGCAAAATCAAAATCTCACCGATGAAGTTGCCCGTACCTGGAATACCCAGCAAGGCTGCACTAAAGAACATCAATAGTGGTGCAAAGTAGCGGAACTGACCCCACATACCACCCATCAAAGTCAAATCACGCGTATGCAGACGCTCATACAGCTGACCTGCCATGATAAATAGCGCTGCACTAGACAAGCCATGTGCAATCATCTGCACCATCAAGCCTTGTAGCGATACCAAAGTACCAGCATAAATCGCCAGCACTACAAAGCCCATGTGTGAGATACTGGTATAGGCAAGCAGTCGTTTGACATCGCTTTGGGCAAATGCCAAGAACGCACCATAGAATACGCCAATCATACCAAGTACAATCGCAATCGGTGCAAATTCAGCAGATGCCGTTGGGAATAATGGCAAGACAAAGCGTAATAAACCAAATGCCGCTGTCTTGATCAAGATACCTGCCAAGTCCACAGAACCTGCGGTCGGTGCTTGGGCGTGTGCTTCAGGTAGCCAGCCATGCAGTGGGAAAATTGGCAACTTCACCGCAAAGCCGATAAAGAAGCACAGCATGATAATGTATTCCCAACCGCCAAGATTTAGACCCAAAAGATCATGATAATCAAAGCTTAGCACCCCAGTTTGGCTAAAATGAATGATGACCAGTAGCAAGATACCAATCAGCATAATCAGGCCGGATGCTTGGGTGTAAATAAAGAACTTGGTGGCAGCATATTCTTTGGTGCGACCGCCTGTGGCATTATGACCCCACAACGCAATCAAAAAATAAATTGGCAATAGCATCAATTCCCAAAAGAAGAAGAATAAGAATAAGTCAATTGCCAAAAAGACACCAATAACACCACCCAAGCTCCATAGTAGATTCAGGTGGAAAAAGCCCACACGGCGCTGAATTTCACCCCATGAACAACCAACCGCCATGATACCCAAAAAGGCTGTCAACGCAATCATCAGTAGCGACAGGCCATCCATCGCCAAATGAAACTTGATGCCAAAAGTTGGAATCCATGGCAGGATAAACTGCGCCGCCCAAGGTAGGTTATTTTTATCGACCGCCCCTTCGGTTGCAAGCAAGGTATTCATACCGCCTTGTTGCCATAGTACCAAAGTCAGGCCAAAGGTAATCGCCATGCCAATCAGTGCAATCCATCGCGGCAAGCGATCATCCACTTTCTCAATCAGCCAGCACAATAAGCCTGCAATAAACGGAATTGCAATCAATGCTGGCAGTATCCAATTTTGTTCTAATGCCATCTTACACCACCATCATCATTGCCAAGATTAGAAGAATGACCAAGCCAAAACCAAAGCTGATCGCGTGTGTACGCAATAGACCAGTTTGGGTTTTTGCAGTCAATTTGTTGCCCACTGATGCCAATGCAGGGAAAACATTAATCAGCTTATCCACTGGGTCATTGCGTAGTGCTTTGGCGATTGCCAAGAATGGCTTGACAAAGACGATGTCATACAATGCATCAAAGCCCAAGCCATGATAGCACCAATGATACATCGCACCACCGATGGCAGTCTTTTTAAAGCATTCAAGCAGGCGACCTTTGTTAAATACATACAAAATCACAGCCAGTAGCAACCCTGCCGCCATAAAGCCAACAGCGATATATTCAGCCGTATGCTTGGCATGAGCATCACCTGCTTGCTCAAGTAGTGCACCAGGGCCAAGTGGTAGTACACCTGTCAAAGGTGGTACAAGCAGTGCACCCACACCCGTTGATAGCACAAGCAGTACAGTCAAAGGCAGCCAATATGAGATGCCTGATAGCTTATGTGCATGGGTTTTTTCTTCGCCAAAGAAGGTAATCCAAATCAAGCGGAAAGTATAAACCGATGTCAAGAATGCACCGACGACACCTGCCCAGAATAGGGTTTGATAACCGCCTGCATACGCCTCCCAAAGAATCGCTTCTTTTGAGTAGAAACCGACAGTCACCCAAGGCAATGCCACCAAGGCACCACCACCGACGACAAAGCAAGCAAAGACCAGTGGGATTTTCTTATACAAACCACCCATCTTAAAGATGTTTTGTTCGTGATGCACTGACAAAATCACCGCACCTGATGCCAAGAATAGCAATGCCTTAAAGAATGCGTGCGTCATCAAGTGGAAAATCGCCGCTTGCCAAGCACCCACACCCAGTGCGATAAACATATAGCCAAGCTGACTCATGGTTGAGTAAGCCAAGATACGCTTGATGTCCGTTTGTGCCAAAGCACAAAAACCTGCAACAAGCATCGAGATAGCACCAACGCCACCTACCCAGTATAGTAGTACTTCAGGTGTTAGGACAAATAATGGATGCATACGAGCGATCAGATACACGCCAGCAGTTACCATCGTCGCCGCGTGAATCAATGCTGAGACTGGCGTCGGGCCCGCCATTGCATCAGCAAGCCATGTGTGTAGTGGAATCTGCGCTGACTTACCCCAAGCGCCGCCCACTAGCATCATGGTCGTCAAAATCATCGTAGGATTATTGACACTAAATACTTCAGGTGCTTTGGTGATGATCTCAGAGATGGTCAAGGTGCCAAACTCACGGAACAATAGGAATAAACCAATCGCCAAAAACACATCGCCTACACGGGTCACGGTGAATGCCTTAATCGCCGCACGGCCATTGGCACGCTCAGAATAATAAAAACCAATCAATAGGTATGAGCAGATACCAACGCCTTCCCAGCCTAGGTATAGTAACAGCAGGTTATCGCCCTGCACTAGTAGTAGCATACTGGCGACGAATAGGTTTAGGTAGCTAAAAAAACGTGCAAAACCATCTTCACCCTTCATGTACCATGAAGCGAATAGATGAATCAAAAAGCCCACACCAGTAATGATGGCGGTCATGGTCAAAGTTAGACCATCAAACTGCAAGCCAAAAGCTGGGGCAAACTCGCCCACTTTTAGCCAGGTCCATAGCGGTACATTCACCGCTTGTCCATTATAATTTTGGAAATAATCCAGTGATGTCATCAAGGCAAAGATTGCCGATAATGCCATACTACCCACACCAACAATGGTAGCCATTGTTTCAGATAGGCGATCACGCAAGCTTGCTAAGATCAAAAAACCAATCAGTGGGCAAATAAAAGTCCACGCTAGCATACTCATGTCTTACCCCTTTAATCGACTGGCTTGATTCACATCAAGATTGCGGAATCGATGGTAGAACTGAAGCAAAATCGCCAAACCAATCGCCGCTTCTGCTGCTGCCAATGTCAGCACAAAAATAAACATGATTTGACCATCTGGGCTGCCCCACATATTGCCAGCAACCACAAATGCCAATGCAGTCGAGTTCATCATAATCTCAAGGCTCATCAGCATAAAAAGCACATTGCGGCGTGCCATCACACCCACCAAACCAATGGCAAATAAAATCGCTGCCAAAATCAGTGCGTGTGATGATGGGATGCCCAAATTTGCCACTTGTTGCCCCACTTGCACTGTCATGTCAGTGACCGCTGTCTGCAAATTTGTCGCCATTACAGACCTCCTTGGCGTTTGTTATGATCAGTAAAGACCGGGCCATCAGGCTGATGGTTTGGTGCATTTGCTGCATCTTCTGTATCTTGGTAATGGCTAAAGTTCTCATCGTCAAGTGCTTTTTTGCCCAGATGATAAGCCGCTACCAAAGCACCCAATAGCAAAAATGCCGCCACTTCGACCAGTAGCACATATTGCGTAAATAAGCTTGTGCCGACCGCTTTGGCGTCGATGGTTTGGTCATTAAGCATTTGATTGGCATCAGATGATGCTAGAATCAGACCCACAAGCACAGTTGCGATAATCAGCATCAAACAAACAGGTGTCGCCCAAGCACTTGAGGTCAGCCATGTTTTTTCTTCGCTGACATCCGTGCCTAGATTTAGCATCATAATCACAAAGACAAATAACACCAAAATCGCACCAGCATAGACAATCACCTCAAGCACACCTGCAAATGGCGCACCCAAGATAAAGAAAATCCCTGCCACTGCCAACAATGACACAATCATCGATAAGATGGCGTGCACTGGATTGGCGTGCGTCACCACTCGAAAACTGGCAAACACTGCCACAGCTGCCAAGGCATAAAAGCCGACCAAATTGGCATTGCTTAAAATATCGGATAAAATCGTCATCATGGTAATAAACTCCGCACATCAATCGGTGCAGCTTCGTTTTGGTGCGAGCCTTTTGGTTGATTTTCGGTCGCCATGCCAGTCACACGATAGTAGTTATAATCAGGATATTTACCTGGTCCTGAGATGAGTAGGTGCTCTTTTTCATAGACTAGGTTTTGGCGGTTGTATTCACCGATTTCAAAATCTGGAGTCAGCTGAATGGCTGTCGTCGGACACGCTTCTTCACACATACCACAGAACACACAGCGAGAGAAGTTGATACGGAAAAATTCAGGATACCAACGACCATCTTCCCGTTCAGCTTTTTGTAGGCTAATGCAGCCCACAGGACACGCCACCGCACAAAGGTTACACGCCACACAACGCTCATCGCCATCAGGGTCACGGGTCAGGACAATGCAACCACGAAAGCGTGGTGGCACTGGCACAGGCTGCTCTGGGTACAAAATGGTGTCACGAGGGCGCAAGGCATGGCTATTGACCATCCACATTGAGCGGACGATACTTGCGATACCAACTGCTGTATTTTTTAGAGTTGTTAGCATAATTTCATCATCCTTATTGTGCCAGCAGAATGACTGCAGCAGTCACCAATAAGTTAATCAAGGTCACAGGCAAGCAGACTTTCCAGCCAAAGTTCATCACCTGATCATAACGCGGACGCATCAGCGAGCCACGCGCTAGGACAAACAAGGTCATAAAAAACAAAGTCTTTAGCATAAACCACACCACAGGTGGAATGAATGGAATGTCAATGCCAAACGGTGGCAACCAGCCGCCAAAGAACAAGCAGGTCATGAGCGCTGAAATCAGCACGACATTGACATATTCACCGATGAAGAACATACCAAATTTCATGCCCGAATATTCCACATGATAACCTTCAGCAAGTTCTTGCTCGGCTTCTGGTTGGTCAAATGGATGACGGTGCGTCACAGCCACGCCTGCCACGACAAAGGTCAAAAAGCCAAAAAACTGTGGTACGACATTCCATACAGTCGTTTGGGCTTCGACGATGTCACGCAGATTAAAAGAACCTGCCATTGCCACCACACCCATCAATGATAGACCTAGGAATACTTCATAGCTGATGGTTTGGGCTGATGAACGCAGACCACCCAAAAGCGAGAATTTGTTCGCCGATGCCCAGCCACCAAACATCACCGCATACACAGCAAGGCCCGCCATCGCAAAGAAGAATAATAAGCCAATATTCCAATCTGCCGCACCCAAAGTTGGGCTAAGCGGAATGATGGCAAAGCTTGCCAATGCAGTGAACATTGCAATCGCAGGTGCTAGTGTGAAGATTTTTTTGTCGGCAAATTCTGGCGTCCAGTCTTCTTTGAAGAAGATTTTTAGCATATCCGCCACAAGCTGTAGCGAGCCTTGCCAGCCCACACGGTTCGGGCCATAGCGGTCTTGCCATAGTGCCAGCATACGGCGTTCATAGACAATCATCAAGGCAGCAACAATCACAAGCCCCAAGAAAATTACTAAGGCTTGCACCACCAAGAATAGCACCGACCAAGCATCAAAGCTCATCATATTTGCCAAAAATGTCGGCATTTCTGGAATAATACGCGTACTCATTACACTGCCTCCACAGATGGTGTGACTTTGATTGGTGTATCACTCACCTTAAACAGCGGATTACGATGATGGCTTGGCAAATGATCCAAACTCACCGCATAAGCAGGACGATAAACTGGATCGACCGTATCAGCACGCTTGATGGTGGTTGGGACTTTTGGCGACAGTGGCACTTGTCCTGCTGCATAGCCGATGCAGCCATCAGGGATAAATTCGGCAAATTTTACTGGTAGGACGATTTCACCTTGGGCGCTTTGAATGGATAGCAAATCCCCTTCACGCACTTGCCAATGATCGGCATCTTCTTGGGTCATGTACCAGCCGATGTCTTGGTTTTGGCTTGCCACCACTGGACTTCTTGATGCCATTGGGCTTGAGCCAAACAAGTTATGCACAGGCACTAAGCGTACCACACCATTGAATACGCTGGTGCTGGCAGGGTCTTGTACCATGCTGCGATTTGACGCATAAACCACATCCAATCGTGGTAAGCTGTCAAACAGACGCACACCAACATCACCACCTTTGAGCTTGCCACCAACTTTGTCTTGGTATTTATTCCAAGCTTGTGGTGAGTTCCAGCCTGCCGCCCAAGCAAATGGAATACTGGCAGGATTGGTTTGGTTACCGACATAGCCTTCCATTGAGAAAGTCAGTGCAGTATCCACATCTTTTGGCTGCATCGGTTCATGGATAGACAGCGGTGCGCGCATCGCAGTACGACCTGAATAACGGCGTGGTTCACGAGCGATTTTTAGGCCAGTGATACGATAGTCCGCTTCAGGGGCAGCATCTTTGATACCAGTCAGCTGTGGATAATCCGCCACGATATCAGCAATCACTTCATCTAGGTGTGCTGCAGATGCCACTTGTCCTGCATCATGTGCCAAAGCGTATAGCCAACGCCATGCATCTTTGATGTCACTGGTTGGGTCGTAGTATTTTTTGTCATAAGCTTGGAAGAAACGCTGTGCACGACCTTCTGACGACACAAGCGTACCATCACTTTCAGCAAAGCTTGATGCTGACAGCACCAAATCCGCCTTATCATGCCAAGCATAGTGTTGATGGTCAATGACAATCACAGTTTTGCCATCAATCTTATCCAGCACATTGATACTGCTTAGCTGGCTTAGGTCGTTTTCTAGCACCACCACCGCATCAAAGTCGTTTGCCAACACTTCTTCGATTGACTGACCGCTAAGTAAGCTTATGCCAGCACTGTTCGCCGATGGTAGGCATAGATAGATACCTGCCATGGTGGCAAACTTAGCATCGAGTGCTTTTGGCTTAGGTGTACGCACAAGTTGAGCTTGCACTTCTTTATCCGTACCTGTGCCGTCATGTTCAGGCTTGGCAGCCAGCTGTGGATCTTGCTCAGGCACAGTTTGTGCTGCATCTTCGAGCGCTTGATAAGCAGCGACTTCAGCATCATTGACAGACTTGATGGCACGGCGTTTATTGCTTAATGCCTGAGCGATATAGCCTGCCGCTTCGATAACTTGAGCAGATGCCAGTGATGTGCCTGATACCACAAGTGGCTGATTGGCACTGACCAAATCCACAGCGATTTGATAAGCCAAATCCAGCATATCAGCATCGGCATTGAGTGCAGGCTTAGCCAGATTCTCAAGATGTGTATCAAAACTTTCAATCACTTCACCGACCAGATAGCCAAGGCGGGCGATCTCTTCGATACTTGCCACTGCTGAGACTTTGGCGATGTCATCAAGCTTGGTATCAACCACATCCACCACATAAATTGGACTATAAGCCGATTGACCGATACGCTTGACAGGCTCAGCCAGCCAATGATCAGTGCGTAATGCAGTCGCCATTTTTTTGGCTTCATTTTTGGCAGCTTGGCGGACTGACAGTGCGACACGAGCTGCTGTCTGAGTGATATCTTCACCTAGGACGAACACCGCATCAGCCTGTTCAATTTGAGTGAGTGAGACATTATATACGCTGTCATTACGCAGGATTTCAACCGATTTATCCACCAAAGCTTTGGTTGCCATCGATTGACCTGTACTATAATTATCCGCTCCGACCAGTTTTTTGAGCGCGTAGTTGTTTTCTAGGCTGGTCGCATCAGTACCGATACCGATGGTTTTTTTGCCTTTTAAAAGCTCAATTGCACTATCTAATGCTTGGTTGGCATCCATCAATACTTTGCCTGATGCACCATTGGCATACGGGCGTACTGGACGGTCGGCACGATTGACATAGCCATAACCAAAACGACCACGGTCACATAGGAAATAGCCATTGACATCATGGTTATAGCGGTTTTCGATACGGCGAATTTCACCATAACGCTCACCTGCTGAGATGTTGCAGCCTGTAGAGCAGCCATGACAGATGCTCGGTGCGTACTGCATATCCCATTTACGGTTGTAGCGGTCTGAGTGGGTTGCGTCAGTGAATACACCTGTTGGGCAGACTTCGGTTAGGTTACCGCTAAATTCGCTCTCAAACTGACCATCTGCTTCACGACCGAAATACACACGGTTATTTGACGCATAGACGCCCATGTCTTCGCCACCAGCATAGTCTTTATAAAAACGCACACAGCGGTAGCAAGCGATACAGCGGTTCATCTCATGATTGATGAACGGGCCCAAATCTTGATTGTGGTGCGTACGCTTGGTGAAGCGATAGCGTCTTTGGCGATGACCTGACATATAAGTCATGTCTTGTAGATGGCAATGACCGCCCTCTTCACAAGTCGGACAATCATGCGGATGGTTGGTCATCAGATATTCAACGATACGCTTACGAAACCCTTTGGCTTCTTCGTCATCAACCGAGATATACATATCATTGGTTGGAGCCACCATACAGCTCATCACAAGTCTGCCACGACCTGCTTCATAATCTTCAGCATTGTTGTACTGTTTGACCGCACACTGACGGCATGAACCCACTGAACCTAATGCTGGATGATAACAAAAATACGGGATATCGATACCAAGCGACAAACAGGCTTGTAATAAGTTATCGGCACTATCAACTTCGACAGTTTTACCATCAATATGAATAACTGCCATCACACACCCCCTTGTTGTGCTGATTGCTCGGCTGTATCGTCGGCAGATGAATTGATTTTATTGTCAAATTCATGGCGGAAATATTTCAAAGCACTCATCAAAGGCTCCATCGCCCCAGGTGCGTGTGCACAAAATGTCTTACCAATCCATAAATCACGGGTTAATTCAGACAGTTTTTCGATGTCTTCAGGCTTACCTTGTCCATTGTCAATCGCATCAAGCATCTTGACACCCCAAGGCAGACCATCACGGCATGGCGTACACCAACCACAGCTTTCTCTTTGGAAAAATTGCTGTAGGTTCTTGGATAGGCTCACCATATCTTGAGTTTCATCGACGACCATCATTAGGCAAGTACCCAGACGACTACCCGCTTTCATGATCGGATCAAAGTCCATCACCAAGTCCAGATGCTCATCGCTTGCGGTCAAAAAGTCGGTACTTGCACCACCTGGTAGCCAAGCTTTTAGCTTAAGTCCGTCCTGCATGCCACCAGCCAGCTCAATCAGCTCACGAGCGGTATAGCCAAATGGCACTTCCCACAGACCTGCATCCTTGACACGACCTGAGCAGCCCATGATTTTGGTACCAGGCGTTTCTGATTTGCCTTTTTTCTTAGGCAAATCTAGATACCACTCAACGCCATTTAGCATAATGGCTGACATATTGTTCAATGTCTCAACATTATTCACCACAGTCGGGCGACCCCATGCGCCTGAGACTTGTGGGAACGGTGGCTTGGTGCGTGGGTTGGCACGGCGACCTTCTAGGCAGTTAATCAATGCCGTCTCTTCACCACAGATATAGCGACCTGCACCAGTATGTACGTGCAAATCAAAGTTGAACGCCGTACCCATGATGCCATCACCCATCAGCCCTGCTTCGTGCAGCTCTTTGATGGCAGCTTCTAGACGCTCGGCAGCCAAAATGTATTCACCACGAATAAAGATATAACCGACACTTGCACCGATGGCATAAGCAGTAATCAACATCCCTTCAATCAACTGGAATGGCAGACGCTCCATCAATAGGCGGTCTTTGAAAGTACCCGGCTCCATCTCGTCGGCATTACAAATCAGGTAACGCACGCCCCCATCCGGTGGTGTCATAAAGGTCCATTTTAGACCTGCGTTAAAGCCTGCACCCCCACGACCACGCACATTGGCAGTCTTAATCATCTCACCGACTTCTTTTGGAGTTTTTGATAAGGCGATTTTTAGCCCTTCAAAGCCTTTGAGTGCCAAATAATCAGCAAGCTTTAGCACCGCATCTTGGTGAAACAGTCGCCAAGTCAAAGGATGGGTAAGGCTTGTTGGCGCTTCACCTTCTGCCAAGCCCACACCATAAATCGGCACACGCTGATTATTGAGCTGGCTTGGCGCTAGTCCATTTTGGCGAGCTTGTATTTGTTCTGCTACGGTTTTCATGCGTATTGCTCCAGCAACATCGATACTTCACTTGGTAGTACAGGGCCATAAGTATCTTCATCGATTAGCACGCTTGGGCCTTTGTCACAGTTACCCAAACAGCAAATTGGCAATAGTGTAAAGCGACCATCCGCTGTCGTCTGACCAAATTCAATGCCAAGCTCACGCTTGAATGCGTCCGCCAAAGCTTCATAACCTGTCAAATAACACGCAATCGAATCACAAATCAAAATCACATGGCGACCCACAGGACTGCGATAAATGCGGTTAAAAAATGTCGCCACACCTTCCACATCCGTGGTGGCAATGTCTAGCATATTGGCAATGGCAGCGACTTGAGCATCATCAACCCAGCCGTTTCGCTTTTGAACCAATTTTAGGGCATCAAGCACCGCAGCACGAGCTTGTGGGTAGTGATGAATATACTCATCAATGCCTGCAATCTCAGCACTGGTCAAAATGGATGCCACATCCACTTTGGGGGTTTTATCAGTTACAATTTTCATAGAAACCCTTACTGCAATTTAATTATTCATTAGTTTAGTAAATAAACCAATCCTTTAAGATAGAAGATAATATTAATACTGTCACATTTTAACCATATGAGCTTTCTAACACTTGCCTCCAAAACGCTCGCATTGCTAGGATATATCGATGGATATCATCTTCTCCAACTTGAATTTTTGCATCAGCCAAAGAAATCAATTTATTATCAACCACCATATTTGGGTATTTTCTCACCAATTGATCAAAGGATCTGCCTTTACCATGTTTAATTGCATTTGCTACCAATCGCAATTCATAATTGATAGTGCAAATATTTGTACATTTTTCAAATTCATAATTCGAGCTCACCAGGTTGAACTTAGACAAAATATCATTCATCCTGTAATTATCGTTCCGACAATTAAACACTTGCTTAAACCTTCTTTCAAAAATATGATACAACCAAACAGCAGATATGTTTATAAAATCATTCTTAAAATCCTCGTGCAGATTTACAAAATTAACCTGATGAAAAAACGCATTTTCTTCAATTGTCGCTTCATCATCACAATCTGGGCAGAATGCACTATTTCTTTTCTGCAGATAGCCCAACCTGCTTTCTTTGGCCTGTTTTTCAATATTCTTAAAACTCTCCAACAGCCTTTCATCAAAGTTATCTTCAAAGATATTTAATTCTTCCTCGATTTCGTACAGATGGGCTATTATAAAATTATTTACCATCAGAAATACTTGAATTTTCTATATCTAAGCATTGTACTTACCACTCTTCCAAGAAGCTCGTAATTATAATTATCAGACATACTAACATCATCTCTTAGCGACAATTCCAATGTAATATTAGCCATTTTGTAGCTGGCTGGATATTTTCTTTTCATACCATACACCATACGTAGCAAGTCAGGTATCTGTAAATATTTAGGGTTTTTTCTTGCTAAGTTTTCATCCAAATGTTTAGAGTGTGTGATACTTACACTATAAGTTCCGCCTCCTGACTCAAAAGATTCATGCAGATGTATCACTCCGGCATGGTAAGTTGTATGAATAGTACGATCATACTCTTTTACACCTCTTTTATATACACCAATACCGGTTGTTTCTTTTTCCTTTTCTACATCATGAATCATATTAGAATCCTGAAGCCATTTTTTGAGATTATCATAAAACAGCTTCTCATCTGAAAGCAATCTATACCAATCAAAAGAAATAGACACAACTTCAAATGACAACAACTTTAATGATTCATAGCCATACATGTCTATAAGATGTTTACTCACCTGATCACGTATAGTCATGCGCCCCAAGCCAAAAGAAAACACCTTTTTTTACTCCAAATACTTTAACAATCTAACGATCACAGTCAGCCATGACGATGTCAATACTTGCCAAATAAATAATCGCATCCGATACCAATGAGCCATTAATCACGCTTGGCATCTGTTGTAAGTGTGCAAAAGTCGGCGTACGGATACGCGTGCGATAACTCATGGTTGAGTTATCTGATGTCACATAGTAGCTGTTTAGACCCTTAACACCTTCGACCATCGCACAGCTTTCGCCAGCTGGCATCACAGGACCCCATGACACAGAGACGAAGTGGTTAATCAAGGTTTCGATGTCTTGGAGCGTGCGGTCTTTTGGTGGCGGTACAGCCAACGGATGCTCGGCCTTATAAGCACCGCTTGGCATATTGTTCAAGCACTGCTCGATGATGCGTAGTGATTGGCGGATTTCTTCGATTTTCACCAAGCATCTGTCATAAGCATCGCCGTTGTAGAATACTGGCACTTCAAAGTCGAAGTTCTCATAGCCCATATACGGACGAGCCTTACGCAGGTCAAAGTCAATACCTGTTGCACGCAGACCTGCACCCGTCACACCCCACGCCAACGCCTGCTTGGCATCATATTGGGCGACTGCTTGGGTGCGGCCTTTTAGCACGGTGTTGGTCATCGTGGCTTTGACATATTCATCGATACGCTTTGGCATCCAGTCAAGAAAATCTCGCACCAGTTTTTGCCAGCCATTTGGCAAATCATGTGCTGTACCACCGATACGGAACCATGCAGGGTGCATACGATAGCCTGTCACGGCTTCGATGACATCATAGGCCTTTTGGCGGTCGGCAAACATATAAAAGATTGGCGTCATACCGCCGGCGTCTTGGATAAATGTACCCCAGTACAACAGGTTATTAGTAATGCGGAAAAACTCACTCATCATCACACGGATGGTCTGGGCACGCTCAGGCACAGTGATGCCTGCCAATTTTTCGACTGCCATGATATACGGCAACTCATTCATCACACCGCCCAGATAGTCGATACGGTCGGTATAAGGGATGAACGAATGCCAAGTCTGACGCTCTGCCATCTTCTCAGCACCACGATGGTGATAGCCGATGTCAGGGATACAGTCGATGATCTCTTCACCATCCAGCTGTAGCACTAGGCGAAATGCACCGTGCGCCGATGGGTGGTTCGGGCCGATGTTTAGGAACATAAAGTCCTCATCACGACCACTACGCTTCATACCCCACTCTTCAGGCACAAAACGCAGGTTTTCTTGCTCAAATTGTTGCTTAGCGGTGTTTAGAAAATAAGGCGTAAACTCAGTCGCGCGAGCGTGATATTCTTTACGCAGCGGATGACCTTCCCAGTATTTTGGCAGTAGGATACGAGTCAGATGCGGATGGCCATCAAAGATGATGCCAAACATATCATAGACTTCACGCTCATACCAGTTGGCATTTGGGTAAATCTTGGTGGCGCTTGGGGTGCTTTGACCTTCTTTTAGGGCAACCTTGACACGAATATCGCTATTACGCTCAAGACTCATCAGATGATAAAACACCGTAAAATCACTGGCAGGCAAGCCATGTCGATGCGTACGCAAACGCTCATCAATGGCGGATAAATCCACCAACATCACATAGGGCTTTGGCAAAGTACGCAGGGTCAATAGTACATCCAGCACATGTTCGGTGCCAACCCAAATCGTTGGGATACCATCAGCGGTAGTCTGTACCGTGTATTGACCTTGATGCTTGGCATTTAATTCATCAAAAACCGCATGGGTTGATGCGTTGTCAATGATGCTCATTGTTATTTTCCTTATTCGCTCATATCATTATGCGATATGATTCAAATTTAATTTTAAAAATTCTAATATTTTTAAATAAGATTACCAAGCATCATCTTGGCTACGCAAATTGACCGTCGCAATACGATCTGCATTTTTGCGGTCACGCTCTGGTGTCATTACAGGCTGGATAATGCCCTGCTCATCCAAGTGAATACCAAGCGGACGGCGTTCGTGCGTGATGGAGTTTTGAAGTAGCATCAACGCTTGGATGACCGCTTCTGGGCGTGGTGGACAGCCTGGGATATAGACATCGACAGGTAGGATTTTATCCACACCTTGTACGACTGAATAGATATCATACATACCGCCTGAGTTGGCACAAGCCCCCATTGAGATGACCCACTTTGGCTCTAGCATCTGTTCATACAGACGCAAGATAACTGGCGCCATCTTGACAAAACAAGTCCCTGCCACGATCATCACATCCGCCTGACGAGGTGATGCACGGATGACTTCAGCACCAAAGCGTGATAAGTCATGCACACCTGTCAAAGTGGTGGCATATTCGACATAGCAGCAGCTGGTACCGAAGTTGAACGGCCAAAGTGAGTTTTTGCGACCCCAGTTAGCAGCAGCGTGCGTCAGATCTGATAATTTTGCCATAAAGACATTCTTATCAATCTCAGCTTGGGTGATGTCATCAATCAACTCTCGTGATTGTTTTGGGTATTGATCTGCCGATTGATTGGCACGGGTTAGTGTGTATTTCATAGCGGTACACTTTTATTTTTGTTTGTTTAGAATAGACGAATTGCTGGATTAAATCTGGCTTAAGCGTTTTGCATTCCTTTGCAATGCGATGATGCTTTTGCATAAGGTAAAAACGCCACAGCCTAAGCCGTAACGTTTTTGTATTTAGTCATCTTGACGAAAATCGCGTGTGGTGACACGCCCTGTCGTGTTGATATGGTCAATGTTCGCCATATGTGCACGGTTTTTTTCGATGTCGTTAGAGACATTGATGCGACCAGATGACTGTGCCGGCACCTTGCCTGTTGGGTCGGTGTGCAGCTCATCAATGCCATTAAATGCCGTGATGGCAGCCAAGTCAAAGTTTTCGGGGCGAGATAGGATGCGTGGTTTTTTCTTGCGTTTATCCGCTGGTGCCCAGTTCATCGCGCCCAGACGCATTTCATAGACCAGACCAACAAATAAAATAGCAATGAAGATGGCAGCTGCGGTAAAACCAAGCCAGTTGACTTCACGCACGCTCACTGCATATGCGTATAAGAATAATGCTTCTAAATCGAAAATAACAAAGAAAATTGCAACCAAATAGAACTTGGCAGATAGACGGATGCGTGCCGAACCTGCTGACACCACGCCTGCTTCAAATATTTCTTGTTTTTGAGAACCCGAAGAACGACCACCTAATAGTCGTGGCACAACCAACATAAACACCACAAGCCCTGCGGCGGCTAGCAAAAATGCAATCGCTGACCAATTGGCTAACATAATCACCTCTTGTGATTGGTATAATCTTATAAAATGGCGGTATTATAGCATACTTTACAAAAATACATCATTTTGGCAAAGAATTTCTGCCCACAAATTATTTCAAATTGTTATGGCATCATTTTTATAAATGCTGTAAAGCCATCAAGCATCAATTAAGCGGCGCAAACAGCTTAAAGTGATGTCAGCGTCGCATCAAAGCCTGCCGCTTCAATGGCATCCAATAACTGCTGCTGATTCACCAATGCCTCATCATAGCCGACGCTGGCCACGCCATCTTCTAGACTTATCGAGATGCTGCTGACACCTGTTTGTGCTTGTAGGGCTTTTTGGACGCTGGCTGTGCAGCCTGTGCAAGTCATGCCATCGATTTGAATGTGAGCGTTTTGCATATCTTATTCCTTGAACTTATTTTAGATTATGGCGATGGGAGTCCTAACCAAGAATCGCCATCGCATCAAATTACTATATAGTTGATATCGCTATTTGATATCATCATCAGCTCTCATTATAGCACGCCATCATCACCAGTTTTAATAAAATAAAAACCCGAGCGTCACTTTTTGCTCAGGTTTGGTTATCTATTATCAGCCATTGCCTAGACGATGACTGATTGGCGATGCTTAATTGGTTAATGTTGATGCTTATTTAACCAAGCCTCCATCTGCTGAATCTGCGCGCTTTGGGTATCATAAATATCCTCTGCCAAAGCCTGAACCTCAGCATCCAATGCCAACACATCAGCCTGCTTGATCATCGCCAGCATTTGGCTTTGATGCAGCTGCATGAGCAGTATGAACGCTTGATCAGGCGAGCTTTGTTGGGCGGCTTTGGTCATACTTTGAAAATGCTGGCTGCTTGGTTTGGATAGTACAAATTGATCGGCGCTCTGCACGCTGTCTTTGGGCACATAAAAGGACAGCCATTGATCCATCCAGCTCATCTGTGCCTGTTGAATATCAATACTGCGCTGGGCAATGCTCCGCGCATCGGCATCTTTGCCGTGTTTTAACTCAATATAAGCCATCATCACCGCTGCCTGCTGATGGTTGCGCATCGCCTGAATAAACTGCTGATTGATATCCATATCGCCATCGACTTGGGCGGAGGATTTTTTTAGATCCGTGATAATATCCAGATATTTTTGGCTATGGCCATTGGCTGCACCCACCTCAGATTGCGCAGCTTTTAGATGGGTGCTTTCTTCTTTTTGGGTACAAGCCGTCAAAAGCAGCATCGATAATAAGCCAACCACCAGCACACCAAGTAGCTTAATTGAGGCGGTTTTTTTGGCGGCTGTGTTGACAGCCAAGGCAGTATCACAGCTGTTAGCGCTACGATGCTTTTGGCATCCAGCGACTCTTATGTGCTGCGTGCGATTATCATAGGCATGAGTGTGATGGTTTTGCATATGTGTCTATCCCACCTTGATTAGCCGCCAGTGTCTGCGGTCATCAAGGCAATGATAAAAGCATTGCCTTGATGGTGCTGTTATTGGCTAATCACATCCACACCGCGTGGCGGCGTAAATTCAAATTGTGCATTGCTCAATCGTTTATTCAACGAAATGTTGGTAAAGCGGATGCTGGTGGTTTGGCCGATGGCATCATTAAGCACCACCATCACAGGACGACCACCATTAAAGCTGATTGAGACATTTTTAAAATTAGCATTGGCTGATTTTGGTGTCAATACAAAGTAATTGCGACCAGCATTTGGTTGAGCGACATTAAAGTTACGGCTGATTTGGCTTGGATCGCCAGATAACAACAGGGCAGGCGTCTCGCCGACTTGGTTGCTCACCGATTGCTTGGTGGCTTGTTGCAAGTCTTTATCATAAACCCACATGGTGTTGCCATTGGCGACAATCAGCTGCTCAGATGGCGACTTGGTTTCCCAGCGAAATTGATTTTGGCGCTGTACACTCATCGTACCGCTAAAGTTGGTTTTTTTGTTACCTGCGTATGTGGTTTGGGTGAAATTTGCCGTCATTGAGCGGATGTTGCTTAGATGGCGATTTAGGTTATTCACCGCGGTTTGCTGTGAGGCTGCTGCGGCGTGCGCGGTCGTAGCAAGCATCATCGGTGCTGCTGCCGCCGTGATCGTGGCCGCGCCAATCATCGCTTTTAGCGTCAGTGCTTTGATGGTTGAAGTTGTCATATCGTTCTCCAAAAAATATCATTCAAGTTTTGATGTGTGCATTGTGCCAAAATACTGTGTTGCAATCTACATAAAAAATGCAACCAAGCCCACCTGATTGTTACTGCATCCATGAAAAAACACTGATTTTAGCATAAAAGTTGCCAAAAGCCGCAGCATTTGCCAATTTTGTAACAAAATATGACGAATTTTTAGGTATTGATCTGCTGCTGTTTGGTGTTTAAAGATTTGACAGCGTGTTTTGTTAGATTGTCTTACTGCTTATTTTGCCAGTGATGGCTATGGCATTGTTATCTGATTTTGTGGCAATAAAAACCGCCAACCTCATCGGCGGCGGCTTTTAAGATCATCAAGGCAAGAGTCGCTGTATACGCCACACATCGCCATCAGCGGTATATCGCATACGATCATGCATCCGACCGACACGCCCCTGCCAAAACTCCGCACAATCCACGATCAGCTCATAGCCACCCCAAAAGCTTGGGTACGGCACGCTGTCACTATGAGTTGCATCTAAGATGGCATATTTTTCCTCGATGATGGCACGGTTTGCCACGACACCGCTTTGGGGTTCGCTCACCCATGCGCCCAGTTGGCTTTCACGCGGACGCTTGGCGAAATAGGCGGCAGATTTGTCCGCACTCACCTTCTCGATGCGACCCGATAGTCGCACCTGACGCTCTAGCCCCTGCCAGAAGAATAGCACTTCGGCATTAGGATTGTCAGCGATATCTTGACCTTTGGCACTGTCATAGTTGGTGTAGAACACCACACCACGCTCAGTCAGCTCACGCATCAGCACGATACGCACGCTCGGGCGACCATCCGCACCACAGGTGGCAAGGCTCATCGCATAAGGCTCGGGCAAGGCTTCTGCCACCGCTTCATCAAACCATGTGCGAAATAGCTCAAACGGTGTCGTTGGCAGACCTGTATCAGGCAGGGTATGTTTTTCGTATGATTGTCTGTGGTCGGTAAGATCCATGAGATTCCCCCTAATTGACTGTGATGTGAGTAAAAAGATGATTTATTATACACCGATTTCCTTATAATATGTGGGGAATTTATGCAATTGCCAACACAAATCCATATACAAAAAAACCGCTCATACTTAGCGTATCAGCGGTTAAAATCAGTACAGCAAATTATGATGCCAACACTCGCTTGACATGATCCGCTAGGCTCTGTGCCATCGCTTGACAGGTGTCCGCATCTTGATGCTCGACCATCACACGGATGACAGGCTCAGTACCTGATTTGCGGATGAGTAGGCGGCCTTTGCCAACAAGCTCGCTCTCTGCCTTGGCAAAGATGGCAGACAGCTCTTCATTGGCATACGGATCGCTCATCTGTGATAAGCGTACATTGATCAAGGTCTGTGGGAATGGCGTATAGCCCTGGGTGAGCTCGGAGAGTTTTTTGCCTGTTTCTGCCATGCAAGATAGCACCTGCAAGCCTGCAACGATGGCATCACCCGTACGGCTCTTATCTAGGCATAGGATATGACCTGATGGTTCACCACCAATCGTCCAGCCACGAGTCTCAAGGTCTTGCATCACATAGCGGTCGCCGACCTTGGCACGATGAAACTCGATGCCACGCTCCGCCAACGCCAGCTCAAGTGCCACATTGCTCATCAAAGTACCGACCACACCTGCAGGTTGTAAGTGCGTGGCAAGTACATATAGGATGCTATCGCCATCGACGATATTGCCATGCTCATCGGTCATGATAATGCGGTCGCCATCACCATCTAGTGCGATACCGACATCAGCACCATGCGCGCGTACGGCAGCTTGTAGCACTTCAGGATGGGTCGAACCACAGTTGTCATTGATATTGATACCATCTGGCGTATTGTGAATGGCGATGACTTTGGCACCGAGTTCCTTGAGTACGCGTGGGGCGACACTATGCCCTGCACCGTTGGCACAGTCCACGACGATCGTCAGATTTGATAGGCTGTAGTGATAAGGAAAACTGCCTTTGCAGTATTCAATATAGCGGCCTTTGGCATCATCGACACGGTGGTTTTTGCCGATGCTATCTGCCTTGATACCTGCTAGGCGAGCTAGGCGTGCATCAGTATCGCCGACCAGGTAGTCAAGCTCGACATTGATGGCGTCTTGCATGTCATCAGAGATTTTTTTGCCTTCGTGTGAGAAGAATTTGACACCGTTATCTTGGTATGGGTTGTGACTGGCCGAAATCACCACACCCATGTCCGCATGGAAGCTTTTGACCAAATGCGCAATCGCAGGCGTTGGCAATGGGCCAAGCATATAGACATCGACACCTGCTGCGTTAAATCCTGCTTGCAGTGCCGCTTCGATCACATAGCCCGACAGACGGGTATCCTTACCGATGAGTACGCTTGGGCGCTTATTAGGATTTTGGGCGACCAATACACGCCCTGCGCCAAAGCCTAAACGCAACAAAAAATCAGGGGTAATCGGAAAAGTCCCAAACTGCCCACGAATCCCATCCGTACCAAAATAGCTCATTTTTTATCCTTACACTCATTCTTGAGTGATCAATCAATGATGAAATGTTTTTACAACGACATTGATCAGCAGTCAAGTCAGGGCTGTGCTGATCATGATTTGTACAATTATAAAAAAGATGGCAAATTATAGCACACGGCGCAAGCTTTGTAGCGTTAGCTCTGTGTTAATTTGGTATAAATTTTGCATAGGATCAGAGACTTAGCCGTCAATTATTTTACTGGTAAAATCTTAAATAATTGTTTATGCTAATGCATTTAACTCATAATTATCTTAGCATGCGCCGATGGATCTGATCATGACTGATTTTAATACCGAACAATTAGCATTACTTGACAGCTTACCCAAATCCAAACTGACAGGCAAGCCAGTACTGCATTTCGTCCATGCCAATGGAGTGCCATCACCGACCTATCTGCCGATACTTGAGCGATTGGCAAATCACTTCACCATTGAGCGGATTGACCGTCTTGGTACGCATCCCAATTATCCTGTGGATAATCACTGGCAGTGTCTGACTCGCCAAGTCGCTGACAGCATCGATGATGCGTGCTATAAGCATGGTGTGCCGACGGTGGTGGCGGTTGGGCATTCGGTCGGAGCAATGACCACGATGCAAAGCCTACTTGCCAATCCCAAGCCAATCAGCCAAGCGGTATTGCTTGATCCATCCTTATTGACAGGCAAAAATAGCCTGACTTGGCATCTGGCAAAGTCAGTTGATGATCAGCTAAATCGTGTGCCATCACTGGCGCATCGCTTGATTGATAAGCTCTCCCCTGCTGGCAAATCCAAATACCGCAAAGATACCTTTGATAGCTATGATGCTGCTTATCAAGCACTGCGGGACAAGGCGTTGTTCAAGCCATTTGATGAACGCTGCTTTGAGTTGTACATCCAACACGGCTTTGTACCGACAGCTGATGGCAAAGTGACGCTCGCCATCCCAAAGGCAGTGGAAGTCGCCATCTTTCGCACCATACCGTCATTGTATTGGCTTAAGTCCATCAACCCAAAGCGACCAATGACCATCATCGCAGGCAAGGATAGCCACTTTACTCGCATCGGCTCATATCGTGATGCAGCTGATAAATTTGGATTGACCGTGCAGTATGTCGATGGCGAGCATATGTTCCCACTGGAGCGACCTGATGCCATCAGCGATGAGATTTTGGCGACCATCCTACGCCAAATCCACCCATCACAAGCCTGATGCGATCGTCCTTGCCACGCTATCGCCCGATGACTGCCGCCGCCTTGATGGTGATGGTGGTGGCGACCATGTTCGCCCTACAAAATGGCTGGCTGATTATCCTAAGAGCCATCGCCAATGCCACACCCTATCATCAGGTGACGGATAATACCCTGCTTGTGATGTCGGTGGTGCTGACGGCGGTGTGCTTGGTGTGGCTGATGGTGTTTTGGCAGTATTTTCGAATGCAAAAGTATGCCAATGACACTAAGACAGCACGGCAACTATGGCAACAGTATCTGGCATTGATGCCGATGGATGGGCGAAAGTTTTGGTACTGTCTATGGGTGTTCTTGTCGGTGGTGCTTGTCGCCAGTCTCATCGCCAATCTACTCACCACCGCCCTATCACCAACGCCATCGGCAGATAGCACTGCCTTGATGGGTCATGATACGCCGATGTGGCTATTTGCGCTGATGGTGATGGTGTGCGCGCCAGTTTATGAAGAGCTGATTTGTCGTGGGCTGTTTTGGCGACTGGGGCAGGATATTTTTTCATCATTTAGCAATAACACACACCATATCACCATACTGACCAGTTTGATCAGCAGTTTGATATTTGCTCTGCTACATTTTCAATATAATCTGATCGATACTGGTATGATGTTCGCCGTCGCACTGGGATTGTGCTATGCTCGTGTGCGAACAGGCTCGGTATATGCGCCGATGATTTTGCATAGTATGAATAATAGTTTGGTGCTACTGCTGTTGATTTTGGAGTAGCACCTGCTCGCCTGCACTGCGGATGTCATCTAGGGTCAATGATGGTTTACCGCTCAATGCCTGTCGCCATGCGCGCGCACCTGTCAGCCCTTGAAATAAGCCCAAATAATGCCGTGTCAAGGTCGCAAGATTTGCCCCTTCTTCGTCTCGCTTGGCAAGATAACTCATCAATCCTTCAAAAATCTCACGACGGCTCGGCATCGGCAATCCCCAAAGCTCATTACACTCTGCCATCAGATAAGGGTTATGATAAAACGCACGCCCAATCATCACGCCATCGACATACTGCAGATGCTCACGGATAGCACTCATCTGATCGATGCCACCATTAATCTCGATGGTGAGCATGGGGAAGTCTTGCTTGAGTCGATAAATATCATTATAACGCAGTGGCGGAATTTCTCGGTTTTGCTTGGGTGATAGGCCTTGTAGCCAAGCGATGCGAGCATGAGCGATAAAATGCGTACAGCCAGCTTCTGCCACCGTCTCCACAAAGCCTTTCATAAACTCATAGCTGTCATGATGATCGATACCGATACGATGCTTGACCGTGACAGGCTTATCCGTGACCGCTTGCATCGCTGTCACCATCTTGGCGACTATCAAAGGCTCTGCCATCAGGCACGCACCGATTTTGTTGTGCTGGACACGATCGGATGGACAGCCGACATTGATGTTAAATTCATCATAACCCTTGGCATCGGCAAGCTGCACCGCCTGCGCCATCTCATCAGCATCAGAGCCACCCAACTGTAGTACCACAGGATGCTCAGTGCCATCAAAGCGTAGCACACGATCGGCATCGCCCTTTAGGATGGCACTGGTGCTGATCATCTCAGTGTATAGATGGATATTGGGATTGAACAATCGGGCAAATGCACGAAAATCCGAAGTCGTCCAATCGATCATGGGGGCCAGACTGATGCGTTTATTTTTCATGATATCAGTCACCAATAACCACCTTGTACTGATTCACCAAATTGACAAAATTCTGACTGGTCATCTGCCCAATCTCGGCACTATCCATGCCATAAACCTTGGCAAGTGCCTGTGCCACATACGGCACATAGGTCGGTTCATTGTCACGACCACGCTTGGGCACAGGTGCTAGATACGGACTATCAGTCTCAATCAATAAGCGGTCTAGGGGCAGCTGTTTGGCAACTTCTCGCAGTGCTTCAGATTTATTAAAGCTAACAATCCCTGATAGCGAAATGTACAGCCCCATATCCAGTGCACGCTTGGCAAAGGCATAATCCTCGGTAAAACAGTGGATGATACCATGCTCACAGCGCTCGCTTTGCAGCACATCCAAAGTATCATGATAGGCACTGCGAGTATGCACAATGATGGGTTTTTTGGCGATTTTGCTGGCACTGATATGGGTGGCAAAGCTATGCTTTTGGGCAGATTTTTTATTGCCATCCCAATAATAATCAAGCCCCGTTTCGCCAAATGCCCACACCTTATCCGTATCCAAAGCCAACAAATCCTCAACTTGCACGCTCTTTAGCATCGCTTCATCTTGACAAGGGTGAATCCCCACACTCATGCCGATATCAGGTAGGCTATCATCACTCATCGCCAAATCCACCCATGCACGGATGGCATCATTTTCCTCAAACTTGCACATAATCGCCATCGCTCGGCTGACATCAGCATCACGCATGGCAGTCAGTAGATGGCGTGGCGATTGCTCATAATTGTCAAGTTTTAGATAGGTTAGGTGGCAGTGCGAATCGGTGTACATAGTCGTTCTCAATCAATACAAACGCCGTATTTTATCACGAATCTGACTGATTTAGGCGGTTTTTGTCATCCAGCACCACCGTCTGGCTCGGCAAGGCGTGCTCAACCTGATAATTTTCTAAGAATTTTAGTACCTGTAAAATCAACTGGCTTTGTTTGTCATAAAACTCCTGCGCCCCTGACGCTGGAATATACGCACGCATCTCGATGACATAGCAGTCTTGGCGCAGCTCTTTGATCCACGCCTGATTCCACTCATCATTGGTCAGACTATGCGATGCCAAAAAGTCTTGCAAATCAGCAATCATCCGCTCTACTTCTGCCAAATCTGCGGTGCGCTTAATGAATAAATTATGCAAAAACCAAAACATATCTCTTGCGGTAAAGTTCTCAATCTGTAAAGCAGAAAACTCACCATTAGGCACAGTGACGATGGTGCGATTGAGCGTGCGGATACGCGTTGAGCGGATACCGATGTCGATGACCGTGCCTTCATAAGTACCAAATTTACAATAATCTCCCACATGCACTGGACGGTCAGCGACGACAACCACTGAGCCGATGAGATTTTCGATAGTTTTTTGGGCGCCAAAAGCCAGTGCCAAACCACCCACACCCAGTGCAGCGATCCCCGTGGTCAAATCAAAGCCTAAGTTGCCAAAGATGATAATAATTGCCAAAATGACCATAAACACCTTGGCGATTTTGCGAAGCAGATTTAGGATCGAGACCTGCTCAGGGCGGCCGCGCTTGAGCGAATTGGCTTCAGCGCGGCGAAACACACTGTCCAGCAATCGCAGCACCAGCCAAGCAGTCGCACCCCATGCCACGATGTCTTTGATACGACCAAATGAGCTGCGCAAAGTCAGCGGCACGCCGACGCGCACCATCACCTCAGGCAGCAGCATCGCCACGAATATCAGCGCCAAAGGCATGATGACACTGGGCGTTACTCGATATGGTTTTTTGCGGATGTTTGTGTATAAAAACTTACTAATCATATACAGCAGCCACACCGCGACATAAAAGATCAAACACATCGCCACGACGAGCAGTATCACGGCCAGCACTTCCAGCCACTGCTTTTGGTGATTGTCCATATCATCGCGCACCAGATTTAGCTGTTCGGCCAAAGTCTTGGTCTGAGCGACCTTGCTGGGCAGCTGCTCTAAGGTCTGACCTGAAATTTGCCAAAATACCACGCCTTCATCACTTTCGCGACGCGTCACCAAAATATCGAACCGCTCATTCATCAGCTGAATTTCACCGACTTTATCAACTTCTCTGGGCAGATTATCCGATAAATTCCCCTCAGGCGCATCACTCAGCTGCAAATCAGGAAACAGCCTACCGCCAGAATCCAGCGTCTGCACCAAATGCTCAACCACATCACGATTGGCCATTTGGGTTTCTGCCAGATATCGACCATCCAGATAGTTTGCCGCCAGATCATAATCATCGCTTGTTATGGCGCGCATAAATCCTTGGACAGTGCCTCGCGGCGTCTCACGACCGAAACTGTCTGTCGCTTTGACAGACTCTTCGGCGCTGGCAGATTCTTTGCTTAAAATTTTGGCTGTGGTGGCAAAGCTTGGTGTGATGCCAAGCATCAGCACCAATATTAAGCCCATCGACATGAGCGTACTTTTGATCATCGGTAAATGTCTCATAATGACTGCAACTGGTTGAATGGGATTAAAGCAAAAATGCCATAAAGACAATGCATCGCCTGACAAATCTGATCATTGTATAAATAAATAAACCGCTTGGCAACCGACGCCATCTGTATGATGATCATCAGATGCTGTACTGGCAAGCTGATTGAATGAATTTCAACTTAAGATAAGAAATTTTCAGCAAAATATGGCTGAGTGAAATTATATTCATGTTATAATACCCGCAATGAATGTTACAAATTTTAAATCAACAGCAACATAGTTTTAGGTGAGATATGTCATCCCTTACTTTACGCCGTGCCATTATCCTGGCATTAGCCCCAGCCACTTTGATTTCACAGAACGCGACAGCTGCCACAGGTGATGATTTGCCTGTTGTGGAGTTGGATCCTGTTGTGGTGACGGTGAGTCGCAGCGCCACACCACTTAGCGACACACCCGCCTCAGTAACTGTCATCAGTGCAGGCGAAATCGAGAAAAACCCTGCACGCAATCTGTCAGATGTCATCCAATTAGATGCGGGCATCTATGTCAAACAATCAGGTGGCATCGGTCAAATTCCCGAAGTCTCCATCCGTGGCTCTTATCCTGTGCATACTTTAGTACTAAAAGATGGTGCACGCCTTAATAATCAAAATCATCTTGGTTCTGTTTATACTGGCTTTATCGATACCACAAATCTGAGCCGTGTTGAAATCGCCAAAGGCCCTGCTTCAGTACAGTATGGTTCTGATGCCATTGGTGGTGTCATTCAAATGGTCAGCAAAACGCCAACACGCACAGGTGCTGAAATTACTGGTGTGGTTGGTGAAAACAACACCTACAAAGCCATCGTTAAAGGCGATGTCGTGCATAATGACTTTTATGCCAGCCTATCAGGACAGCGTTTAGAAACTGATGGCACTCGCATTTTTAATAACCAAAGCCGTGATAATCAAGCGGGCTACGAACAAAAAGGCTACACCGCCAAGCTTGGCTTTGACAACAAACAAAATCTTGATGCTAGCATCAGCTTTGATCACAGCGAAGGTATTAATGAATTTAATAACTTTGGCAGCAGCACATCACCAAATACTTCATTGCGTGAATTTGAAAACCAAATTATTAATGCCAAAATTTCTTATAAACCAATTGACAATCTTAGCTTAAATGCCCGTTATAGCAATGTCAAAAATAAACAAGATGTCATAGACTACGCCTCATTTTATCACACCCAAGTGGATGAGGCTGATGTCAACGCCAAGTGGTCATTTGCAAACAATCAAAATATCCTAGTCGGCGTCACAGGCAATCAGTCTGAATACACCAGTAACGCTGTCAAAGATGGTGTTCAGAGTATCGATACGATTGGCTATTATGCACAGCATCAGTACAATAGCGACAAAGTTAATACCCAAGTCGGTGTGCGCTTAGAAGACAATGAACGCTTTGGTAATCATACCGTGGGTCAAGGCGCAATTCGTTATCGTATCACACCTGCAACGAGTGTTTATGCCAATGTTGGTTCAGCGTTCCGCGCACCTGCATTGTCTGAATTGTATTACGAAAGTATTGATGGGCCATATCCAAACTGGGTGAATCCAGATATACTTGAAACATATGCCACAATTGGCAATGAAAACCTAGAACCTGAGAAAAGTATTAGCTATGAGCTAGGAGCTTCACATCAATTTAGTGATAACTTGACTCTGGATGTTACTGCATTTCACACCCATGTTAAAAACCTAATCGATATTCAAAACTCAACCACTGATATTCTAGATACAACCAATCCAGGCATAATTCAGAGATTCAATACTGGCACTTATTCAAATATTTATAAGGCCTCATTTATTGGTGGTGAAATCAACGCTACATATGTTCGTGATAATTACTACGCAAAAGCTGGTTATGCATACGTAGAAACCGAAAATAAAGACAACAATCGTGAAATTGCCTATCGCCCAAAACATACCGGCACACTAACCTTAGGCTATGATGATGGCGTCGTTGGTGTCAGTACCTCAATCATCGCGCGCTCAGATGCCTTTGCCAATAGTGCCAACACCATCAAAGTGCCAGGCCATGCTACCGTCGATGTTGATGCGCATTGGAATATCAATCCGCATGTCAAACTATTTACCAACATTCAAAATATCGGTAATGTGGAATATAAAGCGGTATATAATTCAGCAAATCAATGGTATGTCAATGGCGGTCGCCAAGCCAATCTTGGGGTGACTTTTAAATACTAATCCGCTCTAGGATTGATAAAACGGTTGATATTATCAGCCGTTTTTATTGTATCTATAGCTGTATTTGCCACAAAGATTTGTTATAATAATCAGTTTGCAAGAGATGTTGCAACCGCTTTTGGCTTTGGATTCATCAGCGGTCAGGCTTGCTTTTTAGATTTGCGACAGCGATTTAAAATAATCAACGACATCTGCGTTTTCTTTTTTATGATGATTATCCATCATCTCATCGTTAATTTTTAAAAGGAGTGGACGCAGTGTCTACATTTACCGATTATAAAGTAGCTGACATCAGCCTTGCCGACTTCGGCCGTAAAGAAATCCGCCTCGCCGAAACCGAAATGCCTGCCCTAATGGGTCTGCGTAAGCGTTATGCTGCCGCTCAGCCACTGGCTGGTGCCAAAATCGTCGGCTGTATCCATATGACCATTCAGACAGCCGTTTTGATTGAGACTTTGGTGGCATTGGGCGCTGAGGTTCGCTGGACTTCTTGCAACATCTTCTCAACCCAAGACCACGCCGCTGCCGCCATCGCCGCTGCTGGCATTCCTGTATTTGCTTGGAAAGGCGAAACCGAAGAAGAATACGAGTGGTGTCTTGAACAACAAATCCACCAAGACGGCAAACTGTGGGATGCCAACATCATCCTAGATGACGGTGGTGATTTGACCGCACTAATTCACGACAAATATCCACAAATGCTCGATCGTATCCACGGCATCTCTGAAGAGACCACCACAGGCGTACACCGCCTAATCGAGATGCTGGGCAATGGCACACTCAAAGTCCCTGCCATCAATGTCAATGATGCTGTCACCAAATCAAAAAATGACAACAAATACGGCTGCCGCCACTCACTAAACGACGCCATCAAGCGTGGTACGGATATGCTGCTATCAGGTCGTCGTGCATTGGTCATCGGCTACGGCGATGTAGGCAAAGGCTCAGCACAGTCGCTACGCCAAGAAGGTATGATCGTGCGTGTGTCTGAGATTGACCCAATCTGTGCGATGCAAGCGTGCATGGACGGCTATGAAGTCGTCTCACCATTCGTCGGCGGAGACCAAGCCCAAGGCGTGAACACCACCCTACTACAAGACACCGATTTGATCGTGACCACCACAGGTAACTATCATGTGTGTAACGCCGAGATGCTAAAAGCCCTAAAATCAACCGCTGTCGTGTGTAACATCGGCCACTTTGACACCGAGATTGATACTCAGTTCATGCGTGACAACTGGAAATGGGTAGAAGTCAAGCCGCAAGTGCATCAAGTCTATCGCTCAGACAGCGATGATGACTATCTCATCCTACTGTCTGAAGGTCGCCTAGTGAACCTTGGCAATGCTACAGGTCACCCATCACGCATCATGGATGGCTCATTTGCCAACCAAGTACTGGCGCAGATTCACCTGTATCAAGAAAAATTCGCTGATTTACCTGCCGCTGACAAGCCAAGCAAAGTCTATGTCAAGGTACTACCAAAGAAGCTTGACGAAGAAGTGGCTGCGGCGATGGTTGCAGGCTTCAATGGTGTCATCACCAAACTTACCCAAAAACAAGCCGACTATATCGGCGTATCAATTGATGGTCCATTTAAGTCAGATGAATATAAGTACTGATTCATAGCCAAAAAAAGCGATTGGGATTATCCGATCGCTTTTTATTTTGGGCGTTATTTATGATGACTGGTGAACTTTAGATGGGTTTATCATTATCCCAGCTTTTATTTTAGTTGTAATATTAAGCAGGCAGTTATGATGGATCAAACTTAGCTGGCACAGGATTTTAGCATCAACCCATCGATCATGATACGGATGACTGACCTGCCATCGTAAGCATCAGCTGATCATAGGCCAGTTTTTCTTGAACATTTTGAATGATCGATAGCTCAACATCATCCAGACCAACGAGCAGCCGCTCCAGTGCATGATGATCCAGATCCAGTCCCCCAAGCAATGATTCGATATCCAAATCACGATGCAGATTTGGCAAAGCCAAGCGATGCCGCCACAGTGCTACTAACATCATCCGCGACAACAGAATAAACTGCTGCAAGGATAGCGTTTTTTGCCAATATTCACTGGCTGCCATCGGTTGTCGGGTGCCGCGATTTAGCGCCGCGAAAGTCTTTAGCCACAGCGCGCGTTGGTGAAACCAGTCCTCATGCCATAGACGCTGGGCTTGCAATACCGCGCCATCACTGAGTTCAAGTAGCATCTGGGCAGTATCAGCATCCATCTGCTCGCCCAGATAGCTCAATGCAAGTGTCTGGTCAATCTGCGATAGCGGCATGGTCTGCACACGGCTTTTGATGGTCGGTAATAATCTTGAAGGATGATCACTGATTAAAATCAAAAACACCCCATCGCGCGGCTCTTCAAGGGTCTTAAGCAGCGCATTGGCCGCGCCCAAAGTCAAGGTGTCAGCGCTATCAAGCACCATCACCTTTGCGCCATGGCCTTTGGTTTGGCTGTATTCTTGTAGGCGTCTGATGTCATCAATCTTGATGCTATCACGCACAGACTCGCCCTCGGCAGGCTCAGGCAGCACCATCAGGTCTGGATGCGTGCCTGCTTTTAGCCATTTGCAACTATCACACGCTCCGCATGCGCCTGCCTCTGTAGGCTGCATACATAACAAATACGCCACAAAGCGCCAAACAAACGCATGCTTGCCAATGCCCTTAGCCCCTGCTGCCAACAAGCCATGTGGTAGCTGCTGATGAGAAAATTGCTCGGTCAGCTGTCGCCATGCCTTATCTTGCCAAGGCAGTGCTTGAGCAAAATAACGCTGCGCTGACACATCGGCACTCATCACATCCTGCATGTTAATAAGCCAACAAATCTGCCATCGGCATGGCGTTCAATCTTGCCAAATCCTCAGGCGTATCCACACCAGCAGGCAGTGCAACCTTGGCGATGTCGATGGCGATGCGTTCGCCATTTTCAAGTACACGCAGCTGTTCTAGACTTTCAAGTGCTTCAAGTGTCCCTTGAGGCCAGCTGGTAAAGGCTTTTAGCATCCGCACGCGATAAGCATATAGTCCCAAATGTCGATACGCCTGCGCAGGCAGCTGATTTTGGGTGGTCATGCCATCGCGATCATGTGGAATGGGCGCGCGGCTAAAATACAGCGCATGCTTGGCTTGATCCATCACAACTTTGACCACCGATGGGCGAAGAAATTCATCCATATCCTGAATCGGCTCGCACAAAGTAGCCATCGCACAGTCTGGATTCTCAACCAGCAGCTGCACCACTTGCATGAGCAAAACCGGCGGCACCAACGGCTCATCACCTTGCATGTTCACTACGATGTCATCATCGCCCATCCCCAGATCTGCCGCCACTTGTGCCAAACGATCAGTACCAGACGGATGATCGGCATCAGTCATCACCACCTTGATGCCTGCCTCTTGGCAGACCGCTTGGATGCGCGCATCATCAGTCGCCACGCAGACGGTATCGGCAAAAGTCGCCTGCATGGCTTTTTTGGCAGTCCACAAAATCATCGGCTGGCCATGGATCGGTAGTAATGGCTTACCAGGCAAGCGGGTGGATTTATAACGGGCTGGGATCACCAAGTGCACTTTTTGCATAATTCATCCTATAATAAAATCAAATCTGATAACGCAGCTTTAGCGCCTCGATGGCTGCCAATAATGCCTCGCTAAATCTCGCCTCCACAGGCAGCACCCAAATCCGCTCAAATAAAGCGCTGTACTCAGGATGCTGCACGGCCAAAGATCTTATCTTAACAGCATCTTTGGCAGTGATGATTATCGGCAATTCATCAAAAGCCATCAAATCTGCTAGCTTAAACTCATGATGATCACCAAATGGCTGCGGCAATACCTCAAAGCCCAATGATCCTAAGGTATCAAAAAATCTTTGGGGATGGCCGATGCCACTGACTGCATAAACGCGGCTGCCTGATTGAGGAGGCATCTGATGACAATCAGACATCAAAGGCTCAAGCGCACTAGGCTGCAAAGTCATCACCAAAGCATCATCAGAATAAGCCGCCTCGGCCTTATCATGATAAATCACCGTCGCCCCCTCAAGGCGACTGATCGGCTCGCGCAAAAAACCTTGTGGCAACAGCTTTTGATTGCCAAAACCTCGGGCGGCATCGACCACGATCCATTCTAGATCGCGATGCAATGCATAATGCTGCAAGCCATCGTCACTGATAATGAGGCGAATCTTAGGATGGTGATGCAATAACAGCTCGATGGCAGCCTTGCGGTCAGCGCCGACGGCCATCGGCACTTGTTTGCCTGTGGAGGCATACACAGACTGGACGATCAAACAAGGCTCATCACCCACTTGATCTGGCGTACTGTCTGGCAGTACAAGCCTTGGCATGCTGCTGGCATCACCGCCATAACCGCGACTGATAACGCCGACCTGCGCATCCTGTTGCATCAAAATCTTAAGTAGCGCGATGATCAGTGGCGTTTTGCCACTGCCTCCGACGGTGATGTTACCGATGATGAGTACTGGCACAGGTGCTTGATAGGTGGAAATGACGCCTGATTGATATAAGGCTTTGCGCGCGCGGCTGATCGCGCCATAAGCTGCCGATAAAGGCGCCAATGCCATCAAAGCCTTAGACTCGTTTTGCCAAGCTTGGGTCAGTGCCAGCTCTGCTTTTTTCATCATAGCCTCTTTATCTAAGCTTATCAATCAGCTCGTTTAATTCATCATGGCTATAAAAGAAAATCTCCACGCTGCCCTTGCCGTCTTTGCCTTGCTTTAATTTGACTGTCGCGCCCAGTGCATCAGAGATCTGCTGGCTTAGCGCGAGAATTTCGTGATCGGGTTGGCTGCTCTGCTTCGGCTCAGGATCCAAGATGGATTTCACCAAGCGCTCAGCATCGCGCACCGTCATCTGGCCATCGACGATTTTTTTGGCGATGATTGGCTGCTGCTCAAGCGATAATGACAGCAGTGCACGCGCATGCCCCATGTCCATATGGCCATCGATCATGTGCTGTTTGACTTCATCATGCAGATGGTTTAGGCGCATCAGATTAGACACCGTCGTGCGTGCCTTGCCGACCACCGAAGCGATCATCGCATGACTCATGCCAAATTCGGTATGAAAGCGCTGCAAGGCGGCTGCTTGTTCAAGGACATTCAGATCCTCGCGCTGAATATTTTCAATCAAAGCCAGTGCGATGGCGATCTCATCAGACAGCACGCGTTCGATGGCAGGAATGCTATCGAGGCCAGCAAGCTTCGCCGCACGCCATCGACGCTCACCAGCGATGATCTCATGCGTGACCGTATCGCTGATTTTGATCTCATCACCGAGTAGCGGTCTGATGACGATGGGCTGCATCACGCCATGCTGCTTGATCGACAGCGCCAATTCATTGAGCGCCTCTTCGTTCATGTCTCGGCGCGGCTGGTATTTGCCCGACTGTAGGCGATTGGTTTTGATTTGGATCAGTGCCACTTTCTCGCTGCCTGTTGCAGCTTTATCCAGACCGCCTTTGTCAGCCTCTGTGGTTTTTTTGTTTTTTTTCTTTTTGTCCGCCTTGATGGATTTTTTGTTCAGCTCGCTTTTGGCATCAGCTTTAGCATCCGTCTTATCTGCCTGATCGGATTCATTTGACTCACTTGGCACAGCGGTTTGTATAGTTTGGGTAGGCGACTGCTGGTCAGCCACCGCCTCTTGGGCATCGGCGATGATTTTTTTCTCGATGGCGATGTTGCCTAACAGCGCATCCAATCCACGGTTGGTACCCAATCCACGCTTTTTAATCATGACTATATCCAGCTTGATTTTCAGTAAATTTTAGTTAATATAATAAATAGATGCAAACCATCTAACCATCATCACGCATCGACAGTCCATACTGCCAAAACAGCAAAATCTCTCGCTGCTGATGCTCAGCCAATTTAGACAGTGCGTCGGTAAGCTCTGAATCATCGGCCTCAGATACGATGCTAGCAGTCTGATTTGGTGAATCATCGGCCGCATCGTCCATCACAACCGAAGCATCCAAGGCCTGCTCACCCAAACTCTGATCACCGGCACCCTCATCGGATGCACCCTTGTCGATACTCTCGTCACTCACAGCACCGTCATCACAAGCATGCATCGCCAGTTGTGGCGCATCTTCTGACGCATCGGCTTGATGATCAAGCACAGATGGCTCAATATGATGAGCGGCAGATCGCTGATCAGCCGAATCATTAGCTGGCGCCTGCGTCTGTGGTGCCATCTTGGTGCTGATTTGGTCGTTGGAGGGCGTGTCTGTGATGGCTGGGTCATCAGCTGGCAGCTGATCGTGCGCCATGACAGAGCCATCACTGGGCTTAGGCATGATCGCCTTGGCATCATCGATCACACCCACCACTTGCCGCCCGACTTTACTGCTATTTAGCAGTGTGTCCAGTCCACGCTTCGCGCCCAATCCGCGTTTTTTTGACATCTGAATTACCCACGCGCCTGATCTTTGGTGGTGGTTTGCGCCACTACCTCATTCATCAGCATGTGATAAGCGATGGCACCTTTTGAGGATTTTTCATAGCCAAAAATCGACTGCCCAAAACTTGGTGCCTCAGCCAGTCGCACATTGCGAGGGATGCTGGTCTGATAAACCAATTCCCCAAAATGCCGCTCAAGCTCAGCTGAGACATCCTGCGCCAAGGTATTGCGATAATCGAACAAGGTGCGCACCACACCACGGATGTGCAGCTTAGGGTTGATGCTGGTGAGTTTTTCGATGGTCGCGATCAGATCTGCCACACCCTCCAATGCATAATATTCGCACTGCATCGGAATGATGACGCCATCGGTGGCAGCAAAGGCATTGACCGTGATCATACTAAGGCTAGGCGCGCAGTCCATCAGGATATAGTCATAATCCAAATGCCCTGCAGCTTTGGCATCTGCCATCGCTTGCTTTAATAAAAACGGCGCATCAGACACCCCAGCCAATGACACATCAATGCCTGCCAAATCACGATTGGCACCAATCACATCAAGCCCTATGTCTGTCTGTAGCACCGCCTCGTGCAGCGCCACACCATCGAGCAAAATATCCGCCATGGTATAACGGAGCGCATTTTTATCAAGGCCGACGCTTGTGGTGGCATTGCCTTGCGAATCCAGATCGATCATCAGCACTTTTTTCTTGGCGATCACTGCCAACGCGGCTGCCAGATTCACAGTGGTGGTGGTTTTGCCGACGCCGCCTTTTTGGTTGGCGATTGCGATAATTTCCATGATAACCCTTGAATATAATGATAATTTTAATTAATTAAGCGCTGATTTGTTTAAATACACCACGCAGCGATCTTCGTTGAGCTTAGGCACATTGAGCACCCGAACCTCAGTCTGCCACGCTGGTAGCGCCTCGATCTCATCAGCAGTCGGTGTCTTACCCTTCATCGCGTACAGCACGCCATCACTTGCCAGACAAGGCGCGGCCAATCCCACAAAGTCATTCAGCGATGCAAAAGCACGCGAGGTGATGACCTGATATGCCTGCGCAGCTTCGGTCTGATGATGTTCAATCCGTGCGGCGATGGGTGTGATGTTGCCAAGTTTTAGGTCACTTGCGATTTGGCGGATAAAGCGGATTTTCTTTTGGTTGCTATCAAGCGCATCGATGTGCCAATCTGGACGCAAAATCGCCAAAATCACCGAGGGCAGTCCAGCACCTGTACCAATGTCCAGCAGACGAATGCCTGACTGATCTGCAAAGGGCAGATGTGGCACGATGGCCATACAATCAAAAATATGTTTGATGAGCGCCTCATTCGGGTCGGTGATGGCGGTCAGATTATAAGCTTTGCCCCACAACAAAAGCCCATCTAAATAGCGTAAAATCTGCTCAATCTGATCCTTGCTAATATCAAGCCCAAGCGATGCAGCAGCAGTCTCGATGGCACCAAAAAACGCCTCCGCCTGATGAGGAATCTTTGAAAATTTGACAGTCATATTATAAATTCTAAATAAATTTTAAATTATTTCAATCGCTTATCAAGCCAAAATAGCCCCAAAATAGCCAAAGCATGCTGAGTTTTAGCCATCAATCCATCCGCCCTGCCCAAGATGACTTGTACGGATAAAGATATCTACAAAAATCTAGTCCGATGGCAGCTAAAATCAAACTTTGTGGCCATCCGTCTATTTTATCATGCTTTAATCTGCTAAAATACCCTTTTTGAGCCAACTGACTGCGTTTTTTGAGCATTTTTGCCAAAATATCTCATTTGCTTTTTATTGCACACCACAGCACACAGCCTTTAGCCTACAGCCATTTTATGAAAACCGATCATTCCACATTAAAAACCACCCATCGTCTAAAGGCAGCCGATCTTAAGCGCCATACTGATCCTGCCACCCTGCCCAAATCCAGTCGCAGCCGCCTGCCACAGCCTGAGATTAGCTTTGGTCAGGTGCGCGCCATCAAAGCCATCAATACCGCGCTGGACATTCGCGCCAGCGGCTATCATGTGTTCGCCGTCGGTGAAAATGGTCTGGGCAAGCGCACACTGATCACTCGCTTGCTCACCGAACGCGCCAAAACCATGCCGACGCCAGATGACTGGGTGTATGTGCATCATTTTGATGATTCGCGCCGCCCGATTGCCATCAACTTCCCTGCTGGCATGGCGGTCGTTTTTCAGCAAAAAGTACACAAATTATGGCAGCTTGCCAAGAAAAAACTGGCTGCCAAATTGCTCGGCGATACTCATCAAAATCACATTGAGCTGATCAAATCCACCGCCAGCCAAACCCAACAAGCGCGCTTGGTAGATATGGAGGCACAGGCCAAGCAGCATCATCTTACCCTAAAGACCTTAAGCGATGGCCGCATGCAGCTGATCGCGATCGATGATCAAAAACCCATCGATCCTGCCAAATTCAAACAACTCCAAAAACAGCTGTCAGCCATGCAACTGGCGATGGGTGATCTTGAAGACAGCATCCATGATCAGCTTGATGAGCTGCATCAGCAGACCGCCAAAAAAGTACTCGAGCCATTGTTCGCATCTTTGATGGCAAGTTTTGATGATCATCCAAAAGCGCGGCAGCACTTAAGCGCCATGCAAGCAGATATGATCAAGAATGTCGCGCGCATCATCAATGAAGATGATGAAGATTTCATGCCAGCTGTGTTATCAGAGGTGCCAAGTCGCTATGCGGTGAATGTGGTGGTCAGTCACAAGGCTGGCTCTGGCGCACCGATTGTGTTCGAGGATTTGCCGACGCATTTGAATCTTTTGGGTCACATCGAATACACCACCGAACTTGGCACAGTACTTACCGATGTCAGCATGATCCGTGCAGGGGCATTGCATAAAGCCAATGGCGGCTTTTTGATTTTAGAGGCGCAAAGCTTGCTTGAGCATCCTTATGCTTGGCAAGGGCTAAAGCGCGCTTTGCAGTCCAAACAAATCAAAATCTCAAGCCTAGAGCAGATGCTGACCTTAACTGGCAGCCTGTCGCTTGAGCCTGACAGCATGACACTGGATGTCAAAGTCATTTTGCTTGGCGAGGCGGATTTGTACTATGAGCTATTAGAATTTGAGCCTGAATTTAACGCTGTGTTTAAAATACGCGCCGATTTTCATGAGACCATCGTGCGCGATGCTGCCAGTGAATACGGCATGGTGCTAAAAATGGCCGACATCATCAAAGCCGAGTCACTGCCTGCCTTTGACAACACCGCCTTTGCTGTGATCATTGACAAGCTGTCTGAGCTGGCCGATGACAAAAATAAACTTGATCTGCACACCGATCGACTCTCAGGTTTGCTTGTTGAATCAGCGCGCATCGCTGTTATTGATGATGCCAAGACCGTCACTGGCCATCATGTGCGTCGTGCGCTGGATGACATCACCGAGCGCACAGGCTATCTCAAAGATCTGTATTGGCAAGAAATTCTAAACGGTCAGCAGCTGATATGCACCACAGGTACCGCCATCGGTCAGATTAATGCCCTCACCGTCATCAGCTATGCTGATAGTGAATTTGGTCTGCCTGCGCGTTTGACAGCCGTGATTGCACCGAATTTTGGGCATGGCGAGATCCTAGACATCGAACGCGATGTCGAATTGGGCGGCAGCTTACATGCCAAGGGCATGCTGATCATGTCGAGTTTTTTGCGTTCATTATTTAGTGAATTTCATGAATTAAATTTCAGTGCTTCATTGGCATTTGAGCAAAGCTATGGCCAAATCGATGGTGACAGCGCCACGCTGGCTGAGGCTTGTGCGCTGTTATCCGCGCTTGCCAATGTGCCGATTGCGCAGAATCTGGCCATCACAGGCTCGATGAATCAGCTGGGTGAAGCCCAAGCCGTCGGCGGCGTGAATGCCAAAATCTCAGGTTTTTTTGATGCTTGTCGGGATAAGGGACTTGATGGCACACAAGGCGTCATCTTGCCACGCGCCAACATCGATCAGCTGATGCTATCAGATGACATCATCGATGCGGTGTCAAAAGGTCAATTTCACATTTATACCGTCACTCACATCACCGAAGCTTTGGCACTGCTATCAGGCATGGCCATCGATGAAAAAACCAAATCAGGCGAATACAAGAAGACCGCTTTATTTGGCAAAATCGCCAAACGACTGGAGAGTTGGCAAAGTGATGATGAAGACAAACCTCACAAATCCGATAAGAAAAAATAACCATCAATGCATTGATTAAGATAAAATGAGCATACCATCCAAAGCAATTCGCGCAAGTCAGACCAAACCGACCAAGCCATCGGTGGCAAAAACCGCCGATACACCACCCTCGCGCCCGATGAATGCCGAAAAGCGCCAACTATTTTTTCAAAAACTGGCCGATCACATCACCGATCCTGTGACAGAGCTGAACTACACGAGCGATTTTGAATTATTGATCGCTGTGATGCTCTCAGCTCAGGCGACCGACAAAAGCGTGAATATCGCCACCGACAAGCTATTTGCCGTCGCCAATACGCCTGAGGCGATTTTGGCATTGGGGCTTGATGGCCTAAAATCATACATCAGCTCAATCGGGCTTTATAACTCCAAAGCTGCCAATGTCATGAAGACTTGTCAGGATCTGATCGATCGTCATGCAGGACAGGTGCCTCGTACGCGCAGTGAGCTTGAGGCTTTGGCAGGTGTGGGTCGAAAGACTGCCAATGTGGTTTTAAACACCGCCTTTGGTCAGCCAGTCATGGCCGTGGATACGCACATTTTTCGGGTGGGGAATCGTACAGGGCTTGCCACCGGCAAAACGGTACTCGCCGTCGAAAAGGCTCTGATGAAGCGCATTCCCCGTGAGTATCTCGTGGATGCACATCATTATCTGATTTTGCATGGTCGATATACTTGCACTGCACGCAGTCCAAAGTGCGGCGCGTGCGTGGTCTATGAAGAATGCATGTTCAAAGACAAGCACAAATGGGCGCAGATGGCGTAGCTTGGCATAAGATTTATCACATCTAAAAGGTAGATCGCCCAAATAAAAAGCTCTGCCACATCGACAGAGCTTTTGAGGATTGATCACAAAAATCAAGCATCATACGGATCGCGTAGGACGATGGTCTCATCACGGTCAGGGCCTGTTGAGATGATGTCCACAGGACAGCCAACCAAGGCTTCAATACGCTTGATATACGCCTGAGCATTGGCAGGCAGATCTTCAAACTTGGTCACGCCGATGGTTGACTCGCTCCAGCCTGGTAGCGTTTCGAATTTTGGCGTGACTTTTTCATAGTATTCAGCATCATAAGCGCCTGCGATTTCACCCGTTGGCACCTCATACTCAGTGCAGATACGGATTTCTTCTAGACCGTCTAGTACATCAAGCTTAGTTAGGCAGATGCCTGACATAGAGTTTAGCACCACCGCACGGCGTAGGCTGACCGCATCAAACCAACCACAGCGACGCGCACGACCAGTAGTCGCACCAAATTCATGACCAACTTTGGCAAGGTGCGCACCCACATCGTCAAATAGCTCTGTTGGGAATGGGCCTGAGCCAACACGAGTGGTATAAGCTTTGGTGATACCAAGTACATAATCTAGGTACAATGGACCAAGACCTGTACCTGTTGAGACGCCGCCTGCCGTGGTGTTTGAGCTCGTCACAAATGGATAAGTGCCATGATCGATGTCAAGTAGCGTACCTTGTGCACCTTCAAACATCAAGTTTTCACCATTTTGACGGCGAGTTTCGAGTGCATCAGTCACATCCACGACCAAATCTTTGATCTCAGCTGCCCATGCTTTGCACAGTGCCAAGGTCGCATCATAGTCAATGGCATCGGCTTTATAATACTGGGTCAATGCAAAGTTATGATATTCAAGCAAGCTCTCAAGCTTTTGTGGCAAATCTTCACGGAACAAATCAGCGACTTTTAGACCACGGCGAGCCACTTTGTCTTCATAAGCAGGGCCGATGCCACGACCTGTGGTGCCGATTTTGGCGTTGCCACGCTTGATTTCGCGTGCTTGGTCCAGTGCCACATGATAAGGCATGATCAAAGGACAAGCTGCTGACACACGCAGGCGTTCACGCACAGGCACGCCTTTTTCGATTAAGCCGTTCATCTCTTTTAAAAGAGCATCAGGGGCAAGCACCACGCCATTGCCGATAAAGCAAGTCACACCTTCACGCAAGATACCTGATGGAATCAAATGCAACACGGTTTTTTCGCCACCAACAACCAGTGTATGGCCAGCATTATGACCACCCTGAAAACGCGCAACCGCCGTTGCTTTTTCGGTGAGCAGATCCACGATTTTGCCTTTGCCTTCGTCGCCCCATTGGCTACCAAGTACTACGACATTCTTACCCATGATAATTCCTTAAGTTGATCAACAAAATTAAAATAAATGACTATAAAATACTTAAAACTCATCACCGACCAGTTGCACTGCCCATACGCCCTGCTCACGATCAAAATGCAGTACGCCATCGACAGTCTGTGGCTTATCATCTGCTGACAGTGGCTTGATGACGATACAGCCTTCGGTTTGTAGGGTTTTGATTTGTTCAGATAGATCGGCTTTTTGCTCAGCAGTTGCACCCTGTAAATCGGTATAATCCACCCAAATCACGGTGTCTTCTTCAAGCTCAACAAACTCAAGCAAACGGTTGATATCCATACTAAAGCCTGTCGCCGCTCGCATCTTGCCATCGACCGATAAGCCTTCAAAGCGGCCGCCACGCACCAGTGCTTGCGTTTGGGCTGTCTGAGAGTGTGCCAAATAGGCATTAAATACGATGCCAGTATGATAATGATAGCCTGACAACTCGGTCACATCTAGGCTGACACCCATACCAAGCGTACGAATGTGTGCAATCAAAGCAACAATCTCATCAGTCGCCTTAATAATACTCGCATCATTGCGCGCTTTGGCAGACAGCTTGGATAACAGATTGGCAGCATTTGGCACGCCATCTTGGGCAAGCGTGTGTTTGCCCAGCACCAAAAAGTCATTGGCACCATCAGCATCACCGAGTGTCTCACCCAGCGTTTGACTAAATGCTTGTAGTTCAGGCAAGGCTTTTTTGTGATAAATTGCCATCAGTGCATCGACATCAGCCGCTGCTACTTGATGTAGCTCACACAGTCGCTCAAAAATCGCCACATGACCGACATCCATATGCAGACGATCACGAGCAAGCCCAATTTCATCCATCAGCGCTGCCAACAAATCAATCAATGAAATCTCAGCATCGATGCTATCAACGCCAAAAATCTCTGCACCCATCTGAAGTGGCGTACGCAGACCAAACAAACCAGTCGGCAAGGTCTTGACCACTTGACCGACATAGCAATAACGGCTAATGCCCTGCCCATATTTACTATCGATACGCAGAATCTGTGGCGTAATGTCGGCTCGCAAACCCATCAAACGACCGTTTAGCTGATCAATGAATTTGAAAGTTTGACGCTTTAGGTCTTCATCAGCCGTGCCAAGCAAGCTTTCGGTGTATTCGATCAAAGGCGGCGATACCAAGCGATAGCCATGTGCTGTCAAGACAAACAATAACGCATCACGCAGACTTTCTTGTTTTTGGGCGTCTGTAAATAGCACATCCGCCACCCCATCAGGCAGCAGCCAGTTTTGTTGTAGCTTTTTGGTGATCGTTTGATCACATTGATTGGTATTGGTGCAAGACTGTAGCACAAAAAACCCCTGTAGGCAGACAAAACACACAAAGCAATCCAATCGCATCCGACCTACGCCTTATGCTAATCGCTTTATGAGTTGGCAATATCAAGCCAATGAATTAATAAAAATTAATCAAATCGTTAAATAAATTTGGTGAAAAAATTTGACATCTTATCAATGCTTGATAAGATAAAAAGATGCGTCTATAGACAATCAGAATTTTTTCCTATCTAGTGTATCATACTAACACGCCCATGCAAGTGCAAATTGCAAAATTTTATGATTTTTATCCAAAAAAATCCGATTAACCCAATCGCACCATCATATATCAAAACCACTCAATGGTGTATCAAAATTCGTTAAGTGGGCGTAAAGTGCGTACCATGCACCATCAAATAGCATGAATCAATGTTGCGTGGTATGCGTCCTGCTATACTTCTGCACCATGCTTATTAAAATGTGCCTGCAATGAAGCCATGCTATCATTATAACTTCCCTCTCCCCAAATACCTACATTAAGACCACAACAATCCGCATTATGCACCCACACACCCAATCTACTGACATGATAGGTGTGGAAGTTATCTACTTCTATGTTGTAGACGGTGTCGGCGTGGTTAGGTATCAAAAATCAGAAATTAATCTTCCAATTGATTATTCAATATCCAAGACCAGTAATTTCCCCATCGTCTGTCTATACAAGCAGTGCATAATTTAAGTGGGCAAGTAGTATAGCCTCTTACTTTGATTACTGGAAGTAAATAAAATACATTATCCTCTTCTAACATCAACTCCCATTGATTTGGAATCCTATCCTGTAGAACATTCCTAAATGTTTCACCCACATAAACCGCATAACCATCTAAAATGTATGATGGTTCATTTTTAATTTGTTCAATGGTTTCATAATTATCTAAAAGATGTTTTTCAACTATATCTAATGATTGTATTGAAAAATCCAATTTATCTTGAATCTCTTTTGGCATTCTATTTTTAAAACGCTCTAAAGCATTGGGCATATCCCAAAGCCATGCTTCAAATAATTCCAGCTGTTCAGCTCTTTGCTCTGGAGTTAATGGTTGGCGTTTGTTGCGAATTTTCATATCGTTACCTATTTTTTAAATTTAACTTTAATACCTGCTTTTTTAAGGTCTTCATTTAGTGCGTAGGGTGCGTACAACGCACCATTAAATACCATTCAATCAATGGTGCACGGTGTGCACCCTACAGGCTTAATCATGCTCAAAATGAAATACTAGGCTAGATTCATCAAAATCAATCAATCCCATGGATTTCAAAAATTCTTTTTCATCAAGCTGTCCATTTTCTAAAAAACAAGATTTGCTGACAAATAGGCAATCAATCCAATCTTCATTTGGGATTAACTTGCGAAGCTCATTAACAATATCCATTTCCAATTTGTTGTTAAAATTTTTATTTAATAAATCATTGACCAACGAGATAATATATTTATTTCGCTTATACTCATCAGAAAGTTCGTATTCTTCTATTTTTTGGAAAAATTTTTCATAATCTAGTCCATTTTCTTCTGTGTAATAGTCGTTGCTCCAAAAGATATAACCACTCCATTTTGGGTCTGGCAATATGTCATCCAATTCAAGCATAATATCATTCTCTCTATCTTCTGAACTTTCAGCATTTAATAATTCTTGTATTAAAGACTTTGCTTTGATGATTTTTTCTGCATTTAGATTGTTCATATTTCGCCTCTCTTAGTTGTTTTATCAGTAGGCATAGGGTACATACCACACACCATCAGCATAATATACACCCATTGTACTTATCCCAATATTATACGCCAACTCCCATTTTGCGTATCGGATTAATTATCAAAACAGATGAAATCAGCCAAAAATGTTGCTATAATGTTCACTTTTAAGCAGATTTTGGCGATTGAATTTAAGGGGCCTTGCGATGACTCAACAGCACGAAAAAGACACAGACCGCACCCCAAGCGAGACCGCCAAGCCTTACACGCCTGCTCAAGCCGAACTGTTTGAGCCTGCCACTGATGGGCAAGATGACGAACAACATGAAGAGTGGCTTGATAATGAAGGCGAACAAGAAGATGATGACAACCTAGACGAAGCCGAACCAAAATCTGCCGAAACCTTCCATGACACGCACGACAGCTATATCTATGGCGACTCTGATGCCACGCTCGAAGACACCATCGAGACGATGACTGTCTATGACCCTGATGCCGATCGTTTTGAAGACATTGAGCAATCAGGGGATAACGAAACCATCATCTGCTACTCATATTCTCGTAAAACAGGCGCACCGATTGAGCCTTTGGCAATCGAAGATGTTAGCCGTGCATTGACTAACAACAACCAGTTTATTTGGCTTGGGCTATACGACCCAAGCCTTGAGACCGTCAAAGAAGTCCAAGATGCCTTTGATCTACACGAACTGGCGCTTGAAGATGCCTTTGCTGACCACCAACGCCCAAAAGTCGAAAGCTATGGCAATGATACCATTTTCGTGGTCGTGCGTACCGCCAAGCTTGAAGACAATCAAATCCGCTATGGTACGACAGCGATTTTTATGGGCAAAAATTTCATCATCAGCGTGCGTCGCGGTGCATCCAACTCATACAGCCCAGTGCGTGAGCATTGCCATCGCCGTCCTGAGAAACTGCGTCTTGGCCCGATCTTCGTGCTGCATGCGATTTTGGACTTTATCGTCGATAACTACCTGCCGATTACTGACCGCTTGGGCAACTACTTGCGCGAACAAGAACGCAACATTTTCTCGCATGAATTTAGCAAATCAACACTCAAAAGCCTGTACGAATTAAAATCACAACTTGTCCATATGCGCGCGGTGATTTTGCCCGTGCAAGATGTGTGTAATTTCTTTATCAACCACAAAAAAAATGAGTTGGTTGCTGCCTTCCCTGCCGCTGCCAAGCCATATTTTCGCGATGTCAATGACCACTTATTACGCTCGATCGACGCGGTCAATGGTCTAAACGAAATGCTGTCGGTGGCGATGGATACCTACATGGCGATGGTAACAATGGGGCAGAACGATGTCGTGCGTAAGCTGGCTGCTTGGGCAGGTATCGCTGCGGTGCCGACGGCGGTGGCAGGCATCTATGGGATGAACTTTGATTTTATGCCTGAATTACACTACAAATACGGCTATTTTATCGTGCTGGGTGCGGTGATTGCTGTGTGTTTGTATTTATATTCTAAATTTAGAAAAGCTGGCTGGTTATAATTTATTATAATTATTAATGATTTCATCAGATTTTCTTATTTTTTCTGATACTATTGGTCAGCCATTAGGTTTTTAGTTAAGATGACAGCATGAGATGAATGCTGTCTTTTTCGTTGTTATTGTACTATTTTTTAACATTAAAGGTGAACTATGGCCGAAGCAGGCATGGCAGGTGAGTTGATCAAAGTGGTGACCTTATTGGGCGCTGCGGTGATTGCGGTACCGATTTTTCGCAAAATTGGCTTAGGCTCTGTACTTGGGTATCTGGCAGGCGGTCTGTTGATTGGCCCGTTTGGCTTGGGGATATTTACCGATCCGCAGACCATCATTCATGTGGCAGAGCTTGGTGTGGTGATGTTCTTATTCATCATTGGGCTTGAGATGCAGCCAGCACATCTATGGGGTCTGCGTCGGCAGATTTTTGGACTAGGTTCGCTACAGGTTCTGGGTGCAACTGCTTTGATGACCGCGGTGATTATGCTCTTTGGTGCATCATGGCAAGTGGCGTTCATCGGTGCGGCAGGCTTTGTGCTGACCTCGACAGCCATTGTCATGTCAAGTCTTGGTGAGAATAATGAGCTTGGCACCGCCAAAGGTCAAAGCATGGTGTCAATTTTGCTGTTTGAAGATTTGCTCATCGTGCCACTGCTTGCCATTGTGGCATTCTTGTCACCTGTGGTGCATACGAGTGAGACCCCTGCTTGGCAGTCGATTTTGGTGGCGATTGGTTCATTGCTGGCACTGTTTTTTGCTGGTCGTGTACTGATTAATCCTTTGTTTAAGATACTTGCCAAAACTGGCGTGCGTGAAATCATGACCGCTGCCGCCCTGCTGGTGGTGCTTGGCTCGGCATTATTGATGGAGCTTGGCGGACTGTCGATGGCGATGGGGGCGTTTGTCGCAGGTGTGCTATTATCTGAGTCCAGCTTTCGCCATCAGCTAGAAGCGGATATTGAGCCGTTTCGTGGATTGCTCTTAGGTTTGTTTTTCTTAGGCGTCGGCATGGCACTGGATTTGTCGGTGGTGGCGAATAACTGGCAACTGATCACGCTGGGCGTGATTGCACTGATGGCGACCAAAGGCATTTGGATTTATGTAGTAGCTCGCCTGACCAAATCCGACCATGCCATCGCCACCGAGCGCGCGGTCATGATGGCTCAAGGGGGCGAATTTGCCTTTGTGTTGTTCTCAGCTGCTGCGACGCAGTCGGTCATCGATGCCACCACACACGCCAATCTGACTGCGATTGTCGTGCTGTCGATGGTGCTGACACCGCTGTTTTTGGTGATTCATGGTAAATTCACCAGTCGCAAAACCAATGATGGCACTCGTGATAGCGATCATATCGATGAAGAAAACCCAATCATCATCCTAGGTCATGGCAGATATGGACAAGTGGTCAATGGCGTGATGACCGCTTGTGGCTATCAGACGACCCTGATCGATAGTGATGCTGATCATGTTGATGGCTTGGCAAGTCTTGGTGTCAAAACCTATTATGGCGATGCCACCCGTTTTGATTTGCTTGAGATGGCAGGGGTCGCCAAAGCAAAACTCGTGGTTGTTGCCATCAATGATCCCCAAAAAGCTTCCAGCATCGTCAAGCATCTTCGCCATGATTATCCGACGCTGCCCATCGTTGCTCGTGCCTATGACCGTATTCACGCCTATCAGCTGCATCACGCTGGTGCCAATGCGGTGATTCGTGAGACCTTTGATTCAGCGGTACGCAGTGCCAAGACTGGCCTTGAAATCTTAGGCATGGATAGCGACATCGCTGAGCGTATCGCCCATCTGTATCATCACCGAGATCGTGATGGCGTGGCAAATGCTGCCGCAACTTATGATCCTAATATCGGTCGCTATAAGAACACACACATGATCAGCCTCTTAAACGAGCATCGTGCCGATACCAAGGTGATGATTGATCAGCTCATGCGTGGTGAAGAGATTAATTGGCAGCCTAAGCGTGGCACTTATCTTGGTCAAAGTGATGACTGATTCACCCATTCATTAAAATCTATAAAAATAAGGCTGAAAACAAATTTCAGCCTTATTTGATTGAGCATTCATTGGCAAATCACAAATTAGCAGCCAATCACAACACCATCGCCGCGATCCAACCAAAAATAATCAGCGGAATATTATAGTGAATAAAGGTCGGGATCACGCTGTCTTTGATATGATCATGCTGACCATCGGCATCCAGTCCCATCGTCGGGCCCAGTGTCGAATCTGACGCCGGTGAGCCAGCATCACCCAACACGCCTGCGGTCGCAACCAAAGCCACTGTCGCAGGTACGCTAAAGCCCATCGCCATGCATAGTGGCACATAGATGGTGGCGATGATTGGCACCGTTGAAAATGACGAGCCAATGCCCAAAGTCACAACCAAGCCAACGATCAGCATCGCCAATGCCGCCATTGCTTTGTTACCGCCAAATAGCTGCATCGCGCCATCCACCAAAGCATCAATCTGCCCTGTGGCTTTCATCGCTTCGGCAAAGCCTTGGGCGCAGATCATGATAAAGCCAATCATCGCCATCATTTTGATGCCGTCATTAAAGACATCATTGGCCTCACGCCATTTGACCACACCGGTCGCCATAAACACCGCAAAGCCAACAAGCGAGCCAATCAGCAGTGAGTCTGTCATCAGCTGTGCGCCCAATGCCATCAAAATCGCCCCGACAGCCACCGCCACATCATAGCCGCTGACCACTTTGGCGGGTGCTTCTTTGGCAATCTCAATATCCCGATAGGCTCGTGGCTTACGATAAGTCACAAACACAGCAATGATCAAACCCAATAACATCCCCATCGCAGGAATCGTCATGGTCTGCATCATCGAGATATCGCCCGTCGCCATACCAGCGTCATTGACATTTTTTAGAATAATCTGATTTAAGAAAATATCACCAAAGCCATACGGGATAAACATATAAGTATTGACCAAACCAAAGGTCAAAATACACGCCACCGCACGACGATCAAGCCGTAGGCGATTCATCACCAATAGTAATGGCGGCACAATCAGCGGAATAAAAGCAATGTGAATCGGCACAATGTTCTGCGACATCATCGCCATCACCACCAAAATCGCAAACAACAGCCATTTTAGTTGAGTCGCCCCATCGGTATGACTGACCTTGACGATCAGCTTATCAGCGATCATCTGCGGCAAGCCAGAGTGCGCGATCGCCATCGCAAATGCCCCAAGCATCGCATAAGACAGCGCAATCTCAGCGCCATTTTTGATGCCACCTTGAAACGCTGTCAAGGTATCAGCCACCGACATCCCTGCCACGACACCGCCAACGAGCGCACCAATCACCAAGCTTAGTACGACATGGACACGAGCCAGCGACAGTCCCACCATCACAATGACCGCAAGTAATACAGCATTCATCATAGTCACCTATTTATTGATATGCCAAAATCGCATGCGCAAAGTTGGCGTTATTTTTCGTGCGTTATTATACCGCATTTAACCAAGGTTAATTTGATAAAATCATATTTAGAATCAATCACTTATTGAATTAATTTATCTATACAATTTCAATGCAGCAACATTATGGCAAGATTTTATTAAAATAGACCTTATCATAACCCAAAAATTACGCGAATTTCAGCGTCATTGACTTGTAATTTATCCACAGCACCACCATAAACCACCCATCACTTTTATAAGGAAACAACAACGATGAGCAAAAAATCCTTACAAACCTTACCCCTATTGGCGGTGCGTGATGTGATCGTCTATCCACACATGCAGATCGCCCTATTTGTCGGCCGTGAGCAGTCCATCAAAGCCATAGAGCTTGCCCAAGATGCCTATGATGGCGAGCTGATCGTCGTCTCCCAAAAAGACTCATTGGCCGAAGAGATCAATGTCGATGACCTATATCAATTTGGTACGCGCTGCCGCATCGTCAGCACCATGCCGCATGACTCTGATGATAAGTGCCTAAAGGTACTGATCGAAGGTCTAGAGCGCGTAAAAGTCGGTGAGATCAATGAGCAGGATGATCAAGGCAGCCTACAAGTTAGCTTTGAGGCTGCTGATATTAAGCTTGAGCTCGGCGATGATGAAATCAAAGCCCAAAAATCGGTGCTGCTTGAGCTGTTCACCGAATACGCCGAGCATAACCTGCGCAACTTCCGTGAGCTGGTACGCGTCGCATCCAACATTGATGATCTGCTTGAGCTGATTTACTTTATCGCGACACGCACCCAAATTCCGCTGGACAAAAAACAAGCACTGCTCGAATCAGGCGATGTCACTACGCATTTTGCGACGCTCAGCGAATACTTCACCAACACCAAAGCTGAGCGCAGCCTTGAAAGCGAACTGCAAGACACTGTGCGTAAGCAGATGGAAAATAATCAGCGCGAATATTTCTTAAATGAGAAAATGAAAGCCATCAAAAACGAGCTGTCAGATCTCAATAATGGTGCTGATGATGACGATACTGAACTTGAAAATCGCCTAAAAGCCGCTGATCTGCCTGATGATGTCCGCAAAAAAGCCGAAAGCGAATTTAAAAAGCTCAAACAAATGCCTGCCTCATCTTCTGAGGCTGCTGTGGTGCGTGGCTATGTCGAGTGGATCCTAGATACGCCGTGGAATAAGGCGAGCAAGGTCTCCATCAACCTTGAAAAAGCCAAAGAAACACTGGATAAGGACCACTACGGTCTCGATGATGTCAAAGATCGCATCTTAGAATACCTAGCGGTACAATCTCGCGTCAAGCAGATCCGTGGCCCGATCCTGTGCCTCGTCGGTCCTCCAGGTGTGGGTAAGACTTCACTGGGTGAGAGCATCGCTCGTGCCACAGGCCGTAAGTTTGTGCGTATGGCGCTGGGTGGCGTGCGTGACGAAGCAGAAATCCGTGGTCATCGCCGCACCTATATCGGGGCGATGCCAGGTAAGATTGTGCAGTCATTATCAAAAGTCGAAGTTAAAAACCCGCTATTTTTGCTCGATGAAATTGACAAAATGGCACAAGACTTCCGTGGCGATCCAGCCTCTGCCCTACTAGAAGTACTTGATCCATCACAGAATAAATCGTTCAATGATCATTATCTGGATCTGGATTTGGATCTGTCTCAGGTGATGTTCATCTGTACTGCCAATAGTATGAATATCCCACCAGCGCTACTGGATCGTATGGAAGTGATTCGCCTGCCAGGCTATACCGAAGATGAGAAACTGGCGATTGCCAATAATTATCTGATCCCAAAAGCACTGGAACAAAACGGTCTGGGCAAAGATGAGCTTGACATCACCGATGATGCGGTAACGAGCATTATCCGCCATTATACTCGTGAAGCTGGCGTGCGTAATCTTGAGCGTGAAATCAATAAAATCAGCCGTAAAGCTGTCCGCTCTCAAGTCGAAACGCACGGCATCAAGCCCAAAAAAGGCGTGAAGTTTGATACCGTTGCCGTGACAGATGATAACATCAGTGACTTCTTGGGTGTCAAACCATTTGATTATGGTCTGGCTGAACAAGAACCTGAAGTTGGTCGTATCACGGGTCTGGCTTGGACATCAGTGGGCGGTGAGCTATTGACCATCGAATCTGCGACCATGCAAGGCAAAGGTGAGCTGGTATTCACAGGATCGCTGGGTGATGTGATGAAAGAGTCTATCCGTGCTGCGATGAGTGTCGTGCGTGCAGGTGGCGAACGCTTTGGCATTGATTATGAAAAATTCAAAAACACGGATTTGCACATCCACATGCCAGAAGGTGCGACACCAAAAGATGGCCCATCAGCAGGTATCGCCCTGACCACAGCCATCGTCTCAGCCATGACAGGTATCGCCATCCGTGCAGATATCGCCATGACTGGTGAAGTGACTTTGCGTGGCAAGGTACTGCGTATCGGCGGCCTAAAAGAAAAACTGCTGGCTGCTCACCGTGGTGGCATCAAGCAAGTACTGATTCCTAAGTCAAACGAGCGTGATTTGGCAGAGATTCCTGACAATGTCAAAGAAGGTCTGATCATCACACCAGTTGAGAGTATTGATGAAGTGCTGGCAGCGGCTTTGGTCGAAAAACTTCGCCCTATCCCGCCAAAGGTCATCACGCATGACGCAGCCAAAGAACAAGCCATCAGCTGATCCACGCCTTGCCAAGACACACATCTTGGCAAGGTTTTTTGACTGCTGTGCGCTTTTATTTGCAACCTCTTCCCATTTTGTATTGACATCGATCCATGAAAGCTTTATTTGACTACATTCCGCTGATTTTATTTTTTGTGTTATACAAGACCACCGAACCCACTGACAGCAACCATCCGATCCTACAGCTGATCGGCGCATCAGGTGGCGCAGATAATAACCACATTCTGGTCGCCACCGCAGGTCTGATCGCTGCCACCATCGCGGTTTATGGTTATTTATTTATCAGCCAAAAATTTCGCCTAGAAAAGCAGCAATGGTTCGTGCTATTGATGACCGTGGTGTTTGGCGGCATCACTTTGGCGCTCAGTGATGCGTTTTATATCATGCTAAAAGCAGTGCTGATCAATGCCGCCTTTGCCATCGGCCTACTGATCTCGCCCTTATTTACCAAAGACAAAAGCCCGATCATCAAGCGTCTGTTTGAGCCTGTATTTGATCTGACACACGCAGGCTGGCAGCGGCTCAATCTGGCTTGGGTGGCGATGTTTGGCACGATGGCAGGTTTGCACGCATTTTTTGCCTTTGTCTTTGCAGATGGCAAATACTGGGGCGAATTTACCGCCTTTGGTGATATGATTGTGATGTTTGGCTTTATTGCGGTGATGTTTTTTAGCTTGCGGCGTCATATCCGCAAAGATATTCAATAATCAGATGCCCTGTGATACGCCAATCACAGGGCTTTTTTATAAAGGTCAGCATGGTGCATACAACACACCATCAAAAACCCATCTAAGCAATAGTGTGCGGTACATAGCCTGCTGTACCAATTAAGACCAATAACCGTGTGAACAAAATCAGATTTATGTCCTTGATAGTGAATGCTCATTTGGGATTTTTTTGACGGGCTTGACAGGGTGAGCTATCAGGGTATCTATGGCAGACGCCTTTTGGTAAAACAATCTTATGATATCCCTTATTTTCCATACAAATCTCGGCTGTTATATGTTGATTAAGGTCTTTATTAAACAACTCTGAAGTATTTCTAGGGTTGTCAAATCCACAGTGCAACATATCCACTTGAACGACTTCAAAAGGAGTATCATGTTTTCTTTTTTTATAGTAATGCTCCCACGATTCCAGAGGTCCAGACCTATCAGCAAACATAAACAGTATACAACCGTTCAACAGGCTTGTAACGCATATCAAAACAGCTAATCTAATTGCAGTCATTTATCGCTCTCCTTTTGAGTTTCTTGATTCTCAACAGTGTTTGTTGTACTGCTTATCTTGGGTTTGTATACTGGTTCCCATGTCATCGGTTGCTCATTTTTAATCAAATCGGCTTGCACACATTCTGACCTTCCCACTCCATAACAATTATGAGCAGTGGTTTCTTTGCCAAGAACAGAATTAAATGCCTCCTTAACAACACCTAAGACATTATTGGGCTTGGTTGTACCGCCTGTACTTGGGTTAAAGCCTATCACACCATGTACGGGGTCTGCGGCGTGTCCTTGAATATGGATGGTCATTTGGGATTTTTTTGACGGGCTTGGCAAGCTGAACTATCAGGGTATCTATGGCATACGCCTTTTGGTAAAGTCTCTCTGATATATCCCTTTTGTTCCATGCAGATATTTGCTAAAATCCACTCGTTATCGGACATACCCAAATTATTACTTGTGTTTTTAAAACCACACGCAAACATATTCTCTTTTACTTTTTCATACCCTTTGTTAGTATTGAAAAATTGCCCTTTTAAGCGAAACATCTTATATTCATCAGGATAATCATAATAACTGGCAGTGCAGCCTGATAGCAAAAGCAAAGCGGTAGAAAATACGATAAATTTCATAACTAATCTCCTATTTAGGTTCTTCTTGTGAAGGTGGGTATAATGGTATCCACTGCGGTACATCTATCTGGATGGTTTTATCATCTTTATTGGGGATGGTGATATTATTATTGGGATTGCCGTCATTCCAATAATTTTTAATGAAACAATCTTTACTTCCAACCCCATAACAATTATGCACTGTTGTCTTGCCCAAGATTCCAGACATCTTGCCAATACTAAATTCACCACCAGTTGACTTATTAAGACCAATAACCGTGTGAACAAAATCAGATTTATGCCCTTGCACATGAATGCTCATGTCTGATTTTTGTTGTTCAGTATAGCTACCTGTATTACGACCTTGTAGCTCTGCCAGTTTGTCGTCTGCATTTTTGACATTGGCAGCAGCACCAACCATGTTGGTGCGTAGGTTGCTGTATTTGCCAGCATCACCATCATTGAGTAATGATGAATAGGCATTGGTGATGGTGAGTGTACCACGACTATGCCCATCTATTTGCAGGCTTTCAGAGCCACGCTCTTTGATGATGGATTTGATTTCTTGGGTGGCATTGGTTAAGCCTAGTGTATCACTTTCTAGATATTTTTGGTAGGCAGCAACCATCATTTGGGATAAGAATTATTAGACAAATTAACAAAACAGGCATACTCGGCATATTATGACAAATCAACCAATAGTATCAATGATCATGATATTTAAAGCCATCAAGCGATTTTGTTGATCTGCCCAGTGATTGACACACGATGGTGGGAAAATAAAAAAAGCGGGCAATCACCCGCTTATTGTATGCTAATTTATTCACTGACAAAGGCGATCTTAGTCATGCCCGACTGACTGGCCAGTGCCAGCACCTGCGCCACCATGTCGTACTTGCCCTCTTTATCAGCGCGCAGATTAATCTGGGGTGGATTGTCACGATTTTGATCACCAAATCGCGCAGTTAGCTCATCCAAGGTCACCGGCTGATCATCCCAAAATACCTGCCCTGCAGCATCGATACTGACTTGCACCACCTCAGGCGGGGCTTCATTGACCACGGCTGAGGTTTTTGGCAAATCCAGTGGCACGCTTGGGTTTAGCACCGTCGCTGTCACCAAAAAAATAATCATCAACACCAACATGATATCAATCAGCGGAATGAGATTCATCTCATTCATGCCGTTATCATCTTGACTTCCCAGTTCAAATGCCATCGCGCTTCCCCTTATCTTGCAACTTGTGCCAACAGTGCATGCGCTGTGTCGGTAGCGATGTGCAGCGCGCGCTTATTGATGCGTGTGGCGATGTTATAAAATACCACCGCAGGGATCGCCACCGCCAAGCCCAGACCTGTCATAATCAGCGCCTCACCCACAGGGCCTGCGACTTGAGCCAAACCTGCTTGACCGCTTTGACCGACACTGTGCAGTGCATGAAAAATCCCCCATACCGTACCAAATAGTCCGATAAATGGTGCGATCGATGCCGTCGTGCCAAGGACTGGCAAGCCCTTTTCAAGCTCATAACGCTGGCGTGCGATCTGCTGTAGTAAGTGCTGCTCGGTGATCATTTTGCGCTGCTCAAAAGGCAGCTGCTGGGCATCACTGATGCGCGCATTGGCAGTCAAATCATCGGCGATGCGCTCAGCTTGGCGGCGTGAATTTAACACACGCATGACGCCAATCACCCAAGATGAGACCGACAGCGCAACCAAAATAAAAAATAAAGTCTTACTTACCGCATCGGTATGTGACCAATAAAATGAAAAATCCATAAATATTACCTTAATAATTAAATGTCAAAAAAGCGATAATTACCGTGAACAATTTGCATTTGCGCGTTCATTAAGCTGCACAGGAAATCTTGCCTTAACCGCTTTTTTAATCCCATCGACGGCATGTGGGTGCAGTCTGGCGGCGCCAACTTGCTGTCTAATATAGCTATCATACTTGCGATCACCTGTTGAGCCATTTAAGCTGACATTAGATGGCTTGCCGGAACTATCGACGGTAAATGTGATCTCAATGGATGTGTTGATACATTGTTCACCAGGGTCAAATCCGCCCAATCTGGGTGCTTTACGCCAACTGGCAGCGGTGATGGTCAGTGATTGATTACTGCTACGCTTTTCGTTTTCGGCTTTTTCTCGCTCTCGACTTTCACGATCGGCTTTTTCTCTTTCTGTCTGCTCAGCTTTTAGCTTTGCTTCTCGCTCAGCTTCGGCACGCGCTTCTTGTTGCGCCCTAAGCTGCGCTGCTTTTTCTGCTGCCTCTTGTTGCGCTCTTAGCCTGGCCTCGTTCTCAGCAGCGATACGAGCATTTTGTTCAGCTAAAAATTGTGCTTTTTCTTGATCAGCTTTTAATTTCGCCTCTTGCTCAGCTTTTAGTAGAGCCTGTCTATTTGCCTCTGCTTGAGCTGCTAATAGCCGAGCCTGCTCCTCGGCCATTCTCCGTGTCTCATCAACCTCTGCTTTTTTCCGAGCTTCAAGCGCTTGTTGCAGCGCTAACTGATCTTCCTGCTGTTTGTCTTCGTTATCCGTTTCAATTTGTGAATTAGATTCAGATTCCACCTTGGAGTCGTTCATATCATCCATTTTAGATTCTGGCACACTTTCACGCTCTTGAGTTGCCTCAAACTCTATAGCTGCTGATGAATTTTTACTGACTGGGTCAAGTAGCTGTTCAGCTGCTGAATTATACGCCACCGTTTCGGTCACAGGCGGCATCTCGATGGCGACAGCTTGAGTCACAGGCACAGGCGTTGGTGATTCCATGTTGATCAGCTCAATCTCAATGGGTGGCGTGATCTTCGGCGGATTGATGGGCTTGGCCTGCATCTGCGCCACACCAAGCCCTGCCGCCCCATGCAATACCGCCGCTACAGACCATGCCAATACTTTGGTTTTATTGGAATTATCCACCGAAATCACCACCGTTAACCAATCCGCTCAAGCCGAGCGAGTCACAGGAAAATAATACAAAATTTAAAATAGAATAATAATAATAACTATTATCAGTTATCATATTATGAACGAAATGCCAAAAAACTTCAATCCTCTTTTTGAAAATTTTTTGGTCTGGTGAGCCCATCTGATAAATTGCGCGTCAAACCGCACAATATGATATATTATAACATTTAATCTGTCAAAGCATTGTTGATCATATTAGTGATGGCAAATAAAAAAGCTTGCATACTCACGCATGCAAGCCATTGATCATCCACCAAAGTCACTCCGACCCGACACTCGCCATCAGATCTGCTTGATGTTCACGCAATAAGCTATCTAGTAGCTCGGTCAAATCCCCTTCCATGATGGCATCGAGCTTGTATAGCGTCAAGTTGATGCGGTGATCAGTCATGCGACCTTGCGGGAAATTATAAGTACGGATGCGCTCAGAGCGATCACCCGAGCCAACGAGATTGCGTCGCATGTCACTGGTGGCATCAATCTGCGCTTGGACTTTGGCTTGCTGAATGCGTGCCACCAGCATTTTCATCGCTTTTTCTTTGTTGGCGTGCTGAGAGCGTTCTTGTTGGCATTCAGCGACCACGCCTGTCGGAATATGAGTGATACGCACCGCAGAGTCAGTGGTGTTTACATGCTGACCGCCTGCACCACTGGAGCGGTAGGTGTCGATGCGCAGATCGGCTGGATTGATCTGTACGCTGTCATCGATTTCGACCTCAGGCATCACCGCCACAGTACATGCCGAGGTATGCACACGGCCTTGGGACTCGGTGGCAGGCACGCGCTGCACGCGATGGGCGCCAGATTCAAACTTCAGTCGCCCATAGACGCCAGCGCCCGAGACGCGGCTGATGATTTCTTTATAACCACCATGCTCGCCTTCATTGGCCGACAGCACTTCGACTTGCCAGCCTTGGGATTGGGCATATTTTTGATACATGCGAAACAGATCACCGCTAAAAATCGCTGCCTCATCGCCACCTGTGCCTGCTCGGATTTCCAAAAATGCCGTCGCCTTGTCATTGGGATCTTTTGGTAGCATCATCACATTGAGCGTATCTTCTAGCTCATTGATGATCGCTTTGGCATTGTCAATCTCTTCAGCGGCCATTTCTTTCATATCAGGATCATCCATCAGCTCTTTGGCCGTCGCCAAATCCTCTTCAGCTTGGACAAACTTTTGCCAAGTTTCACTAATCAAGGCCAAATCACTATGCTCCATCGACAGCTCACGGAATTTTTTGCTGTCGCTGATGGTATCAGGATCGGATAACAGTGCAGTCACTTCTTCAAAGCGATCGACCATTTGGTCTAAACGATGTCGCAAGGATTCTTTCATAATAGGTTCGGCCAGTAGTTGCTGTTGATTTCATAGATGGACAGCTTGGTATTTTGCCACATCTTGGCTTTTTTTTCATCCATTTTAGGCACAGATCATCTGCCGATGGCTCTTTAGAAGCTTAAATAAGGCAAAATTGGCTTGGTTATATCTTTTATTCCATATTTTTTGTTTGACATGCTTTGAAATTATGCTACTCTGTGTTAGTTTGTAAAAATTTATCAAGCAATCATTGCGCACGCTGCCATCAGGCTTGGCCTATTTTGTGCGTTCTTATTAGGTTTTAATTATGAATAACATCTCTTCTATGAATCAAAGCCACAAGCTGTCATGGCGCTCATTTGGCCCAGGGATTTTGATGGCTTCTGCGGCCATCGGTGGTTCGCATCTGGTGGCATCGACCCAAGCAGGTGCGCTCTACGGCTGGCAGCTGGCGATTATGATTGTCCTTGCCAATCTATTCAAATACCCATTTTACCGTTTCGGCACTGAGTATGCGTACAGCACAGGTGAGAGTTTGGTGGCAGGTTATGCTAAGCTGTCGCGCTTTTATATTTTGGCGTTTTTTGTCTTGTGTATCTTATCAGGCATCATCAGCACAGGCGCTGTTGCGGTCTTGGCATCGGTGATTTTGGGCTACTTATTGCCATTTGAGTTGAACACTTTGGCATTGGCTGCCATCGTCATGTTCTCATCATGGCTGCTGCTATTTGCCGGTCACTACAAGCTGCTTGATGGCGTGACCAAATGGATCATCGTGGCGTTGACGGTAGCGACCGTGGCAGCGGTATTTGTGGCGATGGGCAAGCCTGCGGTGATGGCACCTGATTTTGTACCTGCATCGCCTTGGAATTTGGCAGCGCTTGGCTTTATCATCGCTTTGATGGGCTGGATGCCAGCACCGCTTGAGTTCTCGGCCATCACTTCTGTTTGGACTGCCAAAAAGATTCGCACCGACCACACCAACCGCTACCAAGGGATGATTGACTTTAATGTCGGCTATCTGACTTCTGCGATTTTGGCGCTGTTTTTCTTGGCGCTGGGTGTGTTCGTTCAGTACGGTACAGGTCAAGAGATCGCCATGCAAGGCGGTGCTTATGTCGGTCAGCTCATTCAGATGTACACCGAGACCATCGGCGAATGGTCGCGCCTACTGGTCGCATTCATCGCATTTTTATGCATGTATGGCACGGTCATCACCTGTGCTGATGGCTATGGTCGTACCACCGCTGAGTGTCTATCGCTAATCAAGACCGAAACCACTCACGAGACCGAAAAATTTGTCGCCAAATGGACTGCGTTTTTTATCATTGCAGGCTATGGCTTGATCGCATTTTTCATGGGTCAGATGGCAGCGATGCTAAAATTTGCGATGATCACCGCCTTTGTCACCGCACCGATTTTTGGTTATCTTAACTACAAGCTGATCAAAAAAGAAGGCAACATCAGCACGGCCATGACGCTATTTGCTCTAGCAGGCATCGTGTTCTTGTCAGGCTTTACCATTTTGTTCTTGTTGCAATTTTTTGGCTTTATCGGCTAACTCGTTATTATCCATCCCAAAAATACACCCCAAAGCATCCTGCCTTGGGGTGTTTTTATCAGTGATCAATTTTAACTAATAAATGGTTTTTCTTCATCAAACATACTTTTAATAAATCCAAAACCCGTTAATCCTGCTTGTATTACTCGCTGTTTAAATTCTTCTGTGGCATATACGGCTATGGGATTATCTGGAAGGACAAATAGTGCATTATCCCCTATTTCACCTTCTCTAAATACCCATTGATAAACACAGTCAAAATAATTTTTACTTTTCTTGTCTTCATCAAATTCACTTAAAGCGCCAATAGATTTTTCTCTATCAATACAATCAATGACTGTTTTAATCACGACCATATAATAAGGTTCATTGGGTTTATCCTCCAGTATCACAGGATATAAAGTGGCGTGTTTTTCCCAAATATCAGCTAAAGCATCTACTGATTTTTGGTTAATCAGGTGATGAGAGCCTGATTTTACACAATCTGCTACTAATCTTAGTTTTTTACGTCCATTTAGATACTGTTCTAAAGTTGGTGTTTTCCATTGCTCAAGAGGGGGTAATGGAACACCTAAAATAAAACTTTCCCAGGTCATGGAAGCTTGATCAGCTTCTGTTTTTCCACCATAATCAGCATATTTTAAATTCGGATTAAACCATTTATAAATCATGTAACCTCCTGCATGGATATTGGGCTTATTTTATAAAATTAATCATTTGATATAAAAATCAAGCCATCGTCTGATGACTTGATGATTGATTCTCATAACCGAAGCTGTGTGAAGTCACCAGATGGCAGCTCACGATTGATCCAAGCTTATCGCCTAGCGCTGATTTTGGCGCAGCTGCTGCAACTGACGCATCAGCTCTTGGATTTGTTCAGCTTGCGAAGGTGCTGATGGCGCAGATGGATTGGCAGGGGTGCGCTGAGACTGTGTCAATTCATCAAAATTTGGTCGCTCGGCCAGCACCACTTGCAGCGTCATCGGTGTCTGGTTGCGCAGTACCTCCATCGACAGCTGACTGCCAGGTGCCTTACGCGCGACGATGCCGATTAGCGCATTGGCATCTTTAATCTGTATGCCATCGATGCTGCTGATGACATCACCGACTTGCACGCCTGCTGCCGCAGCTGGGCTATTTTCCCAGACATGTGCCACGGTCACCGCGCTATCTTCTACACGCGTCGGATCGTTCATCGTCCGCGCCATCTCGATACCCATCCACCCACGGCTGACCTTGCCTGTGGTGATCAGACCCGTCATCACTTGCTGCACGATCTGGGTCGGAATGGCAAAGCCAATACCCATCGAGCCACCAGAGCGTGAGTATATCGCCGTGTTAATCCCGATCAAGGCACCATTGGCATCCACCAGCGCACCGCCTGAATTACCAGGATTGATCGCAGCATCCGTCTGAATAAAATCCTCAAAGCTACTCACACCAATGCCAGCGCGCCCTGTCGCTGAAATGATGCCCTGAGTGACCGTCTGACCGACCCCAAAAGGATTGCCGATCGCCAACGCCACATCACCGACACGGATCGGCTCGGCGCGAAATGCCATTGGTACCAGATTATCCAGCTGCACCTTGATCACCGCCAGATCGCTGTCTGTATCGCTGCCGACGACAGTGGCAGTGGCTTTTCTGCCATCATTGAATGCCACGACGATCTCATCGGCTAATTCGATGACATGAGCATTGGTAATGATATAGCCCTCATCAGACACCACCACGCCCGAGCCAAGACTGCTGCCTTGGGGTGAGCCGCCATAATAACGCTCCAAAAAGCGCTGCATCACAGGGTCATTGGAGTACACCTCTGCGCTGGTGGTCTGCGTGGTATAAATATTCACCACCGACTGCGCTGCACGATTCACCGCATCATGATAAGAAGCGATCGGTGCTGGAGTGTCAGGATTGGTTTTGGTGCTATTATCCAAAGTCGGCTGCCATGCTTGCGGCTCGCTCGGTGCTGCGATGGCAGGCGCTGGTGTTTCACTGCTTTTGGTGACGACACCTGGATTCATCAGCAGATAGCCGATAATGACAGCAAAAACTGCCAACAATAACCATGATAATATTAGCAGCACGCTGATGCCAGATTGGCGATGAAAGTGATTTGGTTGCATAGATTTTCCTAAATGCGCGAATGATACGCAGCCAGATGACGATAAAATCGGTTGTGCAAATTTTAGCACATGAATATTGCCAATATTTTTGTCTGTTGTTGGCAAATGCTAATAATTTTTGCAGCAAGATTGGTGGCTTTTGATGGCGGCATTTGATCTTATATCACATCAGTTGGGCTAAAATTCAGCGCCATCAGATGACACAATTTGCTGCATTCGACCAAAGTCGCCATCATAGTCATTAAGGCGTAATCGGCACCAAAGTCAAACCGATGGTCTCATCAAAGCCAAACATTACATTCATATTCTGCACCGCTTGGCCTGCCGCGCCTTTGACCAGATTATCCTGCACCACCAGTACAGTCAGCATATCTGCCTGCTGATGGATGGCGATGCGCAGCTTATTCGACGCTTTCACCGAACGGGTATCTGGCAGCACACCTTTTGGCAAGACATCAATGAAATATTCATCTGCATAAACAGACTCGAACGCCGCCTGCCAATCCACCTGCTCACCTGCATGCGATAATGGCACATGAATGGTGCTAAACATCCCACGGATCATTGGCACCAGATGTGGCACAAAGCGAATCCGATGATCAAAATCCGCCCCCAATACCGCCTGCACGCCCTGCGTGATCTCTGGACTGTGTCGATGACCAGCAACGCCATAAGCACTGAAATTATCGGCGGTCTCGGCATAGCTGATGGCAAGCTTGCCTTGACGCCCAGCGCCCGAGATGCCTGATTTGGCATCAATGATGATGCGACCATCGACCAACGCTTGCTGCTGCCTATTTTCGGTATCGATAATCGGTTTTAGCCCCAAAATCGCTGTCGTCGGATAACAGCCAGGATTGGCTATGACCTTGGCTGTAGCCACTTTGGCGCGCGTCACCTCAGTTAAGCCGTACACGCTGTCTTTTAGAATGTCTGGGCAAGTGTGTGCCATGCCATACCATTGTTCAAACTCATCCAGCGACTGCAAACGAAAATCCGCACCCAGATCGATGACTTTTACGCCCTGCGCCACCAGTGCTGGCGTATGCGCCATCGCCACGCCATGCGGTGTGGCAAAAAACACCACATCACAATCACGAGCCATCATCGCCATCGTCTCACCAGTCATATCACAAAATGCAAGATCACACACACCGCGCAGGCTTGGGAAAATCTCGCTGACGCTTTTGCCCGCCTCGCTGCGAGAAGTCAAATACTTCACAATAACCAAGGGATGACGGCTTAAGATGCGCAGCAGCTCAACCCCTGTATAACCTGTACCGCCGACGATGCCTACTGAAATTTGATTTGCCATGAGAGTATCCTTTTATGACTATTAAATTTATATCAATGATCAGATGAAATTATCTAAATGATCCAGCATATGAATCATCCAAAAATCTGCCGTCATTTTACCATCATTCATGCACGCATCCTAGCCCAGCGGCGCGATTTTTAGTACAAAGAAGCATTGCTTTACTCTTATCATTGATCATCAATGAAGAAAGCCGAGCCGATATCCTGATCAATAAATCAATGCGTATCTGTGGCAGTGATTATAGATCAAAAAAAGACTTGGCACATACCAAGTCTTTTATGGAGTTAAATCTGATAGTCATGCACCGCATCGATAAAGGCTTTGGCATGATCAGGATTTGACCACTGGGTGATGCCATGCCCGAAGTTCGCCACATAGCCTGTCTTATCCAGCACATAAGCATCATCCAGCATACGCTTGACTTCAGCTCGGATGGCATCAGGTGTGCCATAAATGGTTGCAGGGTCTAGGTTGCCTTGTAGGGCTTTTTTGGCGTTCAGCGCTGATAGCGTATGGCGTGCCTTATCCAGTGGCATCGTCCAGTCCAGTCCCAGTGCATCGGCTTGGCTGTCGGCTTGGATATCTAGCCACAGCCCACCACCTTTGGTGAATAGCACCACAGGCACCTCAGGATGGATGGCTTTTAGACGCTCGACGATATCTTTGTTGTAGTGATGGCTAAATTCGGCAAATTGGCGATGACCAAGCGCTCCACCCCAGCTATCAAAAATCTGCACAATCTGCGCCCCTGCACGGATTTGGGCATCCAGATAATCCACCACCGCATCAGCGATCTTGGTCAGTAGTGCGTGCAGTAGCTCAGGTGTGGCATACATTATCTGCTTGGTATGGCGAAACTCGCGGCTAGAACCACCCTCAACCATATAAGTTGCCAATGTCCACGGACTGCCTGAGAAACCAAATAACGGCACTTGACCGTTCAATGCTGTGCGAATGCTTGTCACTGCTTTCATCACATAATCCAGCGATGAATTCATATCAATCTTTGGCAAGGCGGCGATATCTGCTTCGCTGCGGACGGTCTTTTTAAGCTTAGGGCCTTCACCTTCGGCAAAATACAGACCCAAATCAAAGGCATCAGGAATCGTCAAAATATCACTGAATAAAATTGCCGCATCCAACTCAAAACGACGCAGCGGCTGCAGAGTCACTTCGGTTGCCTTATCCGTGTCTTGACATAGACTCAAAAAATCCCCAGCCTGTGCGCGGACTTCTTTATACTCTGGCAAATAACGCCCTGCTTGACGCATCATCCACACAGGTGTCGTATCCACAGACTCAAAGCGAATGGCACGCAATAGGCGGTCATTTTTTAGCGGAGCAAATTCGGTCATAGCTTATCCTAAATTAGCAAATCATTGGTGATCATTAGCAAGTGTTAATTTTAAAATTTCACAAGTCAATCGTTATAAAATCGCCATCTCATCTCGATGCACCATCACGGATTTTTCATCGATATGCGGTAAAATGGCCTTGATTTGGGCGGAGTTTTTTTGGATGATTAATTTGGCATCCTCTGATGAAAAGCCAACTTGACCGACAGCAATGCGAGTTTTGGCGGTATCGACGATCTGCACCACACTGCCTGCATCAAAATCACCTTGCACTTCGATCACGCCGATTGGCAACAGGCTCTTGTGATTGGTGGTGATGGCGGTTTTTGCCCCATCATCGATAATCAGCGTGCCTGCCATACGGATATGTGCAGCCAGCCATTGTTTTTTGGCAATCAATTTATCCGTGCTATCAGTCGTCAGTCGTGTGCCGATGCGCTCGCCACGAGCCAAGCGGATAATCACATCATCCACCTTGCCACTGGCAATCACGGTTTGGCATTGACTCATCGCAGCTAGACGTGCGGCACGGATTTTGGTCAGCATACCACCACTACCCCATTTACCGCCATCACCTGCGACATCGAATAGATAATCCGCCATCGCACGCTCTTGCTCGATCAGCTTGGCATCAGGATTGGTGCGGGGATTGTCGGTAAATACGCCATCTTGGTCAGTCAAGATGATATACAAATCGGCATGAATCATCGCCGCTGCCATCGCCCCAAGACTGTCATTATCCCCAAACTTAATCTCATCATAGCTGATGGTGTCGTTTTCGTTAATCACTGGCACGACACGCCACTCCATCAGTTGAGCGATGGTCTGTGAGATATTCAGATAACGAGAACGATGGGATAAATCATCATGGGTCAGCAGTACTTGTGAGGACTGCACACCTTTTTGGATCAGTGCCTGCCACCAAGTTTCAATCAGCCCCATCTGCCCGATGGATGCACACGCCTGCAAGGCTTCTAGCTTTTTGGGTCGCTCAGGCAGATTCATCCGCACCACTCCTTCGGCCACTGCACCGCTTGAGACCAGCAGCACTTCATGACCGCTGTTTTGTAGCTCGGCGATTTGTCTTGCCCATTCATAAATCGCCGTACGATCTAGCCCACGACCGTTGTTGGTCAGAAGTGATGAGCCGATTTTTACGACGATGCGTTTGGTTTTCATGTGCTTATCCATCATGCCATCCATCAAGCCCAATCAGTACGGTGCGTACTCAACTTTGACATCATAATCATCTTCATTAAAGTCATCATCGTCATCATCACTAATGCCTTCACGCTGCGCTTTACGCATCGCACGATAGGCTTCTTTTTGGATTTCTGTGTTGTGACGCACTTCTTCTTCGAGACGACGGAAGCGTTCGGCCTGCGCTTCAGCAAAGATTGGATCTTCGATTTCACGCTCACGCTCTTCTTCGATGGCGTTCATCAGATGAAACTTCACTGCATCCACACCATCCCCAGTCAGGGTCGATGTGCGAAACACCATACCCGTCCAGCCTAGACGAGCGACGATGTCGGTGCAGACAGCATTTTGTTCTTCTTCAGGGATTTGGTCAATTTTATTCAATACCAAAATCTGCGGTAGCTGTGATAACTCATGCGAGAATTTCTCAAGTTCGTTTAGAATAATCTCAGCATTCGCTACAGGATCTGAGCCATCGATCGGCTGTACATCGACGATGTGTAGCAGGCGACGAGTACGCGCCACATGCTTAAGAAAACGAATACCAAGCCCTGCACCATCAGACGCACCTTCAATCAGACCTGGAATATCCGCCATCACAAAGGACTGGTGCGTGCCAACATCGACCACGCCAAGGTTTGGCACAAGCGTGGTAAATGGATAATCTGCCACTTTTGGGCGAGCTGCCGACACTTGACGGATAAAGGTTGATTTGCCAGCATTTGGCAGACCAATCAAGCCAACATCAGCGACGACTTTTAGCTCAAGCTTGATGTTTTTGGCTTGACCTGGGAAGCCTGGTGTGGCTTTACGCGGTGCTTGGTTGGTACTGGATTTAAAGCGGGTATTACCAAATCCGCCATCACCCCCTTTGGCGATGAGAATTTTTTGGCCTTTTTCGGTCAAATCACCAATCACCAAATCCAAATCGGTATCAATAATCGTCGTACCAATCGGCACTGCCAAATAAATATCATCCGCGCCCTTGCCTGAGCAGTTTTTGCTACCGCCATTTTCGCCACGGCGAGCTTCGAATTTACGGGTATAACGATAATCCACCAATGTATTGGTATTATCATCAGCGATGGCATAGACATCACCGCCTTTGCCACCATCACCGCCATCTGGCCCACCTTTTGGGACAAATTTCTCACGGCGAAAACTCACAATCCCATTACCGCCATCACCTGCTTTGACACTGATCACAGCTTCATCAATAAAACGCATATCTTTTCCAACTGACTAAATTCTGACTAAAATAAAAAAATCTTTCGCCCGTGCGACCACCCACCGCACAAAATTTGGGCATAGTAATGTATTTTAGCACAGTTTGGCAGATTTTGGGGGATTATTAAGTTGGCAGCCGCACGCTTGCTGTTTTACCATCAGATGCCAAAGCCATCCGCGCTGTGATTTGGCAAGTGACATGGCTGCTGCGACCCAAAACAGCACTTTCAGCCTGATAATTTTTGTGCTAACATGACTGATGCCAAACAGCAGCACAAGCACAGGATAAGGCTAACTTAAGGAGATCAAGGATGAAACAGACGCTCAAAAACAACACTCAAAAGCTCACCCTACCCATTCAGCGGCTATTGGTCAAAAAACTGGTCAAACTGCCGCCTGCGATGATGACAAAAATCGTCGGCAAACCCCTCATCATCGATGATCAAACCCTAAATCTGCCACTGCAAATGCTCTTAAAACTGTTCTCACCACCGCCAAATCACTTAGCCAGTGTCGATGAGACACGAGCGGAGTTTGATGAGCAAGGTGCTTGGCTGTCGCAGCCATCAAGCCGCGATGCCGCCATCAAAGACATTCGCATCGATGCCGATGATCGTGAGCAGATCACTTTGCGCATTTACAAACCTCTAAAAAAGCGGCTTTTCGGCAAAAAAGTGGATAAAAACTTGCCCTGTTTGGTGTTCTATCACGGTGGTGGTTATGTCGCAGGCTCGCTAAAATCGCATGATACAGTCTGTCAGCACTTGGCACTGCAGGCTGATTGTGCCGTCATCGCTGTTGATTATCGACTGGCGCCTGAGCATCCTTTCCCCACGCCTGTCAATGATGGCTTGGTAGCGTTTCGCTATGTGGCTCATCACGCCAAAGAACTTGGCATCGATCAAAAGCGAATCGGGGTCGGTGGCGATAGCGCTGGTGGTAATTTGGCAGCTGTCGTCGCCCAACAAACCAAAAATGATGCCATCAAGCCCATCGTACAGATGCTGTGGGTGCCGTGGGTGGATATGAGCCGTGAACGGGCATCGTATGAGCTGTTCGCCACAGGATTATTCTTGGAGCGTGCCAAGATGCGCTGGTACACCGAGCAGTATCTGCAAGATAGTCAGCACAAAACCAATCCTTTGGCATCGCCGATTTTTGGGGACACCACAGGCGTCTGCCCTGCTTATGTCTGGGTGGCAGGCTTTGATCCCTTGCGTGATGAAGGCGTGGATTATGCCAACAAGCTTAACGCCGATGGCGTGCCCACCACCTTAAAAGTCTATCAGACACTGCCACATCCGTTTATCAACATCGCAGGGCAAATCGATGATGCCAAAGCCGCCTTTGATGATGCAGTGCAAGCTTTGCGACAGGCGTTTACTTAACTAATGGCTCTTTATCAATGATGTAGGCATCAGACAAAGCAAAACCACCAAATTGGGTTTGGTGGTTTTTATCATGATTTGGTCAAATCATTTTTTAGGATCCCATATCATCATCTGTATGGGAAATGTCGCCACATCAAATGCAAATGCGATGGGTTTTAGAAATTTTTTGATGGCAATTTCTTTTTTGTCGTGATCAGCATGAAATTCATAAAACCGCACTGCCACAGGCTTGCTTAGCGTATGAGTGAGCTGTGATGGATTGGTGACAGGCTCGGTAATGGTAAAGGCGAGTTTTTCTGAATAATAGCATGAAAGACTGACATCTTCTGCAGAATGCATCTTGCACTCAAAACCCAAATTTTCCATTTGAGCTTTTTCATCATAAAGCTTTGATAAATCGCTAGTTTTATCTTCTAAGGACTTTGTAGAGTCAGAAAGGCTATCAATGCTTCTTGAAAATCGCAGATCGATATTGGCACAGCCATATTTGGATGTACATGTCCAATCATTATAAGCTTGCTTAACATCCAAACCCCCACCATAACCGCGAAGCGATAGACTTTGTAAGTCTGCCGTCTCAAAGATCTTAAGAAGTGTGTCGCCGCTACTGCCATCAGGCTGAACCAAGTAGCCGTTTTTCTCCCCAACGAGTGCCAACGCATTTTCATAACCCTTGATGGGTGCAGTCGGCTTACCAATGGCAATGACGGTGTCGCTGTGTATTAGCACATGGCGTTCCGCTAGTGATTTATAGATGCTTTTATCCAAGGCATTGGAAGTTAAACAACCCGATAAAGTCGCCATTAGTGCCGACACCATACCGATTTTAAGAACATTCATCGTTACACTCCAATTTATTAAAGCCATTGAGTTTGATTTTATCAAAAAAATAAAATTTGCACAAATTTATAATCAAATCCTTAAAATAAAACCACCAAACAGCTTAACTATTTGGTGGTTGTATCAATCAGTAAGGCTGATGATTAGTAACGCACGCCTGCCATTTCTTCGGCGACACGGATAACTTGGGTGCTATAGCCCATTTCGTTATCGTACCAGATGTACATGGTCGCGCGGTTGCCATTGGCGATGGTTGCTTTGGCATCAAAAATCGCCACTTTTTCAGAACCGACGAAGTCCGTTGAGACTGCTTCTGGTGAATCTGAGTAGTTGATTTGCTCTTGCCATTGTTCGCTTTGGGCGATGTCTTTGATAAAGGCATTGAGATCATCAGCGGTACCGACTTCTTTTTCGAAGTTCAGGTTCAAGATTGCCAATGAAACGTTTGGTGTCGGTACACGGATGGCATTGCCTGATAGCTTGCCTTTTAGCTCTGGGATGGCTTTTGAGACAGCAGATGCGGCGCCTGTAGAAGTCATCACCATGTTCAGCGGTGCAGCACGACCACGGCGATCGGCTTTGTGGTGGTTATCCACTAGGTTTTGGTCATTGGTGAAGGCATGAACCGTTTCCATATGACCATTGACCACACCAAAGGCATCGTGTAGTACTTTTAGTGTTGGGGTGATGGCGTTGGTGGTGCAGCTGGCTGCTGAGACGATTTTGTCATCGCCGATGGTGTCATGGTTCACACCATAGACCACATTTTTGATGTCGCCTTTGGCAGGTGCAGTTAGTAGTACTTTTGCGACGCCTTTTGAGGCTAGGTGCTTGCCTAGACCTGCTTCATCTTTCCATTTACCTGTATTGTCAATGACCAGTGCGTTATCAATACCATAAGCGGTGTAGTCGATTTCGCTTGGGTCAGCTGCATAGATGACTTGGATAAAGCGGCCATTGGCGATGATGCCATTATTGGCTTCATCGATGCTCACGCTACCATCAAACCAACCATGTACCGAGTCACGCTCTAGTAGGCTTGCACGCTTGGCAAGGTCACCCTCACCCGCTGGACGCACGACGATGGCTTTTAGCTGTAGGCCTGCTGATGATGCAGGACGGCTCATCAATAGGCGCGCTAGGATACGACCGATACGGCCAAAGCCATACAGTACGACATCTGTCGCTGCCGCTGTGCCTTGAGCGAAGTCTGCTGCTGATTTGCCTGCTTTGATGGCTTGACCTAGGTCAATACGAGCAGTCGCCGTACCCTGTGCAACCAAGCTTTCTGCCAGCGCCAATGATGCAGCCACATCCACACCGTGCTGATCATGCAGTGCCAACACCTTGGCAACAGACAATGCCACACGCTCACCAAAGAACGATACGGTTACATCTTTTGCTGCCAACAAGCTTAACGCTGCAATAAGCTTGGCTGCGGTTGCTTCTTGGGCTTGGCGAGTTGCCAAATGAGATTGGTACAGATTAGCAGACATAGAGCCACCTTTTTCATGATAAATCAGTTTGGATGAACCGATGATGTGATTTGGTACATCTTCGGCATAAAAAAATTGCTTAATCGACAAGATTGTAAAACAAAATGACCGCCGACGCAATTTAAATTAATTTATAAAATGGCAATATTTATATAATTTATGTTAATATGAATCAATCTGTTTGAATTTTGTGCAAATTGCTGTCAATTCAGGCAAATCACAGCATACCGCGAATCCCACTGATTGCCACCGCTCCATAAGCTCTTGCCATCACTGCATCAGATGGATTCATCCCACCAAGCGCGATCGCAGGCATCGACAGCTGCCCTGCCAACTCGCTAAAGCACTGCCAGCCCAGTACTGGTGCGTTTGGATGGCTTTGGGTGGGCAGTACAGGCGAGACCATCGCAGCGATGATACGGGCATGACGAGCGAGCAAGTTTGCCATCATAGCTTCACTGGCGTCATGCACACCAATCATAATGGTCAAATCTGATGGCAAATCCGCTGAAATATCCATGCCTTGTGTGATACGCTGAGTCATATTTGCCAATGTCTGTGCGGATAATTTAACCACCATATCAGCATCCCATTCATCACGGTACACACAATACACCTCATCTTTGATCATCAGGCGAATATCAGGGCGATGCGTGCAGATGGCTTGGTATAGCTGTCTGGTCGTCATCACATCTGTCTGTGGACGCAAATAGAACCATGCATGATTTGGTAGCTTATCTATATAATACTGCACAAAATCATCTAGCGTGCCAAAGTGTGTCAAGCCGTGCGAGATGATCAGCGTATCACAAAGGCCAAGCCAATCCAAAATCCGCAGATTGGCAGCGGGCAGACGCTCACCACTGGCAAGCAGCTCATCCAAACCAAGCCAATGCAGCGCTTGGCTCTCACAGCCATGTGTCCGATGACGAAACTCTTGGTACTGAATATCATTAAGATGTGCTTGATAAATATGCAGCTCAACCGACTTATCCGTATAGTCATGAGCAATCACGCCAAAACGAACCAACTGGTCGGTTTGTAACTGTAGCCCAATCTCTTCACCCACTTCTCGAATCAGTGCAGATTCAGCCGATTCACCCTGCTCTATCTTGCCACCGACAAATTCTAGCTTGCCGCCTTGATGCTGATGCTGATGACGCATGGCCAGCAAAAATTCATCATGATAGCGAATCACCGCCACAGCGACACGGATGATGGGATGAGTTTGGGGGTTGTTAGCATGGATATTCATCATGATAATTATAATAAATTCAATGGGTTGGAAACTTTTTTGATAAATTTTGCCAATTTTTATGATTTGCATTTGCAATTTATCAAAAATCTGCTATCATAAACACAAATGATAATTATTATTGTTTAAAAACAAATAGCATTTGATATCTAGTTTCATAAACTTGCTATTTGCGACATAATAATCATCATTGATGCGTCTTGACGCAAATTATGTTCATCAGTATTAGCTTACGGCTTGGGATAACCACCCATCACCCGTCAATAAAAGGAAACTCGCCATGACTATGACCATCGCTCGCTACTTCAGCAACCGTGAAAGCGCTCGCCTACCGACGCTGTATTCACAAAATCTATTTGCCATGACCAAGGAAGTCCGTATCGAGCATCAAGGTGAAGAATATCGCCTGCGTCTAACTCGCAATAACCGCTTGATTTTGACCAAATAACCAACCACTGTCGAATGACAACATATTAAAAACAGCTTTCTCCAAAACCCAAAAAGCACTGTCAGCCGATGGTGCTTTTTGGGTTTTTGGCTGTTGATGGCATAAGTTCGTGCATTGATTGGTTCTGACACCTTATCGAAAATCATTAAAATTTCCAACGATAAATCACATCCACCATGTTCTCGGTGGCACTGGTCGCCTCGATATAGACACGGCGAGTCAGCTGATAGCGCATCGATAGGCTAGATTCGGCATTGAACACGCCCACACCATAGCGGATGTACAGATCTGGTGTGATGTAGCCAGTGACATTGACATTGGTATCATCCGAATTACCCGATGCATCGATGGTGAGACTTTGTAAGCCGAGCGCTTGACCGATTTGATTGGTGATCTCGCGCGTGCCTGACAAGCCAAGGCTAAGACCTGCTGCCGCCAAGTGGTTGGTCACTTGTGAGCGGAAACCTTGCTCGGTGATGCCTGTGTCGCTGGCTTCACTGATGCGCCCTGTGATCAGCGCATTCATCGCCTGCTGCTCGCCCAAGCCAGCATCATTAAATACCGTGATGTCAGGATCTGCCGCCGTACCACGGATGCGCACACCGACCGTTTGGCCTTCGATTTGTTTTTCGCCTTCGATCGATAGGCGCGGATTGGTCAGATCGCCATTAAAGCGAATCTGAGCATAATTCAAATCAAGATTTTGGCCGATGACATCGATCTTGGTGCGTTCAGAGACCTGCACCACACCGAGCGCCTGCATCACGCCTTGGCCTGACTGTGTCAGATGCAGCGCTCCCGCCAGTGGCACGCGCGCGCCAAAGCCACGGAATTCAATATTTCTGCCCAGATCCACGCCAATGTTGGCATTGATACTCCAAGGTTCTACCTGCGCTAAGATCTGATCTATATTGCCCGTAATACGACGATCCAGCACCGTCACATCAGGCGACTCAGCTACAATGTCTGCCGTCGCCTCAGGTGGGCGGATGGTCGCTGTTGGCACACTGACCACGCCTTGAATATTGACATATTTTTGGGTGGGTCGGACGGTGATTTGTAGGTCTGGGCTGATTTGTGCTGCCACCAATGGTGGCTGGTTGACGGCCAAATTTTCACCCGATACCGTCAAGCGCGCCTGTAATTCATTCGCCCAATCCATACTTCCCATCAGCAGACCCTCACCTGTGCCAGCCTTAAAGCTGCCATCCAAGGTGGCATTGGTGCCACGGATATTCATCTGCGCGGTGATCTCTGATAACGGCAGCGGCACACCAACGACGGCAAGCGCGCCATCGGTCAGATCGGCATTGCCATAGAATAATGGCTTTGATAAAGTGCCGCCCAAGCCACCTGCCAGATTCACACGCCCTGTCAGCGTTTGGATATTCGGGAAAAACGGTCTGATGACTGCCAAATTCAGATCATTCATCACCAAAGCGCCTGAGATCGGCTTATTTTGACCATATGGATCGATGATGACATCGGCATAACCACGCCCTGCCGAACCCAAGACATCTGTGCGAATCTTTAAGCCCTCATCGACGCTCTTAGCGATCACTGAGGCGCGTTGATACGGCATCTCGACATAGCCTGTGTCATCTTGGGTAAGCCCGATGCTGCCATCATCTGAGTACAGCACTGCATCGACGGTCGGCTTAGCGCCTTGACGCCATGATGCCAGCACGCGGCCGTTAAGCATTGATTGCCATTGGATGTCACTTGGCAATGCCGCTGAGAACACCTGCGTATCGAGATTTTGGATAACCAAATTCACATGGCCTGAGGTCGGCGTGTAGCTGAGCGGATCTTTTAGGCACAGCACGCCGACACCATCATTTTGGATGTGTGCTGTCTGCCAGCAGTGTGCTGCCACTTGAATGCTACCATCATTTAGCCCATAGCTAAATTCACTCGGCTGACGCTGCGCCATCTCGCCATAGCGACTTTGGATAAAGCTGTCGGACAATACGCCAGTATAGCGCATCGTATTGCGATCCAGCGATCCTACCACATGTGCCGCTGCTTCGATATCGCCACTTTTGGTGGCCACAGTCAGCGTGTGTGCGCTTTCTGTACCACTAAAATCAACGCGTGCAGACTTAATCACCCTGCCCATGGCGATGATGTCATTGCCTTGGATCAGCAGCTGACTGTCGCTATTACCCAGATTGACGATTTTGCCAAGCACTTGGGCATTTTGGATCACCAAGTTTGGCATGCGAAGCGCATTGACTGATGCATCGACATACAAGGTCGGCAAGGCGTTATCGTCATTGATCAAGATCACGCCGCCTTGGATCGCGCCTGCTGCTTTTGGCACAATCTGCCCCAGATCGCTGACATTGATGCTGGTGGTCAGCCGTGATTGATCACCATTCATCGCCAATAGATTGTCACCGATCTGGATATTAAGATCATTGGCATCAAGCACATGGATAATGTTTTGGGCTTGGCGCGCATTGGCATCAATACGACCGCGCAGATCCAAGAGCTCATCGGTGGTGGTGGGTCGTCGGCTGCTGCGTCTGATCTGATCGATATAAGCACCCAAATCCTTAGGCAACGACAGCTTGGCATACAGGTTGCCACTGGCTTTAAGTGGCTGATTGTTATACATCCCAGTCACATCCAGATCGCGGATGTTAAGCTCTTGAATATCATCTTGCCAAGTGCCTGTAATGCCGATGCGCCCATTTAGATGCGTATTGAGGCTGCGCACAAAAGCCCCGAGATTCAAAGCATTCATCTGCGCATCCAGCTGCCACGCCACACCGCGGCTGATATCCACCCAGCCTGAGGCATCCAGACCGCCAGCGCCGCCTTGATGTGTTAAGCGGTGGATTACATAGCGCGACCCCGAGCCTGCCAAGTCAATCGACACATTGCCATCAGGCAGGCGCTCATTACGGATACCGCCATCGAATTTCAGCGCAAGCTCACTGATATTACCAGCGATGTATTTGCCTTGGCTTGCCACATCGCCTGTGATGACGGCGATGAGATTGTTATTATTCACAAATTTCGCGGTATCCACCTCATCGAGGCGACCTGTGACATCCCAGCCGATGCCGTCATTGAGCTTAAGCTTGCCTGCCAGCGATACCTTGCCTGACTCACTGATCAAGCTTGCTCGATTGATATTCAGCGCATTTAGATCCCCTGATACATCGATTCCGATGGTCGATTGGCGCAGCTGTGGCAATAGGCTTTGATCGACATCGCCATCAAATTCGGCGGTCAAATGCTCGATCTCACCATTTCTAAGGCGCACCACACCAGCACCGCGGCCGATCAGATGCACCTTAGCACCATCAAGCATGCGCGCATCCAGATCACTGTCTATGATCTCAACATCATGCACGCTTGCGCCCTGATCATCACGCATCCGACCTGTGGCGATGATACGACCTGTGATGGTCTCAAATGGCGTCTTGTTGGGCGTATCAAAATAAGCATTGGCACGCAGTGGGTCAGCACGCAGATCCATCTGCCACCGCAAGGGCTGTGTCAAGGTCGCAAAATCCAACCGCCCCGTACCTGTCAGCTGCCCGATCACCCCTTGATAATAAAAATCGGTCAAATGCAGCCGCTCGCCCTTTTCGATGTTCGCCTCGATGGCATAGCGTCCACTAGGTGCAGCATTAAGCCGTATGATGTCAGCATCGGCGGTGATGAAAGTGCGCCCCTCTTCTAGGCGAATATTAGCGCTGCCTTGGCGGCTGTTGATCTCGCCGATCTGAGGGATGCCATGACGGATGAGATTTGCCCAAGTGGCATCGATTCGCCATGGCGCATCATCGATCTGTTGGTTCTGGGCGAGTGTGGCTTGGATGCGCTCACCATCTTTTTGATTCAGATCAAATTCAAAGCGCGTATCGCCATTACTACGATCAAGCAATGCATAACGCACGCCCAATGATCCTGTGAGCGTCTGCGGCAGATAAGCCTGATAATCGCGATACTCAACAGGCATCACCTCGCGAATCTTAAAGCCATCGCCTGAGATGGTCGCATCCAGCTCAAATTCATCCGACCAGCGCATATCGCCTGTCGCGATCAGCGTGCCGCTTGGTGTGTTGGCTTTTAAATATGGAATCTGCATGCCGCCATCATTGATGATGCCGCGGCCTTGGTAATGACCGCTCGGGATATCTTTGGCGCTAAGATCGGTATTAATACGCAGCTCAATGTTCGAAACCACACCATCAGCGGTAATGCTGCCATTGCTCAAAATGATGCGTTGCTCTTCGGCATAAGGCAACAACACCTCATCAAAATCCAGTCGCGCACTAAACGGTGAGTTTTTATCCAAACCTTGGGCGATAAAGCTGCCTGTGACATCATGCTGATTATAGCGACTACTCACTGTGCCGACGGTACGCTTGAGACTGCCACCTGCTTTTACGGCCAAAGTATCAAAATACACGCCATCAAGCGCCGATACATGCACATCAGCATCCATCTTAAGTGGGTAGTGATCAGACAGCGTGATGGTGCCAGTGGCTCGGCTGACATCGACGACATCACCGTAGCTGAGCGCGCTGTCTTTGATCTCAACTTCAGAGCCTGACCATTTGGCATATGGCATGTGGATGCTATGCAACATCACAGGCTCGCTGCCTGCTTGATCATAGATGATCTCATTGGCGCGTGCATTTTGTAGCACTAAAGTCACAGGCAGGCTGATGGTAGCATAATCAAATGGCTCGCCTGTAGAGGGTTTTTTGTTGGTGATTTTAACTTTATCAATGTCAGGATTGACCAGATGCACTTGGCGCGCGAACAATGCTCGCCAGCCCAGCTGCACATAGGCGCGGTTGACGGTGACGGTAATGTCCTCGCCTTGTGCGATTTTGACATCAGAAACCCAGACGCCGCGGCGGATTGAGCCTTCGGTATATTTTAGCTCAGTGCCAGTCTCCAGCGCGATTTTTTCGATTAAAAATTTTGAGCCTGTCTCACTACTTGTGACAGCGAACAGTGCCACCAGCAGCAAAATGGTCGCAACGATGGCTGTGATCAGCAGACGAATCAGATAGATCATCCAGCGCGGTCGCTTCGGCGTTGGGTTGGTGGGCTGATTGGGTGGCTTGACAGGCGATTGATTAGGCGAAAAAGACCCAGTCGCATCCCCAGCACGCTTCGATGCTGTCGATGGGTGTGGCTGTGAATTATCCTGATGGGTCATAGATCGCCTGTTGTCATCGTTTTTTTAAATATGCCATTTAATCACAAATGGGAAAAATTATCAATTAATTTGCGGTCAATTTTCGCCAAATATTGGCTTATCTTAACTGATAACTCTTTTCATCAATTTTGATTCATCATTGAATATATCATCCAATAACTGCTGATGCCGCGCCTTAAGATGCAGATCAGATACGCAGGCTTTTGTCATACCTTTAAAATGGCGCTCCAATAAAAAAGTGCAGCTTGATGGGATTGTCAGGCTCGTTCACGCCCGTCGCCACATCGACTCGCACCTGCCCGACAGGTGACGCCCAGCGCACACCGACGCCAGCACCGATTTTGGTTTCGTTGGTGAAATTTTTGTCGTAGGCATTCCCAACATCACCAAACACCGCCAAGCGCAGTCCGTTCATAAATTCATAATTATACTCAGCACTGCCCAAGGCCAACACCTGACCGCCAGTCAAATACCCTTTATCCGACACTGGAGATAAGCTGTTATAATTATAGCCACGGATACTCTGATCACCTCCAGCAAAGAAGCGCAGACGATACGGCACATTCTCAAAATTATCCGACCAAATGTAGCCGCCTTGCAGACTGCCAATCAGCTGATGCGCGCGATCTTTGCCATATGCATTATCACCAAAGCTGTACACGCCGCTCACGCCAGCACGCGCGATGACCATATTAGCATCTGAAATCACGCTGTCAGTCCCCGCCTCGATCGAGTATTGCTGACGATAGCCGCGCATCGGATTGACCTGATTGTCACTGACCGTCTTATGCAGCGCAAAACCTGCCAAAAGCGCCTCTTGGCTGGGTTTGCCATCCATGAAGTTCACTGGCAAATCTTGCCAAGTCTCTGGGACTGCTTGGGTTTCTAGTTCATCAAGTCGATAGCGCAGTGAATAAGTGCGATTCCAGCCATTATCGACGACGATGTTACGGCTTAGGCTTTGTTCAAGTGTGCGCGTCGTCAAATCAAAGCCATTGGTGGATTGGGCGATCACCTCTTCTTCATAGCCAAGACTTGCGCGCAGTTTGTCGTTTAAAGGATGGCTCAGCGGGCGTGTGGCATACAGCTTAGCGCCTTTTTGATTCTGGGCAGCGCGCAGCTCGATCCCTGCTTGATAGCCATCGCGATTCACCAGATTATGCTCAAATTTGGCAATGGCGCGCGCACCTGTATCCGATCCCCAGCCCACACCGATCTGACCATCGCGCGGCTTATCACTGGCAACGAAAATGTACAATGGGACTTTTTTGGTCTGATACACTTCATTGGGTGTTTTGCGACCCGCCAGCTCAGGGCGCTCCACGCCCTCTGGCATATTAAAAGGGTCAGCGTCTGATTCATCTGGCAGGATCGCCCGTGCGACGCTTGAGATGGCATCACTGATGCGGCCTAAGATAGAGCGGTTTTGTTCGCTGCTGTTATCGATCGCCAAGACGCGATCATCTGGCATGTCGTACAGTCGGCGCGCTTTGGCAGCGACCAGATCCAGCTTGTCTTGGATGAGACTGGACGCGCTAAACTCGATCGGCGCCACATCGACCATCGTGCCATCATCAAGTGTCAGGGTCTCAATCACAGGCTCAAGTGATGCTTCATTCATCGGCGCTGTGCTGCCTGATGACTGCTCAAAGCTGACTTGAGCATTGTCAAGCTGACCGCGTTCAGGAAAGACCGCTTCGGTATTGACCATATTAAAGTAGCCTGTGGCAAGCAGATCATTGGACAGTGCGCGCACCGATTGGCGGTTGTAGGCATCACCCATCTTAAAGCTGAGCAGCTGTTCAAGCAGCTTGGGTTTGACAGGCAGTTTATCTGGATCTGTGGTAAGCTGACCTGTGTCATGATCGATGGTAAAAAACACCACCTCATCAAAATCATACTGCTCACCTGTGTCATAAATCAAGCTGACATCGGCGATATTATCAGGCAAAATCACATCAGCTGAATGATCCAACCAGCGACCATCCAAATAGCCTTGTTCTAAGCCGACATCTTCGATGAGATATTTACTGCTCTCATAGTTGCCATGATGAAATACATCACCTGGCTGCAATGCCACTGACGACACCGCGCTCTGAAAGGCAGCATCACCACTGCCTGCACCGCGCACCTCGACAGCCTGCTGCTCGACTTTGACTGGCTGACCCAGATCGTGAATGATCACATCCACCTCGCCGACACTGGTGCGCACAATGGCAAGATCCACCTCATAATAGCCCACAGCGCGCGCGGCTGTCAGCGCTGTTTGCTTAAGGCGCGCCACCGAAGTGGACAGATCCATCACCGACTCTTGGGTGACATCTTCGATCGCTGCTTTGATGTTGGCATAAGGTTCGATTTTTTGGGTGGCGGATTTTAATTTGGCAGGCTCACCGCCCTCTACCGCTTGATAAAAATTGGCTTTTAGGCGCGGTACTTTACTGACACCATCATTAAACAGCCGATCATACAGACGCTGTATCACGCCTGGAGACTCAGGCTCGATGCTTGGGGCGATCGCCACTTCGGTGGGCGCTGTCGATCCTTGATAATCTGGAATATGCTCGCGCGGATCGATGCCTGTGGTGCTCGAGTTTTGGGTGGTTGGGTTTTGGGTAGTCGGGGTTTGGGTAAGCAGCTCATCGGTCGCCACAGGCGTGCTGTCTTTTAGCTGCGTCAAGTCAAGGCCAATCGGCTGCACTGGCTCGTTGATGCGCGCGATCGGCATCTGCTCGGTGGACATGGCGATGTTTGAGCTGACAGGCAGTGCTTGGTTTTTGGCGGCATTCAATCTATCTTGGATTTGTTCAGGCGTTAGTAATGTAGGCGCGGTCGGTTTTTGGCCAAGTGCAGTACCATTGGCGGGCGCATCGATATTTTGGGGAATTTGCGCCACTGGTGCGACAGATGTCATCGTCACTGCATCTTGAGCCATCGCCTGAGAGGCCATCAGCGGCAAATAAAATACCAACGACACAGGGACAAATATCCGATTTGTCATCAAAACCGACTTTGGCATACAAAAAACCCAAGATAAAAACTAAAATTTCTGTTATTATAGCAGAGTTTATGAGTGATGAAAGACCAATTTGCACTCACCGCCCCTTGTTTAGATGCAGTTTTTATTATGGCAAGCCAGCTTAACTTATTTCGCCGATCCGCATTTTCCTCCATGTTTTTTACCCAATTTTTTGGGGCGTTTAATGACAATGTCTTTAAACAGGCATTGATCTTGGTGCTGACCTATTCAGCCGCCGTCAAGCTGGGTATGGAAGTCAGCTTATTAAATAATCTGGCAGCGATGCTATTTATTTTGCCGTATTTTTTATTTTCGGCGCTGGCAGGACAGATCGCCGATAAATACGAAAAATCTTTACTCACTCGACGCATCAAGCTGCTTGAGATCATCATCATGACGGTGGCAGCCATCGGCTTTATCTTTGAGATTTACAGCTTATTATTCATCTGCTTATTTATGATGGGTGCGCAGTCAACTTTTTTTGGCCCCATCAAATACGCCTATCTGCCTGAGGCCATGCACCGCGATGAATTGGTGGCAGCCAATGGCTTATTTCAGACCAGTACCAGTCTTGCCATCTTGACAGGTATGATGCTAGCTGGTGTACTCACCCAGCTGTATTTGTCCGAATATTGGCTGGCTGCGGTGACGATTTTTGTGGCGATTTTGGGCTATTTGGCAGCGCGCCAAATTCCAAAAACCACCGTGCGCGCCGCTGATCTTGACATCGATTGGAATATCGTGCGTACCAGCTATGGCATCATCAAATATCTGTACAGCTTGCCTTTGTTATTTTTCATCATTTTGGCCAACAGCTGGTTTTGGTTTTATGGCGCGACTTTTTTGACGCAGACCCCTGAGGTTAGCAAGGTTTTGTTGCATGGTGATGAATCGGTGGTGATTTTTTTATTGACCTTATTTTCGGTGGGCATCGCCATCGGTTCACTGCTGTGTAAAACACTCACCAAAAACCAAGTCAGCTTTAGGCTGCTGCCTTTTGGCTTGGCAGGCTTGACGCTCTTTGCCGCTTTGTTGTATTTTTCATTAAATCAACTGTCGCTGCCAGCACCAGTTGAGCCTTATGGCATCTTTGAGTTGATCGCACATCGTGATACTTGGCCTGTGTTTGCCGAGCTGTTTTTATTGGGTTTTAGCGGCGGCGTGTATATCGTACCGCTTTATACCGCGATGCAAGCCTACGCGCCGATCGCGCATCGCTCGCGCATTGTCGGCGCTAATAACATTTTTAATGCGCTATTTATGGTGGTCTCAGCGATTTTTGCCATCGTGGTCTTGGCGATGATGACCCTGCCTGAGCTATTTGCCATCACAGCCGTGGTCAATGTCGTGGTGGGTGCGTTTTTATATATTAAACTTACAAAATACGATCGCAGCTTGCCCATCAATACCGATGACACACCGATGTTATCATAAGTTGCAATCAGCAACACTGGCGCAATATTTTATGCAAATTTTTGTAAATCTTTACCCTGTAGCAGTATGAAATCTGCTATGATTTGATAAATTTATCAAGCCATCGCCCAAGCTTTTAGCAGTGCATTAGGCGCACAACGGCGATGCATGATTTTATTGGTTTAATTAAAAAACGGATGGTTTTATGAAAACAGTATCACTTGTCGCAATCGTTGGCGCTTTGATGAGCAGCGCTGCCATCGCAAACACAGCCACTTTGCCGACCGCATCGATCAGTACTGCCTCAAGTGCAGCCGCTCAAGCAGCCCTTCAAGCGCCTGCCATGCGCGGTGAAATCACTGAGGTCATCATTCCTCAGCCAGGCATCGCAAATCTACTACAGACCTCAGTGCAAGGCTTACCGACCCCAAACATTTCAGTCACTGAGATTAAGAACATCAGCACTGTGACCATCCCTGCCAATACTTCAGGCACCAAGGTACTTGATGTGACTTTGATTGATGAATTCATCAACGATGTCTCGCCAAATGTACGCAACTATCCACCCAATTTCCCAAGTCGTACGGCTGAGTACATCACCACCGAAAACATCAAACACCTATCAGACTGGATCGAGCCACATGCTGCTGCGCCAGATGCCTCATTTGATGTGGTGCTACGCGCCGCCAAATTAAACGGCATGGCTCGCAACCTAAATCTGGGCACTACCTACACCCTGCGCGCTGGCACGCACATGCAAAAAGCACTACAGCTGCGCGCTGATGACATGGAAGCTAATTATCTGTTTGGGATGATGCTGTCTGAAACGGGTGCCTTTAAAGAGGGTCGTAAGTATCTGGACAAAGCCATCAGCATAGGCAGCATCGATGCTGAGCAAAGCATCGCCCAAGCTGATTTGCTGGGTGATAATCGCAGTGCAGCCCTAAAGCGCCTGCGTGATTTGGCAGCTAAGCATCCTGACAATGCCCAGTTGACCGAACAGATTAACATCGTCGAAAATGGCGGCTATTATATCTGGAATCTAAAAGCCGATGACATTGATGTGAAACCCATCAAATAATAAACCAACCCAAAGCATCCGCGCATCTTGATTGTGCGGATGCTTTTTATTATGATAAACAAATTAGTCAACGACCGAATTTGTCAAATCTCATTCATAGCCATCGAGTCTGATTGGGCTATGAAAGCATACAAACCGCGCCCACAGACAGACATAACATCATCTTATGAAACCTTTTACAGCCCTATCACAGCCGCTTCGTGGCTTGATGGCGATCACAGCTTTGATCGCCTTGAGCGCCTGTAGCACACTGACACCACCCAAGCAAACACCAGCCAAGTTGCTCGAGCAGTCGCGTAGTAGCATCGTCACCACCTCTGCAGTCAGTGCTGCCACGCGCTCGATTTTGGTCTCATCAGGTCATACCCAAGAAAGCTGCATGGCAGATTTTGAGGACTGTATCCAAGCCATCGATGCCACTTTTTTGGTTGAGACGCCCAGCCGCCTAAAGCTTGCGGTCTTAAGCGAGCTGTATTATACCCGCGCACAGACGCTCATCGCCCAAGACGCCTGCCGACTTGAGCTGGATCGTCCGCCGATCGATCCGTATTATGCCAATGCGCCACTGAGCGATGAAGCCATGCGCGCGCAGAGCGAGGCCAAGCAAATGTGCGCAGCCCAGTACCGTGAGGCGCTGTATCAGACGATCAAATTAAGCTATGCTTATTTATTTTATCACGGTCTGGGCGGTGCAGAAGCACCCTCGCCGATCGCCCAAGATGCCGATGTGCGCACGCTGGATTTGTATCATTTGGCGATCAATGATCTGGTGACACAGATTTATCGCGCTGATCGAGGTATTTTTGCCGATGCCAAGATCGATGATGTGCCAAATTCAAAAACCACAACCAATCACAATCAATTACCGATCAGCACCATTTATAGCCAAGATCAAAACCAAAAGCACACCATTCACTTATCTGTGGCCGCCGATGATTATTTGCAAAAAATTTTGGCTGACTCTGATGATCATCGAGCGCTGTTTTCTGATCTGATTTCAGCTTATGATTCAAGATTGGTGAACTTGGATGTCAATGCGCGGCGCTCAGGCCTTGGGGTGAGTTTTATCGGCGCCATTCATGACCGTCATACCGTCAGCGCTCGCAAGATGAATATCGAACCCAACAAACCACTGGATGATCGCATCCATCCAGCAGGTCATGTACAGCTGACTGCAATGGTGCAGCCTCGAGGCGATGATCTAAAACAAGTACTGGCTGCCGACGAGTTTGATGCTTACTTTTTTAATCCCTCAAAACAAGCCAGCATCACGATGTACGGCACAGATCATCCTTTGACAGCCAATTTTTCTGCTGGCTATGCGCTGTGGCTGAGTGAAAATCAGCTGCAACAGATCTCACTGATGAACATGATCTCGCGTCAAGATGCCATGGCGCTGCCCGAGCTTTTTATGCTCAAGCCTTATCAACCCGATCAACAAGTCATCATTATGCTGCATGGTTTGGCATCAAGTCCAGCCACTTGGGTGAACCTCACCAACACGCTGCTATCTGATCCTAAGCTTAATGACAATTATCAAGTCTGGCAGATCGCCTACTCAACGAACCTGCCAATCCTTGAAAATCGCTATCAAATCCATCAGCTGATTCGCCAAGCTTTCCAAGCCGTCGATCCCACAGGTAAAGATCGCGCCAGTCGCAATGCTGTGATCATCGGCCACAGCATGGGCGGTGTGATCTCACGCATGCTGGTGTCTGATACCGATTTGACTGCGGCACTGGCCAGACTTGATGACAAAAAACAGTATCAGCTGATCAACCGCCTCCCATCAGATCAACGCCAAGCCATCAACGATCGTCTGATGCTATCGGCCTTGCCACAGGTCGATGAGGCCGTGTTCATCTCTGCGCCGCATCGTGGTACCGATTATGCCGATCGCTGGTTCACTCGAGCAGCGCGGCGTGTCATTCGCCTGCCGGTAGAACTCACCAAGTCCATTACTGGAGCTTTGAGCGGTGAAGGTAGCGCCCAAAGCTTTTTGGGATCGCTGTATCTTCAAAATGGCGCAAGCCAGCTGTCGGATCGATCTTCCTTTGTGGCATTGACCGAGGATGTACAAATCAGCCCATCGGTGCGCTATCACACCATCGTCGGCAATCATCGCGGTGATCAAGACAGTGTCGATACTGTCGGTGCTGCCATCTCAGATGGTGTCGTGCCTTATGACAGCTCGCACCTAGAAGGCGCTGCCTCAGAAACCATCATCACAGGCAGACATAACATTCACGAAAATCCAAAGACCATCGTACAGCTGCGCAAAATTCTGCATCAGCATCTGTTACATTGATCCACAAAACCAAAAAGCCCAAAGCGTCAGTGCTTTGGGCTTAATCGTGATGATCAGTTAAGATTTTAATACTGCAAAAATCTCGTCACGCACGGTGTCAATGGCCTTGGTGCCATCAAAATCATGATATTCTGGTGCATTCTCACCTGATTGAGCGACTTGTTGATAATGATCGATCAGCGCTGCCGTCTGTGCATGATACACAGACAAGCGATCGCGTACGACTTCTTCTTTATCATCATCACGCTGTACCAGAGGCTCGCCTGTCACATCATCAATGCCTTCGACTTTTGGCGGATTGTACACCACATGATAAGTGCGACCTGAGGCAAGATGCGCGCGGCGACCTGACATGCGGCTGACGATCTCATCATCAGGTACGCTGATCTCGATGACATAGTCAATATCCACGCCTGCTGCTGACAGCGCTTCAGCCTGCGCGATGGTGCGTGGAAAACCATCAAAGATGCAACCATTGGCACAGTCTGGCTGACTGATGCGATCTTTGACCAGATTGATGATCAGATCATCAGACACCAACTGACCTGCATCCATGACACTTTTGGCCAATTTACCAAGTTCTGTGCCTTCTTTGATCGCAGCTCTGAGCATATCGCCAGTTGAGATTTGTGGAATGCCAAATTCTTTTGAAATCAGCTGAGCCTGAGTGCCTTTGCCTGCACCTGGTGGGCCCAATAGGATGATGCGCATCATGATAAACTCTCCAAATCAAAATCTGCCAATGACAGTAAAATACGGTAAGTAAACTTACCCAACAAAAACACACCCACTATAAAACACATTGGCTAATTGTTCAAGTGCTTTTATTGGCTTTTATCATAAAATCCGATGAAATCACAAGTTAATGTGACAATTTAAGGAAATCCATCTCCAAATCTCATCAAAATCGGCAAAATTCGATTACTTTTTAATAAATCATGACCCATCAGTCAATGTATGCATTGTGAGCGGATTATGGATGCCATGCTAATAGCCAAAAAAAGACTTGGTCTAAGCCAAGTCTTTGATGCGATACATCCCATCAATTTGAGCCATCAAACCCAAATCAATGCCTTAAGGGATGATCTGTGAGATCGTTAAGCTGATCTGATTTTGTTTATCCAGCACCACAGGGTTGGCGGCCAGATCTCCAGATTCAGCGATGGCATTGCCTGAATGACTGATGCGCGCATTCACCACCAGTGTCGTGCCAGCATCACGGCCTGATGACAGCGTGCGGCCAGGCATCATCGCATCAGCATCACTGAGACGCACGACGACACCATTAGCAGTCAGTTCACTTGCTGCCATACGCTTGACAGCATAAGGCGCACCACCGGCTTGATCGGTCACAGAGACAAATAAAATGTCATCAGGACGCATCTGCGCGGCTAGATTGGGTGCCATATGCACCGTGATGGCCACACCTTGGGCAGCGGCAGCTTCTTGGGCGGTGATGTTATCCATCAATTTATCCAGACTTGCCAAAGCCTCGCTGCGATCACCTGAATGCGATGCGATGTTTGAGCGCAGTCTGGCGATCCACGCCTTGGCTTCTGGGTAATTGCCAGCGCGTGATTCGCCCATCGCCATCATCATCATCGCACCCTCATGCTTGGGCGACTTGGCCAAAATATCACCCAAAATCTCACGCGACTGCGCATCCATGCGACCTTCATTGACAAAGAAACTGGTCTGCGCATAAGTCAAGGCGATCTCTTGGTTATCAGGACTTAGTCGATTGGCACGAGACAAAGCCTCGAGTGCTTGTGGATGCGCCTCGAGCATCATAAACAGCTCTGACAGACGCATCCAGCGATCGGCATCATAGGCATGATGATGCACATTGGTCTGCATGGCACTGATCAATGCCATCGAATCTTTGGTCGCCCACTCAGGCGGTGCATCGATTTTGCCAGTCAAAAGATCGTCAGCGACCTGACCGACACTGTCTTGGGCTTGCCACAGCGCATAAACAGGCGTGCGGTCGGCAGTGGTCAGATAAGCGATCGCCGCCAAAATCGGGATCCAGATCAGCACGATGGCACGACCTTTGGCACCCACAGGGGCATGCGCTTCTGCCACAGTTTGCGCCTCAAGCAGCTGGCGTTTTAGCTCGGTGATTTGTGCTTGGTATTGAGCTTCAGACAGATTGCCCGCCGCTCGATCCGCCTCAAGCTCGCCAATGCGCTCACCAAAGACCTGCACATTGACCACCATCAGCTGATTGTCCGTGACTGGCCGCGAACGCATCCATGGCAAAATCACCACTATCGACAGCAGCACTGTCAGTACAGCACATAACGAAAAAAATAAAATCAAACTTGGTGTCATTTGGCTGCCTTATGCTTTATCTGAATCTTGAGGGGTGGATTTTGTCGAGTGATTCAGCCGATCTTGATGCTGCGACAAAATCTTGGCCAGTTTCTCTTCTTCACTGGCAGACAGTGGCGCAGCTGTATCACTGACGGTCGCCGCACGGCCTTTTTTGGCTTTATACAACCAACCTAAAATCAACAGCACCAACAGTACAGGCGGAAAAAACCACAAAATCCAAGTCGAGGGTCGCACAGGCGGCTTATAGCTGATAAAGTCGCCATATCGTTCAAACATATAATTTCGGATCTCGGTATCCGTGCGGCCATCTTTGACCATCTCATAGGTTTTTTGTTTTAAGTCTTGCGCGATGGGTGCGTCAGAAGCTGCCAGATTTTGGTTTTGGCATTTTGGACATCTAAGCTCTTCGATCAAACCACGATACTGCGCTTCTTGTTGAGGTGAATCAAATTCATACAGCTCAATATTGGTCGCCAAAGCAGCCGTTGTAACGCACAAACCCAGCATCATAGCCATGATGGATGTTTTCATCTGTTTCCCCTATTGACATGCAGCCAGCTTAGCATCACGGTCGAGCGCTGCATCAGCCACCGTGGTCATACACGACTCGATCTGAGCCCAATTCATCTCACCCACCTCGCCGACGATGTGCTGATACACCACGCCATCAGCGCCAACCACATAACTTTCGGGCGCACCCATCAAACCCAGATCAAGCGCATATTCACCCGACAGATCTTGAATAGAAAACATAAAAGGATCTTGATATTCATTCAAATAAGCCAATGCATCAGGCAGCTCGTCTTTATAATTAACGCCCACCATCGGTACACCCTTGGCATGTAGCTGCATCAAAAAAGGATGCTCGACATAACAAGTAGGACACCATGAACCCCAGACATTTAATAAAAATGGGCTGTTTGGCAGATCTGCTTTGGTCATTTGGCGTGCGGTATCAGACAAAAGCGGTAAGCTAAATTCAGGCAAAGGCTGCCCGACGACGCGACTGGTATTGACCTCGGTGGGCTTGCCCAATTGGCGAAACAGCATCACCACAAGCACCACAAAAACCAATAAAGGAATGATAAAAACCCAAAGGCGTTTATTTCGAGTCATCACAATGCTCCTGTATCATTTCGTCTGATGGATTTGACTTTTGAGAGGCGATAACGCTTATCGATGATCGCAATGAATGCACCCAAGGCCATGATGATCGCGCCCAACCAAATCCAGCGCACCATCGGCTTGACATAGACTCGCACCGCCCAAGTGTTGATGTCGGTTTGGCCATTGTCAGCGGTGATCGGCTCGCCCAAAGCCACATACATTTCATTTAATAAGCTGGTGTGAATACCAACTTCAGTCATCGGCATCATGCTGACGACATAGTTGCGCTTTTGGGGATACAGCGTGCTGATCAATCGATCGTTTTGTTTGACGGTGATGGTGGCCTGAGTGGCATCGTAGTTTGATCCTTTGATGGTCTCAAATTCTTGCAAATAAAAATCATAGCCTTGGACATGCACACTATCACCGACAGTCATCGCCACATCTTTTTCGATGCTCATGCTGCTCACGCCAGCCACACCCATCACACAGACGATGACACCAATGTGCGCAATCTGCATACCCCAATAGCTTGGTGTCAATTTGCCAAGACCTGACAATAGACCGCCTTTATGGTGCTTTAGTTTATCTTTGATGTCAGCAATGATGAACGCAAGCACCCACAACGATAAGATGCCTGAGACATACACACTATAGTCAAAGCGAGGAAATTCCGCCAGCTGCGGCACCATGTATGCCAACACCGAACCTAACACAAAGGCACTGAGCGCACACGCTAAGACAGTCGCAAGCAGCGGACGGCTGTCATATTTAAAGCGCAAGATCGAACCTATGCCCATAAAGCCCAAAAGCAGCCAAGTCAATGGCACAAACAAGGCATTAAAATACGGAGGGCCAACAGAAACTTGACCAAGCTTAAAGAAGTCAGCGATGATCGGATACAGTGTTCCTAGCAGCACCACCAGTGTGGCGACAAGCAGGATTAGATTATTAATAACCAAAACGGTTTCGCGTGATTTGAGCTTATAGCTACTCTCCACCGTCAGCTTCCAGCCGCGCAGCGCAAACATCAACAAACCAAAGCCGATGATCGCCGCCAAAATCGCCAGCACCGCAAGGCCTCGCGTCGGATCAGCGGCGAATGAATGCACCGAGGTGATCACACCTGAGCGTACCAAAAAAGTCCCAAGTAGGCTCAGCGCAAACGAAAAAATCGCCAACATAATCGTCCATGCCTTAAAAACGCCGCGTTTTTCGGTGACAGCCAGTGAATGCACCAATGCTGTGGCAGCAAGCCAAGGCATTAATGAGGCATTCTCAACAGGGTCCCAGAACCACCAGCCGCCCCAGCCCAGTTCATAGTATGCCCACCACGAACCCAGCGCGATGCCCAAGGTCAAAAATGCCCACGCCGTCAGCGCCCATGGACGACTCCAGCGCGTCCAAGTCGCGTCCAATCGACCTGCCCATAATGCCGCCATACAAAACGCGAACGGCACTGCCAAGCCCACATAGCCCATATACAGCATCGGCGGATGGAAAATCAATCCTGGATCTTGGAGCATCGGATTTAGATCCGCGCCATCGACGGGCAGATTCGGCAGCACGCGATCAAATGGTGATGAGGTAAAAATCAGCATCGCCAGCATCATGGTCTGCACTGCACCCAGTACAGACAGTACACGCGCGCGCATATCGAGCGGCAGCCCACGACTGAACACCGACACCAACATGCACCAAGTGGCCAAGATGGTCATCCAAAGCAGCAACGAACCTTCATGACCACCCCAAGTGGCAGACAGCTTGTAGTACCACGGCATCAGGCTATTAGAATGCTTGGCGACATACACCAGACTAAAATCATTATACAAAAAGCCTGCAATGAGCGCGCCAAAAGACGCCGCCATCGCCAAAAACTGCGCCATCGCCAGACTTGGAGCCAGCCGCTGCCACTGTCCTTGTCGCTTTATCACCCCAACGGCGGGCAAAATCGCCTGCAATATCGCAAGCACAAAGGCCAGTAATAGCGCAAAATATCCAAGTTCTGTTATTAGCATAGTATGATACTCATTTGCTGTACATTGATTGGCATAACGCTCGATCAATGCCATCAACTCAGTGACTGATCAAGCAAAGCATGCGGCTGCTTGATCTGACTTATATCCACAAAAAGCGGCGATATGGCCGCCGACAAATTAGAAAAACACCACCACAAGATGCAGCCAGCCTGCCAAAAAGCCTGTGATACCACCAAGGACAATCAAGGTAATCTCATCTTCTTGAAAAGCTGGTCTTAATAGATTTTGAAATTCTTTGGGTGTCAGAGCGCGAATGCGACCCTCAAACAGCCCAAAAATCTTGCTGGCTCGAGAAGTATTGAGCTTTGGATCGCGAATCGGCACCATGGTGGCATCGATCGATTTATCCAAAATCATGTCTTTAAAATGATCCAAGCTTTGTTCATTCATGCCCATCTTCAGCGTCGTCGCCACCACAGGCTCTTCAAGCATGCCGTATAAATGCGACTTCATCAAATCGCGCGTTTGATCCGCACGGCTGCCGTACATCATCTCATGCATGATGTTCTCAAGCGTCACCAGCTCTTTGACGACGATCTCAGCAAACACGCTTGAGACCTCATCTTGTCGCTTCATAAAGCCGCCCTGCCAGCTGTAGGTGTGCCAGTGCGGTCGCATCCATCGAATGCGCTTATGGCCATCGACCATCTCATAACGAAACAGACGAACAAATGGAATAAAGCGCGGTTCAACAGGATTAAACACCATCCAAATGGCGATCCAGTTGGTCAAAGCACCCCACACCATCGCAAAAAAAGGCACTGTCCAATGCTGCGGTACAAAATAAAAAATTGCCATCTGCACCACACCAAAGCCAAAGCCGATCAGTGCGCTGATTTTCCAGATGAAGTTAATTTCTTTTTTGCCGACGCGCAAAAACATATCGACCATCAATTTGCGATCGCTCTCCATTTTAGACACGATCATCTGGCGCATATCGACGAGTGATTCGACATTATAGGTCAGATCCATCACCAATGATTTCATGATGTCTGGCAGCTTGGCATGGACATGCGAATAGATTCGGCGACGGATGGCATAAGGCATGTGCGTCCACAGATTATAAGAACGCTCAAGCATGATCTCATCGATGAGACTTTCTAGGTTTTTATCGACCGTCAAAGTGATGAACTCTGCCATCTCTTCTGGCTCCATCGCCTGAAAAAACTCATCGAGCGAGCCAAGTTTTGATAAGGTTTGATCGACGATTTTGCCAGAGATTTTCCCTGCTTTGGCAGGCACGATGCCTTGCCAGCCCAAGCCCTTTAGCCCAAATGGCATATTATTGATGCGAATGCCCCAAAATTTGATGGGATAAAACAGCATCTCAAGCGCCATCCACACATGCGCCCAAGTCACGAACGCCGTCACTGGCGGAATCGTCAGCATGGCGATGAACTCTGGGTGTTCGCTTAAGGCTTGCCAAACAGATGAAAACATAGCAATGATCTAAAACATTAAAAGATAAATGGGCAGCGATGGCAAATTTGCCTAAAATTTAACCCTTATTCTAGCACAGATCTGCCGCGCTTTGGGAGAAAATCTGTGATTTTGTGCCATCAAAACACACAAATGCCAATCGACCACTTTTTTTGGCCAAAGACTATCACAAAACCGTAACATCCAGTAAAATAAGCCAAAACAGTCGCAAAATACAGGTAAAATACTCAGAGTTACGCACCATGACAGCCCTCAAAAAATCCTCATCAGCCAAAGCCAAAACTTCCAAAAAATCCAGCAGCACCAATCAAATACGCATCATCGGTGGGCAGCACAGACGCCGCTTGATCAGCTTCATCGATGCCGATGGACTGCGCCCCACCCCCGATCGGCTGCGTGAGACGATTTTTAATTGGCTGACAGGTCACATCACCGATGCGCGCGTGCTTGATGCTTGTGCTGGCAGCGGTGCGCTGGGCTTTGAAGCCATCAGCCGTGGTGCCGCTCACGCAACCTTGATTGAGGCGAACAGCGCGCAGGCCAAACAACTACAAACCAACGCCAAGCTACTAGGCATAGCCGATCAGTGCAAGATTCTACATGCCGATGCTGTGGCTGCGGTGTCGCTGATGGATATGCCATTTGATCTGTTATTCATCGATCCGCCTTATGCACTGGATCTGTGGCAGCCGCTTTTGGCAGCTGTGATCGATCGTCAGTTGATCCATGCCGATGGCCTGATTTATCTAGAAGCAGATCGAGAAATTGACAGCCTTCTTGGCAGCGAGCTGCGTGCGCGATTTGAGATCATAAAATCCACCAAAGTCGGACAAGCGCGCGCTTATTTGCTGGGCTTGGCAGATTTTGAATAAAGTGTGAATATGCCAAACTTACGCACCAAGCAGCACTCTGCACGCGATACTTAACCATAAGTTTGGTTTTTCCAAAAAATTAGTGTACAAAAGTTCATAAAAATACTTGATTTTTTGGTCATAACAAGGCATAGTTATCCATTTACATGACACCCAATCGTGATGGTCTTGATTGGGTTTTTTCACCAAGCAAAAGGTAATTTTAACATGGCAGAAAAAATGCTAGTTGGTCTGGTTGGCTGGCGTGGTATGGTTGGCTCTGTACTGATGGCTCGTATGATTGAAGAAGGCGATTTTGCACACATTACGCCTGTATTCTTCTCAACGAGTAACGCTGGCGGCAAAGCCCCTGACTTTGGCGTGGATGCAGGCACTTTAAAAGATGCTAATGACATCACAGAACTTGCCAAATGCGATACCATCATCACCTGCCAAGGTGGCGACTACACCAAAGCTGTACATGGCAAACTGCGTGACAGCGGTTGGAATGGCTACTGGATTGATGCAGCCAGCTCGCTACGCATGGAAGATGATGCCATCATCATCCTAGATCCTGTCAATCGCGATGTGATTGATACCGCCCTTGCCAATGGCAAAAAAGACTTTATCGGTGGTAACTGTACCGTCAGTCTAATGCTGATGGCGATCGGCGAACTGTTCCGCCGCGGCTGGGTAGAATGGGTATCAGCGATGACGTATCAAGCTGCATCAGGTGCTGGTGCCAACAATATGCGTGAACTCATCAGCGGTATGGGCGTACTGCGTGATTCGGTCGCTGATAAGCTTGCTGACCCTGCTTCTGCCATTCTTGAGATCGATAAGACCATCGCCGATACACAGCGTAGTGACAGCTTCCCAAAACAGCATTTCGGTGCGGTCTTGGCAGGCAGTCTAATCCCGTATATCGACAGCCAGCTTGAGAATGGTCAATCTCGTGAAGAATGGAAAGGTCAAGCCGAAACCAATAAAATCCTTGGCAAATCAGGCAATGATCTAATCAACATCGATGGTATCTGCGTGCGTATCGGTGCGATGCGTTGCCATAGCCAAGCACTGACCATCAAGCTAACAAAAGACATTCCACTAGAAGAAATCGAAGCCGCCTTGCGTGAAAGCGACAATCCATGGCTAGATGTCGTCGAAAATGACAAACCTGCCAGCATGGAGCGTCTAACCCCTGTCGCCGTCACAGGCACGCTCAATGTCGCTGTTGGTCGTCTGCGTAAGATGAACATGGGTGGCGAGTATCTGACTGCGTTCACCGTCGGTGATCAGCTGCTATGGGGTGCTGCCGAGCCACTACGCCGTATGCTGGCCATCCTACAAGGTCGCATCTAAGATAGACACACCATCAAAAGCACATCGATTTCGATGTGCTTTTTTGTCAGCTTTGCTTTATAATAAGCCAACCTATTTTTATTGATGATATTATGACCACAAACAATCCATCCGTACAACTCATCTATGCTGGCGGCACTTTTGGCAGTCATGGCACACCGTTATCCCCACTACCTGCCGATGTGTTTTTGCCAATTTTGGAAACACAGCTTGCGACACATGGCTATACGGTTGAGATTTTGCCAAATGAGATCATCAAGGATTCTAGCACCTTGACAGCTATGGACTTTGTGGCATTTTATCAGCAGATATTACACGCTTATCAATTGGGCAAACGCCAGTTTGTTCTCATCACAGGGACTGACAGCTTAAGCTTTTTGGCGGCATTTTTGGCAAATGCACTGCAAGATTTGACTGATATTAGCCTTGTCATCACAGGCAGTATGCAGCCTTTATTCATCCCTGATGTTGCCGAACATCAAATCAACCCACACAGTGATGCATGGACAAATCTTAGCGGTGCCTTGGACATTGCTATCGCACATACGGGCGTGTTTGTACAGTTTTATCGCCAGACATTTGACGCTAAAAATACCCAAAAAATCAACAGCCAAATCCATGATGCCTTTGTCGGCACGCCTGCCACTTTGGGCGGTGTCAATCCATCGACAGACAGTCAGCGTATCACGGATAAACTGTTAAAGTTACCACAACTTCTTAATAAAGCCAGCCATACCCGCATTCAAGCAATCTACGCTCTGCCAAATGATGCTGATCAGCTGGCGTATGATCTCATTAATCTACACATGGATACCAAAGCGGTCATCCTAATTGGCTATGGCTCTGGCAATCTACCATCAACACCTGCCATCAAAACCGCCTTAGATCAGCTACACGATCAAAAAATCACCGTCATCTGCACGACGATGTGTGCTTTTGGTGGTGTGAGTAGCACCTATGCCGCTGGTGCTTGGCAATATGCACATGGCGTCATCGCAGGTGGTGAGTTCAGCATCGCAGCCATCTATGGACAAGCGCTATGGTTGTCCTTGAATGATCAATTGACCGCATCAAACTGGGTAGCAGATCAATGATGGATCAACTTGAGCAATTAGCACCCCATCCAGCACAAGTCTATGCCGTTGGGATTGAATTTATCGGAACAAACTACCGTGGTTGGCAGCGTCAAATCGACGCCATTGGCGTGCAGGCCGTCATCGAAAACGCCTTGTCCAAAATCGCCAATGAGCCTATCGAGCTTATCGCTGCAGGTCGTACGGATGCAGGTGTCCATGCAGGCAATATGGTGGCGCATTTTAGCACGCACGCCAAGCGTCCTGTGTATAACTGGCTACGCGGTGTCAATAGCATGCTGCCCGATGACATCGCGCTACGCTGGATGGTGCCGATGCCGTCTGAGTTTCATGCTCGATTCAGCGCCATCGCACGACGCTATCGCTACATCACACTCAATCAGCCCTATCGCCCTGCCATCTTGCGCCATCAGGTGACGCATGAATACGCACCCTTGGATATCGACAAGATGATACAAGCAAGTCAGCTTCTGGTTGGTACGCATGATTTTAGCAGCTTTCGGGCGGCGGCGTGTCAGTCCAATCAGCCAGTGCGTACGGTTAGTCATGCCGATTTATTCACGCATGGGGCATACTTGGTGCTGGATATCCAAGCCGATGGCTTTTTGCATCACATGGTGCGTAACATCATGGGTGCGCTGTTTGCCATCGGTCGTGGTGAGATGGCAGTGGATGAACTGATACCCTTGATACACGCCAAAGATCGCACTTTGGCACCGCCGACCGCATCCGCTGATGGGCTATATTTTATCAATGCCTATTATCCAGAGCACTTCCAGACGCTGCTGCCTGATGAGCCACTGACACCTCTTTGGCTAAATTTGCCGAAATAGTCAAATAAGGCTATGTTTTCGGCTCAAAAAATAGTATAATAGCCCAAATTTTTAACCACTTGATTTAGATTATGGCAAAAAAAGACGACATCATCGAATTTGAAGGCGAAGTAATCGACACTTTGCCAAATACCCTGTTCAAAGTCCGCCTAGACAACGGACACGAAATCATCGCTCACATCTCAGGCAAGATGCGTAAGCACTACATCCGCATCCTAACTGGTGATAAGGTTAAGGTTGAGATGACACCGTATGATTTGAGTAAGGGTCGCATCACTTATCGTGGTAAATGATCCATCGATACACCTAAAAAAAGCTCAAGCGATGGCTTGGGCTTTTTTAGTTTTTGGAGGTTTGGGCTTTGGCAAGTGATGATAATTTGGTATCATATTATAAATTTATTAGCACATAATAGCGATGAACAAACCCTTAACCATCCTAATCCATGGACTGCATCTCAATCCGTGGTATATGAAACCGCTCGCCAAAAAGCTTGAAAACCATGGCTTGCCAACTTACTGCTATGGCTACAAAAGCCTAAGTCAGCCCATCGCAATCAACAGCCAAGGCCTGCACGAGTATCTGCTCGCCAATCATCATCCCACCCAGCCCATCAATCTGGTTGGGCATAGCCTAGGCGGCCTTGTGATACGGCATTTTTTGGCGCATTATCCGATGTGGCAAGTGCATCGCTGTGTGACGCTCGGTACACCCCATCGAGGCAGCCAGACAGCACACTATGCGCATCGCTATCTGTCACCACTGATTAACCAATCTTTTCTCGGCGCGCTCGATGGCAGCTGTCCGCCACTGCGTGAGGATGTCAGCCTAGGCATCATTGCTGGCAACCGACCGATCGGTTTGGGACTGCCATTTTTGGCGCTGCACAGCCATCGGCATAAGCTGGATACTGACGCGCGTCAGCATGATGGCACTGTCTATCTATCCGAGGCCCTGTTGCCTGAGGCGGAGGATTATCTGATATTGCCAGTTAGTCATACTGGGCTTTTGACCGATCAGACAGTGGCGGCACAGACGCTGCATTTTTTGCAGCATGGTTGTTTTTTGCATTGATATAGCGTCTAGAATCACAGCAGCTGATGTGGTTTTGGTTTATATGACAGCTACATACATTAATTTGATGCACAAAAAAAGCCCATCATACGATGAGCTTTTTTTGACTGAGTCAGCTAGGATTAGAATTTGTATTCTAGACCTGCACCAAGACCGAAGCCAGAAGTTTCAGTTACAGTTGTAGTAGTTGCAGTTCTTACAGTATCTTCACCGTTCAAATAAGCACCATAGATGTGACCAGTGGTTGCACGGTTAAATGCATATTGACCGCCAACTACCAAACGCTGAGTTTCTGCATCAGCACGGCCACCGCGATTGTCAACTAGGTCAACTTGACCGTATGCAGTCCATGGGGTTTGTGCTACTTTATGAGAAGCACTTAGAGTGAATGCATTTTCGTTGTCGCTTGAATCATAATCAGTGTTTTGATATAGCGCACCAATGGTGGTTGCTGGGCTTAGATCATAAGCACCAGAGATACGAGCAGCTTTAAAATCACCTGCTTGGATATAAGAGACACCTGCACGATATGGTGCATTTGGCTCATATTGAGCAGCTAGACCGAATGCATCACGACCTAGGCTGTCAGATGAGTTGTTCTCATCCAACACATACATAGCTGATACAGTTACATCGTTATAAGTCGGTGCAACATAAGCAAGAGCATTGTTAGCGCGTGGGCTGTCGAATGATGCTAGAACATTGTCACCGCCTAGTACGCCACCTTGAGCAACATTGGCATAGTCAACACGACCATCGATCGCAGATAGACGGCCTGCTAGCAGCGTACCGTATTGCTTGTTAGATAGACCTAGGTAAGTGTCACGAGATTCGAAGTTACGGCCATCTTTAGCATCAACATCTACGCGGTATTCAAGTTGATAAACCACATCAGTATTGTCAGTTAGCGGCTCAGAACCACGAAGACCGATACGAGAAGCGTTAGAATTAAGTTGGCTACGAGAGTTCCAATCTTCAGAAACTGTAGGAGCAGTAACATTACCGCGCGTTACGGTAACATCAGTATCACCCTCATTTAGATCAAGAGTAAGGAATGCCTTACCGTAAACGGTAGGTGCAGCTTGAGCGGCTGTTACCGATAGAGCAGCGACTGCGGTAGCTAGAACTAGTTTTTTCATGGGTTTTCTCCACTTTAAAAATCGGACATCGTTGCCCGGTACAAGATTACTTGCTTATTAAGATACACTGGCGAGGTGCTGATGTATCAATTTATGATGGCTTAGCATCGCAGCAAAGAGTAACATAAAATTACACACTGTAGCAATACAGGCAGCCAATCTTCATACTGTGACTATAGAATACCAAGTTTGAAATATTTTGCAATACCTTTGGCATGAAAAAATTTGTAACATTTACATATTATTTTATAAATCTTTGAAATTTATCATTTTTTTAAAGTTATTTATTTGGATTATTTTTCATTTTTATGATAAAAACGATCAGTTTATGGCCAAAATAAGGCGAATTTTTGGCAAAAAAATGCGTGCGTATTTCAAATTTTGTTACAAATATTCGTCTGATAAATCAGATCAAATCTTGACATTTAAAACATTTGTACGCTGAAATTTGGATGTGTAGCATATTAATGTTACGACACTGTGACAAATGTTGTTTGGCTTAAATTTTGTTGTATTTATGGCTGATTACGCTGCTGTATGTTTGATCAAACTCGCCAAGTCAGTCTCACCTTGATGGCTGGCAATATGCTATAATAAAGGCATCATACAGGCATCATAGCTGTCATTGATGGTTTTGGCAGCAGATACACCCACCCATAAGGACTATCATGACACACCCAAACAGCAGCCATGACGATGATCTGGCCATCATCACCACCCGCGCCCGCGCACAGATGGACATCAGCCATATTTATGAATTCTTGGGCTGTCGCACTTCTGATAACTGGCTTAAGCTTGCCAAAGACAATCTACCCCTACTACTCCAAGACCATGCCAACTGCGAGAAAAAAGCAGCAGGCACGGCGATGAACCTGATTTTTCGCTATGAATTTCACCGTGAACTCCAAGAGCGTCTAGCACAGCTGGTGCGTGAAGAGATGCTACACTATGAGCAGGTGCTGTCCTTGATGAAAGATCGTGGTATCGAGTGGCATTATCTGCCTGCAGGTCGCTACGCCAAAGGGCTACTCAAACACAAACGGACGCATGAGCCTGCGGCGATGGTGGATGTACTGATTATTGGGTCGTTTATTGAAGCGCGTTCGTGTGAGCGATTCTCGGCACTCGCTGATGCCATCGATGATGAGAAATTGGCTCGTTATTATAAATATCTACTCAAATCCGAATCACGACATTATGAAGATTATCTGAATCTGGCGCGCTCCATCACGGATGAGAGTATCGATGAGCGCGTGGCATTCTTTCGTGATGTTGAGCGTGAGCTGATCGACTCGCCTGATGATCAGTTGCGTTTTCATAGTGGCGTGCCAAGTGGTGAGTTGATGGCACAGAGTCAAGCGAACGCATAAGCCATTCATTCGTCATTGATAAGGATAAGATGATGACCCTCCCCATCCCTGTATATACCGCACAAGCCGTCAAAGATTGGGAAAATCGCTGGTTCGCCGCTGGCAACTCAAGCTATGGACTGATGCAGCAAGCGGCACTGATGATGGCAAATCATTTGCTAGGGCAATTAGCACCATCACGAGTGTGCATCTGGTGCGGTAGTGGCAATAATGGTGGCGACGGCTATCTGCTCGCCGTCTATCTATCACGCCATCATACAGTGCATATCTATCAAATCGCACCACCTGCCAGTGCTGATGCTCAGCGCGCCTGCCAAGCCGCCATCGATGCAGGTATCAGTATCACGGATGCGCCTGTGGTGGCAGATGTGCATATCGATGCAGTCTTTGGCAATGGTCTGGATCGTCCGCTGACAGATGAGATGCTTGCCATCGTCGATGACTATAATGCACACACAGGCTATAAAATCGCCATCGATATCCCCACAGGGCTACATCCGAACACAGGGATGCCACTGCCTGCGTGCATGCGTGCTGATATGGCGCTGTGCCTGATGGGCTATAAGGTTGGCCTGCTCACCGGCTGTGCCAAAAGCCATGTCGGCAAGCTGGTCTGCCTACCACTCATCCCTGCCGATGATGCACTGATCACAACTGCTCATATCGATAATACCCTACCTACCCTACCCGCTCGTGATGGCTCACGCAGTCATCAGCATAAAGGTGACTACGGCTCGGTCATGGTCATCGGTGGCCATCCCACGATGGGTGGTGCAGTCATCATGAGTGGCGAGGCAGCCATCAGTGTCGGTGCAGGTCGTGTCACCATCGCCACACACCCCAATCATCATCCTGCTATCATCACCCGCAAGCCAAATCTGATGGTGCATGACATCGATCAGATGGATAAAGATAAGCTAGAGCATATGACAGCTATTTGTATTGGCATAGGGCTTGGGCGTGATGCATGGTCAGCACAAGTTTTTGAGCGGTATCTACCAATAATGGCAGGGATGAGTATCCCCGTTGTCATGGATGCAGACGCACTGTGGCACTTGGCAGCTCATTCAGACACACGCCTGCCAGCCAATGCCATCGCCACGCCACATCACGCCGAAGCTGCTCGCTTGCTAGGTATCAGCGCCAATGAAGTCGAAGCTGATCGTATCCATGCCATCAGATCACTACAGGCACGCTACGGTGGGCAATGGGTACTAAAAGGTGCAAACACACTCACCATCGATATGCATGGTGAGATTCGCATCTGTACGCTCGGTAATGCAGCAATGGCGACTGCTGGCATGGGTGATGTACTCTCTGGCATGATGGCAGGGATACTCGCCCAAGCACCAACGACGCCAATTCATCAAATCGTCGCTCTACACGCTCACTGCGGTGATGTGCTCAGTGCTGATGGCATCGTCGTCGATGTCAATCAGATGGGACAGATGGCAAGCCAAACACTAAAAGCCATCGCCAAATAACTCCAGCATTAATTGTCCTTCAGCCACCCCAAGCGACCAAACCTAAAAAAACCGCTTTGAGATTCATCAAAGCGGTTTTGTTGTCCAAACTTAATTTAGCACAAGTTTAGAGATTTGGATTTAGCCACTTTTCAGCAGTCTTAATATCCCAACCCTTACGGCGTGCGTAGTCTTCTAGCTGGTCGGTGCTGATTTTACCGACATTAAAATAAGTGCTATCAGGATGGCTATAATAAAAGCCTGATACACTAGACGGTGGCCACATGGCATAGCTTTCGGTCAAGTATGTACCGATAGCATTGGTGGTATCCAGCCAGTCAAACAGCTTGCCTTTTTCGGTATGTTCAGGGCAGGCAGGATAACCCGGTGCAGGACGGATGCCGACATATTGCTCTTTTATCAGCTCTTCGTTGCTTAGGTTTTCATCAGCTTGATAGCCCCAGTAGTCTTTGCGAACGAGCTCATGCAAATGCTCGGCAAAGCTTTCGGCTAGGCGGTCGCACACTGCCTGCACCATGATGGCGTTGTAGTCGTCGCCTTTTGCCTTATACTCATTGACAAGCTCTTCAGCGCCAAAGATAGATACGGTAAAGCCGCCCAAATAGTCATTACCATTGGGTGAGATAAAGTCAGCTAGGCTGTAGTTTGGCTTACCAGTTACTTTATCGCTTTGCTGGCGTAAATGCTCAAAGTGCTGCACCACTTGACAGTTTTCATCATAGACGGCGACGGTGTCAGGGGCGATACGCTTGGCTTTTTCTAAACGAATGACAGCTTTGGCAGTCACAAGCTTATCCGCCATCAGCTTATCAATCATCGCCATCGCATTGGCGTACAAATCACGGGCTTCAGCACCAACCACTTCATCATCAAAGATTTTTGGATATTTGCCGACCAATCCCCACGAGATAAAAAACGGCGTCCAGTCAATATACGGTAGCAAATTCTCAAGCGGATAATCATCTAGCACCACTTGACCTAGTTTATTTGGTACGGGTGGCGTGTAATTATCCCAGTCGTATTGGAAACCTTCGGCGATGGACTGCTCATAGGTCAGCTTCGCCCCTTTTGGCTTACGATTGGCTAGGCGTTCACGCACTTCGCTATATTCGGCGCGGATTTCATCAATGAACTCGCCACGCTTATCCTTAGACAATAAAGTCGTCGCCACACCCACCGCACGGCTAGCGTCCGCCACATAGACGACGATGTCGTTTTGGTAATTAGGTTCAATCTTGACCGCCGTATGTGCCTTGGATGTCGTCGCACCGCCGATGAGTAGCGGTAAGTTAAAGCCCTGCTCTTGCATTTGCTTGGCGACATAGACCATCTCATCTAGGCTTGGGGTGATGAGTCCTGACAGCCCAATGATATCGACATTTTCACGCTTGGCGGTCTCAAGGATAGTTTCGCACGGCACCATCACGCCTAAGTCAATGATTTCATAGCCATTACAGCCGAGCACCACGCCGACGATATTTTTGCCGATGTCGTGCACATCGCCTTTGACGGTTGCCATAAGAATTTTACCCTTAGACTCGCCTGCGACTTTTTCGGCTTCGATATAAGGATTTAGCCATGCGACGGCTTGTTTCATCACACGAGCCGATTTGACCACCTGTGGCAAAAACATCTTACCTGCACCGAACAAATCCCCCACCACATTCATGCCGTCCATCAAAGGCCCTTCGATGACATCGAGCGGTCGTGGGTATTTTTGGCGAGCTTCTTCGGTGTCCTCATCAATATAAGTAGTGATGCCTTTGACTAGGGCGTATTCAATGCGTTTTTCTACCGTGTCTTCACGCCATGCTAGGTCAGCACCGCCTGATTTGGCTTTGTCGCCTGAATGGTAATTTTCGGCAACTTCAAGCAGCTTTTCGGTCGCTTCGTTATTGTCGTTATTGCGGTTTAAAATCACATCTTCGATGGCATCACGGGCAGATGGCTCAATCTCATCATACAGCTCAAGCATCGCAGGATTGACAATCCCCATCGTCATGCCGTTATTGATGGCGTGGTACAAGAACACCGCATGAATCGCTTCACGAATCGGATTACCACGGAAACTAAACGACACATTGGACACACCGCCCGACACCATCGCATTGGGCAGATTGTCAGTAATCCATTTGGTCGCTTTGATAAAGTCCACGCCGTAGTTATTATGCTCTTCGATACCTGTGGCGACCGCAAAGATGTTCGGGTCAAAGATGATGTCTTCGGATGGGAAACCCACTTCATCGACCAAAATGTCATAACTGCGTTTACAAATCTCAATCTTGCGTGCTTCGGTGTCCGCTTGCCCGACTTCATCAAATGCCATGACAATCACCGCCGCCCCGTATCGCATACATAGGCAAGCCTTGGCGACAAATTCATCATAGCCTTCTTTGAGCGAGATAGAATTGACAATCGCCTTGCCTTGCGTGCATTTGAGACCTGCTTCGATGATGTCCCATTTTGATGAGTCAATCATCAGTGGCACTCGGCTGATGTCAGGCTCGGACGCAATCAAATTGACAAAATGAATCATCGCCTGCTTACTATCAAGCATGGCTTCGTCCATGTTGATGTCCACAACCTGAGCACCACCTTCTACTTGGTCTCGGGCGACATCAAGGGCTTCTGCGTATTCTTCGTTTTTGATCAGTCGTAAGAATTTTTTGGAGCCTGTGACATTGGTACGCTCACCGACATTGACAAATAAGCTATCACGAGTGATGTTAAAGGCTTCTAATCCTGACAAACGGCAAGCAGGCTTGTACTCAGGAATAGCTCGTGGTGCGTGCGGTGATACCATCTCGACAATCGTGCGGATATGTTCAGGTGTCGTGCCACAGCAGCCGCCGACGATATTGACAATCCCTGCTTTGGCAAAGCCCTGCACCATCGTGGCGGTCTCGGTGGCTGTCTCGTCATATTCGCCAAATTCGTTCGGCAAGCCTGCATTGGGGTGTGCTGACACAAAGGTCTCACAGACATCAGATAAGCTTTGGATATGTGGCTTGAGCGCGTCCGCCCCCAAAGCACAGTTAAAGCCGATTGAGATAGGCTTAGCATGACGTACCGAATTATAAAACGCTTCTGCCGTCTGCCCTGACAGCGTCCGCCCTGATGCATCGGTAATCGTACCACTGATCATAATCGGCAGCTCAAAGCCAATCATCTCAAATACGCCCGTCACCGCAAAAATCGCCGCCTTGGCGTTTAGGGTGTCAAACACCGTCTCAATCAAAATAATGTCCGCCCCACCGTCAATCAATGCCAGCGTACTTTCGGTGTAGTTGTCCACGAGCTCATCAAAGGTCACATTGCGAAACGCAGGGTCATTGACATCAGGCGAAATGGAACAAGTACGAGAAGTCGGGCCGATGACACCCGCCACAAAGCGTGGCTTATCAGGCGTTTTGGCGTTATATTCATCACAAGCTAGGCGGGCTAGGCGAGCGGCTTCACGGTTGATCTCATAGGTCAGATGCTCCATGTGATAATCCGCCATAGAAATCTGCGTGCCATTAAAGCTGTTGGTCTCGATGATGTCCGCCCCAGCTTCCAGATAGCTTTTGTGAATCGCACTGATGATGTCAGGCTGTGTCAGGACTAGTAGGTCATTATTACCCTTGACATCGTTAGGTATATCAGCAAAACGAGCGCCCCGATAGTCACTTTCGGTGAGTTTATAATTTTGAATCTCTGTGCCCATCGCCCCATCAAGGAACAAAATCCGCTGTTTGAGTAACTCTGTCAAGCGTGCTTTATTGGTGCTTTGGGTATCTCGATAAGCAAATTCGCCCTGTGGCGTGCGGATAAAATTATCAGGATTATGCGGTTTGTGAGTGGTGTTGTTATTGGCTGATATGCTCATGATTTTTCCAAAATTTGGCAAATAAAATGTGGCTATTATAGCAGTTTTATGGCGTGATGATGGCTAAGTTTTTGTAATTTTTGTCGATGTGGTTTCGTTGGCAAATGGTGGGGAAATTGCTATACTAGATAAATAATAATCAGTCTTTTGATGGAGTGTAAAAGATGAAAAAGCTAGCTACTTTGGCAATGGGACTTCTGCTGTCAATGTCAGTGATGGCGAATACCGCCTATGAGCAGGGCTTGTATTATTACAATCTTGGCACTGATGATGGTTATCGCCAAGCGTTTAGTTATTTTCATCAAGCGGCGGAACAAGGGGATGACAAAGCTCAACTTGTGCTAGGTGCAATGTATGATGAAGGTGTGGGCATACAACAAAATTATCATCAAGCAGTACACTGGTATAAAAAAGCTGCCAATCAAGGTCTTGCTGAGGCTCAATACAATCTTGGGCTGATGTATGAAAAAGGTTATGGCGTGCATCAAGATTATCACCAAGCCTTTAACTGGTTTGCCAAAGCCGCCAATCAAGGATATGCAAGTGCTCAACATAATCTTGGGCTGATGTATGAAAAAGGTTATGGCGTGCGTCAAGATTATCAAAAAGCGGTAGAATGGTACACCAAAGCTGCCAATCAAGGGCTTGCTGAGGCTCAAACCAATCTTGGGCTGATGTATGAAAAAGGTCACGGCGTACGCCAAGATTATCAAAAAGCGGTAGAATGGTACGCCAAAGCCGCCAATCAAGGGCTTGCTGAGGCTCAGGTAAATTTAGGATATATGTACGGTCATGGCTATGGTGTCCGCCAAGATTATAAACAAGCCTTTAACTGGTTTGCCAAAGCCGCTGCCCAAAACAATGCCGTGGCTCAATACAATCTTGGCGTGATGTATCGCCAAGGTCAAGGCGTACGCCAAGATTATCATCAAGCAGTACAATGGTACACCAAAGCCGCCAATCAAGGGCATGCAGGCGCTCAGGTAAATTTAGGCAATATGTACAGACACGGCTATGGTGTCCGTCAAGATTATAAACAAGCCTTTAACTGGTATGCCAAAGCCACCGCCCAAAACAATGCCATGGCTCAATACAATATAGCCACCCTTTATTATAATGGCTGGGGTGTCCGCCAAAGCTACTCACTCGCCAAACAATGGCTTGGTAAAGCCTGCGATAACGGCTATCAAGACGGCTGTGATGCATATCGTGAGCTAAACCAACAAGGTTATTAAAATATAAAGGCAAATCATGTATCTGTATATGCTAAAAATCGGTGCTACGCCAAAGGGTCGGCTGATCGAACAGCATGATATTTTCTTTGGCATCGCCGATGATGTGCGTGAGCTGATACCGCATTTTGAATCGGCTTGGCCAGAAATCAAAGATATTTGGCATCTGGACGCCTATCGCAAAATTACTGCTGTTGATGGCTATCTTATTGAGATTATCAATAAAGACGATCATCCCAATAACCCACCCAACGTCAAACATTTATATTTTGTCAATCTTGGTGGCTACAAGCCCAATCATTTTGAAGAATATCATCACAAATTATTGATTATCGCTGATGATATCCATCAAGCGACCGCCATCGCCAAACAGAGTGAGTTTTATCAAGCATTTGACATCGCAGGTACTCGAGCGACATCGCATATCGATGATAAGTATGGCGTGGATATTGATGAGATTCACAATGTCAGTGATGTGCTGCCCCAAGCGTTCAAAGACCGCTACCGTCTGCGTATCACTGCAGATAGCACGGCTACCCCTGATGAGATGGTGATTGGCTATCTGCCGAAGAAGATGTTTGTGTGATACAATGGTGGCAAAGATATTTTAATGAGCGACGCCATGACCCGCCCTATTCGCCACGCTATTTATAAAGCCACGCCTGCTGACTTTATCGTCACCGAACAGCTTGCCATCGAGCACACCCACGATGGCGAACATCTGTGGTTATACATCACCAAAATCAATCTGAACACCGCCTATGTCGCACGGCTACTGGCTGACTGGGCAGGTGTGCCTACAGCAGATGTCGGCTATTCGGGGCTAAAAGACCGCCATGCCATCACCCATCAGTGGTTCAGTATTCGCCTGCCGACCAAGGCGGTGCCGAGTGTGTCATTTACCGACTTTATCAAGCCGCATCTGCACGATGACGAGTCCGTCCACATCAGCGAGCAAGTGTGGCACGGTCGCAAGCTAGGTCGTGGTACGCACAAATCCAATCACTTCACCATCACCCTACACGCCATCACAGGCGATCAAACCACCATCGATGATAGGCTAAATCAAATCAAAACCAATGGCGTGCCAAACTATTTTGGCGAACAGCGGTTTGGCAATGACCAAGGCAATATCCAGAAGGCTCAGGGATTTTTTGAAAAAATCCTAGCCATGCCCAAGCCCTACCGCTCTAATAAAAAAACCGCTCATCGTAACAGCCTACTGATCTCGACCGCTCGCAGTGTGCTGTTTAATGCCATGCTGGATGCTCGTGTGGCAGATGACAGCTGGCAGACGGCGATCGATGGTGATGTATTTAATCTAGATGGCACAGGCTCAATTTTTGTCGCTGATATCGATGATGACATCCGCACTCGCCTGAGGACTTGTGATATCCACCCAACCGCTCCACTGTTTGGCACAGGTACGCCCAAGCATACCGCTGATGCAGCCGCACTGTATGATGGCGTGCTTGGTCGGGATGAATTTACGGTATTTTGCCAAGGACTACTGAAGATTGATGCCAAAATGAGCTATCGCCCCTTACGCCTATTGGTGCGGGCATTGACTTGGCACTGGGCAGATGATGTGTCATTGGTGCTGAATTTTGAACTACCTAAGGGGGCATTTGCCACAGTGGTACTATCGGCTTTGGTGGATGAGCTGGTAATGGGATCATCATCACCAGACACATCAGATGCGTAACAAGCACAAGATTTCACATTGATGATTGAGAAGATTTATGACTTATCCTAGCAGTATTTTATTTGTTTGTCTTGGCAATATCTGCCGATCGCCTGCTGCCGAAGCGGTGATGGCGACCAAAATTGCCAATGCTCACCTACCCATTCGCCTAGACTCAGCAGGCACCGCCAATTATCACACAGGCAATCCGCCTGACGCTCGCAGTATCAAAGTTGGTCGGTCTCTAGGCTATGATTTATCAAGCTTAAGAGCCAGACAGATCAGCGTGACAGACTTTTATGAATTTGAGCTCATCTTTGCGATGGATGAGAGCAATTTGGCAAATTTAAGCAAACTACGCACCCAAGCCGAACAGCTTGCAGATGCTCGCACGGTGGCACGCTTGCAGTTATTTGATCCAACTGGCAAAGCCGTTGCCGATCCTTATTATGGGGATGAGTCTGATTTTGTGGCGATGTATGCGCATTTAGAATCGGTGGCTGATCAGCACTTGATCGCATGGCAAGCGGATCAATAAAATCGTGATTATCCATACACCAAAGCTCGGCATATACCGAGCTTTTGATTGCTTTATCATTTAAGGATGTTTGAGATCATTTGGCAAATTGACGCTTTAGACGCACCGCAAGCCAAATCAGCACCACGATGCCGATGACAGCAATGAACATCCCAACCACAGGAAACAGAATCGACACTGCCGACAGCCCGATCGCCGCGCCCGTTTCTGCCATGCCGATGGCAGGATTGGCTGTGCCTGCTGTGGTCACTGTCGATACCGCCCTTGTCGCTGCCGATGTGGTCTTGATGGTCGCAGCTGCCCCACCACCTGCGACGATGGCAAGCGCCCAAGTCATCGCAGGACTCATGTCTGTCAAGGTACTCGCCATCACGAGCGTCCCTGCCACGCCTGCCAATGGCACAGCGATGGTGTCTAGTAGGTTATCCACCACAGGCACCAGATAGCTGATCGATTCAACCACACTGGCAACACCTAAGATAATCAAGGCTGACAAGCTACCCACCCACGCCCAAGTGTCATTGAGCGGTATGATGCCAAAATACGATGCCAATGACAATCCAAATAATGGCACAAATACCCGAAAGCCTGTACTTGCTGCCAGACCAATCCCCAAACAAATGCTAATAATCATCTCAACAGTCATAACTCCACCCTTTATCCTAAGCCAAAATCATACTTCAAAATACTTCTGCAAACCCTCATTAATCCCATCATGAATCATCCCTTTTAATGGCTTGGCGAAAAATCCAAGCGATGCTTCAAAGGTGATTTTTTGGGCATCAAGCACTGCTTTGGCATCCACGCCTGCCTTGCTGATACTGGCAGTATCCATCGACTCGTCTTCGGCATAACTGGCTTTTAATCCAAACTGCTGCTCTGCCTCACCCAGCCACTGTTTGGCTCTATCTCGCGCGGTGGCAAAATCAAAATTGTGTGTTTTTTCGATACGAATATCGCTCATTGCTATGCTCGTTTTGTAAAGTCTGGCTTATTTTATACCACCATCACCCAAAATTCCGTGCTATTTTGTAACTATGATGGATGGCACAGCTTATCCACACAAATCAATCAAACAAAAACCCCTAAGTCATGCTTAAGGGTCTATTTGTGCAGTGGTGGCAGTCTTAGGTCTTTGGCCTTAAGTTTTAGGCAAGGTTACGCCCGTCTGACCTTGATATTTACCGCCACGGTCTTTGTACGAAGTTTCGCAGACATCATCAGCATCTGATTGGAAAAATAGCATCTGCGCCACACCTTCACCAGCATAGATGCGCGCTGGCAGATTGGTGGTGTTACTAAACTCAAGCGTCACATGACCTTCCCATTCAGGCTCAAGTGGCGTGACATTGACGATGATGCCACAGCGTGCATAAGTCGATTTGCCAAGGCAAATGGTCAATACATCACGGGGAATTTTGAAATATTCGACCGTACGAGCCAGTGCAAATGAGTTCGGCGGAATGATACACTCATCACCGACGATATCAATAAAGCTACGCTCGTCGAAATTCTTAGGATCGACGATGGCTGAGTGTACATTGGTAAAGACCTTAAATTCATTGGCACAGCGGACATCATAGCCGTAGCTTGATGTGCCATAGCTGACCAATTTTTCGCCTTGTTCATTATAACGCACTTGACCCGGCTCAAATGGCGAGATCATCTCATGCTCTTCGGCCATTTTGCGGATCCAGCGATCGGATTTGATAGACATTTTGTACTCGTAACTGATGATGATTGGCACTCATTATAAAATATTTGCCAAAAATTTAGTAGCTAATTTTTATTTTTTGGCGAAGTTTATTTATCTATACCACTTGTCAAATTTTTGTCATCTGCTAATATATCAAACAGGATTTACTGTAAAAATTCCCCTACTGTTTGTGTTAATATTTCATGAAAAGGATTGCTCATGAATCGCTTTGACTTTAGCACCGCCCCTTATAATAGCCTGACTAGTCTGCAGCGTCAGACGCTCGAAAAAGCCACCGACATTGTATTTTTTGATGATCAAGCGACCGTCATCCAAGCCAATGACAGCATTGATACACTCTATATTGTCATCAAAGGCATGATCCAAGAGGTTGATGCCGATGGTGAAGTACTTGCTTTATATCATCCATCTGACAGCTTTGATACACGGGCTTTGTTTGAGCAGACTTATCGCCACAGTTTCGTCGCTGTCGATCAAAGCTTGCTATACGCCATCCCAAAAAGCATCATTCGAGAACTGATCGAAAAAAACAGCGAATTTGGCGCGTATTTTTTTGCCAATATCGCGGATAAACTACAATCCCAGACAGGCAATAAGCGGGATAATGAGTTGGCAGGACTATTCACCGCCAAAGTCAAAGATGCCTACCGCCCTTATGATGAGCTATATAGTGGTAGCATCAGCCTACTCGAAGCTGGCAAGGCGATGCAAAAAGCCAAATCCAAATCCCTGCTTATCCACCATGATGGACGCATCGGTCTGGTCACCGAGTCGCTATTTCGTGATGTCATCACCCAAAGCGACGGCATCGTCAATGCCCATGAAGCCGTGCATCATCTGGCGCGCTTTGATCTGATTAGCGTGGATATTGACGATTTTATGTTCACTGCACTACTTAAGATGATGAACCATCGCATTCAGCGTGTCGTGGTCAATAAAAATAATGATCCGATCGGTATTCTTGAGCAAGTGGATATCTTGGCATTTTTATCCAACCACAGCCATCTGATCGCCGAAAAACTTGAAGTCGCGACCACGCTCGATGAGCTCACCGCTGTCGCATCACAGATGACGAGTACCATCTCAGCACTGTTTGCCAATGGTATGCAGGCCAGACAACTGGCACAGCTGATGCAAGTGCTCAATGCCAGATTGTTTGAAAAAGCATGGCAACTCATCGCACCTGCTGATATCGTGGCGAACTCATGCTTGATCGTCATGGGATCTGAAGGTCGTGGCGAGCAAGTGCTCAAGACCGACCAAGATAACGCACTCATCGTCAAAGATGGCATCGACATTGCTACCGTCATGCCTTATGCAGAGCAGTTTTCACAAGTGCTAACTGGCTTTGGCTATCCACCTTGCCAAGGCAAAATCATGGTCAATAATCCGACTTGGTGCCAAAATTTCAGCGATTTTCGCGACATGGTCATCACATGGTGTCGCAGCGCTAGTGGTGAGAATATGATGAATTTGGCGATTTTTATTGATGCCAAAGCGGTCGCTGGCGATGTCAGTTTATTGCACGATGTCCAATCAAGCCTGATGCATCATATCAGCGATGATGTTGGGATGCTGATGGGCTTTGCGCGTGCCATCAATCAATTTAACGAAGATGGGCAAGGGTTTTTTGCGCAATTCTTGGGTCAAAAACAGCACAAAATGGACATCAAAAAAATGGGGACTTTCCCAGTGGTGCATGGCGTGCGTGCTTTGAGCCTACAAGCCAAACTCACCGAGACGAATACCTTTGAGCGTATCGCAAAGCTTGCATCGATGGGCATTATCGAAAAACAACTCAGCCAAGATGTGTCAGAAGCGTTGGCATATCTGATGCACACGCGCCTAAAAAATGGCCTAAATGCCATCAAACACGGTCAAGAAGTGCAGCCCAACCAAATCGCCACCGAACGCCTATCCACACTTGAGCGAGATTTGCTCAAGGATGCCTTGCAAGTGGTGAAACGCTTCAAAAGCTATGTCAGCAATCATTTCAACCTACAATATTCATAGGGGAAAATGATGTTTAATAAACTCATGCACCAGTATTATCGCAGTAAATTGCGTGATAAACGCTATGAATTTTTGTACGACACGCATCCTGATGAGCTGGTCAGCTTTGACTGCGAGACCACCAGTCTTAATGTCAGCGAGGCACAGATCATCTCTATCGGTGCGGTCAAAATCCGCGGCAATAAAATCTTGACAAGCGAAACCTTTGAAATACTCATCAAACCTGAAGGCATGATGGAGGCGACCAATGTCACCATCCATGGACTTCGCCCCAAGGACTTGACACATGGCACGACGGTTGAAGATGCCATTGAACAGTTTTTGCACTTCGTGGGTGGTCGCCCTTTGGTGGGTTATTTCTTAGAATATGATGTAGCGATGGTGAATAAATTTCTAAAGCCCATGCTCGGCATCAAGCTGCCCCAGCCGCAAATCGAGGTCTCGCGCCTATTTCACGCCCAAGAAACCAAGCACAAATACTATGATGCCGAGATCGATTTGACGATGGCAAATATGGTAAAAACGCTTGGCATTCCTGATTTGCCTCGCCATGATGCACTCAATGACGCCATCAATGTGGCCATGATGTATTTGGCACTCAAGCACCGCCGCGTGTGAGTTTGATCACTTGATAGCCATCATTTGCCCAACAAAATCACCATCTTGGCGGTGTGCTTGACCAGTCGATCCAGCCAGCGGCGAGCGACGATGAGGTTGAGCGCATCGGAAGCGCTGTGCTGGGTGTGTGCGCTGTGTTCGATGATCGATAAGCGCACATCGATTTTTTGGGCTTTCATATCATCACCAAACGCCACAAACTGAGTGACAAATTCTGGCGGCAGTCGCTTGGGCATGGCGTTCAGATAAGCAGTCAAAGCCTCAAACTGTACCATCGCCGCTGCCAGATTCTCATCAAAATCCCCGCGCAGCACATCGATAAAAGCACTGTTCGCCAGATCTTCTCGGATCACTCGGATATATACCACCAGCTGCAAAAGCGCCATCAGTCTTTCTTGATCTGTCTGCGACTGCGGCACGGGCATTTTTTGTAAATAATCATCCACCTTGATCAAGCAGTCATCAAGCGGCAGCGTATCGATCTGCTGACCTGCCATCTCACCGCGACAGGCTTTGGTAAATTGATGAAATGTATCAGCTGCGGTACGGCACAAAGCTTCTTTTGCCGCACCGATGGCCACCGCTGGCATCGAAAATAAGCTTTCATCCAGATAGTGCGTATTCGACGCATCGATGCGCTCAGGGATCAGCCGCTCAAGCAGCGCCTGAAAACGACGGGTAAACGGCATAAATATCATCGCACCCATCATACTAAATGCCGTATGAAACAAAGCAATGATCAGCACATTATCCCAGTCTGCCAGCACACCATCACGCACCTGCCAGATCGTCACAGGCATCAGCACAAAAAACGCCGCCACTGCTGTTACGACATTGAACACCACATGCACCGCCGCTGTCCGCTTGGCACTCACCGTCGCACCGATCGCTGCCAGTACCGCGGTGGCGACCGTACCGATATTCTGCCCGATCACCAGTGCCAATGCTTGTGGCAAATCAATCGCCCCGCCTGCCAGTGCTGCCAAAGTCGCCGTGATCGCCGCACTCGATGACTGCAAAAGAATGGTCATCACAATACCTATCAGCACCAAGATCAGTCGTGTCATCAAGCCATCATTTGACCACTGCGCCAGATCCACCTGCTCGGCAAAGCCTGCCATCGCCGATTGCAGAAAATCAATACCAATGAATAACAGCCCAAATCCCGCCAAGCAAAGCCCCAATAAAGCCATGCGATCTTGACCAAGCAGCTTCATCATCGCACCGATACCCACCATCGGCAGAGCGATCATCGATACCGAGAACTTCAGCCCCAGCAGTGCGACCATCCAGCCAGTGCTGGTCGTACCGATATTGGCACCGATGATGACACCGATGGCTTGGGTGAAGCTTAGCACCCCTGCACTAACAAAACCGATGGTCGCCAATGTCGTCGCTGTCGATGACTGCACGACCAGCGTAAAGCCAATGCCTGACATCATCGCCTTAAATGGCGAGCCTGTAAAACGCCCAAGCCACTGCCGCAGACTCTCGCCTGCCATCGCCTTGAGACTGTCGGTCATCAGACTCATACCGAGCAAAAACAGTCCGATGCCACCTGATAGCTGAATGATGATTTGTTGCACGCTAAGCCTTGTTAATTGTTAGTCTAAAATTTTTGTCATTGTAAAATAAACTTCGCTGCCATACCGCCAATGATGCCAAGCGTTTTCATGTTTTTAATTGTCTTAATGCTCACTAATTTGAATAATAAGTTTAATTGATTAGCCTAAGGAATAAGCCACGGCACCAGCACAGGTGCCAAAAACGCCGTCAGTACACCATTTAAAATCAGCCCCAAAGTTGCATATGCCACATAGCGAGCGCCCAGCTGCATCGACCGCACTGTGCCAAGTGCGTGCGATGCACTGCCTAGCGACAGCCCCATGCCCATCGGCAGTCTAAGGCCACATCGATGCAATACCCACACGCCAATGATTTGCCCCACCACACCAGCAATCAGCACCGTCGCCGCTGCGATGCCGATGACACCGCCTAGCACCGTCGTCACTTCGATGGCGATCGGCATGGTCACTGACTTGGCAGCGGTGGCGACCATACTATCTGCGCTACCGCCGAGCAGTCGTACCAATCCCACACCTGTCACGATGCCCACCACGCTACCGATGATTTGGGAGATGATGATGGGTAGCCACTGTGCTCGGATTTTTTGCCATTGGATATACAAAGGCACTGCCAAGCACACCACCACAGGCTGTAGCCAAAAAGTGATGTAATTGCTTGCTTTTTCAAAGCTTGACCACTCAATATCGAGCATCATCAACACAGCAATCACCACCACAGTCGTGACCAATGTCGGGTTGATCAATGGCTGTCCTGTACGCTGACGCAGCCATACGGACAATTCAAATACCCCGATCAGTAGCATGAGTAATAAAAATGGACTTCTCAATAGCTCATCACCAAGGGATAACCACTGCTGCTGCATCATCGCACACGCTCCTGATGCTTGAGATGACGAGATTTTTGCACTCTACGTAGCCAAGTATATGAGCCTGCCGTACTAATCAGCACCAAAATCGTACTTATACTTACGCCAACAAGCAGCACCCACAAATCATCACGAATGATGTCCAGATACTGCATGATAGAGATACACGCAGGAATAACCAGTAGCACCAAATAATCCATCAGCACTTTGGCAAGTTTTTCGACAGTGGCAAGCTTGACCAAGCCTGATTGCAATGCAACAAACAGCACCACCAAACCAATCACGCTCGGCGGTAGTGGCAAATCAGTCAATGCGATGATGACCTGCCCGATGAACAAACAGCCAAATATCACCAAAAATGCCTTTAAAATCATGGCAAGCTCTTTTTATTAATCATTATAGGTATCATCAGCCAATTAAGATTTTAGCCCCATGGCATAAGTCGCCACCAATGGCTTAATCCCAGGGATTTTATCAAAACACACCAAGCCGACATTACGAGCAAATTTCATCACAGGATTAGGATGGGTAAAGCTGCCCACCACGGTATCACAGAATTTGATGACGCGTTTTTGGTCAGCTAGACGTGATTTTTCATAATGTGCTAGGCGGTCATATCGCCCAAAGTCCACTGCACCACCATCATCTGCTAGTGCTTGGGCAAGTAGATTGGCCAGTGCATACGCATCTCTTAGGCACAGATTGAAACCCTGACCTGCCACAGGATGCAGGGTGTGTGCTGCATTGCCCATGATTACAAATCTGCCTGCCACCTGACGATGTGCCAGCACCTTAGATAGCGGATAAGCACCTCGCTTCCCAGTCGCCACGAAGCGTCCAGCATCCGCCCCAAACACTGCCTGTAGGGTCGATAGGTATTTATCATCATCTTCAAGATACTGCTGCTCTTCACCTTTTGGGCAGATAAACACCACCGAACGGCGATAGCCTGCGGTCTGATCTGTACCGCCATCACCCACACCATCAGTCAGTGGCAGCACCGCCAACGGCCCAGCTTCGCTAAATCGCTCAATCGCTTCATGGCGATGTGGCTTATCCGTCTGTACCACGCCCACGATGCCCACCTGCTGATAGTCATGTGTATCGACATCGATGTGTAGCAACTGTCTGACCTTTGAATACTGTCCATCACATGCCACGACCAGTGGTGCTGACAGTATCTGCACGCCATCATCACTTTTTACAGTAATGCTTGCCATCTGTTCATCTTGGGCGATGTCTGTCACGGTCGCACCATCAATCAGTGTAATCAACTCGTTTTGTTGTACTGCCACGAGTAGCTGCCTGCCCAGATAAGCATTTTCCATCACTTGCCCAAAGCTCTCAACACCTTCTGATTGCTTATCCAAGGTCGCTCGACCAAAGCTACCCAGCTCACTGATCAGCACCTTATCAATCCGACAAGCATGACTTTGCAAGCGATCCCATAGCCCGATTTCTTGATAAATCTGCACCGTACGACGTGACAAAGCCGTGTTACGCGCATCCAGATAATGCGTGCGTGCCGTGTCCGCTTCAGGCTCGATGACAGGATAGCGACTATGTTCAACCAGCGTGCTTTTGATGCCATGATGCGCCAAAAGCAGTGCAAATGACAGCCCGACATGACCACCGCCGACGATTAATACATTAGGATTGCTCAAATTCATGTGATTTTGCCAAACTTGATAAAAAATTGTCTGTTATTCTACACCTTTACGCCATAGATGACCAGTTTGCACAGGGACAAATTCGTTAATCTATCACAGGCCAAGCTAGTTTTATATGATTTGACTAATTTTTTAAAAACTTGTGATAGCTTTTGGCTATGATAAAGATAACCACAAGCAATTTCTCTGAGCGCCATCATCATGCTACAATGTCTCTTGTTTTTAATTGATTGCAATAAATCTACCAATGATAAGAAGCAAAGCTTATGACTCATCACGCACCAAGCTTATCCGAAAAATTTACCATCGCCATGATTGGCTTTTTTGCCTTTTTGCAAGTGTATTCTGTGCAGGCGATTTTGCCCGTGCTGATTGCCGATTTGAATGCCAATGAGATCGAAGCAGGGATGGCTGTCGGTGCGACTGTACTTGCCATTGCTGTGATTTCACCATTTATCGGGATGCTGTCAGATGGTATTGGGCGTAAGCCATTTATTGTCGGTGGATTATTGTTACTCGCCATTCCTACAGGTCTGATTGGCATCAGTAGTAGCATGAGTGAGATTACCGTGTGGCGATTCTTACAAGGGATTAGCGTGCCAGGGATTACGGTGGTGCTGATTGCTTATATTAGTGAAGAATACAGCGAACATCTCGCGACGATGATGGCTTTGTATGTGTCTGGCACGGTGCTTGGTGGCTTTAGTGGGCGGTTTTTTGCTGGGCATTTGGAGCATTTTATCGGCTGGCGATATGGCTATGGCGTGATGGCAATTTGTACACTGATTGGGGCGTTATGGGTGCTAAAAACCTTGCCAAAGTCCAAAAATTTTGTGGTCAGTGAATCATTCAAAGAAGCCTTTGAGACACTCACTTCTCACGCCAAAAATCCCCACGTCATCAGCAGTGGCATTTTAGGTGCGTGCGTATTGTTTACTTTGGTCGGCTGTTTTACTTTTGTCAATTTGCATTTATCCGACGCGCCTTATCAGCTGAGCACGGCAGATCTTGCCAATATTTTTAGCATCTATCTCATCGGCATGGTGATTACGCCACTGTCTGCCAAAATCACCACACGATTTGGTATGACGACCACCATCATGCTGGCGGTGCTGACATCTGCCATTGGCATTGGCATGACTTTATTGACGCCATTATGGGTGGTGATCGTCGGGCTGACTTTGATGTCATCAGGCGTATTTGTCACTCAATCGGCGACGATTAGCTATCTAACCAGTCATGTCAAGCAAGGTCGCTCATTGGCATCAGGGCTGTATTATATGTCGTATTATGGTGGCGGCTTTATTGGTGCGTGGATTTGTGCGATTGCTTATGCACAGGGTCAATGGCTGTGGACGGTTGGGCTGATTTTGATGATGCAAATCATCGCACTGACGGTTGTGATCGGTTTTATGCGTGGGCGTGGATAACAAGCCAGCCATGTTAAAATCAAACAAAAAGCCTGAAATAAATTCAGGCTTTTATGTTGGAATTTATCCCTTTTTCTTCGCCGCCAGCATCGCTTGGATATTAGCCAGATAATTTTCGGCGATTTTCTTAGGATCTTCTTTTTTGGCACCGCCGCCTTTGTGAAATGGATAATTAATATGCTCAGCAGGCAACTCATCCAAAAACCGCGATGGCTCCACCGCCTTAAAATCGCTGCCAGAACGCCTTTGTTTGCTTAATAACAAAGTCAGCTCACTTTTGGCGCGCGTGATGCCAACATACATCAGTCTGCGCTCTTCTTCGATGTTGTCGGTTAAGATAGAGTTGTGGTGCGGCAGCAGATTTTCCTCACAGCCGATGATATACACAAAATCAAACTCAAGCCCCTTGGCCGCGTGCAGAGTCATTAAGTTGACCTTATTGGTATTTTCTTCTTCTTGTTGCTGCTCAAGCATATCGAGTAGCACAAGCTTTCGGATCACCGCCTCGATGGTCTTATCTTCCTCATCTTCAGCGCGATTAATGAGTGCGCTGATGCTTGAATACAGCGCCTCAATGTTATCAAGACGCCCTTTTTCTTGCTGAGGATTTTTTGAGTCTTCTTTGATGTAATCGATATAGCCAGTCTCTTCGATCATCTGACGCACCAATGGCATCGGATCACTGTTGTCATATAAAAGCTGGGTATAGCGCTCAATAAACTCACCAAAGTCCATCAGCGTATGGCCAGCTTTCGTGCCGACCGCCTCTTTGATGCCTGTGCGCGTACATGCTGAGAGTAGCGAAATGCCACAATACTGCGCGAATAATCCCAATTTTTCAAGCGTCGCCGAACCTACGCCGCGCTTAGGCGTATTAATCACTCGCAAAAAAGCCGCATCGTCATCAGGATTGATGATGATACGCAGATAGCTCATCACATCTTTGATCTCAGTACGCGCAAAAAACGAGGTGCCGCCTGACAGCTTATAAGGAATCTCAAGCTGTCTTAGCTGCGCTTCCAATGCCCGCGCCTGAAAGTTACTGCGATACAGTACCGCATAGCGATCCCAAGTATTGCCGTGACGCATGCGATGCGTCAAAATCTCTTTGGCCACGCGCTCAGATTCATCAAAATCATTGGCGCAAGTGATCACGCGGATCAGCTCGCCATGCCCCTTATCCGACCACAATGCTTTATCAAAAATATGTGCATTATTGGCGATGACAGCATTGGCCGCGCTTAAGATGCGATTGGTTGAGCGGTAATTTTGCTCAAGCTTGACCACGCTCAATGTCGGAAAATCCTGCTTAAGCAGCGCCATATTTTCAGGCTTAGCACCCCGCCAAGTATAAATCGATTGATCATCATCACCCACGACCGTAAAGCGCGCCATCACCCCGACAATCAATTTGATCAGCTCATACTGTGCGGTGTTGGTGTCTTGATACTCGTCAACAAGCAAATAACGCACCCGGTTTTGCCATTTATCGCGCACCTCTTTGTTATGGCGCAAAATATGCACTGGCATCACGATCAAATCATCAAAATCCACCGCATTATAAGCGCGCAAATGCCGCTCATACAGTCCGTACAGATGCGCGAACATCATGTCCTCAGGATCTTCAAGCGTCTGGGCAGCATCGGGTGGCGCTACCAGATCATTTTTCCAATCCGAGATCATCTTGATGGCTTTGCCGACCAGTTCACGGCTCTCAGCCCCGCTCATGTTATCGCGCACCATTAGCTCCATCAAAAGACGCTTGCAGTCATCAGCATCTAAGATGGAAAAATTTGATTTTAGCTCAGTATTTTTAAGCTCATAACGCAAAAACTGCAGCCCAAATTGGTGAAAAGTCGAGACCGTCAAACCGCGCGTTTTTTCGCTCGATAGCAGTTTTTGGACACGCGCTTTCATTTCTCTGGCTGCTTTATTGGTAAAAGTCATCGCCGTAATGCGATCGGCAGGAATCTGACAGTTTTGAATCAAATGCGCGATTTTTTGGGTGATGACCGAGGTCTTACCTGAGCCTGCGCCTGCCAGTACCAATAGCGGCCCTTGGGTGTGATTTAAAGCGTCTTGTTGGCGTGGATTGAGGTTACTCATGGATACCTTAATTGTATATTAATTATTATTAAAATTAAAAGCTGATTTTAATGCCCATTATAAAATATTTTGGTCAATTTCCCAAATTTAATTGATCAAGCCATCATCACCGCACTGCGCAATAGCCATCGCCATCATAGCTTTGTCAAAGCGGCTTAAGATCTGTGGTTCATGATCGGCTTTATCCAAATAATGATGGCCAAAACACCCCAATTTTAATGGCACACATTGCCCAGATGCCGCTTTTATGCTACAGTGGTTTTATTTTTAACAAGTCTTTATGTCGCTCATTCGCAAACGCAAACTGACCAAACGCCAAACTCGGCAAATTGAACAAAACCAAACCACCCAAATCGACGATGGCACGCTGGCTACTGGTGTCATTATCTCGCATTTTGGCAAACAGCTTGATGTGCAAATCACTGCCTTGCCAGCGATTTTACCTGAATATCACGACCAAGATACGGACAAATCCGCCGTCGCACTGGGTGCAATTTGGCGATGCCACACCCGCACCAATCTACCGATGCTTGCCACGGGCGATACGGTGAAATTCAGCCTAGACACCACCGCCAATCTTGGGCGTATCGAGCAGCTACTTGACCGCAAAACGCTCATCACTCGCCCTGATCGCTATCATAAGGTCAAACCTGTGGCGGCCAATGTCGATGTCTTGGCGATCGTCTTTGCCCCCTTACCCAAGCCTGCGGTGAATCTGATTGACCGCTATCTGCTCATCGCACGGCTCAATGACATCACGCCACTACTGGTGCTCAATAAATCCGACCTACTGCCTGAGCATCCCGAAGTCGCACAAATCATCCAAGAATATCAAGCGCTTGGTGATCAATACGGCTTTAGCGTCATCAGCACATCGAGTATCGCCAAAGATGGTCTAGATACCCTGCATCAGCATATCGATGGCAAGCTGTCTATCTTTGCTGGGCAATCAGGTGTCGGCAAATCAAGCTTGATTAATGAGCTACTGCCTGATGCTCGCCAAGCCACCAACATCATCTCGGTGAACTCACAGCTGGGTCAGCACACCACCACAACCAGTCGCCTGCTTGCTTATGATGGCCAAAATCTATCTGCAGGCGGCATCATTGACACCCCTGGGATTCGTGAATATGGCATTTGGCATCTGTCCGCCGATGATATTTTGACTGGCTTTGATGAACTGAATGAGCTGTCAGGCACTTGCCAATTTCGAGATTGCAACCATCAGAGTAATGCCAAAGGCTGTGCATTTTGGGCGGCGGCTGCCCAAGGCGCAGTATTGCCACGACGCATTGAGAGCTTGACATCACTGATTGATGAAGCCAAAAACGGACAATCTGCCGTTAAGCCACAGGGCAAATAGCACAGCTTACCCTGATAAATCATGTGCATTTACCGTCATTTAACGCTATAATAAGCGTTTGACTAAATTTTTATGGAGTATCCCTTGGAACGCTGGTTTGAATTTGTGGGCAATCACCCATTTTTGTTCGGCTTACTAATCGTCCTTGCGATTGCTTTTTTTGCCATCGAAGGCAAACGCAGTGGTCGCAAAGTACCGCCTAGCGAAGTCGGTTTATTGGTCAATAACCAAAACGCACGCATCATCGATATCCGCCCTGCCAATAAGTTTGCCCAAGGGCACATCACAGGCAGTGAGAACATTCCATTCACCGAACTCAAAAATCGCCTACCTGAACTGCAAGGCATCGAAGTACCTGTCATCATCGTCTGCGATGTTGGCCTACAAGCTGGTGCAGCGGTACAGCTGATTGCACGCCCAAATTTCATGCGATTAGAAGGCGGTATCCAAGGCTACCAAGTAGCAGGTTTGCCACTCGTTGGTGCTAAGAAAAAATAAATCCTGCTTGAAATCAGGCGAACCAAGCCCCATGTAGGATTTATCTTTAAAAAAATGAGTAACCCTTATGAGCCAAGTAACCATCTACACTACCCCAGTTTGTCCATACTGCACCAATGCCAAACAGCTACTGACCAACAAAGGCGTCGAGTACAGTGAAATCAGTATGTACGATTTGACCACCGAAGAGCGTCAAGCCCTATCTGCCAAGACCAACGGCTATCGCACTGTACCACAGATTTTTATCGGTGAGACTTTTGTTGGCGGTTTTGATCAGCTCAATAAGCTCAACCAAGAAGGCAAACTGGATGCGATGCTGGCATAATTGACCGCATCGGTGCGATGACAATATCGCAAACGATAAATCAACAAATTCACACATTGATAGATTTGACACAAGGAGTACACCATGTCAGACGAACAAAACCAACCACAGCTCGGTCTTGAGCGTATTTATACCAAAGACATCTCATTTGAAGTGCCAAATACCGAGGTATTCACCAAGCAATGGCAACCAGAAACGGATGTCAGCATTGGCACCAGCGTCAATGATTTGGATGAAGATTATAAAGAAATCATCCTAACTGTCAGTGTGACAGCAAAACTAAATGACAGCGTCGCTTTCATCGCTGAAGTGCAACAAGCAGGTATTTTCCTACTAAAAAATATCCCTGAAGCTGATCTGCCACATCTACTCCAAGCCTATTGCCCAAATATTCTATTCCCATATGCGCGCGAGGTCATCAGCGACATCGTGACTCGTGGTAGCTTCCCGCAGTTGCTGCTTGCGCCAGTGAACTTTGAGCAAGCATTTTTGCAAGCCCAAGCTGAAGCTGCTAGCACTGAAGGCAACGCCTAATTTTTAACTCCAAAAAAAAGCTCGAAAATATTTCGGGCTTTTTTATTGGCAAATTCAGATAAAGCACCAAACATATTGCAAATATCAGCCAATTTTGATACCTTTAGATAATTTTAATCACAAAAAAGGCAAAGCCATGAACAGCGTACAAGTCAAAATCCTAAACCCAAAAATCGGACAAGACCCAAATTTCCCCCTACCCACTCGTGCGACCGATGGTTCAGCAGGGGTTGATTTGCGTGCGTGTATCGATGAGCCCATCACCATCAAAGCCGGTGAAACCAAGCTGATCGGTACAGGTCTATCCATCTATATCGCCGACCCAAACTACGCAGGCATCATCTTGCCACGCTCAGGACTTGGGCATAAGCATGGTATCGTACTGGGCAATCTGGTCGGTCTCATCGATGCTGACTATCAAGGCGAGCTGATGGTTAGTGTGTGGAATCGCAGCACCACTGATTTTGTGCTTGAACCTGCCGAGCGTATGGCGCAGTATATGGTTGTGCCTGTGGTGCGTCCTAGCTTTGAGATTGTTGATGAATTTAGTGATGTCAGCGAGCGTGGCGCAGGTGGCTTTGGCTCGTCAGGTCGTCAATAAGTTCAGATTTATATCATGTTGAATAAGAAGGATTTTTTTATGTCATTAAGCTTAGAAGATGCCAAGCTCACCGCTGAAGTCATCACCATCGCCCTACCCTATATCCAAAAATACAAAGATAAGCTCATCGTCGTCAAATATGGTGGCAATGCCATGACGGATCCGGTGCTTGAGAGTTCTTTTGCTCGTGATATCGTACTACTCAAGACCGTCGGTATCCACCCTGTCGTCGTGCATGGTGGCGGCCCACAGGTGGACAGCCTGTTATCAGAGCTCGGTCGTGAGTCTGAGCGTATCGATGGGATGCGTGTCACTGACAAAGCCACGATGGATGTCGTCGAAATGGTACTTGGCGGTCAGGTCAATAAATCCATCGTCAGCCTAATCAATAAACATGGTGGTAAAGCCATCGGTATGACAGGCAAAGATGCCAATCTCATCCGTGCCAAAAAACTCTATATGCAAAAAATCGATGATGAAGGTCGTCCACAAGCGGTGGATCTGGGCTTCGTCGGTGAAGTCGAATCCGTCAATAAAGATGTCATCGATATGCTGATCGCCAGTGACTTCATCCCCGTCATCGCACCGCTTGGCGTCGATGCCAATGGCAATACTTATAACATCAATGCTGATCTGGTCGCCAGCCGCGTCGCTGAATTTCTCGGTGCTGAACGCCTACTACTACTGACCAATATCAAAGGCGTACTGGATAAACAAGGCAATGTCCTAACCCATCTATCCGCCGATGATGTCGATGCACTCATCGCCGATGGTACCATCTCAGGTGGTATGATTCCAAAAATCGCTGGTGCGCTCGATGCTGTCAAATCAGGTCTGCGTAGTGCCACCATCGTCGATGGTCGTGTACCGCACGCTTGCTTGCTTGAGATCTTTACCGAAGAGGGTGTGGGTACGCAGATTTTAAGAGATAAATAACATTCAAATTCATCGGCGTGATAATAATAAAAGTCTGCATCAGTGGTGCAGACTTTTATGATGGCGCGACTTTGGCCAACTATATCAACAAAAGCACGCGGCTATGCAGCCAATACCACATAAGCCCAAAGCCGATGCTCAATAACACCACCACCCAAATCATGTGAGCATCTGTGCGTCTTGGGCGCAAATAGGCATAGCACAGACTCAGTACCATGCCCGTCACCGCGCCACCGATGTGACCAGCATTATCAATACCATCGATGGCAAAACCCATCAAAAGATTGATGGCCATGATCATCGCCAAGCTGCGCGTATTCAACTGGATGCCGATGGGCGTCTTAAGCGCAGCCAGCACCAATAAAAACGCGCCCAAACCCATGATCCCACCTGACGCACCTGCACTGACAGGAGGCATAGCGCCGCTCAGGACACCTTGCCATGCAGTATAATTACCCAACAGATTGCCGCCCACCACTGACAACAAAAATATCAACAAGAACAATTTGGAACCAGTGACAAGCTCCACCACTTGCCCAAAATAATACAGCGCAAAGCCATTAAACAGCAGATGCAGCACGCCAATATGCACAAAACCGCTGCTGATCAGTCGCCATGGCTCATCGATCATCGACAGCGGCAAAAAATCCGCGCCGAATCGCAGCAAATCGCGTGTGCTTGGTGCATCGATCTGTACGCCAGCGAGCCATTGATAAGCACTCATCAGCACAAAACTTGTAATCAGCAGCAAAGTCACGGGCGCGATTTTTAATAATCGAGAGATATTCATCGTTCTCTTAGCTTAAGTAAAATAATGGGCGGTCAAATATTCATTCTAAGTAAACTTGGGCAGAGATGGCAATTACAGATGCAAATCATGGCCACAGCGATCACAAAATTTGGCATTGGTTGCGTGGCCAAATTTGCCGCAGTTAGAACAAGAGACAGGTTGCAGCTGTGGACGCATGGTGCGCGTCAGCTCCGCGGTAAAAATCCCCGTCGGTACCGCAATGATGGCATAACCTGTGATCATCACCATGCTTGCAATGGCTTGGCCGATCGGTGTTTTTGGGGAAATGTCGCCATAGCCAACGGTCGTCAGCGTCACCACCGCCCAATAAATCGACAGCGGAATGCTGGTAAAGCCATTTTCAGGGCCTTCGACCACATACAGCACCGAGCCAAAGATGGTTACTAATAGCAATAAAGATAAGAAAAAGACCGTGATCTTATGCTGACTGGTTTTAAAGGCTGCCGCCAAAAACCCTGCTTGCTGCATATAAGACTTGAGCCGAAAAACCCGAAAAATGCGTAAAATCCGCAAAATTCGCACCACGAGCAGATAATGTGTTCCCACAAAAAATAAGCTCAAATAAGTCGGTAGTAACGCCAACAGATCCACCACCCCAAAAAAACTCGTCGCGTAACGACGACGATTGGGCGCAGAATACAATCTTAGGGCATACTCCACCGTAAATAGCAGCGTAAAAAACCACTCAGCGATAAAGAACAGTCGCCCATATTGCAACCGCAAATACAGGACACTGTCAAGCATGACCACCAGTACACTTGTGATGATGGCCATCAAAATCAGGACATCAAACAGCTTGCCTGCAGGCGTATCAGTGCCTTCGATGATGATATGAATTTTGTCTTTTAGGGAGTGTTTAGGGGAGTGGATGAGCGGCATGAGTCATCATACTAAAAAAAGATGCTCTATTTTAGCCCAAAATCATCCTTATGCCTAGCACCGCTTTGTAATCATTAAACAAAAATGACCACCCAGTCGGATGGTCATCGCAGTGCTGTGAATCATGTCAGCATTTTTTGGCTTAGAATTTATCAATAAACTGATCAAATGCTGTGATGAAATTTTGAATCGTGGCTTTGGCAGGCTCAGAAACCAACTCACCTTGTTCATTAAAAGCGCCTGCAAAAATACCTCCAAAATACGCTGCAAATGGCATGGTTGGCATATTAAGCGCAGGGCCAGTCGCGATGGTACGCAGCTGATCAGTCACACGCGGACTACCGCTGGCATTGACACTCATCAGTGCCAAAGGTTTACCGGTCCAGACACTTTGGCCTGCTGGACGAGAAGCGACATCGATGGCGTTTTTTAGCATCGCTGATGGCGCACCATTATGCTCTGGGCTGATCCACAGCACAGCGTCGGCCGCCTTGATGGCATCGCGCAGGCGTGTATAAGCAGGCACATCTTGTTCGTCCAGATCGCGATCGTACACTGGCAAATCAGCGATCTGCACCACCTCAAGCTCTAGTGATGCTGGTGCGACAGATTTTAGATAATTAAAAGCCAGTTGGTTGAATGAAGTCTTGCTGGCGCTGCCGATCAATACTGCTACTTTTTTAGTCATGGTTATTTTCCTTACTAGTTGGCCTTGGGCCACATGATCTACATCGCCACAGTCGTTATGAAATGCCGATGGCGATAATTTAATTTAGCGAATATTCGATGCATGCATCTGACGACGCGATCATCAAAATATCTTTGTTGTGCATATTATGCCGTGAAATCGACTGCTGTACAAGCTTGGTTTTTACAAGATTATTTTGCATTTGTGCAAAGATAAATCAGTTTTAAATTTCATTATTTTTATTGTGCCATTTAAGGATGCTTTTAAAATGATCTGTTAAAGCCATAAACGCCCAATAAAAACGCCACCCATCGGCAGCGTCATTGCATTGATAGTTAATCCTTGCTGATAAACGAATCACAGACCGCCTTGATCAACTGCATGCGTCTCGATCGCCATGTCATACACATAATAAGGATTCTCATCACCATCAGGATTATTATAGGCATTTAGGCGGATGATCTGGCGACGATTTGGACGGTGTTCATAGCCATGAATTTTGCCATAAAATGTTCGCCAAGCCCCTGATCCAAGCTTAATGCCGCGTTCATCATAGCTGACATGACGCACTTTTAGGCATTGCTGATCTCGGCCTGCTTCATCGATGCAGTTGATGGTTTGTGGATCAATTTCCCAAAATAATCGAACTGGCTCACCAAAGCGCACATCATTTTTCATTTGACCTTGCCAAGTTAGCACCTCAGCGCCCTTAATTTGTTTTAAGGTGGCAGAATGCTCTTGAGGATTAACTTGGATCAGCAGCTTTGCACCATTGAGATCATTGGCAAGTTTTGATTCTACTTGATTTAGGTTTGGCGAGCTGCCATCAGTGATTGTGCAGCCCATCATGGTTGAGGTGCGACTGCCTGTGAGGGTCAGCACACCTTCTTGAAACTGGTAATTTTGTAAATTTTGGTTGCAGCCAACATTAAAATAGAGATTTTGATTAAAAAACTCAAGCTTACCCTCTTGGTGCTGAATCGTCCATTCATAGCTGTGAATCGGCGCACCCTGCACTTCAGCTGAGATCAATTGCCAGTTGTAATTTTTAAGCTCGTCGATACTGGCGATTTGATGATCATCAAGGCCATGACTGTCACTGGACTTAGGCAGATTGGCAAAAGATTGTGGCGTTTTGATGGCATCTTCGCCCTTTACTGATGCATCATGGACGGCGCCATTGACCATATCGCCAACATTATAACATGCCGAAAAGCTGACAGCAGCGAAGAGCGAGCTGAGCATCAATAGGGCTGTCGTACTAGACTTTTTTAAAGAAGGTGGCAGTTTCATAATTTTCACTTGGGCTGCGACTGCACTCAACACCAAAGCATGAACAAATTAACAATATATCAATACCAATGTAAATGATTAGGCAAGACAAACAAATATTCAAGGATTGGCCAAGGTCAGTTGTAAATACGATTTCACATATTGGCGATCATTGTATCATTGATCGGGAGATTAATTCCGTAATTTTTGTAATGGTTTTTATTTGAAGTTGTAGCGTTTTGTAAATTTAGTGTACATATATTCACTTATTCATTTGGCGAAGCCAGAACTTTTCAGCCGTTGACATAAATTTGGGGGGAGTTTAAAAAAAAACCTAATATCACACCGCCTCTAAAAAACCTTAACCATAAATCAAAACCCCCAAAGTTATTCACTTCAGGGGTTTGTAAGACTGGATAATCTTAAAGATTATTCATCATCTTCATCAGCGACTGGTGCATCTTCTGACAAGATGGTCACAAGAATGTCCGCTGAGATGTCGTGATGTAGTTGGATGGTAACTTTGTACTCACCCACTTGACGGAATGCGCCTTCTGGCATCTTCACTTCAGAGCGATCTACTTCTAGGCCAGACTTGGTCAAGGCATCAGCGATATCACGAGCGCCGATAGAACCGAACAACTTACCTTCATCGCCAGACTTGGCACGCATGATGACATTGACATCAGTCAATGCTTCAGCACGCTTGTTCGCAGCAGCCAACTCTTCAGCTTCTAGCGCTTCTAGCTCAGCACGGCGAGCTTCGAATTTAGCGATGTTCGCTTCGGTTGCAGGCAGTGCTTTGCCTTGTGGGATTAGGTAGTTACGACCGTAACCAGCTTTTACATCAACCGTTTCGCCAAGTTTGCCAAGATTAACGACACGCTGTAATAGGATAACTTGCATGATTTATCTCCGTTAATTACTTGTGGTTGTCGGTATATGGCAATAGAGCCAAGTAACGAGCTTGTTTGATCGCTACAGCCAGCTGGCGTTGATACTTAGTAGAAGTACCAGTGATGCGGCTAGGAACGATTTTGCCATTTTCGCTGATGTATTGCTTTAGTAGTTCTACATCTTTGTAATCGATGTGTGAGATGCCTTCAGCGGTAAAGCGGCAGAACTTACGACGACGATAAAAACGTGCCATGATACTATCTCCTTAATTAGTTATCGCTGTCAGCGTCGCTCTCACCTTGTTCGGTGCGAACGTCGTTACGACGGTTAGCTTTACGAGTGCGCTTGTCTTCTGCTTCTTTCGCTAGTGGCGATTGTTCAGTGATAGCAGCTTCGCGGCGGATAACTAGGCTACGGATGATGGCATCGTTGTACTTGAACAGTTCTTCTAGCTGAGCTAGGGTCTCTTCGTTACATTCGATGTTCAGTAGCACATAGTGTGCTTTGTGGATTTTGTTGATTGGGTAAGCTAATTGGCGACGACCCCAATCTTCTAGACGATGGTTTGCACCGCCATTTTCTTCTACGATGGAACGGTACTTAGTTACCATATCGGCAACTTGGTTGCTTTGGTCTGGATGAACCAGTAGCACCACTTCATAATGTCTCATAAGGACTCCCTACGGATTAAAACAGCCACCCTCAGAATCTCTGACAGCAGCAAGGAGATTGAAAAACAAGGCTTGGCAAGCCAAACCTATTTAACAAAGCGCATATTATACGCACATCGAACGATAAAAGCAATGTATTTTTTAGTGATGATAAAAAGCAGCGGCTCAGCGCGGATGGCCAGTGCGATCGCTGTGATTTTTTGTTAGCTCATGGCTTGCCAAATAGCGGCGACGCTCTTCTTGGATGCGCAGCGCTTCGGCTTCTTTTTCGGCATTGCCTGCGATCACGCCTTTTGCCATCTGCCAGACAGCACCAACGACCAATAACGCAGCCATCACCGCAAAGATCGGCACAGACGCAGAAAATGCAGCGCCAAAATCTTTCATCAAAATCCCATGAAATACACCAAGCATCGCTGGTGCAATCTCACCTGTACCACCTGCTGCCTGACCCGGTGCGAACATCACTGCCGCCAAAGCCACCCAGCTGATGCCCTTAAATGGACGCGGAATGACACGCATAACGACAAGCCACAACAGCAGCACCAAACCACAGCAGATGACATAAACAATCAAAGGCAACTGGCCTGCAGGAACGCCTTCAGTGATGCGACCCCAAAAGCTAAAAAAACCTGACAGGGCATCGCTGATTTGTTCAAGCGGTAAATTTTTTAACCAATTCATTCATTTTACCAAACAATAAGATCCCATCCATTTTAACATGCTTTTTAAAAAATATCGCAGCAAAAAGTTGTTAAAATTAAGAACCGATTGATTTTTATGGATTTTTAGTGAGTTAATCCCAGAGCTTTGTTGGATCAATCGTATTTTTTATCCTGCGCGTCTTTGGCTTTGGCAAGCGCCTGTGCCATCAGCACATCACTTGGCGGTGCTTGTATATAATAGCCCTGCTCGGCAAGCTTGGCTTTGACCTGATGAATGTCCGCTTGCGCCAATTTTTCACGCTCGGATAAATCTAGATGCATCACAAACTGTCCCATGCCAAGCTTGGCACGCATCGCTGATGGCAATACGCCAAGCCAATCGGTCAAGGTCTCAGTGTCATTAGGATAGTTAGGACGGGCAATATAAGCATACCAGCCTTCGTTTTTGGGAAATTTATAAACATCACAATGCATAAGGATACCTACTGATGCTAAAGCGTAAATTTGCTTGATGGCACGAACAAATGCCATCAATGAGCTTATTTTATCAAAAATCAAAAATTTTACTTGTAAATTGTAGCATTATTTTTCATAATAAAGATGTTTTGATTTTCAGGAGAGTGTGTTTTTTGCTATTTTTTGATAGGAAGGATAAAACAGCAAAACCATGCATCAGCATGGCAAAACACCACCGAAGGCGCAAACTGTGCTTGCACAATCCCCATAATCGCTCAGGTAAATGGACTGGAAATCGCGATAAATTATGAATTCATGATTTATCAACACAATCTGGAGAGTGGTAGCTTGTACCAACCAAACCAAACGCAAGCTTACCCACCGAAGGGAAGAAGATCGCGCTGCTGTGTGATTGAAAATCTCAGGTCAAAGGACAGATGGGGTGCTTATTTTATTAGGCTTAGCCTAATGATTTGTCATATTTATGTAATATCATTAATCAATAAATATTTGCACCAACATCTTTAGAAGGATATGACCATGACCGCACCACAACGTACTCCCCTATATGATTCTCATGTCGCTTTCAATGGTAAATTGATTGACTTTGGTGGCTGGGAATTACCTGTCAATTATGGCTCACAAATCGTCGAACACGAAGCCGTGCGTACTGACGCAGGGATGTTTGATGTTTCACATATGCTAGTCACTGATGTTACAGGTGACAATGCCAAAGCATTTTTCCGTAAACTCATCGCCAATGATGTCAATAAGCTTAGCTTTGTCGGCAAGGCACTGTATTCTGCCATGCTCAACGACAACGGCGGCGTCATCGATGACTTGATCGTCTATCGCACCAATGAAGCCGAAACCGCTTACCGCATCGTCTCAAACGGTGCAACTCGTGAAAAAGACTCTGCTCAATTTGCCAAAGTTGGTAGCGAGTTTGGTGTTTCCCTAACTCCACGCTACGATGTGGCGATGATCGCCGTTCAAGGCCCAAAAGCCATCGAAAAACTACTCACTGTCAAGCCTGAGTGGGCAGATAAAGTTAATGCACTGAAGCCATTTGTGGGTGTAGATCTCGGTCAAGACTTTTTTGTGGCTCGTACAGGTTATACTGGCGAAGATGGCGTGGAAGTGATTTTGCCTGCTAGCCAAGCTGCTGATTTTTTCAAAGCCCTAGCAGATGCTGGCGTACAGCCATGCGGTCTGGGCGCTCGTGATACCTTGCGTATGGAAGCGGGCATGAACCTATACGGCAACGATATGGACGATGATGTCAGCCCACTAGAAGCAGGCATGGCGTGGACGGTGGATCTCAAAGACGAAGCCCGTGACTTTGTCGGTAAAGATAAACTTGTCGCCCTAAAAACCGCTGGTGTCAAAGCCAAGCAAGTCGGTCTATTACTGACTGGCAAAGGTGGCGTGTTGCGTGATCATATGGAAGTTGTCACCGATGCAGGTAATGGCATCACTACCAGTGGTGTGTTTAGCCCAAGCCTAAAACAATCGATCGCCATTGCTCGTGTACCTGCGAACTTTACAGGTGATACCGCCAAAGTCATCATGCGTGGCAAAGAAGTCGATGTACGCGTGCTAAAACTGCCATTTGTGCGTAATGGTCAAAAGCAGTTTGATTAATGATAATACCCAAAAGCATTGCTATGGTGAGTGCTTTTGGGCAGATTTTAATAAGGTTATGGTTATGAAAAAACTGGCAATGGGTTTATTATTCAGCACGGTATCTGTATCGGCTTTTGCTGACACACCAACTTTTAAAACTTTGGCAACCGAACAGGATACTTTTGAGCTGTGTCAAGATATGGCAACTGCCCTAAACAGCAATAATATGAACCCAAAGCATATGACTGCAATCATGGAACCTTATTGGTCTTGGAGTGATTTACAACCTGAAAAATCATTGGCAGTAGTTGAAAATCAAGTTATTGAGCTTGCCCATAAAGGTGTTCCAATTTGGGGAAGTCCCATTGATGTCATTCCTTACAACACCACAAAATTTGGCAAAGACAACTATGTCCGTCATGAGTTTATGCTTCGTCGTGAAAACTTGGGCTTATGGTATCAATGCACCTTTTACAAAAGCAAAAATGATTGGAAATTATTGTCATTCACCTTTAATGATAATGTTCATAACTTTTTGGATTAGCCAATTTTATAAAGGTGATAATAATTAACATTTTATTAATTTTAGATAAAATTATTATTACCAAAACTTTTTATCAACCCAAACCCCACTCAAAGGAGAAAACCCATGAGCAATATCCCAGCTGACCTAAAATATGTCGCCAGCCACGAATGGCTACGCCTAGAAGCAGACGGCACCATCACTGTCGGCATTACTGACCACGCCCAAGATGCACTTGGCGATGTGGTGTTCGTTGAGCTACCAGAAGTTGGCAGCACTGTTGAAGCCGACCAAGAAATCGCTGTCGTTGAGTCTGTCAAAGCTGCATCTGACGTCTATGCACCAATCAGCGGTGAAATCGTTGAGATCAACGAAGAATTGGTGGACAACCCAGAACTTGCTAACGAAGACCCATACGGCAAAGCATGGTTCTTTAAAGTTAAGCCTGCCAATCCTGCGGACTATGACAGCTTGATGAGTGCTGATGAGTACGAAAACAGCCTATAATAAACCACATCATAGTGTAGAGCGTCTGCACTATGATTTGTTTTGGCGAGTTGTTGGGCTGTTCAATGCCAGCCCAACATATTTAAGTTTAAAAATTAGATTTTATTAAAAATCATACCCAGTGGTAGTATTTTTAATACAATTTTCGCACCAACCCAACTTAAGGATTTTCTGATGTCATTAAATAATTTTTCTGAATTGTTTTATGAAAATGCTTTTGTCCATCGCCATCTTGGCAAGGACGCAAGCGAACAACAAGCCCTGCTAAAAGCTGTTGGCTTTGATGATATGGACAGCTTTATCGATGCTGTCGTCCCAAAAGCCGTCCGCTTGGGTAAAGAGCTTGATTTGCCAGTAGCGATGAGCGAACACAACGCCCTAGCCAAGCTGCGTAAAATGGCGGACAAAATCACCGTCTCAAAAAGCTACATCGGTCAAGGCTATGCACCAACTCGCCTGCCTGCAGTCATCCAGCGCAATGTACTAGAAAATCCAGGCTGGTACACCGCCTACACTCCATACCAAGCCGAAATCGCCCAAGGTCGCCTAGAAGCTTTGCTAAACTTCCAACAAGTCTGCATTGACTTGACTGGCATGGACTTGGCAGGTGCATCACTGCTTGATGAAGCGACTGCTGCTGCCGAAGCAATGGCAATGGCAAACCGTGTCAGCAAATCAAAATCTAACGCATTTTTTGTAGATAGCCGCACCTATCCACAAACCCTTGATGTGATTCGCACTCGTGCCAAATATTTTGGCTGGGATGTGGTTGTTGGTGATTTTGACACTGCCAAAAATGGCGATTTCTTCGGTGCATATTTCCAATATGTCGGTAAAGAAGGCGATGTGGTTGATTTGACTGACATCATTTCAGCGGTCAAAGAAAAAGGTGCTTATGCCATCGTCGCCAGTGACATCCTAAGCCTAGTCCTGCTTAAATCCCCTGCCAGCATGGGTGCCGATATTGCTCTAGGCAGCACACAACGCTTTGGTATTCCGATGGGCTTTGGCGGTCCACACGCGGCATATTTTGCATTCAAAGATAAAGATAAGCGTTCTGCCCCTGGCCGCATCATCGGTGTATCTATCGATGCGCAAGGCAATACTGCTCTACGCATGGCACTACAGACTCGTGAACAGCATATCCGCCGTGAAAAAGCCAACTCAAACATCTGTACTTCTCAAGTACTACTTGCCAACCTAGCAGGTATGTATGCCGTCTATCATGGCCCAGTGGGTCTAAAGCGCATTGCCACTCGCATTCATGCACTGGCGGTGGCGTTTAGTGACGCCGTCAAAGCCAAATTCACTGTTGTACATGGTACATTCTTTGATACCGTGCTTGTGGATGTGGCGGACAAAGCAGCTGCCGATGGCATCATGCAAGCTGCCAAAGCGGCAGGCTATAGCCTATGGCGTGATGGCGATACTCGCATTTCGGTAGCGTTTAACGAATTGACTGACGAAGAAGAATTTAACGCCCTTTGTGGTTTCTTCGGTGTTACTGGTAGTCTAAGTGAAGTCAAATCAGTGCTTGGCTCACAAGTGCGTACTGATGACATTTTGACCCATCCTGTGTTCAACAGCCACCACACTGAGCATCAGATGCTACGCTATCTAAAATCGCTAGAAGACAAAGATTTGGCGATGAACCGCTCAATGATTTCGCTTGGCTCGTGCACCATGAAGCTAAACGCGACGAGCGAAATGCTACCAATCACTTGGAATGAATTTGCTAATGTACATCCATTCGCACCACGCGACGAAGTGGTCGGCTACATTGAGATGATTGACAGCCTACAAGACCAGCTAAAAGCCATCACTGGCTTTGATGAAATCTCTATGCAGCCAAACTCTGGTGCATCTGGTGAATATGCTGGCCTACTTGCTATTCGCCGCTATCACGAAAGCCTAGGTCAAACCGACCGCAATGTCTGCCTAATCCCACGCTCAGCACACGGTACCAACCCTGCTACCGCTCAGATGATGGGTATGAAAGTTGTCGTCGTAGCGACCGACGAACAAGGCAACGTAGATCTTGATGACCTAAAAGCCAAGTGTGAAGAGCATTCAGCCAACCTAGGTGCCTTGATGATTACTTATCCATCAACGCATGGTGTGTTTGAAGAGGGCATCCGTGATATCTGTGATCTAATCCATGCTCATGGCGGTCAAGTCTATATGGACGGCGCTAACATGAACGCCCAAGTCGCCATCATGCAGCCTGCTGATGTCGGTGCGGACGTGCTACACATGAACCTACACAAAACCTTCTGTATCCCACACGGCGGCGGTGGTCCTGGCATGGGTCCGATTGGTCTGAAAAAACACCTAGCGCCATTCATCGCAAGCCACAGCGTCGCCCCTGTACATAATGCTGTCGAAGGTCAATCTGCTGTCTCAGCAGCACCGTACGGCTCTGCAAGCATCCTGCCAATCTCATGGATGTACATCACTATGATGGGTCGTGATGGTCTATTGGCAGCGACCAAGCAAGCGCTACTGAACGCCAACTATGTGGCAAGCCAGCTATCTGCTGATTATCCAGTGCTATACACAGGTAAAAATGGTCGTGTGGCACACGAATGTATCATCGACATTCGCCCACTCAAAGCAGAAACTGGCATCACCGAGACTGACATCGCCAAGCGTCTGATGGACTATGGTTTCCACGCGCCGACCATGTCATTCCCTGTGGCAGGCACCTTGATGATTGAGCCGACTGAGTCTGAGAGCAAAGATGAGCTTGACCGCTTTATCTCAGCATTGAAGCAAATCAAACAAGAAGCCCTAAAAGTACAAGCAGGCACCGACGGCTGGACAGCGGACAATAACCCACTGGTGAACGCACCGCACACCCAAGCAGTCATCACTGGTGAATGGGATCGCCCATATAGCCGCACTGAAGCTGCTTTCCCACTAGACTACATCAAAGCACACAAATTCTGGCCATCAGTCGGTCGTGTGGATGATGTCTATGGCGACAAGAATTTGATCTGCTCTTGCCCAAGTATCGATAATTATGAATAAATCATAAATTGATACTGACAATCGCCCATTGGTAGCCATCAATGGGTGATTTTTATGCTCGCTAAAACGTAAACTCACCACGCTTTAGTCACAATTGAAAAATATGCATACAAACAGATAAAAAACACATAATTTACTTTACAATGCCTATAAATTTCGCTATGTTATGTAAATTTGAAGTTTTATCGTGAATTGCCTGTGGAAGCTGGCGACTTTTATCATTGGGCGAGCGCCCATCTTTTTGGATGATTAATTCATGTTATGGTTCTTTTTTTGTATCGCCGTGCTGCTTGTCGGCTATTTTATTTACGGCAAAGTGGTTGAGAAAATCTTTGTCATCAACCCCAACAAAAACACCCCTGCCTATACCATGGCTGATGGCGTGGACTATGTTCCCATGTCAAAAACCAAAATCTGGCTAATCCAGCTGCTGAACATCGCTGGCACAGGGCCGATTTTTGGTCCGATTTTGGGTGCGTTATACGGTCCTGTGGCGATGCTATGGATCGTTTTGGGCTGTATTTTTGCCGGTGCGGTACATGATTATATGTGCGGCATGCTTTCGGTGCGTAACGGCGGTGCGTCGATGCCTTATTTGACGGGTAAATATTTGGGCGCACCGATTAAGGCATTTATCAATGTCTTGGCGGTGGTGCTACTGGTTTTGGTCGGCGTGGTGTTCGTGGCAAGCCCTGCTCAGCTGATGAGTACCATTACCATGGATGTCTTTGGCACTGCAGCCAATGGCACGATCTCGGTCAATAACGCTGAAGAGATTTCCGCTGCTGCCGCTGCGACAACTGTAGATGGTGCGACAGCATTTGGCATGACCAAAGAGACGATTTTGGTTGTTTGGACAGCGATCATCTTTATCTATTACATCATCGCGACTTTGCTGCCGATCGATAAGATCATCGGCCGCATTTATCCATTCTTTGGCGGTCTGCTACTATTTATGTCACTTGGCATGATGTATGGCCTAGTCAGCAATCATTTAGGATCTGGCACTGTGTCTTTCTTTGGTTCGATTGACGGCTTGTCTGTTGAAAAATTCATGTCAAATCTACAACCAAAAGGCGATTTGCCGATTTGGCCACTGCTATTTTTAACCATCACCTGTGGTGCGCTGTCAGGCTTTCACGCCACTCAGACACCTTTGATGGCGCGCTGTGCGATGAACGAGTCTGAAGGTCGATTCATCTTCTATGGCGCGATGATCGCTGAAGGTATCATTGCACTGATTTGGTGTGCTGTTGGCATGTCATTTTATCCTGATTTGGTTTCACTTCAAGAAGCCATCGCGGCTGGCTCACCATCAAAAGTGGTCTATGACAGCTCGATCTATTTCTTGGGTGCCATCGGTGGTATCTTTGCTGTGCTTGGTGTCGTGGTGCTGCCAATTACCTCGGGCGATACGGCATTTCGTGCTGCACGCCTTATCATCGCTGAGTTCTTTAATATGGAGCAGCGCACTTTGCTTAAGCGCTTATGGATTGCCATTCCGCTGTTTGTCATTGGCTTTATCGTCTCAAAAGTGGACTTTCAGATCCTATGGCGCTACTTTAGCTGGGCGAACCAAACGGTCGCTGTGGTCATGCTATGGACAGCAGCAGGCTATCTGTATCGCTATCGCAAATTCCACTGGATTTGCACCATTCCAGCGATCTTTATGAGCGCAGCTTGTTACACATTCTTGGCTTATAACCAAATTGGCTTTGGCCTTGAGTATCAGCTGTCTGTGTACATCGGCATTGGCTTGACCCTGTTAACCACCATCGCTTTCTTCTTGTTTGTCAAGCGTGAGCGCGTCGCAGGCGACCCTGATGCTTTGGTTGTTGAACCTAAGATTGAACTTAGCAGATAAGCGTGTGAGCTCTAGAGCCTTTGAGTAATCAAGGGCTCTTTTTTTTGATGTGAATTTGCAATGGGTAAGTCTATCAATAATACAACTGTCCACTCATTAATCCATAAAAATAATCGATACATGGCAGAAACTTTTTGAAAAAAAATCATACATACATATTGCAATTCAAAACAGTTGTGCTATCCTATGACTGTCTGAATTGTCTAGCTAAATCCAATGAATTCTAAATTGGCGGCGATCAGATTATAAAAAGGATTAACACAAGCAGGGATAGCGGCAGAAGATCATATCACACTCTCTCCCTGCTCCTTTATAAGGAGTGATGTATGTCACAACACGAACACCATGATCTAAAAGGCTATTGGGCTGCCAATATCCGCATTATCACGATTTGCCTAGCAATTTGGGCTTTGGTTTCTCATGGCTTTGCGATTTGGCTACGCCCACTACTTGCCAACATTCAATTTGGCGGTTCTGATTTGGGCTTTTGGTTCGGTCAGCAAGGTTCTATTTTGTGCTTTATCGTATTGATTTTCTTCTACTCATGGCAAATGAGCAAGCTTGAAGAACGCTTCGGGGTCAAGGAGGACTAGCCCATGAGTCAGTTTTGGATTAACATTATCTTTGTAGGCCTGTCATTCGCGCTATACTTCGGTATTGCGATTTGGGCGCGCGCTGGCTCAACCAAAGAATTCTATGTCGCCGGCGGCGGTGTTCACCCTGTCGTCAATGGCATGGCAACCGCTGCTGACTGGATGAGTGCAGCGTCATTCATCTCCATGGCTGGTATGTTGGCGATGGGTGGTTATGCAGCTTCTGCTTATCTGATGGGTTGGACAGGCGGTTTCGTACTGCTTGCACTGCTTCTTGCTCCATATCTGCGTAAGTTTGGTAAATTTACCGTACCTGACTTTATCGGTGATCGTTTCTACTCCAAGACCGCTCGTTTGGTCGCTGTCGTGTGCTTGATTTTGGCATGTACCACTTATGTGATCGGTCAGATGACTGGTGCTGGTGTGGCGTTCTCGCGTTTCTTGGAAGTCGATAGCACGACTGGTCTAATCATCGCCGCTGTTGTTGTTTTGTTCTATGCGGTACTTGGCGGCATGAAAGGCATCACCTACACTCAGGTGGCACAGTATGTGGTCTTGATGATTGCTTATATCGTACCTGCCATCTTCATCTCGCTGCAGCTGACTGGCAATCCAGTTCCGCAGCTGGGCATGTTCGGTACTGATGTTGCCAGCGGCACCCCTATCCTTCAAAAATTGGATATGTTGGTGACTGATCTGGGCTTTGAACAATATACTGCCGATGTGCCAAATAAGCTAAACATGTTCTTATTGACCATGTCATTGATGATCGGTACAGCGGGTCTGCCTCATGTTATCATCCGTTTCTTCACTGTACCTAAAGTCTCTGATGCGCGTACCTCAGCTGGCTGGACTTTGATCTTCATCGCATTGCTATACACCACTGCACCTGCTGTAGGTTCGATGGCTCGTATGAATATCATCAACACCGTCTATCCAGAAGGTCGTGATGCACCTGCACTGGTTCATGCTGAGCGTCCTGAATGGATGGTTAACTGGGAAAATACTGGCCTACTAAAATTCGAAGATAAGAATAACGATGGTCGTATCCAGTACTACAATGACAAGAACGAAGAGTTCAATGCGACTGTCGCTGCCGAAAAAGGCTGGGCTGGTAATGAGCTAACCGTAAATAACGACATCTTGGTACTAGCAAACCCTGAAATCGCGAACCTACCAAGCTGGGTTATTGGTTTGATTGCTGCTGGTGGCTTGGCTGCTGCGCTATCTACCGCCGCTGGCCTACTACTTGCGATTTCATCTGCGATCTCACATGATTTGATCAAGAAAACCATCAAGCCTGACATCACCGACAAAGGTGAGCTGATGGCTGCTCGTATCTCGATGACTGTTGCGATTGTAGTGGCAACTTACCTAGGTATTAATCCTCCAGGTTTTGCAGCGCAGGTTGTTGCTGTTGCGTTTGGTATCGCTGCATCGACGCTATTCCCAGCATTGATGATGGGTATTTTCTCAAAACGCATCAACTCAGCAGGCGCTACAGCAGGTATGATCGCTGGTGGTGTTGCAACTTGTATCTATGTCTTCTTGTACATGGGCTGGTTCTTCATTCCAGGCACAAACACCTTTGAGAATGTTGAAGCCAACTGGATCATGGGCATCTCACCACTATCATTTGGTACCATCGGTGCATTGATCAACTTCGCGGTAGCATTCATCGTGTCATCAATGACACCGCCACCGCCAAAAGAAGTTCAAGACTTGGTAGAAAGTGTCCGTTATCCAAAAGGTGCAGGTGCTGCGGTCGATCATTGATCCTCACCCTACCCGAAAAAATCACTCAGCCAGCTGGGTGATTTTTTTATTTAAGCTGTATCACTTATTAAAAAAAATAGTGTGGTATTCAATTCAAAACTTGTCTATAATAGTGTCAAGAATAAATTACATTTTTTATACATTTTAACGACTAACTCTACAAAAGGATACAATAAAGATGATGTTCTGGGAAATTTTGGCAACGGTTTTTTGTGGTTTTTTATTGGCAGGATTGGTGATGCCGATACGCCTATTTTATAAAGGCACACCCAAATGGCTGGTGCCAGTCGCAGCTGGCATTGGCATGATTGGCTTTCAAGTATACAGCGAATATAGCTGGGCGAACAACACCATCGCCAAGCTGCCAGATGACAGCGTGGTGGTCGCCACAGTGCCTAAAAAGACTTGGTTTCGGCCATGGTCATATGTCAAGCCACAAGTGTTTCAGTTCGTGGTACTCGATAAACGCAGCATCCAAGCCAGCGCTGATAATCCCGCCCTTAAAAAAGCAACTCTGTATTTTTTTGAGCGCCGCGCTGCCGCACATCCGCTGGGCATCAGCATTGACTGCAACAAGCCTGCTTTAGGCTTTGATGATCAGACCAATCAAGCCATCACCAAAATCTTGTGCGGCCAGTAGTCCAAAAACAAAACCCAAAGCTCTAAAGATCAGCTTTGGGTTTTGGTTTAGTCATGCAAATAGTGGATTCAATAATCGCATTAAAAAAATCTGTCCGTCGCTGGCTTGGCAAATTTACCCACCCGATCCATCACCGCATGAGCAATATCCAAATAATGCTGACCCAAGTGAGCATCGTGCAGACGCTTAGGCAGCCCCTCATCCATCGATGCACGAATGCTGGCATCCAGTGGCAACTGTCCAAGCAGTGGCACGCCATAGCTTTGTGCCATCTCATCACCACCACCGTGACCAAAGATGGCTTCGGTATGGCCACATTGGCTACAGGTATGCAATGCCATATTTTCTACGATACCCAGTACTGGAATATTGGTCTTGTTAAACATCTCAATGCCTTTTTTGGCATCAAGCAGTGCAATGTGCTGCGGTGTAGTGACGATCACCGCCCCTGTCACAGGGATACGCTGTGCCAAAGTCAGCTGGATATCCCCCGTCCCTGGTGGCATATCGATGAGTAGATAATCAAGTGTCGGCCAGTTGGTCTGATTGTACAGTTGCATCAGCGCGCCAGTCGCCTTGATACCACGCCATGCCACAGGCGTCTCATCTGAGTCAATCAGATTGCCAATCGACAGTACCGCCAGTCCATCGGCGTTGATCGGTACAAACTGATCATGCTCCACCTGTGGCTTGACACCTGATACGCCAAGCATCGCAGGAATCGATGGCCCATAGATGTCTGCATCTAACACACCCACCTTTTTGCCCAGCTTTTGCAGTGCCAGTGCCAAATTGACCGTCGTCGTGGATTTGCCCACACCGCCCTTGCCTGATGCGACCACCACGATGTGTCTGATGCGTGGATGGGCGACAAGCTCACTTTGCTTTGGTGCAGCTTTGGCAGGCTGATTCTCTGCTTGATGGGTCGGGATGGTATCCGTCTGCGACTGAGTCTGCGGCTGATAAGACTGCACTACCGATTGTGAGCTTGGTGATGGATTTGTGGATTTTGGTGGTGTCTTGGGTGCATCTTTGGCATTGGCGATACTTTGCTCAGCAATCGATACATTGATATTCACTTCGGTCACACCCATCGGATACAGTGTCTGCTGTAGAGCATGATATTCTCGCTCAAGCTCGGCAGTATCATCACTCATGCCAATACGCATATTCATCGTCAAGACATCGCCATCAAGCGTCTGATCCACCACAAAATTCATAAATGGCTGACCGTACAGCGTTTTGGCATCTAGCACAGCTTGTACTTGTTCATCTAGGGGTTTTTTCTTTTTAAATAAATTAAACATAATCACCTGATTACTCGGATAATTCCGAGAAAATTACTCAAGATTTGAAATTACTGCCAATTTTAGCATAAATCACAACAAAAATGATGAATTTTGGCACTTGTACAAGCAAACTATCCCTAGAGTAAACGGCTTATTTTTGGTACAATAATCATTTTTATTTATGAATACCCCCATGAGCCACACCGACCAACCTGTACTCATCAGCGATTATGACTATGACTTGCCCGAAGCACTGATCGCACGCCATCCGCTTGACCAGCGTAGCAGTTCACGCCTTTTATATGTGGCAGATGGCGTCATCAGTGATCGGCAGTTTACCGATTTGTCAGAGCTATTAAAAGATGGCGATTTGTTGGTGCTCAATGATACCAAAGTCATGAAAGCACGCCTGCATGGTCAAAAAGCAACCGGCGGTGTGGTTGAAGTACTGGTCGAACGCCTACTGCCTGATGAAGATGGTCATCCGCCCCATCGTGCACTGTGCCATGTACGCTCAAGTCGCTCGCCCAAGACCGGTCAGACACTAAGCCTAGCTAATAACAAAATGCACGCCACCGTGCTTGGTCGTGAAGAAAATCTATTTATCCTAGCCTTTGACGCACCCATTTTGCCTGACTTGGATCGCTATGGTCAGATGCCGATTCCGCCTTATTTTGAGCGGGATGCTGATGAGATGGATGATGAACGCTATCAAACAGTGTTTCACGATCCTGCCAAAACAGGCAGTGTAGCCGCACCCACAGCCAGTCTGCATTTTGATGATGATTTATTAGACAAGCTAAAACAAAAAGGCGTCAAAACTGCCTTTGTCACGCTCAATGTCGGTGCAGGAACTTTTGCCCCAGTCAAAGCAGACGATGTGCGTGATCATGTGATGCATTCAGAATATGCACACCTGCCCAAAGAAACTGCCGAGCTCATCAACCAAACCAAAGCCAATGGCGGTCGCATCATCGCTGTCGGCACGACGGTCACTCGCACGCTTGAGACAGCGTATTTACATCACAAAGATAGCAAGCTTGTCGAATATGCGGGCGATACCAATATCTTTATTTATCCGCCGTATCGCTTTGGCGTGGTGGATTGCTTGGTGACCAATTTTCACTTGCCAAAATCAACGCTACTGATGCTGGTTTCTGCCTTTGCAGGTATTGATCCTATTAAGCAAGCCTATCAGCACGCCATTGATCACAACTATCGCTTTTTTAGCTATGGCGATGCAATGTTTTTGGAAAAATCGATTTAGGCTTTTCGCTTATTTATAATTTATAAATTTTGCATCAGCCAAGCAAGTGTGCATGATGCTTTAATCCAATTAATTAGTTAGAGAAACTTATGAAATTTACCCTACACAATACCGATGGCGGTAACAATCACGCACGCCGTGGCACAGTACATCTGGCACATGGCGATGTACAGACCCCTGCTTTTATGCCAGTAGGCACTTATGGCACAGTCAAAGGGATGTTACCACGTGACATTCATGGCATCGGTGCCGATATCATCCTTGGCAATACCTTTCATCTATGGCTACGCCCTGGCATGGATGTCATTCGTGAATTTGGCGGTTTGCATAAGTTTATCAATTGGGATAAGCCAATTTTGACCGATTCGGGTGGCTTTCAGGTATTTAGCCTAGGTGCAATGCGTAAAATCAGTGAAGAAGGCGTGGCGTTTCGCTCACCTGTTGATGGCGCTAAGGTGTTTTTAAGCCCTGAAACTTCGATGCAAATCCAACATGATCTCAATTCTGACATCGTCATGCAGTTCGATGAATGCACGCCCTATCCTGCAACACACATTGATGCCCAAAAATCGCTTGAGCTGTCACTGCGTTGGGGGCAACGCTGCATCGATGAACATCAGCGTCTGGGCAACAAAAACGCCCTATTTGGCATCATCCAAGGCAGTATGTACAAGGATCTACGTGCACAATCGCTCAAAGGTCTTTTAGATATGCCATTTGACGGCTATGCCATCGGTGGTCTGTCGGTAGGTGAACCAAAAGATGAAATGATCGGTGTACTCAACTACCTGCCGAAAGCCATGCCAAGCGACAAGCCACGCTACTTGATGGGCGTCGGTAAGCCAGCTGACATCGTCGAAGCAGTACGCCGTGGTGTAGATATGTTTGACTGCGTCATGCCGACACGTAACGCACGCAATGGGCATTATTTTGTCACAGGTAATAGCGAAAACAAAGGCATCGTCCGCATCAAAAACAGCCAATATCGCACCGATTTGGCACCACTTGATGAGCACTGCGACTGCTATACCTGCCAAAACTTTAGCCGTGCATATCTGTATCATCTGCACAAGTGCAAAGAGATGCTCTCAGCACAGCTTGCCACCATCCACAACCTACGCTACTATCAGCGTCTGATGGCGGATATCCGCAAAGCCATCGAAGAAAACCGCTTTGATGAGTTTGTGGCTGAGTTTTATGCCAACTGGGGCATGGCAGTACCTGAGTATGATAAGGATGCGCATCAGCTTTGATGCCAAAAAAAGCGCCGTCACACTGATGGCGCTTTTTTTGGGTGGGCTTAGGTAGGCTTAGCCAAACACCGCTTGATATTCACCATCATCAAAGCCAATCACAGCCACCTGCTCACCTTGATGCTCACCGATGATGATAGGACGCTTTAGCATACTTTGTTGATTTTTGACAATTTCATACACCGCTTGAAGCTGATCGCCATCTGCCACACCGCCAAGCACTGCCTTGGTGTCATCATCAAGCTTACGGTAAGTTGTGCCTTGCTTGTTGATCACTTTGTCGCCAAAAATACGGACAAATTCGCCAAATTCATCCCTGCTTAGCACCTGCTTTTTATAATCAAAAAAGTCATAGTTCACGCCAAGTTCGTTCAGTTTATCAAAGGCTTTTTTCATGGTATTGCAATTTTTGATGCCATAAACTGTGATTGTCATCATATCCCCCAAAGTTTTTTGGTTAAATTTGGCAAATTATAGCAAATTCTTGGCATTTTTCGGTATAATACGATGTTATTTTTCACAATTTAATTTTAATTTGCTATTTTGGATAAAGACATGAAAATTTCTTTAGAAAATTATGATTTTGCCAGCATCGAAAGCCAGTTGCAAGCCCAATGGGATAATGACAAACGCTATCACACCACCAACGAACCAAGCGATAAACCGACTCGCTACATGCTGTCAATGTTTCCCTATCCAAGTGGCAAACTGCATATGGGTCATGTGCGTAACTATGCCATCACCGATGTGCTAAGTCGTTATTATCGCCAAAAAGGCTATGATGTCATGCAGCCGATGGGCTGGGATGCGTTCGGTCTGCCTGCCGAAAACGCCGCCATCGCCAATGCGGTCGCCCCTGCCAAGTGGACCTTCCAAAACATCGACAATATGCGTGAGCAGCTCAAGGCGTTGGGTCTGTCGATTGACTGGTCTCGTGAATTTGCCACCTGTACGCCTGAATACTACCGCTGGGAGCAGTGGCTGTTTTTACAACTCTACAAAAAAGGCTTGGTGTACAAAAAACTTGCCACCGTAAACTGGGATCCTGTGGATAATACCGTCCTTGCCAATGAGCAAGTGGTGGATGGTCGTGGCTGGCGTTCAGGTGCGATTGTCGAAAAACGCGACATCCCGATGTACTATTTTAAAATCACTGACTATGCTGATGAGCTGCTTGACGACCTAAAAACCCTAGAAGGTCATTGGCCAAAACAAGTACTATCAATGCAGCACAACTGGATCGGCAAAAGCCGCGGTATGGAGCTGGATTTCACTTACAGCATCGATGGCAATGACGATGTGCTGCGCGTCTTCACCACTCGCCCTGACACCGTGATGGGCGTCAGCTATTTAGCAGTGGCTGCTGAGCATCCTTTGGCACAATACGCCGCCAAGCAAAACGAAGCGATTGCACAGTTTTGTGCCGAATGCAAACAAGGCTCGGTGGCAGAAGCCGACCTTGCCAAAGCCGAAAAAGTCGGCATGGATACCGGCCTATTTGCCACCCACCCAATCACTGGCGAAAATGTTCCTGTCTGGGTCGCCAACTATGTCTTGATGAGCTACGGCTCAGGCGCAGTAATGGGCGTTCCTGCACATGATGAGCGTGATTTTGAATTTGCCAATAAATACAACTTACCAATCACCCAAGTCATTGACTTCAAAGACAAACAAGGTCAATACGACAGCCGTGAGTGGCAAGAATGGTACGGCGACAAAGACACAGGCTTCTGCATCAACTCAGGCGTACTTGACGGTCTATCATCAGCTGATGCCACCGCCAAAGTCGAAGAAATCGTCAGCGTCAAAAATCTTGGCAAAGCCACCATTCAATACCGCCTGCGTGACTGGGGCGTGAGCCGTCAGCGTTATTGGGGCTGCCCAATTCCGATGGTGAACTGCGAATACTGCGGTACCATCCCTGTCGATGAAGCAGATTTGCCAGTGGTGCTACCAACTGATGTCATCCCTGATGGTCGTGGCAATCCACTCAAAAATATGCCAGAATTCATCAACTGCACCTGCCCAAAATGCGGTCAGCCTGCCGAGCGTGAGACAGATACTTTTGATACTTTTGTGGAGTCTAGCTGGTATGCACAGCGTTTTGCCAGCCCACATGACGACACACAAATGATTGACCGTGCTGCAGCTGACAAATGGCTGCCTGTGGATCAGTATGTTGGTGGTGTTGAGCACGCTGTCCTACATTTGCTATACGCACGCTTCTTCCACAAGGTGATGCGTGATGAAGGCCTGGTGAGCGGTGATGAGCCATTTGCCAATCTACTTGCCCAAGGCATGGTACTGGCTGGCACGTATTATCGTGAAAATGCCGATGGCTCAAAGTCATACTATTTCCCACATGAGATCGACCTTGTGATGAATGGCACTGAAGTCAGTGGCGCGACACTCAAAGCTGATGGCGAACCTGTCATCATCGGCAAAATCGAAAAAATGAGCAAATCAAAAAATAACGGTGTCGATCCCCAAGAGATCATCGAGCAATACGGTGCGGACACGGTGCGTCTATACACACTATTCACCGCCCCTGCCGATCAGACTCTCGAATGGTCAGATTCAGCACTCAAAGGCCCGCATAACTTTGTCAAAAAAGTATGGCGTACCGTTGGCGAACATATTGATGCCATCAGCAATAAAACCATTGGCGATATCGATAAGGCCAATTTATCAAAAGCTGCCAAAGACCTACGCCGTAAGACACACGAAACCATCGTCAAAATCGATGTCAGCCTAGGTGAGCATTTGGCACTAAATACACCAGTCTCTAGTCTGATGGAGCTGTGCAATGAGATTGCAAGCTTTGAAGTAGCAAATGATAATGAGCTGGCAGTACGTCACGAAGCCATCCATGCTTTGCTTGCCATGCTGTCGCTATACGCACCGCATGTCGGTGAGTATCTATTGAATGAGCTTGGTGTGGACGCTCGCACAGTCACTTATCCAGCTCTGGATGAATCAGCACTGGTGAATGACACCATCACAATGGTCGTACAGGTCAATGGTAAAGTACGCGGCAAGATGGAGGTCGCTGTTGGCACCGATAATGACACGCTAATCCGTGAAGCCAAAGCACTAGAAGGTGTTGCCAAGTTCATCACCGGCGACATCAAAAAAGAAATCGTCGTGCCAAACAAACTAATCAGCTTCGTTGTCGCAGGTAGCTAATGAAAATCAATCATCTAATCAAAGCAAGCTTAGTTGCGGTGAGTGTCATGACACTGACCGCCTGTGGCTTTGGTCTGCGCGGCGTCGGCAATACTGGCGTGCAACTGGCACCACATCATACCCAAGTAGCACTGATCACTGACAATGACGCGGTGGCCTTTGCACTCAAGCCCAAGCTTAGCACACAACTGGCTCAGCTTGGCATCGCAACTGATGACACCGCCAGCCAACACATCAAAATCAGCAGCCTGCGCTATCGTGAGTACAAGCTGCTTGGGGTGCTGACCGAGATTCGTTTGGTGCTGACCGCCGATGTCAGCTATCAGCTGACTGACCAGACACACACCCATACCGTGCAAGTCGAACGCAGCTATCAGTACAACGAAGCAAGTGTCGCCACCAGTGATCAACAAGGCGAGCAAGCCAAAATCTGGCTGCAAAACAGCCTAGCTCATCGTATCGCTGAACAATACTACACACTTGGCAGAGTACAGAATCCCTGATGCAGCAGCGATTTTTGGCACTTGCCCAAAGCCTATCCCAAGCACCAAAACAGCTGTGCGGATTGTGGCTTGTGCATTCGGATGAGCCATTGGTGCTACAATGGCTCATCGATGCTTGTCGCCCAAGCTGGCAAGCACACAGCCAATTCATCAAACGCATTGAACTCAATAGCCCCAAGCAGTGGCAAGAAGCCATCAATGAGCTGTCTGCCCTATCGCTATTTGCCGAATCCAGCGCCATCATCGTGACAGGCAAGCATAAGCCCGATAATGATGCGATGGATGCATTATCTCGCTTTGCTGATGATGTCAAAGCAGGCAATAGCAGCAATCATCTGATTTGGCTACTACCCAAGCAAGATAAAAAATCCCAAGCCACCAAAGCATTTCGGCTGTTTGATACCCATGGCACCATCATCGATGGCAATGTCTATAACGAAAAGCAGCGTCAAGAACTCTTACACTACTGGGCAACACGCCTAAATATGACGCTTGATACCGATGCTTGGCGGATATTGATGAGCCATACCGAGCATGATTTGCTCACCGCCTATCAGACCCTGTGGCGATTATCATTCAACCACACCGCACCCACTCAAAGTACGCCAACGAATATTGATGGTGACACTTTGATGACGCTATTGACCGAAGGTGGTAGCTTTAGCGTCTTTGATTTGTCTGATGCACTCATCGCCCAAAATGCCATTCAGTCACTCAAAATCCTGCATCATCTTAAGCAAACCGACACCGCACCCAGCATTATCCTTTGGGCGATTAATAAGGATTTACAAGCCATTGCAGGCCTACAAGCAGGTAAAGATGCCCAAAGCCTTGGCATTTGGCGAAATAAAGAAAACAGCTATTATCGCCTATCCAATCGCCTAAGCCCACAGAGCATCAACCATGCCATCAGCGATGTGTATGAGATTGATAAAAGCATCAAAGGACTTAGCGATGCGGATGTCTGGCGTCAGCTTGAGCGGTTGATTTTGGGGATTTGTGGCGTGGATGTGCTACAGGTAAGTGTATGAACACACACCCCTTTGCCTTTATAGTGCCAGTGATTGTCTTTGTGATCAGTATCGCACACTTTGTGATCAGTGGTGAACGCCCTTATGGCCGTGACAAACCCTATGCCAATCGCACAAAGATTTTCCAAGAATTTCAACAAGAAATGCCTAAGCTTACCAAAGGCCTTGGCGAACCAACACGCATTTTTCATGCTCACAAACAAGGTGCGGATTTTGTTGGCATCAGCCATTCATATCCCAAGAGCGAAACGCTGACTCAGCTTGTACACACCAATGCCACCGAACACAATTGGCAAATCACCACCAGTTCTGATGCGACTACGACACTGTACTGCCGCAACCAACAAGAATTACGCATCGAACCCTCATCACTACATCCAAATGTTGTCGTCATCAGCTTGTATTTTTATACCAATCCCAAAGACCGCAGCTGTCCATAACGCCCATTTATAAAAATTACAAAATTATAACAATTCTCTACATAATTTGCATCTGGTCAAATTCTTCTATAAATAAAAATTGTTATCATTTCGCCCAAATTTCAGTTACACTATGTCTGTTTGTACATCATCATTTTGTAAATCATAATTAGGATAACTCATGTCCGCCACCAAACCCACCGCAAAACCGCTCAAATCCGTGAAATTCAGCCGTTATTTGAAGTGGATTATCCTTGCATTTGTGCTTGCCATTATAGCTTTTTTTGTTTATAAAAAATTCAATCCCACCCAAACCGCACCCGAGTATCTGACAACCACTGTCGAGACAGGCGATATCGAAAACACCGTACTGGCATCAGGTAAAATCAAAGCCATCCAAACTGTCGAAGTCGGCGCACAGGTCTCAGGCGAGATCACCAGGCTGTATGTCGAGATCGGTGATCAGGTCAAAAAAGGGGATTTGATTGCCCAAATCAGCCAAGTCGAACAAAAAAACAGCGTCTCAAACGCCCAAGCATCACTATCTCAAGCCGAAGCCAGTCTCAATCAAGCGCGTGGTGATTTGGCAAGCAAACAAGGTGATGTCGCAAGCGCCCAAGCCACCATCGACACTCGCCAAGCTGAGCTCAAAAAAGCCGAGCAAAGCTTTAATCGCCTAGCAGGTCTCATCGACATCAACGCCATCAGCCGCGAAGAGTATGACACCGCCAGATCAAATCTAGAAGTCGCCAAAGCCGCCCTTGCCACCGCCAAAGCCAATTATCAAAATGCACTCACCGCGGTGAATAACGCCAAGCTTGCCATCGATAGCCAACAAGCTGCCATCACCAAAGCCCAAAATGATGTCATCACCGCCCAAGAAGACCTAAGCTACACCACCATTCGTGCGCCGATGGATGGGACGGTCGTCGCCATCAACCAAAAACAAGGCACCACGGTCAATGCCAATCAATCAGCACCGACCATCGTCACGCTTGCCGATCTAAGCCGTGTGCGTATCAACGCCCAAATCTCAGAAGCGGATGTGGTGAATATCACCCCAAATATGCCAGCCCGATTTAATATCATTGGCAATCCTGATCAGCAGTTTGATGCCATCTTAAACGGTGTCGAGCCTGCGCCTGAGACCATCAGCGACACCAGTAGCACCGACTCAGCGGTGTATTATATCGGCTACTTAGATGTGGATAATAGCGAGGGTAAATTTCGTATCGATATGACTGCTCAAGTCAATATCATCATCAATGCTGTGCGTGGCGTACTTGTTGTGCCATCATCTGCCATCGAGACCAAAGATGGCAAAAGCACCGTTCGTATCATTGGCGAAGATGGTTTTGCCAAGCCTGTCGAAGTTGAAGTCGGTATCGATAACCGTGTCAATGCCGAGATCAAATCCGGACTAAGCAAAGGGGATGTCATCGTCATTGGCGAACAAAGTCAAGGACAATCATCCAACCAAAGCCGTAGCAATAACCGTCCACCGATGATGTAAGGCGATGATGATGCAAACACTCAATCCCCATCAAGGCAAGACACCTTTGATCGAAGTGCGTGATTTGGTGCGAGATTTTCCAGCTGGCGATAGCCAAATCCGCATCTTACACGGCATCAATCTCACACTGTATCAAGGCGAGATGGTTGCCATCATCGGTCAGTCAGGTTCAGGCAAATCCACTTTGATGAATATCTTGGGCTGCCTTGATAAAGCCAGCGGCGGGCACTATACCATCTTTGGTCGTTCAGTCGATGAAATGGATACCGAAGAGTTGGCACAATTACGCCGTGAGCATTTTGGCTTTATTTTTCAGCGATATCATCTGCTTGGTGATATCAATGCACTGGATAATGTCACCGTCCCTGCCATCTATGCTGGTATGGATACCGCCAAGCGTCGTGCTCGTGCAGAACAGCTATTGGCTTCCCTTGGCTTGGGGGATAAAACCCAAAACCGCCCAAATCAGCTCTCAGGCGGTCAGCAGCAACGCGTCTCCATCGCTCGTGCTTTGATGAATGGTGGTGACATCATCCTAGCTGATGAACCGACAGGCGCACTTGATAGCCACTCAGGCATCGAAGTGATGAAAATCCTGCACGAACTCAAGGACAAAGGCCATACCATCATCATGGTCACGCACGATCCTAAGCTTGCTGCCGAAGCTAAACGCGTGATTGAGCTCAAAGATGGTCAAGTCATCGCTGACTACTACACCGAGCACGCCACCCATCGCACCAGCATCAGCCACAGCGACCATTCACGCCAAAAATCAGATACAAAAAATGCCTTATTTGGCTTTTTTGATCGGCTAAAAGAAGCGTTCAAAATGTCGCTGTACGCCATGAAAGCCCACAAGATGCGAACGCTTTTGACCATGCTTGGCATCATCATCGGCATCGCATCGGTGGTCTCTGTGGTGGGTCTGGGTCAAGGCTCACAACAAAAAATTCTCGCCGACATCAATCAGCTGGGCACCAATACCATCACGGTCATCGATGGTTATCCTTTTGGTGATCCACGCCGCAGGTTCGGTCATGACAATCTCACCACTGCCGATGCTGAAGCTGTCGCCGCTCAGCCTTATGCCAAAAGCGTCAGCCCGCAAGTTGATAGCAGCGTCACCGCTCGCTACAAAAATGTCGAAGCATCCGCCAGTGTCAATGGTGTGGGTAAAGATTATCTGGCGGTCACTGGTGAGAAGCTAGTCATGGGACAAGGCTTCACTGCCGATAGCGTCAATAAGCTCACCCAAGATATTATCTTGGATAATAATGCTTATAAGACCTTCTTTAATGGTGAAGGCAATCCAATCGGTGAAATTATCCTAGTCGGCAAAGTTCCTGGTCAAGTAGTTGGCGTCTTATCCAGCAAAAGCACCAGTTTTGGCCGCCAAAACAACACGCCACAGCTTTATATGCCTTACACCACCGTGATGCATCGAATGCTTGGCACAAGCTACCTAGACCGCTTTGTGGTGCTGATTGATGATGCGACACCATCGAGCGTCGCCGAGACCGCCATCAGTGATCTGATCAAATCTCGCCACGGCACCGATGATTTTAATATCATGAATACCGATTCCATCCGTCAAACGGTCGAATCCACCACAGCCACGATGACCTTGCTTGTATCGTCCATCGCCATCATCTCACTCATCGTCGGTGGTATCGGCGTGATGAATATCATGCTCGTCTCAGTCACCGAACGCACCAGCGAAATCGGTGTGCGTATGGCAGTTGGCGCTCGCCAAAGTGATATCATGCAGCAGTTTTTGATTGAAGCGGTGCTTGTGTGTATTCTTGGCGGCGTGTTGGGCGTGGCGTTTGCCTTTGCCATTGGTGAGCTGATTAATAAATTCGGCGGTGGAGATTTTAGCGTGGTGTATTCACCCTTATCCATCGTGGCTGCTTTTGTCTGCTCAACGCTAATTGGTGTGGTATTTGGCTTTTTGCCTGCCCGCTCAGCATCACAGCTAAATCCTGTGGATGCACTGAGTCGTAATTAATCGTACTGATGGCAGCGTAAATTTATGATGCGTGGTTAACACCCAAGCGCAGCAAATATCATCCAATAAAATCAAGGTCTAGTGTGCTTTTTGCTAAAATTTTGAAAATTTTTGGATTTTTTGCAAATTAATGCTTGCAATCATAAAAATTATGCGTATAATATGCACCACATTAGCGATACGGATTACCGTATCCGACTAGATAAATGGGTCGTTAGCTCAGTTGGTAGAGCAGTTGACTTTTAATCAATTGGTCGCAGGTTCGAATCCTGCACGACCCACCATTTATCCTAGTATCGCTAACGGGTCGTTAGCTCAGTTGGTAGAGCAGTTGACTTTTAATCAATTGGTCGCAGGTTCGAATCCTGCACGACCCACCATCATTCCCCAATAGCTCAGTCGGTAGAGCATCGGACTGTTAATCCGTGTGTCCCTGGTTCGAGCCCAGGTTGGGGAGCCATATTAAAAAAAGCCCTTGGTGATTGTGAACCGACCCCCAATTCT
>NZ_MUYV01000004.1 GCF_002014855.1 Moraxella porci DSM 25326 | reverse complement strand
GAGAGATGAAGGGGGTTTTGGTTTAAAGTAGAATAAATATAATAATTGGGTGTTGTCTTGCTAAAATCAACTGAACTACTCGACAGGCCTATGCCTTTAGATGCGGCAATCGCCCGAAAGGGTATGAAAAAGAACAATGCATTGTTACCGGCTGCACTTAATGCCAATCTTAGAGTTTGTCGTTTTTATCATAAGGCGAAGCCTGCAGATGTGGTACTTATATGGGGTCGTAAATCCAATCGTAAAACTAAGCGAGGTATGCGGTTGGCAAAGCGACTTCAAGCACCTTTATGGACAGCCGAAGATGGTTTTTTACGCTCGCTGGATAGTGGGGTAAAAAGTCGTTACGGGGCAAGTTTTGTGCTTGATGATTTGGGGATTTATTTTGATGTGACATCACCATCACGGCTAGAGCAGCTGATTGCTGATCGTGTGGCGTGTTGGTCTGATGATGATGCTTGTCGTGCCAAGTCATTAATCAACAAAATGATTCATCATCAATTATCCAAATATAATCCCAGCACGCCACACGCACAGACTTTGCCACCGCACAGCACATTGGTTATCGACCAAGTAGCGGGCGATGCATCCATCCAAGGGGCGGGTGCTGATTCTACAGCATTTTATCGGATGTTGCTTTTGGCCTTACAAGCACATCAGCAAATTCATATTAAAGCGCATCCTGCTGCCAAAGTGGGTTTTTTGGTGGATGAATATGGGCAGCTTAATAAAGATGCGGTTAATTATTTATTGACCCAAGGTATCAGCCAAGAAAGGCTGGCAAATATCCATATCATTAAACACGCCATCAATCCCATTGCACTATTACATCAAGCCAAGAGCGTCTATACTGTCAGCTCGCACCTAGGCTTTGAAGCGCTGATGATGGGCAAGGCGGTTCATGCTTTTGGGGTGAGCTGGTATAGTGCTTATGGGTTGACCTGTGATGATGGCATCTGTGCTGATGATCAAATGGCAAAGTTGTATCGGCTAGTCAAGGCACGCCGAGCGGCATTGGGTGTGGGTGCCGTCAATCTTGAACAGCTGTTTTTTGCCAGTTATATCGATTATAGTCATTATGCCGATCCTGCCACGGGCAAAGCCTGTCAAATTGAGACAGTGATTGACTATCTGATTCGCAATCGTGATTGGCAATCTTACTTGGCGGGCGATCTGTTGGCTTATGATTTTAGTCGATGGAAAGTGGGCTTTGTCAAAGGCTATGCCGGCTTCCCCGAGGTGAATTTGACTTTTAAAATTAAAAGTAGACTGCAAACCTTGCTTGGCGATGATATCATGTCTTGGCAGATAACCAGAGATGATAAGCGAATCTTGAAACCCTTGTCAAATAAGCCGCATCAGCGGTATTTGGTTTGGGGTTTGGCTGCTAAGCGTAGCCTTGCTAACAAAATCCATATTTATCAAAATCAAACCAATCCTGCCATCATCTGCATGGAAGATGGCTTTATCCGCTCCAACGGACTTGGGGCGACACTGCTTGAGCCATTGTCTGTGGTGATGGATGATGTTGGCGTGTATTATGATGCTACTACTCCATCACGACTTGAACAAATTTTACAAAGCATCACCTTGGATGATGAACAAGCCGAGCGTGCTAGGCTCTTACACCAATCACTACTTGACAGACAGGTCAGTAAATACAATGTCGGCAAAGTCAATGATGCATTGAGCGACTCACTCAGTCAGCTGATTGTCCAAAAACCATCTGCCAAAGTGCGCTTGGCTGTAGGTCAAGTCGAGGACGATGCATCGGTACAAAACTGCACTAGCATCATCAAAACTAATACTGATCTGCTCAAACGAGTACGAGCTGATCATCCCGATGACATCATTATCTATAAGCCGCATCCTGATATTGAAGCAGGGCTACGTGTGGGCAAAGTCGATGATGCTACGCTGAGCCTCGCCGACATCATCGCTCATGATACTGCCATGCCGCAGTGCTTGTCGGTGTGTGATGTGGTACATACCATCAGCTCGCAGGCGGGCTTTGAGGCACTGCTACGAGGTGTGGCAGTGGTGTGTTATGGAATGCCATTTTATGCTGGATTTGGCTTGACGACTGATGTTGTTGAAAGTGATAATCTGCCCAAACAAGCCGCCATTGCACGACGCACTCGCCAAGTGCCACTGAGTCTAGAGGCGCTCATTCATGGCACATTGATTGACTATCCTATGTATCGATTGCCGCATGGTTATGGTCTTGCCAGCGTTGAGCAGGTGATTGATTATCTGTACAATCAGCAGCAAGATGCTCCTAAGCCACCTCTTAAAAAACGCATCATCCAAGCGGCCAAAACCAATTTTATGCGCCTACGTAAGTTTACGATTTGATAAAAGAAAAATGATTAATTTGTGCTAAAATAGCAAGCTAATTTGTACGATAATTAATCAAAGACAGCCATTTTGCCATCTTGATCAAGTTGAACACCTTATGTCTGCATCCATGAAACGACTGCTCGATCACCGTCGCATCTTGCTCTTACAGGGTAAGATGGGGACGTTTTTTTGTCGTTTTGCCACCTTTTTGATGGATGGTGGCCGCACGGTACATAAGATTAATTTCAACGCGGGCGATGCATTCTTTTATTGTCATAAAGACAAGATGAGCAACTATCGTGGGTCGCTTGCTGAATTTGATACATTCATCGCACAACTTATCGCCGAACATCAAATCGATGCGGTGGTCTGCTTTAATGATTGCCGACCGTACCACACGGTTGCCAAAGCAGTCTGTGCTGAGCAGGGCGTATCATTTTTCGTCTTCGAAGAAGGGTATCTGCGACCAGATTATATCACGCTTGAAGAGCATGGGATTAATGGTTACTCGCGGCTCAATCCTGCAATGATTGAAGGTTTTGATCAAGCCAATGATGCGCCAAAATACACCGCCAATCGCTTTTGGCGACTGTGCGTGGCAAGCATTGTTTATTATGCCATCGTTTTTCTTGGCCAAAGATATTATCCGCACTATGAGCATTATCGGGGATTGTCCATTTGGCAAGAGATGATGGCGTGGCTGATCGCTCCGATTCGTAAAGCGGTGCGTTATTATCCTGATAAAGCCCTACAAAAACGCTTGATGCATGAAGCAAGCGGCCAGTTTTATTTGGTTAGCTTACAAGTACATAATGATTCGCAAATCACTCACCATAGCGATTATGCCGATGTGACTGAGTTTATCCGAGAAGTGATGGAGTCATTTGCCAGATTTGCCCCACAAGGCACACAGATTTTATTCAAGCATCATCCGCTGGATCGTGGACATCGGGATTATAAGGGCTTGATTGCCAAATGGGCGGATGAGCTTGGGGTATCGGGACGGGCGCATTATGGCTGTGATATGCACTTGCCAAGTCTGATTCGCCACAGCATCGGCATGATTACGGTCAATAGCACCACTGGCTTGCAGTCGATTTATCACAAAAAACCCACCAAAATCATGGGTCGGGCATTGTATGACATCCAAGGGCTGACCGATCAGCAAAGCCTAGATGAGTTTTGGAGCCATCCAACTGCGCCTGATTATGAGTTTTATCTGAAGTTTCGTGAATACCTGATCGAGCAAACGCAGCTCAATGGCTCATTTTATGGCACTTCACCGTGGGCATTGCCCTATATTCATGCCCAAGAAGTGGGTGTGCCACCAAAAAAATCCAAATACCAATCCTTGGGCTGATGATTGTCGAGCTTTTGACGACCGTTCATGCATACGACGCCCATGATGGGCGTTTTTTATGCAAAATTATTTTATCAACTGATGATAAAAGATAGCGAAACTCAAGCAATTGGGGTACAATATTTGGTTTAACTTAACTTGTATCATCCCAACGCACCCCGAGTGTTTTATGACTGCCAAAAAACCGACTGATATTTCTAAGATTCGCAACTTTTCGATCATTGCTCACATTGACCACGGCAAAAGTACGCTGGCTGACCGCTTTATCCAAGTGTGCGGTGGCTTGTCTGACCGTGAGATGCAGGCGCAGGTGCTTGACTCGATGGACATCGAGCGTGAGCGCGGCATCACCATCAAGGCACAGTCGGTGACTTTGTATTACGATCATCCAAATGGTGAGCGTTATCAGTTGAACTTCATTGATACCCCAGGCCATGTGGACTTTAGTTATGAAGTGTCTCGCTCTTTGGCAGCGTGTGAAGGGGCATTGTTGGTGGTTGATGCCGCCCAAGGTGTCGAAGCGCAGTCAGTCGCCAACTGCTATACAGCGGTCGAGCAGGGCTTGGAAGTACTGCCTGTTTTAAACAAAATCGATTTGCCACAGGTGGAGCCTGAACGCGTCATCGAAGAAATCGAAGACATCATCGGTATCGAAGCGGTGGATGCGCCGCGAGTATCTGCCAAGTCAGGTCTGGGTGTGGATGAGCTACTGCAAGTCTTGGTAGAACGCATCCCTGCACCGGTGGGCGATCGTGACGCGCCACTACAAGCGCTGATTATTGATTCTTGGTTTGATAATTATCTTGGTGTCGTGTCATTGGTGCGTGTACGCCAAGGCTCAGTGGCAAAAGGCGATAAGATTTTTATCAAATCAACTGGCGAGAGCCATCTGGTGACATCCATCGGTGTGTTTACGCCAAAATCACTTGAGACGGATGTCCTGCACGCTGGTGAAGTGGGCTTTGTGATTGCGGGCATCAAGGACATTCAAGGTGCACCGGTGGGCGATACCATCACCCATGCCAAGACCCCTGATGTCGATAATATCCCAGGCTTTCAAAAGGTGACACCGCAGGTTTATGCTGGGATGTTCCCTGTTGATTCAAGCGATTTTGAAAAATTCCGTGAAGCGCTACAAAAGCTACAAATCAATGATGCGGCACTGTTTTTTGAGCCAGATACCTCTGAAGCATTGGGCTTTGGTTTTCGCTGTGGCTTTCTTGGCATGTTGCACATGGAGATCATCCAAGAGCGACTTGAGCGTGAATATGACTTGGATTTGATTACCACTGCGCCATCGGTGATTTATGAAGTGGTCAAGAAAAATGGCGATATCGTCTATGTGGATAACCCATCCAAGCTGCCTGATGTCGGCGTAATCGCAGAGTTCCGTGAGCCGATTGCTAGATGTCATATCCTAGTCCCTCAAGAATATCTAGGCAATGTCATCACGCTTGCGATTGAGCGTCGTGGCGTGCAGGTGGATATGAAGTTTATGGCACGCCAAGTGCAGGTAGTGTTCGACATCCCGATGGGCGAAGTGGTGATGGATTTCTTTGATAAATTGAAGTCTGCTAGCCGTGGCTTTGCGTCTTTGGATTATAATTTTGAACGCTATGAAGCCGATAAGCTGGTGCGTGTCGATGTCTTGATCAATGGCGAAAAAGTCGATGCGCTAGCGATGATTTGCCATCAAGAGCACGCACGTCGCCGTGGTGGTCAGCTTGTTGAGAAGATGAAAGAGCTGATTCCGCGCCAAATGTTTGATGTCGCCATCCAAGCAGCCATCGGCAGTCAAATCATCGCGCGCAGCACGGTCAAAGCCATGCGTAAAGATGTCCTTGCCAAGTGTTATGGTGGTGATGTCAGCCGTAAGAAAAAGCTACTTGAAAAACAAAAAGCAGGTAAAAAACGCATGAAGCAAGTGGGCAGTGTCGAAATCCCACAAGAAGCGTTCCTAGCAGTGCTCAAAGTTGATAGCTAAGATGAATCAAGCAGTTTGATTGAATAATTTGTACATATTTTATACCGATTGACTAATAATTGACTAATAGATGATACAAGCAGTTGTTATACTATGCCAATGGCAATCACGCCTAGCATCACAGCTGTAGGAGAGTTTGGTGGATTTTGATATTAATTTGATTCTTGTGCCGGTTACTTTGGTGTTTTTGCTGGTTTGGCTGCTGGATGTGCTGATTTTAAAGCAGCACCGTGTTGTCAAATCTTATCACACAGACATCAAACAAGCTGAAGACGCGCATGAAAAACAGCGTATGCGCATGAATGCTGCCTTGGCCAGCCATCAAATCACTGCCAATGCCGAAGCTTATATCCCAAACGAAACGACGCCTGCAGCAGTACAATCGGCGCATCAGGACTTCGTTGCCAGTCGTGTCAGATTGGCAAGTTTAAAAGGCAATCCGCCAAGCGAATCGACCTTAGTTCGCTGGGCGTATGAATTTTTGCCAGTGCTTGCGGTGATTGTGATTGTCCGCTCTTTTATCGTTGAGCCGTTTAATATCCCATCCTCATCGATGGTACCGACGCTTTATACGGGTGATTTTATTGCGGTCAATAAATCAGCTTATGGCCTACGCTTGCCGATTACCCATACCAAAATCCTAGACACGGGCTCGCCTGAGCGTGGCGATGTGGCGGTATTTCGTTATCCTGTAAATGATAAAGTGTATTTCATCAAGCGTGTGATTGGCCTGCCTGGTGATACGGTGAGCTTTGATAAAGGGGTGCTGTCAATCAATGGTGAGGGGGTAAATACCACACCCGCCCAATACGATATGCCGCAGCCGTTGGTTGATCAGATGTATCCTGGCGTGATCAATCAGCAGCCAATCAGTGATACTGATCGCGCTGCACTGGGTCGCGAAGAAGAGCGTTATGCGCGCTATCAGACCGAGCAGCTGGGTGAGCATACTTATTTGGCACGCTATGTCGGTGAGCAGGGCATTCATCCTGATGAAGCACTGGTACTACAAAGCCCTGAGGCATCCGTTGGCGGCAGTCAGTGGCGTGTTACAGTGCCAGAGGGACAATATTTCGTGCTGGGTGATAACCGCGATCGCAGCCAAGATGGCCGCTTTTGGGGCTTTGTGCCTGAGGCCAATTTATCAGGCAAGGCCACTTATATCTGGATGCACAAAGAACCAGGCTTGAATCTACCGACTTTTGGCCGAAATGGCGCGATTGATTGAGACAGTTGCCCGCGAGCCGACATCAGGATCCATGAGTGAATAAAAAAACCATAAAAATTGTCAAAAGCCCAAAAACTGCCCAAAAATCTTTAGGGCAGATGCCTTATTTTACCGATTTTGAGCAAGGATTGCCTGTGCTGTCGGCAAAACTTGGCCATCAGTTTAGTGATTCAAGTCTGCCTAGGCGCGCTCTCACGCACCGCTCTTATGATCCCAAAAACAGCTACGAGCGATTGGAATTTTTGGGCGATGCATTGCTTGGTGTGATCATTGCGCGCAGCCTATTTTTGCGTTATCCACATCATGATGAAGGCAAGCTGACGCGTATGCGAGCGACTTTGGTGCGCCAAGAGACGCTGGTGCAAATTGCCGAAAAGCTTGAGCTGTCACGCCATCTGATCCTTGGTGTAGGCGAGCGTAAGGGCGGCGGTCGCCATCGTGCATCGATTTTGGCGGATGCAGTTGAAGCATTGATCGCAGCAATATATCTAGACAGCCGTGATGATGACTTGATTCATCGTCTGGTGATGGACTGGTATGGCGATCTGATGGATGAAGTCGGTCAAGAGCAAGTCTTAAAAGATGCCAAATCGCGTCTGCAAGAGCTGCTGCAGGCCAATCAGCTGCCGCTGCCGATCTATGATCTCATTGAGACCCAAGGCAATGCGCCAAATCAAACCTTTGTTGTGCGCTGTACTGTGGCGGTTACTGGCGCGCATGCCATCACCGAGACAGGTACATCACGCCGTATCGCTGAACAAAAATGCGCTGAATTGATGATCAATCAGCTCAATAAACTATCACAAAGCTAATCTTATATAAGCCAAGGAATCACATGACTGACGACACCAAAACTGTAAGCACCGAAGACACCATTGCGGCGTTTTTTGACAGCCAATCAACCCCGACCAATGACGCTTTTAAGGCTGGTTTTGTGGCGATTGTCGGCCGTCCAAATGTTGGCAAATCGACGCTGATGAACCACTTATTGGGTCAAAAACTCTCCATCACTTCACGAAAACCGCAGACCACGCGTCATCGCATTCATGGCATCTTGACCAATGATGAGATGCAAATTGTTTTTGTCGATACCCCAGGTATTCACAGTAAAGAAGTACGCGCGATCAATGAGCGTATGAACAAAGCGGCGATTTCGGCACTGCAAGATGTCGATTTGGTGCTGTTTGTGGTCGATGGACTGCAGTGGCGTGAAGATGATTTATTGACACTCGAAAAATTATCAGCGACCAATCTGCCTGTGGTATTGGTAATCAATAAGGCGGATACCATTAAGGATAAATCACAGCTGTTGCCACACATCGAGAGCTTTAGCGAGAGTTTTGATTTTGCTGACATCGTACCCGTATCGGCACTGCGTCGCCACAATCTAGAACGCTTGGTGCAGGTGATTGGTGACTATCTGCCTGTACGTCCTGCAATTTTTGATGCTGAGCAGATCACTGACCGCTCGGAGCGTTTTTTGGCATCGGAGATTATCCGTGAAAAAATCATGCGTACATCAGGTGATGAAGTGCCTTATGATTTGACTGTGCAGATTGACACCTTTAAAGATGAACCTGCGCACCAAGACCCTGAGACAGGCAAATGGCGTCGTGCGGTGACTTTTATTGATGCGACGATTTTTGTGGAGCGAGCAGGTCAAAAATCCATCATCATTGGTGATAAAGGCGCTCGTATTAAGCAAGTCGGTATCGATGCTCGTAAAGATATGGAAGTGCTGTTTGACCGTAAAATCATGCTGACCTTGTGGGTGAAAGTTAAGCGTGGCTGGTCGGATGATGAACGTGCATTAAATAGCTTAGGTTATTGATTTTACTTAAGCTTTTTGGAAGAATATCATGCGTGTCACCGCACTCAATGGCTATCTGTTGCACAGTCGGGCTTATCAAGAAAAACGTGCGATTTATCAGTTTTTCAGCTATGAGCATGGGGTGGTGCATGGCGTGGGTGCTCGGGGGATGCCGCTGTTTGCACCAATTTGGCTGATGGCAAATGGTGTCAATGCCCTAAAAAGCTTTAGCCAAATCAGTCTGGGCTTTCATCCAGACTTTGGGGCGATGTGCGATGGTATAGATATTGATGATGTGCCAACACCACAGATGGATGCGGTGAATTATCATCTGATCAAAGGGCGGGTACAATATGCACTTTTGTATATGAATGAAGTGCTGTATAAGCTTTTGGCTACCGAAAATCCTTGCCCCAAGCTTTGGCAAGTGTATCACACCAAAACCACCAAACTGCACGCGCTTGACCGACTAAAGCTTGATGATACTGATGAGATGCAGGCGATGCGACTGTATTTGCGCCAGTTTGAGCAGGCGTTATTTGATGAGCTTGGCGTGGCGATGGATTATCAGGTGGATGGTGATGGCGTGCCGATCGACGCTGATACCGTGTATCGCTTTGTGCCGTTGACGGGCTTTGTCCCTGATGTGGCAGGCGTGGCAGATCGCTATGGCCAAACGGTGAAATTAAGCCGACAACGCTATCGTGGCGATGAGCTGCTTAGGATGGCGAATGCAGTAGGCGATACGCAAGCACAGCTAGAGTGGATGCCACAATTGAGCCAATTACAAAAAGAGCTGATGGATGCACTTTTGGACTACAAGCCACTCAATAGTCGCACGCTATGGCAACAGAGTATCCGTTATATGAACCCGCAATAAAGGAAGTTTATCCATGAATACACCGCTATTAGGCGTCAATATCGATCATATTGCCACACTGCGTAATGCTCGTGGTGTCGGCTATCCTTGCCCAATCGAAGGTGCACTGATTTGTGAGCAGGCGGGCGCTGAAGGCATCACCTTGCATCTGCGTGAAGATCGTCGCCATATCCGTGACGCGGATGTCTATGAGATGGCAAAGCGACTGACCACACGCATGAACCTAGAAATGGCGGTCACTGATGAGATGCTAGCGATTGCCCTAGATGTGCGACCTGCGTGGGTGTGTCTGGTTCCCGAAAAACGCCAAGAGCTGACCACCGAAGGTGGGCTAGATATCGCCAATCTGCCAAATTTGGGTGAGTTTATCGATCGATTGCAGGCAGTAGGCATTCAAGTATCGCTGTTTATTGACCCTGATATTCATCAAATCGATACCGCCATCACTTTGGGTGCTGATGCCATCGAGCTGCACACAGGCACCTATGCACACGCCACACTTGATGGCGATGCTGCCAAGACTGCCGATGAGCTGAGTCGCATCAAGGCAGCCGTCGCCCATGCCAAGGCGAAATCAACAATCTTGGTTAATGCAGGGCATGGTTTGACACGCCAAAATGTCGCTGCCATCGCCCAAATTGATGGCATTCATGAGCTCAACATCGGCCATGCGCTGATCGCTGATGCGGTGTTTATAGGTCTAGATCAAGCGGTTAAGGCGATGAAGGCGGCGTTTTTGGCATAAATTGACACATAATTGTCATATCGGGCAAAAAATCGTAAAAAAATAGGATTTTTGTGTAATATTATGTGATTTTTCACAAAAAAGGGGTTGTAAATAATTTCATTTACCGTTAAGCTTTTAATACAAGCCGCGATAAAAGCCTAAAACGGCATGGCTGCATCTGCAAAGTTACAAAAATTGTAACAGATTATTGGCAGATTACGGATAACTATGCTACAATAGGCACGGTAATCTTGAAAAACCAACCATTCCTTGGAGGAATTTATGAAATTTAATCAAATCGCTCTTGCAGTTTTGGCTGCTGGCGCTGCAACTGCAGCATCTGCTGGCGTAACTGTAACTCCGCTTATCGGTTACAACTATGTACAAGAAGACGCAGCTGCTGAAAAGCAACGCCGTCTTTTCGAAACTGGCCGTCAACTAAATGAAGCTCGTGATGGCGTTACAAATCCAACAAACGGTGGTGTAGCGCTAAAAAGCGACCTATACACTGGCCTAGCATTGGGTGTTGAGCTAACTCCATCTACTCAACTACAAGTTGAATATGGCGTAACCAACCCATCAGCGCGTGCATCAGAAGATTCTTACTATGCCGCTGATCAAAACCGTTTCAGCGCTGAACAAGAGAACATCTCTGCAAACTTCCTAATCGGTACTGAGCAGTTCTCTGGCTACAACCCAGCTACCAAGTTCAAGCCATATGTGCTAGTTGGTGGTGGTATGCAAAAAACTAGCATCGAAAATGATGCTACATACTCAGCAACTTTAACTCAAACTGGTCTATCTGGTCAAGTTGATGCAGGTTCTGTAGTTGCTGACGCTGGTAAAGACACCATCGCTAACCTAGGTCTAGGCGCACGCTACCTAATCAATGACGCATTGGCACTTCGTGGCGAAGTCCGTGCTGAGCACAACCTAGACAACAGCTGGACTCAAGGTAAAGCTCTAGCAGGTCTAGAAGTAACTCTAGGCGGTCGTTTGGCTCCTGTAGTACCAGTAGCTCCACAAGTTGAGCCAGTAGCTCCAGTTGTGATCGATGATGTGGTTGTTGATTCTGACCGTGACGGTGTGCCTGATCACCTAGACGCATGCGCAGACACTCCAGTAAATACTGTTGTTGACGCTCGCGGCTGCCCAGTACAAGTTAACCTAGTAGAAGAGCTACGCCAAGAACTACGCGTATTCTTCGACTACGACAAATCAGCAATCAAACCACAATACCGTGAAGAAGTTGCTAAAGTCGCTGCACAAATGCAAGAATTCCCGAACGCAACTGCAGTAATCGAAGGCCACGCTTCTCGTGATTCAGCTCGCTCAAATGCGCGTTACAACCAACGCCTATCTGAAGCTCGTGCGAACGCTGTGAAGTCTATGCTTTCTAACGAGTTTGGTATCGCTCCAAACCGTCTAAATGCAGTAGGTTATGGCTTCGATCGTCCGATCGCTCCAAACGATACTGCTGAAGGCCGTGCAATGAACCGTCGCGTAGAAGCTGTGATCACTGGTACTAAGACTACCACTGTAGATCAAACTAAAGACATGGTTGTTCAACCATAATTTAGCAAACAGCTAATGATCTTTTGGTAGATCATACGCAAAAAAAGCCACCCATTTGGGTGGCTTTTTGTTTTAGTACCACCTGCTTGCCGACAGAATGATAAGGTCTGGCTTATTTAAGCATTGATATTTCACTGTTTTATCAAATATTTTAAAAATACCAAGGTTTTATGGTATAATAAGCAGTTATCCCAAAATCCTGGGATAAGATATTGTATCAAGAAATTTTCACCAAATCTGGCATATTGCTAAGATTCACAATTTTATATGAGTATTTATGGCAAACGACATCAAGCACTTGCGTAACATCGCAATCATTGCTCACGTTGACCACGGTAAAACTACCCTAGTTGATAAACTTCTTCAGCAGTCTGGCGCACTGGGCGAGCGCTCAGGCGAAATCGAACGCGTGATGGATTCTAACGCATTGGAATCTGAGCGTGGCATCACCATTTTGGCCAAAAACACCGCCATCAAATGGACGGACGGTCGCACAGGTACTGAGTACCGCATTAACATCGTCGATACCCCAGGCCACGCCGACTTCGGTGGTGAGGTTGAGCGCGTGATGTCGATGGTCGATTGCGTGCTTTTGTTGGTCGATTCACAAGAAGGCCCAATGCCACAGACCCGCTTTGTCACCCAAAAGGCTTTTGCGCGTGGTCTAAAACCAATCGTCATCATCAACAAAATCGATAAGCCTGCTGCGCGTGCTGACTGGGTGATTGATCAAGTATTTGATTTGTTTGACAGCTTGGAAGCGACCGATGAGCAGCTTGATTTCCCGATCGTCTATGCATCAGGCATCAATGGTATCGCAGGTCTTGAGCCGGATAATCTGGCCTCTGATATGACGCCACTGTTTGAGACCATCGTTGATATCGTCGAGCCGCCAAAGGTCAATGTTGATGGTCCTTTCCAAATGCAAATCTCAAGCCTTGACTATAACAGCTTCGTTGGTGTCATCGGTGTCGGCCGTATTCAGCGTGGTTCGGTCAAGACCAATACCCCTGTGACTGTCATCGATAAAGATGGCAACAAGCGTAACGGCCGTATCCTAAAAATCATGGGCTATCATGGCCTTGAGCGCGTGGATGTCGATTCGGCGCAAGCAGGCGACATCGTCTGTATCACTGGTATTGATGCACTGAATATCTCTGACACCATCTGCGATCCGCAGCATGTCGAGGCTCTGCCTGCTTTGAGCGTCGATGAGCCAACGGTATCGATGACTTTTCAGGTTAATGATTCACCATTTGCTGGTAAAGAAGGTAAGTTTGTCACCTCGCGTAATATCCGTGAGCGCCTAGACCGTGAGCTGATCCACAATGTCGCATTGCGTGTCGAGGATACTGACAGCCCAGAGAAATTCAAAGTCTCAGGCCGCGGTGAATTGCACTTATCAGTATTGATTGAGAATATGCGTCGTGAGGGCTTTGAGCTGGGCGTATCTCGTCCGCAGGTCATCATGAAAGAAATTGATGGCGTAATGTGCGAGCCTTATGAAAATGTCACTTTTGATGTTGAAGAGCAGCACCAAGGTGCAGTCATGCAAGAGATGGGCAACCGTAAGGGCGACTTGACCAATATGGAAGTCGATGGCAAAGGCCGTATCCGCATCGAAGCTACCGTACCGTCTCGTGGTTTGATCGGTTTTCGCTCGGCATTTTTGACCATGACATCAGGTACGGGTATCATGACCTCAAGCTTCTCGCATTATGGCCCTGCCAAAGACGGCAGCGTGGCCAAGCGCCAAAATGGTGTCTTGGTATCGATGGTCACAGGTACTTGCTTGGCGTATGCACTATTTAGTCTACAAGAGCGCGGCCGTCTGTTTGCCAAGCCGCAGCTAGAAGTGTACGAAGGCATGATCATTGGCATCAACTCTCGTTCGGATGACATGGTGGTGAACCCAACCAAAGCCAAGCAGCTGACCAACATCCGTGCTTCAGGCTCGGACGATGCCATCATCTTGACACCTGCGCTTGAATATACGCTGGAGCAAGCGCTGGAGTTTATCGAAGATGATGAACTTGTTGAAGTGACACCAAAATCCATCCGTATCCGCAAGCGTTACTTGACCGAAAATGAGCGTAAGCGTTTCGGTCGTAAAAAAGACTAATTTGATGGTGGCTGTAACATTCCTTAACACAGCCACCATCAAATGCTACAGAAACTCTGCACAGCTGTGCTAAAATGACCGCATTTTGGTGCAACTGTGCATCGCAAAATTGGCAATACCTGATCTCATTCGTGTAAATGTCGCCATTTGCCGAAGATTGGGTATTTTTTGTTGACTGATATAAATTGAGTAACTATTATGAGTATGCTTCAAGAATTTAAAGAATTTGCCCTAAAAGGCAATGTGATGGATTTGGCAGTCGGTGTGATCATCGGTGCTGCATTTGGTAAGATCACCACTTCGCTGGTAGAAGACATCATCATGCCGATCATCTCATTCATCATGGGTGGCGAGTTTGATTTTAAAAACATGTTTATTTTGCTTGGCGATGCCCCTGCTGGCGTGCCGATGACTTATGATGCGCTAAAAGAAGCTGGCGCACCGATGCTTGCTTATGGCAGCTTCATCACAGTGGTGATTAACTTCATCATCCTAGCGTTCATCATCTTTATGATGGTCAAGGGCATGAACCGTCTACGCCGCAAATCAGAAGAGCCTGCTGCGCCAGAAGAGCCATCAGAAGAGGTTTTGCTGCTGCGTGAGATCAGTGCCAAACTTGGTCAGCACAAGTAATTTGATAAAAAAACTGCCGTTCAAGATGAGCGGCAGTTTTTTTGGGCTTATTTTTTGGTGGGGCGGTGCCAACCATCAATGGTGGTTTGGCGAGCGCGTGCTAAAGACAGCTTATCATCTGGTGTATCTTTGGTGATGACTGAGCCTGCACCGATGGTCGCGCCTTTGCCGACTTTGACAGGGGCGACTAGGCTTGAGTTACTACCCACAAAGGCGTTATCACCGATGGTGGTGTTAAATTTATTCACGCCATCATAATTGCAAGTAATCACCCCTGCACCGATATTGACATCAACACCCAAGGTGGCATCGCCAACATAGCTTAGGTGGTTGATTTTGCTACCCAGACCGACTTGGGTTTTTTTGGTTTCGACAAAGTTGCCGATTTTGACTTTGTCTGCCAGTACGGTCTTTGGACGCAGATGTGCAAATGGCCCGATGGTGACATCAGCACCGATGATGCTGTCATCGATGACGCAGTTTGGTTTGATGTGCGTGCCTGCACCGATACTGGTGTTGCTAATCACATTACCTGCATCAATCTGCACGCCATCACCTAGGCTGACATCACCGATAAAGACGGTGTTGATGTCGATAAATACATCATTGCCCGCTGTCAAGGTGCCGCGGATATCGACTCGGCTTGGGTCGGCAAATTGTACGCCTGCGATTTGTAGGGCATGGATTTGATGGGCTTGATAAGTGCGTTCAAGGGCGGCAAGCTGAATGCGGTCATTGACGCCTTCGATTTCAAACTCATACTCTGGGGCGATGGTTGCGATGGTGACGCCATCAGCGACAGCAAGCTTGACGATATCGGTCAGATAGTATTCGCCTTGGGCATTGTCATTACTGAGAATTGGTAGGTATTTATGCAGTAGGGCATTGTCCACGCAGTAGATGCCGCTGTTAATCTCGGTGATGGCTTTTTGGGCATCGGTGGCATCTTTTTGCTCAACGATGGCGACGACTTTGCCATCTTCGCGGATGATGCGACCTAGTCCAAATGGATTGGCAACATTCAAGGTCAGCATTGAGATGCCGTCGGTGTTTGCTTCAACAAGCTTGGTCAAGGTATCCGCTTGGGTTAGCGGCACATCGCCATACAAAATCAAGCTTTTACCATCGGCAGGCAAGTGCGGTAGTGCCATCTTGACCGCATGACCTGTACCCAGTTGTTCGGCTTGCTCGGCAAATGTCACGGCATAATCCGCTAAATCCGCCTTGACCATCTCACCACCAAAGCCATAAATTAGCACTGTGCTGTCAGATTGAATGCTTTGGCAAGTATCAAGCACATGGCGAACCAATGCCTTACCCGCTAAGGTTTGTAGTACCTTTGGGCGGCGTGATTTCATGCGAGTGCCTTTGCCGGCGGCTAAGATGATGGTGTGTAGAGTCATGGCAAATCCTTAAATCGGAGGATTGGGGTTGTTGACGACAGGTGGGACATAGCGCTTGTGGCGATTGATATGGCGTTCAAATTGTCTAAAGGCAAATAGGAAAATCCAGCTGATCACCAGATAAATCACCCCTGCAGCAAAGTACATTTCTAAAGTCAAATAGGTGACTGAAATGATGTTTTTGGCGGTATGCATCAGCTCAACCACAGTGATGGCCGACGCCAAAGCACTGCCTTTGAGCATAAAAATCACCTCATTGCTATAAGCAGGAATCATGATGCCAAACGCTCGTGGCAGGGTGATGCGTTTGAGCTTTTGGAGTTTTGACATGCCGATGGCATCGGCTGCCTCAAGCTCACCTTTTGGTACTGCCAAGATGGCACCGCGCACGATTTCACCGATATACGCCGAGGTATTCAAGGTAAAGGCAATGATCGCACACCAATAAGCTTGGCTGAATACTGGCCCCCATAGCACCGACTCTCTGAAAGTGGCAAATTGACCCAAGCCATAATAGATCAAGAAAATCTGCACGAGCAGCGGTGTCCCGCGAAAGAAAAAAATGTATGCTGCAGGCAAAGCGCGCAGCCAAAGTATCGGCGATAATCGCCATAAGCCTAATAAAACGCCAAACACCAAACCGATCGCGCAAGAGATGACGACCAGTTCAATGGTGGTAAGTGAGGCTTTGAGTAGCTCGGGGAAATGTTCGATGATCGCTTGCCAATTCCAGCTCATGATTTCACCCCCAGCTTGCGTAATTGTTTGGCGTAGCGAGCCGCAGGATTGGCACGAGACTCAAACCATGTCATCACAAGCGTGATGATCGAGGTCAATGCCAAATAAATCACTGCTGCTGCCAACAAAAAAGTAAAGGGCTGCTGAGTGGTCTGACCTGCACGCCCAGCATAGTACATCAGATCTTTAAGACCGATCAATGAAACCAATGCGGTGTCTTTAAGCAGTACCAAGGTTAGGTTGCCAAGGCCTGGCAATGCCACCATCCACATCTGTGGCAAGATGATGCGGCGAAAGGTCTGAAAGGGCGTCATGCCGATGCTTTGAGCTGATTCCCATTGGCCTTTTGGGATGTCTTGGATCGCCATGCGAAATACTTCGGTGGCATAGGCACCAAACATGATGGACAATGCTGCTACGCCAGCCCAAAATTGACTGATGTCAATGCGACCTGTATAACCAAACTGCTTAAGAACAGCTGCCAAAATCAAACTGCCGCCAAAATAGATAAAAAATACCATCAGCAGCTCAGGAATGCCGCGGATGACAGTGGTGTAGGCGTTGGCAATTTTTTCCAAAATCCAAACGCCCGACAGTTTGGCCAGTGCGCCCAATAAACCAAAAATCAGGCCAAACACCAAACTGGCCAAGCCCAGCTGAATGGTTAAGAGAGTGCCTTTTATCAAAAGCGGGCCGTAGCCTTGTAAGTCAAACACGCTTCATACCTTAATGCCTACAAAATGAGTGCTGATAACTGTGGTAAAATTGCCATCCATATCACGCGATGCCAAAAACTGGCAAGCGCCTAAGCTTTCGGTGAGATGGCATCACCGAAAGCTGGGTTTGGCCGATGATCGCATCGTTAAAATCATTCCATGCCAGCTGGCACACCTTCTTCACCAAAATGCTTGACGGCGATTTGGCGATAAGTGCCATCGGCTTTGATGGCTGCCAAAGCATCATCAAATCGTTTTAACAGCTCGCTGTTGCCTTTATCGACAGCGATGGAGATCTTATCATCGATGTCAATGTCGCCGCCTTTGATCTCAAAGCCTTGGCCAACATCAGAGTTAAGCCAAGTCAATGCTGGTAATTTGTCAGAAATCATGGCATCGGCACGGCCATTGCCCAGATCCATAAAGGCATTATCCAAGGTGTCATACAGCTGTGGTTGGCTGTTTGGATAAGTTTGGGTTAGCCATTGACTTGAAATGGTCGAACGCTGAGCGACGATTTTTGCCGATTCGATGGCAGCGGCATCACTTGGGTTAAATGTTGAGCCTTTTTTTGCCAAAAATACCAATGAGTTGATGTAATACGGCTGACTGAAATCCACTTGCTCGCTGCGTTCTGGTGTCACCGACATTGCTGCGACGATGGCATCAAATTTGCCAGTTTTAAGTGCAGGAATGATGCCGTCCCAATCTTGAGCGCTGATTTGACATTCTACTTGCATCTTGGCGCATAGCGCATTGGCGATATCCACGTCAAAACCGCCCAAACTGCCATCGGCATTGGTATAGTTAAACGGTGCATAAGCGCCTTCAGTGGCGATGCGAATAACGCCATCAGTGGCAGCAGGCGTGCTGTCAGTTTGACCGCCACAGGCAGTCAGGCCGATCGTCGCCATCATGGCTGCCATCAGTCCGAATGTTTTTAATTTCATAATCTACTCCTTGATGGTGATTGGTAATTTGGCTTATGTGCTGGCCGATCGGCTTGGGCATGTCAACCTAAGCCGATCTATCAAATCATTGAGCGACCGCTTGCGCGTCAAAATATTTGCCGACGATCTCGTCGTACTTACCATTGGTTTTTAGGCTGGCCAATGCCGCATCAAAGTCTGCTTTTAGTGCATCGCCTTTGCGAACTGCGATACCAACTTTATCACCGATATCGATCGGCGTGCCTTTGATTTCATAATTGGCACCAGCGTCGGTTTTTAGCCAATCAGACACAGGTACGACATCAGACAGCATGTAATCGGCACGGCCTGCAGTCAGATCCAGATAGGCATTGTCTTGCTTATCATAGGTCTTTACGATAGCGCCTGGATGGTTTTTGGCCAGATATTCTGCTGAAACGGTGGCTTGCTGGGTGGCAACGGTCTTGCCTTGAACACCATCAATGGTGGTTGGGTCGCCTTTTTTACCAATCAGTACCAAAGTATTGTCAAAATACGGCTCACTAAAATCCACTGCATTTAAGCGCTCTTCGGTGATTGACATGCCAGCCATGATCGCGTCTGATTTATTGGCATTCAAACTTGGAATCAGGCTGTCCCAATCTTGGCTAACGATGGTGCAGTTGGCTTGCATTTGCTCACACAACGCATTGGCAAGATCGATCTCAAAGCCAACCAAATTGCCTTGATTGTCCAAATAGCTAAATGGCTTAAAACTCGATTCGGTGGCGATGATGATGTCCTTAGTCGCGCCCGAATCGGTGCTTGCGGCCGTTTGGCTTTGGGCAGGCTGGTCGTTACTGCATGCTGCCAAGACAGCGGCTGCCAACAGTGCGGTGGTAAATTGGATTGCTTTCATGACATGCTCCTTAGTTGTCCGACAAAAAATTGATTCTAACACTTTTTAACATCATGGCGCACCACGATGGGCGCGCGGTTTGTGATCATTGAAAATGAGCTTTTTCAATTTCTGCCAATTTGCCATTTGCTTTAATGGCGGCCAATGCAGCATCAAAATCAGCTTTTAGGCTGTCACCTTTGCGTACAGCGATGCCTAGATTGTCGTTATTGTCGATCTCATCGCCGATCAGACCAAAGGCTTCGTTGCCTGGTTGTTTTAGCCAATCAGATGCTGAGACTTTTTCGGCCATCACAGCGTCACTGCGGCCAGATTTCATGTCCAAATAGGCATTGGTGTAGGTGTCGTACAGATTGACACGGTTGCCATCTTTGTCATCAAAGCGCTCACTGATATAAGCTGCGCCAGTGGTTGAGCGTTGGCTTGCTAGGGTTTTGTTGGTAATGTTATTTGGGTCAAAGCTGCCATCGTTTTTGGCCAGCCAGACAATGGTATTTGAAAAATAAGAATCTGAAAAATCGACCTGCGCTTGACGCTCTGGGGTGATGGACATGCCTGCGATGATGGCATCGTATTTATTCGCCAGTAGGCTTGGAATTAGACCATCCCAATCTTGGGCGACGATTTGACACTTGGCATTCATCTCGGCACACAGCGCATTCATCACATCGACATCGAAGCCGACGATATTGCCATTGGCGTCGGTGTCATTAAATGGAGGGTATGCTGCTTCTGTGGCGATGACGATGTTGCGCTGTTCGGCAGCTGGCGCAGCATCTGCTGCCGCTGGGGCGTCTTGTTTGGCACAGCCAACCAGTGTCACGGCTGCCACAGACAGTAGGGCAAATGGTTTGATCATGAAAAAACTCCTTGGGCTAATATTGGCTAAAACGGATCTTTGGCTATGGCAAAGCTTGGTGTCAGTATCAGAGCAGTTTAATATAAAAGGCAAAAACTTGGCGCCATACTCATCGATGTGATGCCATAAACTCACGCACGCGTGCTGATTTGGGATTATCGAACACTTCTTCTGGCGTACCGATCTCTTCGATGCGGCCTTGATGCAAGAAGACGACTTTGCTTGAGACTTCACGAGCAAAACGCATCTCATGAGTGACGATCAGCATGGTGCGACCTTCGGCGGCCAGCTCACGCATCACTGCCAGCACTTCATTGACCAGTTCAGGGTCAAGTGCCGATGTCGGTTCATCAAACAAAAGCACTTGTGGCTTCATTGCAAGCGAACGCGCGATGGCGACGCGCTGACGCTGACCACCCGATAGATTATCAGGATAGGCATCTTTTTTGTCCAATAGGCCGACTTTGGCAAGCAGTCGCTCGGCTTCTTGGATGGCTTCATCCTTGCTGATGCCCAGCACTTGAGTTGGGCCTTCGATGATGTTTTGGAGGATGGTTTTGTGCGGCCATAGGTTGAAGCTTTGGAAGACAAAGCCGATCTTTGAGCGCAATTTTTCTAGCTGCTTGCTATCAGCGGCCACCAACTCGCCTTTTTTGGCCTTAAGCTTAAGCTCTTCTTGACCGACAATGATCTTGCCTGAGGTGGGATTTTCTAGCAGATTAATGCAGCGCAGCAAAGTGGATTTGCCCGAACCTGACGAACCCAAAATGCTGATGACATCGCCATCATACGCCGTCAAAGACACGCCTTTTAACACATCAAGCGAACCATAGCTTTTGTGAATGTCTTGTAAATCAAGGGCAATCGGGCGTAAATCGGTCATGTAAATTCCTGAATAATAGGCATAGCTGCCATAATAAATGTCTGATCTGGTGATGCTGTCAATGGCTAAGCTTACCCAAAAGACAAAATGCATCACTATATTTTTACCCAAAAATTCAATAAAGGCAATATTTTTCGCAATTTTTTCTATATTTATTACAATTGGCAATAATTCAGCGGTGGCATTTTGTGTGGTTTATGCTTACAATGGGTGAGCGATTGTATATTAAGATAAATCAAAAGCCAGACCATAAAAGCGCCACAGAGGGAAATATGACAGCAAAACAGCCATTCAATCAGCCAGTTGACGATGTCGCCACATACATGACTCAAGTCGGTCGCCAAGCCAAAGCTGCCGCAGCTCACCTTGCTGGTGCCGACACGAAGACCAAAAACCATGCCCTAAGCTGCATCAAGCAGGCGTTGATAGAGCAAAAACAAGCCGTGCTCGATGCCAATGCCATCGATGTCAAAGCAGGGCAAGATAATGAGCTTGAGGCATCGCTCTTGGATCGCTTGGTGCTTAATGAAACGCGTTTTGATGGCATGATCGCATCGCTCGATGATGTGATCGCGCTGCCTGATCCTGTGGGTGAGATCAGTCACATGACCTATCGCCCATCAGGCATTCAGCTGGGTAAGATGCGTGTACCGCTTGGTGTCGTCGGTATGATTTATGAATCCCGTCCAAATGTCACCATCGAGGCAGCAAGCCTTGCCATCAAATCGGGCAATGCCATCATCTTGCGGGGTGGTTCTGAGGCGTATCATTCCAACCAAGCCATCGCAGCTTGCATCCATGCAGGGCTGAGTATGGCAGGTCTGCCACAGGATGTGGTGCAGGTGCTAGCGACCACAGATCGCTCGGCGGTGGATAGCCTAATCACTATGAAAGAGTCGGTCGATGTGATTATTCCCCGTGGTGGCAAGGGGCTGATTGAGCGAATCAGTCATGGTGCAACGGTGCCAGTGATTAAGCATTTGGACGGTAATTGCCACACTTATATCGATCAAGATGCCAATCATACGATGGCGATCCAAGTCGCTACCAATGCCAAAACTTCTCGCTATGGCACCTGTAACACCATGGAGACGCTACTGGTGCATGAAGCTATCGCAGAACAGCTGTTGCCTGCCATCACACAGGCAATGATGGATGCAGACAGTGCCATGCAGTTTCGCTTATGCCCAGTCAGTCAAGGCATACTTGGGCAGAGTGATGCTTATCAGCCGGCGACAGAAGACGACTGGTACACAGAGTATCTGGCACCAATCTTGGCAATCAAGGTGGTGGGCAGTCTCGATGATGCCATCAGTCATATCAATCACTACGGCAGCCATCATACCGATGTCATCATCACTGAGAACTATACCACCGCCAATGCCTTTATCCGTCGTGTCGATTCATCGAGTGTGATGGTCAATGCATCTAGCCGATTTGCTGATGGCTTTGAGTATGGCTTGGGTGCTGAGATTGGTATCTCAACCGATAAAATCCACGCCCGAGGACCTGTAGGTCTGCATGGACTGACTTCCGAAAAATGGGTGGTCTTTGGGCATGGGGAAGTGCGATAAAACATACAAGATGGTTTAATTTCATACTGTCTTTGTTTATAATGAAATACTTTATTTACCAAAAAAAATGCTTGCAATGTCTAAATACTTTCTGATAATGTTCAGCGTTCAGCGTTCAGCGTTCAGCGTTCAGCGTTCAGCGTTCAGCGTTCAGCGTTCAGCGTTCAGCGTTCAGCGTTCAGCGTTCAGCGTTGGTTGATTTCGTCTCAATTTTCTCATAAAAACCCATCTATCACTTCAAGTCTGCCTAGTATCTTGGGCGGACTTTTTGTTGTCCAAAATTTCTTAAGCTCTCTAACAGGCGGTGCAAAATGACCGATACCGCCAAAACTAAAACTCAAGATGAGCTTGAGCAACATCTAATTGACTTAACTGTTGCCAACCTTTCTGAAAACGCCTTATATCAATATTCATCTGAGCTGTTGGAAATTTTATTACGAGACAGAACCACATCTTTTTATACCAAAAAGAAAAAGAACATCATTTGGGCAAATGATAATTATGCAGATCACGGTGAAAAATACGGTAAAAATTGCCAAATAACACCCGATTTGATCACGGGTGAGAAGGGAAATTTAATCGTGCCAAGAGCTCTAAAATCAAAAGAGCGGCAAAAAGAACGCACCAAATCCAAAGCTGAGGTTTTTACGCCAAGTTGGGTGGTGAAAAAACAAAATGATGAATTGGATAACAATTACCAAGAGGATGATTTATCCACCTATATTGCACGCACTTGGCTTGAGATCACTTGCGGTGAAGCACCTTATATTGCCAATCGCTATGAAATGCAAACAGGTGAAATTATCGCCTTGCATGAGCGTGTAGGGTTTTTGGATCGAAAGCTAAAACGCATCAATCAAGAAATTAACCATAAACAAAAATGGCAAAAGCTAATAAAAATCGCCTATCAGTCAAGCTATGGGTTTGAGTGGAATGGCGACTCTTTGTTATTGGCAAGAGAAAATCTGCTTTTGACTTATCGGGATTATTATTTTGATCAATGGCAATGTGAGCCATCACTCGATGAGCTGATCCAAATCGCCACAATCATCAGCTACAACATTTTTCAGATGGATGGGTTGACAGGAGCCACGCCGTTGTTTCAAAGGACGGAAGTGGTGGATGGCTATCAAGCAGATTTGTTCGCTGAAATCAAAACAAAAAGCATTACCACTCATGGCCATATGGTCAAAGTTAAAGATTGGAAATCCAAACAATTGGTTGATTTTATGGAGAAGTAGTCATGAACCGAACACAAATCGCTACCACCAGAGTTATCTATCCACAAATCTATGCTTATATCTTGCCGACCGTATCTGACAAAGATGGCTGGGTCAAAATTGGCTATACCGAACGCCCAGATGTCAATACTCGCATCAAAGAACAAGTGGGTACGGTGGATCTTGATTATCAATTGCTATGGCATAAAGTAGCAAGATTTATAAATTCTCAATTCTTTAATGATCATCAGTTGCATCATTATCTAAAAAAGCATAAGCGTATAGAAAATAAACCAAATACTGAATGGTTTTATTATAATGGTACGCCCAATCAGAGCTTAAGTGATTTTCAGGATTTTGTAGCCCAAAATTTCAATCAAGCAAATGAACAGTTGGAATATCAGCTTCGCCAAGAGCAACAGGATGCTGTTAATCAGACTTTGACATATTTTAATGGCAATCCAGATGGTGCATTTTTGTGGAATGCTAAGCCTAGATTTGGCAAAACGCTGACCACTTATGATTTGGCACGACAACTTCATGCCCAAAAAGTACTAATCGTTACCAATCGACCTGCTATTGCCAATTCGTGGTTTGACGATTTTGAGAAATTTATTGCATGGCAAACAGATTTTGCTTTTGTTTCTACTGCCGATACGCTAAAAGATCGCCCTGTGCTAACAAGAGATGAGTTTATCAACCAATCTACTAGACCAGATGGTAAAAAATCACTGATCGCTTTTATTTCTTTGCAAGATCTAAAGGGGGCGATCGCTTTCGGTGGACAGTATGATAAATTGAGTTGGGTCAAAGAATTAAGTTGGGATTTATTGGTGATTGATGAATCTCATGAAGGGGTCGCTACTCTAAAGACCGATGTCGCCTTTGATAATATTGATCGTAAATTTACGCTACATCTGTCAGGTACACCATTTAAGGCATTGGCCAGTGGTGAATTTAAGCAACATGAAATTTATAATTGGACCTATGTTGATGAGCAAAAAGCCAAGCTACAATGGAATCAAGAAGCATACAATCCTTATGAAGCCTTACCATGCTTGAATTTATTCAGCTATCAGATGAGCCACATGATCAGTGATAGGGTGAGTCAAGGGGCAGATATTGATGGAAAAAACTATGATTTCGCCTTTGATCTCAATGAATTTTTTGCAACCGATGAAAAAGGTCATTTTGTTCATAAAAATGAAGTAGAAAAGTGGTTAGATACTTTATCCAAAAATGAAAAATACCCTTTTTCAACCAAAGAATTGCGGGATGAGCTTAAGCATACTTTTTGGCTGCTTGATCGTGTGGATAGTGCCAAAGCCCTAGAAAAATTATTAAAAAATCACCCTGTATTTGAAAATTATCACATCATTTTAGCGGTTGGTGATGGTCGTAGTGATGGCGATGATGTTGTGAGTGGTAGTGCCTTAGATCGTGTCAAAAATGCAGTTAAACAGCACGATAAAACCATCACACTATCTGTTGGCCAATTAACCACAGGCATTACCATACCTGAATGGACGGCGGTTTTGATGCTCTCAAACATCAAATCACCTGCCCTATATTGGCAGGCAGCTTTCCGTGCTCAGAATGCATGGCAATACGAAAAGGACGGACAAGCCTACCAAAAGAAAAACGCCTATGTCTTTGATTTTGCACCAGAGCGTACGCTGATTATTTATGATGAATTCGCTAATAATTTATCGTTAAAAACAACCAATGCTGGCGGCACAGCTAATGATCGTGAAGAAAACATCAAACAGCTTTTAAATTTTTTCCCTGTGATCGCTGAAGATACAGATGGTAAAATGGTGGAGCTGGATGTTGGTCAAGTGCTGACCATACCCAAAATGATCAAAGCCCAAGAAGTCGTCAAAAAAGGCTTTTTGAGTAATTTGTTATTCCAAAATATTACCGGTATTTTTGGTGCACAAAGTAGCGAAGTACGTGAGATTCTAGAACAGCTGAAACCTGTACAAGAGGGCAAAACATCACCGACTAAGTCAGCGACACCAATCGACACCCAGGGCGTGCAAGTGGATGACAAAGGCAATGCAGTGATTGACACCCAAATCGTCATCAATACCAACACTGCCAAATTTGGTGAAAAGATTTATGGCGAAATTACCCAAAGCACTGATGAGATCATCGCCAATGCAGACAATCTGACAGATAAGCGTTTGGCGAATCAGGTGGCTGATGTGCTCAAACAAAATACTGAGAGTACTTTGCAGGCATTGGCAAAAGAACATGGCATAACAGGTGCATTTGCCACAAAAGTAGCAAAAGAACAAAGTGAAACAGTTGCCTATGAAGTGCAAAAACTCCAAAAACAAAGCGAGATTGAGCAAAACACTGCCAAAGCTACTTTTGAAAATCAGTTAAAAGCAGCCAAGACTGACAGCGAAAAACAGCAAATTACCAGTGATTATCAAGAAATAACCACTCAGATTTCCCAAAATCTACAAACACAAATCACTGAAACGCTTGCGACCAAAGCCAAAGAATTCACCCAAAACAGCACCGAAGCCATCTTGCAAAAAGCTGAACAAAATAAGCAAGATAAAGTAGAAGATGATGTGCGTGCATGCTTGCGTGGATTTAGTCGCACCATTCCATCATTTTTGATGGCATATGGCAATGAGAGCACGACTTTAACCAATTTTGATCAGCACATCAGCGATGCTGTCTTTAAGGAAGTGACGGGTATCACACTTGAAGAATTCTGCATACTAAGAGATAAGCATCAATTCTTTGATCCGCAAGTTTTTGATACATCGGTGCAGACTTTTTTACAAAAACGAGCCGAACTTGCCAATTATTTTGATGAAAATCAAACTGAAGATATCTTTGATTATATTCCACCACAAAGAACCAATCAGATTTTTACGCCAAAATGGGTGGTAAAAATGATGATGGATAAGTTTGAACAAGAAAATCCTGATATCTTTACCAATCCAGATATCACTTTTGCTGATTTATATATGAAATCGGGACTGTATTTGACAGAGATTGTCAAAAGATTGTATGTCGGTCTAAAAACGCAAATTCCCGATGACCAGACGCGGCTTGCCCATATCTTTGAACATCAGATTTACGGCTTTGCCCCAAGTGAGATCATTTATCAAATTGCCAAAAATTTTATTACAGGATTTGACCATGATCAAACAGTTGATCATAGACATATTTTACAGCTTGATACCACGCCTTATGCCAAAGGCGAGCTTGATTTTAACGAGAAATTAAAAGAAATTTTTGGAATAGAAAATATGAAATTTGATGTTGTTGTGGGCAATCCGCCTTATCAGGATGAGAACGATGCAAATAATCGTGACAACCCTATTTATCATTATTTTTATAATTTGGCAGAGCAACATTCTAATAACTATTCTTTAATTACACCAGCTAGATTTCTATTCAACATAGGTCAGACACCAAAAGATTGGAATGCTAAAATGTTGCAAGATGAGCATTTAAAAGTTTTGTATTTCAATCCGAGAGCAAAGGATATTTTTGGTGATAGTATAGGATTTAAAGGTGGTGTTGTCATTACCTTGAGAAATGTGAATAAAAAATTTGGAGCGATTGGTGTTTATACCACTTTTGAGGAATTGAATGGTATATTAAGAAAAGTTGTTGATGATAATTTTTCTGAAATTGGCGACATTCTTTTTGTGAGAAGTTCGTATAAATTTACAGAAAAATTAATGAAAGATTTCCCTGAATTGAAAGGTCGTGTCCAGGTTAGTGAGGAGCGTTCCATGGGCTCTAATGTATTTGATAGGTACCCAGAAGTATTTTATGACAAAAAAAGAAATAATAATCAAGTTGGGATTTATGGTCGCCAAGGTAATGAAAGAAGGCTCAAATATCTAGATAAGAAGTATTTGCAGGATGGCGGTAATTTGAATGGTTACAAAGTGTTTTTGCCCAAATCTAACGGATCTGGGGCAATTGGTGAGGTTTTAAGTACGCCCCTAATCGGGGAACCTCTAATCGGGGAACCCCTAATCGGACATACGCAAACATTTATTTCTTTTGGTAACTTTGATGACCGCTTAGAAGCCGAAAATTGTCTCAAGTATCTCAAAAGCAAATTTGCTCGGACAATGTTGGGAATTAAGAAAAATACACAAGACAATGCAACCAAAGAAGTCTGGTCAAAAGTCCCCTTACAAGACTTTACTGCTCAATCAGATATAGATTGGACACAGTCGATCAGTGATATTGATCAGCAGCTGTATGCCAAATATGGGCTAAGTGATGATGAGATTGCGTTTATTGAAGAGAAGGTAAAGACAATGGTCTAAAATAGAAATTGTCTGTTGATTGTTCTCTAAAATGTGCTAAGATTTTGAGATATCGTATATGGAGATAGATATGACCAATCAAACCTACCAAAACGGCATCACCATACGCAAGCAAGTGATGGGGGATGCTCATGTCGAGCGTTCGATGGGGCAAGTAACGCCATTTACTGCACCATTACAAGACTGGATCAATGAACACGCTTGGGGTTCGACATGGCAGCGTGATGGCATCGATCGCAAGACTCGCTCACTGGTGACGATGGCGTTTTTGATCGCCCAAAAAAGCCCAGCCGAACTCAAAGGGCATATTCGTGGGGCCATCAATAATGGTGCAACCGTTGCAGAAATCCAAGAAGTACTGCTACACAGCTTGCCCTACTGCGGCGCACCTGCGACCCAAGAAGCCTACCGTGCTGCCGTCGATGTGCTGACCGAGATGGGGCTGCTGGACTGATGGCTGATTAAAGCTTTGGGGTGGGTGGATCGATAAGGGGCATCGAATAAGTAATATTTGGCTAAATTTGTTAAATTCGCTATAATAGACGGTTTATGATGCATTTATAAACCGTCCATCGCCTGCCTACGAGTTATCATGACGAACCTATTTCAACACCCAACCATCACCAACATTATGGGCAAGCTGCCCACCATCAAGCAGCTGATTTTTAGTATCTGCGGCATTATTTTATTTGTGTTTCTTTTCTTATCCTTGTTGTCCTTTGATGCAGCCGATTCGGCATGGTCGCATGTCGGCAGTGATACACAAATCAATAATGTCGGCGGCAGACTGGGCGCTTGGGTGGCGGATATTTTGCACGCGTTTTTTGGTTATGGATCGTGGGTGCTGGTGCTGGTGCTGGCCTATGAGCTGGTGCGTCTGTGGTGGACGCATGTCAAGCTGGTCTGGGCGTTGCGCATTTGTGCTTATGCATTATTGATGCTGTTTGTCAGTGGATTGCTTGCCTATATCGGTGCACTCAATGAGTCATGGTCGGCGGCCAGTTTGGGCGGTGCCATCGGTTATGAGCTGCAAAAAAATCTGACGACAACTATCGGTGCGATGCCGACAGCATTGGTGCTGTTATTGGTCATTGTTGCCATCTTGGTGCTGGGCTTTGAGGTTCGCTGGCGCAATGTGATAGGGATGGTGTTTCAATGGATTGGTGCCGAAAAAACCCAACCAATGTCAGATGAGCAGGATGAGGATGTTATCGATGCACATGAGCTGTCTGATGATGAGCCTTTGGCGCAAGATGATGAGAATCTGCCCTATCAGGCGCACAATCACGCAGGCGCGCTAGAGAGCTTCTTGCAGCATTCGGGTCTGCGCGAAGAGTTGATCGCCAAAGAACAGGCCGAGCAAGCCGCTGCCGCCAAAAAAGTCATGGATGAAAGAATCGCTGAGCAGATGAATGCCGCTGCTGCGACCGATGCCAATCTGCAGGCGCAGACACCTGCGATGGATGCGCAGATGGGCGCATGGCAAAGTGAGATCGATACAGTCCACTTCACCAATCAAGCTGACAGCGTTGTGCAGACCCATGAGATTGAGCCCACAGTGACTCAAGAGCCTGAGCCATCCGATGCACCATCGACAGTGGAGCGATTCAAACAGATCCATAAAGTCGGCGCATCTGAACAGATCTCCCAGCCACAGCCCGAGCCAGAGGCGGACGAGGCAGAGGTGAGTGCGGTATGGCAAGCCTCAACTGCTGTCGTGAGCGAGCCAGCAGCACCGACACCAGCACCAGCTGCACAGCCGATCGCCAAATCTCGAGCCATGGACACCTTGAGCCATCGACTGAGCCTTACGCCGCTGCCTGATCTTGACATACTTGATAAGCCAGATCTGAGCGCCAAGCCAAAGGTCAGCGAAGCCCAATTACAGCAAGCTTCAGAGCTTTTGGAGATCAAATTACAAGAATTTAATATCCAAGCGCAGGTCGTCTCAGCGATGGTTGGTCCTGTGGTGACACGCTTTGAGGTGGAATTAGCGCCTGGGGTGAAAGCCAGTCGCGTCACTCGCGTATCGCAGGATCTGGCACGCTCGATGTCCAAGGCATCACTGCGCGTGGTGGAAGTGATCCCTGGCAAGCCATACATCGGCATCGAAGTGCCAAACGACAAGCGCGAGATGGTGCGTCTGATTGAGCTACTAGATACGCCAGATTATCGTGATCCAGACAAACAAATCGCCATTGCGGTGGGTAAGGACATCGGTGGTCAGCCTGTGATCGCTGATCTTGCCAAAGCGCCGCATATGCTCGTTGCTGGCACCACAGGCTCGGGTAAGTCGGTACTGGTGAACTCATTTTTGATGTCGATGCTGCTTAAATACACGCCCGATCAGCTAAAGCTTGTGTTGATTGACCCAAAACAGCTCGAGCTTGCCAACTATGGCGACATTCCGCATCTATTGACGCCCGTGATTACCGATATGAAAGATGCTGTGGCGGCACTGACTTGGTGTGTCAATGAAATGGAGCGCCGCTATCAGCTGATGAGTAAGCTTCGTGTGCGTAAGATCAGCGAGTTTAACAAAAAAGTCGAACAAGCTGAGATGACAGGTGAGCCGATTTATGACCCGCTATGGCAGATGAACGACAGTGTCAGCCAGTCCAAGCCACCTAAGCTAAAGCCACTACCGACCATCGTCATCGTCGCTGATGAATTTGCTGATATGATCATGCAGCTTGGCAAGACTGCCGAAGAGCCGATCGTGCGTCTTGCCCAAAAAGCTCGTGCCGCAGGTATCCATCTATTGCTCGCCACTCAGCGTCCGACGGTCAATGTGGTCACAGGTCTGATTAAGGCGAATGTGCCTGCCCGTGTGGCACTGCGCGTCAACTCAAAAGTCGATAGCCGAACCATCATCGAAGAAGGCGGCGCTGAAGATATGCTGGGTCATGGCGATATGATGTTCATCGGACCGGGTAAAAATAACCCAGAGCGTGTGCATGGTGCCTATGTCGATGATGATGAGGTGAACCGCGTCTGTGATGCATGGCGTGAGCGCGGCAGCCCTGATTATATCGATCTGTCTGACAGCTACACCTTCGAGGGTGAGGGCAGCGGCGAGATGGGCGGCGGCAGTATCGATGGCGATGAGCTGTACGAAGCAGCAGCCGCCTTTGTGGTGGAGACACGCAAGCCATCGATCTCAGCGGTGCAGCGCAAATTTAGCATCGGCTACAACCGTGCCGCGCGCCTACTTGATCAGATGGAAGAGCGCGGCTTGGTATCGTCGATGGACCACAGCGGCAAACGCCAATTGCTTTTATAGGATGACAGATGGACTTATCAAGTAGCAGCATCGCCATCCTTGTTGTGCTGGGCGTGGCTGGGTTTTTTGTGGGCAATTTTATGGCAGCGCGCCCCAAGGCACAAGAATCACGCGTGGCGGATTTTCGATTGATGGCGCGAAAGATGGGCATCTATCCCAAGCTCATCGCGCGCCCCGAATGGCTTAGCGATACGCTAAAGGCGCTCAGGCCACCCAAAGCAGATCCATACGCGCGCACAGATACCAGCGTCCCGATGATCGCGCAGTACACTGTGATGATGGATGAGCTAAAGCTGCCTTTGGCACACTATCGGGCAATCGATGGCCGATGGCAGCTACTTGATCAACAGATCCACACACCAAAGATGCATCGACAAGTCTCAAAAATCGATGGCGTAGTGATTGATTTGCCAGCATCGATTGTATCTCATGCATTGGGTTTGTCGATCAAGGCCAACCACATCAGTCTGTACTGGCTGGATGATTCATATCAACATAGCCACAAAGCCTATAAGTTGGATAATCAGCAAGCTGAGGCGGATTTGTCCCACTTAAAACAGCAGTTGATGGCATGGGCGCGGTCGGTGAATAATGGCATGAGCGCGTCATTAGATGAGCCAGAGGATAGAAAACTTTGGTAATTTTTTTATAAAAATGATTGACAAAAAGCCATTTGCACCCTATAAATGCAAACAGGGAAGCTGATGCTGTTTGGGTTATCGGATCCAAAAAAGCGTTTATGATCGGATTTCGATCCTTGTAATCGCGCCATCAAAGCTTAAGAACATGGCGCAATTTTTATTTTATTAGTTGAATTAAGGCAAAGACATGGCAACCACCAAAAAAACCACCACCAAAGCTGCGGCAAGCTCGACCACAGCCAGCGCCAAGGGCAAAGCCTTGGTGATTGTGGAGTCGCCTGCCAAAGCCAAAACCATCAATAAATATCTTGGCAATGACTATATTGTCCGCTCAAGTGTCGGCCATGTGCGCGATTTGCCTGTCGGCGGCACGACTACCAAGGCCACCAAAGCAGACGATGAAGGATTGTCTCGTGAACAAAAGGCCGAGCGCGCCTTGGTGCGTCGTATGGGTGTCGATCCTGAGCATGGCTGGAAGGCGGTCTATGAAGTCTTACCAAATAAGACCAAGGTCATCCGTGAACTCAAAGCTTTGGCCAAAGATGCCGATAAGATTTATCTGGCGACGGACTTGGATAGAGAAGGGGAAGCGATCGCTTGGCACCTAAAAGAAGTCATCGGTGGCGATGATGCCAAATATAGCCGAGTAGTATTTAACGAAATCACCAAAACTGCCATCCAAAATGCCTTTGAACACCCTGATCAGCTGAACATCGACCGTGTCAATGCGCAGCAAGCACGTCGTTTCCTTGATCGTGTAGTTGGCTTTATGGTGTCGCCACTACTATGGGCGAAGATTGCTCGTGGTTTGTCGGCAGGGCGTGTGCAGTCGGTAGCGACTCGTTTGGTGGTGGAGCGCGAACGCGAAATCCGTGCTTTTGTGCCTGTGGAATATTGGGAAATTCACACCAATAACAGTGCAGCAGGCGAGACGCTTCGTCTAGAAGCCACCAAGCAAAACGGCAAAACGCTCAAGATGAGTAATCAAGCCGAAGCGGATGCGGTGGTGCAGCTCCTACAAAACTCCCCCTTTGTTGTCTCAAGCATTGATGAGAAGCCGACCCAGTCACGCTCATCAGCGCCATTTATCACATCGACACTGCAGCAGGCGGCAAGCACTCGCTTAGGCTTTAGTGTCAAAAAAACCATGATTTTGGCTCAGCGTCTGTACGAAGCAGGCCACATCACCTATATGCGTACCGACTCGACATTCCTAAGCCAAGATGCGCTCAATTCGGTGCGTGGCTATATCAGCCAAAACTTCGGCGATGCCTATTTGCCAGACAAGCCAAATTTCTATGGTAATAAACAAAACGCCCAAGAAGCGCACGAAGCCATCCGTCCGTCATCGGTGGCAGTCAAGTCATCACAGCTGACTGGTATGGAGCGTGATGCACAGCGATTGTATGAGCTGATTTGGCGTCAGTTTGTGGCGTGTCAGATGACACCAGCGCGCTATCAATCGGTGAATCTGATTGTCACAGCAGGCAATGTTGAGCTCAAGGCCAAAGGCCGTACACTTGTGTTCGATGGCTATACTCGAGTACAGCCACCTGCCAAGAGTGATGATGTGTTATTGCCTGCGGTTAAGGTCGGTGAGAACTTGCCACTGATCAGCGTTGAGCCATCACAGCATTTCACCAAGCCGCCAGCAAGATACAGAGAAGCAAGCCTAGTCAAAGAGCTTGAGAGTCGTGGCATCGGTCGCCCATCGACTTATGCATCAATCATCTCAACCATCCAAGAGCGTGGCTATGTCAAGCTTGAAAATAAGCGCCTATATGCCGAGAAGATGGGTGATATCGTCACCGAACGCTTGGTGGAGAGCTTCCCTGATTTAATGGATTATGCTTTTACCGCAGGACTAGAAGATAAGCTTGATGAAGTGGCGGTCGGGCATGAAGATTGGAAAGCTGTGCTGGATAATTTTTATGGTGGCTTTAAGGCAAAACTAGAAACCGCCAAATCCAGCCAAGGTATGCGTCCGAACGATCCGACCAATGTGCCGGATATTCACTGTGATATTTGCAGTCGTCCGATGCAGGTGCGTACTGGAAGCACGGGCGTATTTTTGGGTTGTACAGGCTACAATCTACCACCAAAAGAGCGCTGCAAAGGCACCAAAAACCTGATGCCTGTATCGGCTTTTGAGTTTGATGCTGATGATGATTCGGCCGAAGTCAATGCCTTGATGGAGAAAAAACGCTGTCCAAAATGCAATGCAGCGATGGATGGCTATATCGTTGATGGTGGTCTAAAGCTTCACATCTGCGGTAATAATCCTGACTGCGATGGCTATTTGCTTGAGCAAGGTGTCTTTGAAGTGGGTGGGGCGACCAATGATGCGCCGACCATCGATTGTGATAAATGCGATGGGCAGATGGAGCTCAAGACAGGTCGTTTTGGCGCGTATTTTGCATGCCGCAAGTGTGATAATACCCGTAAAGTGCTCAAAAATGGCCAAGCTGCGCCACCACGCATGACAGCGATTGCGATGCCCGAGCTGCGTTCACAGAAGTTTGATGATCATTATGTACTGCGAGAAGGGGCGGCAGGGCTATTCTTGGCAGCCTCCAAATTCCCAAAAGTACGAGAAACTCGCCCACCGAAGCTTGCTGAGCTACGCAGTATCAAAGATCAACTGGAGCCAAAATTTCATTATCTGTTTGATGCGCCTGATGTTGATGATAATGGCAATCCAACCATCTTACGCTGGAGTCGTAAAAACAACGAGCAATACATCGGCTCCGAAAAAGACGGCAAGGCGACTCGTTTTGCTTTAGTTTGGCGAAATGGCGCTTGGGTGAGTGAGTCGTGATGCGTTGTACGAAATTTCTTACAACGATTGACGCATTTTGCGTATTTGTATTATGCAAAAAATCATGCATAATACACACATAGCAACGGAGAACCCTGATGGAGCAGGGCAAGGATGACATGCTATTCAAGGAAGGTTGGTAAGGATACGGATTTTACGGTGGTAAAATCAGGGAAAACAACGGGCGGTGTCTGATGGCATCGCCCGTTGTTTTTTTGTCTGTTTTTTGTCTGTTTTTTGTCTGAAATAACAGCTGGTGAAAAGCCAAAAAAACCGCTCATGCACCACATGAACGGTTTTAGGATGGATTTAGAATTGGTGCATCAATGCGCCTGATCCCAGTTGTCACCGATACCAACTTCGACGACGAGCGGCACGGCAAAGTCCACCTGCCAGCCACGCACTGCCGCAAAGTCGCCCAGCACCGATTGCATGGCTTCTTTGATGATGGCAGCAATGTCATCGGCTTTATCTTGATCCACTTCAAATACCAGTTCATCATGCACTTGCAGTAGCAATTTGGCATGATCTTTTGGCAACACTTGATCGACGGCGATCATCGCAAGCTTGATAATCTCGGCGGCTGAGCCTTGTAGTGGTGCGTTGATGGCGGCACGCTCGGCAGCTTCTTTGATCATACGATTACTGCTGTTGATGTCAGGCGAATATAGCTTACGACCCAGTAGCGTCTGTACATAACCGTGCAGTTTGGCATGGGCTTTGGTGTTCTCCATATAGTCATGGATGGCAGGGTAGCGAGCAAAGTAGCGTTTGATATAATCCTGCGCCACCGCACGATCCACACCAAGCTGCTTGGCAAGCCCAAAGGCACTCATGCCGTACAACAGCCCAAAGTTCACCGCCTTAGCCGCTCGCCGCTCGTTTGATGTCACTTCATCAAGTGGCTTATTCATGATTTCACTGGCGGTGGCGGTGTGAATGTCTAACCCACGGTGAAAGGCATCAATCAGGCGTTCATCACCGCTAAAATGTGCCATCAAACGCAGCTCAATCTGTGAGTAGTCCGCCGCTAGGATGACACGACCTTTTGGCGCGATAAAGGCTTCACGGATCAGACGGCCTGTGTCGGTGCGAATCGGGATATTTTGTAAGTTCGGATCTGATGATGATAAGCGACCTGTGGTGGTCAGTGCCTGATGGTAACTGGTGTGCACTCGGTTATCTTTGTCGGCAGCGCGAGCCAGTGCATCCGTGTAGGTGCTTTTGAGCTTGGATAGACTACGATGTTCAAGCACGACATCGACTAGCGGATGATCGATTTTGGCAAGGATGGCTTCGGATGTCGAGTATTGACCAGTTTTGGTTTTTTTGCCACCTGGTATGCCAAGCTTATCAAACAAAATTTCGCCAAGCTGTTTTGGGCTTGCTAGGTTAAACTGCTCACCAGCAAGCACTTCGGCACGCTGTTCAAGCCCCAAAATCTCAGTATCAAAGCGGTGCGATAGCGTACCAAGAAAATCGGTCGCAATCAAAATCCCATCATGCTCCATCTGTGCTAGAATCTGAGCCGTTGGGATCTCAAGCTCGTGCAATAAGCGATGCGCTTTGGCATCTTTGGACAGATATTGTGAAAATATACTAAATAGTCTAAAGGTAATGTCAGCATCTTCACAGGCATAGTGGGCAGCGGTGTCGATGTCGATTTTATCAAAGGTGAGCTGCTTTGCACCTTTGCCTGCAATGTCCTCGAATGTGGTGGTCGTCACGCCCAGATAGTGACTTGCCAAGTCGTCCATATTATGACGCGTCGCGGTGTTGTTGATCACATAGCTGGCAAGCATGGTCTCAAATGCCCAATTATTCGGCGTGCTGTGAATATCTCCAATCAGATCAATGCCATAATTGGCAAAAATATGCGCGTCATATTTGATATGCTGACCGATTTTGCCGATATTTGGGTTTTCTAAAATTGGCTTAAATTTGGCAAGCACCATATCTCTGGGTAGTTGTCCATCGAGTAGTACGCCCAAATCATCGACATGACCGACAGGGATATAATAAGCGTCAAAGTTTTGGTAGGCGATGCTGATACCGACCAATTCGGCGTGCTGCCAGTTGATACTCGTGGTCTCAGTATCGATGGCAAAATACGGCAAGCTATGAAGTTTGGCTAATAATTCATCAAGCTGATCCATCGTGCTGATGGTCTGATAAGTCACAGGCTGTGATGGTAGGGTAGGCACGCTCATTGCATCGGTGCCGTCATCGCCAAGTGCGTCAATTTCCTGAAAGGCTTGCGTAAACTGTGCTTCAAGCTCGGCATCCATCTTGGCAGCCGCCGCATCGACGCTCTCATCATCGGCATGAAAAGCGGTTTCAAGCTTGGCTAGTTTATCACTGATGGCACTAATCTCTGTGCGAAACTCAAGTTCGCCAAATAAGCGATGCAACTCATGCAGGCGAGAAGGATCGTCATCACCTTGAAGTTTGATATCATCAAAATCAAACGGCAAACGCAGATTGGTGACGATGGTCGCTAGCGTGCGATTGAGCGGAATCTCATCACGGTGCTCGGCAAGATTTTTGCCCACCACACCTTTGATATTGTCCAAATTTGCCAAGATGCCATCGATGTCTTGGTATTCGGTGAGTAGTTTGGCGGCGGTCTTGGCACCGACTTTTGGGATACCCGCGATGCCATCGGAAGCGTCCCCCATGAGCGTCAGGTAGTCGGCGATTTGGGTGGCGGTGACGCCAAATTTGTCGTTGACTTGGGCAGGATTGGTCAGCCTACCTGTGAAGCTGTCTTCGAGCGTCACGCAGTCATTGACCAGCTGTGCCATATCTTTATCACCAGTTGAGATGATCACTGGATGTCCTGCTTGACACGCCTGATGGGCGAGTGTGCCAATGATATCATCAGCTTCAAAACCATCAAGCTTGATCAGCGGAATGCCAAGTAGCTCAATCATGCGATGAATGTAGGGAATCTGCACTCGCAAATCATCATCCATCGGTGGGCGGTGTGCCTTATAGCTGTCGGATAACTCATGGCGAAAGGTCGGCGCTTTGGTGTCAAATGCTACTGCCATATATGCAGGCTTATAGCGACGCATGAGCTTATTTAGGGCGTTCAATACACCACGGATGGCATTGGTCGGTAGGCCATCTTTATTGGATAAAGGTGGCAGACCAAAAAAACAGCGAAACAGATAATATGAGCCATCGACCAGCACCACAGGCGCGCGCGTGCTATCGATGTGGCTAGTGTCAAATTTGGCAAGGTTTGGGATGTCGGTATAGGCGGTCAAATCGGTCATGGGTGTGTTCTTATAATCAAGTGGGCTGTCAAATCAGCGGATATCAGCACGAATCCACTCAGGATAGCGGACGGCAAGTTTGGCACAGATGGCTTTGGCGATAATTTGAATGATAAAGGCAAAGACAATCATCACGCCGACATAGATGGCGACTTCTAGCGTGCTTTTGTTATCCAGCCCGGCGTGTTGGCTGGCTGAAAATACCAATACGAAGCCAAGCACCATCATGGCATATTTGAGCCATAGCTTACGCTGATAGACATTAAAAGCAATTAATAGTAAGCCAAGCAGTGCATAAATTACGGTAAGGGCCATAAAAAATCCTACAAATTCCTATATTATTAAAAGTATTATAACAGTCTAGATAGCGACTGCCTACCATCAATCAGCGAAATCATCCGACACCATGTCGATGGATGAATTTTTGATTAATCCAATGATACAGAATACCTGCGGTGCTAATCACAGCAACCATCCGCACAACATGTAGCATGGTCACGATGGGTACGCCAAGTTGCAGTGTTTTGGCGGTGATGGTCATCTCAGCGACACCACCAGGCGCAAATCCCAAGCCCAGGATTGATACATCCATACCTGTCAGCCAAGCCAGACTCAGGCTGATGATGACGGTCAGTATTAGATGAATGATGACGCTAACTGCTGTGGCAGTGAGCAGTTTTGGTGCAGTTTGAAAAAAATCAGGACGAAACTTTGCACCCAATGTCCAGCCGATACAAATTTGACCAAGATAGGATAAGTAGTTTGGCATGGCGGATAAGTGTATATCGTTGGCGGTCAAACAAGCTGCTGTTAATAATGGCGCAAAAGTCCATGGGTTGGATAATTTGAGTCGCTCAAACACCAAAGCCATCACGACGCAAAGTCCAATTAATACTACCAAGCCAAAGGTATGGACGGTTTGGCTTGGGCTAAGTAATGCATCAAGCTTACCGTGATAACCCATGAACTTATAAAAAAATGGCACAATGGTAACCACCATCAAGACCCGTAGCGAGTGGGCGGCGACAACTTGATCCACTCTTGCGCCGTGAATTTGAGCGAAGTTTGACATCTCACTTGCACCACCGATGACAGAAGCAAACCATGCAGTCTTAAAGCTTACGCCACCAAAGCGATAAACGATGGCGGAGCCGATAATGCCTAGTAGTATGCTAAATAAGGCAACAGCAGCCATTAAATAGGCATACTGGTTTAGCACGGCGACCATCTGTGGCGTGAAATACAATCCCAAAGAAATACCAATCACCATCAAGCCGGCTTTGCGACTAAATCCTGCCGTCTTGATTGGCAGACCCGACAGGCTCATGCAGCCAACAGCAAATAGCGAACCTAACAGCCATGGAATGGGCAGGTTGAGTAGATTGGCAATTACACCACCAGTACAGGCGATGAGAAAGCCGGGCAGATAGGCTAGAGCTGAAAACATGCTGAAAACTGTTTGTGATTGATAGCGTTGATTATAGGCGTTCTCTGATAGTATAGCAATAAAAAACAGCCACTTAGAACCAAGTGACTGTTTTGAATGCTTGCAATATACCTTAGGCGGCTTGCTTGCGTTTTTTACCGCGAATTGAGCGATAAATTGGCAATAGAATCATTAATCCTACCAATACCCATAGCACTTGTGCAATTGGGCCGTGGAATAGGATGCTGATGTCGCCTTGAGAGATTGACAATGCGCGACGCAGGCTAGACTCCATCAATTCGCCAAGTACATAACCCAAAATCAATGCTGATAGTGGGAAGTTTAGCTTACGCAGGAAATAACCCAGCACACCCAAAGCAACCATCAAGATAAGGTCAAAGGTCGTGCTATGGATTGCGTACACACCCACAAAGCTCACTGCAGCAATCGCTGGGATTAGGATGTAGTTTGGTGTGTTTAGCATTTTTGCAAATAGACCAACCAATGGTAGGTTCAAAATCAGCAAAATCACGTTACCAACAAACAACGAAGCAATCAGACCCCAAACGATATCAGGCTGTTCAGCAAATAGCTGTGGACCTGGAGTAATATTGTACAGCGTTAGCGCACCCATCATCACTGCTGTGGTACCAGAGCCTGGTACGCCTAGGGTTAGCATTGGGATGAATGAACCACAAGCGGATGCGTTGTTTGCAGCTTCAGGGGCGGCGATACCACGCAGGTCACCTTCACCAAACTTACCAGTTTCACCAGCTAGCTTTTTCTCATTGGTGTAGGTCATGGCACTAGCAATGGTTGCACCTGCACCTGGCAGTACGCCAACAACAAAGCCGACAATACCGCTTCGCACCATGGTGCCAGCACTGAACATCAACTCTTTTAGATTGAACATGGCGCGCTTGCCTTGCTCTAGAGCCTTTTGACCGGTGCTGGTTTGTTCAAGCATGATCAAAATTTCACTGATACTAAAAAAGCCAATCACGATGGTAGTGAACTGAACGCCATCGGACAAGTTGACCGAATCAAATGTAAAGCGATAAACACCCGTGACGGCATCCACGCCAACCGTAGCAAGTCCTAGACCAATCAAGGCAGCAACAGCAGTTTTGATAGGCTGATCACCGACCAATCCGCTTAAGCAAGTGATGGCAAATACCATCAAAACAAAATATTCAGCAGGACCAAAAGCGATTGCCCAGTTTGCCAATAGTGGGGCAAACAGTACGACACCGATGGTGGCAATGATACTACCGGTAAACGAACTCATCGCCGATAATGATAATGCAACACCAGCTTTGCCTTGCTTGGCGAGCGGATAGCCGTCGAGTGTGGACATGATGGCCGCAGCATCACCAGGGACGTTGATCAAAATCGCTGAAATGCGTCCACCGTACTCACAGCCAAGATATACAGCTGCCAAGAGAATCAGTGCCGATTCAGGTGGCAAGCCCAATGCATAGGCGAATGGTAATAAGATGGCAACGCCGTTAATCGGTCCAAGACCTGGCAGCATCCCGACAATTGTGCCCAAAAAAGCACCAATTAATGCAAGCATCAGGTTAGTTGGGGTTAATGCAACGCCAAAGCCTGCCATTAGATAGTTTAAGGTATCCATATCTCACCTTATCCAATCAGACCAAGAGGCAACGGAACATCGAATGCTTGGTCGAAAAGTAGATAGAGCAACACACCCATCACCACGCCAGAGATGACGCAAGGTAGGGTCTTGCCACCGAAGAGTTTGCCAATCACGGCTGCCATCACAGCAGTAGCAATAGGAAAGCCCAAAATCTCAAACAAAACGGCATAGCCAAGCATGGCCGCCAAACAAACCGCAAGTTTTTTGAGCAAAGAAGGGGTATAACCAAGATCGATTTCTTCAGCCTTTGGCCGCACGGTCAAAAAAAGCGTGCAAGCAGCCATTAAACCAAGAACGAGCAAAGGATAAGGGCGAGGGCCTAATGGGTCATAAGCGATGGGTGCGGTATAGCCCCATGCGACATATAACAAGAACAAGGTTGCTAAAAATAGCAAACCAGAAAAATAGCGTTCAAGTTTTGTGTTCATGATTTGTCCTTATAAAAGCAAGGCAAAGCACTGGGCTTTGCCTGCCATATCACGCCAAACGGTCAATAATTTGGCGTGAGGAATCTTATTTTTCGGTTGCTAGATCAAAGTCTTTTGATAGAACACGCATTTCTTCGGTGGTTTTTTTGATGTATGCTTGTAGCTCATCACCTGTCATGGCAAATGGTAGCAAATCACGAGAGGCGCGAAGTTCAGCGAATTTTGGATCTGCCATCATCGCATCAAAGCGTGCTTTCCACCATTGATAAGATTCTTCGCTGACCTTTGGACCCATGTAATAACCACGAATCACAGGCCATTCTACATCGAAGCCTTGCTCTTTGGCAGTTGGGATATCTTTTAGCTTACCTTCTAGACGCTCAGGTGCAAATACCGCCAACACGCGGATTTTACCTGATTCGATGTGTGGACCCATTTCGGCGATACCAGCACTAACGACGCTGATGTGATTACCAAGCACTGCAGTGACAGCTTCACCGCCGCCTTCTAGGGCGACATAGGTCATTTGTTTTGGATCAATACCAGCTGCTTTTGCCATCATTGCAGTTTGTAGCCAGTCTTGACCGCCGACGCTACCACCAGCACCAAAGCTGATTGATTTAGGATCTTTTTTTAGGGCATCTGCTAGGTCTTGTAGGTTTTTCATTGGTGATTCAGCATTGACGGCAACCATACCATAGTCGGTACCGACAGCTGCAAGCCAACGTACGTCATTTTCGGTGTAGTTTTCGCCGAATTTACCTTGTGCTAGATTTAGCAGTGAACCTGTTGAGAACGCAACAATGGCATCACCGTTGGCAGGGTCATTGGCGACGATTTTATTGTAGGCAACCGCACCAACGCCACCTGGCATATAAGTAACACGCATAGGCTTGTCAAGTTGCCCTGTGTCTTTTAGGCCGCTTTGAGCCAGTTTACAGGTTAAATCAAAACCACCGCCCGGCTTAGCAGGGGCGATACATTCAGGCTTTGATGGCGCACCTGCTTCTGCAGCCTTGTCATCTTTACAGGCACCTAGCGCTAGGGCGCTACAGATGGCCGCAGTTAGAAGGGTGATTTTTTTGAACATCATATCCATACTCCATGTTAAATCATATATGACTATACAATCATCATTGAAAGTCATAGGCAGTAAGATTATAGTAAGGAATTGCTTGTGTCAAGAAATATTTTAGCAAAAGTTTTTATGGATTAGTGAATTTTTAATTATAATTATATTATAACATATTTATCAATCCATCCATGAAGTGATTTATTGGTCGGTTAACTGGTTTGGATGAGAAAATAAGTCGGCTTTATGGTATAATTCTTGATATTTTTAGTATTGTATTTATGAATCATTATTTGAAAGTTTGACCCATGACCACACACCTATCCCAAATCCAGCGCCGCCGCACCTTTGCCATCATCTCCCACCCTGACGCAGGTAAAACCACCATGACCGAAAAGCTCCTGCTATGGGGGCAGGTCATTCAGACCGCAGGCGAAGTCAAATCCCGTAAAACTGACAAACACGCCACCTCTGACTGGATGAGCATGGAGCAAGAGCGTGGGATTTCTATCACCACCTCTGTCATGCAGTTTCCTTATGGCGATAATATGGTGAACTTGCTTGACACCCCTGGCCACGCCGACTTTAGTGAAGACACTTACCGTACGCTGACTGCGGTGGATAGTGCCTTGATGGTGATTGACGGTGCTAAGGGCGTCGAAGAGCGGACGATTAAGCTGATGGATGTGTGCCGTATGCGTGATACGCCAATCATCTCATTTGTTAATAAGCTTGACCGTGAAATCCGTGATCCGCTATCTTTGCTTGATGAAATTGAAAGCGTGCTAAAAATCAAATGCGTGCCGTTTACTTTTCCGATTGGTATGGGGCAGGATTTTGTTGGCGTGTATCATCTGGGCGAAAACAAAACTTACTTTTATAAAAAGGGCTTTGGCACACAAATCACCGACATTGAAGTGCGTGATGGCTATGAGCATGACGACATCAAGGCGCGACTGGGCGAGCTTGTGTGGAATAAGTTTGTGGAAGACTTGGAGCTTGCACAGATGGCACATGAAGACTGGGATGAGAGCGAGTTTTTGGCAGGTCGTCAAACGCCTGTGCTGTTTGGTACGGCGTTGGGCAACTTTGGGGTAAATATGATTTTGGATGTGCTCACCCAATACGCCCCGCCACCAAAAGACCATGAGACACTTGAGCGTACGGTCAAAGCAGACGAGCCAGAATTTACAGGTTTTGTCTTTAAAATCCAAGCTAACATGGATCCTAAGCACCGAGACCGTGTTGCCTTTATGCGGATTTGCTCTGGGCGATATGAGCGTGGCATGAAGATGAATCATGTGCGTATCGGCAAAGAAGTGCGTGTGTCGGACGCTTTGATGTTCCTAGCGGGCGACCGTGAGACGCTGGACGAAGCTTATGCAGGTGATATCATTGGCCTGCACAACCATGGCACGATTCAGATTGGCGATAGTTTTACCAGTGGCGAGAATCTAAACTTTACGGGCATTCCACACTTTGCCCCAGAGCTGTTTCGCCGTGTGGTGCTAAAAGACCCACTTAAGTCCAAACAACTTCAAAAAGGCTTGCAGCAGCTGTCCGAAGAAGGGGCGACGCAGGTATTTATGCCACAAATCAATAATGATTTGATTCTAGGTGCGGTGGGTGTCTTGCAGTTTGAAGTGGTGGCACATCGCCTAGCCGAAGAATACAAAGTACAATGTACCTTTGAGCCTGTATCCATCGCGACCGTGCGTTGGGTGCATTGTGATGACAAAGTGGCGTTTGAAAAATTCAAGAAAAAAGCCCACGACCAGCTATCGGTGGACGGCGGTGGTTATCTGACTTATCTTGCCCCAAGCCGTGTCAATCTACAACTGATGCAAGAGCGTTATCCTGAAGTGGAGTTTCGTGCGACAAGGGAGCATTGATGGTTTGATAAAGCTTCTTTTGATACTATAACAAGGATACAACTCTCCCTTTATAACCGTCAGTAAGTTGGCTGTTGTTTAGGGCTAAAAAACCGCTTTAGGGCGGTTTTTTAATGCTTAGGTGAAATATGAAAACGATTATTTATGTTGATGGCTATAACTTATTTTATGGATGTTTAAAAAACACGCACTATAAGTGGCTAGATTTGGCTAAGTTATTTGCTATAATTTTAAAAAAAAATCAAAATCCAAAATCAGACATTGCAAAAATCAAATTTTTTTACCGCCGATATTTTGGCAAAAGTTGCCACGCAAGGACAGAATGCTCATAATGCTCAACAAACTTATCATAGGGCATTATTGGCTTATCATCCTGATTTGATTGAAATTATCAAAGGTTATTATTCATTAGAAAAAGCCAATTTATTAGCTTGTCAAAAACCACCCAATAAAAATCACCGTTATGAAATTTGGAAGCTAGAAGAAAAATAAACGGATGTTAATATTGCTTTGCAGTCTTATCGTGACTGTGTCAAAAATCAGGCTCGGCAAGTTGTCTTTGTATCCAACGATACTGATTTGGCACCCGCATTATGCGCTTTAAGAGAAGATTTTGGTAATCAAATTCAAATTGGTGTCATTATTCCGATTTATAAAAATTCCAAAAGACCTGACAATAAAAAAACTGAGCGAATACGCCGATTGGACAAGGCATTATATTTTGGAAGAAGAATTGCAAAATAGTCAATTGCCTGACAAAATCCCAATGCACAAAAAAGCAATCATAAGGCCTGATTATTGGTAAATAAAACAACATTTCTCGTAATCTTATCATATATCCCTGTCTTATCAAATCGTGCAGGCGTGGTTTGCACAATTAAGTTGGATGCAACAGGGTGTTGCAAATGATCATATGTAAAGTTTTGAATTTTGGTTTATTTTTAAATCTGATGATTAGAATAATTTTCATCCAACCCACCCAAATGACCGCCAAGTTCTACCCATTGCCAACCGCCTAAGTATTGGCGTATGATGAAGTCATAACAACAAAAAAGGATCATTATATGAACATCTCAATCATCGGCCAAGGCAATATGGCCAGCGCCATCAAATCCCATCTACAAGACGCCGGCCATATGGTCACGCTCATCGGTCGTGATGTCCCTGATACACTGGATTCATTGGTGATTTTGGCGATTCCGTATGCAGCACATCAGCAGTTTGTGGCGGATCATCAGGCCAAGCTTAGCGATAAAATCATCATTGATATCTCAAATCCTGTTAATTTTCAGACGCTGGATACCTTGGTTGTGCCACAAGGCGAGTCAGCAGCAAGTTTGCTACAGCAGGCATTGCCATCATCGCGCATCCTAAAGGCATTTAACACCACATCGGCATTTATGCTAAATGCCAAAAAAGTCGCCGATCGAGATGCGCCGACGGTACTGATTGCAGGCGATGATGCCGACGCCAAACACACACTCATCACCGCCCTACAAGACTCAAGCCTAAATGCTGTGGATGTCGGTAGCCTTCAGCAAGCCAAGCAGCTAGAAGCACTCGGGATGCTGCAGATGTATCTAGTCAAAAATGGTATTACTGTCAAGACGGGTGGCTTCTCGCTCTTGGGCTTGACTTCGGATAAATAATCAATCACACCACAACAATAAGGAAAATGATATGAAATATACTCTAAAATCATTGGCAATACCCATGGCGGCAGTGATGCTAAGTGCCTGTGCTGCCACACCAAGCGTCACGCAGCCTGTCATCGTCAGCACAAATACACCATCAGTGACTCAGCAGGCGAATGAAGCTGCCGTACGAGCCGTCATGCAGCGTTATCAGCAGGCGATGCGCACCGCTGATGTGGATGGGATTGCAAGCGTGCTGCATCCTGATGTGGTGACCACTTTTCAAGATCGCTTAACTGCCAAAGGCAAAGCACAGGTGCTACAAAATTATCAAGGTACCTTTGCGGCGATGGATTTTGGCACCATTGATTATGTGATTGATGATATCGTCGTCGATGACCAGCTGGCGATGGTGGCGACCATCCATCCTGTCGGCTCATATGTCACCAATAAAAAAGACGGCAGCCGACATCTGGATCATAATCGCGAATTGTTTATCCTAAAACACTCTCAAGGCGATTGGCTGATTTATCGTTATATGTACAATCAAACGCCAGAGCAGGCACGATGATTGTGCTTGCTTTGGTCAGCTAAGTGGTTATAATACAGTGGGGCGTGATGCGTCCCATTTTTATTATAAAAAAGGTGGTCATCGATGAAATCATACACAGACACAGGCTCATTTCTTGGCTCGCTATGGATGGTGGCCGCTGCGGTATGTTTTTGTACGATGGGCATTTTGGTCAAGGCAGCAGGCGGTCGATTTGCCATGCACGAGTACGAACTGGTGTTTTGGCGAGTGATTTTTGCTACGATTGTACTGGGCGTGCAGGCGTGTATCGCCAAACAAAGCTTTGCCACCGCTTATCCCAAAGCACATTTTTGGCGATCGTTGGCAGGTACGCTTGGTCTTGTGATGTTCTTTTTTGGCTTGGTGCATCTGCCTTTGGCGACGGCGATTACTTTTAATTATACTTCCAGTCTATTTTTGGCACTGTTTTCGGTGCTGATTTTGAAGCAATATCCATCAGGGCTGACTTGGTTTGCTTTGATGCTAGGCTTGGTGGGTATTGGTTTGATTTTGCAGCCGAGTATCTTGGGACATGGATGGCTACCGACTTTGGTGGGCTTGGGCAGTGGTGCGGTGGCAGGCTATGCCTATCTACAGGTACGAGAGCTGTCGCTACTTGGTGAGCCGTCGTGGCGGATTGTGTTTTATTTTTCGGCATTGGCAAGCGTGGTGACTTTCATTATCAGTACCATCAAGGGCTGGACGATGATCAGCGTGGAGATGGTGCCGTATTTATTGGGCATTGGGCTGTCGGCGATGTTTGGTCAGTTGGCAATGACTCATGCTTATAAGGTCGGGCGTAAATTCATGGTGTCTGCTTTGGCATATCTGACCGTTGTGCTATCCACCTTGTACGGGGTCGTTGCCTTTGATGAGATGCTACCGATGATGGCGATGGCGGGGATTGGGCTTGTGATTGCTAGTGGCATTTTGGCAGGCAAAAAATAAACACCAACACCGTCAATCCCACAAAATCAGTCAGCTATGCTACAATAGCCAATCCATTGACAATGACTCAAAACACATCATGCTCACCTGTCCAATCTGCCAACAGTCTTTGACACTCACCCAAAAAAGCTACCGCTGTCCATCCAATCACAGCTTTGATATCGCCAAAGAAGGCTATGTCAATCTGCATGTCGTCCAGCACAAAAAGAGTAAAAACCCTGGTGATACGCCTGAGTCAGTGGCGGCGCGCCGTGCGTTTTTATCACAAGGGTTTTATCAGCCGCTCAAGACAGGCGTACAGCAGATTATCAGTCGCTTATCGGCAAGCACGGTGCTTGATATCGGCTGCGGTGAGGGCTACTATACCGAAGCGCTTGGGCAAGTAGCACAAACTGTCATCGGCGTGGATATCGCCAAATCTGCTGTGCAAGCCGCCGCCAAAGCGTATAAAACCAGCACTAACATCACTTGGGTGGTCGGCACAGGTGCGATACTCCCTGTGGCAGATGGCAGTATCGATGTCTGCACGAGCCTATTTAGCCCGCTACCAAAAGATGAGATGCTAAGAGTGCTACAGCCAACGGGTCATCTGATCGTAGCAACCCCTGCACCCAACCATCTGTATGCCATGCGTGAAGCATTATTTGGTCAAGTGATACCGCATGAGCCAAAGAAGTTCATCGCAAGTCTGTCGCCTGAATTTGAGCTTGTGGATGAGCATTTGATAATCAGCGAGTTTAGCTTGGACAATCCCATGCTTAAGCATCTGATTGCCATGACACCTTATGCCTACAAGGCAAAAGCTGACAAACGAGCTGAGCTTGAACGCTTCGATACGCTTGATGTGCGTGGCGAATTTTGTGTGTATATATTTAAGAGATGCTAATAAATTTATCTGATTATTTACAAAAAATAACACAAAGCGGTGTGGGCTGATCAATGAGCGTGTTAGAATAAGAATTATTCTTATTTTGAGTATATTTTTATGAAAACACCACAGTTATTTGGCATCACCGCGTTGGCTGCCAGTATTGCCTTGGCAGGATGTTCTACCATTGCATCGACCATTACGCACATCAATGAGAATCCTATTAATATTAGTGTCATTGATGGTAAATTGCCAAGCATAACAGCCACCCAGTCAAAAACTGCCAAGCCATTGCAGTTTGATGTGAATAATTACAAAACCCTTGATGTGACGGTGGGTGACCAAACCATCAAAGTGCGTGCCTATGAAAACATCGTCTATGTTGCCAATCCCGTGGACAGCACTTATCAGTCCATGAACATTTATATTCCCGAAAGCTACTTTGAAAATCAGTCCATCAATGGCTACACGGCAAGCACGGCACCGATTTTTATGCCCAATGCGGTGGGTGGCTATATGCCTGCCAAACCCATGACGGTGGGTGTGGGGCGTGATGGCAAGCCAAACAGCGTTGCACAGGCGCTTCATCGTGGGCTGATTGTTGCGTCAGCAGGGGCAAGGGGTCGCTCGCTAAAAAACGAACAAGGTCAGTATTATGGCAAAGCCCCTGCAGGTATTGTGGATCTCAAAGCGGCGGTACGTTATCTAAAGGCGAATGACAGCCTGATGGCAGGTGATGCGGGTAAAATCATCATCAATGGCACATCAGCAGGCGGAGCGATGACGGCGCTGCTTGGGGCGACGGGCGATAGTGCAGACTATGAGCCGTATCTGGATGCCATCGGCGCTGCCAAGGCGTCAGACAGCGTGTTTGCGGTGTCAAGCTACTGTCCGATTACCAATCTTGAGCACGCTGATATGGCGTATGAGTGGCAACTGTCTGATGTGGTGGATTATAAAAAAATATCCGCCACCATGCTTGATTATAATGTCAAGCGTGAGCTAACTGCAGGTCAATTGACCGACAGTGAGCAACAAATCGCCCAAGCACTCAAGCAAGATTTCCCAAACTATATCAATAGCCTAAAGCTGACTGGTCATGATGGTAAGCTTTTGACCTTGGATAAAGATGGCAATGGCAGCTTTAAAGATGAAGTGCTGTATTATCTGAATAAATCGGTCAATACCGCTCATAAACAGGGTGTGGATTTGAGCAGTTACACCTTTTTGGCGCAGAAAAAATCTGCCGAGCCGTATTATATCGCTGATTATAGTGAGTTTTTGAAGGCTTATACAGGTCGCTCAAAAACGCCACCTGCTTTTGATGCCTTAGATTTGTCCGCAGGCGAGAATAATCTGTTTGGCGATGGTGCCACCGACAACCGTCATTTTACTGCCTTTGGCGTCAAGCACAGCACCGCTACTGATGCCAAAATGGCAGATGCTCAGACGGTGAAACTGATGAATCCGATGGCGTATCTGGACGACAAAACTGCCAACACCGCCCTGCATTGGCGTATCCGTCACGGGGCAAAAGACAGCGATACAGGCTTTGCCATTCCTGTGATTTTGGCAACTAAGCTTAAAAATCAGGGCAAAAATGTCGATTTTGCGATGCCGTGGGATAAAGGTCATGGTGGGGATTATGATTTGGACGAGTTATTTGCTTGGGTGGATAGCGTTGCCAAACAATAACCAAATCCAAAATCCATAAGCCAAATAAAAAAACCCAAAGTGTTGATACTTTGGGATTTTTTGGTAAATTTAAGCAAGATTGGTTGGTTTATTTTGGCTCAACCAAAATCTTAACTTGGCTTTTTTCTTTGACCAGTGCCTCAAAGCCTTCTTCAACGATATTTTCAAGCTTAATGCGTTTGGTCACAAGCTTGTCTTTGCTAAAGTAGCCTTGTTCCATCAGTTTTAGCACTGCAGGGAAGACATCACGATAAGCGATGATGCCTTTGACGGTTTTTTCTTTGATGACGATTTCGTTCGGGTGGATAGACGCTTCACCTTCCCAGATGCTGACAATCACACATTCACCGTCATTTTTGATGGCTTCGATGGATTGTTTTAGCACAGGGGCAACGCCTGTCACTTCAAACGACACATCCGCACCGCCATTTGTTAGGCGTTTGATTTCGGCGACGGCGTCCACTTTGGCAGGGTCAATGATGATGGCACCAAGCTCAGCGGCTTTGGCTTGGCGTTCGGCGGATAATTCTACGGCATAAATGTCGGTCGCACCCGCTGCACGCAAGGCTTCGATGGTGAGTAGTCCAATCGGGCCACAGCCAAACACGGCAGCAGTATCACCAGCTTTTAGCTTGCTTTGACGCACCGCATATAGGGCAACGGCCGCAGGCTCGGTCAAAGCACCTTGTTCATAGTCAATGCTGTCAGGTAGCTTATGCACAAGCTCGGCATCCACCACACAAAATTCAGCAAAGCCACCATCCGCCATTAGACCGACAAAGCCTAAGTTTTCGTCTAGATTGTATTTGCCTGTTAGGCCGTTTTTGGCAAGGATTGGCTCAACGGTGACACGGTCGCCCACTTGTACGCCAGTCACATCGCTACCGACTTCCACGATTTCACCAGCAAATTCATGACCCATGGTGATGGGGGCTTTTTGACCTGAATAAGGGTGGTTATCTTTGGTGGGGATGAAGATTGGGCCACCTAGATATTCGTGCAAATCAGAACCACAAATGCCTGTGTATTTGACGGCGATTTTGACTTGATGGGCTTTTGGGCTAGGGATAGGGGCAGTTTCAACACGGATATCACGCTGACCGTACCAGCGAGCGACTTTCATACTCATAGGAATTGTCCTTTGACTTATTTAAAACACACCGAAAATAAGATCGGCACTATTTAGGTTGGGTGGATGATGATGTTTATCAAGGGTAAATTTGGCACTATTTTTATGCTGATATGGAATAATTCATAATACCAGTATGATTATTTTATCTTAATAATCTATCTGAGAGTGAGTTGATAAACGATGAGTGATTGATCAATAAAAAAACGGTGGCTATCACACCACCGTCTGTCTTACTTGTCATCCTCATTCAGCATCTTTGATGAGCTTGGTCATTGCATTCACTTTGCCAAAGCCTTTGGGCAACGCAGCACCACGACCAGCACGCTTGCCAGTATAATTGGCGATGTCATTGGGCTTTAGCGTCAATGTGCGTTTGCCTGCACTGATGACTAGGCTGTCAGCTGCCGATAGGCTTGTGATGGCGGTGATGGTCTCATCACCTTTGAGATTGACCAGTTTATTACCCTTGCCCTTGGCAAGCTGCGGCAGATCATCAAGCGGGAAAATCAGCAGATTGCCATTGGAGACACTGACCGCCACAAGCGTATCTGCTTCATCAATCAGTGCAACAGGCAGAAGCGTGCCATCACCTAGGTTGATGCTGGTTTTGCCAGCTTTTTGGGCGGTGTCGAGATTATTGATGCTATTAACAAAGCCATAACCTGTGCTACTTGCCATGATGATATTGTGCGGGGTGTTAAATAGCAGCTGTTCGATCTTACTACCACTGGCTAGGTTTAGTAGGCTGGTGATCGGATCGCCTTGACCACGAGCCGATGGCAGATTGACGGTATCTAGTCCGTAGCTACGCCCTGTATTGTCCAATAAAATCAGGCGTTCAGTCGATTTGCCCAGTGCGTGGGTCAGATAGCCGTCGCCAGCACGGTAGTTCATCTCGCTTGGATCGGTGCCATGCCCTTTGGCAAGGCGAATCCAGCCTGCTTGTGAGATAACGACGGTCACAGGCTCAGCACTAATCAGCTCAGTGGCTTTTAGGCTGGTAGCTTCATTACGCTCCACCACAGGTGATCTGCGTTCATCGCCATGCTCTTTGGCATCGGCGGTCAGCTCATCGATGAGTAAGGCGGTGAGTGCATCTGGATTGGCCAGCTGTTCGGCGATCACAGCGCGCTCAGCTTCTAGGCGATCACGCTCAGCATTGAGCTCGATTTCTTCAAGCTTGGCAAGCTGACGCAGTTTGATATCCAAGATGGCATCTGCTTGAATGTCCGATAGTCCATAGCGATTCATCAGCTCAAGCTTGGGGTCGTCTTCTTCACGGATGATGCGGATGACTTCATCGATATTTAGGTAAGCAATCAAAAGACCTGCCAAGATGTGCAGTCGTTTATCAATCTTATCCAAGCGGTGATTGAGCCTGCGAATGACCACATTGCGACGCACAGACAGCCACTCAGACAAGATGGTTTTTAGGTTTTTGACTTCAGGCTTGCCATTGACGCCGATCATGTTCATATTGACCCGAAAACTGGTCTCAAGATCGGTATTGGCGAATAGATGGCTCATGATTTTATCAATATCAAGCTTGCCTTTTTTGAGCTCAATCACGATACGGCAAGGATTGGTATTGTCTGATTCATCATTGGCATCGACGACCCAAGGCAGTTTCTTATCGTTCATCAGTTTGGCGATCTGTTCGATGATTTTGTTGCCAGAGACTTGATAAGGCAGCGCATCGATGACGACAAGATTTTTTTGGTTTGGATCAATGTGATAAGTGGCGCGCATCTTATAGCTACCACGACCAGTTTCGTACATATTGATGAGCTCATCTTTTGGGGTGATGATCTCAGCGGTGGTCGGCAAATCAGGCGCAGGGATGCTTTGGGCAAGCTGTTTGACCGACAAATCTGGGTTCTTTAGCAGGCGAATACAGGCTTTGACAACTTCGTTCAGATTGTGCGGTGGGATGTCGGTCGCCATACCGACAGCGATGCCTGTGGTGCCGTTTAATAAGATATTGGGCAGACGAGCAGGCAAGGTGACAGGCTCGGTGAGCGAGCCATCAAAGTTATCTTGCCAATCGACTGTGCCTTGCTCAAGTTCAGCCAATAGCGTATTGGCATACTGGCTCATCTTGGCTTCGGTATAACGCATGGCAGCAAAGGATTTTGGGTCATCAGGGCTGCCCCAGTTGCCTTGACCGCTGATGAGCGGGTAGCGATAGCTAAAGGGCTGTGCCATCAGTACCATGGCTTCATAGCACGCAATGTCGCCATGTGGGTGGTATTTGCCCAGCACATCACCGACGGTACGAGCGCTTTTTTTGGGCTTGGCGGTATGCTTGAGTCCAAGCTCGCTCATGGCATAGACGATGCGTCGCTGTACAGGCTTGAGTCCATCAGCGATGTGCGGTAGGGCGCGATCCATGATGACATACATGGCGTAGTTGAGATAGGCGTATTCGGTAAAGTCACTTACCGAGCGGGTGTCGATGTGCGTGGTCATAATCATCAATCAAAGAAAATAATCAGCTATGATAGCAAGTTTTGCTAGGGTTAGGCAATGCCAAGCTGACTGATTTATAAGCAAATACAACAAAAGCAATGACCGATCAGCCATTGCTTTTGTTGGGTGATGTGGGTGATTATAGTGCTTGTAATGAGCTTTCCATACGCTTGGCAAGCTGTACATCACGGCTGTGCACGGCATGCTGCTCAGGATCGCCGATACGCACGCTCACGACATTATAGTCGTGCTGCCACACAGGATAATGCTCAAGGCTTTGGGCAAAAAACGAGACACGCACCATAAAGCTCATCGCTGTGGCAAAATCTTCAAAAGTATAAGTCTTAATCAGGCTGTTGCCATCTCGAGACCATCCTGGTAGCCCATCCAGCTGTAGGGCGACTTGGTCGGAAGTTAGACTGCTCATAGTATTTCCTAAATTCAATCAATCAAAATGTGGTTTATTTTAGCACAGATTGATATTGGGTGTGCTTATTTATGTAATGGGCGACAAAAGAACAGGTCGGCACGACTTTTTTGCCGTGCTCGACGGCATAATCTAGGGCAAACTGGGTCAATGCCGAGCCGATGCCCCGACCGCCAAGTGCACTTGGGACGATGGTGTGATCATAAATCAGTGTGTCATCTCCAGCCACTTGGTAGCTTAGATAAGCGGTGATGCCATCGATGGTGGTCTCAAAGCGTTGGGCGGTGGTGTTGTGGGTGATGTTCATGATGCGTCCTTGTTTGGTTGTTGGTTTATGATAATACAGTTTTTAAATTATGTAAATGGGCGGTGAGCTTAAGCATCGCCAAGTTTTTTGATTTCTTGAGGTTTGTATGATCTTTATCTCAAAACATAAACAGGCAAAGAAACGCTACACCGATTTTTTGGCAAAAAACAGCGGTTTTGTCAGCTGATTATATGATCAGAGCCAGAGTTTTGATTGATGTGATGAATCGCCATCAGGCTGGTGCGTTATTGCATGTCTGATTGGCGGTGGTTAAAAAAATTAATACTGGTGAAGCAGGTCTTAACTCGGGATTTGGCAAAATGTCAATAAAGCGGACGATAGACAATACATCCAAAATGCTACCGTGTACTACTGACGCGTGCTCGTCAAGGTATGGTGATTTGGATTCCTGAAGGCAGTAAAACAGATAATACTCGCAAACCGTGTTTTTATGATGGGACGTATCAATATTTACGTTCATTGGATATTGAGGAATTATAATTCATTCCCAAACTTCTTGATACCCTCAATGATCTGACAATGATCAATATCAGGAGCATGACAATTGACCATGCGCTCAAGTAAGGCTTTGATCTGTTGGCACTGCTCGATCTGCCGATCAATCTGATTCAGATGCGCTTTGGCAAGGGCATCAGCCATTTGACAAGGATTATCGGGATTGGCCTGCAGGGCGAGCAGCTCACGAATCTCATCAAGGCTAAAACCAATGGTACGGCATGCCTTAATAAAATGCAGCTCATCTAACTGCACCTGATTAAATGATCGATAGCCATTGACATCTCGCTTGGCAGGCGTGATAAGCCCAAGCCGTTCATAATAGCGGATGGTCTCAAGATTGATGCCGCTTGATTTGGCAAGTTCGCTAATTTTCATCATTTTTCCTTCGTTTATCCTTGACTCTGTAGCGACTACAGGGTTTATAGTATAGCTGAATTGATGAGAAATTACATGGGAGATCATCATGGCTTGCACTTCTTGTTCGCACGACACAGCCGCCAAACGACTATCGCCAGCCTACAAAAGAGCCTTATGGGTTGTCCTGCTGATTAATGCAGCGATGTTCGTCGTTGAGATCTTAGCGGGCATCAGTTCAGGCTCGGTGTCGCTATTGTCCGACAGCTTAGACTTTTTTGGCGATAGTGCTAATTATGCGATTAGCTTAATCGTGCTACCGATGGCGTTATCTTATCGTGCCAAGGCATCGCTCATCAAGGGAGCGACGATGGGGGCGTTCGGGCTGTTTATCCTAGCGACCACGGTGTATCGGCTGTGGTATGGTGAAGTACCAAGCCATAGCCAGATGAGTCTTGTGGGGGCGCTGGCGTTATTGGCAAATGTTACAGCGGCGTGGCTGCTATACCGCTTTCGTGATGGTGACAGCAATATGACGAGCGTCTGGCTATGCTCTCGCAATGACGCTATCGGCAATGTTGCCGTGATCGGTGCAGGGATTGCTGTGTATTTTACCAGTTCAAGATATCCTGATCTGGTGGTGGCGTTTATCATGGCGGCATTGGCGTTGAGCGCCAGTTATGCCATCATCAAGCAAGCATTAGGCGAGCTAAAAACTGCTTAATCCAATAAACCTCAATGGCGATCCAAAGTGATCGCCATTTAACAATTATTTTGACTCGCCAAAATCCCACCCAAATTCTCTTCTAGCCAATCCACCAAATCCGCAAGCTTTTCACCAGCGATTTTGCCATAGTCGGTGAGTGAGTATTCCACATGCGGCGGTACGGTGTTATAAGATTTGCGATGTACCATGCCATCGTGTTCTAGTTGTTGCAAAGTTTGCGTGAGCATTCGTTCGCTGACACCTTCAATCTCACGGCGAATTTCGCTAAAGCGTTTCGTGCCATTCATCAGCACAATCATCACCAACACGCCCCAACGGTTGGTGAGATGCTGTAGAATTTGCCGAGATGGACAACTGGCTGCCAAGACATAGCCCCGCTCGATTGAATTTGAAAACTTTTCCATTTTTTATCTCCTTGATTTTTTTTATTCATCATTTAATGCTGTACGTTGTTGCCCGTTTTCATCAAAATTTTCAGGTTGTAACCAGCGTTCAAATTTGGGTTTCATTGCTTGATAGTCTTCTTTGATCATTGAATACCAATTGGTATCTCGCGTGCGATTTTTATACACTTGTGCTCGGCGAAAGGTGCCTTCGAAATGAAAACCTAAGCGTCTTGCGGCACGGTTAGAAGGTGCATTTAAGCTATCGCATTTCCATTCATAACGGCGATATTGCAAAACTTCAAACACATATTGCATGACCAAAAACTGTGCTTCCGTTGCCAAGCGTGATTGCTTTAATTCATCGCCATAAAGCACCCAACCCATTTCTATGACACGATTGGCAGTATCAATACGCATCAAGGCAAATGTTCCAACAGTTTTGCCTGAGGCTTTGTCCACAATCGCTAAATAATAAGGATCATGAGATTGTGTCATTTTTTCAAAATAAGCCCGAAAATCCGCTTGATTTTTAAAGGCTTCAATAGATAAATAAGTCCATTGTGTTTCAGGGCTTTCTGCGCCATAAACACGGTAGGCATCATCAAAATGTTTAAAACTGATAGGTTCAACAATGGTATAACGACCGATTAGCTGTTGAATATTGGGCTGTTGTCCTGCTGAATAATCCGTCAATGTTTCCCCGATGGGTTGATTGAGATGGTTGAGTGGCATAATAATCCTTTCATAAAATATATAATAAAATCAATGAATTAAAAATTATTTTCATACTTACATTTTTGTAAGTACTTACTAAAAATAATTTACTCATCTATAATACGCCATATCAAGCAATTTTGCAAGATGTTAACTTTTGACAATCGGAGTATTTTTATGAAAAAATTTGCAGTCATCGGTGCGACAGGTTATGTGGGTCAGGCAGTGGTCAAAGAATTGGCAAGCCGTGGTCATCAAGTTACCGCTTTTGCACGCAATGTCGAAAAAGTCGTACAGGCAGACAATGTAACGGCTGTTAATGCTGATGTATTATCACCGAATTTTGCAGAGCAATTACAGGGCTTTGATGCGGTGGTCAGTGCCTTTAATCCAGGTTGGACAAACCCAAATATCGGTGCGGATTTTACCCGTGGGGCAACTGCCATCGCGGAGGCTGCCAAAACAGCAGCTGTGCCGTATTTATTGGTGGTGGGCGGTGCAGGCAGTCTGTTTGTTGCGCCCAATGTACAGCTGATTGATACACCTGATTTTCCAAAAGAAATTTTTGATGGGGCAAACTCAGCACGCAATTTATTAAAAGAATTACAAGAACGCCGTGATGTGAATTGGGCGTTTATTTCACCGCCGGCATTGCTTGGTGTGACAGGTGACTATAGCGAAGAGCGTACAGGCGAATATCGTTTAGGTGATGATAATTTGCTGATGAATGGCGATATCCCTGCAGGCATCAGCGTCGCGGATTTGGCGATTGCTATCAGTGATGATGTGGAAAATCAAGCGCATTTACACAAGCGTTTTACGGCGGCGAGCAAATCTTGATGCAACTTACAACCATCCATTCACACTCTAAGCTGTTTTGATTGTTAAAAATGAGCTGGTATTGATGTCAGCTCATTTTTTTGACGCACAAGCACAGAATCATCACGCACAAGGCAGTATTCATCAGATCGGCTGTTTATTTTAGCCACTTTTTCAATACCGCCACTCGCGACACCAACAGCCAATCCAAGAGCGCCATCGCCATAATCGCCACCGCAGCCGTTGGAAACACACACGCCACCAGCAATAATACAATCATCGCCGCTTTCCAATTGGGCAATTCACGCCCTTGCGCTGGCGGATACACACCCACACCACGCGGACGGCGCCTCCACCACATCACATAGCCGCTCACACACAAATAAATCACCAGCAAACAAAATACGACATTCAACGCCACCGACCATGAGCCCATCGTTCCCATGTGAAAGGCTGTGCCTATCGCCATCAATTTGCCAAACCAGTTGTAATCCTCAAACCGAATATCCGCCAACACATTGCCACTATAACGGTCAATGTGCATGGTGCGGTCAGCGGTTGGATTGGGGCTGTCGTAGCTCATGGAATCTTGGTTGATTGTCCATACGCCGGTGTCTGTTTTTGGGAAATAAATATGGTAACGACCGTCAAATCCTTTTTCGCGGACAAATCTGTCCACCGTTTCAAGCGTCATCGGCACATCGGACGAGATCCCTTTTTCGCCCAAAGTACTGCCTGAAACAGGCATGGGCGTCAATTCTAAAACCCACGGAATTTCTTTGGTTTTACCGTCATTTAAATCGCCATGCGTGGGTAAAGTAGAGGTTGGATTCGGTGCAACGCCCCATTTACCAGCAGGAAATTGCGACCACGCTTGTACCACTTTTTCGCCCCAAATGCCCGCCCAAGCCATGCCAGAAATGCAAAATACCAGTAGCATTGCCGACACATACACCCCAAACACGCCATGAAAACCACGCCACCACGACCGTCCTGTGCCCAATTTACCTGTGAACAACATGTGCGTCACTCGACGCTTGCGCGAGCACCACCACAAATACAGCCCTGTCAAAATCATCAATACGGTTAATGCGGCTGTGGTTTCCAGCACATAATCGCCGACTTTACCCAGTAATAAATCGCTGTGGATTTCATCCATCACATGATACATGTTTTGATTGCGCGGATAAGTTTGGACGACTTGCGCGGTGTAAGGGTCAATCGCCACCATGGTTGATTTGCCCGCGCCATCATTGACGCGAAACACCGCCACCATGTCGGCTGCGCGCGGCGAGATGTATTGCAGCACCATGCCGTGTTCTTTGTCCACCACATCCAAAGCGGCTTTGGCTTGCTGTGAAAGCGGTTGAACCACCGACTGCACTGGTACATGAATGCGCTCGCCATCTTTGCCTTGGATATTGGCAAACAAAATCATCGCAAGCCCAGTAATCGCCAAAATCATCAAAAAAGGCGCGATGACGATGCCAGCATAAAAATGCCATCGCCAAATTAAAAAATAACGCAAGCTACTGTTTTCTTGCCCGCGATCGGATGATTTTTTCATAATACAAACTCTTTTTAAGGCCAGACATCGTCGGACAGCGGCTTTTGACAGGCTGGCGTCTCGCCCAAATCTTTGGCAAAGCCCCTGTGATTGGTCAATGATGCGTGGCCATATCCGTGCCATAATCTGCCAACTGCGCAGTATATCAAATTTGTCCACCAAATAAGAGCCGTTGATCGCATGGATTGCAATAAGGCACCATTTGGCAGCCAAAATATGCCGAGCATCGCCAAAATACCTTGCCCAAATCGGGTATCAATGCGATAATATCCAGTTAAGCTTTTATTGTCATTCAACCCCACAGGAAAACTATGGCTCAATATATTTACACCATGAACAAGGTGTCAAAAATTGTTCCCCCAAAGCGTGAAATCCTAAAAGACATCAGTCTGTCGTTTTTCCCGGGTGCCAAAATCGGTGTCCTAGGTTTAAACGGTGCGGGTAAATCCACCCTACTACGCATCATGGCAGGCGTGGATACCGAGTTTAGCGGTGAAGCGCGCCCACAAGCAGGCATCAAGGTCGGCTATCTACCCCAAGAACCACAGCTGGACCCGAACAAAACCGTGCGTGAAAATGTCGAAGATGGTGTGCGTGAAGCGCTCGATGCCCTTGACCGCCTGAACCAAATTTATGCCGAATATGCCGAGCCTGATGCAGACTTTGATAAGCTTGCTGCTGAGCAGGGCAAGATGGAAGACATTATCCAAGCATGGGATGCGCACAACCTAAACACCCAGCTTGAAAAAGCAGCAGATGCACTTCGCCTACCACCATGGGATGCTGATGTCTCTAAGCTATCAGGCGGTGAGAAACGCCGTGTCGCTCTGTGCCGTCTGCTATTGTCCAAGCCTGATATGCTACTGCTTGACGAACCAACCAACCACTTGGATGCAGAATCGGTGGCATGGCTTGAGCGTTTCTTAAAAGACTATTCAGGTACAATTGTGGCGATTACCCACGATCGCTATTTCCTTGACAATGTCGCTGAGTGGATTTTGGAGCTGGACCGTGGTTATGGCTATCCATACCAAGGCAACTACACCGAATGGCTAGAGCAGAAGAACAAACGCCTAGAGCAAGAGCAAAAGCAAGAAGAAGCCTTTGCCAAAGCCTTAAAACAAGAATTGGAATGGGTACGCAAGAACCAAAAAGGTCAGCAAGCCAAATCTAAATCTCGTCTAGAGCGTTTTGAAGAGATGAACTCTCGTGAATTCCAACAACGCAACGAAACCGCCGAAATCTATATTCCACCAGGGCCACGCCTAGGGAATAAAGTGATTGAAGTCAATAACATCTCAAAATCATTTGGCGATCGCTTGCTGTACGAAAACCTATCATTCACCGTACCACCGATGGCAATCGTCGGTATCATCGGCCCAAATGGTGCAGGCAAAACCACACTGTTTAATATGATCACGGGTAAAGATAAGCCTGATACAGGTACGGTCGAAGTGGGCGAGAGCGTCAAAGTCGCCTATGTCGGTCAGGTGCGTGATGAGCTAGACGATAATAAGACGGTGTGGGAAGAAGTCTCGGACGGTCTTGATATGATCACTGTGGGTGAGTACACCACGCCAAGCCGTGCGTATATCGGTCGCTTCAACTTCAAAGGTCAAGACCAACAAAAGCGCGTCGGTCAATTATCAGGTGGTGAGCGTAACCGCCTACAGCTTGCCAAGACACTTAAGCAAGGCGCCAATGTCATCTTACTTGACGAACCGTCAAACGACCTTGATGTCGAGACCTTGCGTGCGCTAGAAGATGCGGTGCAAGTCTTCCCAGGTACAGTGATGGTTGTGTCGCATGACCGCTGGTTCCTTGACCGTATCGCGACCCACATCCTAGCATTCGAAGAAGAAGGTCCTGTGTGGTACGATGGCAACTACACCGAGTACGAAGCCTACCGCAAAAAGACCCTTGGTGCAGATGCAGGCCCTAAGCGTATGAAATATAAGAAGATTGGGGGTTAATCTTAACTCGCCTTAGCATAAATGCCTTGCACGATTGTAGGGCATTTATGTTTTTAATCAATGAATGTTAAGGGTTAAAAATGAAAGTTAAACAATTGCAATTACAAAATTATGGGCGTTTTGATAATTTAACAATACAATTTGCCCCTAATGGAGAGACAAAGGGCAATGTTACCATTATTGTGGGGAATAATGGGGCAGGGAAATCGCAGATTTTACAGGCGTTGCTTGATAATTTAAGCAATGTTATTGGTTATATTTTGAATGGCAGGAAAGAACAAAAAAAGGAAGAAGATTGGGTATTTTTTAAGAACATTACAGGTCATACAGTTCCAGAATTATCAATAAGAAATAATAGCAATTATACTCAAATTGATACTGAAATTTTATTTAGCAATAAAAATTCATTTGTAAGTGTATATTCTGAAAGAAAAGGGGCAAATATTAACAATGGTAGTAATGTAAAAATTTCAAATAATTTGTTTGAAAATTTACAATATTTTTTAAATAAATTAACGTCCAATACAATTGACAAAACTAATTTTCCAATATTGGCATTTTATGGTACTACTAGAAATATTGAAAAAGTAAAAATTGATGAACATTCAGATAAGGATAGTCATCAAATACTTTTGGGATATTTAGCATATGGTCTTGCAGAATCTGAATACAAAAGATTTTTTAGATGGTTTAGGGAGAATGAAGATTTAGAAAATGAAAATAAGAAAAATTTAAGCAACAAAATATTGGAATTAATAGATGGCAATAATACAAATCAGATTGATCATATAAAAGATGCAATCACCGAATTTAAGGGCAATAAGAAGTTACAATGTGTTCGCCAAGCCATTGAGCTTTTTACTGACTTTAAAAACATTCACATTGAACGCCAAGATACTCCAAAAATGTTTGTAGAAAAAGACGGTGAAAAATTAGATGTTAATCAACTTTCACAAGGCGAAAAATCGTTGCTTGCCTTGGTAGGTGATATTGCTCGCAGATTGGCAATCTTAAATCCAAGTCTTGATAATCCTTTGCATGGTGAAGGGGTGGTATTGATTGATGAAATAGATTTGCATTTGCACCCAAAATGGCAGCAAAATCTCATTGATAAACTTACCAAAACTTTTCCCAATGTCCAATTTATTTTAACCACGCATTCACCGCATATTGTGAGTGATAATCCTGATGTATTGGTTTATATTTTGGATAATGGTGAATTAAGAGCATATAATAATGCCTATGGCGAAGATGTGAATACTTTGTTAAGTGGGGTTTTTGGGGTTTCTGAACGAACGCCTGAAATTGCTGAAAAATTTAAATTGATTGGTGATTATATCTCTGATAAGCAATTAGATAATGCCAAAAATTTAATTGATGAATTGTCGCAAATATTATCAAAAAATCACACACAGTTATTAAGAACCCAATTAATTTGGGCGAAAGCAAAATTAGACCAAAGCAAGGAAGTCTAATATGCAGTATATTACTAAACAGCTATCCATGCCAACAGATGTGGAAAATTGGATTAAGAAAAATCAACCAAAAACTTGGGAGCTTGGTAAGGATTATCATGATGGTTATGTCTTGTTAAGAGAACAATTACGCCAAGAACAAAAAGGTTTGTGTTGTTACTGTTGTCAAATTTTGGAAACTCAGGCTACCGTTGAGCATTTAAAAAGCCGTAGTAAATTCCCACAATTAACTTTTGATTATCAAAATTTATTACTCTCTTGCCAAGAAAGCAACCAATGCGATAATGCAAAAGGTAATAATGAGCTAGAATTAACACCTTTAATGATAGAATGTGATATAGAAATCACGCTAAAAGTTAATGGCGAACTGAACCCAAAAAGCAAGAGAGCGGAACAAGCGATTAATTTGTTAAATTTAAACAATATTGATTTATGTCAAAGAAGAAAAGTCGCAATTGATAATTTATTCAGTATGGATAATATGCTTAGCCAAGAAAATCTAGAGTTGATGTTTGGGTGCATAGAATATGAGCAGGCAGAGTTTTACCGATATGTGCTAAATAAATTAGTGCTTAATGGATATTCATAAAATTTGACTTGAAAGAAAAATACACTCTATAAAATGCAAAAGAATGGCTTATAGAATGCAAATATATATCATCAAAATAAGCATAACTATTTTTTTAAGCACAAAAAACGGCATCACACAGATGCCGTTTTTGGATCACACACAGCGATTAAAAGCGCGGTGTGTTATCTTCAATGCTGTCTTCTACCGCTTGCTTGGTGTCGGTAGGCAGGATGACTTTGTTGTCCGCTTCGCTTTCAGCTTTATCCTGAATGCGCTTTAGCAGACGCGCGGCCGCTTCACGACCACCCATGCCAAATGCCAAGGCAAATGCCACCGCCACAGCACCAAGCGTCAGACCAAAGGCCAGATTGACGATGCTATCAGCAATGCCCATCGCGCGCAGACCCATCGCCAGTACCAGACCCATGATCAGTACGCGGACAATGTTTGCCAATAGGCGCGAGCCTTGTTCAGAGCGCTCGACGATGCCAGCGATGATATTGGCAAGCCAAAAGCCGATCGCCAAAATCACAGCGCCTAGGATGATTTGACCTGCAAAATGAATGAACATCGTCACCACATCGCGGATCTGCTCAAAGCCTAGAATGTCAGCTGCTGCGGTCACAGCAAACAGCATGGCGAAGAACAAGATGGCACATGCCACCACTTCAGACAGCTGCTTGGTGCCAAGTACGCCTTGTAAGCCGATGCGCGCAGGCAGGCTGTCAAGCTGAGTGCTGGCAAGCAGTCCTTTGATGATATTGGCCACCATGCGCACCACAAAATAAGTCACCACCAAGATCGCCACTGCGGTGAAGATATTTGGCAGCGCCTCCATGATTTTGTTCAGCATGTTGGTCGCAGGGCGCGAGATGGCTTCGATTTTTAGAGCATCAAGTGCAGCGATGGTAAATGGCACGATGATCAACAAGAACGCCAGTGAGCCTGCAATGTTTGGCAAGCTGTTTTGTTCGCTGACACCTGCTTTGGCGGCCAGACTTTGAATGTTTAATCCAGAAACCAAATTGGTAATGATGCCACGAACCACGCGCGCGACGATCAAGCCCACAAAGAACACCAAGCCTGCCATCAAGAAATTCGGCACAAAGTCGAAAATCTTATCAATCATATTGGTCAGCGGCGTAAACAGACCTGTCAGACCCAGACGACCAAGCACCATGGTCAATACGATCAGCAGAATGAACCAATAAATGACATCGGCAATCGTGCTGCTAAGCGGCTTGACACCAGCTTCTTGAGACAGTTTTTCGTCAAGATTGGTTTTGTTCAGTGCCATGTTAGCGGCATTTTTGGCGATGGTTGCGACCACCCAGCCAATCACACCAACAGCGATGGCCGCCAGAAGATTTGGTAAGAATAGCAAAACTTGATTAATCATGTTGGCAAATGGCACCGAGATTGAGTTAAGATTCAGCTGATTCAGCGCCCCTGAGATGCCAATGACGAACACAAACCAAAAAACAATTTTTGCTAAGATGTCATCGACTTGATAATTGCTGCCAGTTGAGCGTTGCATGCGCTGATTGACATTAAATTTAGCAAGTGCCTTACGAGTCAGCGCCGCCAACACCAATGCAGCCAGCCAACCCAACACAAAAATAGCGATGGCGCCGATGATCGAGCCAATCGGTCCTTGTAGGCCTTGGTTAAAAATCACGATTCTGTTAAAATCCATGAAATGCTCCGATATTATATGACATTTGGCAGTCGCATGAAATACCTAAGTGTGCCAAGTCAAACCGATGGCAGATGCCTAACAGGCCAAGCAGCCCTAGGACAACCCAGTAAGACAGCGCCCAGATTTATTGATATGGACTAATGTCAATGCAGTGAAAAAAATCAAAATTACTGGCGCCATGGATCACAGTCAGCGAGCAATTTATCCATCACATGTGACAGTAAATGGGCAAGCGCGCCAGTTTCAGCAAGATTGTAACACCAAATCCATCATTTCACCGCCTTTATTAAACAAGCTTTGACAATCTTAACAATAATAATACAACTTGCGAGCAAATTTAGTGGATATTCGTGGTCAAAACTCCAAAATTTTGCTATCATTGGCGAATCTTTGTGGTCAGCGCAGCAAAGGCAAAGATGACGGTCATGACCGATCTGCTGATATGCACACGATCACGACGCACTGACTTCCTCCCACACGACATTGAGAAATTGTATGAAAAAACAAGTTTTGGCAGCAACCATCGCAGCATTGGCATTGGTCGGCTGTAATAAAAATACGGCAGCAGAGCCGAAAGAAGGCGAGAAATCCACCGTCGTCACCGACAGCAGCACCGAGATCCAAAAAGTCAGCTATGTGTTTGGCTATGACGCTGGCAAAACCCTAAAACAAATCGAAGATCAGCTGGATTTGGACATCTACATGAAAGCCTTTAAAGATGGCTATGCAGGTGCCGAAAGCGCATTGACCCAAGAGCAGGTGCAGGCGCTGGGTGTGGCTTATGAGAAGCGTAAGAGCGAAGAAGCGCAGCAAAAACAAGCTGAAGCTGCCACCAACAATAAAGCTGAAGGTGAGAAATTCTTGGCCGACAACGCCAAAAAAGCTGGCGTTCAAACCACCGCATCAGGCCTACAATATAAAGTCATCACCGAAGGCACAGGCAAATCACCAACCGCGAACGATGGCGTATATGCCGCCTATGAAGGCAAGCTAATCGATGGCACGGTGTTTGATTCATCAGAAGGTCAGCCTGTACCATTCATGCTAAACCAAGTCATCAAAGGCTGGACAGAGGGTCTGCAGCTGATGAAAGAAGGCGGCAAATATGAACTGTATGTTCCAAGCGCCTTGGCTTATGGCGAAGAGGGCGTGCCAGGTGCTGAGATCGGCCCGAACAGCGTGCTGATCTTCACCATCGATTTGCAGCGCGTCGCCGATGCTGCCACCATCCAAAAAGAGCAGCAAGCCATGATGGAAGCGCAAATGAAAGCACTTCAAGAAGCTCAAGCTCAATAAGTCATGGATTCATACACCCTAAAGCTGTGCGGCTTTGGGGTGTTTTTTATTGTCAAATTTTTAGGTTTTTGTCGGTCGATTGACAGACAGCATGAAAATGTTGCCAAATACTCACCAAAATATTGCAACACTTGACCAAATTGGGTATAGTGAGCCGATGAATGAGGGCTGTATGGTGGTTGGGATGTTGGGTATTACAGATTTGTGGACTTATGTGCTGGCGGTGGTGATTATCATTGTCTTGCCTGGTCCAAATAGCCTGTACTGTCTGTCGGTATCTGCAGGGCACGGGCGCGCTGCGGGTTGGCGTGCGCTGGCAGGGATTTTGGTGGGAGATAGCATCTTGATGATGGCCACCATCTTGGGTGCTGGCACTGTTTTAAGAGTCTATCCTGCTGTGTTTGATGCCATCAAGCTGATTGGCGGCGCTTATCTGGCGTATTTGGGCATACGATTATTGATTGGTGCTTATTATAATTTTAAAAATCGCCATCAGATTCGCCGCGCAGAGTTTGGCATCAAGACCCCATCGCGTCAGAATTATTTTTATCGTTCGCTGACTTTGAGCCTGACCAATCCAAAGGCGATTTTATTCTTTTTGTCGTTTTTTGTGCAGTTTGTTGATTCTACTTATGATAAGCCGTGGCTGAGTTTTTTGATTTTGGCATTGATTCTACAGGCGGTGAGTTTTTTGTATTTGATGCTCCTTGTATATACCGGCAAAGCGCTTGCTGAGCGATTTGTCAAGCGTCCAGTGCTCGGCAGCGCGCTGATGATGGCGGCATCAGGGCTGTTTATTGGATTTGCGGTAAATATGTGGCAAAGTCAGCTTTTATAAATGGAGAAAAAATGAAGACCGTGATGCGCTTTGATGTGACAGTGGCAATTTTGATGCTAATCGGCATGCCTGCGATGGCACAGACGCCAGATGCTTTGCCTTCAGAGGATGGGTCGGCTGTGGATGTGGTGGAGGCAGCGACACAGTCAATCGATGCTGACTTAGAATCTAAAACAGCCAATGAAGAGGCGATGGCTGAACAAGCAGCCGATGAGAATGTCAAGCAGCTTGAGTGGGTTGATGCCAATCATCAAGAATTTAGAGGATGGCTCCAAAAAACTGCGCATCGAATGGATGGGTGGTTTGGCGATACCAATCCCAATGAGCCTGCGCGTGCCAGTCTGCGTGTGATGATGGATACCACTTGGAATGAATACGATGGCACGACCGTCAAACCGCGTGTGCGTGGCAAAATTAAACTGCCAACACTCGAAAACCGCTTGAGCATTGTATTTGGTGATGACAGCTTGGATGACATTCCAAGCGATGGTGGGGTGATGAGTGATGATCGCGTGGCGACGCCAAATGCCGAAGATCGCCGATTTGACCGCCGTCAAGCGCGGGAGGATAACTCATCTTTGGCGCTCAGATGGTCGAAATTCCGTCGTGCTGCGGGCATCGATGTCGATTTAGGGGTGCGATCTGATGATGTGTTTGTGCGCGCCAAATATGACAAGTCTTGGCAACTGTCCCATGATATCCATGCGCGCTTTGAGCAGATGTATCGCTATGGCTCATCGAGCGAGCATACGGCGCTGACGACGCTGGAGTTCGTGCAGCCACAGTCACAATCACGGCAAATCGTCAGCCGCTCACATTTATATTATGCTCACAAGGATCAGGAGGATCTCGACTGGAGTAGCAGTCTATTTCAGCAGCATGCTCTGCCAGTCAAGCATGGCACCGCCGAGCTGAGTTATGGCATTTATACTGGCGGCGATATCGTCGATAAAAACCCAAATCTCAACACCTATGGCCCTTATGTCAGCTATCGTCAGCCTGTGTGGCGTGATTGGCTGTTCTTACAAGGTGATGTCAGTTATTATAATAATAAAACCGAAGATCGCGACCATCATGTGGCATTATTTAGCCGTGTGGAAGTGGTGTTTTGATGGCTCGATGCACTTTGGCTGAATTGATGTTGATCACACATTAGATCTTGATAGATGGCTTGGGCGATGGTCCGTGACCAGATATCATAAGTGATGGCACTGGGGTGAAAGCCGTCTTTGGCGAACATTTGGTGTGAATCTAGTGCCGCCTTGTCAAATTCGTCTGCCAAATAAGTCGCCTTAGGCAGCATCTCACAGCTTTGATATAGCAGTCGATCCAGACGCTTCGCCTGATAACCCAAAAAGCGATTCAGCGGATAAGGCAAAGATGACATCAGCTGCATCGGTGGCAAGCTTAAAAAGTACACCTGTCTTGCGCCAATTTGGCATCAATCATCTGCACCATCGATGTAATTGCTTGTCGCCATGCTGCCTCGCTTGTCTTTTTTACCACATCATTAACCCCGACACTGATGATGACATAGTCGATGGCGGTATCATTGATATTTTGTAGATTTTTTAATATATCTAGGCTGGTATGACCTGTGGTGGCGTGTAGCTGCCACTCGATGGTCCCAAAGGGCAAATCTGCTATATGTGCTGACAGGTGATGGATGATTCGCCCAAGCGCAGCATCATCTTGGTGCGCCACGCCCACACCTGCACCGGCTGAATCACCGATAATCATCAGTCTGAGCGACTGACCAGCTGACTGAACTGTCGTCGTGCCGATCCGTTCACCACGAGGCTCAGGCAGGCTGATGGCGGTGCGCTTGATTTGATGCGCTTGATACAGATAAATCGGCGCAAGCAGATAATCTCGTTTGCGAAATTTCATGATGACACTCCCAGCACTTTGGCCATCAAATCCGAAGTAAACGACAAATCATGCCATAATGATCTTCGAACATCTGACTGGCATCCAGCTGTGATAACGGCAACCAAAAGGCATGACTGGCATCATCTGCGGCACGCACCTGTGGCAAATCGGCACTGTTCGGCAATTCAAAATAATACGCCATCGTCACTGTACGAGCACGAGCAGAGCGTTTTGGTGCATCAAACAGCTGGCTTGTGATTAGGCTATTTTTTAAGATAGTTGGATCAATATCAATGCTGGTCTCTTCGATCAGCTCTCGCACGCAGGCGTGATAAAAATCTTCACCTTGATCAACAAAACCCCCCGGCAGTGCATACAGTCCACGGCCGTATTCGCCACCGCGTTCGATCAATAAAATATGCCCCGACTGTACGACGATGGCATCAGCAGTGATAAAGCTTGGCGGATACGGTGCATCACGCCATGCAGCTTGATAGGATTGGATGTGGTCAAATTCTCGCTTGAGATTGGCATAATGAGCCGTTTGGCGAAATGCATCCAAAAATGCTCGGCTTGTATCCGTCAGTACGGCACTGGCGTCGCTACGCGCCTTGGCATCATCGCCAAAATATGCCGCTCGCAAGGGCGTCGCTGACAGCCCTTGATAATTATCCACCATAAAACTGCCATACTGTGGAAACAGACTAAGATAATACGAGCTTTCATCCTTGTCATGTCCGATGATGGCGATACTGGCATCGGCGGTAGCGGTGGCATTGGCGATGGCTTTTTGAACGCCGATCAGCCATTTGTTATCATTATAAGTGGCATCGGGGATGCCAATGCAATGGATGCGTGCAGCGTCATCGGGCTCAAAACTGCCTAAAATCATCGCCGTGCGTTCACTGACGGTAAAGGGGTTTTTGGGAGTGCGTGGCGAATTGGCTGAGCCAATCAGGATGATGACCTGCTTGGCATAGTGTAGGGCAAGCTTGACCACATGATGATGACCTTGGTGAAATGGCTGAAATCGCCCAATAAATACCAAATAATCAAATTCAAAAGCGTCGTTCATCACTGATCCAATAAAAATTTGTTGATAGCCTTGATAATGGCAACTATGTTACCATATATAATCAAACAGATTGTAAATAATTTACGCCAATACCAAATAAGAGAACCCCATGAGCGAATTAACCAGTAACATCAAAATCACCGAATCTGCCCAAGACTATCTGGCTGAGCTGCTTGCCAAGCAAGAAGTGGACGGCATCGGTGTGCGCATCTTTGTTGAGCACGCAGGCACGCCACGCGCGGAGTGCTGTATGTCATACTGCCAGCCTGACGAGGTGGATGAAGATGATTTGCACATCGCCTATGAAAAATTCACCGCTCATATTGATGCACCAAGCATCCCTTATCTGCATGATGCGGTGATTGATTATAATAAAGACCGTTTTGGTGGTCAGCTGACTTTCCGTGCACCAAATTCAAAAGTGCCACAAGTTGGCGAAAATGCCAGCATCGAAGAACGCATCAACTATGTGCTACAGTCAGAAATCAACCCAAATCTTGCCAGTCATGGCGGCTCAGTTGAGCTACTTGAAGTCATCGAAGATGAGGCGGGTCTGACAGCGGTCTTGAAGTTTGGCGGTGGCTGCCAAGGCTGCTCGGCGGTGGATGTCACCTTGCGTCAAGGTGTGGAAGTGCAGCTTAAGCAATCTATCCCTGAGCTGACCCAAGTGGTAGATAGCACCGACCACAGCGTCGCGGATAATGCGTATTATAAGTGATTGATTTATCTTAAATTTATCATCATTATCCGATACCCATCAATCGTAATTGGACGGTTGGTGGGTATTTTTGTTAATCTATGATATACTTGATTATCATAGCCATAGGAGTGCGTGATGAAACAAGAATACAACTTAAATGTCCAAAGTGGCGTGTCAGCTGTTCAAGCGATTGAGCAGGCATATTTACAGATGATCGAGCAGACGCTGCACGAGACAGAAACTCGTATTGAGCGTGGCGAGAGCAAGTTGATTGATGTGCAAAATGGTTTTTTTGCCGATATGGTTAGTCGCAAGACTTCGGTTGCCTGATGTACACTGTGCAAGCTTCTAAAGAGTTTGTGGCCGACTTTGAGCAGATTATTGATGATATTTTGCAAAATTACACCCAAGCATATGCCGAAAAAATTGCACTGATGCTGGATATTCAGCTCGAAACACTCAAGCAGTCACCCAAAATCTACACGACTGCACCATTTTCTAAGAATTATCGACGATTTATCATTGATGGCAAATATACTGCCTTTTATAAGATTGATGAACAAAATCATACGGTAATTCTTTTGAATATATTCCCATCCATCCGAGATCTTGAGGTCTTATTAAAATAAAATCAACCGCCCATCTTTCAAAGCGGTTGATTTTTTTGGCTTTAATTATGGCGTGTGTTATAGCGTCTTAGCCTTAATTGCTTGATAGTCCGCCACGCTTAGGCGAGGGCCGAACTGACTGACGATGGCGGCGGCGACTTCGGCGGCAAGCTTGCCACAAACAGGCAACTCAAGCCCTTGGGATAGGCCGTATAAGAACGCCCCAGCATAGTTATCGCCCGCACCATTGGTATCAATCACTTGGCTGACTGGGGCGGCATCGATGTGATGTTCGATGATACCTGTATCGCCACGACAAGCGATGATGGCAGGCTTGTCTGAGTTGGTGATGACTACGAGCTCACTGTATTTGAGTAGGGCATTGACAGGGTCAGCTTCACCATCTGCTTCGGCAAATAGACTGGCTTCTTCAAAGTTACAAAATACCGCATCCACGCCACGATCTAGCATCGCCAAGAGACCTTCTTTGGCAAATTTGACCACGGCAGGATCAGCAAAGCTGACAGCGACTTTGACACCATGCTTGCGAGAGGTGGTGTGTAGCTGAGCCAGTGCATCACTGACCGATGGCGACATGGCAAGATAGCCTTCAAGATACAGCCATTTGGCACGGCTTAATTTCTCAAAATTCACATTATCCGCACAGATCTCGCTACTGGTGCCAAGATGTGTCTGCATCGTACGCTCACCATCTGGTGTCACCAGTACCGCACATGAGCCAGTGGTGCCGTCACGATGTACCGCAAAATCAGCATCTGTCGTCACGCCTGATGCTTCTAGATCGCCCAAATAAAAATCACCCATCTCATCACCGCCGACACGGCAATGATAATAAGCACTGCCACCCAAAGAGGCAAATGTCACCATGCTATTGGCCGCACTGCCGCCGCCGGCTTGCTTGGCGGGGGTGATGCCTTGAGCGTTTAGTGTGTCAAATAGTGTCGCTTGAGCATCGGCATCTGCCAGCGTCATATTGCCACGAGTCAGCCCTGTTTTGGCAAGCTGATCTTCGGATAATTGAAATTCGGTATCTACTAGGGCATTACCAATGCCGACGACATCATACATAGTTTTCTCTTATTTTAAAAATTAAAAAACACAAACAGCCAAGCGTGCCAATAGGCTTGACTCGCTTGACTGATGATAGGATAAAATAAACGGTTATTCAGCAGCCAGTTGTACGACCAACAAATCACTATCAACATCTGGCAAAATGCTGTCCGCTGTCGCACCGGCAATCCAAGCTGACAAACCAGTACGCTTGTGGCGACCGATGACCACCAGATCCACAGCGTGCTGATGGCAGTAATCCACGATGCCTTTGCGACCAGAGATGGCAGTCTTGATATTGACATGATGGGCTTGTAGATGGTTGCGGTTTAGGACTTCGGCCAGACGCACTCGCGCTTTTTGGCAGCGTTCATCATCGATTTGCTCATGCAATGCCGATGCTGGAATCAACTCATAGCCAAAACCAAGCATAGTCTCTTCGACGATGTGCAAGACGGATAATTGGGCTTGTGGTTCTGCATCCAAAATCCACTTGGCTTTTTGTGCGACCAAATCGGTATCGTCTTTTAGGTCAGTGACTAGCAGTACATGTTGGTACATAAACACGCTCCTTTTGCAGTTTGAGTTGCCAATTTTCCTAGCTTTAGTATAACAAATATAAAGCGATAATTCAGCTGATTTGGGCAATTTTCTTCAAAAACTCACCCAATTTGCCATCACATCACCACTGACACACCGCCATGATTATCCCGCAGTTTGGCGATGGATTGGGTGTTATTATCGATGGTGAGTAGATAGACATCGCAGTTATCAGGACGAATAGTCAGCTCATAAGTAGCAAAAGTCGCCTTGTTCAGCACCTGTTCGCTGTCTTGGTGCAGTAGTTGCCAAATCAACATCCCAATCCACATTCCATGTCCAAAGACCACATAACTGCCGTCCGCCATCTCGCTAAAGGCGTGCCGTGCTGTGCGTACTCGGGCGACAAAATCATCAAAACTATCCGTGCTATCGCCATCTTTGTGATCGTTTGGCAGCTGCCAAAATGCCTGCGCCATCGTGCGAATCTCGGACAATTCACGTTGAAAAATCCGCTCAAATTCAAGTATATTAAACTCTTGTAAGCTTGGCATCACCGTGGCATCAAAGCCAGTTTTTTGTAGATAAGGTAGGGCGGTCTGCTGCGTACGAATATAAGGTGAAGTAAACACGCCGCTGATGGTTTCTTGGGTAGCTGCCAAATAGTCACACAGCCAGTCGCACAGGCTTTGGGCTTGAGTTCGTCCAAGGTCGGTGAGATTGATCAGATGATTTTCGCGGATGACAAGCCCTGCATTGGATTCGCTTTGGGCATGACGGATTAGGTAGAATTTTTTCATAAGATAAATTATAAACATCCAAATAACAGCACTGATATGAGCGGGCATCAGTATCACGCATGACAATTCGCCTATTTATGCCAAATCTGTGCTAAAATAACGACTTTGCAAATCGCTTAGCATAACAAAATTTTTTGGCGATCGCTACTGGTTGCTACATTATCTTGGTGTGATATACCATGATAATTCATTGAATTTGATAGGAAAAATATGACAATAACATTACACCCAAGCTTTGAGCTGCTTGACACGCGTCGCATCGAAGCACTGGATATGACCGTGTTGACCGCCCGCCATCGCACAACAGGGGCGATGCATTATCATTTGGCGTGCCAAAACAGCGAAAACGCCTTGATGATTGGCTTTGCCACCGTGCCGATGACTTCTCGTGGCGAAGCGCATATCCTAGAGCACGTGGTACTGTGCGGCTCTGAAAAATACCCTGTGCGAGATCCATTTTTTAGTATGATTAAACGCTCGCTCAATACCTTTATGAATGCGATGACGGCCAGTGATTGGACGGTATATCCCTTTGCTAGTCAGAATAAAAAGGACTTTTTTAACCTATTATCCGTCTATACCGACGCGGTATTTTTCCCCAATATTCATCCGCTGGATTTTGCTCAAGAAGGTATCCGCATCGAGCTCGATGATGATGGCAAACCACAGTACCACGGCATTGTGTTCAATGAGATGAAAGGGGCGATGAGTGGTGAGATTGATCAGCTGTATTATGCACTGACACCGCACCTATTTCCGACGACGACTTATCATTATAATTCTGGCGGTGATCCTGCCGAGATTCCAAAGCTTAGCCATGCTGATTTGGTGGCATTTCACCAAGCGCATTATCATCCGAGCAACGCCATCATCATGAGCTTTGGTGATATTGCGGTGAGCGACATTCAAGAAAAACTTCATGATGATGCCCTAAGTCGTTTTGATGGCATTACCCGTCCTGCTCAGGGTAAAAAATTCTCATCATCACTAGAGCAGCCACTGACTGCCCCTGTAGCGGTGTCGGATACTTATAGCAGTGATAGTGATGGCAAGCAGATGACGCACCATGTGCTGGCATGGCTTTTGCCAACCATCACTGATCCAAAGACTCGACTATCATTACGCTTAGTCGAAGGGGTGCTGGCTGAGCATAGCGGTTCGCCACTCAGAGCGTATCTTGAGAGTCATCCGCATGGCACAGCACCGAGTCCGCTGCTGGGTCTGGATGACAGCCACTATCAGATGGTATTCTATGCAGGACTGCGTGGTTCGGATATTGAATACGCCGATGCAGTTGAGCAGGGGATTTTGGATTTATTAACTGACATTGCCAATCATCCGATTGATGATGAAGTGATTGAGACGATTTTGCATCAGATTGAGATTGATCAGCGTCATATCGGTGGCGATAGTATGCCCTATGGTTTGACCTTGATGCTTGAGGGCTTTAGCACGGCGATTCATGGCGGTGATCCGATCGATGTGTGGCAGATTGATGAGCATTTGGCGTGGCTCAAGGACAAGGCATTTGAGCCAAATTGGGTGCAGTCGCTGATTCGCACGCATTTGATTGACAATCCGCACCGAGTACGCTTGACCATGAGTCCTGATACGGATAAGGCGGCTCGCTTGATTCGTGATGAACAGGCAAAATTGGCAGAGCTGGATGCGCAGTTGGGTGATGATGACAGAGTCAATATCCGTAAGCAAAGTGCTGATCTACAGGCTCGTCAAGCCACCCCAGATGATGTCAATCTACTGCCAAAAGTTGATTTGAGTGATGTGCCGAGTGATGTGGCATTCACGCACGCGACGCATACGACACTTGCAACCGCCATGGGGGATGTGCCTGTGCATCTGTACCATGCTGGCACGAATGGCTTGTACTATTATCAGTTGATCACACCACTGACTGGTGATGTGGCGGATCAAGTACTCAATAATCCGCTACTGCCACTGTATTTGGCACTGCTGTCTGAAGTCGGTACTCATCAGCATGATGCCCGCAGTTTCCAAGCGGTGCAAGCATCGCATTCATCAGGGGTGACAGCTCGTATCAGTCAGCGTACCAGTGTTGATGATAAGGATCAGATGGGCAGTTATTTTGTGCTTGCCACTCGTGCGCTCAATCGTAAAACCGAAGCCATCGCTTTGGTATCTGAAGTGCTAAACGATACCATCTTTAGCGAAACCGATCGCATCCGTGAGCTACTGCAACAAAAACAAAGCGGCTGGCAGTCTCGTCTATCAGGTGCAGGGCACGCCTATGCTATGCAGACAGCGGTGCGTCAGATGAGCCGTCAAGCAGCCATCGAATATGCCTATTCGGGTCTGCCAGCATTGGCGACGCTCAAGGCATTTTTGGTGCAGGCAGCCGAAGATGACTTACAGTGGCAACAACTCAGCGAGCGACTGACGGCACTGCATCAGACGGTGATGGCACTGCCAAAGCAAGTATTGCTCGTGTGCGAAGAGGGCATGAGCGAGACTTTGTTGCCAATCATCGCCGATCAGCTATCGCTGCAGCCAAGCACGCAAGCGGCACCATCAGTAAGTTCGCCAATGATATTCGATGAGCTGACTGAATTGCTTGATGATCATGGCGATGAGGATATCGCATGGCTGATCTCAACCAATGTCCATCACAACGCCGCTGCTTATCCTGCGACCACATCAGGTCATGCTGATACGCCTGCTTTGATGGTGCTTGCACCATTTTTGCGTAATGGCTATCTGCATAGTGCTATCCGTGAAAAAGGTGGTGCTTATGGTGGTGGTGCCAGCTTTGATAGCAATGCAGCTGCGTTTCGTTTCTATAGCTATCGCGATCCGCACTGCCAAGAGACTTTTGCTCATTTTGATAAAAGCATCGACTGGCTGCTCACTACCGAGCATGATGACGAGCAGCTGACCGAAGCCATCTTGGGCATCATCGCAGGGATGGACAAACCAGGTTCGCCTGCTGGTGAAGCGGTCAAATCTTGCTTTAGCGAGCTACATGAGCGTGATCAAGCATGGCAACAGGCGATGCGAGCCAAAATTCTTGCAGTCACTATCGATGATCTAAAACGAGTGGCGACGACCTATCTGAAGGATAAACCACATACCAAAGCCACACTGGCACCGATAGAACAAGCAGATGCCATGAGTAAGCTTGGTTTTGTGATTAAGAAATTGGCATAATAAAAAGCGGGCTTTGGCTCGCTTTTTTGTGGGTGGATTGGCAATATATCTAATTAAAATTGCGCAAGTATCTGTATGAATATCTATGTGCAGGTATCTATGCGCATGTATCTATGGCTGCAGTATGAATAGATTGGTGGATAAAATCATTTCTTTTATTTGTTTGATTTTACTATCATCTAAACAATAAAAGTGATGTGTCAAATCAAAACCAAGATCAACAACCAATTTTAAATTTTGAAATACCAAGCAGCAGGTTGGTCGTTCTTTTAGTCCATTAATGATATGTCTTGCATAAACAGCGCTATTTTTGGTTTTAATGATTGATGAGTTAGCATCAATATAAACAAACCCATCATTTAGGTCAAATAAGCGCTGGTATATGTATAAAAATTCATTGGCTATTGTTGTAAATTTTTCATCAAAATATTTATCATTCAATTTCACGATATTGGCATAGCATACGAATTGCTCATTCATATACTCGTCTTCGGTCAAAATATGATCAAAATATGAAACCAAAAATACCTCTTTGACATTTGAGGGCGTTTCATTATCTAAATTTACATACAGCTCACTTAGATTATCTTTTTCCAAGCTTGCTTTAAGGCTGTCTAAGGCTTTTTCATGGGATAGATTAAAAACAATCATTGCTCATTTCCTAAGTGCAGCCGTTCGCAAACCAAGTCGGTATTGCACAGCTTTACAACAAACATGCACCACATCACCATTTCATCCCGATACTTTCGGCGCAGGCATAGCCACTTGCCCATGCCCAAGCAAAATTATAGCCGCCAAGCCAGCCGGTCACATCGAGCACTTCACCGATGAAATAGAGATTTGGTTTTAGGCGAGACTCCATCGTCTTGCCTGAGACATCACGAGTATCGACACCGCCACGAGTGACTTCGGCGACTCGGTAGCCTTCGGTGCCGCTGGGCTTGAGCGTCCATGCATTTAGCAGTGTGGCGATTTGACGCAGGGTGTCGTCTTTGAGATTGGCAAGCTCGGTCTCTTTATGAGCTTGCCACAGATGGTTTTCGAGTGCGGTGAGTAGTTTTTTGGGTAGCACACCTGCCAAAGCGGTGCGAATCAGCTGTTTTGGATGCGATTTTTTGGCGGTTAGTAGCAGTGCTGCGATGTCGGTCTGTGGTGCTAGATTGATGGTAATACTCTCGCCCAGATGCCAGTAGTTTGACAGCTGGAGCATGGCAGGGCCAGACAGACCACGATGCGTAAATAGCAGTGGTAGAGTGAAGCTAATCTTATCATTGGATGCAGTGACATCTAGGCTTAGACCTGCTTGTGACTTGATGAGATCTCCTGTCGCATCAGTAAAGGTAAATGGCACTAAGGCAGCTTCGGTCGGGACGATGCTATGTCCAAACTGGCTTGCCACTTGATAGCCAAAGCCGCTCGCCCCAAGCGTTGGGATAGATAGACCGCCTGTGGCAACCACCAGATGCTGACAGTGATAGGTGGTGGCGGTGCCATCCTTTTTGTGGGTGGTCTGCAGTGCAAAGCCGTTATCATCGGTCGCACGGATGCTATCGATGACGGTATGCAGATGGATACCGACGCCGAAATCTTGGCATTGCTTTAGTAGCATATCTAAAATATCTTTGGCGCTGTCATCACAAAATAGCTGTCCATGCTCCCGCTCGTGATAGGCGATGCCGTGGCGATTGACCAAATCAATAAAATCATCACTGCCGTATTTGGATAGCGCGGATTTGACAAAATGCGGATTTTGGCTGATAAAATGCCGTGGCTCTACTTGGCGATTGATAAAATTACACCGTCCACCGCCTGACATTAGGATTTTTTTGCCGGCTTTATTGGCATGATCAAGTACCAGCACCGATTTACCAAAGCTTGCCAAGTTGAACGCACAAAACAGCCCCGATGCGCCTGCACCGATGATGATGGTATCGACTGTATGGTTCATAGTATTTCCTTGGCTGTGAAAATGGGCAAAGTGGCGTGTCTGATGGCGAATCATTGAGTCGCCAAAGCTATTATGGTAACATTTTTATGACCCAAAAGCATCGTATCCATTGCGCGATTTTTACTAAAATGATGGCAAATTATTAAAAAATTGGGTATCATAAATCAACTTTAACCACGCAAGACTGCATGACTGTGAATTTACCAACCGAGCAAACGAAGCCGGCATCGGTTTTTAATTTGCCTAACAATCTCACCATCGCGCGCATCGTGATGATTCCTTTGTTTGTGGCCATCGCCTATTGGCCGCCAGCGCTGGGCATCGGCGTGCCTGCCATCCCTGATAATGCCATCGCTCGCTTGGGAATGATGGAATATAGCGACAGTATGCTTCGGCATCTGATCTTGACGCTGCTGTTTGTGCTGGCGGCATTGACCGATTGGCTGGATGGCCATTTGGCGCGCAAGATGAATATCACTTCGGCATTTGGGCGTTTTTTAGATCCTGTGGCGGACAAGCTGATGGTGGCAGCTGCCTTGATCGTACTGGTGCAATGGCATCCAAACATCGTCATGGCGACATCGGCGATCGTCATCATCTCGCGTGAGATTGCGGTGTCGGCATTGCGTGAGTGGATGGCGGAGCTGGGCGCACGCACCAGTGTGGCGGTGTCGTATGTGGGTAAGCTTAAGACCACTTTTCAGATGATCGCCATCACTGTATTGCTACTCAACTGGCAATCGCTTGAGATGATCGGTTATACGCTGATGGTGATTGCGGTGATTTTGACCTTGTGGTCAATGATGATTTATCTAAAAGCAGCTTGGCCATATCTTAAACAGCCTTAATGGCCAATAACAGGGCTGATGGCGCAGTCAGTATGACACATAAGCTGTCTTAAGCTGACCCAAAGCATCGTTCAGCCCATATCATTGCACATCATAAAATAAATACCGCCAAATCTATTTCAATCAAAAAACTTGTATGATATAATGCATCAGAATATGGTTTTGTTTTGCTAAAAATAAAACCATGGGTTTTAATTAACAATCGAGGAAACCATCATGGCA
>NZ_MUYV01000003.1 GCF_002014855.1 Moraxella porci DSM 25326 | reverse complement strand
AGAATTGGGGGTCGGTTCAAAACTGGGGTGTTTATTTTAATGATGTGCATGTTGACTATGGTCAGTATGGGTGCTGTGATTGGTATGGTTGCTATGGCTGTCAGTATCAGCACTGTGCATTTGGGTGTTATGCGCATCATGAGAGCTGTGCGCGCCATGACTACCGTGCATCGCCTGCATAATCGGTGCGCTAAAGGCGATGGCAAGCCCTGAGATGAGCATCACCACACCGCTGAATTTACGCAGATTAAAGGCGGCAATCTTAGAGCGCAGCCAAGCAATCAGCGAACCAGTTGCCAAGAGCATCGGCAAAGTCCCAAGCCAAAAAAATACCATAAAGCCAGTCGCTGCAAGGCCAATGCTCTGATCCGCTGATAGGCTAAGCGCCACACCCAGCGCACCATAAACAAGACCACAAGGCAAAAATCCCCACAATAACCCTGCCGCCAATGCCTTTGGTAGATTATCCATCGGCAACACCTTGCTACGGATCGGCGCAAGGACATTCCACAGTCCCAGACCTGCTTTTTCTAGGCGATTGAGCATCGGCAAGCCAAGCATCAAAAGTGCAGCAAAGATCAGAGCGCCACCGAGTAGATATTTTGGGATATTGCCATTGGCCATCAAGGGCGCAAAGATGTGCTTACCGATGGTGGCAGCCATTAAGCCCAAAATCAGATAGCTGCCGAGGCGGCCTAGGTGATAGCCTGCCATCAGCAAGGCTTTTTTGGTAGGGTGTTGGTCTTGCATCGACAGTCCAAATGCCGCCACGATGCCACCGCACATTCCAAGGCAGTGCGGCGAACCCAAAAAACCCATGCTAAGCGCAGCAAAAATCAAAACAGCGGTCATAATCAGTCCTTGGGCTTGGGAGAGGTTTGGGCTTTGCGGCGAGCTTGACGATCGTCAAGGATGATCTGTTCGGGGGCGTTATCCAAATCTTCAAATTGATTGGATTTGACCGCATAATAAATCGCCCAAATCGCCACCACAAACAGCATCAAACTCAAAGGAATCAGCAGATAAATACTGAGCATAATACGCTCCAGCTAAAAATACCTTATTTTACCAAAATTCCCCAATCTATAAAAGGATTTTATTTGGCAGCTCTGCCCATTAAGACAGGCAGCTGACCGCGACCTGCTGATCAGTGCTGGCGGGTGTGATGTCAGCCATCGTGGCAGCAGGGTGTATTTGATAAGGTGTACTTAATATTTCAAATAGTCTTTCTACTTCGCTAAAGTCATCATTGAGTGCATGATCGATTGCCAGATGAGCCATGTGGTTTCGTAGAATGTACACGGGATTGTGCTGGCTGAGCGTTTCAAGCACCGCGCGTGTGTCTGAACCTTGAACCAGTGTGCGATAGCGCGCCAACCATGACTGCCAAGCATCTTCTGCTCGTGCTAGGCTATTTTGCAGCGTTGTAAGTAACCGGCACTCGTGCGTATGATCCTGCTGATGATCCATCATCTGTGTCACCACGGCGATCAGTGCGCGAAAGGTGTTGGTATAATCCAGCTGATGAGATCTCATCAGATCCAGCAGCTCATAGCCGAGTGCTGTGACCTCATCAGTAGCTCGAGCAAAACCAAGTTTATGCGCCAGACCTTGATGATAGGTATTGTGCAGAGCTGTTTCATAATGACTCAACGCATCATCGATGGCATCGCGTATTATGCCAATGCGCTCAAGGCGCTTAAATACCGTCGCCAAATTCCAGTAGCCGATCATTGGCTGATTTTGATAAGTATATCGGCCAGTGTGATCAGAATGATTGTTAATCCAAGCAGGATCAAAGCGCTCCATAAAGCCATACGGCCCAAAGTCGAGCGTCGTGCCGGTGATGTTTAGATTGTCGGTATTCATCACCCCATGGCTAAAGCCAATCAGCTGCCACTTAGCGATCATTTGTGCGGTATTGATGGCGATTTGGCTGAGTAGTGCAGGGATGTCTGCTGTATTGGTTGCGTCATCATACAGCTCTGGATAGTAGCTTTGAGTGATGTTATTAATAAAATTGGCTAAATAATCGGGTGCATACATCGCCACCCATTCAATATGCCCAAGCCTGACATGGCAGTCGCTGACACGCAGCAAGGCCGCGGCACGCTCCATTTGATAGCGCTGAATGGGTGTATCGGACACCACAAAGCCAATCGCATCAGATGAAGTGATGCCCAGATGATTTAGTGCATGACCACACAGATATTCACGCACGGTGCTGGCGATCATCGCTCGCCCATCGCCACGACGAGAATATGGCGTGCGTCCTGCACCCTTTAAATGCAGATCTGTCAGTCGTCCATCATTCAATAGCTGTGCGATCAACAGACCGCGCCCATCGCCAAGCTGTCCTGCCCACTGCCCAAATTGATGCCCAGCATAGGCCATCGCGATCGGCTGTAGTCCATGCGGACTTAGATTTGCCAGTGCTGATAGTCGTCCACTGATGATATCTTGCCAATCTTGATCGCTTAGTTGACCCAGTCCAAGTCTGTCGATCAACCTACGGTTAAGTCCGCCAAGTTTGGGATTTTCAAGGGGATTGGGCGTGATGTGGCGATATAGGCGATCGTCGTGCTTGTGATAATCAAAGATAAATTTCATGATGGTTGTGCCAAAACTTTTAAAATCATGCGAATCAGTGTAGCACATTTTGGTAAGTGGTGGACAAAAGAAAAACCCTTTATCCAAGCTTAGATAAAGGGTGGAGAAAAAGTGTCGCTCACTTAAGCGGCTTTGCCTTTTAGCTGTATAAATGCCTTCTCGATGCGTTTGCTGTGATCCAAGATCTTTTGTTCGACTTGAGCAAATTGTGCTTTTAATTTCTCATCAGCATCGTGCAGACGATCGGCAAATTCCGCGCGTTTTAGCTCGATGGCCTCAGCTTTTAGAGCGTGCCATTCTTCGACAGTTTTGGTGAATTCGTCGTATTCGGCACTGATGCGCTCTTTAAAGGCGGCTAGTCGTTCATCTAAGCTGGGTTCGCCCCCTTTTGCGATGCGTTCTTGGGCACGCTTAAATTGCATGGTCACCTCAGCGTGCTTGATGGTCAAGTCATCGACTTTTTTGAGATTCTCAGCCAAGCCAACTTTTGACAAAATGGCGATAAACCACTTGGTCGGGTCGTATTGCCACCATTTGACACCATTGCGATAGTCGTATTGGAAATAGTGATGGTAGTTGTGATAACCCTCACCCCAAGTAAAAATCGCCAACACGCCATTGTCTCGTGCGGTATTGGTATCAGTATAAGGACGCGTGCCGATCATGTGGCACAGTGAGTTAATAAAGAAAGTAAAGTGATGTGTCAACACCAAGCGCAATAGGCCTGCGATCAAGAATGTCCCAAGCATATCGCCAGTAATCAAGCCTGCAATGCCGACGACGACAAGGTTGGTCGCCACCACCCAAAAACCGTAGTATTTATGCTGCAAGGTGAGCAGTTTGTCTTTTTTTAGGTCGGGGATATTTTTGTAATCGTACTGACCGCTGGGGTATTTGCGCAGCATCCAATCCATATGACTGAACCAAAAACCACGGCGCGCCGAATACGGATCTTCATACTCATCATCGACATGGCGATGGTGCGTACGATGACCTGAACACCAGTCAAAGGCAGAGCTTTGGACTGCCAAGGTCGCGCCAAGTAGCAAGAAATATTTGACAATCGGATGCGCTTCATAGGCCTTATGCGCCCACAAACGATGATAGCCTGCGGTGATTGACAAACCTGTCCACGCCATAAAAAACGCAAAGGCGGTCCAGACGGCAGGGTTGACGCCATGCGTCCATAGATACCAAGGCACCAAAATGATGGCAAGCAGCGGCGTGGATAAAAGCACAATGGCAGGCACCCAGTTGATGGGTGGATTTTCAAAGGCTTTTGGGTTTCGTTCAATGCTCATAAACCAAAATTATCCTATATAAAAGAGCAAAACTGGCAGACTTAAAATAAGTTTGCGATATCAATAAAAAGCATTCCAAAAACTTATAAAATCACTGCATCAGCACCTGCTAAGAGTCAGTATTTTAAAGGCTTTGGTAAGATTTTTTATTACCAAATTATCCTAACATAAAAGCTTTTAAAAGTGAACAATTATTCACAAAAAATATCAGCGAAATTGTAACAACTGCAACGATGGCTTGCTGTTTGGTATCTGAGATGATTTGACCGTTATGAGCCAGATTTTTTGTGAATAAATGTCTATACAGTATAAAAAAATTCACCAATGCGAACGGGTTTTGATATAATTTGCCAACTGATAGTTATTTTATGCCTCGATCCACAATGGACTTGAGCATTTTATCATTAAGGATGAACAATGAGTAATCGCAAGCAGCAGTTCGAACTGCGAGAGATGCGTATTTTGCAGACGGCTGAGCAGCTGCTGTTGGAATCTGGCGAGGGGGATTTGACCTTGGACAGTCTGGCACTCACTTTGGATTTGGCAAAAGGGACTTTGTATAAGCATTTTTCCAGTAAAGATGAGCTGTTGATGCGTATTTTAATCGACTATGAAAAACGCAAGCTGGATATGATCGTCGTCGAAGATGGTGCAGGCGCAGGCGTGGCACGATTGGTGCTGCAGCTTCTAAACCTGCCTCATCGCGCGATTTTGTTTAACCACATCGAAGAGCGTCTGTCCTCGACAGCATCAGGGCTAAATAAGATGTTCGCTGAGCTATACAGCATCCGCCGTGAGCGCATGGTGCGCATGTCAAAAATCGTTCAGTTATACCTATCCGAGCAAGACAGCGTGATGAACATTCGTGATTATATGGCGACTTTATATGCTGTGGGTCAGGGCGGAGCTAGTCTGCTAAACTCAAGCTTTTATCAGCGCTACTTGGGCAGTCGAGACACGCTAAAGACCGCTTTGGTGCGTCAGATGCTGGATTTGCCGCGTCTGTATCCAAGGGTTGATGGTATCAGTAGCGACAGCGAGGTGCGTGATCGGCTGATGAATGCCAGTCATGATATGAGCGAGGAGGAGATCCGAGAGATCGCTGAGGCCATCGGTCAGGTGATTCGCCCAGCGATGGCAGGTTAATCACTTTAAAGGCCATTGATGTTAAGCCAACAAAAAAATATCCCAAGCTAAGACTTGGGATATTTTTTGTGAAGTCGGATTATACATCTTCTTCTTTATATTGCGGAACAGGTGCTTTAAAGCCGCGAGTCTTAATGCCAAGCCAGATAAAGCCAATGGCTGCCCAGAATAGGCCGACTTTAAAAGTGGTGCTATCCACTTCTAGCCACATTAAGAATACGCTGATAAAGCCTGCTACTGGGACGATGATGTAGCTGAGTACATCGCCAGCAGTTTTGACCATCTTGTTGCGGAATACATAATGGAACAGCACCGAGATGTTCACGAAGCTAAATGCGGTCAATGCACCAAAGCTGATTAGGTTTACGACTGCTTCTAGGCTGATAAAGCCAGCAGTCAATGCCACAGCGCCAGCGATTAGGATGTTATTGACTGGAGTGAACAGTTTTGGATGAATTTGACCAAAAATATTCTTGCTGATGACGCCATCGCGACCCATCACATACATTAGGCGAGAAACACCTGCGTGCGCTGAGATCCCTGATGCCATCACAGTAATGATTGCAAAGCCCAACACGACCGCTTTAAACACTGCGCCACCCACTGCCTCTAGAATCTCAGGCTGCGTCTCATCCACTAGCTCAAAATAGGTGCTTGGATGATTTGGGAAATACAGCTGCATAAAGTAAGTACTGATGATAAACACGATACCTGCGATCAGCGTAGTTAGGATCATCGCTTTTGGCAATGTGTTTTTGGCATCTTTGGTTTCTTCAGCCAGCGTCGATAGCGCATCAAAGCCTGTGAATGAGAAACACAAAATCGTCGCACCAGTAATCAGGGCGGTCACTGAAGTCATGCTGTCCCAAAATGGTGCCATGCTCCATAGGTGGTAAGCGTTCTCAGGACTGATGATACCGTCAGCGTTTTGACCTGCTGATAGAGCGTCATAAGTCAAGAACACAAACACCGCGATCACTGCAAGCTGTACAAAAACGATCCAACTGTTAAAATACGCCACCACTTTTGAGCCGAACAAGTTGATGCCCGTCATGATTGCCGTCAAGCCAATGACCCATACCCAGTGGTTCACCGCAGGAAACAGCGCCTCAAGATAAATCACCGCCAAAATGATATTGACCAGCGGTGATAGCAGATAGTCAAGCCAGCTTGACCAACCGACCATAAAGCCCATGCTTGGGTTGATTGATTTTTGGGTATAAGTATAAGCCGAACCTGATGAAGGATAAGCGCGAATCATATGGCCATAGCTGATCGAGGTCAACAAAATGGCAATCAAGGCAAACAGGTAAGACATCGGCACATGACCGCCACTGTCTCGAGAGACCATGCCAAAGGTATCTAGCAGGGTCATCGGCTGGATATAAGCAAGGCCGATGATGATGACATGCCAAAGACCCAGATTTCGCTGCAGGCGAGCGACATTAGTAGTAGGTGAAGTATTCAACGATGGTATTCCTTTTAAGTGTGCAAAATGCAGCCAACACAAAAGAGAACTACAGCTTCATCGTATCAAACGCAATGGTTTGAATTTGGTTCGATTAGGCTATCTGCTCCAAAGATTTAACAAAAAGTTTAGGGGTTGAAAAAATGGGTATTAAAATTGCTGATTTGTAACAACATTCAATACCCATGTAAATTCGTGTGAATTTTAGCTTAAAAAAAGCGATTTGTCAGCAAGTTTTTTGGCGATTTGTGAATTTTTTCATCCATTTTGGCAAATTATTTTGTAAAAATTGATGAAAAATTCCCCAATGTGGTGTTTTGGTCAATTATCCACCCTTTAGGGTCAGTCCACGACCGCCATCGACCGCCAAGATTTGCCCCGTGATATATCGGCTATTTGCCATAAAGACCACCGCTGCTGCGATGTCTTCGGGCGTGCCGATTTGCTTAAGTGGTACTGAGTCTGTCAAGGTGGCTTGGGTTTGACTGTTCAATTCAGGATTTTGGTCGTCATCAGGAAAGATATTCACGCCAGGGGCGACACCATTGATGCGGATATCAGGCGCAAGCTCCAGTGCTAGGCTCTGCACCATCATACGATGTGCCGCCTTTGCCATATTATAAATCGGATAGCCAACAAAGGGCTTGGCATCGGCATGAATGTCAAGTAAGCTGATGATACTACCTTGATTTTGCTTAAGTTCTTGGGCGAATGCATGGGTCAGTAGTAGCGGTGCTTTGGCATTGGTCAGCATCAAATCATCCCAATGTGCCATCATCATCTCATGCGTACCATCGAGCGGTGTCGCATAAAAGCTAGATGCGTTATGCACCAAGACATCAAGCCTGCCAAAACAAGACAGCACTTGTTCTTTGAATGCATCAAGCTCATCACTGCTATTGACGACATCAAGCCCCGCTTGGAGGGTTTTGGCAGAGTTTGGGCGGATGGTATTTAGCATATCAGCCAAGGCATGGGCATCATCACAACTATGATGATAATGAATGATGACATCATAGCCATCAGCGTGTAGGGCAGTGGTGATGGCTTTGCCGATGCGTTTGGCAGCGCCTGTGATGAGTGCAGTTTTGTTCATGAGTGGTGTAATATTTTTATCAGTATATCAATATCAGTTTGCTTGGATATGTCAAATCATCGCATGCTAAGCGGTGTTAATGGTTGTGAATCAGTGTCAAAAAATAACTTCGGCATTTTGTCGCATCCGCCTGAAAAACTTGCATTTGAGTCACTTCAATCGCTGTCAGGCAATGATTGTCATGTTCGCAGGTATCGATGCAGATTAAGTTATTATGATGATAGATTTTACCATCTTTTTGGGTTGAGTGACCACAAATGATGGTTTTGCCTGTGCAATGTGCATCTTGACCATCGGGCGGTATGAATCGCCATCGCAAGCCTTCATCGCTTTGCTTATCCATTGCCAAGTGTGGCAAGGGCGTGGCATGACAAAAGATAAACTCTGCGGTTTCATAATAATCCACAGCGGATTTGAGCAATTTAAAATATTCAAATGGTATCTGCTTTAAGCCTTGTAAATCAGTGCTTACATCAAATGATTGTAAAGTTTCAATACCGCCAAATTTTAGCCAATATTTCAGATATTCTCGTTCATGCACCGCACCTAGCATCATCTCTTCGTGATTGCCTTTGATGAGTACGACTTGGCAAAGTGACTGATAATGCAAAATGGTATCTAGCACACCTTTACTATCCGCTCCACGGTCAATCACATCGCCCAAAAATATCAGCGTATCATCAGGCCCAATTGAGAGTGCGGTTAACAAGGTGGTCAGCTGTGCATGACAGCCATGGACATCACCGATGGCGTAGATTTTTGGCATGGTTAATGAGTGCTAAGTATTGTGATTAAGATACAGATAAATTGATAGGTAAGTCAAAAGATCAAAATACTGTCAATGCATTTGCCATCTGAAAATTGCCCAATAAACCATACAATGCTTGCTTTCTAAGTCGTGCCAGTTCATCACCGATTGCCTTGCCAGTGAGTGCTGGGTCGATATTTGCCATACTGACGGACTGATAGCGAGTGATGGCATCATGCAGCCATGCTTTTGGATAAGCCATTGATTTATTTTGATAAATTTCACAAGCATCATACAGTGACATCAGTAGGGTATCATCTTTATGAGCTTTGGTATGTTCGATGACGGTGAATAACTGTTCAGCGGTGATATTCGGTAAGTTTAGTAAAACTTGATGATAATTCACAAATGTATGAATAAACTGGCCGATGGCTTTTGGGGTATTAAGCTGTGTCAGGCAGTCATTGAGCTCGTTGCTATCATCAAGGATCGAAAATAGCATGGCAAAGCGAGTGGTAAGTGAGCTATCTCGGCGACAAGCGTTTTGTAGTCTTGTCATCATGGCTTGATAAACTTCGTCATCTGCCAATCGCTCGGCAAGTAGCGGTAGGATATGTGCCAAAATCCCAAGCTGATGCAAGCAATCGATAAAATAAAAACCGTGCGGCTCGCCCATCGCTCGTGATGTCTCTTGCCAAATGCGTTCACGGCTTAAGTGTGATAATTCGCCTTGATCAGCGATGTGCTGCATGAGCGCCTGTGTGTCATCATGAATGACAAAACCCAGTGGGGCAAAGCGGGCATAAAATCGTGCCACCCGTAGCACCCGCAACGGATCTTCGCTAAAGGCAGGGCTGACATGACGCAGGACTTTGGCGTGCAAGTCAGTCAGTCCGCCATAATAATCCACGACTTCGCCTGTGACTGGCGTATCATCAAAAAGACCTTGAACTTCGATGGCTAGGGCGTTGATGGTTAAATCACGGCGTAATAAATCATCAGCCAGATTGACATCAGGACTTGAATGAATATCAAAGGCAGTATGCCCTGTGCCAACTTTTCTCTCAAGGCGGGCTAGGGCGTATTCGGCGTGTGTGTCGGGGTGCAAAAATACAGGAAAATCAGCACCCACTTGGCTAAAGCCGTGCGATAACATGGTGGCAGCATCCGTACCGACCACCATAAAATCTTTGTCTTTGATGGGTAGTCCGAGCAGACCATCACGCACTGCACCGCCAACCAGATATACTTGCATGGTATGTTCCTAAGATAAAGGCGAATTTACTATAACAAGTTTTGCTAAAAATGCCAATAAAAATGCCAGCACTTAGGCTGACATTTTTGACGATTAACAATTATTTTTCAGCATTTTGGGCATCGGTGACCACGACTGCTGTCATGTTAACGATGCGACGCGCAGTCGATGCAGGCACTAGGATATGCACTGGTTTATCAGCGCCAAGCAAGATAGGGCCGATGGCTGAGCCGCCTGAGGTGGCCTTTAATAGGTTAAAGGTGATGTTGGCGGCATCCAAGGTCGGCATGACCAGTAGGTTCGCCGAGCCTTGCAGCGTGCTGAACGGATGGTTTTGTTCACGCACGCGTGCATCTAGAGCGGTATCTGCATGCATCTCGCCATCAAACTCAAAGTCCACATTCATCTCGCGCAGAATGCGATAAGCTTCACGCATTTTCACTGCAGATTCGCGCTGTGAAGTACCAAAGTCAGAATGCGACAACAATGCCACGCGAGGCTCAACACCGAATCGGCGCACGCTTTGGGCAGCCAAAACAGTCATCTCAGCGATCTGCTCAGCTGTTGGGTTGGCATGGATATACGGGTCAGCGATGAACAAGGTGCGGTCTTGGAGGATGACGCCGCTCATCGCGTAGTACTCGCTTACGCCCTCACGCTTGCCGATCACACGGCGAACATAGTTCAGATGCAGATCGTAGTAACCAAATGTACCACACAATAAGCCATCAGCATCACCTTGCTCAACCATCATCGCGCCCAACAGCGAACTCTTACGGCGCATATCACGGCGTGCAAGCTCGGCAGATACGCCCAGACGATGATTGTCTTGATGATAATGCTGCCAGTATTGTTCGTGTTTTGGATTGTTATTAATATCCACCACCTCGACATTGCCACCGAGGGTCAAGCGCAGACCCAGCTCTTTGATTTGGGCTTCGATGACATCAGGACGACCGATGACAATTGGTTTTGCCATATTTTCATCGACGACCACCTGTACAGCACGCAAGACATTGGCATCCTCACCTTCGGCATAGACAATGCGTTTTGGTGCTTGTTTGGCTTGGGTAAAGACAGGCTTCATCGCCAAGGCTGAGTTATAGACGAACTCAGACAGCGTCTGACGATAAGCATCAAAGTCTTCGATCGGTAGTGTCGCCACACCCGAATCCATCGCTGCTTTGGCGACAGCTGGGGCGATATTTAGGATCAGATTTGGCTCTAGTGGGCCTGGGATCAGGTATTCACGGCCAAATTGCTTGCTTTCGGTGATTTTATCTGTCTCTGAGACCGACACCTCAGTGTGTGCCATCGCAGCGATGGCATGCACGCAGGCGATTTTCATCTCTTCATTGACGATGGTGGCACCGACATCGAGCGCACCACGGAAGATGTACGGGAAGCACAGCGCGTTATTGACTTGGTTTGGATAATCAGAGCGGCCAGTTGCCATGATGACATCTGAGCGAGCGGCATGAGCAAGCTCTGGCATGATTTCAGGCGTTGGGTTGGCTAGGGCAAAGATGATCGGGTCTTTTGCCATGCGTTTGACCATCTCAGGGGTCAAGATGCCAGGGCCTGATAAGCCTAAGAAGAAATCAGCATCACCAATGACTTCGTCCAGCGTGACCGCATCGGTGTCTTGGGCGAAGCGTTGTTTTGATTCATCCAGATTGTCACGGCGCGTATTGATGACACCGCGAGAGTCTAGGACAAAGATGTTTGAGCGGCTGACACCCAAAGCGATGATCAGCTCAAGGCAGCTGATGGCTGCAGCGCCAGCGCCTGAGCAAACGACTTTGATCGCGCCGATGTCTTTATTGACCAGTTTTAGAGCATTTAATAGTGCAGCGGCAGCGATGATCGCGGTGCCGTGTTGGTCGTCATGGAATACAGGAATGTTCATGCGCTCACGCAGTTCGCGTTCGATCTTAAAGCATTCTGGCGCTTTGATGTCTTCTAGGTTGATGCCGCCAAAAGTCGGCTCAAGGCTTGCCACTGCTTCGATGAATTTATCTGGATCGTTTTGGTTGATCTCAATATCAAAAACATCAATACCAGCGAATTTCTTAAATAGCACGCCTTTACCTTCCATCACAGGCTTGGATGCTAATGCACCGATATTGCCCAGACCCAGTACGGCAGTACCGTTGGTGATGACGCCGACTAGGTTGTTACGAGCGGTATATTTGGCGGCAAGTTTCGGGTCTTTTTCGATTTCAAGGCAAGGTACGGCCACACCTGGAGAATACGCCAAAGCCAAGTCACGCTGGTTGGCGATTTTTTTGGTTGGGGTGACTGAAATTTTACCTGGGCGTGGGTGTTCATGATAATGAAGGGCAGCTTGCTCAAACTGCTGCTTTTGTAGGTCGGCATCCGAATTAAAAGTGGTGTCATCGACCTTTTGGTCTCTGGTAGCTGAAGTCATAGTACATCCATATTGGTGCTAAATCATACGGCGCTGCAGCATATCAAAAGGCAGCGCCTAGGGAGGATTTTGTTATTCTAGCATGATTTTTTGGCAAGCGGTAGGCGAAAGCGCGCTGATTGCATGAAATATTTTCAGGTGATAAAAAACTAAAAATTTACATAACAATCATTCATCTTTATCATCATCTGCTCAGAGTGGCAGCATGCGTCAGTTGAGTTGATGGCTAAAACTACCGCAAAATATCGCCAAAAAGTGCTGGCCAAAAGCGTGATTTGGCAAATCAATGCGCCTCGTTCAGTAGGCGTGCGGCATCTAAGGCGAAATAAGTCAAGATGCCATCACAGCCAGCGCGACGAAAGCCGATTAAGCTTTCTAGGATGACTGCTTCAGTGAGCCAACCGTTTTGGATGGCTGCCATATGCATGGCGTATTCGCCTGAGACTTGATAAGCATAAGTCGGTACACCAAAGCGGTCTTTGACCTCACGCACGATATCCAGATAAGGCTGACCTGGCTTGACCATCACCATATCGGCACCCTCATTGATGTCTAGGGCGACTTCGTGCAGCGCTTCGGCTCGGTTGGCAGGGTCCATTTGATATTGTTTTTTGTGGCCTTTTAGGTTGCCAGATGAGCCGACCGCATCACGAAACGGCCCATAATACGCCGATGCATATTTGGCAGAATATGCCATGATGGCGGTATTGACATAGCCAGCTGACTCAAGTGCGTGACGCATCGCACCAATACGGCCATCCATCATATCGCTTGGGCTGATGACATCGGCACCTGCTTGGGCGTGGGCTAGGGTTTGCTTGACGAGCGCTTCGGTGGTGATGTCATTCATCACATAGCCTGACTCATTGATGATGCCATCTTGACCATGTGTGGTATAAGGGTCGAGCGCCACATCAGTCATGACAATCATCTCAGGCACGGCATCTTTGATGGCGCGCACTGCACGTACCGCCAGCGTCTCAGGATGATAGGCATCTTGACCGTCTGCAGTCTTGAGAGCGGGATTGATCACAGGGAAAATGTCAATCATCCGCACGCCTTCGGCATACAGTGATTTGACATAATCAATTAATAAATCAATCGTGTAGCGATAGACATTCGGCATACTGGCGATGGCTTGTTTTTCGCCAGTACCTTCGATGACAAATACAGGGGCAATCAGATGACATGGTGCCAGATGCGTCTCACGCACCATCTCGCGGATGCCATCACTGACACGCAGACGACGCAGGCGCGTGTTGGGAAATTGTCGATTAAAAATATGCATATCGGCCTCATCAAGGGTTTGGTTGTGTTTATTATAACAAATTATCACAAACCTCGTGGCCAAAAATCAACATCACTACAGCACCACAGCAGCCATTTGATGAGCGACCAAACATGATGGGCGAAACAAAGCATCTTGAATGATCAAGCCAAGATAAACGATGGATCAACAGCTATCAATAAAATCAGTCGATCACATTGCATCAATCAATGGCGTATTCACATTTGTGCTAAGCTTGCAAATTCACGGCACAAGGCGCGATTTTCGGAGGCGGGAAAACTGGCTGTCCATGCGCGCACATTATGCAGCACCATTCGATATTCACGCTGCGTTGTCAGCTGACGGAGCGTTTGATGCGGATTGGCAGCGCGCGGCATGAATAATCGCAGCTGCTGATTATAAGCGCGGTTAAAATTGGCTTTTTGTTGAGCGTTTAACACTGGCGGGCAGATCTCTGATAATACTTGGATCAATGCCAATTCATACTGCGAGACGCTCAGATACACCTCTTGACTAGCGACCGCCTGCGCAGAGGACACGCGCTGATAACGGGGCGTATTATTGGCTGAGGCCATCGATGAGATGCCGATGCTGATCATCACCAATAATACCAAACCAAGCCTTCTAAAAAACTCGCGCTGATGGCTGAGTGAGGCTGATCGTGAATAATGGCGTGCAGCTGCCACGATGGACATGTCTGGCACATCGGTTTTGGCGGCTGATATGATGGCAGAATTAATCATTGGCACTAAATAAATCGTCAGTGATAATATTAATGGAATATAATAAAGCGTTTACCTCAAAAAATCCCCTAATCTGTGTATGTATATTGTAGTGCAAAGTTTACTTTAGTTACACAGGTGAAAAATTTGCTCACTTTGTGCCAATTTGTTGGGTGTATGATGCATCACTCAGTGATGATGCATTACGCAAAGTGATTCATAGCCAAGATACTTTTAATTAATCAGCTATTCGTAATCAGCCATCAACGACTCTCAAGATCTGCCGCCATCACCAACAACTGCATCAATGAAGTTTCTTTGATTAATTTGTGTTAAAATACCCATTCATTATCATTGTATGCAAATCATCATGTCACAAACCCGTCTTATCGACCCTATTGCCAAAAAAGATGATGCCGCCGATCGCGCCATCCGTCCTGTCAGCTTAGATGAATACATAGGCCAACCCAAAGTGCGTGAGCAGATGAAGGTTTTTATTCCAGCTGCCAAAGCGCGTGGAGAGGCGCTCGATCATACGCTGATTTTTGGGCCGCCAGGGCTGGGTAAGACGACACTAGCCAATATCATCGCGCGTGAAATGGGTGGTAATCTGCGCTCGACCTCAGGCCCTGTGCTGGAGCGCGCTGGTGATCTGGCGGCGATTTTGACCAATTTGGAAGCAGGCGATGTGCTGTTTATTGATGAAATCCACCGCCTAAGCCCAGTGATTGAAGAGATTTTATATCCTGCGATGGAAGATTATCAGCTGGATATTATGATCGGTGAAGGGCCGGCGGCTCGCTCGATCAAGCTGGATTTGCCGCCATTTACCTTGGTGGCGGCAACCACACGCGCAGGCTTGTTGTCCGCGCCTTTGTTTGATCGTTTTGGGATCGTGCAGCGACTTGAGTTTTATAATGTGGCTGATTTGACGACGATTGTTAAGCGGTCAGCTCGGCTTTTGGGTGTGCGCATGGATGATGGCGGCGCTCAAGAAGTGGCGCATCGTAGCCGTGGCACGCCGCGTATTGCCAACCGCCTTTTGCGTCGTGTGCGTGACTATGCTGAGATCAAAGGCGATGGCGTGGCGACAGCCGAAATCGCATCGGCAGCGCTGGATATGTTGGCAGTGGATAAGCAGGGCTTGGATCAGCTTGATCGCCGTTATCTGTCAGTATTATCCGATCGCTTTCATGGCGGGCCTGCTGGCGTGGAGGCGTTGGCTGCAGCTATGGCTGAAGACCGTGGCACGCTCGAGGATGTCATCGAACCATATCTACTACAGCAAGGCTATATCCAGCGCACCAGTAAAGGGCGAATCATCTCCGATAAGGTCATCCAAGATCAGATCTTGGATTAGGCTGGGTTTTGAGCAGGTGATGGTTGCAAGGCTGCTGTGTACGCGGTGGATTTATCATAAATCCTTTTCTGTGGATTATTGTTTCGGTTTGACTTGTGCTATCTAAGATGGGTTCATGAAAATTTAAATAAATCATTTTTTGGGCGAATTATTATCCATAAAATTTAAAAGCCTGCCACGATCGGTCATGGCAGGCAAGCTATCAAGCTATCTTAACGCTCCAAAATACAAGTCACGCCTTGACCGCCAGCTGCACAGATAGAAATCAATGCACGGCCCGAGCCTTTTTGGGCAAGCAGCTTGGCAGCAGTGGCTAGGATGCGGCCGCCAGTCGCTGCAAATGGATGCCCTGCAGCTAGGCTTGAGCCATTGACATTGAGCTTACTGCGGTCAATCGCCCCTAGTGGCGCATCCAGTCCCAGACGCGTCTTGCAGAAAGTCTCATCTTCCCAAGCTGCCAGTGTCGATAGTACTTGCGATGCAAAAGCTTCATGAATTTCATAAAAATCAAAGTCTTGCAGCGTAAGGCCTGCACGTGCCAGCATCTTGGGAACTGCATAGGCAGGCGCCATTAATAGACCTTCGGTAAGACCATTTTTACCAATAAAATCTACCGCCGCTGTTTGCTGATGGGTGATATACGCCAGTGGTTCATAGCCATGCTCCGCCGCCCATGCTTCGCTAGATAGCAGGACACATGATGCACCATCGGTGAGCGGGGTAGAGTTGCCCGCGGTCATCGTCGGATTGGCGTTCTTTTTGCCAAAAGCAGGCTTTAATGTGCTTAGCTTTTCTAGTGTGGTATCAGCGCGTAGGTTATTGTCTTGGGTCAGTCCTTTATATGGCGTGATCAAATCCTCAAAAAATCCCTCTTCATAAGCGCGCGCTAGATTCTGATGGCTTTGATAGGCCAGCTGATCTTGATCGGCACGGCTGATGTTCCACTCAAGCGCGGTGATGGCCTGATGTTCGCCCATCGATAGACGGGTGCGTGGCTCACCATTTTCAGGAAATGCCAGCAGATCTTTTGGGTTGATGCTGCTGATCGCGCCCAGACGCTGCTTGGCGGTTTTGGCACTGCCTAAGCGCAGCAGTGGCTTACGAAGACCATCGCCCAGTGCGATCGGTGCATCCGAGGTGGTGTCTGTACCGCCTGCGATGCCGCTGTCGATGATGCCAAGTGCGATCTTATTAGCCACCGCAAAGGCGGCTTGTAGGCCAGTACCACACGCTTGAGAGACATCATAAGCAGGCGTGGTGGCTGCCAGTGGGGTGTTAAGCACCGCCTCTCGGGTGAGGTTTAAATCACGGCTATGCTTAAGTACAGTGCCTGCCACTACCTCGCCAATGTCTTTATCTGCCAAGTCAAATCGCGCGACCAAGCCATCCAAGGCTGCGGTCAGCATGTCGATATTACTGGCGTCGGCATAAGTGCCATTGCTCCGTGCAAATGGAATGCGGTTGCCACCTAGGATGGCGACTTTTTGAATACTCATAATCTGTCCTTAAAATGATCGTTTATTTTGCTGATTGGGTGAGTTTTGTGAGGCCATCGACCAACGCCCAACGATGTACCCAAATCGGCGCTTGATGGTTAGCTTAGCATTAATAAGGATAAATGTGGCGGAAATTTCCCAATTAATAACAAAATATTATACTAATTTTGTATAGTATAATAATAATTTATATAACAGCAAAATTATTCGACCAAGCATCGCGAAATCGCGGAATGCTGCGATTTTATGCTACAATAAACTGCCGCTTTTGGATAGATATTAATTTTATATTAATAAATATTTATAAGCATTGAAAAGTGGAAAACTGATAAATAGGTTAATAATACAACAGGAGTGCGTGATGAGTGATCGTTATGGTGAATTGGTGCAGTCATCGTTAGGCAGAAAAGTCGCCAAAAATTTAGGCTTGCCGACACCGATTAAGCTGGATCGTTATGAGGCTGGACAGCCTGTGATTCTTGGCGAGGTGGCGCTTGGCATCTCAGCGGGCGATGATCATTCGGTGCGTGATGCACTGGTGCAGACCTTAGGCGATCAACATGCCAAGGTGAGCTCAAATACACCGCTGTCAGCGCTAGCCACCACGGCGATCGATGAGCGCTTGGCAGATGATAATGCGCGATTTAAGGTGGTGATTTTTGATGCCACGAACATCAAAAAAGCCGATGAGCTCAAGCAAGTGTACGACTTTTTTCATCCGATCGCACGCCGTATCAAGACCTCAGGTCGTGTGATCATCATCGCTCGTCCAGAGTGCTGCACTGCGGATGATGTTGGTTTTGCATTGGCGCAGCGTGCGGTGTTGGGCTTTGCCAAGTCGATTGCCAAAGAATTTAAAAAAGGCATCACCGCGCAAGTGCTGTATGTCCAAAAAGGCGCTGAAGATCAGCTTGAGCATACCCTAAACTTCTTCATGTCTGCCAAGTCGGCCTATGTCTCAGGTCAGCCTATTTATATCACCAAAGCCCAATCGAGCAGTAGTGATGACCTAAAAGGGAAAAAAATCCTCGTCACTGGCGCAAGCCGCGGCATCGGTCAGGCCATCGCACAGGTATTGGCACGCGATGGCGCCAAAGTCTATTGCCTAGATGTGCCAGCAAGCCTTGCTGATCTACAAAAAGTCGCGGGTCAAATCGGTGGCCATGCCCTGCCTTTAGACATTACCGCCAACGATGCAGGTGAGCAGATCGTGCGCGCGTGCGGTCAGCTTGATGGCGTCGTGCATAACGCTGGCGTCACCCGAGATAAGACCTTGGCGAACATGAGCGAGGATAAATGGGATCTGGTGATGAACATTAATTTAGCCGCCATCCATCGCGTCAATGATTATCTGATCGGCCATCAAGGTCTGTCTGAAGCGGCACGCATCGTCTGTGTGTCATCGATCTCAGGCATCGCCGGCAATGTCGGGCAGTCAAACTATGCCATGAGTAAGGCTGGCGTGATCGGCTTGGTGCAAGCCACAGCCAAGGTATTTGAAGGCTCAGCGCGTACCATCAATGCCGTCGCACCTGGATTTATCGAAACTAAAATGACAGGCCAAATCCCATTCGCCATCCGTGAAGCTGGCCGCCGCATGAACTCAATGAGTCAAGGCGGTGATCCGATCGATGTCGCCGAAACCATCGCATGGATGCTGTCACCTAAAGCAGGTGGCATCAATGGCAATGTCGTCCGCGTCTGTGGCCAAAGTGTGCTTGGCGCGTGATCTTGCTGTATTTTTAGTATTAATAAGTAAGGAAAACTTATGTCGGATCAACATTTTCGCGAATTGCCAAAAATGCACACGACTTATGCCAATGTCATCAAAAGTCTGCTGCCCTCAGGCGATGCCAAAGCGAAGCAATTACCCAGCTCGGTATATACCGTTGATCAATTGGTCATTGATCAGGCCAATCTGAGCGATTATCGCAAAATTTGTGGATTTATGAATGATGGCCGTGTGCCTGCGACTTATTTTGCGGTGTTGTCACAGACGCTGCAAATGAATATGATGGCAAAGCCTGATTTTCCGTTTGCGATGCTGGGTCTGGTGCATCTGGAGAACAGCGTCACTCAGCATCGGGTGATTTTCGATACTGAGACGGTGCGCATGTCGGTGCAGTTGGATAATTTGCGTGCGCATGACAAAGGTCAGCAGTTTGATTTTGTGACCACAGTATTTGTGGGTGAAGAGCTGGTTTGGCAGGGTGTCTCAACCTATCTGTCGCGCCAAAAAAAATCCAAACAATCCCCACAAGCTACCAAGCCCAAAGAGACCATCACGCCCGCCAAGCTTGATGCCAGCGAGGGCGGATTGTCATTGTCGATCGAAGTACAAGAGGACATTGGTCGTCGATATGCCTTTGTGTCGGGGGATTTTAACCTAATTCATCTACATCCATTATCAGCGCGCGCTTTCGGCTTTCCTAAGGCGATCGCACACGGGATGTGGACCAAGGCGCGTGCGCTTGCTGCCATCGCGCGCAATTTTGAGTTGCCAGCGGCATATCAGGTGCAGGTGTCATTTCGTCAGCCCGTTTTTTTGCCATCTGCCATTGAACTTGTGACCGATGCGCCAGATGCTTTGGGGATTGAATTTGGGCTGTATTCTAAAGACGGCAAAAAAACTCATGCGCTGGGGACAATTGCTTATTTATGATGGCTTATTTATAATAACTCAAGTATCCCACCTCCGCAGGCTTGGTAATTATCAGGCTTGCGGTGTTATTTTTGGTGATGCAAGGATTGTTAACTTACCATGAATCGGCGATGCTTTGTGGTTTTTGGTGATGTAAGTTGAGCTTGAGCATTTCAATGACCAACCATTGCCAAACAAGCCAAATGGATGTCAAAATTGATGGCTGAATTTTGATAGCTGAATTAAGCGAATGATCCATATTAATGTATAACAGATTTCATGGCCTAACAGAGATAATAGATGCAACAACAATTTCAACGCGTACTTGATGAGCTCAAGCTCGATGACGCACCTGCAGGTGGGGCTTTGGTGATTTATCATCAAGGCAAAGAGGTCGTGAATGTCGCCACAGGCAACGCGCTGCCTGATTTGGCTTGGTCTGCCAAAACTTTATCGGTGAATTTCTCCATCGGCAAGGGTGTGATGGCAACTTTGATCGCGATCTTAGTAAGCCAAGGGATGCTCGATTATGAGGCGCCGATCAGTCGCTATTGGCCAGAATTTGCTGATAATGGCAAAGCGAATATCCGATTAAAGCAAGTATTGTCACACAGTGCAGGATTGTTTGACATCACCTCCATCACCACAGATGCAAATCTGCTACTGGACTGGGAACAGATGATACAGCGTGTCGCAGCGATGCCAGTGAGCATCCCCAAAGGCCAAGATGAGCAGCACTATGCCAGTGCGTACAGTGCTTTGGTGTCGGGCTGGGTGCTAGGTGCTTTGGTGGAGCGTGTGACAGGGCTTGGACTAAATGATGCGCTCAATCGTTATTTGGCTGAGCCGCTGGATGTGGCAGGTGAACTGTATTATGGCGTCGATGAGGCGCTGCTGCCGATGATCGCTAAGCCTGAACGCTATTTTTATCAATCACCTGATAAGTCCACGCCACGACGAAAACCTGTATTAAAGCCAGACAGTGAAAAAACGCTACACACTTTGGGTCATCTGCCAGTCAGTGGTATGTGGCAGCGCGCTTTGGGTGAACAAGCCATCAGTACCTCTGCCATTAATCGCCTGTATTTTGACACCTCGCGGATGAATTTGGCCAACTACAAAAACGCCTTGATGCCCAATGCCAAAGATGGCTTGGAATATCATCGGGATGATGTGCTGATGGCAAAAATCCCTGCTGCTAACGGCGTCTCAACGGCCAATGCACTGGCGCGCATTTATGCCATGCATGCCGCTGACGGCATCCATGATGGCCAAGTATTGATCGTGCCAGAGGTCATCGCGCAGATGCGCCAAATCCAGACCGAGGGCTATGATGCGGTGATGCCTGCTGATATGCGCTGGCGTATGGGCTTTCATCGTGTATTTAGCCTACAAGATACACAGATAGCTTATGGACACATGGGTTATAATGGCTCGGTGGCGTTTTGTGATCCCAAGCGTCAACTAGCTTTTGTTTTTATTCATAATTTTGATACCACCATGCTAAATGATGTCAGACAATTTGCTTTGTCTGAGATGGCATTGGATATTTTTTCTTAAATTTTATTTATTAATCAAAATCGGGAGTCTTTCATGAGCGAACCGCGTGAATTGAATGTCATGATCAGCAGTGAACAGATCGCTGCCAGAGTTAAAGAGTTGGGTGTTGCCATCAATGCACATTATCAAAACAGCGATAAAGAACTGGTGCTGGTCGGGCTGCTGCGTGGATCGGTGATTTTTATGGCGGATCTGTGCCGTGTCATCGATAAGCCGCATGAAATTGATTTTATGACCGTCTCAAGCTATATCAACAAAACCACCGTCTCAAGTGGCGATGTCAAAATCATCAAAGATCTTGATAGCGAAATTAAAGACAAAGATGTGCTGATCGTCGAGGACATCATCGATTCTGGCCGCACTTTATCAAAGGTCGTGGAGATTTTGCAAACGCGCGAACCCAATTCCATCGAGATCTGCACCTTGGTGAGCAAGCCGTCGCGTCGCGAGATTCCGATGGCGGTGAGCTTTTGTGGCTTTGAGGTTGAGGATCGCTTTATCGTTGGCTATGGTCTGGATTATGACCAAAAATATCGCCATCTGCCGTTCATCGGTGAGATCGGTTTGTGATCAAAAAAAGCCCATCTGCAGTTAGATGGGCTTTTTTTGATTGGTGATATTAAGAATTTTGGGCAGGGATCGCCAATGAATTGAGCGTCTCGGCGACACAAGTCTGAAGTGAGTTGACGACGATTTTTTGGGCGATTTGCGTGCGTGCGCTTGGATCGATGGCAGCAGTGGCAAGCTCTGTCATACTGACAGATTCTGGCGCTTTATCCGCCACACAGCCACAGGCGGTATTTGAGATGTTGGCTTTGGATTGCTCAGACATCGCCACCGTTGCCAGCTTCCAATATTGATGATTGGTTAGCTGTGTTTGGCAGGTTTGCTTGATGCTGGTTTTTAGGATATTCATACCGATACTTGTGGCAGCATCTGTGCTTTGGCTGCCATCAGTGGCAGCACAGCTGGCCAGTGTGGCAGCGGCGATGAGTGCGCTAAAGATTTTTAGTGATTTCATAAATTTTCCTTTGGTTTTGGTGAGTCAGCCAAGCAGTACTTGGCTGACTATGGCACTGCTTGGATTATTCAACCTGACTAACATCACGCACAGCACCAGTATCAGCACTGGTGGTCATCGCCGCATAGGCACGCAGGGCAGCTGAGACTTGGCGAGTGCGATTGACAGGCTTAAAAGCTTGTTTGCCACGAGCCAGCATCGCTTCACGACGAGTGGCCAGCACTTCGTCCGATACTGCCAGATGAATGCGACGATTTGGGATATCAATCTCAATCGTGTCAAACTCTTCGACCAAGCCAATAGCACCGCCTTCGGCAGCTTCAGGGCTGGCATGACCGATAGACAGACCTGATGTACCACCGCTGAAGCGACCATCAGTGAGCAGGGCACAGGCTTTGCCTAGACCTTTTGACTTCAGATAAGATGTCGGGTAGAGCATCTCTTGCATACCAGGGCCGCCTTTTGGGCCTTCGTAGCGGATGATGACGATGTCACCTGCGACGATTTGATCATCCAAGATGGCAGCAACAGCGGAGTCTTGACTCTCAAACACACGAGCGCGGCCAGTGAATGTTAGGATGCTTTCGTCCACACCTGCGGTCTTGACCACACAGCCACGCTCAGCGATATTACCAAATAGTACCGCAAGTCCGCCATCTTGAGAATAGGCGTGTTCGCGGCTACGGATACAGCCTGATTCACGATTGACATCGAGATTTGACCAGACTTTATTTTGGCTAAAGGCTTGGGTGGTGCGTACGCCGCCTGGGGCCGCGATATATAGGTCACGCGCTTGGGTATTGTCAGGATTCATGATATCCCACTTGGCAAGTGCATCAGCCATCGTCGCACTGTGTACAGTCGGTACATCAGTCTGTAGTAGCCCTGCACGGTCAAGCTCGGCTAAGATACCCATCACGCCACCGGCACGGTGCACATCTTCCATGTGATATTTTTGGGTAGCAGGAGCGACTTTTGATAGGCAAGGTACTTGGCGAGATAGGCGATCAATGTCCGCCATCTTAAAGTCCACGCCTGCTTCATTGGCAGCAGCCAATAGGTGCAAGATGGTATTGGTTGAGCCACCCATGGCGATATCTAGGCTCATGGCATTTTCATAAGCAGCTTTGGTGGCGATCGAGCGTGGTAGCACTGATGCATCATCTTGTTCATAGTAGCGTTTGGCAAGCTCGACGATACGGCGACCCGCTTCTAGGAACAAATCTTTTCGCTTGGCGTGCGTCGCAAGTAGTGACCCATTGCCTGGTAGTGATAGACCAAGTGCTTCGGTCAAGCAGTTCATCGAGTTCGCGGTGAACATACCTGAGCATGATCCACAAGTTGGGCAGGCTGAGCGTTCGGTGGTGGCGACATCGCTATCACTGATCAAATCATCGGCAGCATCGATCATTGCATCGACTAGATCAAGCTTACGCACCTTTTGACCATTTTCATCCGTCACAGTCTCATGTACGGTATGACCATCGCCTAGCGTGCTCGCTAGCACCTTACCTGCTTCCATCGGACCACCAGAGACAAAGATGGTTGGGATATTCAGACGCATTGCTGCCATTAGCATACCCGGGGTGATTTTGTCGCAGTTTGAGATACAGACCAGTGCATCGGCACAGTGAGCATTGACCATATATTCGACACTATCAGCGATCAAATCACGGCTAGGCAAGCTATACAGCATACCGCCATGACCCATCGCGATGCCATCATCGACAGCGATGGTGTTGAACTCTTTGGCGACACCGCCGGCAGCTTCGATCTCACGAGCGACCAGCTGACCTAAGTCCTTAAGATGCACATGACCTGGCACGAACTGAGTGAATGAGTTGGCGATGGCGATGATTGGCTTATTAAAATCCTCATCCGTCATACCGGTGGCACGCCATAGGGCGCGAGCACCTGCCATGTTGCGACCAGCAGTAGAAGTCTTGGAGCGATAAATTGGCATTGTGTTTCCTTATAACATCACAAAAATAAAATGAATTTTGCTTGGCGAATATTGCCTGGCATCAATGTCGTCTCTTTGGCTATTTTAGCACTATTTGATGATAAAAAGGTGTTTGATTTTTTGGCATGAAGATAAATTTTGGTTAATAATGTGCCGATTTAGCGTGGCATATTCATCAATTTATATGATAAATATGACGCGAATATCTGGATAATTTGACCAAAAATTACTCAAACTATCGATAATTTGTCACAATTATAAGCAGTTTTGCTAAGTTTTGCAGGTAATTTGTGTCATATATATCAGATTATTTGCAAAATCCAATAATTCTTGCTAGGCTTATGCCAAGGATGGATTTTTAATGGTATTGCCCAAGGACTTGGCGATGACAAGGATTTATGGTCGTTCATAACACTCATTTGCTGATACTGCTCGGCATTACGCAGCGTCTGTAGTGTGAAGTGATCTTAAGCAACTTAGCGATCTTGATGGTAATGTTATTAAAAATCTTTTCAGTCATCAGGCGGTCTTATGACTGCTTATAGATTGTATTGGGAGGAATTATGGGCATTTCGCCGACACCGTCGGATCAGCACAGACAAGAAAAACGCATCATGAATGAAGGGGTAAAAATCAGCCGCTTTGGGATATTCCCAAAAGTGAGCGTCCCTGTTTTTGCCATCTCAGCCTTATTGGTGGTGCTATTCATGCTCTATGGCGCTTTGTTCAGTGAGCAGGCAGGGCAGCTATTTTCGAGTATTCAGGCCTTTATCAGTGACAAATTTGGGTTTTTGCTGATCATTTTGATGAATGTGGCTTTGGTGTTTTGTGTGTATTTGGCATTGAGTCGCTATGGCGATATTCGACTGGGCCATCAGACCGAGGCGCCGCAGTACAGCTTTGGGTCATGGATCGGGATGTTGTTCTCGGCAGGCATCGGCATTGGACTGCTGTACTGGGGGACGGCTGAGCCATTGTATCACTTTGTCGCACCGCCAAGAGCTGAGGCGCAGACGGTGGATGCTGCAGTCGAAGCGATGCAGATTTCTTTTTTGCATTGGGGGCTACACGCGTGGGCAGTCTATGCGGTGGTGGCGCTATCTTTGGCATATTTTCATTATCGTCGCGGATTGCCATTGTCGATCCGATCGGTTTTGTTTCCGCTGATTGGCAAGCGCATTTATGGCGGTTGGGGTCATACGGTGGATATTTTGGCAGTGTTTGGCACCATGTTTGGGGTCGTGACATCGCTTGGTCTTGGCGTGATGCAGCTTGAAACAGGCTTGGCAGAGCTTTGGGGCATCACACCGAGTTTGACACTAAAAGTCGCGCTGATCGCAGGCATCACAGCATGTGCCACGGTGTCGGTGATGGCAGGGCTGGATAAAGGGGTTAAGCGCCTTAGTGATGTGACCATCGTTGCAACGATTGTGATGCTGGCCTTTATGATCATCGTTGGCCCGACACAGTTTATTTTTAATAGCTTTGTAGAAAATGTCGGCAATTATGCAGGCAATCTGATCACGCTTGGCCTGTGGAATGAAGCGTACAGTGACAGTAATTGGCAGGCGAGTTGGACGGTGTTTTATTGGGCGTGGTGGGTGAGTTGGTCGCCATTTGTGGGCATTTTCATTGCTCGCATCTCACGCGGTCGCACGATTCGAGAGTTTTTATTTGGGGTGCTATTCGTGCCGATGCTGCTGCTGTTTTTGTGGTTCACCACCTTTGGCGGTGTGGCGATTCATATGGAATTGGGCGACAGCTTTGGCTTGGTTGAGGCGGTGCAGGCGGATTATGGCAGTGCGATTTTTAAATTGATTGAATATTATCCATTCACTCAAGGATTAACCGTGATCATTTTGGGGATGATTGTGCTGTGGTTCGTGACATCAGCGGACAGTGCTAGCCTTGTCGTCGATATGCTGACCGCAGGTGGTGAGACCGACCCACCGAAGATTCAGCGCCTATTTTGGGTGACGACTGAGGGTGTGATCGCTGCGATCTTATTGGCGGCAGGGGGATTGTCAGCACTTCAAGCAGCGGCAATCGTGGCGGGCTTGCCATTTGCAGCAGTGGTGTTTGTGATGATGTATTGCTTATGGCGCGGCTTGGGACGAGATCGTCTGACCTTGTATCGCAACAGTCAATGGTACATCACCCAAGAGTCAGCTGAGCATAATTCGCACAATGAGATGGCGGATGAGCATCTGCTTGGTGGCCCGCTGCCACTGCCAAAGTCAGATGCGCTGTGATGCATCTGCCAAATGATCGAGCAAATTTGACTTGATTATCAAAAGACTGGCTTGACAAGCTGTCAAGTTGGTCTTTTTTATCTGGGCAAATGATGGTATGATGAGCGCGACCGTACTTGATGCTGTCTAGGCTGCGGATGCTGATGGCAGATACCAAGTTTACAAGCAAAACCCAAACTAACAGATGTTCCAGACTCAATGATAGGCTGATAGATAGGATCAGGCCATCAAATCATTTTCTTGTAGAGTGACACCGATATGAATCTTCAAGCCCAAAAAATGTTCATCATCATGACAGTGGCGGCGCTGCTACTGCTGCTGAGTTTTTATTATCTCATTCATGTCTGGCTGATCGTGTTTGCTGCGATTTTGACGGCGATTTTTTTGCTGAGTTTAGTGGAGTATCTGACCAAGACGCCTTGGATTGGCCCTCACCTAAAAAAACTGCCACATGGCCTATTGCTCGGCACCGTGGTGCTTGGCTTGATTGGGATTTTATCGGCGTTTGCTGCGACTTTTGGTATGGAGCTTAAAAGTCAGCTTGAAGATCTACAAAGCATGGTACCAAAAGCCATCGAATACATGCACCAATACCTAAAAAGCTATCCTACCATCTATGAATGGCTAAGCACGCGCGAGTGGGCGCGAGAGCTTCAGGCTGACCCACAGGCGTTCTTAGCGCAGTTTAGTGATGGGGCGATGGCGCATCTGCCGACCTATCTGGGTGGTATGGTCAGTGGCATCGGTACCTTTGTGGTGATCATGATCTTAGGCTTATTTGTGGCGATCTCACCATCGATTTATCGCCGCAGCTTTGTGGCGATGGTGCCAAAAGACAGCCGAGATAAGGCAGAGTATTTGCTTGATCGTAGCTATCGCTCAATCCAGCAATGGCTGTTGGGGCAGCTGGTGGTGATGTCTTTTGTTGGTGTATCGACTTGGCTTGCGCTAAAGCTCATGGGCATTCCTTTTGCACTGGCATTGGGCTTTATTGCGTTTTTGTTGGACTTTATTCCTGTATTGGGGCCATGGCTGTCGGCGGTGCCGATTGTATTGTTGACAGCACTGGTAGCGCCTGAGATGCTGGTGTGGGTCATTGTCATGATCATCGTCGTGCAGCAGTTAGAAAGCTATGTGGTGGCGCCGATTGTCCAAAATCGCATGGTGGATCTGCCACCTGTGGCGCTGCTGCTGTCTCAGGTCATCATGGGATCGATTACAGGCATCATGGGTGTGGCATTGGCAGCACCTTTGATGGTGATCGCCATCGTATGGGTGCAAGTCTTGTACATCAAATTCACCTTGGGTGATTATGCAGTGCGCGTACTGGATCAAAATGATGCGCAGATGCAAGCCGATCCCTTTGGAGATTGGGAAGCTTATCAAAAAAAACAAACCATTGAAAGCAATCCATCTTTAAAGATGCGCCTACAGATGCTACGCCGACGCAAGCTGGGCAAAGATGCGATCGATGCCGCGAAGAAAGATAATAAGCTGTAAGCTTTTTTTAGATAAATGAATCCATCCTCACCGCCATCACATGCTGCTGGCGGTGACTTTTTCGATGATGGCAGTGTCTAAATATGCCAACAGATCAGGCTGGGTGTTTTTTAGGGTATTGATGGCGTGCGTGGTGGCTAGTGCATGGCTGTTTGGCAAGCGCACATAGCCATCGTGTGGCGGCAGGGAAAGGGCATCACCTTGCAAATCAACGCTGACAAGCTCATAAGCAGGATTTTTGAACAAGACATTGACATTGCCTGACATCTGCCAGCGCGCAGCTTCTTGTAAAATCAAACTGCTTGGCTCGCCATATACCGCTTGGCTACTTTTGGCGGTGTTGGTGAATTGCACATGTAATGCTAGCGGCAGGGCATCGCACACGATGACGGCAGTGCCGCTGATCTTGATGTGCCATGCAGGGCGAATGCTGCCTGATGGCAAGCTCAGTAAGGCACAGGCCTCATCGGCGCGCACGAGGGTGTTGATTTTTTTGAGCAGTGCTGGCGTCAGTGGCAGATCTGCTTTGATGTCATCGGCCAAGCTGTCATAGTGCGCCAAAAACATCTGCGGCAAATCATAGCTGCTGTCAACGGTGGCAAGCTTGACATTGTGCACCCGAAACACAAAACCTGGGTCGGTGAAGAGTTCTTGTAATATCAGCAGGGGCTTATCATTATCCATAAGTGGTGATCGATGCTAAAATTGATACTATAGCATAAATTGAGTGATAAAATCAGATTAAATCATACCCAAAGCTGTGCTAAAATGTAACCATAGCCATCGATGCCGCAGCGACATCGATGAGCATATTCACGAGATAAAAAGGAGCATATCATGACATCAGCCTATGATGAGAATAATATTTTTGCCAAGATTTTGCGTGGTGAAATCCCATGCCATAAGGTCTATGAAGATGACAAAACTCTTGCTTTTATGGACATCATGCCAGTGGCAAAAGGCCATACGCTTGTGATTCCAAAATGCCAAGCGGTTGAGCTGTCGGATTTGCCTTGTGAATTTGCTTGTGCGGTATTTAAGACTGCTCAAAAAGTGATGACAGCACAGCGTGCGGTGCTTGACGTACAAGGCATCACCCAGATGCAGCTGAATCACTCCGATGCAGGTCAGTCGGTGTTTCATTATCATATGCACCTTGTACCGACGCATTTTAGTGCCTTTGCTCATCACGAAAGCAAGATGGGCGATCAAGATGAGCTTGCCAAATTGGCAGAACAGCTACGCACCGCCATCGCTGAATAATTGCCAAATAACTTTTTTTCATAAAAGTGTTTATCAACAAAGCAAAAAGCCAACAAATCACTGTGTTGGCTTTTGTTTTGCTGGTTGTATGGCTTGTATGGCTGAATCAACCCACAAATGCACGCTCAACCACATAATCAGCAGGCTCACCCATGCGTGGTGAGATGGTCAGACCAAAGCCATCCAAAATCGCACAGGTGTCATTATTCATCGCCATGCTACCGCAGATCATCACACGGTCGTCGTCTTTGTTCATCGGTGGCAAGCCGATGTCGGTGAACAGTTTGCCTGATTGGATCAGATCAGTGACACGACCTGTGTTTTTGAACTCATCACGGGTGACGGTTGGGTAGTAGATGAATTTTTCACGCACCCATTCACCAAAGATCTCATCATTTGGCAATTCATTCTCAAAGAAATCACGATACGCCAAATCATCAACATGACGCACGCCATGTACTAGGATGACTTTTTCAAAGCGTTCATAGACTTCAGGGTCACGGCATAGCGACAAGAATGGTGCAAGACCTGTACCTGTGGCAAGCATATACAGATGTTTGCCTGGCAGTAGGTCATCTAGTACGAGCGTGCCCGTTGGTTTTTTGCTGATGAGCAGCTCATCGCCGACTTTGATGTGCTGTAGGCGAGAAGTGAGTGGGCCATCAGGTACTTTGATTGAGAAAAACTCCAGCTCTTCTGCCCAGTTTGGACTGGCGATAGAATAAGCGCGTGCCAATGGCTTGCCATCGACCATGATACCAATCATCGCAAACTCGCCATTGCGAAAACACAAGCTGTCGCCACGCGTGGTCTTGATGGTAAATAGGCTATCGTTCCAATGATGCACATAAGTGACGGTTTCTGTGATAAACTTTGACATAGTAAACTCTTATTATTGGTGTTGGCAATGAGGTGCCAATGAGTGAAATTTTGGCTATAATAACGAGTTTTTACCCAATGGTTTAGGGTAAATTTGGAATAAGCACTGTTTATTTTAGCATAAATAAGAAAAATTCTCTATGACTACGCTACAAATACCCATCATTGGTGTTCATCGCTCGCCTTTGGTTCAAAAATTCGGCACGCCAAGACAGCCCAATCTTGTCAATGTGGCAAGTGTGATTGAATTTGTGCCGCCTTATGATACGCCATCGGCTTTCGAGGGTATCGAAAAATTCAGCCATCTGTGGGTGATGTGGCAGTTTCATCAAAACAAATCCCAAGATAGCTTTCGCCCACAGGTGCGTCCACCCCGTTATGGTGGCAATGATAAAGTCGGCGTGTTTGCTACTCGCAGTATGTACCGCCCATCCGCGATCGGACTGTCTGTGGTGCGACTGGCACGAGTGGAGACAAATCATCATCGCGTGCGACTGCATATCATCGGTGCTGATATGGTAGATGGTACGCCGATTGTCGATATCAAGCCGTATCTGCCGTTTGTCGATAGCGTGCCTGATGCCATCAGTGGCGAGATTGATGTGCCAACGACCAAGATGGTAGCCATGACAACGCAGGCAAGTACAGACTTTGATACGCTATGCCAAGACGGTAGGCTTGCCATGCCAGACAAAAGCATTATCCAACATCTCATCGCCCAAGACCCACGAGTGGCATATCGTCAAGCTGAAATCGAAGTGACCAGCACCATGCGATATGGCGAGGTGGATGTGGATTTTTGGATGGATGAAATGGGTGTGATGGTCATCACAGGCTTACGAGTGGTAGATGAATAGCAGTAGTGGCGGGTAAGTCTTATGGCAACAAAAAAGCCCTTATCCTATCGATAAAGGCTTTGATCATACGGTGGTGCCCGGGGCCGGACTTGAACCGGCACGCTCAAAAGAGCGAGGGATTTTAAATCCCTTGTGTCTACCAATTTCACCACCCGGGCATATTCGTCAATTTATTTCAAAACAATACGGCGTTAGCTTCGCCTTGCTGTACTTGAGTACTATCTGCGGCTCGCTGCCTAGTCTTGTTTTGAACTAAATAAGACGGTTTGACTTGTTTTATTGATTCGATTGCGTCGTTAAACTCACTCGATGTATATCGAATACACCTTCGCTCGTTTGCCTAGCACTCAAATCAATAAAACGGCGTAATTGTCAATCGATTTGATTATATGCTTACGCAGAAATCATCAAAACAAACTGGTAAACCAAAAAATGGAGGCTGGAGTCGGAATCGAACCGGCGTACACGGAGTTGCAGTCCGCTGCATGACCACTCTGCCATCCAGCCATTTAAGAAGTGGGTGCTATATTACCAAAAATTTTTAAAAATACAAGCGAAATTTTCAAATTTTGACAAAAAAACGCAAATTTGCAGGATTTGTCAGTGCTTTGTACACAAAAATTACCAAAAAGCAAGACACATTTTTGTCACCTAAGGCGAAAAAGCAAAAATATAGCCCGAAATCACCAGAAAAAACATGCTATAATCAAAATATTTCTCTCATGCTGTATTGTTTGTATTGAGTGACCTAATCATACCGCGATGTATCCAACTTAACTTATATATTATAACAATTTATAAGGCATTAGGTGATGTTCTCAGTCAATAAATGCAGTTTTTATATACAATCATTCAGTTTCTATATTAATTAGAAGAAATTGCTATATTTTTAAAAAATTTAATAGAAATCGTTTTTTTTTGAAATGTGGCAAAATGAAAAGCTTAGTGATATAGAACGATATTTTTTAACTTTAACTGATTAATTTTTATAATTAATTATAATCTAAAAGCCAATGTGAGATACTTATGAAAGTGAAATTTCAAGTGGCGATGATCGTTGCGCTGATGGCAGGTACTGGTGTACTGACTGCGTGCAGCAAGTCAGACGAGCAGCAAGCCGCCGCAGCCCAACAGCAAGCGCCAAAAGCGACCGTCGATATCCAAACCATTCAATTGCAGCCTGTGCCGATCATTCAGACCTTCGCAGGTCGTGTCGCGGCTGTCGAGACTTCTGAAGTCCGTCCGCAGGTGACGGGCATCATTGACGAAGTCATGTTCCGTGAAGGTGCAATTGTGCAAGCAGGTCAGCCACTGTATCGAATCAATATCGATAGCTACACCAGTGCCATCGAGTCGGCGCGTGCAGCGATCGCCAGTGCCGAAGCGTCAGTGAACAATGCCAAGGCGTCGCGCGCATCTGCACAAGCGAACCTACAATCCCAAGAAGCAAACCTTGCGCAGGCGCGTGCAGATTTGTCGCGTTATAAAGAGCTGATCGAAGTCGAAGCGGTCTCTCGCCAAGTCTATGACCAAGCGATCACCGCAGTACGCACCGCTGAAGCGAATGTCGCTGCCGCGCGCGCTGCTGTTCAGCAAGCAGAAGCCATCATCCAAAGTTCGCAATCAGCCGTGCGTAATGCACAAGCAAGCCTAAGCGCAAGCGAGCTGGATGTCGGTCGTACCATCGTACGCGCACCGATCACAGGTCGTATCGGCATCTCGAATGTCACCGCAGGCGCACTGGTCTCAGCGAACCAATCGCAGTCGATGGTGACGATCAACCGACTGGATGAGGTGTATGTTGATATCAGCCAGTCATCAACCGATATGCTCAGATTGCGCGAAGCGGTCGAGTCGGGTCGTGCAGGCGCAGGTTCGCTAGAAGTGCAGCTACAGCTAGAAGATGGCACGATTTATCCTGACATCGGTCGTCTGTTGCTTGCCAATGCACAAGTTGATCAAGCCACTGGCGCGATGACCTTGCGTGCGGTATTCCCAAATCAATCAGGTAAATTGGTGCCAGGTATGTTTGTCAATGCTCGCCTTATCCAATCGGTAGTACCAAGTGCTGCCTTGTTGCCACAAAGTGCCATCACTCGCACCCCAAAAGGTGAAACCCAAGTCTATGTGGTCAACGCCCAAAACAAAATCGAAGTGCGTGATGTCACCACTGCAGGCACTTATAATGGTAACTGGATCGTGACAGGTGGCATCAATAATGGCGACCGTGTTGTCATCATCGGTGGCGAAAAAGTCAAGCCAGATCAAGAAGTGGATGTGCGTGAACTACCAGCGGCAGGCATGGGCGAAGGGGCACAAAATCAAGCGCCACCTGTAGCACCTGCAGAGACCAACTCAGCAGCACCATCAGCACCAGCCCAAACTGCACCGCAAACCGCAGTACCAATGGCGCGTCCAGCTGAACAAACTGATAGTGCGACTACGCAAAAAGCCCAATAACCCAACAAATAGGTAATTTATGTCTCGATTTTTTATTCAAAGACCGATTTTTGCTTGGGTCATTGCATTATTGATTATGTTGGTGGGTATTTTGTCCATTCGTGGATTGCCTATTGAGCAGTATCCGCAGATTGCACCCCCAACTGTACAGGTGTCCGCTGTCTATCCAGGTGCTGATGCACAGACCATCGAAAACTCAGTGACGCAGGTGATTGAGCAACAGATGAAAGGCTTGGATGGTTTGATGTATATGTCATCTAGCTCATCTGCAAACGGTCAAGCAAGCGTTACGCTTACCTTTGAAAGTGGTACTGACCCTGATACAGCACAAGTCCAAGTGCAAAACAAACTACAATCAGCGACCAGTTCATTACCAGAAAGTGTGCAGCGTCAAGGCGTCTCGGTCAATAAGTCATCCAGTGGCTTTTTGATGGTTTATGGCTTTGTCTCAGAAGATGACAGTATGGATGAGGCGGATATTGGTGATTATCTTAATACCAATATTGTTGATGGTCTAAGCCGTGTCGAGGGCGTGGGTTCAGTAGAGGTGTTTGGTTCATCTTATGCGATGCGCATTTGGCTAGACCCTGCCAAGCTACGTGCCTATAACCTAATGCCATCTGATGTCTCAGCGGCGATTCAGTCGCAGAATGTGCAAGTCTCAGCAGGTCAGTTGGCAAGCCTACCGACCAATAATGAGCGTGCTTTGATTAGTGCTAGTATTGGCGTTCAAAGCCTGATGCAGACTCCAGAAGAGTTTGAAAATATTCTGCTAAAAACTGATACCGCAGGGGCAAAGGTATATCTAAAAGATGTCGCCCGTGTGGAACTTGGCTCTCAAGATTATTCAAGTAACACCAAGTACAATGGTAAAACCGCTGCAGGTATGGCAATCAGCCTAGCATCTGGTGCTAATGCGCTTGAAGTGCGTCAGGCGGTCGAAGATAAAATGACTCAAATGTCAGCCAACTTTCCAAAAGGCTTGACCTATGTTGTGCCATTTGATACCACGCCATTTGTCCGTCTGTCTATTGAGCAGGTGGTCAAGACGCTACTTGAAGCGATTGCACTGGTATTTGTGGTGATGTTCTTGTTCCTACAAAACTGGCGCGCGACCATTATTCCTACACTAGCCGTGCCTGTGGTAATTCTAGGTACATTTGCTGTGCTGTCCGTATTTGGCATGAGTATCAATATCTTGACCATGTTTGCGATGGTGCTTGCTATTGGTTTGCTGGTCGATGATGCGATTGTTGTGGTTGAGAACGTTGAGCGTCTGCTCGAAGAAAATCCGCAAATGTCCGTCATCGAAGCGACCACCGAATCGATGCGTGAGATTAGCAAAGTGGTTATCGGTATTGCGCTGATTTTGTCAGTGGTGTTTGTTCCGATGATTTTCTTTGGTGGCTCAACAGGGGTGATTTATCGTCAATTTGCTGTGACGCTGATTACCAGTATGGTGCTGTCGGCGATTGTGGCGTTGGTATTTACGCCTGCACTGTGCGTGTCGATTCTTAAGCGCAAAAAACACCATGATATTCAAACCCAAAAAGGCTTTTTTGGTTGGTTTAACCGTGCTTTTTATAAGGCAAGTAGCGGTTATGAAAAATTTGTTGGCAAAACCTTTAATGCCAAGCTGATTTATGTCGTTGTCTATGCGGCGATTATTGCTGTACTTGGCTTTTTCTTTGTGCGTCTGCCAAGCGCGTTTGTCCCTGAAGAGGACCAAGGCGTGCTATTTGCGATGGTGCAGATGCCAGCAGGCACAACCGAAGATAAGACTTCAGCAGTGATGGACAAGGTTCGTCAGTATTATCAAACCCAAGAAGAAAAGAATGTCGAAAGCGTATTTTCGATTACTGGCTTTAGCTTTATGGGTAGTGGTCAAAACATGGGTATGGCGTTCATCAAGCTCAAAGACTGGAGCGAGCGTACGGGCGATGAGAATGCCGCGGCAAATATCGCCAATCGTGCCATGATGATGAATATGACCATTCCTGAAGCAAGTATGGTAATTTCAATGGCACCGCCTGCGATTATGGGTTTTGGTAACTCAAACGGCTTTAACTTGCAGGTTAAAGATAATGGTGGTGTTGGTCGTGAAAAACTGCTCGAAGCACGCAATATGTTACTTGGCATGGCATCCCAAAGCCAAGTGGTGACAGGTGTCCGCCCTGGCGGTCAAGAAGATGCACCAAAGCTAAAACTCAATGTTGATTATGAAAAGGCAGCAGTGCTTGGCATCCCTGCAAGCAATATTAACTCAACACTTGCAATGGCATGGGGTAGTAGCTATGTCAATGATTTCATTGACCGTGGCCGTATCAAAAAAGTCTATATGCAAGGTGAGCCTGATAGTCGTGTGATACCAGAAGATATTGGCAAATGGTATGTGCGTAATAACGATGGTCAGATGGTGCCGTATAGTGCTTTTGCAACGAGCGAATGGGAGTACGCTAGCCCAAGCGTCGGTCGTTATAATGGCGTACCATCGATGGAGCTATCGGGCAATGCTGTACCGGGCAAGAGCTCGGGCGATGCGATGGCTGAGATGGAGAATCTGGCGAAGCAACTACCAGAAGGCGTGGGTATTGAGTGGACTGGACTATCATTAGAAGAGCTCAAATCAGGTGGTCAAGCGCCGCTACTGTATGCATTGGCGGTCTTGGTGGTCTTCTTGTGCTTGGCAGCATTGTACGAAAGCTGGTCAATCCCATTCTCGGTGCTGCTGGTGATTCCACTGGGTGTCTTGGGTGCGGTGCTGTTGACCAAAGTGCATGGGCTTAGCAATGACGTGTACTTGCAAGTGGGTCTGTTGACCGTCGTCGGTCTATCCGCCAAAAACGCCATTTTGATTATTGAGTTTGCCAAAGAGCTTCAAGAGTCAGGCAAATCGCTCAAAGAAGCAGTGATGCAGGCAGCTCGTATGCGTTTGCGCCCAATTATCATGACATCACTTGCATTTGGTATTGGTGTTGTGCCATTATACTTGGCAAAAGGTGCAGGCTCGGGCAGTCAAAATGCCGTTGGTACAAGCGTACTTGGTGGGGTGATTACCGCAACCTTGCTGGGCGTGTTCTTTATCCCGATGTTCTATGTATGGGTGAGAACCTTATTCCCGCTCAAGCAAAAAGATGTCAGCACCACAGCCAAATAATTCAGGAAAATATATGAAAACAACTCAAACTTTGCGTATCTTTGCATTGTCTGCACTCGCTGTCAGTATGACAGCGTGTAGCACCATTCCAAAGAAAATTGACACCAGTATCCCTGTGGTCGCACAGCCAAAAGTTGATATGGATAAAGCTTATCAAGTCTATGATGCTGATACCATCAGCGCAGTGGAAGCACCGAGTGTGGCATCTGTACGCTGGCAAGATTTTTATACCGATCCTAAGCTCAAAGCTCTGATCGAGTTGGCTTTGAATAACAATAAAGATTTGCAGTCAGCCATCTTAGCGGTACAGTCGGCGCGCGCTCAGTACCAAATCACTGAGACCAATGCATGGCCTAAGGTCGGTGCATCAGGTGGCGCGACTCGTTCAGCAAATACAAATAACCGTGGTGATGTCAATCCAGCCACCGCTTATAATGTCGGCTTGGCAATGAGTAGCTATGAGCTGGATCTGTGGGGCAAAGTCGCCAGCCAAAAAGAGCAAGCGCTGCATCAGTATCTGGCGACCAATGCCGCCAAAGATGCTGCGCAAATCTCCATCATCTCAAGCGTAGCTCAAGGCTATGTCAATCTGGCACACGCGCTTGCACAGCGCCAGCTTGCCGAGCAGACACTACAGACGCGCGAGCATGCGATGATGATCACCCAAAAACGCTTCGAGGCTGGCATCGATTCTAAGTCACCAAGCTTGCAAGCGGCCAGCTCTCTGGAGTCGGCGCGATTGGCGGTCTATAGCGCTGATACTGCGATCTTGCAGGCGCGCAATGCCTTGCAGCTGTTGATCGGCCGACCTGTGCCGAATGAGCTTTTGCCGATGATCGGTCGGGATATGCACATCGGTAACATCACCTCGCAGACCTTGTTCAGCACAGGTTTGCCGAGTGAGCTCTTGTATTATCGCCCTGACATTGTCCAAGCGGAACACAACTTAAAAGCTGCTGGCGCGAACATCAATGTCGCTCGTGCTGCTTATTTCCCGTCGATCTCTTTGGCGTCGAACATTGGCTTTAGCAGCGGCAGTTTGGATAATCTTTTAGAATCTGGTGCCTTTGGCTGGTCATTTGGCCCAAGCATCAGCTTGCCGATTTTTGATGCAGGCGCCCGTCGTGCCAATCATGAAGTGGCGCAAGTTGCTCAAAAATCAGCTTTGGTCAATTACGAAAAAGCCATCCAAAACGCCTTTAAAGAGGTCTCTGATGTGTTGGCTGAGCGCGCCACTTTGGGTCAGCGCATCGATGCGCAAGTACGACTTCAAGATAACTACCGCCAGACTTATGACATTGCTTATGCGCGTTTTCGTTCGGGCTTGGATAATTATCTGACCGTACTGGATGCTGAGCGCTCATTGTTTGCCAATCAACAAAGCATTTTGCAATTAGAATTGGCAAAGCTGGTGAGCCAAATTCAGCTGTATCAAGTGCTAGGCGGTGGAGCGAATCTGACCGCTGAACAGATCACTGAGTTTAATCGCCAAAAAGAAGCGATGCGTACTGCAGAACTGGCAGCCAATCAGCCTGTAGCACCAACCACCATCGAAAATGGCACTGGTGTACAAATCACTCAGCCTGAGCCACAGACGACGCCAGCGACCCAGCCGCGCTAAGCTGTTGTTTGATCAGGTATCAGCCACAAAGCATCCTTCGGGATGCTTTTGTGTTTTGGCTGTGCTACAATGCCAAAAAAACGATCGGAGTTTGGTATGCTAAATCAACTGTTTGTCTATGGCACACTGGCGCCAAATCGCAGCAATCATCATTGGCTGGCTAATATCGCTGGCAGCTTTGAGACGGCGAGCATGACAGGCGTGTTGATTCCACAAGGGTGGGGCGCGGCCGAAGGTTTTCCTGCCATCATTCCTGATGAGCGTGGCCAAGTGGTGCAGGGTTATTTATTCAAATCTGAGAATCTGCCAAACCACTGGCAGGCACTGGATGACTTTGAAGGTGAGGGCTATGTGCGTACACGGGTCATGGTGACGATGGCTGATGGTCGCCAAGAGCAGGCGTGGGTCTATGCCTTGGCGGTCGATGATGCCAACAAAGCCGATCTGATGGCAACTTATCAGCAAGCTTAATGCCGATGAAAGCTACTGGTTTTTGGCTTGGGCTGTGTATCCTACTAGATAAATTTGGATACTGTGTATCGTAATTAAATTATAAGGAATTATCATGAATCGCAGACAAGTATTACAAGGCGGATTATCATTGATGGCACTAAACTTGGTGGGTTTGCCAAAAATCGCTTCCGCTGCTGTGCCAAGCGTCGCACTGCAAATCCCCGATGAGCTGATGGGTAATCCGCTACTTGATTTTAGCGGTTTACCAAAATACACCAAAATCAGTGCCGCCGATGTCGTGCCTGCGATGGATTTTTTGATCAATCAATCCAAAAAAACCATCGATGACATCGCTGCCATTTCACCAATCTCATGGGATCGCTATTATTATTCGCTGCTGGATATTGATGATAAACTATCCAAAGCATGGTCTGCGGTGGCGAATTTGCACTCAGTGCGTAATGACGATGCGATGCGAGCAGCCTATGGCGATGCTCAAAAGCGATTAAGCGACTATTCGACATGGCGCGGGATGCACAAAGGATTGTATCGGCAGGTGATGGCGATCAAGAATTCAGCAGAATTTGCCACACTTGACACACCCAAACAAAAAGCGATCGATGATACTTTGATGGATTTTCGCTTATCAGGCATTGGACTGTCTGATGGCGATCAGCAGAAACTGGCAAAAATCAATAGCCGCCTATCCGAGCTATCCACACAGTTTAGCAATCATGTACTTGATGCGACCAACGGCTGGCATAAGACGCTTGATGCTGATGCACTAAAAGGGCTCAACGAATCAGCACTGGCAAGCGCCAAACAAAAAGCGACAGAAAAAGGCGAAACTGGTTATCGCATCGGTCTTGATACACCAAGCTATTTGGCGGTGATGAACTATGCTGATGATGGCAAACTTCGCCAAGAGATGTATGAGGCATTTGCCACTCGTGCATCCGATGTCGGGCCAAATGCAGGCAAATGGAATAATAATCCTGTCATCGCCGAAATCCTAAAGTTACGCCTACAAATGGCAAAACTACTTGGCTTTGATAACTATGCCGAATATTCACTGGCGACCAAGATGGCGGACAGTCCTGCACAAGTGATGGAGTTTCTTGATGGACTTGCCAAACGTAGCCGTGCCAAGGCACAAGCGCAGTATGATGAGCTGGCCGCCTTTGCCAAGAGCGAATACGGTATCGATACGCTAAACCCATGGGATATCGCCTATTATACCGAGAAGCACAAGGCGAAATTATACGATTTTGATAAAGAGACTTTGCGTGAATACTTCCCAGAAGAGAAGGTCTTGGCAGGGCTATTTGAGATTGCCAAGCGTCTGTTTGGTATCACCATTCGTCTTGCGTCGGCAGATGTGTGGGATCCGTCGGTGAAGTTCTTTGAAGTGTATGATGCATCCAGTCAGCACAAAGCATCGTTTTATCTTGACCTGTATGCCCGTGAGAATAAGCGTGGCGGAGCGTGGATGAGTACAGCGATTGACCGTATCCGCCATGCTGATGGCAGTGTGCAGCTGCCTGTGGCGGTGCTTGTGGGGAATTTTCGCAAGCCTGCCGATGGCGAGCCGTCATTGCTACTGCATGATGAAGTGACGACCTTATTCCATGAATTTGGGCATGGCGTGCATCTGATGCTGACACAGATGGATATTCAGGGCGTGACAGGGCTAAATGGCGTGCCGTGGGATGCGGTCGAAGTACCTAGTCAGCTGATGGAGGGCTTTACCTTTAATCGCACGACACTGCCATACATCTCATCGCACTATCAAACAGGTGAGCCACTACCTGCCGAGCTACTTGATAAACTGCTCGAAGCCAAGCACTATCAAGGGGCGTTCAATCTGATTCGTCAACTGGAGTTTGGCATCTTTGATATGAAAGCCAATATCGAATACACTGCTGATAAGCCAGAGAACTGGGCGCAAGAGCTGTTCTTGGCGGTCAGTCGTGAGGTGGGTGTGCTGACACTGCCTGACTATGTGCGTCGCCCAAATTCATTTACGCATATTTTCTCCGGTGGCTATGCAGCAGGCTATTATAGCTATCTGTGGTCGGAGCTACTGGCCAATGACGGTTTTGCTAAGTTTGAAGAAGAGGGCGTGCTAAACCCAGTCACTGGTAAACGCCTAGAAGATACCATCCTAGCCCAAGGCGGTTCTCGTCCGCCGATGGATCTGTATGTCGAGTATCGTGGTCGAGCGCCAAAACTCGATGCCTTACTTGCCAATTATGGGATTCAATAAGCAACAAAGCCACCTTGTATGGATTATACAAGGTGGTTGGGCTGTGTGTGATTATTGATTACCTACACTTGAAAATATTGGCTTGCCAAGCTGATACTGGCGCTCACCTTGTTTATTGATATAAAATGATTCGCCAGTAGATGAATCCGAAACAACTGCAACATCATTATAAAAAGGATAAGCATCATCATACTGTAATGGTATAATAATTTGACCAGTTTGATTGATAAAGCCGTATTTACCGTTTTGTTTGACCGCTGCTAATCCTTCAGAAAAATACCAAGCATCATCATACTGTAATGGAATCACTACTTTGCCCGATTTATCAAGAAATCCTACTTTCCCATCTTGCTCTACCCGTGTCAGGTCATCATCAAAAGGCTCAATATAATCATACTGCAATGGTGCTATTACCTTGCCATACTTGTCAATCAGTCCAGTTTTATCACTTTTCATAACTATAGCTAATCCATCATTAAAAGGATAAACGGTATGGTAATATTCTGCTAATGGAATTAATAGCTTGCCTGATTTATCAATAAAACCCCATTCGTCCTCTTGTTCAACATATGCCAATCCTTCACTAAAAGAGCTAACATCATGATATTGCAGTGGAATCACGATGCGACCAGTTTTATCAACAAATCCCCATTTGCCATTTTGATAAACTCCAGCCAGTCCTTCGCTAAAATTATAAGTCCGCTTAAAAGTCAGCGGGATAATTACCTTGTCAGTTTTGTCGATAAATCCCCTTTTGTCATTCTTCTCAACACTTGCTAACCCTTCACTAAAAGGATAAGCACCATCATATTTCAGCGGAATCACCACCTGACCAGTTTTATCAATAAAACCATATCGATCATTTTGCACAACTACAGCCAATCCCTCACTAAAAGAATTCGCCCAATCATATTTCAGTTGGATGGCTATTTGACCAGTAGTATCGATAAATCCATATTTGCCATCTTTCATCACCATTGCCAAACCATCATTAAAATCCCAAACAGAGTCATAATCAGTAGCAACCAATTCACCCGTCCTATCAATAAATCCCCATTGATTATTTGGTAAAATTACACCTGATAAGCCATCAGAAAGGCATCTTACAAATCCGTATCTATGCACTTCTGGTTGCTCACACGCCCAGAGATTTTGGCTGCATAAGATACCGCCTATCAGTAGCAGGGCGGATGAGAGATGGCGGATGGTATGAGTGATAGGGCGTTTCATAAATTTTCCATGGTAAGAATGGTTTGATAAATAATGTATCAGACTTTGGTAAATTGGGCAAATATAATCAATGATCAATCAAAAAACACCCAAAAGCTGTCTAACTTTTGGGATGTGGTTTAGAATTGTAAAAGGTGGTTTGACTGTGTGATTATTGATCATTAAAGCCAATAAAGATGGGTTCACCTGACCAATCAAGGCGCTCAGCTTGTTTATTGATATAAAACGCTTCACCGATGGATAAATCCAAAACGCCCGCTACACCATCAGCAAAAGGATAAATCTCATCATACTGAAACGGTATGACCACCTGACTAGTTTTATCAACAAATCCCCACTTGTTATTTCGCATCACTGCTGCCAATCCATCGCTAAAAGACTTGGCGTGATCATATTCTGGCGGAATTACGACCTGACCGGCTTTATTAACAAAACCCCATTTGCCAAGCTTTCTAACAGCAGCCAACTCATCACTAAATAAATCAACTTCATCATATTCCAGTGGAATCACTGCCTCGCCAGTTTTATCAATAAATCCCCATTTGTCATTTTGCTGAACCGCTGCCAAACCATCGCTAAAAGAATAGGCGTCATCATACTTCATTGGAATCACCACTTTACCAGCCTTATCAATAAATCCTTTGTTGTTATTTTGTTCAACCATTGCCAAACCATCGCTAAAAGACCCGACCCAATCATAGTTTAGTGGAATCACCACCTTGCCAGTGTTATCAATAAATCCATATTTGTCATTTTGCTTAACGCTTGCTAATCCTTCGCTAAAATTCCAAGCATCATCATAGTTTAGCGGAATTACCATCTTGCCAGCCTGATCAATAAAGCCGTATTTGTCATTTTGTCGAACTGCTGCCAATCCACCGCTAAAAACCCAAACCCAATCATATTTCAGCGGAATCACTATCTGACCAGTTTTATTCATAAATCCATATTTATCATTTTGCTTAACGCTTGCCAATCCTTCGCTAAAATCCCAAGCTAAATCATAGTTTAGCGGAATTATTATCTGACCCGTTTTATCAATAAAGCCGTATTTGTTATTTTGCCAAACCCTTGCCAATCCTTCACTAAAAGACAAAGCCGAATCATACTTCGGTGGAATTACCACCTGACCAGTATTATCAATAAATCCCCATTTACCATCACGCTTAACCTTTGCCAAGCCGTCCGACAAGCAATCAACATAATCATATCCATATACTTCAGGTCGCTCACATGCCCAGAGAGTTTGGCTATATAAGATACCGCCTGTCAGTAGCAGGGCAGATGAGAGATGGCGGATGGTGTAGTTCATCAGATATCCTTAGTAAGTCTAAGTAAATAATTAGATAATGTAGCAGAATTTGATGAGTTGGGCAAGTGAGGCTAGAGTTATCTGACTTAGTTACTCCATCGGCAGTCGTACATCAACAATTTTCCAAGTAAATAGTCCGTATCGCTGCATGACGACGGTCAGAGGCTGATTGGCTGATGGTTTTTTGATGTCGATGCTAAAGGTGTTGAGCGTCTGATAGCTGGGATGATACTCAAGTTCATCGGCGATAGACGACGAAGTAGTGGTGGTGGCTTGATCGGTCTTGGCGAGGGTTTGGGCATCGGTGGCTTGATTGGTCATACTGTCTTGTAGTTTGGCTAATGATAAATCTTGAGTGATGTCCTTGCCTTGGATGAGTAGTTCCATCGACTTTGGCGAGACGACAGCATCGATCAGACCATCAATCATGACAGTGGCAAATGCCGCACCGAGTAGGGCAAATTCATCATTGGTATCAGGCAGTTCGGTGGCAAGCTTGGTTTTGAGCTGATCTTTGATACTGGCTTTGACACTGACAAAATCCACCGCATCGACCAGTGTGGCTGTATCGTGTTTTTCTACTGCATTTTTTAGTTGGTATAAAGTATAATACGGCGATGCGACATAATAGCCGCCAAAGATCAGGGCGCAGATGACCACTGTCCATGCAAGTAATTTTTTCATAACAAAATCCTGTGTCACGGCGGATCTTGGGATTTGACCGTGAAATTGATGAGTTTTTGAACCAAAGGCCGCACCATAATAACACAACAGCCAGCAATCGGCATCGAAATGACATAAGAATGCAGCACACGATCAAAAAACCCATCATCCCATCCTGTGTTGATCCACACCAAAATGATCGACATCAAAAACGCCATAATCCCCGCCATATAAAAAGCAAAAGCAATGTGTGCAAATCGAGCAGGGATGACGGCAAAACGCTGAGTGGGTCGCATAAGTAATCCTGATAATTGGGTGTTGGTTTATTGTAATTGAGCCAAAGCAATTTCGCCATTGATTAAAAATTATAAATCATCACCAAAAATTCATAAATGCCATCGCTCTGATACCATCTTTTAGCCGTCATTTACAAAATTTCACTGCACAGCTGATGGATATTCGCAGTATAATGAGCCAGTTTATGCATCTTTAGGATGCGTCTTTTTTAAGGATTAATGATGATTTTAACACTAGCAAAAACCGTACAAGGCAGCACTGATCTGGGTATTCATACCAAGATGGCGAACCGCCACGGCTTGATCGCAGGGGCGACAGGTACAGGTAAGACCATCAGCCTGCGTAAGATGGCAGAGAGCTTTAGCCGTCTTGGTGTGCCAGTATTTTTGGCGGATGTTAAAGGCGATCTATCAGGCATCGCCAATGCTGGCACAGCCACTGGCAAAGTCGGCGAGCGTATGACAGAATTTGGGCTTGGTGATGATTATTTGACAGGCTTTCCGGTGCGTTTTTGGGATGTGTATGGCGAGACGGGCATTCCAGTGCGTGTGACCATTTCACAGCTGGGTAGTACGCTGCTTGCGCGTCTATTGGGGCTCAATGACACCCAAGAAGGCCTATTGAATCTGGTGTTCAAAGTCGCTGATGACCGTGGCTGGCATCTATTGGATCTCAAAGATTTGCGTAGTATGCTTGTCTATGTCTCTGATCATGCCGCTGAATTTCGTGTGCAGTATGGTAATGTGTCGGCAGCGAGTATCGGTGCGATTCAGCGTCAGCTACTACAGCTAGAGAGCGAGGGCGGTAATGAGTTTTTTGGCGAGCCGTCATTGAACCTAGAAGACTGGGTGCAGTCTGAGGGTGATAAAGGGGTGATTAATATCCTAAATTCCGAAAAGCTGATGCGTTCGCCACGCTTGTATGGCGCGTTTTTGCTGTGGTTTTTGGCGGAGATTTTTGAGACCTTTCCAGAAGTGGGCGATCTTGACAAGCCAAAATTTGTGCTATTTTTTGATGAAGCGCATCTGTTGTTTGACGATATGCCACCTGCCTTGACCAAGCAAATCGAGCAAGTGGTGCGTCTGATTCGCTCAAAAGGTGTGGGCGTGTATTTTGTCACCCAAAACCCGCTGGATCTACCAGATACCATCCTAGGACAGCTGGGTAACCGCATCCAACACGCCTTGCGTGCCTTTACGCCACGAGACCAAAAAGCAGTCAAATCTGCCGCTGAGACTTTCCGCAGTAATGATAATCTTAATGTCGCTGAAGTCATCAGCGAGCTGGGTGTGGGTGAGGCGCTGGTGTCATTTCTCGACGAAAAAGGGATGCCGAGCGTGGTTGAGCGTGCGTATATCTTGCCGCCATCATCACAGCTGCCGCCTTTGGATGCTGCTGAGCGTGATCAAGCGTATCAAGGCGATGTTTTGTATCGCTATTATAAAGATATGGTGGATAATTATTCGGCATTTGAAGCCTTAAACGAAGAAAAAGCAAAAGCCGAGCAAGCTGAACAGGCGACAAACACCACTCAAGCACAAGCAACCAATCAACAAGCTACCCAAGAAAAGAGCGGTAGCGGTGCTTTGGAGGGATTTTTGGGTGGCTTGACTGGTGGTCGCAAAAAAACTGGTCAAGGCACTGCCTACAATGTCGCGGATGCACTAGGCAGTCAGATTAATAAGCAAGCAACCAAAGCCATCAGTCGTGGCTTGATGGGTGTGATTAAAAATCTGCTAAAATAAACCTAAGCGCTGCTGATGCAAATCAGTATGTGTGATATATTAACTTAAAAATTAACTAAAAAAACGGTGTTCATAGACACCGTTTTTAGTATACAGAGCAGGCTGTGCAGCTACCAGCGCTGGGCTTGAGCGGCTTGGGTTTGGCTGATGAAGGTTTCGGTCAGCTTCTTTAAAGACTTGCCAGACAGCTTGGTGAGCTTTAGATCAATCATTGGCGCTGTCAGTTGCCAATCATTATGCGTGCGTGATAATTGCCAGACGATCAGCGACTGACAGTCAGGTTCGATCTGCTCAAAGCTAATGCTGTGCAGTTTGGGAAATTCTTTATCGCCAAAATGAATCACGCCTTTATCGGCCTTGGCCAAAGGTTGATTGTGATAACTGGTCAAAACAAACGCCAGATGATGGGCGCGTTCGGGCAGTTTGTCCAATTTAATTAAAATTTGTTCTTGTTGGATCAAGCTGTCCTCAAAGCTTTTGGCACCGATCAGTGCATCACCTTGATGGCGGATGGATTCATTGGCATTGCGCAGATTGCCATACCAAATCACATCAATCGCACTCATCTTTTTGTCCAGTACAAAGCAAGACAAATCCACATCCATCGCCACAGGCGCATCGCTGATCATAGGCAGCTTAGCAGCCAATGCCGCCAGACCTTGTTTTTCAAGGCTGGTAAAATGATAATTCACCCCAACTGTCAGCGTGTTGCCCAACTGGGTTTCGCCAAGATTGATCGGGTCGAAATATTCTTTGAGTACATGCGTTGAGTGAGCCATAAATTCTAAAAATTCCTAAAATGAATCAACATCATACCTGATAATTGGCTGATTTTCGAGTGTCTAACTGCCAATTAGTCGCGATTTTGGCAGAATTTAACAAAACACCTAATAATGTCGTACAAACAGCGCCAATAAACCAACAAAGCCCTGACGAGCAGAGCTTTTGTAAGTGTACAAAGATTAATCAAAAATCTTACCCGGATTGATGATGCCATTTGGGTCAAAGACCGCTTTGACGGCTTTCATGTACTCAATCTCAGCAGGCGTGCGAGTGTAGGTGAGATACGGTTTTTTGGTCATGCCGACACCATGTTCCGCTGAGATAGAGCCTTTGTATTTTATGACCGTATCAAAGACATATTGGTTCACGGTTTGGCATTTTTCAAAAAACTCATCTTTGCTGAGATTGGCAGGTTTTAAGATGTTTAGGTGCAAGTTACCATCGCCGATATGACCGAACCAGCAGATTTCAAAATCAGGATAATTGTCCTTGACGATTGTCTCAATATCGCTGATAAAGTTGCCCAAGTGGCTAATCAGTACCGACACATCGTTCTTGTACGGGGTGAATACTGAGATGGTCTCAGAAATTGACTCACGCAGTTTCCATAGCTCCTGTAGCTGAGCGACGCTTTGGCTCATCACGCCATCGACAATCAACCCTTCTTCGGCACACGCTTCAAACACGCTCATGGCTGTATCCAGCACTTCATCATTGAGCGCTTCAAATTCTAGCAAGACATAAAACGGTGTTTCGCTCTCAAAAGGTGCTTTGGTATGACCAGCTTCGATGACTTTGGTTACGGCAATGTGGTCAAAAAATTCAAAGGCGGTTAAGTTTAATGCCTTGCCAAATTTATCGAGCAGGCCTGTAATGCTGTTAAAATCAGGCACACCAAGCACCATCGCAGTCAGATTCACTGGCTGCTTTTCAAGTTTAATCAGTGCTTTGGTGACAAAACCAAGCGTACCTTCAGCGCCGATGAATAGATGGCGAAAATCATAGCCGGTGGCATTTTTTAGCATACCGCCGTTTAGCTCAAGAATATCGCCTTTGCCAGTGACGACAGTGAGTCCTAGGATTTGGTTGCGAGTCATGCCGTAGCGGATGACCTTGATGCCACCAGCATTGGTGCCGATATTGCCACCGATTTGGCTTGAGCCACTCGATGCAAAATCCACCGCATAATATAGGTCTTTTGATTCGGCGAACTCTTGTAGGGCTTTGGTGACGACACCTGCTTCGACTTCGACCATACGGTCAGCTTCATAAAATGTACCGATTTGGTTCATCTTATCAAAGCTCACCACCACTTCACCATGTGCTGCCACCGCGCCTGCTGACAGACCGGTGCGACCACCACTTGGCACCAGTGCTGTGCCGTGTTCATTGGCTAGGCGGACGATGGTGGCGACTTCTTCGGCGGTCTTAGGGAAAAGCACAGCGGTGCAATCGACCGAAAAATGCACGGTCCAATCACGACCCCAATGGGCAGTGCTGTCGGTATCTGTTTTGATGGCAAGCGATGGCAATTCGCTGCTTAGGGCGGTCAAAAAAGCTTGTGTGCTCATGGGGCTTCCTATGTGATGGCGTGAAAATTTAGTAATTATACCTGATATGATGGCATTGGAGTAGCGTTAATTTTATCAAGATTTATCTCAAAACAAAAGGTAGGCTTGGGCTGAACTTTACTTTTGTGATCACAAATGGACATTCATTTGTGGGCAGATGTGGACAAGCGTCTTGAGAATTTGGATCATCACCCCAAAGTAATCCATAACTTAGATTAAAAAAAGGAAAAAAACATGTCCCAATCGACCAAACTCTCCATCCTAAACCTAGCACCCGTCCGCCAAGGCCAAAGCAATAAAGATGCCATCGACAGCATGGTGGCACTGGCAAAATTTGCCGATCAAGTAGGCTATCACCGCTACTGGATCGCCGAGCATCACAATACCCGCTCGCTGGTCAGCTCAGCCACCCAAGTGCTGATCGGCCATACATTGTCGCAGACTGACCGCATCCGTGTCGGTAGCGGTGGGGTGATGCTACCCAATCACAGCCCATTGATGGTCGCTGAACAATACGGGACACTTGCAACGATGTATCCAAATCGTGTGGATCTGGGGCTTGGGCGAGCACCAGGTACTGATCCCAAGACCGCTGCGGCACTCAGACGCCATGCGCATGATATTTCGCATCAATTTCCGCAGGATATCGCTGATTTGCAGCGATATTTTGGCGATGATGTAGTGCAGGGTGATGTCAAGGCGATCCCTGCCATTGGCACCCAAGTTCCGCTGTATATCTTAGGCTCAAGTACTGACAGTGCGTATTTGGCAGCCAAGCTTGGTCTGCCTTATGCCTTTGCCAGTCATTTTGCACCAAGCCTGATGCCTGAAGCGTTGCACATTTACCGTACCAACTTTATGCCATCAGATGTACTGGATGCGCCTTATGTCATCATCGGCTGTAATGCCATCATTGCCGATACCGACCGTGAAGCCCAGTATCTTGCCACTACGCAGCAGCAGTCATTTTTGAATGTCGTGCGTGGTCGTGGTCAGCCGATGCAGCCGCCTGTCGATGATATGAACGCCATTTGGCTGCCGCACGAAAAAGCTGCCGTCATGCACATGACCGCTTGCTCGTTCGTCGGCGGTCGAGAGACTGTACACCAGCAGCTACAAGCCTTCCAGTCACGCTATCAAGCCGATGAGCTGATGGTGATGAGTCATATTTTTGACGAAAACTTACAACAAAACAGCTATCGGATGCTGTATGATATCGTCCAAGATCTCAATCAGTCAGCAGTTTAATCTGATTTGATGGATTGCTATGAAAACGATTTTAAAATCTTTACCCCATAAGCCCAAATCATTTTTTATGATGAATTAACAAGAGAAACTCATGCCGACATTTCGCCATTTACACACGCCATTTAGCCTAAAAAATTTGACACTCAAAAACCGCATCGTCATGCCACCGATGTGCCAATACCAAGCCACAGACGGGATGCCAAATGACTGGCACTATGTGCATTATGTCAGCCGAGCCATCGGTGGTGTGGGGCTGATTATCGTTGAGATGACCAATGTTGCACCCAATGGCCGTATCTCGCCACGCTGTCTTGGGCTTTGGAATGATGAACAGGCCGATGCCTTTGGGCGTATCGTCGATGGCGTACACGCCCAAGGTGCCAAAATCGGCATCCAAATCGCCCATGCAGGGCGTAAGGCACAAGACTGCCCTGATGCCATCGCTCCAAGCGCTATCCACTATGGCAAGCTTGATTTTGATGGTCAAAATCTCATCACCCCAAGAGCGATGAGTGTGCAAGAAATTGACGATACCATCGCTGCCTTTGCGGCATCTGCTCGCCGTGCAGTAGCAGCAGGCTTTGATGTGATTGAGCTGCACGGTGCGCATGGCTATTTGATCCATCAATTTAGCTCACCCAAGTCCAATGTGCGTGATGATGACTATGGTCAGGATAAATTTTTGTTTGGCGAAAAAGCCATCCAAGCGGTCAAAGCCGTCATGCCTGACGATATGCCGCTCATCATCCGTATCAGCGCCCAAGAATACGGCGAAAACGGCTATGACATCGACTATGGCGTACTGATGGCACAGCGTTTTGCCAAGGCAGGCGTGGATATGATCCATGTCAGCGGTGGTGGCGATGGCGTCCTTGCCAAGGGGCATCATCCTGCTTTTGGGGCAGGTTATCAAGTGGGTCTGGCAAATACAATCAAACAAGCTACTGGTTTGCCCGTCATTGCCGTGGGTATGCTCGATAATCCGTTGGTTGCTGATTTTGTGCTTGAGTCTGAACAAGCGGACTTGGTGGCGGTCGGTCGTGGGCTGCTGCGTGATCCGCATTGGTGGCTGAATGCTCAGCGTGATTTGGGGCAAACAGCTCAACAGATGCAAGATTTGCCATCCTCTTACGCTCGTGGATACTGAGCATCACGGATAATCAAAGGATAACACAAGGTAATGTTCCCAAAGCGTATCAGCACATGATGGGTTTTGGGAATTTTACGACTTTTGGTAATCCTTAGTGGCATACTAGGAATTTTTTGGTATAATAGTCTTTAAAAAACTAAAATGATACGGCGCCCGCTCGCCTTGCTGTACTATTTTGTACTATCTGCGGCTCGCCGCCTAGTTTCATTTTGTTTTTTAGCGACTATGTAATATTTTCCCAATGCATTTCTTATTTTTCTAAAAAAGAACCAAACAGGCAGCCAAGATGAGCCAAACCGCCAATCAATCCACCCAGCCAACCAAAAAAGCCGAACTACTTTGCCCAGCAGGGACATTCAAAAATATGCAATACGCCTTCGCCTATGGTGCGGATGCTGTCTATGCAGGGCAGGCGCGCTATAGCTTGCGTGTGCGTAATAATGACTTTGATGAAGACAACCTACGCCGTGGCATCGAGTATGCGCACAGCTTGGGTAAGCAGTTTTATGTGGTGGTCAATATCCAAGCGCATAATGCTAAGCTTAAGACCTTTATCGAAGACATCCGCCCTGTGATTGAGATGAAGCCAGATGCGCTCATCATGTCGGATGCTGGTATGATTATGATGGTGCGTGAGGCTTTCCCTGAGCAGGCGATTCATCTGTCGGTACAAGCCAATGCGGTGAACTGGGCGACGGTGAAATTTTGGAAACAAATGGGTGTCAGCCGTGTCATCGTCAGCCGTGAGCTATCGATGAAAGAGATTGAGCAGATTATCGCTGAAGTGCCTGATATGGAGATCGAAGTATTCGTCCATGGCGCACTGTGCATGGCGTATTCGGGTCGCTGTCTGTTATCTGGCTATATCAATAAGCGAGATGCTAACCAAGGCACCTGCACCAACGCTTGCCGCTGGTCGTACAACACCTACAAGGCCACCGAAAACGAAACTGGCGACATCGTGCCAGTCACCCAAGGCACGGACACCGCTCAAGTCTTTGTACCAAATCAAGCTACCGATACTAATGCCATCGGCACTGTGAATCTAAACGGTGATATGGTGATGGGTGATGACTATGTCGAACAGCCGAGCGATGAAGTGGTGCTGATCGAAGAGCAGGGTCGCCCAGGTGAGCTGATGGCGATGTATGAAGATGAGCATGGTACTTATATCATGAACTCCAAGGATCTGCGTGCGGTGGAGCTTGTGCCTGATTTGGTCAATATGGGCGTGCATTCACTCAAGATCGAAGGGCGTACCAAGTCGCACTACTATGTGGCACGCACTGCTCAAGTCTATCGCCGTGCCATTGATGATGCGGTGGCGGGCAAGCCATTTGACACAAGTCTCATCACTGCACTGGATGGGCTTGCCAACCGTGGCTATACCGAAGGTTTCTTACGCCGCCATGTACACAGCGATTACCAAAACTACGAGTACGGCTCATCCAAGACCGACCATCAGCAGTTCGTCGCTGAAGTCTCTACCGTCAGTGATGAGCGTCTCACGCTAGAAGTCAAAAACAAACTGATGGTTGGCGACACCATCGAAATCATGACACCAAAAGGCAATATCACCTACACGCTCACCGAGATGTGGGACAAAAAAGGCGAGCCAATCGATGGTGCGCTTGGTTCTGGCTGGATTTGCCAAATCGCCAATCCGTTTAAGGATATGGATCATGAAGTGCTAAAATTCGCCCTGGTGATGAAAAGTGTGAGTGAGGCGATTTATACGTGAGTGATGAATGAGGCAATCGTATGTAACTCGAATAAATAAAAGACGCTAAACCATGGCACTAAAAATCACCACCGACTGCATCAACTGCGATATCTGCGAGCCAGAATGTCCCAACGATGCCATCAGCTATGACCAAAAAGGTCAAAAAACCTATGTCATCAACCCTGACCTATGCACCGAGTGCATAGGCTTTTATGATGAGCCGACCTGTGATAAGGTCTGCCCGATTGATTGCATCATCAAAGACCCTGAGCGTGTCGAGTCGCCTGATGAGCTGATGGCTAAATACAAAGCCATTTGGAATAAATGATGGCTTTCCAAAATCCGAAACTTAAGCTAAAAAACGCGCCAATGGACAAACAGTGGCGCGTTTTTTAGGGGATTAGGCACTAAGAGCTTGTTTAACGAGTACTGAGATCACGGCAGGATCGGCGCGACCGACGGTTTTTTCTTTGACGGCATTCATCACTCGACCCATGTCTTTCATGCTGCTGGCAGACAGCTCGGTGATGGTGGCACTAATAAGATCCTTGAGGGCGGCTTCGTCAAGCTGTGGTGGCAAAAACTGGCTGATGACCTCAATCTCAAGCTGTTCTTTAGCAGCCAGATCTTCACGGCCATTGGCTTGATAAATATCCAATGACTCTTGGCGCTGCTTGATCTGTTTTTGTAGTAGCTCAAGCACGGCAGTGTCATCAAGTTCGGTTTGGCTGTCGATTTCCACTTTTTTGATGGCGGCTTGCACATTGCGCAGGATTTTCACCACTTCCATTTCACGCGCTTTCATCGCAGACTTGACGGCTTCGGTGAGAGAGTTTTTTAGTGTCATGATATGCTCCAGTTAAACGATTAAAAATTAATTGACCTATCAATTGACCTGTTGTAGCGCCAAAAGACGATCGTAGATGGCAGATTTTTTGAGTCCTGTGACATCAGCGACGATGGCGGCAGCTTTTTTGGGTGGCAGCTCTTTGGCGATGGCGATGAGCCAATCATCATAAGCCATCTGTTCGGCAGGCGCGCGCTCATTGCCAGCTACCACAAGTACGATCTCGCCTTTTTGTTGGTTGCTGTCATTTTTGACGAACTCAAGCAGCTCACCCAATGGCAGCTTTTTGATGGTCTCAAAAGTCTTGGTCAGCTCACGGCACAGTGTTGCCTCGCGCTGTGCGCCGAATACAGCCACCATATCCGTCAGGCTATCGATGATACGATGCGGCGCTTCATAAAAAATCAGGGTCTCGCTACGGTCTTGCCAGTCTTGCAGCGCCTTGATACGGCCGTGAGTCTTGGCAGGCAAAAAGCCAATAAAACTGAATTTATCCGATGCCAATCCTGCTGCTGACAAGGCTGCTACCATCGCGCATGCACCGACGATCGGCACGACCGTGATGTCATTTTCGTGCGCTGCTTTGACCAAGCGAAAGCCAGGGTCTGACACCAAAGGCGTACCAGCATCACTGATGAGCGCCACCGAATCGCCTGCAGCCATCCGCTCAATGATCTTTGTTGTCTGTGTATCGGCATTATGCTCGTGATAAGCGATGGTGGGTGTGGCGATGTTAAAATAATTTAATAATTTGCCTGATGTGCGCGTATCTTCACAGGCGATGAGATCGACTGACTTAAGCGTACTGATGGCGCGCTCGGTGATGTCTGACAAGTTACCGATTGGCGTGGCGACAATATACAGCAGCCCCTTAGTCATTGGCAGTCACCGCTTGAGTGCCATCGAAACTGGCAGCTGCATCATCAGCGATGGCATCTGTAGCGATATTACCATCAAGCTCAGACAAATGCAGCCAATCGCCCAATACCGCAGCCAGATCATGCACGCCTTCTTTTTTGAGTGCAGAGAACAGCTGGATGCTAAATGGCAAATCCAGCGCCTCTAGCTGTTTTTTGGTGGCGAGCAGTGCAGCTTTTTGGGCGCCGCGCTTGAGCTTGTCGGCCTTAGTCAGCAGCACATGCACAGGTAGGCCGCCATCTTTTGCCCAGTGAAGCATCTGTTCATCGAAGTATTTGAGTGGATGACGAATGTCTGTCATCAGTACCAACCCCACCAAGGACTGACGCGACACCAGATACTCTTCAAGCTCTTTTTGCCATTTGATTTTCATGCTTTCGGGTACAGCGGCATAGCCATAGCCTGGCAAATCAACGATGCGCGCATTTTCATCACTAACGGTAAAAAAATTAATCATCTGCGTGCGACCTGGGGTCTTTGATGAGCGCGCCAGCTGTTTTTGGTGGGTGATGGTATTGATGGCTGAGGACTTGCCGGCATTGGAGCGTCCAGCAAAAGCGACCTCATAGCCAGTGTCAGCAGGGCAGAGTTTGAAGGTTGGTGCGGATAATAAAAATTGCGTTTGATGGATTTTTTTTAAAAAATCTTGGCTAGTCATGTCGGTTAATCATCTTAAAATATGTGCTAAGTTTACCATGAAAGCAGCATGCTTTAAAAGGCAAAGTTATGCATTATCATCCATCTGATGCACTGTCATGCAGTGGATGCGGCTTTGGTTACCAAAATCTGCTTGTAATTGCCTAAAAATCCCTCATAATAATACCTATGTGTACGCTTGTACGAAACCTAAGCCACCATCTTAAGATGGCAGCACTCACAACCATAATAAGATAAAATTATGAAAACATTGATAAAAACATCGCTTATCGCCATGCTTGGATTGGCATCCGCAAGTTTGGTGCATGCCGACATCGCCCAAACCTACAACAAAAGCTGTGCCACTTGCCACGACAGTGGTGCTTTAAATGCGCCTAAAAAAGGCGACAGTGCAACATGGCAAAAGCTCATCCAACAAAAAGGTCAAGCTGCACTTGTAAAAGCTGCACACGATGGCAAGCATCAAATGCCTGCGATGGGTCTGTGCCAAAGCTGTAGCGATGAGGATTTGGCCAATTTGATCGATTATATGAGTAAATAATCTTCAAATTAGCGTTTTTTGGGGTGAATTTGGCTGGGTTTTGGATCTGTGATGGCTTAAAATCACGGAATTTTTACTAAAAATGCCACTTTTTTAAAAAAAATGTTACCAAAACCACAATTTTTGTAGGAAAATTGGCCCAACTCTTGCTATAATAGCAAAAGTTATTCCAGTATGATTGGTTTTAATCGATAAAAAGATGCGCTGGATTTAAACATTCAGCCACAACATCACCCAAGACTTAGCCAAGTTAGTAGGAAATTGTTATGAAACCTGCAAAAAAAGCAACTTTAGCCAAATTCGCTCTCGCCTCAGGGATTGGTATCGCCAGCCTGTCAGCCTATGCCGTTTCTTATCCTGTGCCTGCCTATGACATCGAAGCTGGCAAGGCCATCGTGGAAGCGAACTGTGCTGCTTGTCACGGTACGAATGGTGTCAGCCCAGTGCCTGCACAGCCAAACCTTGGCGGTCAGAATATCAAATATCTCTACAAGCAGCTGGTGGATTATAAGACCAAAGCACGCCGCAATGGTATCATGGAAGCACAGCTGGCGGGTCTAACGCAGCAAGATTTGGCGAACTTGGCAGGTTATTATGCTAGCCAAGCGCCTTGGACTCCAGGTTATGGCAACAAGGCAACTGTTGCAGAAGCCACCAAGTTGTACTTAGGTGGTGATAAGACGCGTGGTGTTATCCCATGCGCAGGCTGCCATGATCCAAAAGGCGCAGGCAATGCCTATGCAGCATTCCCACGCTTAGGTGGTCAGCATGCAGGCTATTTGGCAACCCAGCTAAAGCTCTTCCGTGCTGCGGGTCGTGAAGATGAAGTAGCATCTGATATGGAAGTTCGTACCAACGACTCTGCCAAAAAAGGCGAGAAAGGCATGATGCAGATGGTTGCAGCGCGTCTGTCTGATCGCGACATCAAGATTTTGTCTGAATTCTTGGCAGCTGTTCACTGATCACAAGATGATTACAAGTGGTCTTTTGATTTAAGATTGCATCATTTAACACACCCCAAAAGCCTGTGCTTTTGGGGTGTGTGCATTTGCAGGGACTTTTGTGGTAGAATAGTTCAAATTTTTAATGGTAAAGATTATGCTCCATCGATATACGGTATTTTTTGTGGCGTGCGCCTTGCCTTTATTATTCATCGGTCAAGTCGCACCAAACATGGCGCGCGAGTTGGATTTTTGGCTGTTGTGGGTGGCGGCGATGGCACTGGTTGGATTGCCTGTGTTATTTGCTGAATTTGCGCTCTCAGCGCGTTCAGCGGACATGCCGTGGCAAGGCATGCAAAAACTGACCCGTGAAGCAGATGCCAGTATCGCATGGCGCGGCTTTGCATTGTTGTCGGTGGTGGTGGCCATTCTCATCTCGGCCAATATCTCAGGGCGTATTGCTTTGGGTGCTGCCGCTCAGTTTCCATCAGTGCTTCAGTCGTCTGGCATACCGATGGCAGGCATCGCCGCAGGTCTGAGCGTGATCGCTGTGATTTTAAGCTTGTTAAAGACGCGACTGCTCTTGGTCGGCGTGCTGCTGATTTTGTTAGGCTCATTGCTTTCGTTATTTGATAGCTCGGTGAGCGTGCCTGTGATGACTGAGGTAAGCCTAGGTGAATGGTCGCGCGCGGTGATCTTGGCGTTGCTATGCGTCGGTGTGGGTACAGGTCTGTATTGGTTTGGTGGTATGGCAACAGCGCCTGGCGTGATGCAAACCAAAAAATCTTTGGCAGGTTATATCCTTCCTGTCTGGATGACGCAGCTGATCTTTGGTTCATTGGCAATTTTGGCGGGCAGTTCGATGGTCACCATCCCATCATTTGTGGTGACTAGCCTAGGCATGCTGCTGATTTCAGCGTTTTTATTGCATTATGCATCCGTGCAGTTGATGGCGCGCTTTGGCATCGTCGCTGCGGCTGTGGTGTTGGTTTTGGCGATCTTATTTAGTATCGTGCCTGTGCAGATGACCTTGATTGTCATCATCTGTTTGAGTCTGGCGGCGGTATTGATGCTGTCGATTTTCTCAGGATTTGTGATGAAAATCAGTCATCTGCGCAAGACGCTAAATCTAAGCAGTGAGATGCGCTATAATCTTTGGCGCGTATTGGTACGCATCGTGGTGCCGATTGCCATCATCATCGCAGTTGTTGGCTTGGTCATCGAATGGCTGGCATGATTGCAATCGCCATCGCTGCCGTACCTGACTCGGGTCGGCAGTATTATACAGAGCTGATGCTGCCTTTGGGGACAGGTGTGTTTGAGGCGCTGATGGCATCGGGCTGGATGGAGGATCCTGATTTTGCCGAGTTTTGGGCTTGGGCGCAAGATAATAAACACAGCGAGCCTCGACATTCGGCTTGGTATGTCGGCATATTTAGTCAAAAAACGCGGCTTGATGCACCTTTAAAATCTGGGGATCGCGTGGAGATTTATCGGCCGCTGATCATCGATCCGATGACTAAGCGCAAAAATTTGTCCAAAAAATCCCCAAAAAAGCACAGCAGATGACCAATAAAAAAGATGCTTAACATAGCATCTTTTTTTATTGCTTGAATTGTCAAACCAAGTGCAACGTTTTTTTGAAGTAAACTTCATAAGGTGTTTTCCAACCCAAACATTTACGCGGTCGTAAATTCAGTTTATTGATCACCTGTTGAATATCAACTTCGCTCCACTGATTGATGTCTTGGTGCTTCGGAAAGTATTCACGAAGTAACCCATTTGTATTTTCATTCGTTCCCCGTGTCCACGGTTGATGCGGCTCGGGGAAGTAAAATTCTACACCCAGTGCTTCTGTTACCAAACGATGTTGGGCAAATTCTTTACCACGGTCTGGCGTAATTGACCGCAATATATGTGAATCCAGCAATTCAATCATGGCTTTTTGGACTGCTTCGGCTTTTTTGGCAGGAATTTTCTTCACCAACTCAAAACGACTTTTGCGTTCCGTCAGCGTCAGCAAACAAGCTCCACCCGCTTTACCCAGTACGGTATCGGCTTCCCAATGTCCAAAGCGACTGCGATTTTGCGCCGAAATGGGACGGTCGTTCAAATGGTTGGATATCTGAATTTTGCCACGTTTTTCATGATGATTTTTTGTATGCCGTGTTTTGCCTTTGTGGCGCAGTTTGCGACTGGCTTTGCGTTCGCCTATATCAAACAACCCTGAATAAATACCACGATAAATGGTTGAATAACTAATGGATAATTCAGATTTTTCCAATTTTAATCGTGCGCTGATTTGTTCGGGCGACCAGTTTTCTGTCAGAAACTTTTCTTGCACCAAATTGAAATATTCAGGCTGCTCTAATTTGCGCTGTGCTTTGCTATTTTGACGATGCTTCAAATAGCTGTTTTGTGCGTTCGTTGCACTGTAGCTTTCTAGAGCGTGTCGTTTCAGCTCGCGAGAAATGGTGCTGGAGCTACGTCCAGTGCTTTGGCAATTTCTGCTTGTTTTTTGCCCTGTGCGAGTAAAATCATTATCTTTTCTCGCTCGTTTATTGTAAGATGTTGATAGGAAGTACTCATCATTTGGAAGTGGTTTTTGTGTGGAAACAAAATTATATTCTAGTTGATGAGTACTTCTTTTTTTTGTTGCACTTGGATTGTAAATTCAGCTTATGAAAGATTTTGTATTCTCCGTTTCTACATTCAATACAATTTTGTTTAAGGTTAAAATCTTCTGCATAACCTTGTTTTTTTAGTTCATTTATTCCTTCAACCAATGTGTCAAATGATTCCATATTCTAGTGTTTTCTTACATTACCGCCAACGGTTAGTATATGAAAAGTAGGCGATTTCGAAGTGCCAAATTTTCGGTTAAGCACAAAGTATAATACGAGCCAAAAGCCTTGAATTTACTACTGTTTCGCCTATTTTTTATATACATTGTTAGCGGGTCGTTGTTTTTGTTTATCAGTCATTTATGTGTTTTTCTATTCCATCAATTATTGATTTCCAATCATCAACGTGTAATTCGTGTCCTGTACCTTCAAGGGTGATTAGATTTGAACCTTTTATTTTTTCTAGTAAAAAACCTGCATTCTTATAATGCCAAATTTTGTCGTCTGTTCCGTGGATAATTAAGGTGGGTTGTTTGATTTCGTTTAATCTGTTCCAATATTCTTCACCACCTTGCAATGCAGCGTGATTGAACATACTTATATAATTGTTGGCTCTATTGAACTCAGCTCTTATCAGTTTTTCACTTCTTTGTTTGTCAAATTGTTTCTTGCCACTCATTAATTCTGCACCCTGAATTAAATAGTTTACCACACTGTCTTCATTTGTCCAATTGACTGTACCTGCTTTACTATGGAAATCTAAAATACTCGTGTCCATTTCAGGTATAGTTGGGTCTGAGTCTCCCCAAGGGCCTGATGACATAAGAGTTAAGGAGTTAACTCTGTCGGCAAACTTTATTGATGCTATTTGAGAAATTAGTCCGCCCAAAGAAATCCCCACAAAATGTGCTTTGTCAATCTTGTAGCCATCCAATATTGAAATAGCGTCATTAGTTAAGTCAACAATATCGTATGGAGTAGAACCTGGTTCATAATTAGTGGATTTTCCTACATCTCTGTTGTCGTAACGAATAACAAAAAATCCTTTTTCAGATAATTGTTGGCAAAATTCAGTGTCCCAATACAGCATTGATACGGTTGCACCTGCTACCAAAAGGATTGCTGGATTTTTCTTATTTCCAAAACTTTCCGTACAGAGTTCAATGCCGTTTGTTTTAATTATTTTCTCTTTCATTTCTGTTTTCCTTTGTTTGCAACTGATTATTATCAGTCCTAAAATTAAGGGGCTGTACTAGAATAACTCTCATGTTATACTAGTTTTATGAAGATAACCCATTGTAAACTAAGTAAAAAAGTACAAAAAAGACTGCTTGAATTTTTTTGTGCTTGAAGTTACTGCTCGTT
>NZ_MUYV01000002.1 GCF_002014855.1 Moraxella porci DSM 25326 | reverse complement strand
TGAGGGGGTTTTTTGTTGGTTAGAATAAAGGATTTGTTGTGGTGGATATAAGCGGCTGAGTTATTAAAACATTCCCAACTGTTCTATAGCCATAGATTCTCCGTTTCGTTTACTTGCTCGATGATCGCGGATACGTTTGGCTCGGCGTGTGATGAGCAGAATGACTCTTCGCTTTTCATCATCGCTCATCTGATGCCACGCCTGTCGCTCTGTCCGATTACGCAGACAGCCGATACAATAGCCTTTTTTATTCATCGTACAGACACCGATGCAAGGGCTGTCGATGCCAAATAGTTCAAATTGCGACATGATGCGATAGCTTATGCCAAAAACTACTTAGATTTTGGCAAAAAATTTGTTAAGATGGTTTGGTTGTTAATATATCCTAAGAAGTGATGCTTAGGCAATGATTTTTTTAAACATTTGAACACATAGAGAAACGCCCATGCGATTGATTTATCTACACGGACTTGACAGCGACAGCAATGCCATCAAAGCTCAGATCACCGATGCTTATTGCCAAGAGCATCATCCTGACATCACTGTCATCCGCCCTGATTTGAACCGCTCGCCTGATGAAGTTGTGGCGTTATTGACACAGCTGATCGGCGATGGTGTGGATACGGTATTGGTCGGGTCGAGCTTGGGCGGCTATTTTGCCAATCTATTATCGGACATGACCGGCGTGCCTGCGGTATTGCTTAATCCTAGCATCCGCCCAGATCTTAGCTTTCGCCGATTTTTGCAGGATAATTTTGCTGATGATGGTGGACAGGCTTTGCAAGCAGATACGGTGATCTACACCACCACAGGCGGATGGCAGATCGTCTATGGGGATCTGGCGTGGTTTGATGACCATCGTTTACAGGCGGCATATCCAGATCGCCTAAAAGTCCTCTTAAAGCTGGGCGATGAGCTGTTGGATGCTCAGGCGACTAAAGATTTTTATACCCAAAAAGGCGCAGGCGTGCTGGCACAGGCAGGCGGTGATCATCGTATCAGTGATTATGATCAGCAGGTCGCCACCGTGATCGACTGGGTGAATCAGCTTGCCAAATGATCACTCATTTTGATCATCAGTCCCGATCACAGTATCTGCCGAAAGGTGAGATTAATGCGTGGCTGCTGCACTTTGGTGGTTTTCATTAAGGCGTGTTGCCAGTAGCGCTGAGTGCTGCCGCGCATGACGATCAGCTGCCCGTGTGCTAACGAAAGCTCGATCTTTTGTTTGCTGGATTTGTGGCGCAGTACGAATTTTCTGGTGGCGCCCAAACTTAAGGATGCGATGATCGGCATCTGCCCCAGCTTTGGCTCATCGTCACTGTGCCATCCCATGCCTTGACTGCCATCGTGATACAGATTTAATAAACAGGCATTGAAGCTGATAGGATGGATCGCTGCCAGCCTTGCTTCGATCGCAGCTTTGAGTTGTAATAACGGCTCAGGCCAAGGCAAAGCGGTGCGTGTGCTGCCTGAATAGCGATACTGCACGCCATCGTCGCCATACCACGCTACTTGCCTTGCAGTGGTGATGGTTTTGCCGTAGAGCTTGAGGACATCATGCTGCCAATCAATCCCATCGTACAGCGCATCAAAATAAGCATCGGCATCGTCTTGCCTAAAAATCACCCCACAATCCTGCACAATGCCATCATAAGGCAAAAGATTAGCCACCGTCGGATCGATGCTTAAGTTTAAGGGTGAAAATAAGTCGTGTTGCGACATGGATTTGTCCTTTTTTATCGGCGATACATCGCCTTTTCGCTGATCTGTAAGCAGTGATCAAAATCAATCACATTGTAATACGCTTTGGTAAAATTTAACACAAAATTCCCAAAAAACTCAGGCATACGCTGCTATCTTTTGGATGTAGTTTTGTTATAATTTAAGATGGATAGCGCCTTGTCGCAGGCTTAGTGATAGACCCAAATTTTATTTAAGAGTGTAAGATAAATTAAGAGAGTATTGAGATAATATAGTTGATATGATCAATTACGACAGAATTTCAAAAAAACTGGCCATTTTGGCCGATGCTGCCAAATATGATGTCTCATGTTCATCAAGCGGCGGCAATCGCAAAAACAGCGGCGGCCTTGGTGATTCCTCCAAATCAGGCATCTGTCACAGCTACACCGAAGATGGCCGCTGTGTCTCGCTACTAAAAATTTTGCTCACCAACCACTGCATCTATGACTGCGCCTACTGCACCTCGCGCCGTAGCAATGACACGGAGCGCGCCGCCTTTACGGTCGAAGAGGTGGTGGATCTGACGATGGAGTTTTATCGTCGCAACTACATTGAGGGCTTGTTTTTGTCCTCAGGCATCTTCAAAAATCCCGACTACACGATGGAGCGGCTGGTACGCGTCGCCAAAGAGCTGCGCTTGACGCACCGTTTTCATGGCTATATTCATCTAAAAACCATCCCTGGTGCATCCGATGAGCTGATGAAAGAAGCGGGTTTATATGCCGATCGCTTGTCGGTGAATATGGAAATTCCGACCATCTCAGGCCTTGCGCTGCTGGCACCTGAGAAGAACCATGATGACATGAAAGCGCCGATGCAGACGGTGCAAACGCAGATCGCCGTTTTTAAAGACAGCCAAAAAACCCACAAGCACGCCCCAAAATTCGTGCCAGCAGGTCAATCGACCCAGTTCATCATCGGCGCATCGAATGAAAACGACCATCAGATCATCCGCTTATCGAGCCATTTTTATCAGCAATATGATCTTAAACGGGTGTATTATTCAGGCTATGTGCCGATGCTTGAGGACAGTCGTTTGCCAACCAAAGATACGCCAGTGCCGTTTGTGCGTGAAAACCGCCTTTACCAAGCCGACTGGCTGATGCGCTTTTATCAATTTGAAGCCGATGAGATCTTGGATCGGGACAATCCGTTTTTGGATTTGGAATGCGATCCGAAACTGGCGTGGGCGATCCGCAACAAGGCGCATTTTCCTGTGTGCATACAGACCGCGCCGTATCGGATGATTCTGCGCATCCCAGGCGTCGGTGTGCGCAGTGCCAAAAAGATCGTCCAAGCGCGCAAATTCACCACGCTGACCTTAGATGACCTCAAAAAATTTGGCGTTGCGACCAACCGCGCCAAGTACTTTGTGGCGTTTCGTGCGCCCAATCCAGCGCTGCAATATTTGCAGCAGGATGATTTTCGCCAAATCGTGCTGAATGATACCTCAAGTAAATTTCGCAAAGCCGCTCAGCTGGATTTGTTTGCATGAATTTGGTGTTTGATGACAGCTTTGATGGGTTTTTGACAGCGGTGTTCGAGGCGTACGCACAGTCGTATGCGGTAAGTGCGATCACTGCGCGCCGTGATTTTGTGCCAGATTTTTTGATAGAGCATGTCGACATTAATACCAGCGCTCAGAAGTCTGAGCGTGTTTGGAATAAGCTAAAAGCATTATTTGGCCGTGATAATTATATGATTTTATGGGCGTTTTTATCTGAACAGCCTGATATTTATACGCACATTTATCACATCATCCGCCAAAAGATCAAACAGCCTGAAATAAATATCCTAAATCACCACACCGATGCATCGGTGGCAAGCTTTCATCGCGCCATCAAAATCGTCGGCCGTGAGCGCCATCGTATGCAAGCCTTTGTGCGCTTTGAGCTGATGGTCGGTGGGGTGTATTTTGCCAAAGTCAGCCCTGATTTTAATGTCTTGCCGCTGATTGGGCGTTTCTTTGCGCGCCGATTCGCTGACCAAAGCTGGCTGATTTTTGATGAAAAGCGTTATTTTGGCATTTATTATGATAAACAGACAAGGCAGCTGACTGAGGTGGTCGATGTGGATGCGTTCATTTTGGCACAACCCAAAAAGCATCATGACGAAGTGGAGGCGCGTTATCAGCATCTGTGGCAGACTTATTTTAAGCATGTCACCATCGCTGAGCGTAAGAATCTTAGGCATCACATCCAGCAGATGCCCAAGCGATACTGGCGCTACCTCACCGAAAAACAAGCCATCTGATCAGTCATCGATGGCTGTGATAAAATCCGATTTCCCAAAGGTTTGGCTTTGGTGTACAATGGGAAAAATTTTTCAACACTTGTAATCATGAGCAATTATAATTCACAAAACTTAGAAGTCTTAGAAGGGCTTGAGCCTGTCCGCCGCCGCCCTGGGATGTACACGGATACCACACGCCCCAACCACCTTGCCCAAGAAGTCATTGATAACTCCGTCGATGAAGCCTTGGCAGGCTATGCACGCCACATCATCGTCTGCTTGCACGCTGATGGATCGCTGTCGGTCGAAGATGATGGCCGTGGGATGCCGACAGATATTCACCCTGAGTTCAACCAGTCTGGCGTTGAGCTGATTTTGACTCGCTTGCATGCAGGTGGCAAATTTAGCACCGAAAACTATCAAGTCTCAGGCGGTCTGCACGGCGTGGGCATCAGTGTGGTCAACGCATTATCGACCCGTGTCGAAGTCACTGTATGGCGTGATGGGCTAGAGCATACGATGGCGTTCGAGCATGGTGATGCGGTGACGCCACTGATTGCCAATAAAGCATCGAATAAGAAAAAGCGTGGCACCAAAGTGCAGTTTTGGGTGGATGGCCAGTATTTTGATCATCCCAAATTTGCCATCAAAGCGCTCAAGCACACCCTAAAGGCAAAAGCGGTGCTGTCAGCAGGCTTGCAGATTGATTTTATTAATGAAATGGATCCAGCTGACAACGAAAGTTGGCAGTTCGTCGATGGTGTGGTCGGTTATCTGACTGAGCAACTTGGGGAGATGCCTTGCCTACCCGAAGAGCCATTTTATTATAGCGTTGAGCCTGCCAAGGGCGAACGCGGTGGAGCGACTTTTGCCATCTCATGGCTGTCAGAGGGTGGTATACCAATCCAAGAAAGCTATGTCAATCTGATCCCCACTGCCCAAGGTGGTACGCATGTTAATGGCCTGCGGACGGGGATTTTGGAAGCCTTGCGAGAATTTTGTGAAATTCACAACCTATTGCCACGCTCGGTCAAGCTGTCGGGCGAAGATGTATGGGATGGGGTGAATTATATTTTGTCGCTCAAATTCGTCGAGCCACAATTTAGCGGACAGACCAAAGAGCGGCTGTCTAGCCGAGAAGCAGCGCCACTGGTGCAGACGCTTGCCAAAGATGCCTTTAGCCTATGGCTCAACCAGCACCCCGACAGTGCCAAAGCCATCGCCGAGCTTGCTATTTCTAAGGCATCTCGTCGCCTTGCCACCGCTCAAAAAGTCGCCCGCAAAAAAATCACCCAAGGCCCTGCCTTGCCAGGTAAGCTGTGGGATTGTCGTGGTCGCCTAAAAGATGGCTCGGAGCTGTTTTTGGTCGAAGGTCAATCGGCAGGCGGCAGTGCTAAGCAGGCTCGAGATAATGCGTTTCAGGCAATTTTACCGCTGCGTGGTAAGATTTTGAACGCTTGGGAAGTATCGTCCGATACGGTGCTATCGAGCCAAGAGATCCACGACATCGCCATCGCCATCGGTGTCGATCCTGCTAGTGATGATTTATCTGAGCTACGCTATGATAAGATCTGTATCCTAGCCGATGCTGATAGTGATGGGTTGCATATTGCGACTTTGATTTGTGCGTTATTTGTGAAGCATTTTCCTGCACTGATTGAAGCAGGTCATCTATATGTCGCTGTGCCGCCGCTCTATCGTATCGATGCGGGCAAAGAAGTGTATTATGCACTCGATAACGAAGAGCTTGAACAGGTGCTTGCTAAGGTTGGCAACAAAAAACCACAAATTACCCGCTTTAAGGGCTTGGGTGAGATGAATCCAAGTCAACTCAAAGAAACGACGATGAATCCTGACACTCGTAAGCTTGTGCGACTGGATTTGGATGACATCAGTGCCACCAATGGCGTGATGGATATGCTACTTGCTAAAAAACGCTCTGCCGACCGCAAACACTGGCTTGAGACCAAGGGCGATTTGGCAGAATTGGCGGTGTAGCAATGAAGGGTGCAGCCTGCTCATTAGCCAAGCTCGATTATGATGATTTGGGTAAGCTGTTGCCGCGTCGTCATCGTCCGATTGCCACCAAAGTTGCTCGTAGGCTCTTATCCTTGCTAGGCTGGCGACTGCTTGGCAAACTGCCTAATGTGCCCCAAGCGGTCATCATCGGTGCACCGCATACTTCCAATGTCGATGGTGTGCCTGCGATTTTGACCATGCTTGCTTTGGGGCTGGACATCAAGGTCATGGGCAAAAAACAGCTGTTCTCTGTGCCGATACTCTCGCAGTTTTTGACATGGGTGGGAGTGATTGCCATCGACCGTGACAAAAAAGGCTCGGTATTACAGGCCAACATCGACCGCTTCGCCACAGGTGCACCGCTACTTATGGCACTAGCGCCCGAAGGTACGCGTAAGTATACCGACAGCTTTCGCACAGGCTTTTATTATCTGGCGATGGGTGCAGGTGTGCCGATTATCCCTGTCGCACTGGATTATCCGACCAAGACAGTGCGGTTTTTGGAGGTGTGCTATCCGACGGGGGATTATCAGGCGGATTTGGCGGTGATCTTGTCGGCCTATCGCGGCATCGAAGGTCGCCACCCATCACAGATGGCGCAGGTGCTACAAGATCTTAAGCTGCCCTAATTTTTGGTAAGAGCCGCTTGCTTAAGGCTGCCACTTAATGAAGTTTGACAACAGTTTTAGCCCAGCGTTGTGGCTTTTTTCGGGATGAAACTGAGTGATGAACAGATTGTCTCGAATGATGCTTGAACAAAATTGCTCGCCATACTCGGTGGTGGCGATGATCAGATTGTCATCTGCCACAGGGTCACAGTAATAACTGTGGGTAAAATAAAAATGCTCATGATTGCAGCCATCCCACAACTCATGATCAGTATCAGCATCGACACGATTCCAGCCGACATGGGGGATTTTGATCGCATGACCATTCTCGACCCAAGTCTCATCAAACAGACGCACCGCCCCTTTGATGATACCAAGACATGGCACATCCCCTTCTTCAGAATAATCAAACATCGCCTGCATACCGACACAGATGGCCATCACAGGCTTATTTGCCAGCGCATCCTTGACCGCTACATCAATGCCATGTGCGACCATATTTGCCATCGCATCACGCATCGCACCGACACCAGGGAGCATGACTTTATCCGCTGATTGGATGACTTTTGGGTCGCTTGTGATGACGACATCACCACCAGCGACACTCAGGGCATTTGCCACAGAATACAGATTACCCACGCCATAATCAAGCAGTGCAATTTTTGGGGCAGTCATGATTTTCCCCTTATAGCAATTCTTTGGTGGATGGCAGTTGGTTCAGAGCGCGCTCATCGTACTCAACCGCCATGCGTAGCGCACGAGCCAGTGCCTTAAAGACACTTTCGATTTGGTGATGGCTATTTTTGCCTTTTAGATTATCAATATGTAGCGTGATAAAGGCGTGATTGACAAGACCATAAAAGAACTCTGAAAACAAATCGACATCCATCGTGCCAATGTGCGAGCGGGTAAATGGCACATCCATATGCAGCCCTGGACGACCTGAAATATCCACCACCACACGGCTTAGGCTCTCATCAAGTGGCGCATAAAAATGTCCATAACGGCGAATGCCTTTTTTGTCGCCCAAAGCAGCCTTCAATGCCTGACCGATGGCGATGCCAACATCTTCGACGCTGTGATGGTCATCGATGTGCGTATCGCCGACGCATTTGACATCCAGATCAATCAAGCCGTGGCGTTTGATCTGATCGAGCATATGATCCAAAAACGGCACGCCCGTATCGAGCACACCTTGACCAGTGCCGTCTAGATTGATGCTGACGCTGATTTGTGTTTCGGCGGTGTTGCGGGTGATGGTGGCGGTGCGGGCGTTCATAAGTGATCCTTTGCTAACTTTTTAAACAAAGCAATATTTTGGCATAAATTACCCACCTTGCCAACTGCTAGATGCATGAATTGATGATTTTATAAAATCAATGATAAAAATTGCGAAAAACTTTGGCAAATGGGCTGGTAGATTTTGCTTTTGCCCCCATTTTCGCTATAATAGACGGTTTATTTTTTCAGACAAGTTAAGAAATACAACGAGACAAATTATGGCAGTATTACCGATTTTGGCTTATCCTGACCCACGCCTGCGCACCATCGCACAGCCTGTGGCGGTCGTTGATGAGACCATCAAAACCTTAATTGAAGATATGTTTGAGACCATGTATGATGCGCGCGGCATCGGTCTTGCGGCGACGCAGGTGGATCGCCATGTACAGGTGATTGTGATGGATCTGGCCAAAGATGGCGAAGACCCACAGCCGCAGGTCTTTATCAATCCTGTCATCACCCCACTGACCGATGAGACTAAGCCGTATCAAGAAGGCTGTCTGTCTGTACCTGAAGTCTATGACGAAGTCGAGCGTCCTGCCCGTGTCAAAATCGAAGCGCTGGATCGTGATGGTAAGCCATTTAGCATCGATGCCGATGAGCTACTTGCCGTATGCATTCAGCATGAGATGGATCATTTAAATGGCAAACTGTTTGTTGATTATCTATCGACACTCAAGCAATCTCGCGCCCGTGATAAGGTCAAAAAAGTGCTAAAAGCCCGAGAGAAGCGCTGATCGCTGTTTGAAGCCATTTGCCTTTTTTGAGTAAATGGCTTTTATTTTCGTAGGCGATCATTCAATGATGCGCGCCGATAACATTTTTATCATTGTCAAATAACACGGCTTTGATTATGATAAAAAATTGGCGCATTTTAGAGATGGACTATGCTCATATCACTCACCTTGGAAAATCTGGCACTCATCGAGGCAAAAGAAATCGGCTTTGATGGGCGTTTTAATGTCATCACTGGCGAAACTGGTGCAGGTAAGTCATTGATTTTGGATGCATTATCGCTGTGTGCAGGCGAGAGAGCTGACAGCGGTATGGTGCGTCACGGCTGCGATGAGGCGACGGTATTTGGGGAATTTGATGTCGCGGATAATGCCGAGGTGGCAGCGTGGTTCGATGAGCATGATCGCGCGCTTGACGAAGATACGCTGTTGATCCGCCGCAAAATCAGCAGCCAAGGACGCTCCAAATCTTGGATCAATGGCGTACCAGCTAGCATCAGCGAGCTTAAGAGCCTTGGGGCGATTTTGGTGAATATCCACTCTCAGCATGCTGGACTTGAGCTATTAAAGCCACAATTTGTCATTGATTGGCTCGATCGCATCGCAGCACTGGATGTCCAAAAGCAGCAAGCCAAGCAAGCTTTTTTGGCATATCAAGCCATCAAAAAACAAGCCGATGAAGCGCGCAGTCAGTCTGCACAGCGCGCCGATCGCATGGCGCTATTATCTGCCAAGCTTGGCGACATCGAGCCATTGCTATCGGTGAATTTTGAGGAAATCGAAGCTGAATATGATGAGCTGTCCGATCTTGAAAACCTCATGCGTGAGGCGATGGAGGCGGCATCGGTGCTCGATAATGACGATGATGCGCCATCGGTCGTAAGTTTGCTTGGCCGTGCGATGCGCATTTGTGACAACCACGCCAGCGCCAGCAAGACCTTTGGCGAGTGCAGTCAGCTTTTGGCGCTCGCCCAAGAGCAGATTCATGATGCTGCTGCCAAGCTGTCTGACTTTGCCGAACGCGAGCTGCCTGATGAGGCAAGGCTTGATGAGCTAAATACTTTGCTGAGTCTGGCGCATCGTTTATCTGGTAAATATCACACCCCGATCACTGACTTGATCGCTGATGCTGCCAGTTGGCAAGAAGAGCTTGATATGCTGGATGCCTTGCCTGATAATGACACGATGGATGCCAAGGTCGATGAGGCTTATGCAGCGTATTTGGCGGCGGCAGGCGCGCTCGATGAAGCACGCGTCGCGGCAGCACCTGACATCTGTGAGCGCTTGGAGGCCAGACTTTTGCCGTTGGCACTGCCCAATGCGCGCTGTGAATTTGCCTTCAATAAAAAACCTAGCGATCAATACAATGCGCATGGCACATACGACATCGCGCTGTTATTCAGTGCCAATGTGGGCATGCCGCTACAACCTCTGCACAAAGTCGCATCGGGCGGTGAGTTGTCGCGAATGGCACTGGTCATGCAGGTGATGGCTGCAGGCGATGGTGGTGCTTCTAGACCGACTTTGGTATTTGATGAGGTGGATGTAGGCATCAGCGGTGGCACAGCGCAGGTGGTCGGTGAGCTGCTGCGTACATTGGGTAAGCATCAGCAGCTCTTGGCGATCACCCATCAAGCGCAAGTTGCCGCCGCCGCGCATCGTCATATTTTGGTACAAAAAGAACATGGCCAACAAACCACCAGCGACATGCAAGTGATCAGCGGCGAGGCACAGATCGATGAGCTGGCGCGCATGTCTGGCGGGGTGAATATTACCGCAGCGACGCGCGCCCATGTCCAAAGTCTGCTCGATGACATTCGCCATGCCGATGAGCTGACCGCCAACACCGAGCCATTAGCGAGGCAGTCATGAGTGCAGCCAATTTGATCCATCATTTTTTGATTCCCAGTGCGCAGATGACAGATGAGCGCTTTAAGGGTGCGGTGATTTATATTTGTCGGCACACACCAGAGGGAGCGTGGGGATTTATCATAAATCAGCCTTTGGTGAACAGCGTCGGCGGCCTATTGAGCGAGCTGGATTTGCCTGTAACAGCAGCGGCGATGAGCACGCCTGCGCTCGATGGCGGGCCTGTGCGCCCTGAGGCAGGGTTTATCTTGCATACAGGGCAGCCTGATTATAAATCCTCATTTGCCATCGCCGAAAATGTCTGTTTGACCACCAGTAAGGACATCTTAACTCAGCTGTCTTATGATGGTCTGCGCCATTATTTGCTGTGCATGGGTTATTGTAATTGGGGCAAAGGGCAGCTGGACGCGGAGCTGGCAGCAGGTGATTGGCATGTGTGCGCTGCCGATTTGCCGACGCTATTTTCTACGCCGTTTGAGGCGCGTCTGGCGGCATGTTATGAGAAAATTGGCATCGATCCAAATCGATTGATCAGCAGTGTTGGATATGCATAATGACAAAAGCAAGTTTGATTTTGGCCTTGGACTATGGCGTCAAAAAAATGGGCATGGCGCTGGGCAATAGCGTCACGCGGGATGCGCGTCCATTTGACATTTTGGCGATGGACAATGGTCAGCCAGATTGGGATAATTTGCTTGGCATCATCGAGCATTGGGGCATTGATCAGATCCTGGTTGGGCTGCCATTAAACATGGACGGCAGCGAATCGATGATCTCAAAACGCGCGCACAAATTCGCTCGACGCTTGGCGCACCGCTTGGCTGAGCGCCGTCAAGCGGTATCGGTGTTCACTTATGATGAGCGCCTAAGTTCAAACGATGCAAGACAGACTGCGTGGGAACAAGGATGGATCTCATCACCCAAAGATGCCATCGATGATATCGCCGCGTGTTTGCTGATTGACAGCTATTATCGCCAGCCTAAGTTTGCGGTATTTGTCAACGATCATAAGCCGACGCATAAAGACTGAATTTTGTGCCTACCAGCCATCTGGCTTGGGATATCCTTTGTCTATCAATCATGGAAACCGACTCATGCAGCATCATGCTCTGATCAGCGCCCAATTTCGCCGTGCCATCCACCAAGCCAATCTGACTGTGCGCTTAGGATTGCTCGCCATCGCTTGCTTTTGTGTGTTTGGCACATTGGCAAGCCTTGCCGCCTTTAAAGACAGCGCTTGGGTATATTATGCATTTCATTATCTGCCTTATGCACTGATTGCGATCACCATACCGATGAGCTTGTATCATTGGTTTTTATTGATGCGCTATCGGGTGGTGGATTTCTCCATTTTGTTGACTGTGTTGGCAACTGGCCTTTTGACGCTGGCTTTTGCGCTGTCTTGGGGGCTGCGACATGGCGCGGATACGGTGTTTTTTATGGCGCTGTTCTTGGCGATGATTGCATGGTTTGGGATGCCGTTTTTGTTTCGGGTGAATTTAAAAAAGTTTTTGAGTTTTTTGGATGAAAAAGCCAAAAGCATGCCTGATGTATGACTTAACCAAATAGTAGAGTAAATGATGACCACGATTCACCACACCTTAGACACCCAAGGGCTGATCTGCCCTGAGCCTGTGATGCTGCTGCACAAAGCGGTGCGTACGGCTTTGGCAGGCGAGATCATTGAGGTATTGGCCACCGATCCTGCCACCACGCGTGATATTCCCAATTTTTGTCGCCATCTGGGCCATACGCTCATCAGCCAAGAGGCGCTCGATGATGGCTATCGCTATCTGATCCAAAAAAAGCTCGCCTAAGTCTGACTCGATGGCCAAATCCACTACACCCAGAAAAGACAGCGCGGTCATCTATGACGATGATCCAGAGTATCTGAGCCAATTTCGCGCCTCGATGCTGTCTCGCGGTCTGTCCACCGCCACCAGAAATGCCTACAGCCAAGATCTGCGCCTGTGTCTGCGTCTATCGGATCTGCCCATCACCCAATGGCAAAGTGTCGATGTGCAGGCGCATCTGGCCAAGCTAAAAGCCGCCGATAAATCCGAACGCTCGATCGCACGCAGTTTGGCAAGTTTGCGCCAGTTTTTCTTATGGCAAATCGATCACGGCATGCGCGATGATGATCCTTGTCAATCGATCAAAACCCCAAAGATCGGTAAAGCACTGCCAAAAACCTTATCCGAGGCGCAAGTGACCGCTTTATTGGCCGCGCCTGATGCCACCACCGTGCTTGGGCTGCGTGATAAGGCGATGCTTGAGGTGCTGTATGCATGCGGCTTGCGCGTCAGCGAATTGACTGGCTTATCCTTACCGCAGCTGAATTTGAATGCAGGCTGGCTGTCGGTCACAGGTAAGGGCAATAAGATGCGTCTGATTCCACTTGGCGACTATGCCCAAGCGGCGCTACAAGAGTATTTATCGGTGCGTGGATCATTGCTGATTGGCCAAAAAGACTGCCAAGCGGTGTTCCTAACCGAACAAGGCGGCTACATGACGCGGCATAATTTTTGGCATTTGATCAAAAAATACGCCCTGATCGCAGGCATCAGCACGGCCATTTCACCGCACACGCTCAGACACGCCTTCGCCACACATCTGGTCAATCATGGCGCTGATCTGCGCAGTGTGCAGCTGCTGCTTGGACACAGTGATTTGTCCACCACACAGATCTATACGCATGTCGCCACCGCGCGACTCCAAAGTTTGCATGCTAAGCATCATCCGCGTGGCTAATCTTAAAAAAATACATCTGTAAACTGTAATTTTGGGAAAAATCATGCTAAGATAAAACCATTTACCAAAACTTAGTACATTGATCACCAAACAGATAAACGGATACGCCATGACACAGCCAGCCAAACCAGCCAAGCTTGCTTACTTTGAAAAAAGCGATGAAGCGCGCGTCGTCATCACAGGGATGGGTGCTTTGACACCTGTAGGTCAGCAGCTTGATGAGATTTGGGAGAATCTGACCCAAGGCGTCAGTGGCATCACGCGGCTTGATGGCTTTGATGACAAAGCCGTGGCGATCGATGAGTTTCGCGCGCAGATCGCAGGCTTGGTGAAGGATTTTGATGCCAAAGCCTATCTAAACCCAAAAGAAGCACGCCGTTTTGATACTTTTGTGCATTATGCACAAGTGGCAGCGGCGATGGCACTGCATCATGCTGGCTTGATCGATGACATCAAAGGCGATAGTCTGCCTGTTAATGTCGATGGCACGCGTTTTGGGGTGGTGATGGGTTCGGGCATCGGTGGCATTCAGACCATCGAGACCAGCCGAGACACCCTAAAAGAACACGGTGCCAAAAAAGTCTCACCGTTTATCATCCCTGGTACGATCGTCAATATGCCAGCTGGCCTGATCGCCATGCGTCATGGACTCAAAGGCGCAAACCTTGCTACCGCCACCGCTTGCACCACATCGACGCACGCCATCGGACTTGGCGCGCGCTTGATCGCTTATGGTGACTGTGATGCGGTACTGGTCGGGGGCAGCGAAAAAGCATCAACACCACTTGGGCTGTCAGGCTTTGGGGCGATGCACGCACTCTCGACGCGTAACGATGAGCCGACGCGTGCCAGCCGTCCTTTTGATAAGGATCGTGATGGCTTTGTCTTGGGTGATGGTGCTGGTGCGTTGGTACTCGAAAGTCTGGCGCATGCCAAGGCACGCGGTGCGATCATCTTGGCAGAATTGGTCGGCTTTGGGATGAGTGATGATGCTAATCACATCACCAGCCCATCAGCAGGCGGCGAGGGTGCTGAGCGTGCGATGGCAGCGGCACTACAGGATGCAGGCATCAAAGCTTCCCAAGTTGGCTACATCAATGCCCATGGCACCAGCACGCCACAAGGTGATGTCGCTGAGAGTCAAGCCATCGAGCGGCTGTTTGGCAAAGACATCTTGGTCAGCTCCACCAAATCGATGACTGGCCATCTGCTCGGCGCGGCTGGGGCGATTGAGGCGATCTTTACTGTACTTGCTCTACAAAATCAACTGCTGCCACCGACCATCAATCTGGATAATCCTGATGAGGCCTGCACGCTTGACTACATCCCCCATACTGCACGCCGTGTTGATGGTGTGAATTTTGCCTTATCAAACAGCTTTGGCTTTGGCGGCACCAATGGCTCGCTGCTGTTCCGTAAATGGGATGGCTAAACTAGTATCCAGCACGAAAGCTTTGGGCGATGGCTCAAGGCTTTTTTTGCCCCAAGTGGCTGCGGAGGTGTTGCCAGCAGCATTGGCAAAATTGTGGCATTTTCACTATAATGTGAGGCTGATGATGGCAAATTTGCCATAACCAATCCAATCGACCACTGTAGATGCCATGTCTGATTCTCACACCACCCAACAATCCTCTGCATTTTCACCTGCTACTGCATCTTTGGCGCTGATCGTCATCGGACTGATTTTCGCTGCTGCCAACATGCGCTCACCTTTGGTGATGATTGGCTCGATCGCACCGATGCTTGATCGGGATTTTGGCCTAAGTGCTGATCAAATCGGCTATCTGGGCGCGCTGCCGATGCCGTTATTTGCATTGGGTTCTTTGGTGGCGGCGGTACTGGCTCGGCGCTTTGGGCTGGAGCGGATGATGATTTTGATGACGCTGTTGTTGGCTTGTGGCGTGGCGATGCGCAGCTGGTTTGGAGTGGCGGCATTGTTTTTTGGCACACTGATCTTGTCTTTTGCCATCGGTATGCTAAACGCCCTGACCGCACCATTCATCAAACAATATGCCCCAAATAACATCTCACTGGCCACAGGTGTGTTTAGCCTAAGTATGTCGCTGCTGGCTGGCATTGGCGCATGGTCTGTGGTGCCACTGGCAGACCATGTCGGCTGGCAGATGGCGATGAGTGCGTGGGCGGTGTTTGGCGTGGTGGCGGCACTGATTTGGTGGCGCATCTATCAGGCTCATAGAGGTGCAGCGAAGACGGCAAAGATGGCGCATAACGCTGCCATGATGAATCCTTGGCGCAAAAAAGCCGCTTGGCAAATGGCGGTGCTGCTTGGCTTGCAGTCATTCTTGTTTTATACCATCGCAAGTTTTTTGCCATCCATCGGCATGGGATTTGGGGCAAGTTTACAAGAAGCGACGCATCTGGCATTGGTTTTTCAGCTGATGGCGCCGCTTGCGATTCTGATATTGACTTGGCTGATGCGACGCGGTGCATCGGCCAGAGCGTTGGCGCTGACAGGCTGTGTGATGAATGTCACAGGTGTGCTTGGGATGCTATGGCTGCCTGCCGTGATGGGGCTGTGGTCGGCGCTGATGGGCTTTGGCTGTGCGCTGATATTTACACTTAGCCTAATGATGTTCTCATTGCGCACCACGAGCGCTGAGAGTGCGCGCGATCTGTCGAGCATGGTGCAGGCGGTCAGCTACAGTATTGCCATGTTTGGCCCTTTGATCATTGGCAAGCTGTATGCTTGGCAGGGCGACTGGCAGCTGCCTTTGATGGTGATGGCAGCATTGATGCTGGTCAATGTGCCGTTTGGCTATTGGGCAGCTAGCCAAAGCAAGATCGATGCTTAGTTGCGCTTTGCTTTTTGATAACGGCTGTTTTATAATCCTTAATAAGCACGGCCAACATAAAGCCAGAGGCGATGGCCGCGCATCGGCTTTTTGGTGTGCTGACTTTCACGATGGATCTTGCGCGCCTTGGATGATGGCGTCATAAGGGGGTGTTGATGATGGGATTGCAGCCATGGCATTGGGCAGTGATTGGCTTATTGCTCATGATTTTTGAGTTATTTTTACCAAGTTTTGCGGCCTTATGGTTTGGGGCGGCGGCGCTCATCACTTCGGTGGTGTCTTGGCTTGTGCCGATGGGTCTGCTTGCACAAGTCATGCTGTGGCTTGGGCTGTCGGTGCTGTTTTGTGTACTGTGGTTTCGCTTGGTGCAGCCACGCATCAAGACGCGTACCAAAGCTGGTCTGGGCGGCGCGGTGATCATCGGTGAGATCGGTATGATCACGCAGGCGGTGTGTGATGGTGGTACGGGTATCGTGCGTTTTTCGGTGCCAAAAGTTGGTGCTGCCGAGTGGCTGTGCCGCAGCGCAGATGGTCAAGCCATCGCTGTGGGCGAGCGCGTCATCGTCACCCGTGTGATGGGCAATGAGCTGATCGTCACCAAAAAATAAAGCACAAATTCAAAGGATCATCACGATCGTTATCATTGATTAATAAGGGGAAAATTATGGAGCTGAGCATTGTGGGTTTGGCGTTGATCGCCTTGGTGGTTTTCACCATTTATAAAGGGGTGAAAATGGTCTCCCAGGGCGAAAAATGGATCGTGCAGCGACTGGGTAAATACCATCAGACGCTGGAGCCGGGTCTGAATTTCATCATTCCTTATGTGGATACGGTGGCCTATAAAGTCACCACCAAAGACATCGTGCTTGACATCCCAAGCCAAGAGGTCATCACCCGAGACAATGTCGTGATCATCGCCAATGCCGTGGCTTATATCAACATCGTGCAGCCTGAACACGCTGTCTATGGCATCGAAAATTATGAGCATGGCATCCGCAATCTGGTGCAGACCTCACTGCGCTCGATCATCGGTGAGATGGATTTGGATGCAGCATTGTCCAGTCGCGATCAGATCAAAGCGCAGCTCAAGCACGCCATCAGCGATGACATCTCCGACTGGGGCATCACCCTAAAGACTGTCGAGATCCAAGACATCAAGCCATCAGCGACCATGCAGCTGGCGATGGAAGAGCAGGCGGCTGCCGAGCGTCAACGCCGTGCGATGGTGACGCGTGCTGATGGCCAAAAACAAGCCGCCATCTTAGAAGCCGATGGTCGCCTCGAGGCATCGCGTCGTGATGCCGAAGCACAAGTGGTGCTGGCGCGTGGCTCAGAAGAATCGATTCGTCTGATCTCACAAGCGATGGACGGCAAAGAAATGCCAGTGGTCTATCTGCTGGGTGAGCAGTACATTAAGGCGATGAATGACATGGCGCAGTCAAACAACGCCAAAACTGTGGTACTGCCTGCTGATATTCTCAATACTGTCAAAGGACTGGTGGGGGATAAATTTAAGTCTTAATACCCTCAAACCAAAACCCTTTGCTGTCACTTGTCAAAGGGTTTTGCTGGGGTATGTTATCAATGAGTTTTCTAACTGGCCTAGTGGTCGGCACGCACCGCACCATGCGCATCTAACAATGCCATGATTTCACGCACTTTCTCATCAAGCAAATCCGCATCACCGCGCGTCTCGATATTTAGGCGAATCAAAGGCTCAGTGTTGCTCGAACGCAGATTAAATCGCCAATCGCCAAAGTCAAGACTTAAGCCATCAAGCGTGTTTTTGGCAGGATTGAGTGAGACATATTTATCCTCTAAAGCTTGGCTGATGGTGGTGGCGTCAGTTTGTCCAAGCTTGAAATTGAGCTCGCCTGAACTTGGATGTGCAGTGATATAGTCATCGACAAGCTCTGCCAAAGATTTGCCCGTCACTGATAACAGCTCAATCAATAGCAGCCACGGCACCATACCGCTGTCGCAGTAGAAAAATTCTTTGAAATAATGATGTGCTGACATCTCGCCACCATAGATGGCACCCGTTTCACGCATCACTTGCTTGATGAATGAATGTCCAGATTTGCTCAGCGCTGGTGTGCCTCCCAGCTGCTCGATGACGTGTTCGGTGTTATAAATCACGCGTGGGTCATAGACGATGGTCTCGCCCTGATGCTTTTGTAAAAATGCCGCCGCAAGCATACCAACAACATAACTGCCATCGATAAATCGACCATCAGCATCAAACAAAAAACAGCGGTCAAAGTCGCCATCGAACGCCACACCAAAATCCGCCTGATGCGTAAGCACAGCATCACGGGTCGATGCTTGGTTGGCGATGATCATCGGGTTTGGGATACCATTTGGGAAACTGCCATCAGGCGTATGATGCACTTTGATGAGCTCAATCGGCGCACCAGCTGCTGCTAAGCGTGCTTCGATGGCATCGACCACAGGGCCTGCTGAGCCGTTGCCGCTATTGACGATGATTTTTTTGGCGGTGAATTTGGCGGTATCCACAAAGCTCATCAGTTTATCGATGTAGGCGGTTTTGTCTGATTTTTCAATCACTCGCCCTTTTGGTGCATCAATAAACTCACCACTTTCTGCCAAGGCACGTACTTCAGCCAGTCCTGTATCAGCACTGATTGGGCGAGAATTTTCACGCACCATTTTTAAGCCATTATAATTAATCGGGTTGTGGCTTGCGGTGACTTCGATGCCACCGATAGCATCATAAAAACTGGTGGCAAAATACACTTCTTCGGTGCCTGTCATGCCAAGGTCAATCACATCGACACCAGCATCGGTGATGCCCTCGATGGCGGCTGCTTTTAGATCAAAGCTTGATGGGCGAATGTCTGCACCGATGACGATGGCAGGCCGGTTGTGCGTGGTATTATTTGCCAAAATCTGTGCAAAAGCACGGCCGATGCGATAAGCGATGGACTCGTCCAGATTGACGCCAAGCTCGCCACGCACATCATAAGCCTTAAAGCAGTCGATGGTCATTGGGGCGTATGTGCTCATAATTTTTCCTAATGAGTTGAACAAATGATGACCTATTGTAGCATGACTTAGGCTGTGATGTAGCTAGATTTGGTAAAGTTTTACAAAAGTGCTTATCTGCGCATAAGTTTATCAATTTTTGGACTAAGAATTTGGCGGTAAATTATCAAAAAATTTGCTATGCTAATAGCACAATAATCACATCTAGGGAGTTTTTTATGAAAATCGCCAAAAATATCACCGAACTCGTTGGCAATACACCGCTGGTTGAGCTATCAAACCTAACAGCAGGGCTTAAGGCTCGTGTGGTGGTGAAGCTTGAATCATTTAACCCTGCAAGCTCTGTCAAGGATCGCATTGCTCTTGCGATGATTGATGATGCCGAAAAATCAGGTCAAATCACCAAAGACACCACCATCGTCGAGGCGACCAGTGGCAATACTGGCATTGGCCTTGCAATGGTAGCAGCGGCGCGCGGTTATAAGCTTGTCATCACCATGCCTGAGAGCATGAGCCTTGAGCGTCGTGCACTGCTGCGTGCATATGGCGCTGAGCTTGTACTGACACCAGCAGCTGAGGGCATGGGCGGTGCGATCGCTAAGGCGAATGAGCTTGCCGCGCAAGATGGTTATTTTATGCCACGCCAATTTGACAATGCTGCCAATCCGCAAGTGCATCGTGACACCACTGCCCAAGAGATTTGGAATGATACTGACGGTCAAGTGGATATCTTGGTCGCAGGCGTGGGTACAGGCGGCACCATCACAGGGGTGGGCGAAGTATTAAAAGCCAAAAAAGACAGTGTGCAAGTCGTCGCCGTCGAACCACAAGCATCACCGGTACTCTCTGGCGGTCAAAAAGGCCCACATCCAATCCAAGGCATCGGTGCAGGCTTTGTGCCAGCGGTGCTGAACACCGAGATTTATGATGAGATTGTGACGGTGGCGAATGACGATGCCTTTAAGGTGGCTCGTGAGTTGGCTGCCAAAGAAGGTCTGCTTGTTGGTATTTCATCAGGTGCGGCAGTAAAAGCGGCACTGGAGCTGGCGGCTCGTGATGAGAACGCAGGCAAGCTGATTGTGGTGATTATCCCATCATCAGGCGAGCGTTATTTATCGACCGCATTGTTTGCAGATTTGGCACAATAATCCGCCAAGGCAAAACACTCAAAAAACCATCGATTGTGGTATCATACCCATCGATGGTTTTATTTTAGGATAATCACATGACCCCAAGCCGAGACATTGCCGATTTACTTGCTTTGATGGCGCGCCTGCGACGAGACTGCCCGTGGGATGCCAAGCAGACCAACCAAAGCCTAGTGCCATACGCCATCGAAGAGGCCTATGAGCTTGCTGAAGCCGTCGGGCGTGGTGATATGGATGATATCAAAGGCGAGCTTGGTGATGTACTATTGCAAGTCGTGTTTCACGCACATTTGTACTGCGAGCAGGGTAAGTTTGATTTTGGTGATGTGATTTATCAGCTGATGGAAAAATTAATCCGTCGCCATCCCCATGTATTTGATAAAGAAAATCTAAAAACTGACGAAGATGTCAAACGCCGTTGGGATGAGATTAAAACGCTTGAAAATCAAGGCAAGCCACCACGCCGTATCTTGGATGTCAATGCAGGCAGTAGTCTTATGCAAGCCCAAGATGTCCAAAAAGCCGCTGCCAAAGTCGGCTTTGATTGGGATCATCTTGATGGTGCTGTGGCAAAACTATATGAAGAAATCGGCGAGCTTGCTGAGCTGATCCGTGATGCCAAGGGTAATTATCTGGATAAAGCAAACATCGATAGCCAAAAGGTGAGTGATGAGATCGGTGATTGTTTCTTTAGCTTGGTGAATGTCGCTCGCAAGCTTGGTGTCAATAGTGAGATGGCGACTTTGGGAGCGGTGATGAAGTTTCGCCGACGCTTTGAGTTTATCGAAGATCGGCTTATCGAACAAGACAAATCGGTGAATGATGCGACGCTTGATGAGATGGATCGGCTGTGGGATTTGGCAAAGACAACAGGGCTATGATGAAAAGATGCGCGCTATCCATATTGATATTATTAAGTATTACTCATCAGTCATTGGCAAACACAGTCACGCCCAAGCAGTGCTATCCTGATGCCATCAGCGCTTATGAGGCCTTAACAGAATATGATCGCACGCATGCCAAGATCATCAATATCAACACCGCCAGTGCTGCCGAGCTGACTTCATTGACAGGCATCGGGCATACCACTGCAGCTGCCATCGTCGAGTATCGTAAAGCCAATGGCAGCTTTGTCAGCGTCGATGAGCTGCTATATGTCAAGGGCATTGGTGCTGCGACTTTAAACAAAAATCGCCATCGCCTAAGCGTCATGTCTCGCTAACCAGAGTTTGGCCAAATTGACAGGTTCGCCACCGTATCGCGCTGGCACATTCTATGCCTCAAAAGGGCAGTGATGTGATGAAATTGTGTTTTTTATTCGCTTTTTTGGCAGATACGCGTTAAAATAAAGGGTTTAGTAAGATAACTTTATGGGACATTTCCCAACATCAAGGAGTAGGCATGGGCAGATCGCCTAAAAAGCCAAAACAAAAGAAAATCATGCGTACCACGCATTCGGCAAAATCCCTGCAACTACAAAAAGGCAGCTTGCCGCACAGCATCGTCGAGGTCATCGGCGCACTCCATAAAGCAGGCTTTGAAGCGTACATCGTCGGTGGCGGTGTGCGTGACAGCTTGCTTGGCCTTGCGCCCAAAGATTTTGATGCCGTCACCGACGCACGACCTTATGAGATTAAGGCGATTTTTGGCGGTCGTTGCCGTATCATCGGGCGTCGTTTTCAGCTGGCTCATGTGTATTCAGGCCGTGAGATGATTGAGGTGGCGACTTTTCGTGCGCCGCCCAAGGATGACACGCACACCACGGATGAGGGTATGATTACTCGAGATAATGTCTGGGGTGATATTGAGCAAGATTTTGCGCGCCGTGATTTTAGTATCAATGCCTTGTATTATCAGCCGATCAAAGGCGAGGTACTGGATTTTTGTGGTGCGCTCGATGACATCGAAAATAAGGTTTTGCGCCTATTGGGTGATGCGCGTGTACGCATTGAAGAAGACCCTGTGCGCCTATTGCGCGCATTGCGCTTTAAGGCAAAATTGGGCTTTGAGTTTGATGATGCGTTGGCGGCTCAATTTCATGAGGATAATTGGGCGCTACTTGAGCAAGTATCAGCGCATCGTTTGTATGACGAGAGCCAAAAGATGTTTGGCGGCGGCTATTTGGCTGCGCTGTTGCCTTTACTATTTGAACATGGCGCGATGAACAGCTTGATGAATTATGCGCCAAATGAGCCGACTGCGCTGATGACAGCGGTAGCGATCAATACCGATCGTCGTGTGGCGATGGGCAAAAGCGTCAATCCTGCGTTCTTTTATGCAGCGATGCTGTGGGAAAATTATCTGCATCAATTGGCAAAATACAAAAAACGTGGCTTGCCATTTTATGAAGCACAGCTCAAAGCTGCCGAAAAAACCATCGATGCCCAGCGCATCAAAACCGCGATTCCAAAGTTTGCCGAGCAATTTATCAGCGATATTTGGATCTTGCAGCCAAAGCTTGTCAATCCACACGTGCGTGACATCGCCAATCTTGAGCGCTTGCCGAAGTTTCGCGCGGCATTTGACTTTTTGGTGCTGCGAGAAAGCCATGACAATCATCCGCTCACTGAGCCGACCAATGGCATGGGCGCATGGTGGCAAGCCTATCAAGAGGCATCGGCTGCCGATAAAGCGCTGATGATTGAGAATTTCGGATCCGAATCAGGCATTCCCAAGCGTCGCCGCCGTGAGCGCAATAAAGATGCCAAAAGCCGCGAACTCGATCAGCTGCGAGAGCTGTCACTGCGTAGTGATGAGGTGATTGCCACGCGCCCTGAGCCACTGTTCGTGGTGCCGGGCGCTGAGGCTGTGGTCAAAGATGCTGCCAAATCTTTAAAAGTAGCGCAGCTTGAGCCGGCTAAGCCTGTGCCTGTATTTGATCCAGTGCAGTTTAGTGAGGCGGATTTTGCCAAATTGCTGGCCAATGACGAGCCATACATTCCGCCATCGCGCCATCGTAAGCGCAAGCCATCATCAAGCCTTTCTATCATCGAGCGCGAAGCTGGACTTAGTGAAAGCGATGTGGCAGCGCAAGATGATGACTTATTCAGTCAAGAAAGCGCCACGCCAAAACGCCGTCAGGCCAAGCAGTCCAAGCCAAAAGCCAGCAACAAACGCACCAAAGCTGCCAAGCCAAGCAGTAAAGCTAAGGCAAATCAATCAACAGCCAACTCCAATGCCACTGTGGTGGCGGATGATGCGACAGACAAGCCAAAACGCCGCCGTCGCAAATCCAATGCCAAGCCGAAGGCAGATGAGTGATGGATGGACAGATGACCATTTGTTATATCGGACTTGGTGGCAATATCAGCAATGCGCTTGGCACGCCCACCGAGCATATCGGTAACGCCATCACAGCGTTTGTAGATAGTGATGATTTTGATGGTGTTAAGGTGTCATCGCTATATACATCCAAGGCGTATGGCGTCACCGATCAGCCTGATTTTGTCAATGCGGTATTGATGGCAAAGACCCGCTTATCACCCTTGGCATTGCTTGATTTTTGCCAAAGCCTTGAGACGGGCGCAGGGCGGGTACGGCTACGCCATTGGGGTGAGCGAAGTCTAGATGTCGATGTTCTGCTGTATGGCGATGCCATGATCGATAGCGAGCGACTGATTGTCCCGCACAAAGAGCTGATGCTGCGTAATTTTGTGCTGATTCCACTACTTGAGCTGACGCCTGACTTGATGGTGCAGGGGCAAGCATTGGCACAGCTACCTGCCGCCCAAGATTGGCAAGGGCTTGAATTGGCAAAATAAACCACCATTAATCCAGCAATCGCCAAGCCATTTTTGGCTAAGATTTTGCAATGACAATTTTGGAATTATAATAATGAGCTATCTTGCCACACCTGCCAAGCCACCAGTCACCTTAAGCACGCTAAACAAACTCAAAGCCAAAGGTGAGAAATTCTCTTGCCTAACTTGCTATGATGCCAGTTTTGCCCATACGATGGATCAAGCAGGGATTGAGACCATTTTGGTCGGTGACAGTCTGGGCATGGTGGTGCAGGGTCATGATTCGACTCTGCCTGTGACGGTGGCGGATATGGCATATCACACTGCCAATATCGCCCGTGCCAATCGCACTGCACTGATTTTATGCGATTTGCCATTTTTGAGTTATGCAACTTTGTCTGATGCCATCAATAGTAGCCGTGCTGTGATGCAAGCTGGTGCCAATGTCGTCAAAATCGAAGGTGGTCGTGAGCTTGCCGAGACGGTACGAGTACTGGCACAAGCAGGCGTGCCGACTTGCGTGCATTTGGGGCTGACGCCACAGCTTGTCAATATCTTTGGCGGCTATAAGGTGCAGGGCAAGACTGATGAAGCTGCTGCCAAGCTACTGGAGGATGTGCAGATTTTGGTGCAGGCAGGTGCAGCGATGGTACTGCTTGAGTGCGTGCCAGCGACACTTGCCAAGCAAGTAACCCAATCGGTCAGCGTGCCAGTCATCGGTATCGGTGCAGGCGTGGATACTGACGGTCAAGTGCTTGTCATGCATGATATGCTGGGTGTTTATACTCGTAAGCCTGCCAAATTTGTCAAAAATTTCATGACAGACAGCACCAATGTGACAGGCGATATCACAGGGGCATTTGCTGCTTATCATCAAGCAGTCAAGAGCCAAGCTTTCCCAACCGATGAGCATACCTTTTAATCCCATAATAACAACAATAAGGATACGCTGATGCAAATTTTTCATACCATCACTGAGCTGCGATCTGCATTGTCTGCGACACAAGGCAAAATCGCCTTAGTGCCGACGATGGGCAATCTGCATGAGGGGCATTTGACCCTTGCCAAAATCGCTCGCACCCATGCCGATGTCGTGGTGGTGAGTATTTTTGTCAATCCGACACAGTTTGGCGTGGGTGAGGATTTTGATAGCTATCCACGCACGCTGGATGCAGATGTGGCGGCACTCAGTGATGTGGGCGTAGATTTTGTTTTTGCGCCGAGCGTCGATGAGATGTATCCGACTTATCCGCCCAATGTGCAGGTGCTCTCAGGTGAGATTACCAAGCTACTCTGCGGCAAATCCCGTCCGACGCATTTTGATGGCGTAGGTTTGGTGGTGAGTAAATTATTCAACATCGTGCGTCCTGATGTGGCGGTCTTTGGCAAAAAAGACTACCAACAGCTTGCCATCATCAGACAGCTCAATGATGAGCTGAACTTTGGTATTGACATCATTGGTGCTGACATCGTGCGAGCTGATGACGGTTTGGCATTGTCATCACGCAACCAGTATCTGAGTGCCGATGAGCGAGCGGTCGCACCTGTGCTATCTCAGACATTGCAAGCATTGGCGGACAAGCTTGCACGGGCAAGTATCATTGATTATGATGCTTTGATTGATGATGCCAAGGCGACGCTGATCCAATCAGGCTTTGTGGTAGATTATCTAGAAATTTATAATCGACAATTACAAACTGTCAGCCAAGCGGACAGAGCTTTGGTGATTTTGGCGGCGGCATGGCTTGGCAAGGCACGCCTGTTGGATAATCTGGAAGTAGATTTGGCCCAAGCAAGATAGCGCGCAGACTTGTGGTCGTGGTGCGGTATTCGTTGGTCAATTGATGACAAAAAAGGTTTCACATGAAACAGGTACAAGACAGCCCAATTTCAATCATCATCGTCTCAGGGCGTAGTGGCTCAGGCAAGACCTCGGTGCTCAATATTTTAGAGGATTTTGGCTATTATGTCATCGACAATTTGCCACCATCACTGCTGGCAGGGGCGGTGGCTCGCTTGACCGATGATACCAACATCCGTAAAATCGCATTGGGCGTTGATGTGCGTGTACCGGGGGCGGATTTGTCTAATTTCCCAACCGTACACGAAGAGCTGATTCGCCAATACGGTGAATCCGCCATCAAAGTGCTGTATGTCACGGCAGATGAGCCAGTGCTGGTGGCACGATTTGGGGCGACACGCCGTGTGCATCCGTTGATGGCAAATGGTACGGTAGGTAATCTACCCAAGGCAATCCACAATGAGATTGAGTTACTCGAGCCCATCGCCCAGCTTGCTGATATAAAGATTAACACAAGCCTACTAAACACCCATGAACTCAAAGAGCGCGTGCGTGATCATCTGGGCGTTGAGACAAAGGTCACGGTGAATCTGCTGTCGTTTGGCTTTAAATATGGCACGCCGATCGATGCCGATTTTGTGTTTGATGTGCGTATTTTACCCAATCCGCATTGGGATGAGACACTGCGAGCACAGACGGGTGAAGATGAATCGGTGAAGGCGTTTTTTGGGCAGTATCCAGAGGTCGATGCGATGGCGGATGATATCGCCGAGTTTTTGGGTAAGTGGTTGCCAAATTTCTTGCATAATAACCGCCACAGCCTCACCATTGCTATCGGCTGCACAGGTGGTAAGCATCGCTCGGTGTATGTGACACGGGGCGTGGAAGATAGGCTTGCCAAGCTGCTGCCTGATGAGATGATGATCAAAACCAAGCACCGTGAAAAACGCTACTGGTGCTGCTGATTAAACCTTGGGCGTGGCTTGCCATCTGTGCCAAACTGATTAAAAATTGAACAATATAACTTGAGAGCTTTATGATAGACTGGTCAAAAATGGATATGCGAGTCTCTCGCACCGAAATCAAAAAATCCCACGAACGCTTGCAAGCACTAGCTTTGCCACTTGCCAATCTCTCCAAAAAACAACAAAAAAATCTGCCAGTCAGCGAGTATTTTTTGGACGAATTGGCACAGTTATCCAGCATCAGCTCAGCGGCCGCCAAAAACCGCCAAATCAAGCGTATCGGCAAGCTGATCGTCGAAGAAGATCGCCATAGTTTGACTGCGGCGTTGTTTGAATGTAAATTTACACCAGAGCAGATCGCCAAGATTGAGACTTGGTATAGTCGTCTGAATTTGGCAGATGAAGCGACGATCAAGCAGTTTGTTAAGCAGTTCAACGCCAGTGAGTTTAACAGTATTTATCAGCTGCTACTGTGGATCGAATACGCCAAGCATTTAAGCGACGATGAGCTGCTAGATGAGAGTTTGGCGGATTTTCATAGCTATGTCAAAGAAGTGGCGATTTTATCGACTTGATGGATCGTGATATTGGCAGCCATAAAATGGCCTTGTTGCCAGCTTGGCGCTGCGATCAAGCCGCTCATCCATCCTGCAGAAGTGACCGCTAATCAATGTAACAATTCAATGTAACAATGCCACATGAAATTGGGTTCATGTGGCATTGTTACTTGTCCTGTTCAAAGCTTTGGTACGCAGTTTAACTTGCGTATCTTGGCTTAGCCCTATGTGATTTCCTTAATACAGCCATCATCCATGAGTCAGTCATTTCATCGACTGTATTCCTTTGCTGTATGGTCATTATCGCAAATTGCCAGAATGTACGCCAGTGGCAAATGGCGGCAATCTGTGTAAGCATTTTCTTACAAAGCAGCGATCTGCTTGTCTAACATGAGAATCTGCGCTATCATGCAAGCACGGATGCAAAACTTAAGGAGAATGTCATGGCTCGCGTGAAACTCAATCCACCGCCAACGGTACTGTACCGCACACAGCTACAGGTGCAAGTCGGGGATTTGAATTATGGCAACCATTTGGCCAATGATGCGGTACTAAAACTGGTGCATGAGGCGCGTCTACGCTGGTTGGCTACGGGCGGATTTTCTGAGCTTGACGCTGGCGGGGCAGGACTGATCATGGCGGACGCGATGGTGCAATATGCCGCCCAAAGTTTTTATGGCGAGGTGCTAGATTTTGCCATCGGAATCGGTGAGATCACGGGTTCAGGCATCGAGATTTATACCACCATCACGCGTAAGGCTGATGATCAGCTGATTGCTTTGGTTAAAAATGGCATGGTATTTTTTGATTATCAGCAACAAAAAGTAGCGAAAGTGCCGGAGCGGTTTGTGCAGTTTTTGGGGAGTTAGTTAAAAGGACACAAAAAAGAATCAGCACCGTGATGGCGCTGATTCTTTTGTCCTTGCTTGGAGGTTTTAAACATGGGCTGTTGGCGCATGTTTGGCTTGACGCAAGTTTAGGATAAACATGGCTGCTACAATACAAAGACCGATGATGTCGGTCATCATCTCAGGCACAATTAAGCAGAATGCACCGATTGCCATCACGATGCGCTGCCAGGTATTCATGGTAGTTTTAAGATAACCTTCAACAGCAGCAGACAAAGCAATTACACCGATGATAGAGGTTGCCGAAACCATGGCAATGGTATGCCAAGCTGGGCGCAAAAACTCTTTGGCTGTGACCGCGGCATCCGCTACATCGATCATCAACATGTTAGGATTGTATACAAACATAAAAGGTACGATAAATCCTGCCAAAGCCAGCTTTAAAGACTGCCAACCTGTTTTCATCGGATCACCGCCTGAAATACCAGCACCAGCGAATGCTGCCAGAGCCACAGGTGGAGTGATGTTGGCGAAAATACCAAAATAAAACACGAACATGTGCGCCACTAGAATTGGCACATCAAAGGCTGCCAAGGCAGGAGCGGCCATTGTTGCAGTAATGATATAAGCAGGAATTGATGGCAGTCCCATACCCAAAATCATTGAGGCAATCATGGTGAGCAACAGTGTCAAAAACAGCGATCCTGCACCCAAAGTGACGATTGATGAAGTCACGACCGAACCGAAACTGGTCAAATTAACCACCCCGATAACCACGCCGATCGCCGCACAAGCAGCCATTACCGATAATGACTGCTTAGCACCATCTGCCAATGCATCTAAAATGTCATTAAATCCCATGCGCGTGGCAGGTCTTAGCCAGCTGATGACGATGGTAAAGGCAATGGTATAAGCTGCAGCATAGCCGACGGGAATGTTGTTGGCAAGTAAAACAATCAGAGCGATAATTGGCAAAAGCATGTGACCGCGTTCTTTAAGCACTTCTTTGACGCGAGGCAGATCCGCCTTGGGGATGCCTTTTAGATCACGGCGGCCAGCACGAAAATGCACCTGCATGATTACCCCAAGATAATACAACAATGCAGGTAGTACGGCAGCCAATGCGATGGTACTGTACTTCACACCAGTGGTTTCTGCCATGATGAAGGCTGAGGCACCCATGATTGGAGGCAGGATTTGCCCACCAACAGATGCACTGGCCTCGACAGCACCTGCAAATTCTTTTTGATAGCCAATACGCTTCATCAAGGGAATGGTAAAGGCACCTGTACCAACAACATTCGCAACAGCCGAACCGTTAATACTGCCCATAAAACCACTGGAGATTACCGCGACTTTGGCAGGACCGCCTTGCTTATGTCCTGCAAGAGCCAGTGCCAAATCATTAAATAGTTGACCCATTCCCGAGCGTCCTAAAAAGGCGCCAAATAAGATGAATAGGAAAATAAAAGTCACCGATGCACCGATGGCAGATGAATACAGACCCTCGGTCTTTAGATATAACTGGCCAAAAATATCGCCCAAATCATAAGGCCGTGTTACCAGTCTGTCTGGCATAAAATTCATGTGGCTAATGAAAGGATATGCCAAAAAAAGTAATGAAAAAGCGGGCAAAATCCAACCTGTAATGCGTCTGGCACTCTCAAGAACCACCAGTACTGTTAGGATGGAAAAAATAACATCTGTTTGGTTTGCGATACCACCTCGGGTGCTAGCGATGGCATCAAATTGATAGATTAAGTAGCCTGCTGTGACAAAAGACAGCAATACCCAAATCCAATCATACCAAGCCACCGAGCGACGACTGCTGTTTTTGGAGGCTGGATAAATCAAAAAAATCAGCGCCGCTCCCACAGCGACATGAATTGAGCGCTGTAGCAGTTCGGCCATTGGATTGAAAGTGATGTACAAATGAAATAAAGAATAGGCGATGGCAATAGCAGCGATCAGCCACTTGGTGGTTTGGCTGGTTGGGTTGCGAGTGACAGATTCGCGATCAAATTTCTCAAGTACTGCTTGAGCATTGACATCCATCGTGCCATTTTTATTTTGCGTGTCAGTCATGACAGCTCTCCTTGATAAGCCAAAAGCCCTTTGGGTGTGTTTCTACAGCAATTTGGACTTCGCTATAATCAGGAACATGTTCATAAACAGAAAAAATATCCTGGCGGCCAATGATTTGCCCTTGCATATTGCTTGAAACGACCCAATGAATTTTTGGTAATAACACATTGCTTGAAAGCCCCACATAGCCTTCAGGTGCGGGGATGACTTGACCTGTTGACGGTGTGCCAGCCCCAAAGGTTTGCATAAAAGTTTTGGTTAGGTGTAGTTGATCATCTTGCATTTGATAATATTCTTGCCAAAACTGCTTTTCGACAGAATGTCGCCATTTGAGCGTAAAATCACGCTCGCCCCACACGCAGTCAAAAGTACTGCTGCGAATGACGATACGACGCTCATGATGGCTAAGATAACCAATAATCACTATCAGCACAACAATTGGCAGGATGAGAAGCCAAGGCTGGCGATGGGAAGTAGATGACGCTAGACGCATTTAGTTACCACACTTGAAAGATGCATACATAAAATGGCCGATGAATAACCGACCATTTTTTTGGCATCAGTCAGGATGTTTATTTTGCGCCAATTTCGTTGTAGTATTTTTGGGCACCTGGATGCAGACCTACAATCAGACCTTGCTGAGCGTTTTGAGCATTGATGCCGCTAGCTGCTTGGTGTGCGGTTTGCAGTGCAGGCAAATTGTCAAAGAATGATTTGGTTAGGTTGTATACATCATTCTCGCTCAAATCACTGCGCACAACTAAGCTGTTCATCACAGCAGCAGTTGGGATGTCAGCGGCGTTGCCATAAGTGCCTTGAGGGATGGTTTGCTCAACAAAAATGTTGTTTGCTGCAGCAACTTGAGCCACTCTGTCAGCTGGAATTGGTACGATTTGTAGATCGAATCCTTGTTGTAATTCCATCAATGATGAGTTTGGCAGACCGCTCGTAAAGAAAGCTGCATCAAGTTTGCCAGTTTTCAAACCATCAGCTGCTTCGGCAAAGCCTAAGAAGTCTGGGGTGATGTCATTATAAGTAATGCCAAGTGCCGACAACAAAGCGCGTGCTGAAGATTCGACGCCAGAGCCTTGGGCGCCAACAGCGATGCGTTTGCCGCGCAGATCATCAATGCTATTGATGCCTTTTTTGGCTGAGGTGGCGATTTGGATGTAATTTGGATACAGGCTGGCGACAGTTTGTACATTTTCAACTTTTTGTTGGAAATTGTTTGTACCATTGATGGCGTCGCTGAGCGCATCATTCATCACCAAGGCCATTTCAAGCTTGCCTTGGTTCAACAGGTTTAGGTTCTCAACCGATGCGCCTGTGGTTTGGGTTTTGGAATTGACACCAAATTGTTGTGCATAGATTTCGGCCAAAGAAGTGCCGATAATGTTAAAAGGGCCTGATGCTCCGCCAGTACCAATGGTGACAAATCGTGTATCAAGCTTATCGGCTTGAGTTGTCTGCGCACTATCAGCGCCTGCTTGGGTGTTATTTGTGGTTTGTTCGTTGCTGCAGGCAACCAATGAGAAGATGGATAAAGTGGCAGCCGCAACTTTGGTAGCTAGTTTCATGATAACTCCTTGTGATCTTAAAAGGGCAAATATTTGTCCCTCATCGTCCTAATGGACAAACAGCTTTGTAACTGTGCTGCTCATCATAACACAAAAATAATACAAATTAACCACCCTTTTTGTGTTTTTTAGCGAAATTTTAAGCAAGCAGATGTATGTTTATCCATGTTAATGTGGCACGCATCGCAAAATTAAATCCGATGGTTGTCATATATCAGGCTGGTAGAGTCAAGCGATCGATGACTGGTGTGCTGGGCAAATTAATGTAAAAACTAATTATCAATGACGGCTTAGAGTCAAAGCCAAACGACCATCACACAAGAGATACATGATGTATTTTTTGAGTTGTAAAAATAATTAAATCTACTTTATAATCATCATTTGGCTAATGAATGCACTTGGTCTAATTTTTCCTGCGTTTTTGTGGAACTTTAGTGCTTCAACACCATAAAAAATCAGCATCTGTTGGGCAGATGCTGATCAATGACCGAAAATTACTTCTTCTCTTCACGCACTTTATTGACTAGAAAATCAACCACTTGCGGCACTTTGGCATCTTCGCCTGAAACCACATATTTGCCATGTACCACGACGGCAGGTACGCCCGACAGACCATAGCGCATCGCACCAGCTTTGGCGCGCTCGATTTTGGTGGTGACAGCGAATGAGTTATATAGGCTGTCAAATTTGGCCTTATCCACGCCTTGTGAGGCATACCAGTTGCTCAATTCAGACTGTGAGCCGATGACGCGACGGTTGCCGTCTTTGTGGACGGTATCAAATAGGATTTGATGGGTTTTTTCTTGAGCGCCAAGCTGCTGAGCGGCATAAAAGCCACGCGCTGCCACTTCCCACATTGGGTTCATCGCCGCTGGGGTTTGGAAGAATGCCACATCATTAGCACGGGTTTTTGCCCATTTTTGCATATGCGGTTCTAGGTTGTAGCAGTGTGGGCAGCCATACCAAAAGAACTCACGCACCACGATGACATCGCCTGCGATATTCTCAGGATTGGCCAAAACCTGATAATCCTTACCTTCAACAAAATTGGCGTGACTAAGTGTCGCAAGGCCAACAGCGGCCGCCAGCAGTGTCGTTTTTAGAGCAAATTTCATGAGTCTTTCCTTTATTGCGCTACACATAACATAAAAAAGAACAAAACCCTCAGCCATCGTCGGTGATGGGTTTTGGGTTATCAATACAATGGGTATAGTTTAGCGCATTTTTTGGCAAATGTGGCAATAGTTTTCTTAATGCTTCGTTGCAAATTGTGTAAATTTTTGTAGTCATCCCTCAATTTTGAGTAAAAATCTGTCTCATCGTTAAGCTTAGATGACACGGTTTTAACATCCAAAAAGACAAATCAGATTACCCGTTGTGCATGGCTGCCAAACTGACTGTCAATTTTTGGTTGCTAAAACCAAGTCTATTTTTATCCAAAATTGATCAAAAACTCAGCGCATCACTGTGATCAAAAGTGGTCAAAACCATCGAAAAATGGTAAGATAGAGCCAATTTATCTTTTATATAACCTAGGAAGCACTATGCACAGCCAAGCAGATACCACCGCGCATAACGCCGATTTTGATGAGATTGGCAAATTCACCAAGCTTGCCGATGAGTGGTGGGATCGTATGGGGGCGTTCAAGTCCTTGCATGACATCAATCCGCTACGCCTAAACTGGATCGAAGATCGCACCAATGAACATCTGGGATCACCGCTGCAGGGCAAAAAAGTCGTGGATATCGGCTGCGGTGGCGGGATTTTGGCGCACTCGATGGCGGTGCGTGGTGCAAGCGTGCTGGGCATCGATTTGGGTGATGAGAATCTAAAAGCCGCTGCCATCCATGCCGATAAAACAGGCATGAGCGAGCAGGTGCAGTTTTGCTGTGTGCCAGCTGAAGTCTTGGCAAGCGATGAGGCTGAACAATATGATGTGGTGACCTGCATGGAGATGCTTGAGCACGTGCCTGATCCATCGGCGATCGTGCAGGCGTGTTTTGATTTGACCAAGCCTGGTGGCGTGTGCGTGATGAGTACCATCAATCGCAATCCAAAATCCTATCTGTTCGCCATCGTCGGTGCTGAGTATGTACTCAATTTGGTCGATAAAGGCACGCATGATTATCACAAATTCATCACGCCAGCAGAGCTTGACCAGATGGCACTGCGAGCAGGTTTTCGCCGATTTGATATGACAGGCTTACACTACAACCCCATCACCAAGCACTACTGGCTGTCCAATCGCAATGTCGATGTGAACTACATGATGGCATTTGTTAAGCCAAGCGAGTAACTGATGAAAAAACTGCAAGCGGTCTTATTTGACCTAGATGGTACGCTGATTGATACTGCCCCTGATTTTATCCGTATTATCAAAGACTTATGCCGTGAAGATGGGCGAGAAGCTCCATCGGATGCTGCCATTCGTGAGCAGGTATCGGCAGGCGCTCGTGCGATGGTGAAGCTGATTTTTGGCGAAAAATTCCACGATGTCAGTGATGATGATGCCGAGTTGTTGGCGTATCGTCAGGCGTTTTTGGATCGTTATGAGGCTGATATTTGTGTCGATAGCCAAGTCTTTTCAGGGCTAGAGACGCTACTGGCGACGCTTGAGCAGCAAGGCGTGCCTTGGGGGATTGTGACGAATAAACCTCGCTATTTGGCGACCAATTTGCTCCATCGACTTGCCCTAAGCGATCGCTGTGCGGTGTTGGTTTGTCCTGATGATGTGACGCATACCAAGCCTGATCCTGAGCCGATGTATCTGGCGTGCGACACCCTCAAGGTCGATCCGACGGCGTGCCTGTATATCGGCGATCATCATCGTGATATCGAGGCAGGTAAGGCAGCAGGGATGACGACGGTGATTGCTAAGTTTGGTTATTTATCCAAAGACGATTTGGCAAGCCTTGATACTTGGGGTGCCGATGCCATCATTGAGACCCCTGATGAGCTGCGTGAGTGGGTGCTTGGGCAGATTTAAGTTTATCAAAGTATTTAAGTTTATAAGTATATTGGAAAATTATGACAAAGCAAACCATCACGCACGATCAGATGCGTGCTTTTGATTACCAAGCCGATAGCCTGGCAGGCAAAATCATCCTAGTCACCGGTGCAGGCGACGGCATTGGCAAGGTAGCGGCATTGACCTATGCCAAATGCGGTGCGACCGTGCTACTGCTTGGCAAGACCCAATCCAAGCTTGAAGCGGTGTATGATGAGATCGAAAACTTGGGGCTTGCTGAGCCTGCGATTTTGCCACTGGATTTAGAAAAAGCAAGTTTTGCCCAGATGCAAGAGCTTGCCAATCTGATCGAAAAAGAATTTGGCCATTTAGATGGCGTACTGCATAATGCAGCGATTTTGGGCGCTTTGACACCGCTTGAGATGTATGATCCGATTACCTTTGAACAGGTGATGCGTGTGAACTCAACCGCTGTGTTTATGCTGACCCAAAGCTTGTTGCCGTTACTTAAAGCTGCCCAAAGTGGCTCGGTGGTCTTTACCACAAGTACCGTGGGGCATGATTTGCGTCCGTTTTGGGGAGCGTATGCACTCTCCAAGCAGTCTGTTGAGGGTATGACTACCATCTTTACCCAAGAAACCCAAAAATTAACCGCGCTACGCTTCAACTGCATCAATCCTGGGGCGACACGCACCAACATGCGCGCACACGCTTTTCCTGGCGAAGACCCAAACACCCTTAAGACTCCCGAAGACATCATGGCGGTCTATGTGTATCTGATGACCGATGGTGCATCAGGTGTCAAAGGGCAGGTGGTGGATTGTCAGCCTAAGTAAGCCGTGTCATCCAGCCATCAAGGACAGCGATCAAATTGACTGCTGGCATAGGCTTGAGCATTCGTTAGAAATTTTTGGCGAACCTTCGTGCTTTTGGTGGCTTGGTATATCGTCAGCTGGGTTTGATTTTCGCCATATGGACGAAAATGCAGCGCAGAGCTAGGTTTATTACCTGTATCGATATCGATGACCGCCAAGGCAGCTTGTCTGTCCAGATCGGTTTTGACATAAGTGCCTGGTATGGTGGTCATGGTTTGGATGGTGGTGCCCATGCTATTGACATAAATGGGCGTTTGAAAACTGGCTTTGGCGACGCATTTTTCGTAATTGTGCTTAGCATTGGCAAAAGCATCAATGTAATCCATAGGCAGAATCATCGAATCGGCAGGCGTGTTAAGTAGCTTTTGGTGTTTTTCTGCTCGCTTGTTGGTGGTTGCACAGCCAGCGATGACCAAGCAAGACAATACCAATACACAGACAGATTGAAAAGATCGTTTCATTTTGATAGCTCCGTTTGGGTTTTAGCTATTGTAATAAAGTTTTGCTAAGATTGGAATATGATTAAAAATTTATTGATGATGAGCGCGGTGCTGGGTTTGACAGCGTGTACCGCCAACCCTTTAACAGCTTATGCCACCAAAAGTCAGCATGATTTTTTGGCAGGTGTAGAAGCGTATGCAACTCGTGCCGCGACCCACGATCAGCCGCATGCGACGATCAGAATTTATCCTTATGTCACCGCCTTTGGTCATGGGCAACTCTCCCCACGACCGATGAATATCAAGCAGATCAATGAGGTGATCATCGACCCTAAGGATACATTCTCACAGGTGTATGAATTAAAAATGCCGTTTGAGAAAATCAATGTTCCTGCAGGTGAACAAACCATCATCGCAGGCACACATCGCGATCAACACATAAAATTTACAATGAACTTCGTTGATGGCAAAGATTATATCATCAAACCTGAGAAGATCGCAGCGGCGGGTGCGGCGTGGCGTGTGTATGAATATGAGCAAGATGCAAGATTTGCCGCCAATGCCAAAGAAGGCATCTTATTAGGTCAGCCAGTGACAGCGGTGTTGGTTGCTGATTATTCTTGGAAGCGGTAGTATCTGTATTTTTTTGTTGAGCTGAATCGATTATTGGTATTTGCATGAGTTTATTTCAAAATTTGCTGATCATCACAGCGCTGATCCTGATTTCCAGTTTTTTCTCCATTTCCGAGATCGCACTGGCAGGCGCGCGTAAGATCAAGCTAAAGCTATTGGCAGAATCAGGCGACGAACGCGCTGACAAGGTATTGCGACTCCAAGAAAATTCTGCCGACTTTTTTGCCACTTCACAGATTGGCCTGAACGCCGTCGCCATCTTGGGCGGTTCGGTGGGTGAGGGGGCGCTGCGCCCTTATTTTGCCGAATGGATTGGCATGGTCTATCAAGGGCCATGGCTTGAGAGCATCGCGTTTTTTGCGTCGTTTTTGATCGTCACATTATTATTCATCTTATATGCCGATCTGATCCCAAAGCGCATCGCGATGATCAATCCTGAGCGTGTGGCATTGGCGGTGATCAACCCGATCAACTTGGTCATCACGCTGGTCAAGCCGTTGGCATGGATAATCAATGCCATTGCCAATCTGACCTTTCGCATCTTTAAGGTCAACACCAACCGTGATGATAACATCACCTTTGATGACATCTCCGCCATCGTCGATGCTGGCGCTGAGGCAGGCGTGCTGATGGAGCAAGAGCAGCATTTTATCGAAAATGTGTTTGAGCTTGAAGAGCGTACTGTGCCATCGTCGATGACGGCGCGTGAAGATGTGGTGTTTTTTACCCTAGATGAGAGCGAAGACAGCATCCGCCAAAAGATTGCTGATTATCCATATTCCAAGTTCTTGGTGTGCAATCAGCACATCGACCAAGTCATCGGCTATGTCGATACCAAGGATATCTTGGTGCGGATTATGAAAAATCAGTCGTTTTTTCAGCTCAATGAATCCACGATCCGCAATATCCTGATTATCCCAGATACGCTGACGCTCTCAGAACTACTGGACAAATTCCGTGCCAGTAACGAGAAAATGGCCGTGGTCATCAATGAATATGCGCTCGTCGTTGGCGTGATTACGCTATCAGACATCATGATGACGGTGATGGGCGACTGGGCATCGGCTGAGCCTGAAGATCAGCAGATCATCCGCCGTGATGAAAATTCTTGGTTCATCGATGGCATCACTCCGATTGATGATGTCAAGCACGCACTGGATATTGACGAATTTCCAGATTGGGATCATTATGAGACCTTGGCAGGCTTTATCATGTATCGCTTGCGTAAGATTCCCCGCCTAGCGGACTGGGTGGAGCATGAGGGCTATAAATTTGAGGTGGTGGACATTGATCATTATAAGATTGACCAGCTCTTGGTGACGCGTCTGATTAGGGAAGATAAGCCGATCTTTAAGGAGGATGATTAAGTCAGCCAATGCGTTGACAGGTTGCCCAAATTAATATTTTAATAACAAAACATCCATCAGATTATGTTACTATGGCTGTTTTTGTTTGATGAAACTTGATGGCGATGCTTGGGATCATGTACGATCACACATTGCATCATATACTGCTGAATTGACATTTACCAAGATTCAGCAAAAATCATAGGAGTGTTTATGGCATCAAATGCTCGTTTTGGGCTGCCTGTGTGGTCGATGGCATTGCCATTGGTGGCTTGGGGCTTGTATTTTGTGGGTATCAAAGGCAGCATCCTGTTGCAGATCTTGGGCGGTGTGCTGCTCATCGGTAGCGTATTGTCCGCGGTCTATCATGCCGAGGTGGTGGCGCATAAAGTCGGTGAGCCTTTTGGTACGATCATTTTAGCGCTTGCCATCACCATCATTGAGGTGGCGCTCATCATCTCGCTGATGGTGGCAGGTGGCGATAATGCCGCTTATCTGGCGCGTGATACGGTATTTGCTGCGATTATGCTGATCTTAAACGGGATTTTGGGCTTATCATTGATGATTGGTGGCCTAAAGCACCGTGAGCAGTTTTTTGGTCAAAAGTCGGCCAGCACAGCGCTGATCACACTGGTATCGATTTTGGTGATGACACTGATTTTACCAAACTTCACCACCAGTACTGCTGAAGGCACCTATGCATCATCGCAGCTGATTTTCGTTGCCATCGCCTCGTTGGTGCTGTATGGCTCATTCATCATGGTGCAGACGGTGCGCCATCGCGATTATTTTTTGGCGGCTGATGATGACTTGGATCATCATGCTGAGCCACCATCGGGCAAGGTGACAGCGGCAAGCTTTGGCTTTTTGCTTGTCTGTTTGGGGATCGTGGTATTGCTTGCCAAGAGCTTATCGCCCAGCATCGAATCGATGGTGGCAGCGATGGGTGCGCCAGCAGCACTCGTGGGTGTGATCATTGCAGCGGTGGTGCTACTGCCCGAGGGCTTGGCTGCGCTGAATGCAGCGCGTCGCAACCGCTTTCAGACCAGTCTGAACTTGGCGCTGGGTTCGGCACTTGCCAGTATTGGTTTGACCATTCCTGCGGTGACCATCGTTTGCTTGCTATACGATATTCCGCTGGTGCTGGGTCTGGATGGCAAATCGATGGTACTGCTTGGCTTATCGACCTTTATCGTGATGCTGTCGCTGAATCAGGGCCGCACGAACATGCTGTATGGCATCGTGCTACTGGTGAATTTGGCTGCATACATCTTTACCATCATCGTGCCTTAATGCGATGAGTAGTATCAAATGGCTTGTGATCTGTGATCCAGGCCATTTTTTTTATGGCTATAACATAACATTAGTGTGATTATGGCTTGTAATTAAAAAGTTATCAACTTATAATATCAGCTTATATATCTTAAGCTGTAACCCAAGGACATTTGTGAGTACCACACTTCGACAACTCAGAGCATTTGTGCTCGTCGCCGAACAAAATAGCTTCACCAAAGCTGCCGAAACGCTGTGTTTGACGCAGTCGGCGTTGTCAGGGCTGATCAAGGAGCTGGAGCAAAATCTGGGCGTCAAACTGTTTGACCGCACGACGCGCAAGCTGTACCTGTCTGATGCAGGCATGCGACTGTTGCCCCAAGCCAAACGGGTGCTGAATGAGATGAGTGTGCTGAACGAAAAAGTCAGCAACCTAAAATCACTGCACCAAGGGCATGTGCGTCTGGCAGTCTCACAGCAGCTGTCGGCGAGTGCGATGCCAAAGTTTGTGGCGAAATTTTGTGATATTCACCCAAACATTCAAGTAACGCTGACTGACTGTTCGGTGGATCAGGTCGTCGATCACATCGAAAACCTAGAAGCTGATCTGGGCGTGGCACCCGAGCGCGTGCATTCTGATGATTTGGATGCCAGCGTGCTATTTTCATCACCATTTTATTTGGTGCTGCCAGCGACACATCCTTTTGCCAAAAAAGATGTCGTGCGCTGGACGGATCTGTTGAATGAGCGCCTGATCACATTGAACGGCCCATTCATCCAAAGCCTACAAAACGAGCTGCCAGCGCAGATCTCCAGCCGCATTTTTAATCCTGATTTTGAGGTCAATTTCTTATCGACGGCACTTGGCATGACGCGCATGGGCCTTGGTGTGACCCTGTGTCTGCTCTATGCTGCCGAATGGGTGGAACAAAACGGCCTTGTGATGCGACCGATCGCCGATCCTGTCGTTGAGCGCAAATTTTTGCTTTATACCCACAAAAACCGTTCGCTATCGCCAGCGGCGTTGGCATTTAAGGAATTTTTGGAGCAAAATGCGCACGAATTTTTGGTCAGCCATTCCAAAGCAGCCAAATTTTAATCACCACCGTCAGGCGTATGCTTGGCGGTTTTATTTTAAAATTATGCAGAAGGCGATGAATTTTCATCCACAAAGTACGCATTTTGCGTTATACTAAGTCATGCTAAATTTTGTTGTATTAACTAATAATTGATTAATACATTTTTAAAATTGTCAAACAAGAAGGATTAAGCCATGTTTGAACATGTGACCCCCTATGCAGGCGACCCGATTTTGGGTTTGATGGATAAATTTGCCAATGACCCACGCACCGATATTAAGGTGAACTTGGGCGTTGGTGTGTACTACACCGAAGATGGCAAATTGCCAGTGCTTGAGTGCGTCAAGGCAGCTGAAGCGACCATCGCCAATCCACCACGCCCACGCGGCTATCTGCCGATGGATGGTCTGCCAGGCTATCGCAAAGCTTGCCAAAACTTGCTATTTGGCGAAAACCATCCAGCCGTCGCCGAAGGCCGTGTCGCCACCATCGCAACATTGGGCGGCTCTGGTGCGCTTAAAGTCGGTGCAGACTTTATCCATCAATGGTTCCCAGCTGCCAAATGCTATGTCTCAGACCCAACTTGGGGCAATCACATCAGCATCTTTGAAGGTGCAGGCATTGAAGTGGGTAAATATCCATACTACGACCCTGCAACCATCGGCGTGAAGTTTGATGAGCTGTGTGCATTTTTCAAAACGCTCAACGAAAATGATGTCGTACTACTGCACCCATGCTGCCACAACCCAACTGGTGTGGATTTGACCCGTGAGCAGTGGGATGTGCTACTACAAATCGTCAAAGACCAAAAACTGATTCCATTTATGGACATCGCTTATCAAGGCTTTGGCGACGATATGGACGGTGATGCTTATGCCATCCGTCGTGCGGTTGAGATGGGCTTGCCTGTGTTTGTCAGCAACTCATTTTCAAAAAATCTATCACTATATGGCGAGCGTGTCGGCGGTCTATCAGTCGTCAGCCCAACCAAAGAAGAGTCGGACAAAGTCCACGGTCAACTCAAATTCACCGTGCGTCGCATCTACTCAAGCCCACCATCACACGGTAACGCAGTCGTTGACACCGTGATGAATGACGAAAAACTATTCGCTCAATGGGTTGGCGAAGTCTATGAGATGCGTGACCGTATCCGTGAAATGCGTCAAAAGCTACAAGATGTGCTATCGGCCAAGCTGCCTGAGCGTGATTTTAGCTACTTTACCAAGCAGCAAGGTATGTTCAGCTTCACTGGTCTGACTGCTGAGCAAGTGGTGCGTCTGCGTGATGAGTTTGCGGTGTATATGGTCGAAAATGGCCGTATGTGTATCGCAGGCTTGAATAATGCCAATGTCGAATATGTCGCTAATGCGATGGCAGAAGTGCTGAAATAATCAGCCGATCTGAACAGCCCATTTTCGTGATGAAAATGGGCTTTTTTTGTGCCATCAAGCGGTATCTGCCAAATACTTCGCGTCAATGGCCGACTTGCATGGATGTGACGCAGTCCGGTCACTTTTGACGCTTTGTAGTAGTTTTGGTGTGAATTGGCTCAAATCAACCCATCAATCTTCATCAGTCATCGATCGCTTGTCATCACAATAAAATGATCTGACAACAAAACTTGACGATTTAAATGTAATAGTATAACATTACAAAAACAATGCCGATCATTGAAGCGATCGGCCGTGAATCTGCAATTTGCCAATCATCCAAATCCATCCAAGGTGTCCTATGAGTCGCTACCATCCTTTGTACTGGTCGTTGATCGCAGCCATCAGTACCACCGCTTATGCTGCCGATACAGCAGCTCACACAGATGATCTGCTTAGCACTGTCATACTGCCTGAAGCAAATGTCACCATCCAACGAAACAACATCCCTGGCAGCCGCTCGCTGAATGGACATGTCGCCAAGCATGCTCTACAAAGGCGATCAGCAACCTTAGGCGATGCACTGGCAGGCGAGCTGGGCGTGCATTCTAGCCATTTTGGCGGCGGTGCATCGGCACCAATCATTCGCGGCCAAGAGGGTAAACGCATCAAGGTGCTGCAAGGCGGCAGCGATGTCGTCGATATGTCGAATATGTCACCAGATCATGCGGTGATGGTCGATACCGTGCTGTCTGATGGTGTTGAGATCATACGCGGCGCCAGTACGCTGCTGCACAGCTCTGGCAACGCAGCAGGTGTGGTAAATGTACGAGATCAAAAAATCCCCGATGCCATACCTGAGCGCATCGAAGCAGAAGGCTTGATTCGCCACATGAGCGCCAATGATGAGAAGCTGGCTGCTGCTGGCATTACTGTACCCATCGGCGAGCAGGTGGCGGTGAGAGTCGAGGGGCTGCGCCGTCATGCAGGTGATTATCAGACGCCTGATTATCAGCACGGCACTTATGCAGACCTTGAGGATTTCCAAAAACGCAAGCTTAGCTACCAAACGCTCGATCATTTGCCTGATAGCTGGGCTGAGTCGTCGGTCGCGACTCTTGGCGCGGCATGGATCGGTGAGTCGGCGTCGCTTGGGGCAGCTTATACGCATCGCAAGGATCAGTATGGCTTACCTGCGCACAATCATCTGTATGATGGCTGCTATGTGCGCATCATCGAAGAGGGTGTCAAGCTGCGCCATCCGCACCTGTATCCTTATCCAGAGCTGGCCAGCAGCGAGCAGGTGTTTTGGGACAATCCTGGCGTGATCATGAAAGACTGTCACGCGCATGATCTGGCTGCTGCGCCTTTTGTGGATTTGAGCAGTCGCCGTTTTGATGTTCAAGGGTCGATCAAACAGCCATTTAAAGGCATCGAAAAAATCGAGCTAATAGGCAGTCGCGTGCATTATCAGCACAGCGAAATCGAAGGCACAACCCGTAGCAATGACTTTAAAAACATCGGCACGGTCGCCAGACTTGAGCTGACCCAAGCACCGATTGGCGGCTTGACAGGCGTGTGGGGCGTGCAATATCTCAAACAACAAAACAGCGCACTATCACCTGCCGATTCTCACAGTGATCATGCACACCGCGGTTCGCAGCAGCTACTCAACAACAACACCATGCAAAACTTAAGTGCGTTCGGCCTACAAAGCCACCAATGGGATACTGTGCGTGCCGACATCGCTGCACGGGTCGAAAAACAAACGGTGCAAAAGTCCTTTGATCATGACAAAGTGATGGCAGAATACCACTCAGCGCTGCCTGCTGTGATGGCATCGCCCAGCGAAGCCCAAAAAGCGATCGATCATTATCAGCAATTAACAAAGCCGCACAAACAAACCGCTGTTTCTGTGGCAAGTAGCATCGATTGGCAGTTTTTGCCGCGGCATACACTAAGCCTAGCTGCCTCACATCAGCAGCGCCTGCCCACCGCCCAAGAGTTGTACGCACACGGCATGCACCTTGCCACCAATTCCTTTGAGATGGGCAATAAAGATCTTAACAAAGAAAAATCAACCAATTTGGAGCTGGCTTTGTCATATCAAGGTGAGCGCTTTGATTATCGACTGTCGGGCTATGCTTATGATTTTGATAATTATATTTATCTTGCGACCCTCAATGCCGATCCAAATAACCCAAACGCCATGAAGAGTGATCACGATCTGCGCGTAAACCGCTATATGCAAGCACCTGCCAAATTTAAAGGTCTAGAGGCGAGCATTGGTTATGCGCTGTCGGATAAATATCACCTCACAGTCTTTGGCGATGTCGTCTGGGGTAAGCTTGCTGCGCATGATCGACGGGTGAATGACAAGGTGTATTATGTTGATAATCCTGCCTTTGTTGAAGCGGTGGCACAGACACAGGCAGCAGGGCAGATTCGTCCTTGGCGAGTGCGTAACTATGTCAAAGATACGCTTGGCATCGAGCCTTATCTGGAGGTCACAGAGCCTGTGTATGTCCATGAAGTTGAGCAATATACGCCGCGTCTGCCGCCTGCGCGAGCGGGTCTGAAGATCCAAGCCGATTGGACGCCAAGCTTGTCAGGGGAGCTTGAGTATTATCGGGTGTTTGATCAAGATAAATTGGCCAGATTTGAAAGCAAAACCGATGGCCATGATATGCTGAATTTGGGCGCAACCTATCACGGCGCATTGGGCATGGGTGAGTATGATCTGTTCATCAAAGCCAATAATCTGCTAAATCAATCCGTCTATGCGCACCAAACGCATCTGCCGTATCAGCCGCAAATGGGGCGCAGTGTAAGCTTAGGAGCGACTTATCGCTTCTAAGGCTTATTCTGCCATCAGCAAACTTTGTGCTTGGCAAATTTATAAAGCTAAATTTATAAAGTCAAAAACGCAGCGACTTTGGCTGCGTTTTTGGTGATGCTTGGCGTGGATCAGTTGTCAGCTTGGCTGCGCAGATACTGAGTCAGCAGTGCCACAGGGCGGCCAGTGGCACTGGCGGTGCTACCGCTTTTCCAAGCTGTGCCTGCGATGTCTAAGTGCGCCCATGCTTGGTTGTCTTTGATGAAGCGCTTTAAGAAGCATGCTGCCGTGACCGAGCCTGCCTCACGACCGCCGATATTTTGCATGTCGGCGACTTTTGATTTGAGCTGCTCATCATAGCCATCGTCAAGTGGCATGTGCCAGACCAGATCGTTGGTGAATTCGCTGGCGGCTTCTAAAGCGAACAACAGATCTTCATCGTTACTGTACAGACCTGAGCGCACACTGCCCAGTGCGATCACGCAGGCGCCTGTGAGTGTGGCGGTGTCGATGATGGCTTTTGGCTTATAATTTTCTTGAACATAACACAGTGCATCGCAAAGCACCAGACGACCTTCAGCATCGGTGTTTAACACCTCGACGCTCATCCCATTCATGGCGGTGACGACATCGCCTGGGCGAGTGGCGCGTGCTGATGGCATGTTTTCAGCGCAGGCGAGTATTGCGACAACATCGATCGGCAAATTCGCTTCGGCGATGGCTGTGATGGTGCCTAAGATCGAGGCAGCGCCGCCCATGTCAAACTTCATCTCTTCCATGCCGGCTGATGGCTTGATCGAGATGCCACCTGAGTCAAAGGTCAAACCCTTGCCCACCAAGGCGATCGGGTCAGATAGGCGGGCTTTTTTGCTGGCTTTGCCAGTTTTGCCGTAGTATTCGATGACGGCCATTTTGCCCTCTTCGTCCGAACCTTGGCTCACTGCCAAAAAGCAGCCCATGCCCATTTTTTGCATTTCTTTTTCGCCAAGTACAGTGACGCTGATTTTGTTGGCGTATGCTTTGGATAGATGCTTGGCTTTTTTGGCAAGTTCAGAGGGGGTCAGTACATTCGGTGCTTCGTTCGCCACATCGCGCGCGGCACTGATGCCTTTATCGGTGGCGATGGCAAAGCTCAGCGCAGTCTCATAAGCGGCCAATTCATCGCGATTATTAACCAAAATCACTTCTTTTAGTGCATCGACATCGGCGCTGCTGCTCTTATGATGATCAAAGCGGTAGCTGGCGGCTTGTAGCGCAAGCACAAACTGGGTGAAATGCTTATGACAAATCACATCACCCCACAGCAGCGCAGCTTTTGGTGCGCCTTTAATGGCGGCATAAGTGTTGGCAGCGACTTTGGCGATATTGGCACCCAGCTTATCCAATTTGCCAACGCCGATGAGGGTGATGGCTGGCAGATCTTTGGCATGCAGCGCATAATCACTGACATGCTCCCCCAAGCCGCCTTTAAAATTGGCACCATCGATTAATGCCTCAGCGCGGCTGAGATATTCAGCCTCGCCCAAAGCGCCTAAGATCTCGGCTTGATCATTGACATACAGGACGATGGTGGGTAATGGGTTGTTTTTACTTGGTTTTTTTAGGGTAAGTGCGTTGGTAACGCCAAGCTTTAGCGCAGCTGATGGCATGGTAAATCCTTATTCATATTGTGAAATTGTAGTTTTATGATCAGTGATAATGATGATAAAACATAAGGTTAGTGTAGCACATTTATCCTGCTTTCAAAAAGGAAATTTATGGATCGTGAGCTGATGGCAGGCTTGATGGGTGGTTTGGTGGCGCTGTGTGCTTGATTGGGTTTTTGTTGATCTATACAGCAACACCTAGCAACAAATTAATCTGTCAAATCAGAATAATCGCTTAAAACTTGAACGGTTTTTTGTTATCATAGCTCATTTGCTATCGCTTTTTGGGAAAGTGTTTTTGTGATTTTACGCCGCTACATCACCAGCCAAGTCGCTACGACCACCGCCTTAGTCTTGGGCTTTTTGGTGGTGATGCTGCTTGGTGGCCGTCTGATCCGCTATTTTGGTATGGCGGCAGAGGGCGGACTGAATGTCGGCGTATTATTCAGTCTGATCGGCTATAATTTGCCGTATTTTCTTGAGCTGATTTTGCCATTATCATTTTTTATTGGCTTGATGCTGGTATTTGGGCGGCTGTATTCAGATCATGAGATGGCGGTGATCAATGCCAGTGGCATCAGTCGTGGCCGCATCGCACGACTGCTGATTCCACTGGTCATCGTGCTGATGTGTGTTGAGGGCTGGGTGTCGATGGCTGCCAAGCCGTGGGGCATGGAGCGTGCGACCAATATCTGGAAAGAGCAATCGATGGCGCAGGTGTTTGATCTGATTCGCCCAAAAGAATTCATCAGCAGCGGTGATTATCATCTGTATGTCGGCGAGGTCGGCGCCAATCGCGAATCACTACAAGATGTCATCATCGTGCAGATGAACAGCCGATCTTCACTGCCTGCACCATCTGATCAGACGCCTGCCGATGAGGTGGTGGCTGAGTTGCCCGAGGCGGTCGCAGAGCAAATCAGCAGCAAAGACTCCATTATTTTTGCCAAATCAGCCACTCAAGTTGAGAACACCGCAGGCCAAATTCAGCTGGATTTATATCAAGGTCGGCGCTATGAGGTCGATCCGACGAGTCGCCAATACAGCCAAATCGGCTTTGAGCGCTATCGCATCACTTTATCGGCAGATCGACCTGCAGACAGCAGCAGCATGCGCATCGAGGGCGTCTCAACGCCGCAGCTCATTGGCATCATTCAAGGCACGGCATCACGAGACAATCCACTCGAGGCCCATGCTGAGCTGGGTTATCGGCTGAGCATGCCGTGGCTGATCGTGCTGGCTGTGATGATGGCAACTCCTTTATCCTATGTGCGTCCGCGCCAAGGTCGATGGCTCAAATTAATTCCTGCGATTTTTATTTATGTGGCGAGCGTGTTGGTGATCATCTCGCTCAAAGACAGCATCAGCAAAGGCAAATTGCCGCCGATGACTTATCTTGTGGCGGTGCTGCTGCTGACGGCTTTTGCGCTGTATTTGAACTACCATCAGCGACTGATGGCGCGGATGCAGTTGACGCGGCAGCATAAGGAGGCGGCATGAAGCCTTGGATCTTGCCCAGATATGTGATTCGTTCGGCTTTGCTTGCGATGACAGGTGCGGTCGTTGGGCTGTGGCTGTTGCAGATGGTGTTTGCTTATTTGGGTGAGCTTGAGAACATCACCGATACTTATACTCTCAAAGATGCGCTACAATTTATCTTATACCGCTCGCCGTATTTTTTGGTGCAGTTTATTCCCACAGGCGCGCTACTGGGCGCTGTGATCGGCTTGGGCTTGCTTGCCAATCACAGTGAGCTGGTTATCATGCGCGCCTCAGGGATTAGCCTATATCGGATCATCGGCTGGGTGATGCTGCCAGCGTTTATTTTTGTGGCGATCTCTTTGGCGGTCAATCAGTTTGTGCTGCCTGTGGCCAATCAGCATGCCGCCGCCATAAAAAACGACACCATTTACGAAAAACTCATCACCATCGATGGCTATTGGGCGGTACAAAATGAGGGCGATACCCAAGAGGTGGTGTACATCAGCTACGCAGACAGTGAGGGTAAGCTTGGTGAAGTCAAGCGCTATCAGCTCAAAGATGGGCAGTTGCTCGCAGCGTTTCGTGCCGATACTGGCACCTATCAGCCAAAGCCGCTTGATGCTGGCACAGATGCCCGCTATACTTGGCAGCTGTCAGGGGTTGATGAGGTCACGGTAGGCAGTGATCGCGTCGAGCAGCAGCATGCCGATGCGCGTTATCTGACTTTGCCGATCGCACCCACCGATGTACATCTGCTCACGCGCGAGCCTGAGGATCTGTCTTTGAGCGATCTGTATGCGCATCATCGTCTAATGCAGCATCAAGGCGCGCGGTCGATCCGCCATGAGCTGGCTTTTTGGCAGAAGCTGTTATCGCCATTTGCCGTGCTGTCACTGGTGTTGGTGGCCTCATCATTTGTGTTTGGGTCGCTCAGATCGCAAGGCTTGGGTTTGCGCATCGTATTGGCGCTGCTCACAGGTTTGTTGTTTAGCTATTTGACTGATCTGACAGGCTTTGTGGCACTGGCGACAGGATTGCCGCCACTGTTGATGGCGGTGCTGCCGATCGTGATCAGCACCTTGGCAGGGATGTATTTATTAAATAAAAAATCCAAATAAAGCCATCGCAGGGCAGGATGTTGATGCTTCACGACGCCCAAATCAGCATGCCAAGCGATGCTCAAATCACACCAAGCGCTGCTTTTTGGCGGTCGCCATGCAGGTCTGATAGCGGCCATCGACGCGAGTGGCGAACCAGTTGGTATTATAATCTCGGCTCAGCTTCGGCCCTGAGATGACGACTTTTGGCATGATGGCATAAGCGGCTTTACGCCCCATTTTGTCATAAAATAGCTTGTTGACCGTTTGATAAGTCACCGTTTGCTCGAAGGCTTGGGTTTTTTCCTTTTTAAAATCATTACGAATCTGCCGTTCACTCACGGGTGTGGGCGCGGTCGCTAGCAGGGCGATGGCGGCGGCTTCGGTTGAGGATTTTTTGGTCAATGGACTGCCATCTTTATATAATAACAAATCTCCATCAATATCAATCTTCTCACCGCTCAATGTCACCAGTCGCTGCTGAAAGGCAGCATTGCGGCTAGAATACATCCCAGAGTTATAATCAGCAAAGCGATATAAGGGCTTGTCATAATCAGCCTGATACACCATCAAGCGATGGATGCCATAATACAGACCGCCATATTGGGTGTACAGATCGGCTCGTAGATCTCTGTCGCTCATGCTCATGCGCCGATGTGCGCGTGCATAATCGATGTGTACTTGCATCGAGCCGAGGGTGGTGATGGGATTGACGCGTTCATCGATGCCTTGGCCAGACAGCTTGGTGATGTTGGTTAAGGCGGCAACTTTATAGGTGCTGGTAAAATAATCAAAAATCTCTTGGTACAGCTCATCGAGTTGTTTTTCGGTTTTTACTGCTTTGATTTGCTTGATGAAATTATTGTCTTTGGTGGGGCGCGTCTCTAGCATGGTGCGAAAAACGCTGGCCATATTTTTGCCCAGTTTATCTTCTAATTTCTCATCGATCGCGGATAAGGCAGCATTACCCAGATTGGGGACGGCAGGGTCGGCATGAAAGTTGGATTCTTGATCGATGACCGCGATGGCGGTGCAGATGCTGCTGGCGTCTTTGGGTAATTTTAAGTCATCATAGATGGCCGAGATGTCGGCAGCCCAACTTTTGGTGTTTTTGACGCGTTTGGGGATCAGTTTGGCGATTTGGGCATCGGTGAGTGCTTTGGTGTCACCAGAGATGGTTTGTTTGACGGCATCACAACCTGCGACTGCAGCCGTTGCCATCATCAGCGCCACAAATGAAAGTTTTTGCATGACTGTCACATCCAAAAAAAGAGCCAAAACAGGTCTGATCATAAAGGTAGTTTATGATAGTGTCAGCCTGCCATCGCGTCAATACTTGGGTACAAAAATATACCAAAGCGCAAGACTTTTACCCAAATCTGCCTTGATGATTGCCAGCAGTGTGCGCTCAACTGCTGCTGGTGAGACGCTCAGAATCTGGATGTAGGCGCATCAGGCATTCTTGTTGGGTGGTGGCGATCAGCTGACCATCTTGCCAAAATTGGCCATGGTTTAAGCCCTTGGAATGACTGGTGGTGTCGCTCCACATGTCATACAGCAAGTATTCGCGGATATCAAAGGGACGGTGAAAATGCATGCTGTGGTCGATGCTGGCGGCTTGCAGTCCACGCGTCATAAAAGTGATGCCATGACCGATCAGCGCCGTTCCCGCCAAATAAAAATCCGACACAAATGCCAACAGCGCCTGATGAATCGCCACAGGCTGCTCACCAATGTCTGCGATGCGCAGCCAATTGGCTTGATGCGGCCGCGCTGGTGCTGGATCGACAGGATCCATCGGTGTGACAGGACGAATCTCCACATGGCGCGGGCGCAGGTAGCGTGCCTGTAGGATCTCTGGGACTTTATCCAGATATTGAGCCTTAAGCTCTTGTTCGGTCTTAAGCGTTTCAGGTGGCGGCACTTGCGGCATGTCTTGTTGATAATTTAATCCGCCTTCCATCGGCGAAAATGACGCAATCATCGAAAAAATCACCTGTTCTTTGGTCACTTTCTCGCCATCATCATTCACTGTTTCAACATATTGCACCGCGATGACCTCGCGCGCTGACAGACTGCGACCATCGCGTAGGCGACGCACTTGATACACCACAGGCAGGCGAATGTCACCGCCTCTTAAAAAATAGCCGTGTAAGCTGTGACAAGGTTTATCATAGCTCAGCGTTTTGGCCGCTGCCAGCAAAGCTTGCGCCAAGACTTGGCCACCAAAGATGCGTGGGCCAACATAATCAAAACTTGCGCCTTGAAACACATCTGGTGACAGCTCGGTAAGCTTGACGGTATTTAAGAGATCCTCGACTTTTGCCTGCATGGCATCGGGCGTCAGTGCGTAGCGTTCAAAAGAAGTTTTCATAAGGCTCTGCCAAGATTAACGGTGAAAGTGATTGGGAAATTTGGATTTAAAAAAATGTAAAATTGCCAAAATTATAACATTTTTTGTCAAAAATTCACCCAAAGAATGATAAAATAAAAGGTCATATTCCTTTGTTGATAGATCGATCGATTTATGTTAAAAATTTCTAATTGGCTCAAAAAAGACCGCGCCCAAGACAAAGATTTAGCATCAACTGGCGCCAATCGCCTGCCCAGCCCTTATCGCCGCGCATCGGCCAAAGGATTGTCCTTGGCGGTCAAGCCAACAGTCATCGGTGAAGTGCCACAGCTTGATCCATCGATTCCGACCTTTTATGTCATCCGCTCGTACTCTCGATCAAACAGCCTGCTTGTCGGGATGCAGACCGATGTGCTTGGTTTGCCATCAGCACTGGCTGAAGTGCGTGCCGATGGCATCCATGAGACTTCGGCGATGATTTTTTTGCGCGATCGCCGATCGGATGCGATCAATGGCAAAGTGCCGCGGCTAGAGCGCTTGATCGCAGCTTGTCTGGCCAATCCACAGCTTGAGATTCAGCTGGTGCCTGTGACGATCTTATGGGGGCGGGCGCCTGATAAGGAAGATTCATTATTTCGCCTATTGATGGCCGATGAATGGGCAGTGCCATCGAAGACCAAGCAGCTGTTTAACATCGGTGTGATGGGGCGTGATACCTTTGTGCGATTTAGCGAGCCTAAGGATCTACAATCACTCATCCGTGATGCTCAAGCAGGCGTGGGCGAGGATCTGAGCGTGACCATCGCCATGCGCCTAAAAGGCTATCTGGATAAGCAGCGCACGAGCATCGTCGGCCCTGACTTATCGGATAAGCGCAATATTGCAGGCACGATCCTGTCATCGCCTGTGGTCGCTGATGCCATCGAAAAGCACGCCGCCGAGACCGGCAAATCCATCGCCGCTGTCAAAGCTGAAGCCCAAGGCTATTTGGGCGAGATCACGAGCGACTATTCGCATTCGGTGGTGCGTTTTTTTGATCATTTCTTGACATGGCTATGGACGCGCCTATATGACGGTGTGGAAGTGCGTCATTTTGAGCGTGTGCGTGCTTTGGCACCTGATTATCAGATTGTCTATGTGCCATGCCATCGTAGCCACATCGATTATCTATTATTGTCTTATGTGATTTATAAGCGTGGTCTGCGCATCCCGCATGTCGCTGCCGGTGAGAACCTAAATATCCCCATCCTAGGCGAGATCTTACGCAGTGGTGGGGCGTTCTTTATGCGTCGTAGCTTTAAGGGCAATGCCTTATACAGCACGGTGTTCAAAGAATATGTGCACAGCCTGATGCAGCGCCAAGCACCGATCGAGTACTTCATCGAAGGTGGCCGCTCTCGCTCGGGTCGTCTGCTGCCACCGAAACTTGGGATGCTGGCAATGACGGTCAATAGCCATCTGCGTGAGCCTGCCAAGCCTGTGGTATTTATCCCGACTTATATCAGCTATGAGCGCATCATGGAAGGGGCGACTTATGTCGGTGAGCTCAAAGGCAAGCCAAAAGAAAGCGAGAATTTATTAGGCTTACTAAAAACTGCCCGTAAGATTGAGCGGATTTTTGGTACGGTGCATTTGGCTTTTGGCGAGCCGTTGTATCTCAATGATTTTATGGCTAAATTCGATGTTGCCATCCAAGATGGTAGTGATGAGAATACCGCCAAGACGCACGCCATGGTACAAAACCTTGGCGTCAAAGTGATGCAAAACATCAACAAAGCCGCCGTGGTCAATCCTGTGTCGCTGCTGGCACTGGTGCTGCTGTCTACACCCAATGCTGCACTTGATGAAGCCCAATGCCTTGAGCAGATCAAGCTGTATCAGCACATCGCCCAAGCGCTGCCTTATGATCCTGATACCCATGTCACCGACATGAGCCCAAAAGAGATCTTAGAATACGGCATTAAGCTTAAGCTTATCGAGCGTACACCACACATCCTAGGCGATATGATCCGTGTGGCGGATAAGCAAGCACCGCTACTGAGTTATTTTAGAAATAATATCTTGCATGTGTTTATCATCGCAAGCTTCCTTGCGGCATTGGTGCAGCGAAATGGCCGTATCTACCGTGAGAAGCTTGAGAGCATCACCGAGCTTTTGTATCCATTTTTACAAAGTGAGCTGTTCCTAAAAACTGCCCTACGCAATATTGCTGATCAAGCCGAACGCGTGCTAAATCTGCTTATCGAGCGTGGCGTCATCGTCGATCTGGGTGATGGCGTGGTCGGCAGCCCCGAGGGCAACTCTGAAGCGTATCAGCAGCTGATGGTACTGGCAAGCCCCGCCCAGCAAAGTCTTGAGCGCTATTTTATGGCACTGACATTGCTGTCTGAGCAAGGCTCAAATCGCCTAAACACCGAGCAGGTAGTCAATCTGTGCTATGTGCTTGGTCAGCGTGTGTCAGTGCTACATGCTGATGATCTGCCAGATATGTTTGATAAGGCATTGTTCACAAGCTTTATCGATACGCTGGTACGCGTCGGCTATGTCACCATCGATGACAAGACGGGGCTCTTGACCTTCGATGAGCGCATCGATAAGATCGCTGAGCATGCCAAGTTCGTCCTGCATCCTGATATGATGCAGCTACTACGCCACACGGCAAGCCTAAGCCGTGATGAGATTACGCTTGCGATGCAGGAGATTAAGAAGAAGCGGTGGCGGTAGAGCTCTGTGTCGAAGCGGTGTATTTTTACAAGCGTGATACAGAAATGTGTATTGGATACATTATTTACACCAAACCATCAAAAAAGTATGCAGATGTTACAATTGGTATCCATAGCTGCTAAATTTATCGAATCTGGTTTAATAAAATTTGCTATAATGAGATATTGAGCCATTGTATCTCTTGGCTAGATTTTGGACTAGAAATCATTCCCATATTTTGGCATACCAACGGCGTATTTGATTTATGCAATATTTAGATAAAACTATTTTTAAGTGCTCCAATTTCTCTGCAAAGGGAATTGTAGGATTGGGCTTGATACTGATTTTGTCAGGCTGTCAAGCAGTGAGTAATTGGCAGGCCAATTCTGGTCCAACACGCGGTCAAATTTTCAAAAATCCGAATGCTGTGATTGTGCCCTCATCTAGCAATCCAACAAATAACCCAAGTGATAATTATGGCTTGCTGGTAATCGATATTGATTCTCAAGTTGCAGGCAGATCAAAAAATCTGACACCTAATGTTGCCTTTTCTAACTATTTTGCCAATGCGCAAACGGCTATGAATCGTATCTCATCTGGTGATGTTGTGGATGTCACGATTTGGGAGGCACCACCAGCGTTATTATTTGGTACGGCGAGTGATTTGAATGGTTTCTCGGGCACAAAAGAAACGAAACTGCCTGAGCAAATGGTTGATAAGTCAGGCTATATCAGCGTACCATTTGTCGGTAAATTAAATGTCATTGGCAAAACGCCACAGCAAGTGCAGGATATGATCATTGCTGGATTGCGCAAAAAAGCAAATCAGCCAAGTGCTATTGTGCGTATCACTAAGAATAACTCAGCCGATGTAACTGTGATTGGCGAAGTGAATAATAGCACAAGAATGCCACTGACAGGCAAGGGTGAGCGTATTTTGGATGCCATCGCAGCGGCAGGTGGTGCCAAGCAAGCTGCGGAGCGAGTGAGCGTGCAGCTAACTCGTGGTGGGCAGGCAAGAGAAATGCTGCTGTCACAGATTATCAACGACGCTCGCCAAAATATCCGCCTACAACAAGGCGATGTAATCTCGGTCAAATACAAAACCAACAGTTATATGGTGATGGGCGCAACCGCCAAAAATGACGAAATTGATTTTGAAGCCAGTGGCATTTCGTTGATGCAGGCTTTGGCACGAGCGGGTGGTTTGAATGACAGCCGTGCTGACGCTCAAGGTGTTTTTATTTTCCGCTTCGAAAACCCGGCAGTCTTGACTGCTGAGCAACTACAAAGCGTCCCAGTGCAATTTCATCATACATCAGTGCCAGTGGTATATCGTCTGAATCTTAAAGATCCATTGAACTACATCATTGCTCGTGATTTTGAGATCCACAACCAAGATGTAATCTATGTCTCTAATGCGCCTGCGGTTGAATTTGGTAAATTCTTGGGCATGATTAGCCAAAGCGTTTATTCCATTGTTAATATTCGCGATCTTGCAAATTAATTAGGAATTGATGACAGTGTATAAAAACGACAAAAGAAGCTTTCTAAAGAAACAAGATCCCTTGTTTTGGTTGTGTGTAGTTTTACCAACTGTATTATTGGCGATTTATTATGGACTTATCGCTTCTAATCAATATGTCTCAGAGTCCAAGTTCGTCATTAGAAGCCCTAATAAGCAATCAACCTCTGGTCTAAGCGTGATGCTACAAAACATCGGCTTTAATGCATCATCGGATGATAGTTATTTGGTACGAGATTATATGACATCTCGAGATGCGGTGGCGAACCTAAATAATGACTTGCAAATCAAAGACAGTTATTCAAGCGATACTATCGATCCCTTTAGTCGCTTTGGTAGTTTTTTTCAAAGTCCAACAGATGAAAACTTCTATAAGTACTTTAATGGCAAGGTAAAAATTGTTTATGATCCTGCATCGTCAATTTCGCAGTTGCAGGTTCAGGCATTCAGTGCCGAAGAAGCTCAAAAGATCAATGAGCAGCTGTTAAAGATGGGTGATGTCGTCATCAATCGCATTAATAATAATGCCAAAAATGACATCCTAAAATACTCAGCCGAAGAAGTAGAGCTCGCCAAACAAAAGTCTAGAGAGGCGGCAGATAAACTGGCTCAGTATCGCACTGATAACAAGCTGTATAACCCTGAAGGGCAGTCAACCATTGCTTTGCAAGAGATTTCAAAACTGCAGGATGCCTTGATTCAAGCACAGTCGCAGTTGGCACAAGCAAAAGCATTGACTCCAGAAAATCCGCAGATTCAGCCGCTGGAGGTGCATATTAAGACGATTGAAAAGTCGATTGCCGAAAAGACGGCCAAGATCACTGGACCCTCTGATGTGTCGTACAGCAACCGTTCTGTTGAGTACCAAGGCCTACAGCTTGAGAAACAGCTCGCTGATAAGCAGCTGGAAGCAGCGATCAGCAGCTATGAATCCGCCAAAAGTGACTTTAACCAAAAGCAGCTTTATCTTGAGCTTTTGGCCAAGCCATCACTGCCTGATGAAGCTGCTAAGCCAGAGCGAATTAAGAATGTCTTATCTGGTTTTGTATTTGGCTTGTTGCTTTGGGGTGTATTAAGACTGTTTGTAGCTGGTGTGAGAGAGCATCGTGATTAGCGATATGAATGAAAAAACATCCTATACAAAAGAAATGGCTGAATTTTTTAAATCATTAAAAATTCAGCTACGGGTGATTTATGCACTACTGATGCGTGAAATCATCACACGCTATGGGCGGCATAATATTGGTTTTGCTTGGTTGTTTGTTGAGCCAATGATTTTCACATTGGGTGTGGCTGCGCTTTGGCATTTCTTAAAAGATGCACATGGAGCTTCATACTCGATTATTCCTTTTGCAATCACAGGCTATTCAACAATCTTGATGTGGCGTAATAGTGCAAATAGAGTGGGCAATGCGGTCGAGGCAAATATTGGCCTTTTGTACCACAGAAATGTAAAAGTTATTGATGTGTTTGTAGCTCGCGCACTGCTAGAGTCTGTAGGAGCAACTATTTCTTTAGTTGTGCTACTCTTGGGTTTTATAGCTATAGGCAGTATTGATTTCCCAAGTAATTTTTTATTGATGGTATATGCTTGGATCTTGCTTTTTTGGTTTACTATTGCGCTATCATTGGTGGTAGGGGCAATTTTTCAATTGTCTGATGTGCTTGATAGGTTGTGGCATGCTGTTACATATTTGTTGTTTCCAGTATCTGGTGCAGGGTTTTTTGTACATTGGTTGCCGGTCAATGTTCAAGAAATAGTTTTGTATTTACCTATGGTTCACACAACCGAAATGTTAAGGCATGGATACTATGGTGATTTGGTGCCCACATATGAAAATCCAAGCTATGTGATTTGGTTTAATATCTGTTTGTCGTTTATCGGCTTGGTTTTGGTAAAACATATTAGTAATAAATTGGAAGCGAGCAGTTGATTAGATTAGAAAATGTTGTAAAATCTTACCCGGTTCAGAGCGGAAGAAGGAATGTTTTGGATGGTGTCAATCTAACCGTAAAAATGGGCGAGAAAATAGGTATCTTAGGTAGAAATGGTGCTGGTAAATCAACTTTGATTAGATTGTTGGGCGGTGTTGAACTGCCAACATTTGGATCAATCACTAGAACTATGAGTATCTCATGGCCATTGGCCTTTAGTGGAGCGTTTCAGGGTAGTTTAACTGGAGCTGATAATGTTCGTTTTGTGTGCCGAGTATATAACACTGATTATGAAAAAGCTATGGAGCTTGTAGATTCGTTTGCAGAACTTGGTAAATATTTATACGAACCCGTTAAGGTGTATTCATCAGGTATGCGAGCAAGATTGGCGTTTGCTATCTCTATGGCGGTTGATTTTGACTGTTATTTGATAGATGAAGTCATCTCTGTGGGAGATGCTAAATTTCATCAGAAATGCCAAGAAGAGTTATTTGAAAAAAGAGCCCATAAGGCAATGATTATTGTTTCGCATGAACTGCATAATATTAGAGATTACTGTGATAAAGTTGCTATCTTGGATAAGGGCAGAATTTTTGTTTTTGATGACATAGATGAAGCAATATCTGTTTATAATTTTTTGTAGAGATTATTATGCTAGTTGAAAATATTATCAATAGTCGATGGGCTATTTACATTAATGGTTGGTATCAAAATAGTAATATTTCTTTTCTAGAAAACGGTACTATTGAAAGTGATGGCACAGAAGGATTTGCGAATTGGCTACATTCTAATGGTGAGCTGATTATTTCTGATGAGCTTAACAAGGTAAGCTACAAGTTGTCTTACATTCAAGAAGCTAATATTTGGTTGAGTGTTTCTAATTTTCGGAAAAGCAATAATAATGTCTTGCTTTCATCTCTAGATCTTGGTGAGCATTTGATTGATACAGCAAACCCAGTTACTTCTGCTATTGCTAATAAAAGCGCTTTATATAAGAGCCCTAAGGGAGAGGTGTGGGGTTCTTTGTTTTTTGGCATAGATGGCAAAATATACAATTATCATAATGACAATGAAAAGTATTGGAAAGTTGAAAATGATAAATTGTATATTTTAAACCAAAATATGGAAAATAACTTGGTTTCTCAAAAAATTACACTTGGGCAAAAAATTTTGTCATTAGCAATGAATCAGATTCATGGGGATGCAAAACACCATTTGACTTTCACTCAAGAATATAACTCCAATAAAGCACTGAATTATTTAAAGGTTGACCTATCTTTTAGTAATAAAAGTGATACCTTGATGGTTATTTTTAATTCTGCCGGAGAGGAGTATAATGGACATAGTGTACAATATGAATTTTTTAACACCCCATTGATGCATGATTTGGATTATATCAGGGTGGCGCAATCAGCACCGTCAAGGTGGTATCTGGATGATATGGACATAATCAAGCAGCTGATAAAATCAAGAGAATATAAAAACATTGTATGTATTGGTATGTCTATGGGTGGATATGCTGCGATGTGGATTGCTGAAACTTTATCCCAAGAGGATAAAATCACTAGTTATCATGCAATTGCCATTCAGGTTTTGTCTTCTATTGATAAGTTATTTTTGATAGACTTGAAGAAAAAAGAGAGTGATGAAAAGCGCTCAAAAACCCCAACATATGATATTGTAGATGACTATGCAAAAGAGGGTGTTGAGCTTGATATTGTTCGTTTTTTAAAAGTAAAAAAGAAAAATGTATCGCATTACGTTGTTTTTGATGCATTGAATGAGACGGAAGAATTTAATGCGCTTAGATTGTTTTCCGATAGGGTAAAAACAATCTCTATGCCCTATGGTACTGATCATTCAGATGGTTGCTATAGGATATATCACGCTGGTGTCGTAGATAAGATATTGGGTAAAATTTTAGAGAGTTGAAAAATGTTTTTGACAATTGTTGCACCTTATTATAATTGCAGTGCGTACATCTATTCGTGTTTAAAAACTATTGATGATACTCTATCGGATTTGGATTTAGAAAAAACACCAGTTGAGATTATTGTAGTAGATGACTTTAATGTTGATACTGAAGTTCGTGCATTAAATGATGCGATATCCATCTTAAGAAATTATGAGTGTTTTCGAGTGCTTAGACCAACTCAAAATCTTGGTTTAAGCGATGCAAGAAATTTTGGTGTACGGCATGCAAAAGGCGAATATATTTTCTTTTTGGATTCTGATGACTATATCAATAAAAATAACCTAAAAGAAATTATAGAGACTCTATTTTCCGTTAGAACTGACATGATTTATTTTGGTAGTCATACATTTTCAAGTGAACATGATTGGAGGGAAATGAGTAAGTTTTCATTTCAGCCAAGATGTATAGTGCAAGTTGATGATTCTGTGGTTGCTCAATATTTGGAAGACTGCACATTTTATGCTTGGAGATTCTTTGTAAAAAGATCTATCATGCAAGATGTTAGATTTCATTCACGATTGTACATGGAAGACATTGCAACGACACCGTTAATTTTATCTCATAGTCAAACTATTTGGTACGAGCCATTGAGTGTTGTTAATTATCGTATCAGACCTAATTCTATTATGACAACATGGAATCCTCAAAAATATATAGATATGGTGAGGGCGCCATCCTTGATTAATGATGATCTTGCTTTGCGTTATGCAGGTTCGCCAGCTATTGCGCACCAATCTAGGATTTTGGGATACAAATTCTTTTATTGGTCAATATCTGATGCTAGAAAGGCCAATAAAGACAAGGTGGATATTCAATATTATAATCAAATCAAAAATTTATATGATCGTAATTTTGGAAGTTTTAATATTGCAAAAGACTTTTTTTTATTAAAAAATACTTTTGATTTCAAAGGTGCTTTAAAGTGGATTTTGCTTTATCGGTCATACTATTTATATCATAGAACAATCACACCAAGCGGGCATCTCAAATATCGTGCTCTTAGAAGAAAAACCCTTAGTTATACAAAATTAGTTGTAAAAGCGGTTTTTTGTTTAATTATTATTCTGCTATTTTTTATGAATGTATATCAGTTATTTTTTGCTTATGGTTAGTCTCTCATGTGGATAGATTCTTTCAAAACATTGAGATTTTATACGAAGCGGTATGCCAAAAACCAGCATTTTGATAAAATCAGACGAAATCAGAGAAGCGCAATAAGGGGCTGTAATACTGAAAAAAAAGTATTAGTGTGTATGCATTCCTTGGATTGGGGGGGAGCGGAGAGATTTGCTTATGAGACTCTACTGTTTCTTAAAAAACACAAAATACCATACTTGGTTTTTATTGAGAAGAAAACAGAAATAGCCGGTCATTTTTTGAGCATACTTGACGCTGCTAAAGCGATTGTTTATGGACAAAGGTATCAAAAATCAGAAAGTCAGTTATTGGAGCTTATTAATTCAACGGAACCAAACTTCATCTTTATCCATCATTCTTTAAGTATGTACCGCGCCTTACCATATATGCCGCGAGATATTTTTATTATAGACTCTTTGCATATTGTTGAGTATCAGACTGGCGGTTATCCATATTTGAGCGCCAAAAATAGTAGATATATCAATGTGCATCATGTAGTTAGCAAGGGGCTTACAAATTATATTATTGAAAATCTTGGTGTCCCTAGACATAAGGTACAACTTGGATATCTTATTAATAAAAGCATTATCAAGAAAAAAAAGCATCAAAAAAATGACAATAAAATAGTGGTAGGTTTTTTAGGTAGACTTGAAAAACAAAAAAGACCCGAATTGTTTGTGGAGCTCGCAAAGAAATTTAGCAAAGATAATAGTGTATCATTTTTGGTTCAAGGCAATGGATCGCTACTAAAAAAGACACAGATTTTGGCACAGCGACACAAGCTTGGGAATATAAGCTTTGGTGGAGCAAGTGAAGACATTGGTTTATTTCATCAAAAAATTGATATATTGGTTAACTGTGCAGAAAATGAGGGTTTGACCCTTGTTGGGTTGGAGTGTTTGCAATATGGAACAATATTTATTAGCAGTAATGTTGGGCAGCAAAATGAAATAACGAGTAAGCACTGTTTGGTCTCTGCTAAACCTAAAGAATTTATCGAGCAGACATCAGAATTAATTCAAAAGATTTCAAAAAATGAAGATTTTAAAAATATGATTTTATCTGAGCAAAATGAGATTTTTGACAATATGAAGCACATTTGTTTTGCTGATACTATTTTAAAAAAGTATATGCTACAATAGTAAGATTGCGATGCTAAATGATGTTGTAGTTTTAATCATCGGTGCAGGTTTCTCAGGTGCGGTTATCGCTCGAGAACTTGCAGAAAACGGTTATCAAGTCAAGGTAATTGACAAGCGTAGCCACATTGCAGGCAATTGTCATACTGAGCGTGATGATGAAACCAATGTCATGGTGCATCATTATGGCCCACACATTTTCCATACCGACGATCAAGAAGTATGGGAGTATGTGACCAAGCATGGTGAGATGATGCCTTATACCAACCGTGTCAAATCCACGGTTGGTGGTCAGGTGTATTCTTTACCTGTAAATTTGCATACCATCAACCAATTTTTTGGCAAAGCGTTTCGCCCGCAAGAAGCCCATGATTTTATTGTCAATGAGCAAGCCGATAAGAGTATTGATGAGCCGCAGTCGTTTGAAGAGCAGGCACTCAAATTTGTTGGTCGTGATTTGTACGAAGCCTTCTTTAAGGGTTACACCCAAAAGCAATGGGGAATGTCACCAACCAAATTGCCAGCCAGTATCCTAAAGCGTTTGCCAGTACGATTTAATTATGATGATAATTATTTCTTTCATAAATACCAAGGCATGCCAAAAGATGGCTATACCGTCATCGTAGAAAGTATCTTAAACCACCCAAATATCACTGTAGAATTAAATCGTGAGTTTGATCACGCTGAGTTAGGTGGATTTGATCATGTATTTTATACAGGACCTTTGGATGGGTTTTATGATTATCGCTTAGGTCGCTTGGGCTATCGCACGCTAGACTTTGAGCGTCATGTAGATGAAGGTGATTATCAGGGCTGTGCGGTGATGAATTATGGCGAAGAGGGTGTGCCATTTACACGCATTGCTGAGCATAAGCATTTCACGCCTTGGGAAAAGCATGATAAGACAGTGTATTTTAAGGAGTATAGTCGTCTATGCGGTGAAGAGGATATCCCTTATTACCCAATACGCTTGGTTGATGAAAAAACCATGCTAGAGCAATATGTAAATCTGGCTAACCAAGAAACCAAAGTAACGTTTGTTGGCCGTCTTGCGACTTATCGATATCTTGATATGGATGTGACCATTCGTGAGGCACTGGATGTGGCAAGAGCATTTTTGACCGCTAAGGAAAAGGGCGATGCCGTTCGTCCGTTTTATGTGAATATGCTGTAATTTATGAAAAAAATTGCTGTTGTTATTACCACTTTTAATTCTGCCAAATGTATTGGGCGACTGATTGATAAGTTATTATCACAGTCATATCCAGTCAGGCGGATTATTATTGTGGATAACAACAGCTCAGATAATACTTGTAGTATTATTAATGGCTATCACAATGATAAAATCTATCTACATCAACTGGGCGCAAACTTAGGCGGTGCTGGTGGATTCGCCAAGGGGTTTGAGATTGCCAAGAATGACGATTGTGATTATATTGTCAGTTTTGATGATGATGCTTATCCCTATGATGAGCATTTTGTTGCTGATATGGTTGCCATCAAACAAACCTATAATCACGATGTTGTTTCGGCATTGGTGGCGGATATGGATAATCACCATTTGTCGGCTTATGAATACAAGGTTAATGGTGAAAAACTGACACAAGTTGACAAGATTAAATACATTGAGCTATTGGATAATGAGATTAAACTGTTTAATGGTGTGTTATTTGATAAAAAAGTGGTAGAAAAAATTGGTGTGCCAAGAGCGGAGTTTTTTATTCGTGGCGACGAACAAGAATATAAAATGCGAATATTAAATGCAGGTTATAAAACAACCGTTTATACCAAGGTAATCGTATTTCATCCCACCTCTGTCAATGAGTATTTTTACCTTAAGGGTAAGCGTTATCATCATTTGGATTCGCCATTTAAACTATTTTATTCCACGCGCAACCAAGCGTATATGCTAAGACTGCGTCAGGACATCAATTTTTTTAAAAAATCCAAGATTGTCTATAAGCATTGGTGGCGATATACTTGGTTTTATTTGGTGTATAAAAAAGATGTTAGAAACTATTGCTTATGGCTGAAGGCATTTATTTATGGACTTGTCGGTTATATGAATAACGATTTTAAAGGTTGAATTATGAAAAAAATCACTCACGCCATTATCCCTGTTGCAGGCTTTGGTACGCGTATGTTGCCATTATCCAAGGCAGTGCCAAAAGAGCTGTTGCCACTGGGCAATAAACCTGCTATCCAGTACGTCATCGAAGAAGCCATCGCTGCCGGGATCAAAAATATCGTCCTAGTCAATCACGCCCAAAAGATGGCGATTGAGAACTATTTTGATATCAATAGCGAGCTGGATACCCAGCTGCGTAGCAAGGGCAAAGATGCACTTGCTGACAGCCTAAGCTTCTTGCCTGATGATGTCACCATCACTAGCGTCCGCCAAGGCAAACCATTGGGGTTGGGTCATGCGGTGCTACAAGGTCGTGCGGTGGTGGGCGATAACCCCTTTGCCGTGCTACTGCCTGATGTGGTGCTAAACCCTTATGCGTCTGGCTATGAGATGCATAACCTTGCCTTTATGATGGCTGAATTTACCAAGACAGGTCGTAGTCAGATTTTGGTCGACCCTGTGGCAATGGCAGACATTCATAAATATGGTATCGCCCGCCTAGCCGACACCCAAACCATTGAAAAATCAGATAACAATATCTGCTTTGATGTCAAAGGCTTTGTCGAAAAACCATCGGCCGATGTCGCACCGTCCAACTTGGCAGTGGTGGGTCGCTATGTGTTTGATAATGCGATTTTTGAGTATCTTGCCAAGACCGCCCCAAGCGTCGGTGGCGAGATTCAGCTGACTGATGCCATTGATGCACTGATTGGCACACAGGGCATGGATGTAGTGACGATGGTGGGCAACAGCTTTGATGCTGGCGATATGACAAGCTATATGCAGGCCTTTGTGTATTTTGCTGATAAATTGGGTGTCAAGTCTGCGAATTAAGGATAATTCATGAGCCATACCACCAATACCGCTTGGCAAGCCCTACAAAATCTTGCTACCACCACGCCAAATATCGGTGAATTATTTGCCGATAGCAGTCGCAGTGAGCAATTTAGTGCGACTGCCTGTGGGATTTATATGGATTATAGCAAGCAGGCACTGGATAATGAGCGTCTGTCGGCATTGATAGCCCTTGCCAAATCCAAAAATTTATCTCATAAAATCAATGAGTTATTATCAGGTGTCAAGGTCAACGACACCGAAAATCGTGCTGCCTTGCACACGGCTCTACGCTTGCCAAAGGGTGAGTCTTTGCTGGTGGATGGTGTGGATGTCGGTGGGCAGGTGCATGATAGTCTAGACAAGTGCGAAGCGATCGTCAGCCGCATCCGTACAGGTGTGTGGCGTGGCTATTCGGGCAAGGCAATCACCGATGTGGTCAATATCGGGGTTGGTGGCTCAGACCTTGGACCACTCATGGCGGCGACGGCACTGGAGGAATGGGCAGATACGGACATTCGAGTGCATTTTGTTTCCAATATGGACGGCACGCAGCTCGACGGCTTGCTTAAGAAACTCAATCCGCAAACGACACTGTTTATCATCTCGTCCAAATCTTTTGGTACGATTGACACATTATCAAACGCCAAAACTGCCAAAGCGTGGCTACTCTCCACCGGTGCCAAAGAACAAAGCCTGCTGCGTCGGCATTTTATCGGCATTTCTACTCGCACCGATAAGATGAGTGCGTGGGGCATTCATACGGACAATCAGCTCTTGCTGTGGGACTGGGTGGGTGGTCGCTTTAGTATGTGGTCAGCCATCGGGCTTGCCATCGCCATTCGTATTGGCATGACTGGCTTTCGTGCACTGCTGGCGGGTGCTTATGCGATGGATACACACTTTGCCACTGCTGACTTTGAGCACAATCTGCCTGTGCTGCTTGGCTTGATTGGTGTGTGGAATTCTACCTTTTTGGGGATCAATGCCCATACGGTGTTGCCTTATGATGGGCGATTATCATTTTTTCCCAATTATCTGACCCAGCTTGAGATGGAGTCCAATGGTAAATCGGTGGCGCGTGACGGCGTGGCGGTGGATTATGCCACCTGCCCGATTCTGTGGGGTGATATTGGTTCAAACGCTCAGCACGCTTTTTATCAGTTACTGCACCAAGGCACGCAAAGGGTGTCGTGCGATTTTATCACGCCGATTCGTCGGTATGACAATCAGCAGCACCATCACGATGCCTATTTAGAAGAACAACACAAATTATCCTTGGCAAACTGCCTTGCGCAGTCGCAGGTGCTTGCCTTTGGTAATGGGGCATTGGGCGAAACCGCTCAAGAAGAATTCAATGAGTTTAAACGCTATCGCGGTAATCAGCCGTCCACAACGCTACTGCTCGATAGTTTAAGCCCATCCACTTTGGGCGCACTAATTGCCCTATACGAGCATAAAGTGTATGTGATGAGCGTGTTGTGGGGGATTAATCCTTTTGACCAATGGGGCGTGGAAGTGGGCAAAGTGATGGCAAACAGTGTGTTTGATGCTCTAAATGATGGCAAGGCGGACGGCTTTGATGGCTCAACCAATGCTTTGCTTGCCAAGATTCTACAGGCTCAAGCCGCGCAAGGGGGTGTGTGATGACTGATTCTATCCTACTGATCGGCTGTACCAATGAGTCCATCAATACTGCTATTTGGCTGGCCAGTCTAAATAAATCGGTGCAGTTACTCGCTGATGACAGTGCGGTGTCGCACACATTGGCAAGCTATAAATTTGACCATCAAATGTCAGCCCTGTGGCAAATGTACACGCAAACAGGGCAAATCACGGTGGTGGATAGGCTTGCTGATATGGCTTATGTGTGGCTGTTTTTGGATGCCCAAGGTGTTGATGAATATTTGTCATCATTGCTTGAGACCACTGCCCAAGTCATTTTAAGTGGCTCGGTGGCTATTGGTGATGTGGCAACTTTGGCAAATGAGTTTGCCACCAGCCAAGTTTGCTATGTGCCGTTTGTCTTTATGAAAGATGGTACGGGTTTTGGTTCGCTGTCGTCACCCGATATGGTGATGATTGGTGAAAAGACCTTGGGTGTGCATACGACCAATGAGCTGCTACTCATGCTGTTATCTCGCACGGATAAGCAGTTTGTGGGTGATATTAAGACGGTGGAATTTGCCCGTGCAGGGATTATGGCGATGCTTGCCACGCGCTTAAGCTTTGTCAATGAGATGGCACGCCTAGCGGATGCCAGTGGCGTGGATATCACCACGGTGCAGACAGTGATGGGACTGGATAAGCGTATTGGCAAGGATTATCTGTCGGCAGGGTGGGGTTTTGGCGGTCAGGCACTACCTACCGAAGTTGAGCTACTTGATCAATTTTTTAAACAAAATCAAGTCCAAAGCCGTCTATTATCCACTGTCTGTCAGATTAACGAAGACCAAAAAGAGCTGATTTTCCGTAAATTTTGGCGATATTTTGATGGTTTTATTGATGGTAAATCCGTGATGATTTGGGGTGCAGGCTATCGCACCAATACGGGACGCACGACCAATTCTGCCATTCATCCACTTCTAAAGCTGTTATGGTCATATGGCATCGAAACCACAGTGTATGCCCCAAATGCAGGCTTTGAGCTGACGCAAATTTATGGCGATGAGCCGTTGTTTGGTCTGTGCGATGATGCTTATCAGCTTTCAGGATGTGATGCCTTGTTTATCCTAAACTGGTCAGAAGTAGTACTGCCAAATATTGAGCAATTAAATCAGTTTGGCTTACCGATTTTTGATGCCAAAAATATCTTGAATAATCAATTGATCGCACAGTATGCGGGCGATTATCATGGTATTGGGCGTAATTATAGCAAAGTGGAAATATGATGAAAAAAATTCTCGTTACCGGTGGTGCAGGCTATATCGGCTCGCATACTTTGATTGAATTGATTGCGGCAGGCTTTACACCTGTGGTGTATGATAATCTGTCCAATTCAAGTCCTGTGGCAATTGCGCGAGTTGAACAGATTACAGGACAGTCTGTAGAATTTATTTTGGGTGATGTGCTAGATAAAGGTTTGCTTGCCAAAACCTTTGCTGAGCATGACTTTTTTGGCGTGATTCATTTTGCGGGATTAAAGGCGGTGGGTGAGTCGGTCGCAAAGCCCATCAAATATTACCAAAACAATGTCGCAGGTACGCTCAACTTGCTAGAAGTCATGCAAGCATACGGGGTGAAAAACTTTATTTTTTCATCATCGGCAACTGTCTATGGCGACCCTGAAGTACTACCAATCGTTGAGACCGCCAAGCGCTCTTGTACCAATCCGTACGGACAGTCTAAATTGACGGTTGAATATATCTTGGAAGATTTGGCAAAATCGGATGATCAGTTCAATGCTGTATCCTTGCGATATTTTAACCCTATTGGTGCGCACAAAAGCGGCTTGATTGGCGAAGACCCAAGCGATATTCCCAATAATTTAATGCCCTATATCAGCCAAGTAGCGGTAGGTAAGCTTGAAAAGCTGTCTGTTTTTGGCAATGATTATGACACCATCGACGGCACGGGTGTGCGTGATTATATTCATGTGGTCGATTTGGCAAAAGGTCATGTGGCGGCACTGGAATATTTGGTCAAGACCCCAAGCGGTGTCGGCTTTTGCCCTGTCAATCTAGGTACAGGTAATGGCACATCGGTATTGCAGCTTGTGGATGCGTTTGTGGCAAATACAGGACAAACTGTACCATATGTCATCACTGATCGCAGACCTGGCGATGTGGCGGCTTGCTATGCCAGCAGTGACAAGGCACGAGAGCTGTTCGGTTGGACGGCAGCACTGGGCATTAATGAGATGTGTGCTGATACATGGCGTTGGCAAAGTGGCAATCCAAACGGTTATCGCCAAAGCTAAAGATAAAGAAAAGATCCTTTGTCAGCAAAGGATCTTTTAATACCATACAGCGATCGCTGGCTTATTCCACCGTCACCGACTTAGCTAGGTTACGGGGTTTATCGACATCGGTGCCACGCACCAAGGCGACATGATAAGACAGTAGCTGTACGCCAATGGTGTGTACAATCGGTGATAGCACACCGACATGGCGTGGGGTGCGGATGACATGGATGCTATCGCCAGCGGTGAAGTCGCTATCTAGGTCAGATAGGACAAACAGCTCACCGCCACGAGCACTGACTTCTTGCATATTGGCTTTGACTTTATCAAGCAGGCCATCATTTGGCGAGATGACGACAACAGGCATATTTTCATCAACGAGCGCCAATGGGCCATGCTTAAGCTCGCCAGCTGGATAGGCTTCAGCATGGATGTAGGTCAGCTCTTTGAGTTTTAGAGCACCTTCTAGGGCGATTGGATAATGAATACCACGACCTAGGAATAGTGCTGATGGTTTGGCAGAGAATTTTTGTGCCCATGCACCAAGCTGCGACTCAAGGTTCAAAGCGTGCTGAATACTGCCTGGTAGTAGGCGCAGCTCTTCGGCGTATTGCTCAGCGGTCTCATCGCTGATATGACTGCGGATTTTACCCAAAGTCACTGCCAAGCCAAATAGTACCACAAGCTGTGTGGTAAATGCTTTGGTACTTGCCACGCCGATCTCAGCACCGGCACGGGTATAGATTGCAAGCGTTGAGTTGCGAGGTAGGGCTGACTCCATCACATTACAGATGGATAGGCTGTATTTGTGCCCTTGGGTCATGGCAAACTTCAACGCTTCCATGGTATCAAGCGTCTCGCCCGATTGGCTGATGGTCACGATCAGCTCGTTTTCATCACCGATGACATCACGATAGCGATATTCGCTGGCGATCTCGACATCGCAGCGGATTTTGGCGATACTTTCAAGCCAGTATTTACCTGTCAAAGCAGCATAATACGAAGTACCGCAGGCAAGAATCTTGATGCTATTGATTTTGCCAAAAATCTCAGGCGCATCATCACCAAAGTTCTCAGCGATAAAACCGCCTTCCAAGAAAATCTCAGCGGTATCCGACACGGCACGAGGCTGCTCATAAATCTCTTTTTGCATAAAGTGACTGTATGGGCCAAGCTCAAGTGAGGCAAGCGATAGCTCAGATGTCTTAATGATACGCTGGGCTTCATTGCCTTCTTTATCAAGCAGTTTATCGATACCATTGGCGGATAATAGGGCGATATCACCATCTTCTAGATAGCTGACGCGACGAGTGAACGCAATCACGGCTGAGACATCTGAGGCGATGAACACTTCTTCATCACCAAAAGCCACCAGTAGTGGACAGCCCATGCGAGCGACAACCATTTGATTTGGCTTATCATTGGCGATGACAGCGATGGCATAAGCCCCATGAAAGCGAGATGTGGCAGTCTGCACCGCACGATATAAATCGCCGCCATTGGCCTCATATTCGTGATGCACGCTGTGGGCAATGACTTCGGTGTCGGTTTGTGATTCGAACACATAGCCGAGCGCTTCTAGGCGGCTGCGTTCAGCTTCGAAGTTTTCGATGATGCCGTTATGCACGACCGAGATCAGTCCTGCTGAGATATGTGGGTGGGCGTTTGGTTCGGTCACGCCGCCATGTGTCGCCCAGCGGGTATGCCCGATGCCGGTATGACCATAGATTTCTTTGTTTTTGGCGGCTTCTTCCATCAATGCCACACGACCAACACGACGCACACGGCGAATCCCTGTTTCGGTCTGCACGGCGATGCCTGATGAGTCATAGCCACGATATTCTAGGCGTTTTAGGCCATCTGTGAGAAAATCAACCACATTATGATGTGCACGAATGGCACCGACGATACCGCACATAAGCTGTTCCTTAGTATCAAATTAGTCAAAGATAACAAAGCACCACTTTATCCCAAATCGTTAGATAAAGCATGCTGATCAAGCCCTTTATTATAGCATGGCGTATTTGGTGGAGCGTGTAAATTTTTTTTAATAAAAAGTAGGCAGCGAAATGGATTGGGGTGGATAATTTTTTCACACTGAATGTTGTCTGTCTTATTTATCGCTGCGTGTAATTTAGCGTAAATAAATGGTTAATTCATGTAAAAACGCTTGTAATACATATTTTGTTACATATAATAGCACTCATAGGATCGGACAGTTGTTCACTGAGTTGATCATTTTATCATCTTTTAAGGACTATGTGATGAAAGCATTATTCAAAACTTTGGCGATGGGTTCTGTTGTGGCGATGGCGTTTGTTGGCACAGCACACGCAGGCGATGTGACTTGTTCATCAACGCTTGGTAAGCAGCGCATCGATGGTGATGTCGTGGTGCGTGGCACTTGTACGCTCAATGGCACAACCGTTGATGGCAATGTCAAAGTTTATCAAGGCGGCAGATTGACCATCAAAAACGCCACCATCGATGGCGATATCCAAGCAGACAAGGCAACCTCGGTGTCAGTCACTGGCGGTGCGGTCAATGGCAATATCCAAGTCAAGCAGTCAAACAGTGTGCGCATCAATGGCGTGCGTGTCGATGGCGATATTCAGCTGTTTGATAATCGTGGCAGTGTACGTGCCGAGCGCAACATCGTCGATGGCAATAAAGAAGATCAGTGCAAAGCGCTATAAGCCTATTTTTGACAAATTAAAACTAAGTCATCTGATGGCTTGGTTTTTTGTTTTATGTGGCAAATGATTTGTAAAATCACCCATCATCCCCATATAACTGGCATCTTATTTATTTGCTAATTTGGATCATATTATGACAACCGATCTCAACAACTACCGTCAGCGTTTTTTTATCAATCATTCTGCCGTGCGTGGTGATGTGGTGCGTCTGACCGATGCTTATCAAACCGTCATCGACCAAAAGGCTTATCCCGCCGCCATCAAGGCATTGCTTGGTGAGATGTTGGTGTCGGCAAGTCTCTTGATCAGCACATTAAAAATCGATGGCAAGCTCTCCATTCAGCTACAAAGCTCCGATGCGCATGCCAAGCTGAACTGGGCGATGGCAGAGTGTGACCACACAGGCGCGGTGCGTGCTTTGGCAGGCTTCGATGCTGGCAGTGAGGATGATCAAGCATTTTGGCAGTCATTGAGCAGCAGTAATCAAGCCTTTGCCCAGCTGGGTGCAGGCGTGCTGTTTATCAGCATCCACCCTGAGCAAGGTGAGGCGTATCAAGGCATCGTCGAGCGCGTCAGTGATGATTTGGGCGAGTGTTTGGCGCATTATCAAAAGCAATCGGCGCAGATCCCAACCATCATCAAGCTTGCTACCAGTGAGGCATCGGCAGGCGGCGTATTGGTGCAGCTGTTGCCGCAGACGGATGCCGACAAAGAAAATGATCCTGATTTGTGGGATCGCTTGATCGCGTTGACCAGCACGCTAAAAGATGAGGAAATTACCGATTTGCCTGCCGATGAGATCTTATATCGCTTATATCACGAAGAAGAAGTGGTGCTGCCAGAGCCGACGCCATTGCATTTTGCCTGTACCTGTTCGCTCGAAAAAAGCCAAGGCGCCATCATGCAGCTGGGCTATGATGAAGCCAAGCAAGCGGTCGCGGCACACGGCGGCGTATTGGTGCTTGACTGCGGTTTTTGTGGTAAAGAGTATCCTTTTGATGAACAGGCCATCGAAGCGCTGTTTGCTGATGCGTGATGCAGTGAGTGATAAGCCCGCCAAGCAGCGGGCTTTTTTTAATGATTCAAATCACTAAGTCATCGGGGCAAAGCTAAACACGATAATCACCGTGATCATCCCTGCGATGATGCCTGCCAGCACATCATCAAGCATAATCCCAAAACCACCTGAGACATGCTTATCTGCCCAGCTGATCGGTGCTGGCTTTAGTATATCAAACAGTCGAAATAACCCAAAACTTAGCACGATAACAATCCAAAAAGTGATGGAATTTGGATAAAAATCACTCAACTGCCCAAACTGATGCAGTACAAACACCGTCGGCAATAAACTTAGCCACATCCCCACCCATTCATCCCAAACGATGTGCGGATCATCGTCGATGCCCATGAGTCTAGATGTCTGACCACAAATAAAGCTACCGACAATCAGTCCGATGAGCGTCACCACTACAAACACCCAAAATCCCGCCCAAATCATAGGCAGGGCAACAACAAGACCGCCCACCGTACCCCAAGTGCCGGCAGCACGGCGTGGCAGTCCTGAACCAAGACCAATACCTAGCCAATAAATGCACTTGTCAAAAGTGCTGGCAGTTGGTGGGCAAGGCGGACAGTGATTGGATTGGTAGATATCGGGTTTGGTTTGGCTCATGAGTTTCCTATTTGACAAAGTCACGCTTATAGGCGATGTGGTTTTTGATGTTATTGACAGCGTCGTTTTCGTCCCAAATTTGTAGTTCCCACGGATAATAAAAGTTACTGGCATTTTTAAAATACACATGGATGCCAATATAGCCATCTACATCTCGCAGATACCAGTTTTTTAGACCGTATTTTTCTTTAAACCGATCCAAATTTTCTAAAATCAGGGCAATGTCTTTGGATGGCAAAACAATACGCGCACCAAAAATATCATTTAAGATATTATTTACAGGATATTGATTTTGCCTCGCTAAATGGCGTGCGATTTTATCTTGGATGCTTTCAGAAGTCTTGACCCGATAATAAAAAGTAATATCTTTGGTGTTGGCAAAGAGTAGATAGTCATTAATCGATTCGTGTAGGTTTAGCCGATAGGATAAAATATGCTCAATCGGCACATTTTTTAGTGTACGACTTAAATTAAGCTTGGTCACTTTGCCTGTTTCAAAATAATCTTGTGAATATTTGGCGTGAATCAGATTAATTTCACGGATTAGGCGTTCGGTTTTTTCAAGATTATCACTCATGTCATCATCCTAAAAATGCTCAAATCCTTTGATATCAAACGCGACCGCTTGCCCATGCTCAAATAACTGCACACCACCATCCGCCACAATCTCACCAATGGCATGGATGGAAAAATGGGGAAAATTAGCCTGAAATTGGTCAAATTTTTCTTTGTTCATCGTAAAGCATAACTGATAATCATCACCGCCATTTATGATATGCTGATATTTTTGGGCAAAGGGTAGATGTTCTAGCAGGGTATGACAGGGGATTTTATCCAAATCAAGTCGGGCGCCGACACCGCTTGCTGCTAAGATATGCCCCAAATCCTGCCCTAAGCCATCTGAGATATCAATCATACTATGGGCATAACCACGCAATGCCTGCCCAAGTGCTACCTGTGGCTCGGGATAATCAAGCTTGTCGCGTAACTGACTGGGCTGATTTTGCAGAATTTGGGATAAGGCAAAACTTGCTGAGCCGATATGACCGCTGACACAAATCACATCATCGACCATCGCACCATGACGCGTGATGGCTTGGTGTTTTGGAATATAACCCACCGCTGTCACGCTAATGGCCGTCGTCGGTGCATAAGTGGTATCGCCACCGATGAGCTTGACGCCATAGCGATCGCAAATCGCATATAGTCCATCGGCAAAGTCTGCCACCCAGGCTTCATCATAGCTTGGTAGGCTTAACGCAAGGGTAATGCTATGCGGTGTCGCCCCCATTGCAGATAGGTCGGATAGATTGACCGCCACTGCCTTATGCCCGATGGCGTGCGCTGGTGTGTCGCTTGGATAATGGCGATTTGCCACCATGGTATCGGTGCAGATGACCAGCTGATGACCGACAGGCACATCGACGACAGCACAGTCATCACCGACGCTGATGGCGATATCATTCGTCGCTTGATGACGGCTAAAATGCTGTGCGATGAGCGAAAATTCGGACATAAGTCAGTTGGCAGATTTTTTGGCTTGGTCGGCGTTGACTTCGGCTTCACGCACGACTTTGGCGTATTGATCCAACACGGCATTGATTAGCTTATGTGCATCGGTTGCTCCAAAGTGAGTGTTCAACTGCATGGCTTCATCAAGGACGACTTTATAAGGAATATGTAGGCTGTGTTTGAGTTCATACGCACCGATCAGCAATACTGCTTTTTCGATGGTATCAAGGCGATCAAAGCTACGATCGATGTAGCTTGAGATGTCGAGCACCAATTGATCTGCTTGCTCTGGAATCTGACGCATCAGCTCATGATAATAGCCCAAATGCACAGTATGCATGGCATTGTCCGCACGAGTACGAGCGGCGATGGTGTGTGGCTCGTTGCCGCCCATCAGATGACGATCGATTTTTGAGAAGCGATAATCGGTCAATAGCCACTCATAAAGACCCTGTAGGGCAAAACGGCGCGCCTTACGCACGGCGGTGTGAGAAGTCTTATAGCCTGTGTCTGATGGGATAATATGGTCTGTCATAAACGATGTCCAGTAATGGCAAAAGGATGCATATGGCTTACTATACCATAAATTCGCCAGTGCATAAATTGGCAAATTAAGCAAATTTGCAAGGCGTGCCAAGCATCCGATTGCAAAGCAAAAGATCAATTGAAGCTATTAAATAGTGCAGAATGATGACTCATTCGTGATGCGTCGCCAAAACGCACCGAGCATACCCACCCAACGATGGATATGCCAAGAGGGAAAAACTTAGATGGCTTTTAGGACTGAGACCATCTCAAGAGCGGTCATCGCGGCTTCATAGCCTTTGTTGCCTGCTTTGGTGCCGGCACGCTCGATGGTCTGCTCGATGTTTTCGGTGGTCAAGATGCCGTTAATGACAGGCTTGCCTAGGCTGAGTGCGACTTGGCTTAGGCCTTTGGCAGACTCATTGGCGACGATGTCAAAATGCGGTGTCGCGCCACGGATGATGGCACCAAGTACGATGATGGCGTCGTATTTGTCCGACTCAGCCAGACGCTTGGCGGTGAGTGGTAGCTCAAATGCACCAGGTACACGCACTACATCGATATTTTCGCCTTGCACACCGTGGCGTACTAGGGCATCGATAGCACCTTCAACCAAGCTTTCGACCAAAAAGCCATTAAAACGGCCAACAGCGATACCGATGCGTACAGCAGTGTTATTGTCCAAAGCGCCTTCGATGTGCGTGATGGCGGCTTTTTGTGCAGTATAAGTTGTCATTGTCTTATCCTAATTTTAAAAATATATGAATGATTGTCATGAAGCTATTGTAGCATACATTGGCTGTGTTTTTAAGCGTCATTTTGCAACCTTTGATTGCAAAATTGCTCATGATTCAGCTGTCTGATTGGCTAATACAAACTGGCTTAACTTGCCTTATCGTGGCTCAACCAATCGCATGGGAATGCCTTGGGCTGCCATAAACTCTTTGGCTTGACGGATGGTATAATCACCAAAATGAAAAATACTCGCTGCCAACACCGCATCAGCACCGCCTAGGGTGACACCATCTGCCAAGTGCTGTAGATTGCCCACACCGCCCGATGCGATCACGGGAATATTGACACGATCAGAAATGGTGCGAGTCAGCTCAAGGTCATAGCCACGGCGTGTACCATCGCCATCCATACTGGTAACAAGCAGTTCGCCTGCACCGCGCTTGGTCATTTCTACCGCCCATTCGATGGCATCGATGCCTGTGGCTTTGCGTCCGCCATGAGTGAAAATTTCAAAGCCTGTGCTACCATCAGGCTTGGTGACTCGCTTGGCGTCGATAGAGGCGACGATGCACTGATTGCCAAAACGAGCCGCGGCATCATTGACCAAATCAGGATTGGTGATGGCAGCAGAGTTGATGCCGACCTTGTCCGCACCGGCATTTAGTAGATTGCGAATGTCTTCGATTTTGCGTACGCCACCACCGACGGTCAGTGGAATGAAGATGGATTTGGCAATCAGCTCAACGGTATGATAAGTGGTGTCACGGCCATCGGAAGTGGCGGTGATGTCCAAAAAGGTGATTTCGTCGGCACCTTGGTCGTTGTAGCGTTTTGAGACTTCGACAGGATCGCCTGCATCTTTGATATCAACAAAATTTACGCCTTTGACGACGCGTCCATTTTCGACATCAAGGCAAGGGATCAGGCGTTTGGCAAGCATGGCGTATCCTATGGCAGATTATGGGCAATGGTTGGCAGTAATTGGCGCTTATGCCAGAAATAATCACTGCTTAATCCTAAAATAACTTGGCAATTTTATCAAAAAATCATTAAAATATCAGCAAGTTTTTATTCTGGGCGATTTGCCCGATGTTGTGTCAATTGTAGGAAATCTTATGTCTGTTTATACCCATTTGTCCGAAGATGAATTTTTTGCGTTTTGTGGTTTGTTTGGCGTGAAATTCAAAAAAGCCATTCCCATCGTCCAAGGCGTGAAAAACTCCAACTGGTTTGTACAGACAGATGGCGACGAAGGCGATGATTTTTCTTATGTATTTACCCTATACGAAGAGCGTGTGCCTGCCGATATCATGAAAATGGCCACCGTCATGCATGCCTTAAAGGACAAATTGCCGATTGCACCACCCTTGGTTAAGCTCACCGCCAAAGGCAATCAAATCGGTGAAGACTGTGTGATGCGTTATGAAAATAAAGCCATTTTGGTTGTGCCAAAATTGGCAGGTAGACATCCAACGCAGACAGATGCCGTGATGTGCTATGAGATGGGTAAGGCATTGGCGGTACTGCATGACACCTTGACCACGCTACAGCCTGCCGAAGACTATGGCGTGCCACTGTATGACTGGGCAAGGGTCAAAGAGCGTGAAACTGCCTTTATGCCGACCGATGAAGCGCGCTTGATGAACGATATTTGGACAGCATATGCCAATTTGCCAAGCGATCTGCCAAAAGGGCTTTGCCATCTGGATATGTTTACTGACAATACCTTGTGGGATTTTAGTGCACAGACGCCACGCTTGACAGGCTTACTTGATTTTACTGAAGTGTCTGTTGAGCATTATTTGATGGACATCGCCATCACTATTAACGATTTTTGTACCACTTGGGGTAATGCCACCAATGGCGAGAGCGTGAATTTTGATACCACCAAGATGGATGCCTTTATCAAAGGCTATGAGACTGTACGAGCATTGACAGCGGACGAAAAACAAGCCCTGCCTGTGATGCTTGCCTATAGCGCGACCATATTTTGGCTACTACGCCTCAATGTCATCTATTATAACCGTGAGCAAGGGCGTACCGGCGATGATATTATGGTCAAAAATCCTGATTTGATGAAACGCTTGGCGAGTTTTCATTGGGGGCGTGTCTAAGCAAGGATCAGGGACGATAAATACGCCAAGATGGATGGATGATGATTGCACCGATTATAAATAGCTTAATCCCATTGGGTCTGTGTATTTTGACAGGCTTTGTGCTAAAGCATCAAGGGTTTTTGAGTGCCAAGACTTGGCAGCAGTTAGATAGGCTCAATTATTATTTGCTGTTCCCTGCGCTATTGTTCCTAAACTTGGCGACAGCGGACATGAACTTGGCGAAGTTTGCGCTGGCGTTGTCTGTGGTGTTGGCGGTGCTGCTGCTGGCGAGTATTGCGATTTTTGTGGCGCATCGAGTATTTGACATTCATCCACAAGACATCGGCGTGTATATGCAAAGCGCCATCCGTTTTAATACCTATGTGGGGCTGGCGCTGGTGGCATCACTGTTTGATGAGGCGGGCATGGTGATCTTTTCGCTGATCATCGCTTTGTTCATTCCGCCGATCAATGTGATCTCTGTCATTGCGCTGAGCCTACAGCATGGCTTTGATGCCCGGTTATTGCTGATGAATGTGCTGAAAAATCCGCTGATTGTGGCATGTGCATTGGCGCTTGCGTTCAATGCCTCATCGCTGACTTTGATGGCAGGCGTTGAGGGATTTTTTGGGCAATTGGCCTCAGCCAGCTTGCCTTTGGGTCTGTTGTGCATCGGTGCAGGGTTGCAATTTCGCCTAAAATCGAGCGAGCTTGGCATCATCATCGCCAACAGCCTGATTCGCCTGCTGTGCATGCCAGTGCTGGCCTATGCGCTGTGTACGATGATGGGTGTGGTGGGCATTGAGCGGCAGATCATCACGCTGTTTTTTGCGCTGCCGACCGCGCCAACTGCATTTTCATTGACCCAAGCGCTGGGCGGCAACCACCCATTGATGGCGAACATCATCAGTATGCAGACGCTGCTTGCGATGCTGACTTTGCCTGTGATTTTATGGCTAGTGCTATAATGTTTTTTTAATTAGAGATTGATTATGTGCCAACTATTAGGAATGAACTGTAACACGCCCACTGACATCGGTTTTAGTTTTGCTGGCTTTCGGCAGCGTGGCGGATTGACCGACCATCACGAAGATGGGTTTGGGATTGCGTTTTTTGAGAAAACGGAGATGGGCGGCATCGGGCTGCGCCAATTTCATGATGATAAACCCAGCCATCAATCACCCGTGGCGGATTTGATCAATAACTATCCCATCCGTGCGATGAATGTCATTGCACACATCCGCAAAGCCACCACAGGCGGACACGGCCTTGCCAACATCCATCCGTTCGTGCGTGAGGTGTGGGGTGAGCAGTGGGCATTTGCGCATAATGGGCAGATGACCGACAGTTTTGTCAAGCGTACCGAGCGACTGATGACCAACGGCAATGCTGAGCATTATGCGCCTGTGGGGACGACGGACAGCGAGCTGGCGTTTTGTTATCTACTAAACCGCCTAAAAGCCACCTTCAAAAGCCGTCCATCGGATGAGGCTTTGTTTACATTTTTGACCGCGCAATGTCGTTATCTGTCTGCCAATGGTTTGTTTAACTGCTTGATTTCTAATGGCGACTGGCAGCTGGGGTATGCTGGCAGCTTGTTGTTTTATTTGACTCGTAAAGCACCTTTTGGTGAGGCCAAGCTATCTGACGGTGAGATGAGCATTAATTTTCAAGATGTCACCACCGAGAACGACAAAGTCACCATCATGACCACGATCCCTTTGACCAATAACGAATCTTGGCAGCAGTTTGCGGTCGATGAATGTTTGATATTCCAAGATGGTGATGTGGTGTTTCGTGATACGCCAAGCAAAAAAACTTATCTAAGCATCGAAGAGGGCATCGCACTGGCACGCTCAGTGGGAGCGAGTGTGTGATGGCATCCATCAGTTTTATTGATGCTTTTGCGACCATTGATAAATCACGCCCTTGGCTGACACCATTGTTGGCGATGCATCAGGCTTATCAGACTGATGGCAAAGTGCCGCTGGCTACATGGCTGAATGAGTATTTCAAAGAAAATAATTTATCACTAACAAGCCACACAGGGCGATCGCTACGCTTTACCGATCAAAGCGATTTGCCACATGGCGTAGCGTATGAGCGCTATATCGGCGAGACTGGCAATATCCCCACTCGGGATAATCTGCATGATTGGTTCGGTGCGTGCATTTGGGCGACTTATCCTAAGTGCAAAGCCATGCTCAATCATCACCATCTAAAGCATCTGGATGATGACAACTCGAGCAATGGGCGTAATCGTGTGCGTGATGCCATCACGGTATTTGATGAAAATGGCATTATCCTAGCGGTGAGTGATGATGCGATCGGGGCGAATATCGCTGAGCGTCTGTGTCAGTTTGATTGGACGGGGTCGCTTGTCGCCCCAAGACAGTTTTGGCATCAGCCAAATACCGATGAGCAAGCAGATGTCCATGCCCAGGCATTTATCTTTGGGCATGCATTATTAGAACAACTGATCCACCCACGCAAAAATCTATGCGGTCATACACTGATTATCCCTGTGGGTGGCTCGTTTTTTGAGATGTCTTTTGCTGAACGCTTGTCGATATTGGATGAGCTTGTCGCACAGAAGCTCAACCATTGGCTATCCAATCCTACCGCTACGCCAAGAGATTTGCAGCCTTTGCCTGTACTTGGCGTGCCGTATTTTTGGGATGGTCAAGATGATGACTTTTATCAGGATAAAAGTGTGTTTCGTGATGGACGCAGACAATGATGAAAATTGCCTTGTTTTTACATTTAATCGGTGCAAGCATTTGGGTGGGCGGGCATCTGTATTTGCTGATTCGCCTGATGCCAAGATTTGTCCGTGATCAAGATGTGGCAGGTTTTTTGAAGTTTGAAAAAAGCTACGAACCGCTTGGCATGACGGCATTGGCAGTGCAGGTACTGACAGGACTGTATATGATGAATGCCATTATACCTGTGGCAACTTGGCTGACACCAATGGGCTATCTGACTGCTTTGATTCATGCCAAATTAACTTGGCTGCTGTTGACCATCATCACCGCACTGCATGCTCGATTTAGGGTGGTAGCGAGGCTTGAGCAGGGTAAATTTACCGATAGTACCCTAAAGGTGATGGCAATTCATGCAGGGCTGATTTGTTTGTGGTCATTATGTTTTCTGGCGACAGGGATGGCATTTCGCTTTTGACTGTACTTAGCTGATCAGCTGACGCGTGATGCGCACTAAGCTGCGCCACAGATCGCCATAAGGCGGCGCGACATAGACCACTGCAGCCAGTAGCGCATAAAGGCAAGCGTATTGTACAGGCTTTTTGCGCTCAAAAAATTTAAACGCACTGCCAGCAGATTTTTTTAGGCGCAGGCCATAGACATTGACGCTATAAATCTCATCCAGCAGCAGGTGGATCATGGCGCCGACAAACAGCACCAAGCCAAACAGCCAGCTGACAAAGGCGGTGAGCTTTAGCCCATAAAACGCCCCGCAAGCCAAAAGCAGCCCAAACAGCGCCATATATGGCACAGAGTGTACCATACCGCGATGCACAGTCAGGCGGCTGAATGTCTCAAACAGCCCAAAGCGCAGCAATAAAAATGCCACCAACCACAAAATCAAAGAATCAAGCACCAGCTGATCGGCGGTATAACGGTTGGCATATAAGATGGTGATGAGTGTCGATGTGATGAGCGAGAAGATTAGAAATCCTTGAGCGGCAGGGCGTGAATGCTCAAGATCGATGTCAGGCAATAGGCTGCCAAGTGTGCCAACGATGGCGCACAGCACCGCTGTTGTCAGACCATACAGTTCAAAATAATAACCAGCAGCAGCGATCACGATGCTGCCAGCAGCGCCGACGCTCAAGTGAGTGGTAAAATTTGCCATAATGCGCCATCCAACACAATCATCACAAACAAAAAAGCCAGTCTGATATAAGACTGGCGATTTGCTCTCTATAGAGAAGAATATTGGCATCCCATAGGGGATTCGAACCCCTGTTACCGCCGTGAAAGGGCGGTGTCCTAGGCCTCTAGACGAATGGGACGCAAGGTTCGTTATTTTATTTTTAATCAATAAAATAACTCAAATTTAAGCGTTTAAGCTTAGAATGTAAGAAAATGCCTAGGTGCTTACATTCCTCATTAGCAATTTGGTGGAGCTAAGCGGAGTCGAACCGCTGACCCCTTGCATGCCATGCAAGTGCTCTACCAACTGAGCTATAGCCCCGTGCTAATGAGTGCGTATTATACAGTAATTTTTGGGAGCGTCAAGACTTTTTTGCAAAAAATTTGCAGATTTGGCCATCGACACCCGTGATTTGGCTCTGTCTTTATCAAATCCAATCACCGATTATTCATCCGCCAAGAAATTTGGCAAAGATTTGTTCTTTTCTTCAAGCTTTTTCAGTTTTTTCTTGCCAAGACCGCCAAGCACTTCGGTAGCATGACGCAGGCGAGCCAGTGTCATATCAGCACCGATGACGAACATAGAGTTCATCACAGGCGTGCTGGATGTGCTACCTGCAATGGCAACAAAAAATGGCTGCATAAAGTCTTTGAGCTTAATCTCAAAATTCGCCGCTAAGCCTTTTAGTACCTTATAGATATTCTCTTCGCTCCACTCAGGTAGGCTCTCAAGCTGCCATGTGGCAAGGTATAAAATCTCAACGAGTTGATCAGTATCCAGTGATTTATGGGCGAAATCTTCGGCAGTGATGACCGGTAAGTTTTGGAAATAAAAGCCTGCCCAGTTCACGGTATCGGAGAGTAGATTGATGCGTGGCTGAATGGCTTTGGCGATGGCAGTAAGTTTGGCATCATCGCTTGCCCAGGCTAGAATGGTATTTTTAAGATTTTCTACATCCATAGCGCGTAGGTATTCGCCGTTTAGCCAGTAGAGTTTTTCGATATCAAAGACAGGGCCACCCAGTGATACACGCTGGATATCAAAGCTTGCAATCAGCTCATCTAGGGTGAATTTTTCTTGATCATTCGGTAGGCTGTAACCCATGCGACCTAGGTAGTTCAGTAGAGCTTCAGGCAAGACGCCTGCATCACGGTAGTAGGTGATGGAAGTGGGGTTTTTGCGTTTTGACAGTTTGGATTTGTCAGGATTGCGCAGTAGCGGCATATGGCATAGCACGGGCATTTCCCAACCAAAATACTGGTATAGCAGCTGATGTTTTGGTGCTGATGGTAGCCATTCTTCACCACGCAGCACATGGGTAATTTGCATCAAATGGTCATCGACGACATTGGCAAGATGGTAAGTTGGCAGCCCATCGGTCTTTAGCAAAACTTGCATATCGACCTGCTCCCAAGGGATCGTGACCTCACCACGCAGCATATCATGAATGGTGCAGACACCTTCGCTTGGCACACGCATACGGATGACATAAGGCTTGCCTTGGGCGACTAGAGCGTCTGATTCTTCACGGCTAAGGTTAGCATAGCGTCCGTCATATTTGACCGGTAAGCCTTGTGCCATCTGTGCTTCACGCATGGCATCTAGCTCTTCGGGTGTGCAAAAACAGCGAAACGCATGACCATCATCAAGTAGCTGCTGGGCATATTTTTTATAAATTTCACTACGCTCTGACTGACGATACGGTGCGTGTGGACCGCCGACATCAGGGCCTTCTGACCAAGTCAGACCCATCCATTTTAGGGCGTTTAAGATCATCTGTTCAGATTGTGTGGTCGAGCGGACTTGGTCGGTGTCTTCGATACGCAGGATGAATTCACCGCCCATCGACTTGGCAAAGGCGAGATTGAATAAGGCGATATAAGCCGTGCCAACATGGGGAAAGCCAGTTGGGCTAGGGGCGATACGAGTACGAACTGGACGAGTCATAATATTCTCAAAATAAAATTTGGATAAAATCTGACTTATGATACCAAATTAGCACGATTTTTGGTAGCTGTCGATGTGATGATGGTGATGAATCGCCAAAGCTGTTTAAAATCAGTAACAAACGCATACAAAAAACCGCCACATTTTCCCCAAAAATACACCAATTACTGCTAAAATAGTAAGGTTATGGCTCCATAAGATTATTAAAGCATACTTGATTTATTTTAAATTTATTAAATTTGTAATTCTGTTAAATAATTTGTGCTGATGATTGATAGACTTTAAGTGGTTCATAAAATCATTGCAAACTTAGCCATAATCCACTAAAACTAGCCAAAAACCTAAGCCAAAAAGGGGCGATATGTCAAGCCAAGCTGTAGCCGAATTTAGTCACACCACTGTCTTACTCGAAGAGACAGTGGCGATGGTGCTTGGCGTCAAGACACTTGCTGATGTGCCAAAGCAGTCGGTCTCGGGCATCTATGTCGATGCGACCTTTGGGCGGGGTGGGCATAGCCGCTTGCTGCTGGAGTATCTGGCCGATGATGCTTGTCTTGTGGTGTTTGATAAAGACCCTGAAGCCATCGCTGTGGCACAGGACTTGGCACAGGCAGATGCGCGCATCAAAGTGGTGCATGACAGCTTTGCAAGCCTATCAGATAGCCTGATGGCACTGGGTATTGATAAGATTGATGGCTTGATGGCAGACCTTGGTGTGTCAAGCCCACAGCTGGATGATGGCGCTCGTGGCTTTAGCTTTATGCGAGATGGGGCGGTGGATATGCGGATGGATACCACGCGTGGCGAGCCTGTGTCGGCGTGGCTGAATCGTGTATCTGCCGATGAACTTGCCGATGTATTGTTTGAATATGGCGAAGAGCGTCATTCACGGCGTATCGCTCGGGCGATCAAGGCGATGGAAAATTATGACTCAACGCTGGCGCTGGCAGAGGTCATCAAACAGGCACATCCAAATTGGCAAAAGGGCAAGCATCCTGCCACCCAAAGCTTTCAAGCGATGCGGATTTTTATCAATAATGAGCTTGGCGATGTCGATGATTTTCTAGAGCAGAGCATCAGGGTGCTAAAGGCAGGCGGTGAGCTTGCGGTGATCAGCTTTCATTCGCTTGAAGATCGCCGTATCAAGCAGTTCTTACAAAGACATAGCCGTGGGCAATACGAAGAAGATGCGCATCTGCCGATGCCGCCTGTGCGTCCCAAATACTTTGGTAAACCAAAGCGCGTCGCGCCCAGTGATGCCGAAGTCAAAGCCAATCCCCGTGCGCGCAGTGCATGGCTGCGTGGCGCGATGCGTAGTGATGTGGCATGGGTGGATGCCTAAGGTCGGCGGATCGGGCAGTGCTTGGTAATATAAACTTAAGATCGATTAAAGATTGATACATTGGATTGAATGGATAGGCGGTAAGTGACATGAGCAATTCTCATCTGACAGCGAAGACGAGCAATGGCAGCATGATTTGGATTCTAAGAGCGGTGCTGGCGATTTTGGTGGTGATGATTTTTGCGACAGCGCTGGGCATCGTCACCCAAACTCAAACCCGTCATGAAACTTACATCGAGCTACAAAAACTTAGCCGTGAATTGAATCTATTAAAAATCGAAGAGCAGCGGCTGATGATTGAGCAGCAGACATTCAGCGCTACCCCACAAGTGGCCAGCCGTGCGGTGAGTGAGTTGGGCATGTTTTTCCCAAGTGCCGATAGCCGCCGCGTAATCACACCCAGTGCCAAACCTGCAACCGAGTCGAGCCAAACAAGTGAGTAAAGCATGAAGTCCCCAAAAAAACCAAAAACCAGCTCGGCCAAGGTCACGGCGCCTTTGCGTAACAACAAAAACAGCAAAAATTTCGGACTGTTCGGCAAAAAACGCAGCAAACAAGCTGGCGCCAATCTCACAGGCGGTAAGCAAGACGCATGGCGCTATGTCGCGGTATGGGCGGTGATGGGTCTGTTTTTTGCTGCCATCGTCGCGCGCGCGGCTTATTTGCAGATTTTTAATGCACAATTTTATATTGAAAAAGGCGATGATCTGATCACCAAAGAACAAATCGAGCCAGCTTATCGCGGTGTGATCACCGATCGCGCTGGTGCACCTTTGGCGGCCAATGCACCGCTTTATACGGTGTTCTTTGATCCTTATGCGTATGCTGAGGAATATTATCGCTTGGTCAATGAAATGAACACCAGTAAAAGCGATGCCACCAAGCAGCGCGCTTTAGAAAAACTCAAAGAAATGGATCTGGTGAAGCTGGCAGGCGCGGCAAATTTCCCACTAGAAAAGCTCGAAGCGGCAGTAAAAATCGATCCGCTGCTTGACACCTCAGACAGCCAAAAAGTCGCTGCAGCGCTGCCAAAGGGAGCAAGTTCGCGCCGCCTTGTGCTGCTCAACCGCGTCTCGCCAGAAGTGGCAAGTTCGGTGACGGATTTGGGGTTGTTTGCCATCGGTACCGAGCGTTCATTTCAGCGGTATTATCTACAAGCTGAGCCCAATGCGCAGATTTTGGGCTTTATGGCGCGCTCTAGCAGCGGCGATGATGGCTACATCGGGCGTGCTGGCATCGAAGCCAAATATAATGAGCGTTTGGCAGGCAAAGATGGCTTGGTGATGATCTTGCGCGGCACTGGCAGACAGCCGATCCAAGAGATTAAGCAGGTCAAGCCACTGATCGAGGGTCAAGACATTCATCTGACCATCGATTCGCGCCTACAATATGTGCTGTATAAAGAGCTTGAGCAAGTCGGCCGCTTGCAGTCGGCGCGCTCAAGTTCGGGTATGGTCGTCGATGTAAAAACAGGCGAAGTCTTAGCGATGGGATCATGGCCATCCTTTAATTCTAATAATCTATCCGAACGAGATGGCGCCAATGAGCGCAACCGCCCTGTGCTGGATGTCTTTGAGCCAGGCTCGGTGATGAAGCCATTTACCGTCGCAGCCGCGCTAGAGTCGGGCAAATACAGCACCAGCTCAGTGATTGACACCAATCCAGGCAGCGTACTGGTCGGTGGCTATACCATTCGAGATGGCGGTAATTATGGCGCCATCACCTTGGATAAACTCATCCAAAAATCCAGTAATGTCGCCTCAACCAAAATCGCGCTAAACCTACCAGCCGACGCCATCGCCAATATGCAAAAAAAATTCGGCTTTGGCACTAAGACGGCGCTGGATTTTCCTGCCGAATCAGCAGGCAAGGTCGCCACGCCCAAAGAGCGTGAGCTGTCACGCCGTGCGACTTTGAGCTATGGCTATGGTCAGCAGGTGACTTTGGCGCAGCTAACTCAAGCTTATGCTGCACTTGGTAATCGCGGCCTAATGCAGCCATTGACTTTGGTCAAAGAGGATAATAAACAAGAGCCAACACAAGTCATCAGTGCCGAACACGCTGAGTCGATCGTCGGCATGATGGAGCTGGTGACTGGCCCGAGCGGTACTGGCCAAGCGGCTGCCATCAATGGCTATCGAGTCGCTGGCAAGACAGGTACCTCGCGTCGCACCAATCCTCAGGGCGGCTACTACACCGATCAACATCGCACCATTTTTGTGGGTCTGGCACCTGCATCCAATCCTCGCTTTGCTGTGGCGATCTTGGTGGAAGATCCGCGTCGCCAGTCTTATGCTGGGCAAGTCTCAGCGCCAGTGTTTCATAATGTGATGAAAGAAGCGCTGCGTCTTTATAATGTGCCTTATGATAAGTCGCTGCGTGTCGCGGCCAATGATTGATTTAATGTGATTAAGGAAAACTCACCCATGTCGCCAGTCAGCATCCGTCAAATCATCGAACAAGCCATCGCCAAAGACCACACAGTCGCCGCCTCACTGGGGATGGCGACGCTCAGCGATTGGTTCGCCCCAATTTTATCGCACAAGATGGCGAATTTCTGTTTGGATAGCCGTAAAATCAGCACTGATGACGGCTTTGTTTTGCTTAAAAGTACAAGTCAAGACACTCAAGCTGCCATTGACAGTGCCAATCGCTATATCCAAGCCGTCAAAGATACTGCAAGCTTTATCATCACTGAGTTTGATGCAGATGTACTTGTGCTTGATGGTGTATCCATTCCTGTGGTGAGCCTGCCAATCATCCGCACCATCTTGGGTGATTTGATCGCTGCTCGTTTTCAGCTTGATGAGTCTGTGATGCTACCGACTGTGATCGCAGTGACAGGCACCAATGGCAAAACGACCGTCAGTCAGCTGATTGCTCAGCTGTGCCAATTATCAGGTGTGCCATCTGCCATCATGGGCACGGCAGGTAATGGACGACTGGGTCAGCTGGTGCAGTCAGCCAATACCACAGGTGATGTGCTGATGGTGCATGAGTTTTTGTACCAAATGGCAAAAGATGGCGTGAAGCTTGTCGCCCTCGAAGCCAGCTCGCATGGGCTTGATCAATATCGCTTGCAGGGCGTGCCCGTGGCGGTCGCAGTTTATACCAATTTATCACATGATCATCTCGATTATCATCGTGATATGGATGACTATCGTGATGCCAAGGCAAAGCTGTTTGAACCAACACTGTTCCCAACGCTACAAGCAGGCGTCATCAATGCTGATGCCAAGTATCAGCTGTTTTGTGACACCAAATCGTACCCAGTATATCGCTATAGCCAAAAAGACAGCGCGGCTGAGTATTATGCCAAGACAGTGCAGCCAAGCCTAGATGGTGTGGCGATCGATGTCAACACAGTGCATGGCGAGATGATGGTACATAGTCCGCTACTTGGCCTATTTAATGTCGATAATCTGATGGCAAGCATGGCGGCATTTTTGGCGTTGTATCCACAAAAGGCGGATACTTTGCCGACTTATATTACCCAGCTTGTCGGTGCTCGTGGGCGAATGCAGCGAGCTGTCTCAAAGACTGGCTCGTTCATCGTCGATTATGCACATACACCTGATGCGCTAGTGCAAGTGCTCTCAAGCCTACGCAAGCACTGTGATGGCAAGCTGATTGCGGTGTTCGGCTGTGGTGGGGATCGTGACCGCACCAAGCGACCTTTGATGACACGAGCAGGGCTTGATTTTGCAGATCATGTGATTTTGACAGCGGACAATCCCCGTTCCGAAGAGCCATCTGCCATCCTAAAAGATATGCAGCAGGGCCTGTCTTGTGAAGATCATTACAAAATTACCATCGAAGCCGACCGCAAAAAAGCGATAGAATTAGCGGTTCGCACAGCCTGTGCCAATGACATCGTGGTCATTGCAGGCAAAGGACATGAGACTTATCAAGAAATCAAAGGCGTGCGTTATGACTTTGATGATATGGCGATTTTGGATGACTATTTGGCCAAGTATGGCAAATAATTTGAGTGTATTTATTTTTTTAAAAGTTAAGGCGATATTATGACCGCTTCCACTGCCGATTTGCCAAGCTATATTTGGCAAGCAGACAATTTACAGCAAGCCACACAGGGCGTTTGGCACAAGCTTGGCGATACTGTCATTCAGGCGACCGCTATCACGACCGATACCCGCAAAATCGGTGCGGGTGATGTGTTTTTGGCAATCAAAGGTGAGCGATTCGATGCGCATGACTTTGTCAAAACTGCCCAAGAAAACGGTGCAGTCGCACTGATTGTCGAGCGTGAAGTGGACTGTGATCTACCGCAGTTGATTGTCAAAGATACCAAGCTTGCCTTGGGGGATTTGGGCAAATATCGCCGTGATCAGCATTCTGATCTGACTGTCGTTGCCTTGACTGGCTCAAGTGGTAAGACGACGACCAAAGAGATGATTGGGGCGATTTTAAGCCAAATTGCGCCGACCTTGATGACGCGTGGCAATCTCAATAACGACCTTGGTGTACCCATGATGCTGCTTGAGCTTAGCGATGAGCATCGCTTTGCGGTGATGGAGTTGGGTGCTAATCACTTGGGCGAGATTGCTTATACTGCCAATTTGGTGCGTCCTGATGTCGCTGTCGTGCTCAATATAGGCACGGCACATTTGGGTGAGTTCGGCGGTCGTGCCAATATCGCTCGTGCCAAGAGCGAGATCTATACCGCTCTACACGCCGATGGTGTGGCGGTACTGCCTTTGTCTGATGAATTTTATCCGACTTTGGCGGATGAAGCTGCCAAATACACCGAGCAGGCATTAAGCTTTGGTGAAAAATCTATCGCCATTGATGAAGCAGGACTGGACGATGCAGATTGCCAAGCACTCAAAGCAGAAGGCGTTGAAAGTGTGCTGATGATGGGCGATTTGTTCGCTGATGATGTTGAAAGTTTTGCAACGCATTGTACATTTACTCTAAATACCAATCTCGATGTGGATGATGTCGAAAGCCTGCCTGTGCATCTACCTTTTATCGGTGAGCATAATGTTGCCAATGCACTGGCGGCAGCGGCGGCGACCTTTGCGCTTGGTGTGGATCTACAGACTATCGTCAAAGGGCTTGAGTCGGCAGTACCGCCAAAAGGTCGCTTGACCCGTATCAGCTTTGGCGAGCATAGCTTGATTGATGATACTTATAATGCCAATCCAGCATCGATGATGGCAGCAGCTCGTGTGCTTGAAGCCGAAGAAAATACCAAGATTTTGGTGCTTGGTGATATTTTTGAACTGGGTGATGCTGCTGATAGTGAGCACGCAAGCTTGGGTAAGGAGTTGGCAGTGCTTGGCATTGACCATGTATTGACCTTGGGGGTGCATATGGCACACACCGCTGATGCCATCAATGCCATCAAGCCGATTGCGACGCATTATCAAGATAAGCCAGCTTTGCTGAAGGATTTGCAAGAATTACTCAACCAAAGTAAAGCCACTGTGCTATTCAAAGGCTCTCGTGGTATGGCAATGGAAACATTGATTAATGAGTTGACCACCGTCTAAGACTATAAGATACTTTAAGGAAAAATTATGCTTTATTGGTTATTGCAACAAACAGACATCGCCATCGGGTCATTGACCTTGCGAGCCCTGCTTGCGGTAATTACAGCATTGGTCATCGTGATCTTAGGCGGTAAGCCTGTGATTAATTATCTGCGTACGCTCAAATATGGTCAAGCGGTGCGTGATGATGGCCCAAAAACTCACCTTGCCAAACAAGGCACACCAACGATGGGCGGCGTGCTGATTTTGGTGGCGATTGGTATTGCGACCTTGGCTTGGGCGGATTTGTCCAATCCTTATGTGTGGATTTTGATGGTGGTGATGGTCATCTTTGGTGCAGTTGGCTGGGCAGATGATTGGCTAAAAATCAAACACAAAAACCCACAAGGTCTGATCGCTCGCAAAAAATATTTTTGGCTGTCGGTCGGCTCACTGTTCGCTGGCGGCTCGCTGTATTATATCGCCACACAACAAGATGCAGCGACGATGATCGCCATGCAAGATATGCTGATTCCACTATTTAAAGATGTGGTCATTCCATTTTCGGCGATTCCATTGGGATTAGGCTTTATCATTGCCACTTATTTTGTGTTGGCAGGCTCATCCAATGCGGTGAACTTGACTGATGGCTTGGATGGTCTGGTAATTTTGCCAGTGGTGATGGTTGCCGCAGGGCTTGGGGTGTTTGCTTATATCTCAGGTTCGGCCAACTATGCAGACTATATGCACGTACCGCACATCGCTTATAATGGTGAAGTCACCATCGTCTGTGCATCCATCATCGGTGCAGGCTTAGGGTTTTTGTGGTATAACGCAGCGCCTGCTGATGTCTTTATGGGTGATGTTGGGGCGTTATCATTGGGCGGTATGCTTGGCACGATTGCGGTGATGACTCGTCAAGAGCTTGCTTTTGCCATCATGGGCGGTATCTTTGTCGCTGAAGCGGTATCGGTGATTTTGCAGGTGGGTTCGTATCGCCTACGCAAAAAACGCATTTTCTTGATGGCGCCTCTGCATCATCATTTTGAAGAAATGGGTCTCAAAGAAACCAAAGTCGTCGCCCGATTCTACATCGTCTGTATTATTCTTGTGGTACTTGGTTTGATGACATTAAAGCTGCGCTGATCTAGATTAACTGTGATAACCCAACACCTGCTGTTGGGTTTATTTATGCATGTTTGATGGGCTTGAGTACGCATTTGATGCCGATTTGCTGAAAATTTGTAAATTTTGATAAATATTTAAAACAAATGAGCGTGTTTTAAGAGATTTTGGGTTATAATATCGCGTTGACCTTGTCAATCGTGCCATATCGGCAACAAGATCAGCTAGCAGATTGGGCTGATCAGAGGGCAGGGCGACACAATCATCGTATCTGACAGGGATCATCACATGACAGCAAGCACATCAAAATATGTCATCGGCAACTGGAAACTCAATCCTGCAAGCTTGAATGAAGCCAAGGCGCTGGCAGCAGCTGTAAAAGCAGCTTTGGCGGATCAAACGCAGGTGCAGCTGGGCTGTGCGCCTGGATTTTTGCATTTGTCTGAGGTGGCAGCTGTGCTGGGCGATTGTGCTATTTGGGCCGGTGCGCAGGATATTTCAGCCAGTACTGGCGTGACAGGCGCATTCACAGGTGATGTATCGGCCGCGCAGATCGTCGATGCAGGCGCGCGCTTTGTGATCTTGGGTCATTCTGAACGCCGCCAATACCAAGGCGAGGATAATCCAGTACTGGTCAAAAAAATCCAGCAAGCCATTGCTGCTGATTTGGTGGTCATACTGTGCGTTGGCGAAACCGAAAGCCAATATAAATCTGGCGAAACGCTGTCAGTATTAGAAAAACAGCTGTCGGTATTGGATGGTTTGGGCGTGCCACGCAGCCAATTGATCATCGCTTATGAGCCTGTATGGGCGATCGGCACAGGGTTGACACCAACGGTCGATGAGGTGGTGGCAGTGCATCGCCATATACGCGCGACGCTGGCGGATAAAGAGCTGCCAGAGGTCTGTGTGCTGTATGGCGGTAGTGTCAATGCCGACAACGCTGCTGCTTTTGCTGAGGCGTCGGAGGTGGCTGGTGCCTTGGTTGGAGGTGCTTCTTTAAAAGCCGATGCCTTTGCTCAGATTGTGGCAGCCTTTGCATCGTGATTTTGATTTTTTTTGTGTATGAGTTTTAATTGAGAAGTTTATGCTTACAGTTCTTTTAGCCATTCATATCATCGTTGCCATCGTGATGGTGGGGTTTATTTTGATTCAGCACGGTAAAGGTGCCGACGCTGGTGCATCGTTTGGCTCAGGCGCGGCAGGTACGGTGTTTGGTGCGGCAGGTTCGGCGAACTTCTTGACGCGCACGACAGCGGTGCTGGCGGCGATCTTTTTTATGACCAGTCTTGCGCTGGCGCATTTCGCCCAAAAACAAGCCGAAGATCAGCTGCGCTTAGATGTACCCGTAGCCACAGGCCAAGCACCTGCCGAGCCGAACAACTGATTTGTCAAATTTGCTTGCACTGGGCGGTATTTTTAGGTAGAATACTCAGCAGTTTTGCGATCGTGGTGGAATTGGTAGACACGCCATCTTGAGGGGGTGGTGCTTCACGGCGTGAGGGTTCAAGTCCCTCCGATCGCACCAAATACGACTTGTAAGTCATTGAAATATATAGAAGTTAGCAAGCCTTGCGTTTTATAGTGTACCACCCAGTGTACCATAAATGCAAGGCTTGTTTTGTTTTTAGCTGTTTTATAGAAGCGTGTTCATTTGGGCTTGCTAGCTTCAACTATCAATTTATTTATGTATTTATCTTTTGATAGACCTTCTGCTTGTGCCAATTTTTCTAAAATCGGCATATTTTTTTTCAGTATTTTAACTAGGCATTCTTCTTTGCTAAGTGATTGACTGTCTCTATGTCTCTTTTGTCTTGATGCATCATAAAGCTGTTTAATATAACTATCTCTTCCTTTGTGGATAACTGTTTTTATGGCAGGTATCGCATATAAAGTTAGGATGCATTCTATAAATCTTGACCCATTTTGCATTGCAGTATCTTGAAAGCTCTCGGGTACTTCCTCGGGGCGTATACCGACCCACATGTATTTGTCAGGATTTATATTTTCACTTAATATATTTTTATCTAAATTATTGAGAATAATCCATCCATCCAAATACGAAAGATTATAGGTGCCACTTACGAGGCATTCAATAATAGAGCATTCACTAATTTGAGACGGTGAATAATGACACTGGTCATCTACCCAATCAACAGAATTTATGGAGGAGATAATTAAACTTATCTTATCTTGAGTAGTGACGGGATGAAAAACACCCTTTAGGATTCTAAGATTATTTTTTTCCAAATTTTCAATAAGGCTGTCTAGCTGCATATCATTGCATTTTTCAAGCCATCTAAATTCTTTGCGTGGTGTTATATGGTTAAGATACCATTTTTTGTATTCTTCAAAACTAAGTGAATAGTATTCCAGATCAAAAGGAGTTGCAAAATTTATGGGGATGTATCTGATAAAACCATCCGCACATCTATTATCGATGGTATGAAATTGAATAAAGTTTATAAAAGCAGATATTAGCTCTTTGCCGCCTCTGAAGGCTCTACCCACAATAGGGTTTCCAGGCATTCTATTTAAGAAAAATAAAATAGCATCAAGATCCTCTGCAATCCATGAATAAGTTCCAACTGGCAATAAGCATACTGATTTAAAGAAAAAGAGTTCTTGTAAATCCTTTGTTGGGTTTGACAAAGAACAAACAATTGATTGCAATTCTACTAATATATCATATTCGGATTTGTAATCAAAATTAAAAATTTTTCCCTTTCTGCTATTGTGAATATAGATGATTTGCTTGGCATCGTTTATGCTTGAATTATCAATTAATCTCATAAATGTTTTATGAAACTTATCATCAATCCAAAGAATTTTATTTGCATATTGCGACTTAAATCTTTCCAAAATTTGAGGTGAGAAGCTTTGGTTGATGGACTGTACGGAGGTTGTTATAGAGGGTGCTGGCAGGTTCATAAAAAATCATCACAGAAGTCTAGTTTAATGTGACAATTATAGCAAATTACTGATACCTTGCAAATCAAAAAGTTATTATTTTTGTCACAAAAACATAACAATACCTATATTTTACAAAGCGTATAGGGATATATTATTATCCAATATAAAACTCGGTCATCATCATGGTTAATTAGATAAAATATTGTCAAAAAAAATGCAAACAGTTGGCTTTCCAAATCGTTCGCTGTAGCCAAGGTTGGTGAATTCTGCTTTGCCTGGCTATACATGCGTCATGGAGCCAATATAAATTTTTTTTGAGTCGAATAAAATAAGAGAGAGGAGATGATTATTATTCGGATATTATAATAAATTATCCATTGACTGTCCAGCATCAAAAAAATTTTCGATTGTCTTTTGCTTAACAAACCTGAACACTCCAATCATTTGACAAAATCAAGCAAAGGATGATTTTTATCATTTTGGTTGCTGTATTTTTTGCCACTAACTTTCCTACCCTGCCACCGTCAATAATTCCCTATATTTTGCTCTGTGACCATCCATGCTACATTGCATTATTAAATTTCCATTTGGCAGGTTATTAATAATATACCCACCCCTATACCTCACCCAAGATATTCACCCTGTAAAAAAATACAACATACTTTTCTGATATGACTTGAAATCAACCAAGGAGTAAGTCATGTCCATCAATCAAAATCCAAATGCTATACTTGTAAAAATCTATCAAATCTGTGAATCATTGCTAAAACCTAATAAAGACGAAATAGCACTACAGGAAATCCAAAACGATCTCAATCGTTGTTATCCTTTATTTATGAGTCAGATGAATGCCGACTGGGAATATTGTACCCCGATACAAAAACTGATCGAAATTTCCCAATCTATTGCCTGTTCGTCTGATTGCTCAGACAAAATACTTTGGGATGATGATTCGGTCAATAAATTAGCTGTACTGTACAATCAAGGGTATAGCCCAAAAGAGTATCAAGAGAAAATATCCAAATCCGAAAAGAAAAACTCACAGTCTTTGGAAAACTATCTAACGGCATTGATCACTAGTTACGCTCGGTTGTTGTTCGTCAGGGTGGACTTAAAATACTGTTCTGATGCCAATGTAGGGGTTGAGCAATTCGCTCAAGATATGTATCGACTAAGATATCAAATTGGCAGGAAGCGATCTTGCTTTAAGCATCTTAAGGGTCATGTCTGGGCAATCGAGCAAAGTAGTAAGACTGGTAGTTATCATTGCCATTTGCTGTTAATTTACGATGGCAATAAAAAGAATAAAGATTGGTATGCTGCAAGCCAAGTTGGTGAGAAATGGAGTGAGATTACTGGCAACAAAGGTTGCCACTATAATTGCCATGATAATGAGCGTATCGACCGATTTAAGCAATTAGGTACGCTTGGCATTGGCATGATACATCGAAGCAATCAAATACAAGTACTCAATGCCATCAAAGCTGCCAAATACCTGACTAAGCCTGACAAATATGACCAACATCCCTTTGTTAAAACTAAAGGCATGAGAACCTTTGGACATGGGACTTTCAAACTAAAACAACATAACCAAAGTGTCCGTGGCTAAGTTATAAGCTTTTCATAGCAAAATTTTTATAGATACATATTACCTTCATGAGCAATGCCGTCAATCCCTAGTGCTTGGCGGTATCAATTAACCATTTGGTCTGCTCTTTGACCAAATCTATTCAAGCAATGGAGTTAATATGAATCCTATCTGTGAAAAATGCTATTCACGCAATACCCATCCCATGACTGGCTCAAGTACCTTTTTTCCACAGTCATTGAACCAAACCTTATTCTCGCCAAGTGTGCTAGCCAGCATTGGTGCATCAATTTGTCGTCACTACCGTGTCAATCCTGCCATCGGTGTCATGACTGGCGTGGTGCTAGGTGGTGCGATCAGCCTTGTGCAAGAGCATCAACGGTTTAAACAGCTTGGTTTTAAGCAGTCGATGTTTTATTGCCAAAATTGTCATCATGTCTTCCAAAAGCGTGATGATGTTGTAAAGACGGCAACTGATTTTGCTGATTTTAAAGAAGTTTGATCATTGATACATTAAGGAGTTTATGATGGCACATCAAGTAGAAACGATGGCTTATGTTGGTGATAAGCCTTGGCATGGCATTGGTCGTGAGTTATCGCCCAATCAACCAATTGATGTTTGGGCAAGGGAATCAGGTATGAATTGGCGTATTGAGTCTGCCGATGTTAGTTATACCGCCAAAAATAGTGCAGGACAAAATATCATCATGCCGTATTGTGACCATAAGGTGCTATATCGCTCAGATACTTTGGATGCACTGTCTGTGGTATCACAGCGTTATCAAGAGGTGCAACCAAGAGAAATCTTGGAGTTTTATCGAGACTTGACCGAAAAAGCCGATTTTGAACTTGAAACTGCAGGCGTTCTAAAAGGCGGTCGCAAGTTATGGGCATTGGCTCGTACTGGTCAATCTGCCACTTTAAAGGGTAAAGATGTCAGTCATGGCTATGTGCTACTTGCTACAGCTTGTGATGGTACGCTAGCCACCACAGCACAGTTCACCTCCATTCGAGTGGTGTGTAATAACACTTTGGCAATCAGTTTGGCTGATAATCGTGGTGGCGTGGTCAAAGTGCCACACAGCACCGTGTTTGATGGTGAAAAAGTCAAAGCACAGCTTGGCTTATCCATCTCCACATGGGATGAACACAATTATCAAATGAAACAATTGTCCGAACGCCGTGTGACTCAGGCTGAAGCTACCAACTTTCTAAACCGAGTGTTTAATGATGCTGATTACAACATCATTCCCTTTGCTACCAATCAACGACAAAACTCAAGCGTCATCCCGAATGCCAAAGCCATGAATCAAATCATGGCAATGTTTAATGGTCAAGGTCGTGGTGCAGATTTGGATAGTGCCAAAGATACCGCTTACGGACTGCTTTGCTCTATCACTGAGTTTGTTGATCATGAACGCCGTGCCATGTCGATGGATCACAGACTTGATTCTGCTTGGTTTGGCACAGGTGCAATGCTTAAACAAAAAGGCTTGGAAGAGGCAATGCGACTGGTGGCTTAAGCAGTCTAGGATAATCAATACAGTCATGATTATTACCATATCAACCACGCTCCCATCACGGGGGCGTGGGTTTATGCCGTCTTTTAATAGCAAAAGTTATTTTAATCAAAAAATCATTTCATCCAAGGAGTTTTTTTATGAATACCTCTTCAACCAATTCTATTAACACCGATACCCAATCCACTGCCATGACTAAGGCTGTCATCACAACTAAGCCAAATAAACCCACACGCCTTGTTGATACTAAGCGACTTAGCTATGAGCAATGGCTAGATGTACGCAAGCAAGGTATTGGCAGTAGTGATGCACCAACTGTTTGTGGTGTAAACCCTTATATGTCACAGCTTGAATTATGGCTTATCAAGACAGGTCGAATTGAACCTGCCAAAGTGAGTACAGATGGCTATGCACCACTATATTGGGGTAAACAGCTTGAGCCTTTGGTTGCCAAATACTACACCGCTAGAACAGGCAATAAAGTTCGCCGTGTCAATGCAGTATTACAGCATCCTGAGCATAAGTTCATGCTAGCCAATCTTGATTATGCAGTGAGCAATCCTGAAGTGGGTGTACTTGAAATCAAAACCGCTGGCATACATGGGGCGAAGCTTTGGCAAAAAGGCGTACCGTTATATGTTGCCTGTCAGGTACAACATCAATTAGCAGTGACTGGCAAACAGCTTGCTCATGTGTGCGTATTGATTGGTGGTCATGAAGCTCGTATGTTTGAGATTAAGCGAGATGAGCGGCTGATTGAATATATCATTGCTCAAGAAAAACGCTTTTGGGAGTATGTCGAAAAAGACATCGCTCCACCTGCTGATGGTAGCGAGTCTGCTCAAAAAGCCTTACAAAGCCTATTTCCCAATAGCAATCAAGACAGTATCGATTTTAGTGATGATCAGACACTCAATGGCTACTTTGATGAGCTGATCGAACAAAAACGATTGATTGATGAGCATGAATCTCGGTTTGACTTTCTAAAGCAACAACTGTGCCAAGCCATGAAAGAACATGAAGTGGCAATATTTCAACATGGCTCAATCAGTTGGAAGAGATCGAAGGATAGCCAAGTCCTAGACAGCAAGGCTTTGTTAAGGGATAAGCCCGAGCTTCTTAGCCAGTATCCGCAGGTGCGTCACGGTAGAAGGCGGTTTGTTATTAATCAGTCGGCATCAACTACTCATGCCAATTAACTAAGTTTCCAAAAACCGCATAAAACTCATGCCCCAAACCGTACGGCATGAGTTTTTTGTTTGTTGGCATCAAATTTATCAAATAAATCAATTTATAAGGAGTTATCCCATGATTAAAGGTTTGACCATTACCCCGCCAGTATTAGGCAGAATCAGCATTGGTAAAGTGATCGAGAAAAATGGTAAGCGAGTACCACAAAAAGACGACCAATTCACCATCACCAGTCAAATCCAAGGCAAAGACGGCTGGGTCAATCATCCCATAGATGAAAAATTACGACAGCATAGCACCAACGGCAAACTACGCCAAATCCCTGTACGGATGTTGTTTAACACGCCAGAGCTGAATTTACGAGCAGAATACACGCTATTTGATCGACAGACAGGCAGACCAATGTGTGTTGGCAATGGCGAGATGTGCCAAAGACGGACAAATAATGGGATAGAAAGCCTAGCTTGCCCAAGTCCAGAGAATTGCCCACTTGGACAAAATGGCAACTGTAAACTGTTTGGACGGCTGTATGTGAATTTGGATGACAGTGATGAGCTTGGTGCATTTGTGTTTCGCACCACAGGCTATAACTCCATTCGTACGCTGATGGCAAGATTGAGCTACTTCAATGCTGTATCGGGCGGTTTGTTGTCTTGCTTGCCGTTGCAGCTGATCATTCGTGGCAAAAGCACAACTCAAAGCTATCGCACACCGATCTATTATGTTGATTTGACCTTACAAGAGGGCATTAGTCTAAAAGAAGCGGTGGAGAACGCCCAAGCAATCTTTAAAGAACAGCAAAACAGTGGGTTTGATCAGCAGGCTCTTGAAGAGATCGCCAAGCAGGGCTATGTCAATTCTGGCTTTGAGACGCAGATAGAGGAGGGTGGTGAGATCGTGGAGGAGTTTTATCCAGTAGACTATTCGCTAGACACTCAACTTCCACCTATCAATGAATCATGGTCGCTAGAAAAAGGCTTGCAACAAAGTGTGGGAGTGGTCACCAATTAGACAATATGAGACGCTATAAAAAAATATGAGACTGGCGATTGATATGAAGCGAATGTTGCTTTATATCAATCAAGGAGTTTATCATGACAACAGCTAATATCAATCAATCACCAAGCCAGATTAATGTACCAGTTGTGATGCCACGACTTATATCGGTCAATGAGGTAATGAAATACACAGGACTTAGTAGAGCATCTATTTATCGCATGAATGACGAGACATCAAAAAGCTATGATGCAACTTTCCCTAAAAAAGTTCAGTTGTCAGAAGTGCGAGTAGCATGGGTGGCGAGTGAAATTGCTGAGTGGATAAATAGTAAAATCGCCAGCCGTCAATGATGGCTAGGAATAAAGCCTGCACAGGTAGCAGGCTTTATTTTTTTATTTGCTTTAATTCTACCCTTATTTTCACAGGATTATCTGGAGGTTAATAGGTGCTTATAGGACAAAAAACTCATCAAGCTATATACTTCAAGGGTTTTCGAGTATTTTTTTTGAATCCTTTCGCACTCTCAAATGGTACTGGCGGTCGGAATTTAATGAGAATCCCAAGCTATTGATATTATTATATTAACTTTGAAAAATTTATTTTTACTCTTATATTGTACGCCTGCCTATTCTCATTCATCAGATGATTTATGCAATCAATCATCGCAAACTCACTTATGTCTGCACTTAGTACTGCTCTGATTAAATTTCCAAGCGATTAAGACTTTATTTTCTTCAGTACGGCTTTAACCAAATCTACCAAGAAAATAATTGCTACAACCAACCCAACTAGTACAAGCAATAAAATAACCCAAAAAAGTAACTTCATTTCTATTTTCCTAAATTTTCAATTTTTGCGTAGAGCTGTTTCAATTTTTTGTTACGGAGATGCTCATCGGACATCTGACTACAGTCTGCCACTAGTTTTTCTTCTTTGGCGAAATTGCCATAACCATCGTTTTTGTTATAGTCGGAATTAAAACTGTTGGGGCTTATGACTTTGGTTTTTTCAGCCACTATTTTGCTCAGTACAAGGCTTAGCTCTCTGATTTTATCTTTTTTCTCATCTTCATATCCACGGAGAGTTAGCTCAATTGCATCACCAAATGTTTTATCCGCAGTTTCTGTATGATGAGCATTGTCACTCTCCATGTCATCATCAGCATCTTCAAGGTCATTATAGAAGTTCACATAGTCCTCATACCGCTTAATTGCAGACGGTAGCCCAAACAGATTTAAACCAGCCTGGATCAGTTGAACGGAAAATTGTTCTGGACTAGTAACGGTCACATCGGCTTTTACTATCTTTTTATTGGATAGTTTTACAGTGACAGTCCTATCAAGAGCAGAAAAATCCACAACTTTGACTTGTTTATTAAATATAACTTTTGCATATAAACCAAACATAGTTTCTCTTTTTTTTGGGCTAATGGACTTAAGTGAGAAAAGGCAACAATGACAAGAATTTTTTTCTTGATGGTGTAATAACCTTAACCTAGTTGCTCATAGGGTGGCTTTTCAATCACAATCCATATACCACCCACACTAATCGCTTTGGCATCACCAATTTCACACCACGACAGACAGCGTGGACAGCGTTGATTGCTTGGTGGTTTAGTCACCAAGCAATCGGAGTTTGGGTTGTAAACTGCCTTATAGCCACAATGCTTGCAATGTACTTTAAGCGGTTTTGGTGGGCGGGACATTGGTTTTTAACTCTCTATTGTGCCTTTAGGTCTTTCTCAATCCGATAAGTACAACTTAGCAATGCCGCTCGAAGCTCTTCTACTTTCGGTGTAAGCTCTGTATGCTTAAGCGTAAGCTTGCAATCGACCAGATCAAGAATGCTATTAATTCTTGGTTCAGTGGCATCTAGGGCATCATAACCGCCGCCTTGCATGATATCCAAGACCAAGGATTTAAATTGTTTTCTTAGGTCAATTATCCATGCTTCATTTTGCTTAATAAGATCTTGATAACCATCAAAGATATTATTGATTTTGGTATGAACACCATTAAAAACAGACTTGGAGAGTTTTCTTGTTGAACTTGGAGTAAGCAAAAATCCAAATCCCTCGTGAGCAATATCCGATGAGCTTTGTGGACTTGACTCCGGCGATGCACAACTGGCTAAAAATTCAAGCAAAGACTGCTTATAATAACCAAGTTCTACTCGTCGGCTTGAGCTATAAAGGCTGATACCTTCATAATCAAGAAATTCAAAATCCAACTTATCTCTGACTTCTTCCAAAATGATCTCTCGATCAGATTCTGATTTAAGATCCGCTTTGTTGATAACAATATATAGCTTGCCTGTAAAGCCGTTAGCTTTGATATCATTGATGAAATCAATATCTGACTGTGGCAAAGTACCTTGCTCGGCACTGACCACCCAAATTAGTGCATCAGACTGCTTGGCGAATTTATGCGCTGTTTTGTGATCAGCTGTCTTTGTGCCAAAATCAGCAGGATTATAACCAGGAGTGTCAATCAAGCACAATTCAGCAAAGATTTCTTTATGCGCCATAGGCAAACCAATGGTGACGCATGATAGCAATCTCTGTAAGTCGATTGGCGAATCCTTTTGAGCTTCATGATCTAGCTGCTTATAATGATCTTGGGTAAGCTCACAGCTACTACCATTTTTGGAATAGGCTCGCATTTGTAGAGTCGGACGGTGAGTCACATAACTGGCTACTGCCGTCACAGGATTGACACCTTCGGTTAGTCGAACCGCTGATGATTCAATAAAGCTATTAATTAAAGCTGACTTGCCACTACTAAAGCCACCACAAATACCAACGATGCTTTTCATGTGGATATCAGGGGAGCCAACGACCATCTGCAACTCTTGAGTGATAGCAGATAGCGTCAGATAATCTTGGCGAGCTGTCGATTGACCCAACGCCTTAGACAGCTCCCAAAAATCTTCTCGTACCAACTTGTCAAATGTATTTAATGAGTCATTTTCAGGCTCTTGCATGGATAGCAAATTGACTATTAGTGACTGCTGATTGACCAAATTAGCGTTTCTCTTCAGCAACCCTAATTCATCTTGGATTTGGGCATTGTCAGCTGTATTGCTTGAAGAACTCATACCAACTCCAATGCAACAAGATCTGCCTTAAAGGTTTCAAGACGATACTTTGATTGGTTGATTGTGTTAAGTGCTTCAAACAAAGATTCACAAGCCTCCATAAAGCTTCTGGAGAATTGGTCACCAAACTGATCTGCTTGTGTCAGTGCTAGCCTAACCCTTTCTTCATACATTCTGATTTCTTTTCTAAATGAATCATGCAAATTGCGAGTAAAGTCCTCCAAATCGCTCAAAAATTCGTCCGCATCATCTCCTACAAGCTTGCCTTTCCCTTTAAGCTGTGATGGGATTTCAGGCATACCTGAGAATTCAGGAACAGCAAACAAGCGTTGGGTGTGTTGAATGGCTAAACGAGCAATGCTTTCTTTAATCAACTCATCATTATTCACTGTCTCACGATAAGTCTTCATGATGTCATGACGAACTTTTTCATTAAAACTTTTTTTGATATTTTTACTGGTGCTGCCAAGCGCATCAGCTATTCGAGTCATGAACTCATACAAGGCTTGCGTACAGTGATTGGCATAAATAGTTGTTTGCTCCACCTGAATAGCTTTAGTACCGCCACCCCATAATTTTCTTGCCAACCAAGGAAAAACGCCACTCTTATCTTTTGTTTCAGTTTTTGTTTCGCTACCGGTATTATGTTCGTAAGCTTTTTGTGTTGAGCTAAATTGCTCATTGACTGCATGAATCATGCGAGTGTCAATTTGTTCCTGTAGATCGGAAATCAAGGTGCTATAACAGCTATTCATCTCTGTACGCACCTTGACTTCAAGCTCTTTATAGTGCTCGATTTGTTTTTCTAGCTGAGTTTTATCGGTTTGTTCCAATTCCAGCATTTTTTGATCGGCTAATTTTAACAATCCATCACGATAACTGGTTAGGTTTTTAAATTTAGTCGCAACAAAAGATTCAATATTCTTTTGGATAATTTCATCTTTTTTCTGACGAACATCGATGAGTACAGAGCGAATATTATCGATATTGGCGATGTCATTTAAACTATGGATAGAAGTTTTGATGTCTTCATCGCTAAAATGATTTGGAAAACTGCGTTTTAGGTTTTCCCATGGTGTTTTTTCGTTTTCGCTCAATTCTTCATGCTTGGCAAGTTTTTGGGCGATACCATAAGCCACACCAGATGAATACAACAAGTTAGATTGACTGTTTTGGATTAGCGCATTAAAAGTAGAGCCTAGCTCGGGATGAGCTTGTTGAAATGCACCGATATCATCTTTGATGCGACTGGCAAGCTTTTCGGTTAATACAGCCAAAGTTTCACTAGGTGTGTCTCGCTTTTCACTAGCGTGGAATGAGTTGTCAATTTGGCTAGCAATGACATAAATCTCTTGGATACCTTCTTTGGTGGTGATACGAGATAGCATATCAAAGTCTTCAGCACTCAAAAATTGACTAGCAGAACTGATAATAAAGATAACATCACATTCATGCAGAAGCTCAACGGTACGAGCTTCACGAGATTGTACTGGGTCATTAAAGCCTGGGGTGTCAATGACTCGAATATCTTTTAGGCTCTCAATAGGTAGGCTGATATTCACACTTTTTGTAAAAGGCATATAGCGACCATTGGCGCCAACATATTCAAGCAGTAACCCTGCTAATTGCTCCATGCTACCAGCTTCGATTACTTCATTGTCACCAGTTGTATTTAACAGCCCTGAAGCCTTCATTCTTTCGTACTGGTCATGAGCAGAAGACAGCGTAGGGTCTTTGATGTCTCGCTTGACCATTTGCTGTATTTTTTCCATCTGCTCGCCAGTTGGCGCTTCGCCACGCTTGTCAGTATATCGCTGAACTTGTTCATTTACCTTGCGATCATAAAGCTCTTGATATTCTCTGTGTTTGCTAGCGATATTAGCAATGTCACTTGCATTATAAAAATCTACCGATGCTTGAAATGACTCACCATAAGTCAATGTCGTCAAAGCAGCTGTCATTGGTGTGGCAGCACTCGGTAGGATATTTTTACCATCAAAAAACAAAGCATTAAGCAGAGAAGATTTACCTGCTTTGACTCGTCCGACAATACCAATATTCATCAGCCTGTCATCATTTTTCTTAGATTCGATAATTTTCGCCAAATCATCGGTGCTGTCGATATTGTTACTGAACTTAAGATTTGAAATCTCTTGACGAATATAGTTATCTGATGCAAAGCCCATCACTAGCTTTTCAAGGCTATCATTTGCTTTAAATAATTGTTCTAGTGTCATAATCCACCCGACTTAGTACAAAGTGTTTTCGGTTAATTGCAATATTTGCTTATAAGCAGCATTTAGGCGTTCTAGCTTATTTTGTTGCAAGTTTTGATTGTTACGCTCAGAAGATTGAAAACTATCAATTTCTTGTTGTTTTTGAACCAACTTTTGCTCAAAGTCTCGTTGTTGATTTGTGCGCAATTGATCAAACCAAGCGGTCACCGAAGCTTGTATCTTATCTCGTACATCGACGCTATACCTAGGAAATTGAGTTTGCTCAAGATGTAAGCGGAACTGATCTTTGCGATAACCAGTCAAAGCAGATTTTAGCTTCTGCGGTAAAATAGTTTCCAAAAAATTTAAAATTTCAGTAACGATTTTTTTGACAATTGATTCATTGATATTGCTTTGATCGCCAAAGACTTGTTGAATACTGTTATTAATCTGTTTTTGATTACTGGCATTCAACTCATTCAACGCCGAATTTTCAATGGTCAAACCACTCAAAGACAGTTGGTCACTGATGGTTGCATTCACCACCTGCGTGCAGATGGTGTTTAACTCAGATCGTAAGCCTGCTCTGTTGTTATAAAATTCACTAAGCCGAGCGGCATTGTCATTTAGCTCAGCATTCAAACGAGTGACGATTTTGCGAACTACATTATCGATATTGAACGATCCAATACTGTTTTGCAGGCGTTGATTGGCGTGTTGCAAATCAAGCAATGCTCTTTGCTGTTCAAATGCTGATTGGGAGCTGATTTGATCGTTATCTTTTAAGGCATTCTTTTGACGATTTAGCTCACTGGTGATGCTATTGGCAAAATCTCGTATCTGACGCAAAAGATCCTGCTCTGTTGTCATATCCTGAGTCAAGATACCATCTTTAAACTGCTTTACATCTGTGGCATCGATCTGATGCTCGGACAAAATCATACCAAGCTGATCAAGATAACCAATGTATTTTTGAATGTTGGTCATGATGGCTCCAATTAGTAAAATGACTCTTCAGCTAAGTTTGAGATAGCTGATTTGACTTCTTTAAGCTTGGCGATCTGATTTTCAATCATTTCTTTATTTTCTTGGCGCTCTTGCTCAAGTTGTTCAATAATGGCTTTTTTCTCATTTAACTCACTTTCAAAGGATGCAGAAACATCTTCAACCATCATTTGAATTTGCTCATTGATGGCTTGTGGTAGATTGCTTGAAAGCTCATTTTTGATTCTAGGAATCACTTCTGACGATACAGCTTGTTTGATTTTTTGGGCTTGCATATATTTGCTAGCAAAATTGATAATATCTGGCAAGAACACGATAACAAGCTCTGCTGCTACTCCGACAACACCTGTTGAGATTGCTAGCACCGAAGTAACTGTACGATATGCGGTAAGGGCGGTAGCGATCTGACTTTCTTTTTTACTTTGGTTTGTTGCATCGGCTTGTTTTGCATCTTGATTTTCATCACCTTTCTCATCTTTTTTGAGACGAGTCTGAATAGCGTTAATAGCCTTACCTGTAATTGAAAATGCCTGTTCCACTTTGCCGGTGATTGATTTTACCCATTCATCATCCATGCCAAAGTCTTTCATGGAGTCGTTCAATGAATGCAAAGTATCAGTTTCAAAGCGGCGGATCACATCATGACCAACCGACTGGAACTCACGAGAAAGTTTAAATGACAAGCCATCACGAATGATGGTAACAATCATTTCTTGGAATAGTTGGTTATTTTTATTGGCAAGGTATGTACCCAATTCATCGGCATGGTTATTCAGCTGTGTGCCGATATAATCCACACAGCGTTTGGCGATGTTTTCACCATGACTATTTTTGATATCTGAAATCATGCGTGTCTTTTGATTTTCGATATCTAGAACGGCTCTAGCTAGCGTAGCGATAGTTTCTTGATTTAGTTCAGTGCTGTTTTTTAGCGTATTGATTTTGATGTTAATGTTATTAATCGCATTATCAGCTTGATTTTTTACCAAATCTTTGAAGTTTTTATCAATGATTTGATTTGGATTGATAGAAGTAAATACTTTGCTTAGCTCATCTTTGTCATTATTACCGATGGCAATAATTTCATGTGGATATGCAAAGCTGAGTTCTACTTGATCGGCAATATAAGCCTTTAGATCGGCTACTTGCTCAGGTGAGCGCAGGTTGGCTTTACTTAGTAGAATGTGAAACTCTCGACCAAGGTTGTCAAATTCACTCAATTGTCGCATCATTGATTGCGTGATATTGCCTTCTTCTGAGCTGGTTACAACAATAAAGTGTGCGCCTTTTGGTAGGTAGTAGTTGATTGCCTTGTTGTGATTGGCAAGTGACGAACCAAAGCCTGGCATATCTACCAAAATCAGTGGTTCAATACGCTGTAATTGCTCGCTATTTAGATAAATTTTTAGATGCGAAAATTCTTGCGCACGAGCTTTAATATCAGCAAACTCTGTCAGTTCAAATCTTGTAACACTTTCGTCTTTTAGTCCAAATGCTTCAACAAATTCTTCTTTGCCGTAGTGTAGTTCGGCAGCCAAATCCGTTTCAGGATTGATGGATGTTGGTAGAATTTCTGCGCCCAAGAAAGTATTTAGCAGTGTACTTTTGCCTGCGCTAAAGCCACCGACCACAGGGATGAGCAGTTCTTTTGTTCTGATATCTTCTGCCAAAACTTCAATTTCATTGGTTGGCATATCAATGGTTTGTAGCTGTGCTTTTAATTCGTCTAGAAAATTAACAAGCTTTTTTTGCGATTGTAGATACATGGTGTATACTCCTTTTGGTTAATTAAATAAATTTCTAAATTAGGAATCAATAGTTGTCGCCAACTCTCCCAATCCCAACTTCTCTAGCTCAGCTTTAAGTTGTTTAATCAGTTTGGCTTGCTGTTTGTGCTCTTGATGATTTTGGATTTTGTCCATTAATGCGCTAAAAATGGCAGGCTTGGTAGCTTTTGGCTGATTTCTTCGCTCAATGGCATGATGACGATCTTTGTCCGACATTGGTCTGGGTAGGCTATCAACCAAATCTTTGAGCAAAATCCCATCGCCACCAGTTAGCCAACTGCGATCCATCAGCATAAATCTCGCCTTAATAAACAATGGTTCAAGCCCATCCATCAACTCGCTTGGCAGATGTTCTTGCAATTGGGTTTCGATCAGTCGAAACGCCAATGCCTGAATGAGTGTCAGCTCTTGCTTTTTACCATCTTGCACTCTTGCCCATCGCCAACCATAGGGCTTGTCATCGGTTCGGCATTCTAATGGAAAAATTTCTTTTAAATCGTTCAAGTCCCTTTGAATGGTGCGAAGTTCTGCTGCAATATTTTTACTTTGCAAATACTGCTTGATGTCTTCAGTGGATAGGTAGTGATCAGTTTTGGTTAATAAATCGATGATGTGCCATTGTCTATTAATGATGGTTTTGGTGGTGTTGCTCATGAATTTATCCTTAATTGGCTATGCTGCTACTTTATCAAATCAATATTCACTTGTTAAGGTCAAGCGTCTTATCGTGTCGCAGCAATTTTGAGCATAGCCTCAGTCGCCATCACTGTGTGTTAGACTAGTACTTAAACACGGATTTACCAATCTAAATAGTACTTAAAGTTCTATTATATAACTTAAACAATCTGTACTTCAAGTGTTAAATGTCTACACTAAGCATTAAAAGCATAGGTGGGCTATATGACACGCAGAACAGATGAGAACTTAAGTCGAGCAATTGGTAAAGCGATTGCCAATCAACGCCAATTGGCAGGCTTTACGCAAGCTCAAGCCGCCGAATATATTGGCGTTAGCGACGATGCGATTTCAAAAATGGAGCGTGGAAGCATTATGCCGACCATCAAGCGATTATCAGAATTTGCAACTTTGTATAACTGTGAGACGACGGATTTTTTGACCAATGCCAATCCGACGATAAATGACGAGGCTCGCTACATCATGAACTTATTAAACCAATTGGATGATCATGAGCGAGCGGAGTTGATTGGGATTATTGAAAAGTTGGTGGAATGGAAGAAAGGATTGCGTATTTGATTTTGCTATTGCTTGTCTGTTAATAAAAAAACAATGGCTGATGCTGCTATTGCTATATTTTGATTTTAAATTAATTTTTATTACCGTGCTATATTGGTGGCAATGTCATCCAATTCTCAACAGCTCATCCCACCGTGTAGTAAATCGCTGACTAATCCGCTCACGGCGCATCTGCCAGTCATCAGACAGCTTTTGCGAACCTAAAATCAGCTTGCCTTTGCCAAATTGCTTATTGATGGTATCCAGTGTTTGCATCAGGTTTTGATTTTCTAAATGCTCAAACTCATCTTGTTGTGCAAATAAATCATACTGCACACGATGGATGGATTCAATCCCACCCAATTCAATACCGCATTTCTTGTAATGACAGCCTTGTTTGTATAGGATTTTAAGCAGTTTTTGGGCATGTTGGTTTAATACTCGAGTATCGTTACTGCCTTTAGTAAGGGTAATGGTCTTTTTGCTATAATACTGCTGATGATTGCCAAATGGATTGGTTCGGATAATGACTGTTAGTGTATGAGCTAGAGTGTTTTGTTCTCTGAGTTTTTGGGCACCGCTAGCGATATGATAAGCGATGGCTGATTGCAATGGCTCAATCTCAGTGATTGCTTTGCCAAAGCTTCTGCTTCTAATGATGTGTTTCTTTGGCTCTTCAATTTCAAGCCCTGCACAGGGTTTGCCATTCATCTCTTGCCATGTTCTTTGGGTGGTGACGCTAAAATGATGCCTGATAAGATGTCTGTCAGCATCGACGAAGTCTTTGGCGGTGGTGATGCCCAGCTGTTTAAGCTGTAGTGCTGTTTGACTACCAATGCCCCATATTTCATCCACGCTTTGGCTTGCCAAGGCTCTGTGTTGAATGTCTTTTGACCAATCATCCCAAACCACCACACCGCCAAAGTGCTGTGGGTAGCTTTTGGCAAGGTGATTGCAGAATTTAGCCAGTGTTTTAGTTGGTGCAATGCCGACACAGGTGGGGATACCAACCCATTGCCAGACTCTGTCTTTGATGGATTTGCCTAAATCAGATAATTGATGCTGATCAATCCCTGTTAAATCCGCAAAACACTCATCAATCGAATAAATCTCAATAGCAGGGACAAGGCTTGCAATGGTGTTCATCATCCGAGCAGAGATATCACCGTATAGCTCATAATTACTTGAAAAGACGATGACTTTACCGCGATGAACAAGCTCTTTGATCTGAAAATACGGCACACCCATTTTAATGCCAAGTGCTTTGGCTTCAGCCGTGCGAGCCACTACGCAGCCGTCATTGTTTGATAGAACAACCACAGCTTTGTTTTTAAGCTTAGGGTTAAAAATCCGCTCACAAGAGCAATAAAAGCTATTGCCATCAATCAATGCGTACATGAAATATCATCTTGAAAAAAGTTACCGATATGATACTGTAAAGTTTATCAGATTGCAATTTGAAATTGGTAACTCTTTTCAACATGAACAAGTTAAGTGATATTGATAGCTTATCGCTTACGCACATCCTTAATCACATGCATCACCACACCGACAATGGCAAGTTCATCACCATCGCTAAAGGTGTAGTTAGGATAACTCTCATCACCACGACTGTTTTCAGAATGTAGTTCGACACATCCATCATCTAAGATGTGTAATCGCTTGATGGTGTATTGAGAACCCAAATCTGCCATGACAATATCTCGATGACTTGGGGTGATAGCACGGTCAATGACGAGTAAATCATCTTTATCAATCCCAGCATCGAGCATCGAATACCCACCACAGCGAGCGATGATGGTCGATGATTGATTACGCACCAAATACTCATTAAAATCCAAATAATCTTCGATATAACCCTCAGCAGGGGAAGCAAAGCCTGCAGGGATTTTCTCTGTGGCGATGGGTAAGTCAAGCTTAGTTGGATTAGGATGTGCGACCAGTGCATCTAATGGTACAGAGCCTGTAGTCAATACCACACCCAGCTTACCTGCTTTATTCTTTTGAATTAAAGACTCTACCATTGGCAATAAGTTTCTAGGAATCTTCTTTGCCACAGGACTACCAAATGGCGATGGCTTACGACCACTGCCTGCACGGCGACCGCCATGGGTGGATTTGGGACGGGATTCGGGTTTGGTATCATCTGATTGGGTCATGGTGGTGTCTTGAAAAAGGTTTCGGTTATCATAATTTATAAATTGCGATTAGTCAATGGGGATTAAAATTGCAATGCGATTGAAATATGTTCAAAGCCAAGAGAGGTCGTATTTGAAGATCAAGCGATTAAGAAACACAAAAATCAAAAATGAAATTATTTGACCATTGCAACATATACTCTCCGCNNGCGGAGAGTATATGTTGCATTTATTCAAGCTAAAATACCTAGATATCAAAATTACTGATTATAATTACTAATATATTATTTTATCATACTTAAAATTTTATCTTTACCAATCTGTTGAAGCAATATCTCAAGCAATTGATTTGGGTCTTTTAATATTCCATCATGCATACGATTTTTAAAGCGTGATACATCTTCACCGCATCGTAGCGCATCAAGATAATCCGCCCAAGTTTGCATCATCTCAGTTCTATCCTCCAAAAATTCAAAACGACCATAAGCTGTACCGTTTTGATCTTTAGTGATATGTCCCAAGCCCATTTCCACGAGTACGGCAGGGTATTTTAATTGTTCTTGAAGCATGGTTTTGGCAGATGCACGAAAGCCGTGAACGCAATGAATGTCTTTATAGCCCATCTTTTTAAGATGTTTGGTAACGGTATTTTCAGACACGACAGGTTGTTTGGTTGCAACAGTGCTATAAAAGACATACTCTTGATGACCGTTGATAGATTGTTGTTGTCTAAGAATATCAATCGCTTGTGTTGGCAATGGCACGATCATTTCTTTAACCATATTTTCCTTGCCTTTACCTTTGATTGGCTGAAATCGCCATTTTGATTCATTAAAGTCCACATCTTGCCATTTCATGTGTCGTAAGTCGCCATGACGAACAAATAATAACGCAGTCAATCGCAGTACATTAATGGTATTTGTATCCACTTTATTTGCCAACTCATCAATATCTCGAAGTAATTTGGCAAAGTCTTCAGGCTTGGTGATGGCAGGGCGATGACCGTAGCGGGGCTTGTCCAACTGAGTTTTGATACCTTCGGCTGGATTATTTTCGCAAAATCCACGAGTTTTAGCATAAATGAAGATGTCATTAGCTATTCCTGCGCATCGCTTGGCTTTATCAGTTGGTTTACCATTCTTTTGCAGACTGTTTTGCTGAATATCCAATAATACTTCCAAAAGCTTAGGTGCGCTGATTTCTTTCAAGGGCATTTTACCGATGTAGCCATTCATCAGAATAATACAATTTTGTTTTCTATTGAGCGTATTGTCTTTTAAGTTGTCTTTTAGTGTGTTAAAATACTGGTCAGCGTGATAGCTAAAAGTATTATCGATACTAAAATTTTGTTTAGTGTCTGCTTTTTTCTGTTCTCGGTGAACTTTTGGATCGATATTCTTGCTTAGCACTTCTGAGTATTCATGCCATAGTTCACAAGCACGCGATAAAGAAACACTTGGATAGATACCAAATGAGATTTTGTCTCTTTTACTTGTCGTTGGTGACATGTAGCGAAAAATCCAAGATTTTGTTTCGTTGGGGCGTACCAACAGATAAAGGTTGGAAAAACCTTTAACGCTGACATGATATTCTTTCTCTTCAGCTTTATGACTGCTAATACTGCGGTCGGTGGTGATGGGTTTGCGAGTTGTCATAAATTTTTATTGCCTTCATCGATGCTCTATTTTTCTAGTGTACCATACAGTGTACCAAGATTGCAGAGCTTGAGTGGTTAAAATGATACAATATGGCACACTAAAATCCTATAACTCATTGATAGATAAAGGTATTTGATACAGTATGGTACACAGTGATCGCCGAGTTAAACTCTCTCCGATCGCACCAAATTTCCTACTGATGAAGTAGGTAAAATTTTTAAAATAATGCTTGACATTGGTAAATTTTACCGTATAATAAGCAGTCTAAATTGATGCGGGGTGGAGCAGTCTGGTAGCTCGTCGGGCTCATAACCCGAAGGTCGTTGGTTCAAATCCAGCCCCCGCTACCACTTTTTTAAATCCTAAATTTGTGTTTTGATGAATTTAGGTGGTTTATTGCTGCAATGGTAGCATAAGCTGTCGGCTGGTATAAAGATTGCCCACCAACGAGAAGTTTTGTGGGTTTTTTTGTATTTATCATTTGCCAAACTTGCACAAAGATTGTGCGCTTTATTTAGGAAACACAATTTAAATCATGAAACCATCGAGCAAAATTGCTGAATTGACTGAATTGATTGCCCCTGCGGTTGCCGCTTGCGGTGTGGATTTGTGGGGCATTGAGTTTATGCCACAAGGACGCAAGTCGCTGTTGCGTATTTATATCGAAACCCTGCCAGAGGCTCGTGCCAATGGCGAGCATGTGACCATCGAAGATTGCTCAGCGGTGAACCATCAAGTCTCAGGCGTCCTAGATGTCCATGACCCCATCGCTGGCGAATATGTGCTGGAAGTGTCAAGCCCAGGCTTTGATCGTCCGCTGTTTAGCCGTGAGCAGGTCGCTGAATATGTCGGCGAGATTGTCAATTTACGCTTAATTCATGCCATTGGTGCTGGTGATGCCAAGCGTCGTAAAGTCGTTGGTCGTTTGGTCGAAGTCGGCACGGACACGATGAAGGTGGTTACCGAAGATAAGCTTGAGTTTGATGTGGTATTTGACAGCGTCGATAAAGCACATTTGGTCTATGAAGACTAAACCGATTTAACCAATTTTATTAAGTTATTATTCATTAACCCAACCCAAAGGATCTGCAGATGAGTCGTGAAATTTTGACCGTAGTCGAGACCGTCAGTAACGAAAAAGGGCTAAATCCTGAAGATATTTTTGAAGCGATTGAGCAAGCGCTCGTTGTTTCTACCAAGAAAAAAGTCTATACCGAACAGCCAGAAGTGGCGATTCGTGTACATATCGACCGCAAAACTGGCGATTATGACACTTTCCGCTACTGGACAGTGGTGGCTGATGAAGATCATGAGATGCCAGCGTGTCAGCTTGCCATCAGTGACTTGGACGAAAACGAATACAAAATCGGCGATATCGTCGAAGAACAAATCGAATCGATCGAATTTGGCCGTATCGCAGCCACCCAAGCTAAGCAAGTCATTATCCAAAAGATTCGCGAAGCTGAGCGTGCGTTGGTGGCGGATGCCTTTGAATCACGCTTGGGTGAGTTGGTAACTGGCGAAGTCAAAAAACAAAGCCGTGATGCGTATATCATCGACTTAGGTGAGGGCGGTGAAGGCTACTTGTCAAAAGATCAAACCCTGCCGCGCGAAAGCCTGCGCCCAAAAAGCCGTGTGACTGCGATTTTGTCTCAGGTGAATCGTGATGGCAGAAGTCCGCAGCTTGTGCTATCTCGCACCAACAAAGAGATGCTGATCGCTTTGATGCAAAAAGAAGTCCCTGAGATCAGCGAGCAGATCATCGAGATCCGTGATGTCGCGCGTCTGCCAGGTTTGCGTGCTAAGATTTCGGTTAAGACCAATGATCACCGCATCGATCCTGTGGGCGCGTGTATCGGTATGCGTGGCACGCGCATCCAAGCGGTGCAGCAAGAGCTTGATGGCGAGCGTATCGATGTCATCGTCTGGAACGAAGATCCAGCCCAGTACATCATCAGCGCGCTAGAGCCTGCCGATGTGAGCGGTCTGGTGCTTGACGAAGATACCAAGACTGCCGATGTGATTTTTGCGACCAATGATCAGTTGGCGCGTGCGATCGGTTCGCAAGGTCAAAATGTGCGCTTGGCATCTGAATTGACTGGCTATAAGCTGAACATGATTTTAGAATCAGAATATAACGAGCGCCAAGAGTCAGAAAACCAAGCTGTCATCGAGATGTTCTATGAGCGTCTGGAGGTTGATCGTGATTTGGCAGAAGTACTGGCAGAGGTCGGCTTTAGTGACATCGAAACAGTGGCTTATGCACCTGTCGAAGAGTTTTATGAGATTGATGGCCTTGATGATGAGACCATCGCTGCGATCCAAGCTCGTGCCAAAGAAGTCATCATCTCAGATGAATTGGCAAAACAACAAAACATCAAAGAGCCAAGCGCTGAACTGCTTGCTCTAGAAGACATGACGCCTGCGATCGCCTATAAATTGGCGGAGCGTGAGATCATTACTTTGGATGACTTGGCGGAACAAGCGGTATTTGATATCGAAGATATCGAAGGCCTAGATGCACAAAGCGCCGGCAAGCTGATCATGCAAGCTCGCCAATCATGGTTCGAGTAATCGTGGGCGCTGCAGTCGTGGGCGCACCACAATGAGTGCGCCGCTGATCAAATAATTTTGCCAAGCCTTGAGGTTTGGCATACAATACATAAAGTGGCGTTTGGCAGCGATGTCAAACCCACTTGCCAAACCAAAAAATTAGGTGATATGAATGGCAAAAACAGTCAAAGAACTTGCACAACTTTCAAAAACAACTCCCGAAACCATCTTAAAACAATTAAGCGATGCCGGTTTGCCAGCGCGTGGTGAAAACGACAGCGTCTCTGATATTGAACAAGAAAAACTGGTGGCCTTTTTAAAACAAAGCCACGGCGAAACTCCCAAATCTCGCATCAGCCTAAAATCAAAAACCACTTCAACCGCTCAAGTCACTGGCACATCAGGCAAAGCCAAGACAGTCAATGTCGTGCGCACCAAAAAAGTGGTATACGAAAAACCCGATCCAGCCAAAATCGAAGCTGAAATTGCGGCTAAAGCGCGTGCAGCCGAAGAAGCTCGCCTAAAAGAAGCCGAGGCCAAGCAAGCTGCTGAGCGCAGCAAAAAAGAAGCAGCTGAGCGTCAAGCAGCGACTTTGGCAGCGATGCGAGCCAGCAGCGCACCCACTGAAAAGTCTGATAATACCAGCAGCGTTGTGGTCAAAAAAGCCAAAAAAGATGATGCTGTAGAAGCGCCAAAAGCAGATAACAAGACTGATAAGAAAAAACCAGTCAAACCGGTCAAGCAAGAATCAGCCGAAGACAAAGCGGCTCGTGAAGCGCGTGAAGCCGAAGAAGAGCGCCTACGCCAGATGGAGGCCGAAACTCGCCGTAAAGCTGCTGAAGAAGCCCAAAAGCGCACCCTTGAGCAGATGAAACAGATGGCCTCGCGCTATAGCGACACCGATGACAATGCCAGCAGCACCATCGTGCGCACCAAAGATGATGCACCGCTGGCAGATGGCTTGGTGGGCGCGGCACTTGAAGAGTCGTTCGAAAAAGAGCGCCGTGAAATTAAGCGCGGCGCCACAGGCACAGCGGGCAAAGGTGCCAAAAAAGGCCGTAAAGGTCAGCAAGAAGAGCGTGAAATTAAAACTCGTTCAAAGGGCTTGAAATCATCACAAGCCAACAAGCATAAGTTTGAAATGCCTGTCGAAAAAATCGTCCACAATGTCGAAGTGGGTGAGAGTATCGTTTTGTCTGATTTGGCTCAAAAAATGGCCGTCAAAGTGCGTGAAGTCATCAAAACCTTGATGAAGATGGGTGAGATGGTGCGTGAATCTGATACCATTGATCAGATGACGGCGGCATTGGTGATCGAAGAATTTGGTCATAACTTTATCCCAGTCAGCGACACACAGCTTGAAGATGATCTACAAGTGGCAGTCGATGAAAAATCGGGCAATGTCCAAACTCGCCCACCAGTTGTGACCATCATGGGCCATGTTGACCACGGTAAAACATCACTACTGGATAAGATTCGTGCGACCAAGGTGGCATCTGGCGAAGCAGGTGGCATCACTCAGCACATCGGTGCCTACCATGTGACAACAGATCGTGGCGTGATTACTTTCCTTGACACCCCAGGCCATGCTGCCTTTACAGCAATGCGTTCTCGTGGTGCGCAGGCGACTGATATCGTTGTCCTAGTGGTTGCAGCCGATGATGGCATGATGCCACAAACTGAAGAGGCGATCGACCATGCGCGTGCAGCAGGTACGCCACTGATCGTTGCCATTAACAAAATGGACAAAGACACTGCCGATCCTGATCGCGTCATCAATGAGCTGTCTGTCAAAGAAGTCATCCCTGAAGAGTGGGGCGGTGATACCCCGATGGTCAAAGTCTCTGCCAAATCAGGCATGGGTATTGATGAACTGCTGGAAGTCATCAGCATTCAAGCAGAATTGATGGAGCTAGAAGCACCTGTCGATGGTGCTGCCCAAGGTGTGGTGATTGAGTCTCGCTTGGACAAAGGTCGTGGTGCAGTCGCAAGTCTATTGGTCAAAAAAGGCACATTGAACCAAGGTGATTTGGTCTTGGCGGGTGAATACTATGGCAAAGTGCGTGCGATGACTGATGAGAATGGTCAGCGTATCAAATCAGCTGGCCCATCGATTCCTGTTGAGATTCTAGGCTTGCCCGAAGCACCGGCAGCAGGTAGCGAATTCTTGGTCGTTTCAGATGAGAAAAAAGCCCGTGAAGTGGCTGATTTCCGTGCCGCTCGTGAGCGTGATCGCATCCTTGAGCGTCAAAACAAGATGCGCCTAGACACTCTATTTGACAGCATGGGTAGCGCAGAAGTTGCCACCTTGAACATCATCTTGAAGACCGATGTGCGTGGCTCGCTAGAAGCATTGCTTGGTGCGCTTGATGAGCTATCGACTGATGAAGTCAAAGTGCGCGTCATCAGCTCTGGTGTCGGTGCGATTACCGAATCTGATGTCATCTTAGCAGAATCCTCAGAAGCGGTACTGCTAGGCTTTAATGTGCGTGCTGACAACCAAGGCAAGCGCAAGGCAGATGAAGCAGGTCTAGACATTCGTTATTACAGCGTCATCTATGGCTTGATCGATGATGTCAAAGCGGCGATGAGCGGTATGCTTGCCCCTGAACATCGTGAGAAGATCTTGGGTATCGCTGAAGTGCGTGAAGTCTTCCGCTCAAGCAAATTCGGTGCGGCAGCAGGCTGTATGGTTCTTGAAGGTACTATCCATCGCAACAAGCCAATCCGTGTCTTGCGTGATGATAAGGTCATCTTCACAGGTCAGCTGCAGTCACTGCGTCGCTACAAAGACGATGTCAATGAAGTCAAAGCTGGCATGGAATGTGGTCTTGCGGTCAAGGGCTATGAGGTCGCTGCAGGCGATAAGATCGAAGTCTTTGAGATCCATGAGGTCAAGCGCGAGCTGTGATAGCCAAATAGCAAACGCCCCAAAAGTCACTGTGCTTTTGGGGCGTTTTATTGGATGACTGATCCAGCGATTAATCATTTGGATGGTTGGCTGGGTCGGCGTGCACCAGCAGATCCGCGCCTTCTTGGATGTCCAAAACTTCTTTTTGAAGTTCGGCGGTGAGGGTGTGCTCTTGCGTGATGGTGTGGGTCTGTAAATTGATGCGTTCGATGGTGTGCGTAGTCTTATGCACTGAGGCCGTCTCGCGTGATAATAAGATCTCAATCGGCGCCTCTTGGCTGACTGTAATCAACTCACCATTGAGCTGGATTTGGGCGCTGGCGCTTGATGGCGCATCGATCACTGGGATTTGTTCATCGATAGGCAGTGAGTCTAGCGGTTGATAGTCGATCACCAAATATTCTTCTGCCAGCGTGACAGGTACATGAACAGTACGCATACGGGTTTGTTTGGATAGTACCACCTTGCCCTTATGAATGCGATGTTTTTGGACTTCTGCACGCTCTTCTAGTAGCTCAAGCGTTTGCACATTTTGATCGGTTGTTTTCATGGTTGTCCTTAATGGCTAAGCCAACAGATGCCATCATCAAGGCGAAGACAGATGCCTCATCGGTGCCATCAAATTTAGCATTGAATTATCTAATAAGTTCAAAAAAAGTCAGAGTAAAACCCTGACTTTTTGATGTCTGTGATCAATCACAGGCCGCGAGCGCGACGCACTTCATCAGCGGTGATGCCATCATAAGTGACGATGTTGCCATCTTTATCTACGACATTACCCAGATCATCGACATTCAGCTCTTCGCGCTGGATGGTCTCTAGGATGGTCTCAGTGCGCGTCTCAGTGGTTTTGCCCAGTGAGATTTCTTCGGTCACATAGGTTTGTTTGGTGACATTGGCACGCTCCGCCTCCAGCTCGACGCTGATGGTGTCAGCACCCAAATCATCACCGATGCGACGATCGGTAGGACGATCCACCGCAGTACGCTCAATGTGCGCATGCTCTTCTTGCAGATCTACTTCAACGCGGCGATCTTCGGTTACCACATGCTTGCCGACGCTCACCACACCAGAGACGATACGATCTTTATTTACGGTCAAACGCTCTTCGAGTAGCTCCAAGGTATTTGGTGCGGTGTAATGCGTTTCGTTCAGATCCAAGCGGCTGTCAGCTGGCAGTGTATCTGCGGCATAAAATGCGCGATCTTTGTCAAATTGCTCTTGGTAGCTGTAGCTGTAATCTGGGTCATACGGCTCCATCGCCTCGACCTGATCTTTGGTCAAGCTATCAAAATAAACATCATCACCCACGATGCGCGACAATCCTGCTGGCACCAGTACTTCTTTTGAGAAGAACCATCCACCTGCATCCACCACCAAATAGCGGACTTTGCCAGTGTCAGCTTCGACCAACACATCTTGGACTTTACCGATTTTTTCTTCCCCTAAGCCATAAGCGGTGCTGCCGATAGGATTGTAATAACCTTCGCCTAAAACTTCGCGATGATTGGCTTCAATGTCATGTAAACGAACTAGCTTGCTCATAATGGTCTTCCTTTTATTTAATTAATATCATCAATGATTAAGTCATTGACCTATGACATCTTACTGATGTCTGATTGTAGCAGGTGTCATCCAAACATGACACCTTGCAAGTTGGCATCACATGTATTCTTGCTCTGTGTGCTTCCTTGGTTTTTAGTATAGGGGCTTTGGAATTTGAAAAATAGGCAAGTTTTGTCAAAAAATGATGCACAGGCGATGAGAATTTGCAAATCAAAGTAAATCAATGTAACGACGGGTAAGCAATCTTAATGCTGTGACAGCGGTGTAAAAAAGCGTTATTTATGCTGTTTTTTTCATAATTTTTCATTAATATGTCAAGTTTGACAAAATGCCGTGTTTGATGGCTAAGAAAAGCCATCGATGATAAAAACTGCCATCTTTTAACTGAATGTAAAATTTAAAAAGTCAGATCATTGGTTTCATCGCCAAAATACGCTATACTTGATAACAATATATCAGTGAATTTTTAGAGAGAAAATATGAGCCAACGCTTACAACGACTTGCTGATCAAATTCAGCGAACGCTAGCCACTTTGATTCGTGATGAGATTAACGATCCACGCTTGACGGGGTTTGTGACCATCTCAAGTGTCAAGGTCAGCCCTGATTTGGGTTATGCTGATGTGTATGTGACCATCCTTGAGCCACATAATGACACAGGCATGAACATTGATAGCCACCGTGAGAGTGTCGCCATCTTGAACCGTGCGTCAGGATTTTTGCGTACCGAATTATCGCACACGATGAAAACTCGCACCACGCCACGCCTAAGATTTCATTATGATGAAGTGACGGCGCACGGCAATCACATGATGGATTTGGTCAATCAGGCGATGAAAAAGACGCACGAAAGCGAGCAGCATTATGATGATGAGACGGCAGAGTGAACACTAAGACCGTCATTTCAGGGATTTTATTATTGGATAAGTCCCAAGGCATCAGCTCGCATTCGGCATTGGCAAAGGCGAAGTTTTTGTTCAAATCAGACAGCCAAGATTCCAAAAAAGCAGGACATACTGGCACGCTTGATCCGATGGCGACTGGGCTTTTGCCATTGGTATTTGGCGAAGCGACCAAATTTGCACAATATGGACTGGATGCTGATAAAGGCTATACGGCGACCATTCGCCTAGGCGTAGCGACCGATTCGGGCGATGCTGATGGACAGGCGATAGATCATCAGGCCGTGCCAAGTTTTGATCAAGCGATGCTCGACGCCATCGCTGATGCTATGACGGGCGCACAAAGCCAAATCCCACCGATGTATTCAGCACTCAAAAAAGACGGCAAAAAGCTCTACGAATATGCCCGAGACGGCATCGAGATTGAGCGTGCGCCACGAGCCATCACCATTCACCATTTGAGCCTAACCAAGCTCGGTGATGATGTCATCTCGCTTGATGTCATCTGCTCAAAAGGCACCTATGTGCGTGTGCTTGGCGAAGATATTGCCAAACGACTTGGCACGGTGGGGCATCTGACACGGCTGCATCGCACGATGACGGGCGATTTTGGTGTGGATGATGCCATCACGACCGATGCGCTAGATGCTTTGCCGATGAGCGAGCGACTGGGTAGGCTGCTACCGATTGATGCCATGCTGACACATCTGCCGACTTTGATGGTGAGTGATGATGAGGCGGCACGGCTAAAGCTCGGTCAACGACTGAATGTCAAAGATCGCGCGCTTTCATTGGCGGCATTTGATGAGACTTGCTTGGTAAGGCTGTATCAAGGCGATGAGTTTATCGGACTTGGTGAAGTGGCAAGCACAGGCAGGCTACAACCCAAAAAATTGGTGGCTTAGCGTTATTCAATTTATAAACTCATCTTTTACAGACCCATCGAATGCGTTCGGTGGGTTTATTTGTACAATTTCTCAGCAAATGTTACAAAATTTTTCAAGAAACTCATCAAATCGCCATGTCAAATACTTGCCTACCATGGGCTTTGGCCGTACAATAAACCAAAATCAACCCCAACGATAAATCAACCCCAACGATAAAAGGTGAAACCATGAAAAAACTGTCTGTACTGGCTTTGGCGATGATCACAGCGACCGCTGCCAACGCATCGATCTATGATACTCCGACCAATGCCGGTCAATGGTACTGGCAGGCTGATTTGGGCTATTCAGAGCTGGATTTTGATTTTGGTGAGAGTAACCGCACCGAAGATGGTGTCGGCGGCCGCATCAGCATCGGCAAGGATAAAGGCAACTATCGCTATGCTTATGACTACAGCTATTTTGGCAATGCTGAAGATAATTACTACTATCGTGATGGCACGGCTTATATCCACGATGAGTATAATGTCTACGCACATTCAATCGGTGCCAGTGCCTTTTATGACTTTAAAAATACAAGCAAGCTAACGCCTTATGTCGGCGCTCGTGTGGGTGTCAATTTCCTAAGCGATGAGCTGCGCCGCTGTGTGTCATCATATAGCTATGGCGGTGAATTCTGCGGCTACAGCGAAGATAATAACACCGATACGCGTGTTGGCGTCGGCGGTATTGTGGGCGTCAGCTACCAAGCAACCCCTGTGGTGGCGGTCAATGTCAGCGGCGAATACAACTATTTGGGCAAAGTAGGCGACATCAAAGTTGACCAAACGGGTGCCAATATCGGCGTGCGTATGAATTTTTAATACATTATTAGGCTTAAGAACCCATCACTCGTTGATGGGTTTTTTCATGGCCTTGAAAAATTTTGTAACATGATTGCTGAATTGTTGCAAAAATTCTTGACAAGTATTGCAGGGGGAGGGTAGAATGAATTTACCCAATATGATAGGGTGTTTATTAAGGAATTGTTATGAAAAAGATCGTACTTGCTACAGCCATCGCTGCACTATCAACCGCTGCATCTGCTCAATACTATGTTCAAGGTGATATTGGTTTGTCAAAGCCTGAATATAAACTTGTGGATGAAGATATCAAATTAAAAGGCAATGATCTAGGTTTTCGTGTCGCCGTTGGTACAGACACTGGCAATGTGCGTTATGAACTAGATTATACCAATTACGGTAAAGCAGACTATTCAGGATCTGGCTCAGAAAGCATGAATGGTATCTCTGCTGATTATAATGAAACACTTGAAGTGAAAGCACAGTCGATTGGTTTGTCGGCTATTTATGATTTTGCATCAATGAATAATTTCACTCCGTATGTCGGTGCTCGCGTTGCTTGGAATAAATTCACGGGTGATGCAATGGGTGATTATAAGATTTATGATTCAGCAACTAACTACATTATTGAGAGCGGATCTTCAAAAGAAGAGATTGTAGATACCGATGAAATTGGCTACGGCGTATTGGCTGGTGTGCAATATACTGTTAGTCCAAAAATGGCGGTAAATGCTGGCGTAGAATACAACTATTTGGGCGAATTTACTGATGCCAAAGCCAATCAATACGGTGCTAAAGTTGGTCTGCGTTATAACTTCTAATCTGACCATTTAGGCGGTATAGCCATCCCAAACCCATCACTCGTTGATGGGTTTTTTGTCAAAAATCACAAAATCAGCTGACATCAGCTTAAAAATCTGTTATAATCCGCGTTTAAGTGCCAATTGGCTTAGGCAAGCTTTAGCAATGCAATGCTTGCCTGAATATCACTGCATTGCTTATTAGGAAATTGTTATGCTAACGAATCAAGATCGTATCGATATCATCGCTAAATACAAGCGCGCTGAAAATGACACTGGCAGCCCAGAAGTGCAAGTAGCACTATTGACTGCTCGTATCAACGACCTACAAGACCACTTCAAAACTCACAAAGCTGACCATCACAGCCGCCGTGGTCTAATCCGTATGGTTAACCAACGCCGTAAGCTACTTGACTACCTAAAAGGTAAAGACCTTAATCGTTATACCGACCTAATCGGTTCACTGGGTCTGCGTCGTTAATTCGCTTTTGTGGCGACAGGTAAGTCCTGTTTACGATAATAAAAAACGGCGTGCTTTTTGCGTGCCGTTTTTTCGTTAATTTTAAGCAAAATTTGGCAGGTATTTAGAACTCTAAGGCATGGCACAAGTTGGATTTCCAATCGGTGTAATGGCTTAGGGCTTTAGATATTGCCAAAGTTCATTCATTAGGAAAAGTTTATGTTTAATACCATTCGTCAAGAATTTCAATATGGCAACCAACAAGTTGTCCTAGAAACTGGCCGTATCGCACGCCAAGCAAACTCAGTGCTTGTGCATATGGGCGGCGTGTCTGTACTGGTTGCTGTGGTTGTGCGTCCAGAAGCTGTTGCTGGCCAAAATTTCTTCCCATTGACCGTCAATTATCAAGAAAAAATGTACGCATCGGGCAAAATCCCAGGTGGCTATGGCAAGCGTGAAGGCCGTGCCAGTGAGTTTGAGACGCTGACATCTCGTTTGATCGACCGTCCAATCCGCCCACTATTCCCAGAAGGCTACTACAACGAAATCCAAATCACCGCCACCACCATCTCATCGGACAAGACCCAAGATGCAGATATCGCAGCGATGATTGGCGCATCAGCGGCATTGGCAATCTCACCTGCGCCATTTAATGGCCCAATCGGTGCCGCTCGCGTCGGCTTTATCAATGGCGAATATGTCCTAAACCCAAATCTGGCACAGATGAAACAAAGTGATCTTGATTTGGTTGTTGCTGGTACCAAATCGGCCGTTTTGATGGTTGAATCTGAAGCGCGTGAACTGTCAGAAGATCAAATGCTGGGTGCAGTACTGTATGGTCATGCACAACAACAAATCGTGATTGATAACATCAATGCCTTTGCTGCAGCTGTTGGCAATGCCAAGCAAGAATTTGTCGCTCCTGCAATTAACGAAGAATTAAACAATGCCCTAAAAGCAGGCTTTACTGACAAAGTGAGCGAAGCTTATACCATCACCGTCAAGCAAGATCGCTATGCTCGCCTAGACGAAATCAAAAACGAAGCCATCGAAGCATTGGCAGGTGACGCTGAGAGCGAAGGCCATGCTGAGCGTGTTGATGACATCAAAGCATTGTTCGAAGAGCTAAAATACCGCACCGTGCGTGACAACATCCTATCAGGCAAACCACGTATTGATGGCCGTGACCTTGAGACTGTGCGCGCATTGGATATCCAAGTGGGTGTATTGCCTTATACACACGGCTCAGCGCTATTTACCCGTGGTGAGACCCAGGCTTTGGTTGTGACCACGCTAGGTACCAGCCGTGATGTAAACTTGGTGGATACTTTGGCAGGCACCAAGCAAGACCACTTCATGCTACACTACAACTTCCCGCATTTCTCAGTGGGTGAGACAGGTCGTGAAGGCGCACCAAAACGCCGTGAGATCGGTCATGGTCGCCTAGCTCGCCGTGGTGTCCAAGCCATGCTACCAGCCGCTGATCGCTTCCCTTATACCATCCGTGTGGTATCAGAAATCACCGAATCAAACGGTTCATCATCGATGGCATCTGTGTGTGGTGCATCACTATCATTGATGGATGCAGGCGTACCGCTAAAAGCACCTGTGGCAGGTATTGCGATGGGTCTGGTCAAAGAAGGCGAGCGTTTTGCCGTACTATCAGACATCTTAGGTGACGAAGACCATCTTGGTGATATGGACTTTAAAGTGGCAGGTACGACCGAAGGCATCACAGCGCTTCAGATGGATATCAAAATCGAAGGCATCACTGCTGACATCATGGAGCAAGCACTTAAGCAAGCACACGCTGGCCGTATCCATATCCTAAAAGCGATGAATGAAGTGATCTCATCAAGCCGCACCGAGATCAATGCACACGCACCAAACTATGCAACCATCAACATCAACCCAGAAAAAATCCGTGATGTGATTGGTAAAGGTGGTGCAACCATCCGCCAGTTGACCGAAGACACTGGTGCGACCATCGACATCGAAGATAACGGCACCATCCGCATCTTTGGCATGGATAAGGCATCGACTCGTGCTGCCATCGCCCAAATCGAAGCCATCACTGCTGAAGTTGAAGTCGGTACGACCTATGAAGGTACTGTGGCTCGCATTGTTGACTTTGGTGCATTTGTGACCATTCTACCGGGTACTGATGGTTTGGTACACATCAGCCAAATCTCTGATGAGCGTGTTGAGAATGTCGCTGACTACCTAAAAGAAGGTCAAGTGGTCAAAGTCCAAGTCCAAGACATCGACAACCGTGGCCGTATCAAGCTGACCATGAAAGGCATTGAGCAATAATTCTTTGCCAATCTTGATCAATCAAAAAACCGCTTTATCGTCGTGATAAAGCGGTTTTTATTGACTTGGTGTTTATAAAATCAATCAACCGCCCCGATGATATGGATGGTTATTGATAATACTCATCGCACGGTACAGCTGCTCCATCAAAATCACCCGCACCAAAGGATGTGGCAGAGTCAGATCAGACATCGACCACTTAAAATCCGCCGCCTGTAGCACATCATCAGCGACACCGTCAGCACCACCGATGACCAAGGCAATATCGGCACCATCTTGCATGGCGATAGAGAGCTTATCGGCAAGCTTTTCGGTGGAGAGCATTTTACCTTTGACTTCCAAGAGCCATAGTAGCTCTTTGGGCTGCTTGGCGTTTAAGATGGTGGCAGCTTCCACCGCTTTGTATTTTTCAATCTCGGCAGGCGACGGGTTTTTGCTGCGTTTGGCGGGAGCAAGTTCAACAAGTTCAACGCTCATCATCGGCTGAATGCGTTTGAAGTACTCTTCAAAGCCAGTCTGCACCCAGTTTGGCATCTTATGCCCGACACTTAAAATTCGTAATTTCATCATTGATTTCCCAAAAATTTGCCAACAGTTTACCCAATTTTCCCCAAAAATTCACCGAAAAAATCATCAATCTATGGCGAAAATGACAAAACTTTGTTATGCTACAATGTGAGCATTGCTGCATGGATGCCATGAGTGATGGGCTGATGCAGCTGTGAGTAATGTCTGTAATATAATCAATGAGGATAAAAAATGACACACGATCCTCGCTTGGATGACAGCGAATATGTGTATGCCGGATTTTGGGTGCGACTGGGTGCGTATGTTGTCGATTCTTTGATCGCCATGCTACTGCTCGCGCCGTTTTATTATTTTGAATATCAGCGCTGGGCGGATGTGCCGATTGAGCAGATGCCTGCTTATACCGTGACTGATTTTGTGCTGACTGTGGTCATTGTGCTATTGGTGGTGTGGCTTTGGGTCAAAAAGGGTGCTACCCCTGGCAAGATGCTGTTTGGTTTACAGATTCGCGATCTTAAGACGGGTCAATTTATTAGTACTCCAAAGGCCTTGCTGCGTTATTTGGTGGGCTACACCATCTCAGCCTTGGTGCTGTGTCTGGGCTTTATTTGGATCGCTTTTGATAAGCGCAAACAAGGCTGGCATGATAAGATCGCTGGCACAGTGGTGGTTAAGCGCATCCGCTGATGGTGCAGTCTGCCAAGAGTGCCAAAACCGCCAAGCGACGGCAGGGCGATGCTTTTGAATGTCAAGCGGTTGAGATATTGCTTGAACAGGGCTACCAGATTGTGGCGACCAATTATACAGCACCCAAGCTTGGCGAGATTGATATTATCGCCACTTGCCAAGTGCTTGAGCGTGGTGTGCTTGTGCCATGCGTGGTGTTCACCGAGGTGCGTAGTCGCAAGGCGTCGGATTTTGGTACTGCGATTGAGAGTATTACCCCTGCCAAGCAAGCCAAAATCTATCGTACTGCTGAGTATTTTTTGGCGAAGCATGAGAGTTATGCCAAGATGGCGACGCGCTTTGATGTGATTGTCTTTGATATCCATCAAGATGGTACAGTCACGCAGGATTGGTTGATATCAGCGTTTTGATTTTAGTTGTTAAAGTTTATAGTCTTTGATAAATGGGAAAGTTGTTATGAAAAAAGTATTTGCCGTATCGATGATTGCTGTGATGAGCATGGGTTTGACTGCGTGTGCCACCAGCGGTGCTGACAGCGTCGGTGCTGATGCGATGGGTCGCACCATTCCTGAGCGCATCAGTGACAGCAGCATTGAGCTGACTGCACGCCGCAACCTTGCCACCATCCCTGGCATCAGCGAGAATAATGTACGCATCGCCATCGACAGCTATCGCCGCGAGGTGCTGTTGACTGGTGAAGTGCCATCTGAACAAATCAAAGTCGAGATCGGCCGCACCATCGAATCGATGAAAGATGTCAATAAGGTGTTTAATTACCTGATCGTCACCGAGACCCCAAAAAGCCAAAGCCATACGGTGCACGAAAACTATCTGCGCTCAAAAATCAATGCGCGCCTACTCACCAATCGCGACATCAAATCCTCACAATATAAAGTCATCGTCCGCGACCGTACCGCCTATGTGATGGGCTATCTGACCCCAGAGCAGCAGACTTATATCTTAGATGCTATCCAAGCCACACCAGGCATGGCGATGGCAGTGACATTGACGACTTTGGTCAGCGACAGCGAGGCGGCAGCGCTACCTGAAGCAGTGAACAGTGCTGTCCCTAGCGACCCATACGGTGGCGTCGCTTCGCAGCCAGATGTGGCCGAGGGCGACTATGCGCTGCAAGAAATCTATCTGCCTGAGGCGAACAATGCTGCACCGCTAAATAGTGCGCCTGTATTTGAGGTGGCTCAGTAAATTTGGACAGACGGCATTAGCGTCCGTTTGTCAATGTCGTCTAACATCCTAGAAAAGCCGATACAAATTGCTGCCATTTTGGCGACATTTTGATGATACATTTTGCTATAATAACAGACCGATAATTTTTGGCGATCTAAGGTCGCGACACTGATGAGAATAAATACATGAATGCACAAGCCTTAATCGAGCTACTTCGCCCACACTTTGCTGATGCCCACATCGATGCGGTCAATGAAGGCAATAAATTTGAGCTGCTTATCGTGGATCATGCCTTTGAGGGTAAGCGATTGGTGGCTCGTCAGCAGATGATTTTTGCTTTGGTCAATGAACATATCCAAAGCGGTGCGATGCACGCCTTGACCATCCATGCATTGACCCCTGCTGAGTATGATGCCCGTAAAGCTTAATTGATTGATAAGAGAAATTCCATGGATAAATTTAAAATCACGGGCAAAAGCCGTATCGCAGGTGAGGTCACTATCTCTGGCTCAAAAAATGCCGCCTTGCCACTATTGGCAGCGATGCTATTGCCAAATGATGAAACCGTACTGCACAATGTACCAACGCTCAAAGACACCGAAACTTTGGTGAAACTGATTGCAGGTACAGGCGTCAACATCAAAAAAGAAGGCAATACCGTCGTGGCCGATGCTCGTACGGTGACCGACTATTATGCACCGTATGAGCTTGTGCGTACGATGCGTGCATCGATTTTGGTGCTTGGCCCATTGCTTGCGCGCTTTGGTGAAGCCGAAGTGTCTCTACCGGGTGGCTGCTCGATTGGCTCTCGTCCTGTGGATCAGCACCTAAAAGCCTTTGAAGCACTCGGTGCGACCATCACGGTTGAGAACGGCTATGTCAAAGCCAAAGCCCCTGCAGGTGGTCGTCTGATTGGCTGTGACTTCAGCTTTGATATGGTGACAGTTGGCGGTACTGAGAATGTCATCATGGCAGCAGCACTTGCTCGTGGCACCACTCGCCTAGAAAACTGTGCGACTGAACCTGAAGTGGTGGATCTTGCCAATATGCTGGTGGCGATGGGTGCGAAGATCAGCGGTATCGGCACGACGACGATGATCATCGAGGGCGTGGATAGTCTGCATGGCTGTGAGTACAGTGTCATCGCTGACCGTATCGAGACAGGTTCATACCTAGCTGGTGCATTGATGAGTGAGGGTGATGTACTAACCAAGAACACATCGGCAGAATTTTTGCACCCAGTGCTCAAGAAATTTGAAGCGATGGGTGCAGTCATCACGACAGGTGATGACTGGATTCGTGCGGTAATGAAAGGCCGCCCAAAGGCGGTGGATATCCGCACCCAAGTACACCCTGGTTTCCCAACGGATATGCAAGCACAGCTGATGGCGGTATGCTGTCTGGCTGAAGGCACGAGCACCATCATTGAAAATATCTTTGAAAATCGCTTTATGCACGTGCCTGAACTACAACGCATGGGTGCCAAAATCCGTGTCGATGGCCATACTGCCATCGTTGAAGGCGTTGAGAAATTCACCCCTGCTCCTGTGATGGCGACCGACTTGCGTGCATCGATGTCGCTTGTGATGGCGGCGGCGTGTGCTGAGGGCGAGAGCATCATTGACCGCATCTACCACATTGACCGTGGCTATGATGATGTGGAGAATAAGCTAAAAGCCTTGGGTGTTAATATCGAACGCATCAAGGGCTAAGATTGCGACGCACCAAGATGATTTGGTGCGTTTTTTCATGATAATGTATAGACAATTATTAAACATTGACACACTGAGAAATTTGTCATGGCTGATCCAATCCAAACCGCTGATTTTGATGGCTTGACCATTGCTTTATCCAAGGGTCGTATCCTAAACGAAACCTTGCCATTGTTTGCCAAAGCTGGCATTGCACCGCTTGAAGATATGGAAAAATCTCGTAAGCTGATTTTTGAGACCACTGATCCATCGGTGCGTTTTTTGATTTTAAGGGCTTCAGATGTGCCGACTTATGTTGAGCATGGGGCGGCTGATATCGGTGTGGCAGGCAAGGATGTGCTGATGGAGTATGATGCACAGGTGTATGAGCTGCTTGACCTTGATATCGCCAAGTGTCGTCTGATGACTGCAGGGATTTCGGGTAAGGCGTTGCCAAATCGCCGCCTGCGTATCGCCACCAAGTATGTCAATGTCGCGCGCGCGTATTTTGCCAGCCGTGGTGAGCAGGTGGATATCATTAAGCTGTATGGCTCGATGGAGCTAGCACCTTTGGTGGGTCTGGGTGATTTGATTGTCGATGTGGTGGATACAGGCAATACTTTGCGTGCCAATGGGCTTGAGCCACTTGAGACCATTTGCCAAGTGTCATCACGTCTGATTGCCAATCCAGTCAGTCATAAGCGAAAACTTGCCAAACTTGAGCCGATTTTACAGATTCTACAAACTGCCGTGAAACAAAACCAATCATAAAGGCAGTCTGATTCATAAGGATAAACGATGAAAAAACTAGATTCAACCAGTGCTGATTTCCAAGATAAATTGGCTGATTTGCTTGCTTTTGAGACGGTGACCGATGCCAATCTAATCACCACTGTTGATGCCATCATCGCTGATGTACGTGCTCGTGGCGATGTCGCAGTGCTTGAGCTGACCCAAAAATTTGACCGCCATCCCGCTCAGAGCATCGATGAGCTATTCATCAGTCAAGATGCACTAAAGGCGGCATTTGATGCACTTGCCCAAGAGGTGCGTACAGCACTTCAGCTGTCTGCTGAGCGTATTTTTGCTTTTCATCAGCATCAAGTCCAAGACGGCTTTCGCTTTAGCGACAGTCTGGGCAATATGCTTGGCCAAAAAATCACTCCGCTTGACAGTGTCGGGATTTATGTCCCTGGTGGCTTGGCAAGCTATCCATCATCGGTGTTGATGAATGCCATTCCTGCCAAGGTCGCAGGTGTGGCGAATATCACGATGGTTGTGCCAGCACCAGATGGGCAGCTCAATCCACTTGTTTTGGCAGCGGCTCACTTGGCAGGCGTGGATACGGTGATTACCATCGGTGGCGCGCAGGCGGTGGCAGCACTTGCTTATGGCACGGCATCGATCGCGAAAGTGGATAAAATCACAGGGCCGGGGAACAAATTTGTCGCTGCAGCCAAGCGAGCGGTATTTGGACAAGTGGGCATCGATATGATCGCAGGGCCGTCAGAGGTGCTGGTCTATGCTGAGGGCGAGGCAGCGGATAATGCGGAGTGGCTTGCGATGGATTTGTTATCCCAAGCTGAGCATGACACCGTGGCGCAGGCGATTTTTGTTACCACCAGTGCTGAGCAATTACAAGCGGTGGAAACAGCGATTGAAACGGCATTGGCACGCTTACCAAAGGCAGACATCGCAAGAGCAGCGCTAAAGAGTCGCGGTGCGTTGATTTTGGTCAAAGACCGTAGTGAGGGCATGGCAGTGATTAATCAGGTCGCACCTGAGCATCTTGAGCTGTCACTGGATGATCCTGAGGCGGTGCTTGATGATATTCGCCACGCAGGTGCGATTTTTATGGGTCGTCATACCCCTGAGGCGATTGGCGATTATTGTGCAGGCAGCAACCATGTATTGCCAACATCGGGCACGGCAAGATTTTCATCACCGCTTGGCGTGTATGATTTTCAAAAGAAATCATCACTGATTTACTGTACCCAGACGGGTGCGGTACCACTTGCCAAGACTGCTGATATTTTGGCCATCGAAGAAAATTTAGAAGCGCACGCATTGTCAGCACGCTATCGCCATCAGGCAAACTGAGCAAGCAACAGCTTTGACCAATAAACAAAAAGGAAACCCCATGACGATTGATACTCGCCTTTGGAGCGACAAGGCAAAAAGCCTGACGCCGTATGTGCCAGGGGAGCAGCCCAAGCATGATAATTTGGTGAAACTTAACACCAACGAAAATCCATTTCCACCCAGTCCACAAGCGGTGGCAGCCATGCAAGCGGTGCTCGCTGATGAAGCGGCGGCACTGCGTCTGTATCCTGAGCCTGAGTCAGATCATCTGCGTGATGCATTGGCGGATTATTATGGTCTTAGTCGCGATGAAGTCTTTGTGGGCAATGGCTCGGATGAAGTGCTGGCACTGGTGTTTGCGTGTTTTTTCAAAAAAACTCGCCCACTGCTGATGCCTGATATCAGCTATAGCTTTTATCCTGTTTATGCCGATACCTTTGGGGTGGATGCCCAAACCGTACCACTCAATGACAGCCTTGGCATTGATATCGATGACTACGACAAGCCGTGCGATGCCATTATCCTGGCCAATCCGAATGCACCGACGGGCAAGCTGCTGCCACTTGATGACATTCGCACGCTTGCCACTCGCCATCCTGATGCGGTCGTGGTCATCGATGAAGCGTATATCGATTATGCCAATGATGTCAAGGCGGCATCAGCAATCGCACTGATTCGTGAATTTGATAATATCGTCGTCACCCAAACTTTCTCAAAATCTCGTGCACTGGCAGGTCTGCGAGTGGGTATGGCATTTGCCAATCCAAGTCTAATCGCAGCTTTGATGGCGATGAAAAATAGCTTTAATAGCTATCCGCTGGATCGTGTGGCGCAAGCAGGGGCGGCGGCCAGCGTGGCAGATTGTGAATATTTTGAGCGTCGTCGCACCGAGGTAATCGAGCTGCGCCATCAGCTGACAGCGGATTTGGCAGCACTTGGTTTTGATGTATTGCCATCGGCGGCGAATTTTGTTTTTGCCACAATCGCAGGTCAAGATGCTGCTGATATCGCTGCCAAACTTCGCAGCAAAGGTGTGATTGTCCGACATTTTAAGCAAGCACGCATCAAAGATTATCTGCGAATCAGTGTCGGCACTGCTGAGCAGAATGCGCGATTGATTGAAGTTTTAAAACAAATTTTATAATTTTTGATATTTTTTCAATCATAGTAATTGACAAATATGGGTGAATTTTTATCATAAATAATGGTAGAATAAATTCATCACAATGGGTCTTGGCGGATGCCAAGATAATATCAGCCGTTTGGCGTGTTTACGCCAAATTCGCCAACAAAGGAAGTCATCATGACCGTAATTAAGCAAGAAGATTTTATTCAAAGTATTGCCGATGCGTTTCAGTTCATCAGTTATTATCATCCGACCGACTACATCGAAGCATTGGTCGAAGCACTAGAAAAAGAAGAAAACCCGGCTGCCAAAGATGCAATGACGCAAATTTTGGTCAATAGCCGTATGTGTGCCGAAGGTCATCGTCCTATTTGCCAAGACACTGGTATTGCAACAGTGTTTTTGAAAGTCGGTATGAATGTTCAGTGGGATGCGACAATGAGTGTTGCTGACATGGTGAACGAAGGCGTACGCCGTGCCTATAACCACCCTGATAATACTTTGCGCGCATCTGTGCTGGCTGACCCAGCGGGCAAACGCGTGAACACCAAAGACAACACCCCTGCGGTCATTCACATGGAAATCGTCGCTGGCGATAAAGTAGAAGTGACCTGTGCGGCCAAAGGCGGTGGCTCTGAGAATAAATCAAAGCTTGCTATGCTAAACCCATCAGACAGCATCGTGGATTGGGTGCTAAAAACCATCCCAACCATGGGCGCAGGCTGGTGTCCACCGGGCATTTTGGGTATTGGTATCGGCGGTACGCCTGAAAAAGCGGCACTACTTGCCAAAGAGTCGCTGATGAGCCATATTGATATCCATGAGCTACAGGCCAAAGCCAAATCAGGCGCAGAGCTAAGCACTGTCGAAGCGCTACGCCTTGAGCTGTACGAAAAAGTCAATGCACTGGGCATCGGTGCACAGGGCTTGGGCGGTCTTACCACTGTTTTGGATGTCAAAATCCTAGACTACCCAACGCACGCTGCGTCTAAGCCGATTGCCATGATTCCAAACTGTGCAGCGACTCGCCATGTGGAGTTTGAGCTGGACGGTTCTGGCCCTGTCGAGCTGACACCGCCAAGCCTAGATGTCTATCCTGATATCACTTATAATCCTGAAAATGGCAAACGCATCAATGTCGATACTCTAACCAAAGAAGAAGTGGCGACGTGGCAGACAGGTGATGTCTTGCTACTCAGTGGTAAGATCTACACTGGCCGTGATGCAGCGCATAAGTGTATGACCGATATGCTCAATAATGGCGAAGCGCTACCAGTGGACTTCACCAATAAGCTGATCTACTATGTCGGCCCTGTCGATCCTGTGCGTGATGAAGTGGTAGGGCCTGCAGGTCCGACGACGGCAACCCGCATGGATAAATTCACTCGTCAGATGCTTGAGCAAACAGGTCTTTTGGGCATGATTGGCAAGTCAGAGCGTGGCGAAGCAGCTTGCCAAGCCATCGCTGATAATAAAGCAGTCTATCTGATGGCAGTGGGCGGCTCAGCTTATCTGGTCTCAAAAGCCATTAAACAAGCCAAAGTCGTGGCATTCCCTGAGCTTGGTATGGAAGCGATTTATGAGTTTGAAGTCAAAGATATGCCAGTGACTGTCGCTGTCGATAGCAGTGGTAGTTCTGTGCACGCCACCGCACCAAAAATCTGGCAAGCCAAAATTGGCAAAATCCCAGTCACTGAAGCTTAATTGATAGGCATTGTCAGCGATATTTTGCTTGATGATGACAAAACACCCAAGTTTATGCTTGGGTGTTTTTTTGTATCAAGCGCTGATGATTTAAGCGACAGATGCGCTTAGTGCCATCTCAACATTACCTGCCACGGCTTTTGAGTACGGGCAGACGGTGTGAGTTTTTTCGACCAAGGCCAGTAGCTCATCTTCGCTAATGTCGGTGTTGGTGGCGACGACATGAATCGCACCAGTCAAGAAGAACTTATCATCGCCTTCTTTATTCAGATCGATGGTCACTTGTACTTCGCTATCAAAGCTTTTGCCAGCGGCTTTTTTGACCAAACCCAATGCCCCATCAAAGCAGGCAGCATAGCCCATGGCGAAAAACTGCTCTGGATTATTGCCATCTTCTTTTGAACCTGGTGAGACCATGTTATAGGTTTTGTCATCATCAGATAATTTGGCGGTGCCGTTGCGAGCGCCGACGACGGATGCGGTGGTGGTGTAGATTTTAGCCATGACAGATTCCTTATGCTTGTTGTTGGATCCATCGCTGAGACAGTCAGCGACTTGTTTTGATTGTAGCAAAAATCGCTGATCAGCCAAGTAAAAAAATGTAGCCTTTTACTTACGCATTTATCAAACTCACCAACAAAAAAAGAGAACCCAAAAGGATTCTCTTTGATTAACCGATAATGATGCAGCGAATGCTGCAAACAATTATTTGGTTTCAGTAGTAGTTGCAGTAGCAGTACCTGCAGCAGCAGCGCCGTCAGCAGCGTCAACAGCAGCGTCAGCAGCTTGTTCAGCAGCAGCTTGTGCGTTTTCAGCAGTAGCTTCAGCTTGTTCTGCAGCTACAGTGTTGCCAGCAGCTTCTTGAGCAACTGCGTCAGCAGCAGCTTGGTTTGCAGTGTCAGCAGCTTGTGCAGCAGTGTCAGCAGCAGCTTGTGCAGTTGAATCTGCAGGTGCAGTGTTTGCAGCAGCTTGTGCGTCAGCAGCAGCTTGGGTAGCTTGTGCAGCAGCTTCTGGAGCTTCTTCAGCTGGCTTTGAGCAAGCAGTTAGAGCTAGAGCAGCGATTAGTGCAGATGCGATTAGTTTAGTTTGCATGATAATCTCCAATTGGGTGGATATTTGACAAAAAATACCTACAGATAGAAGTTGGGTTTTTGATAAAACCAACGATCTGTCCATAGGTCGATACAAATTCGTATCAGTATACAACAATTTAGCACAGATAAAAAGATAATTTGTTCAAAATAACCACAAAGATGTAACAAAATATATCAAAAAATCTGCTTTGCCACTTAAGCAAGCAGCAATAAAATTGCGTTAAGCTTTCGGTGATGCGGTTATGTTAGCACATATTTTTTCATATTACAATCATATGACAGTAATTTTTGTAAACTTGTGAACATGTGTTGCTTTCTAAATAATGCCAAAGCTGATATGCGAAACGATTTAGCTTTGGGCTTTTTTGATCATCTGCTCAAAGAACTCTTCGTTGGTCTTAGAATCTTTGAGTCGCTCAAGCAAAAATTCGGTGGCTTGTGAGTCGTCCATCGGCTGCATCAGCTTACGCAAAATCCATACACGGCGCAGGGTGTCTTCATCAAGTAGGCGCTCTTCACGGCGTGTGCTGGATTTTTTGATATTGATCGCAGGGAAGATGCGGCGTTCGGCCAGATCACGCTCAAGGGTAATTTCTTGGTTGCCTGTGCCTTTAAATTCTTCAAAAATCACGCTGTCCATCTTCGAGCCAGTGTCAATCAGTGCCGTTGAGATGATGGTCAGGCTGCCACCTTCTTCGACATTACGCGCCGCACCAAAAAAACGCTTCGGACGCTCTAGCGCATTGGCATCAACACCACCTGTGAGCACTTTGCCTGATGAAGGAATCACAGTATTATAAGCGCGGGCTAGGCGAGTGATGGAGTCTAGTAGGATGATGACATCTTGTTTGTGTTCAACGAGTCGCTTGGCTTTTTCGATGACCATCTCAGCGACCTGAATATGGCGCTGCGGCGGCTCATCAAAGGTCGATGCGACAACTTCACCACGCACAGTACGCTGCATCTCGGTGACCTCTTCTGGGCGTTCATCGATCAGCAGGACGATCAGATAGCACTCTGGATGATTGCGTGTGATGGATTGGGCGATGGTTTGTAGCAGCACCGTCTTACCTGCCTTGGGTGGGGCGACGATGATGGAGCGCTGACCTTTGCCGATTGGGGCAATCAAGTCAATGATACGACCAGTTAAATCTTCGGTTGTGCCGTTACCTGTTTCAAGTACTAGTTGTTCGGTTGGGAATAGCGGTGTCAAGTTTTCAAAAATCAGCTTGTGACGACTACGATCAGGAGTGTCAAAGTTGATTTCGCTGACCTTAAGCAGTGCAAAATAACGCTCAGAATCTTTGGGCGGGCGGATCTGACCTGCGATGGAGTCGCCTGTTTGTAGGTTAAAGCGGCGGATTTGGCTTGGGCTGACATAGATGTCATCAGGGCCAGCTAGGTACGAGCCTTCAGATGAACGCAAAAAACCAAAGCCGTCAGGCAAAATCTCAAGTACGCCATCACCATAGATGGCTTCGCCGTTACGCGCGTGCGTCTTTAGGATGGCAAAAATGATGTCTTGTTTGCGGCTACGAGCCATATTATCAAGACCCATGGCTTCAGCGATGGCAAGCAGTTCGCCAACGGATTTTCGTTTTAATTCGGTTAGATTCATAGATAGGTAGCGTGTAAGAGTAACGCATCCAGATTGGTGCGGATTGATGAATGGCTTGGGATAAAAAAGAAAAAATGCAATCGAAAGAAGGGGATTGCAGGTGGCATCATATTAAGGGTAAATCACGGCGTTGTCAAGCATTTGTGCATAAAAAGGCGAAATCAATAAAGCCTGTCGTATGCTGACCAAAGGATCACTGATTAGCAGCCAATGAAAAACCCGACTTGATGATCAAATCGGGCAAATCTTAGCAGATGGATTACAGATGCTTATCTAGCAGTGCTGCAAATTCTGATTTTGGACGGCCGCCAACGACCGCTTCAACACGCTCACCGCCTTTGAAAACAAATAGCGTTGGGATGCTGCGGATGCCAAAACGCGCTGCCGATTCTGGGTTGGCATCGACATCGACTTTGACGATTTTGACTTTGCCGGCATAATCATCGGCAAGCTCTTCTAGGATTGGGGCGATTTGACGGCATGGGCCACACCAAGTTGCCCAAAAATCGACCAAAACCACTTCATCAGAACCTAGAACTTCAGCATCAAAGCTGGCATCGGTTGCATTTACGATTGACATAACTTTCTACCTTTTCAAAAAAATCAAAAATATATTGGGTGTAACACATAGATGGTCATGAAGGCGATAAATTTCAAGCCCTACCGCCACCCGTGATGAAAACACGCCTTTTGGCATCAGTCATGCTATAATAACAGGCTTTATCGCCAAAGGCTTGATGGCGGCGATTGAATTTATCAAAGATACCGATTGATTGAATTGATTATGACCCTAACTGATGCTGATATCGCTCAGATGAATGAGCGTGAAAATAGCCAACCGATTGAATTTTTTCAAGATTTTGCCAAATCCATCACCATTTATGAAGATGAGGATATTTGGGTGCTGGATAAGCCTGCTGGACTATTGAGCGTCGATGGGCGACTACTCAAGGTAAGCCTACAATCTCGACTGCTACGAGTAAACCCTGAAGTCAAGCTCATCCACAGGCTAGATATGGACACATCAGGCTTGATTATCTTTGCCAAGCACAGTGATGCACAGACGCATATCAGCAAGCAGTTCATTGACCGCATTCCCCAAAAAGAATATCAAGCGGTGGTCATGGGCAGTATCGTGCTGGATGATAAAAAAGGCGTCATCGATGTGCCAGTTCGCTATGAGCCATCAACCAAGCCGCGACACATCGTGGATATGCATTGGGATAAGCGTGCCTTGACACACTATGAAGTACTGCATCACGAACTACGCCAAGACAGCACTGGCAAATCGCACCCAGTCACTCGAGTGGCGTTAAAGCCCATCACAGGCCGCAGTCATCAGCTGCGCGTGCATATGGTGCATATCGGCCATGTGATGATTGGCGATCCGATTTATGCCGAAGATACCGCCTTGGCACTCTCGCCACGACTCAACCTACACGCCCACAAGCTACGCCTAAAGCACCCCACGCACGGCGTGTGGATGGATTGGCAAAGTGATGTGCCATTTTAGCACCATAGTTATGCCCAAAAAAACGCCTGTCATCTTGTGGGATGCAGGCATTTTTTTGAACAATCATATCAGTCCAGAGATCAAAGCACACTGATACAAGCGTTTGGCTCGTGCGCCTGTTCCACAAAACACCATCACAGGCTTGGGCAGCTCATGAATCAGCTGCGCAAAGCTTGCCACTATTGCCTTATCCACGCATTCTGAGCCATCAATCGGCAGATGTGCATAGCAAATACCCACAGCTTCGGCACTGTGCTGAATGCTCTTATGGCTTGGCTGATGCTCAATTTCATCATCAAAGCGTAAGTTAATCAGGCTTTTGAAACCAAGATTGGCAAGGGTTTGGCATTGGCTTGGGTGAATTTGCTTATACAGTGTGATGGCGTGATGAGACATGGCAATTTTCCGCAAATAAATATTCCAAAAATGACTTTATAATCTATATGATTTTCAATTTTTGAATATATTAGCGAAATCCCAATCGCTTTGCAATCTTGATTTGGCATAAGCTTATGAGCGTTTGAGTGATGCCACCGCCTGATTGACGCTCAAAAATACCTGCCCTGACAGCTGTTCAATCACCGCACTATGTCTAAGCACATCCATCACAGGGCCTTTGATTTCGGCAAAGTGCAGCCGCTTAGCTGCTTTGATACATTCTTGATTAAAATCATAAAGCATCTCTTGGGCGGATAAATCGACATGATTCACCGCTGTCATAATCAGTACAATGTCATCAATCGTCTCATCTGCCATCAGCTGAGTCAGCTGTGCGTGCACGGTTTGGGCATTGCCAAAATACAGGCTCTCATCGATGCGTAATAACAGCAAGCCTGCATAAGTCGTCGCTGTATGCCGATGGATATTGCGAAAATGCTCGCTGTCGCCCACTCGTCCCACCACGGCGATATGCACTTGGTGTGTGCGATATACCATCATCGCAAAACTGGCAAGCAGACCAACCACCAAGCCGACATTGAGCCCAAAGATGATCGCTGTACCAAAAGTCAATACAAAGCATAAAGCATCCGCTTGATCGTATCGCCACGCATCCATCAGCGTCTTGGTATCAATCATACTAAAGACTGAGCTGATAATCACCGCTGCCAAGATGACATAAGGCAGTCCTGCCAAATACTGACCAAAAAACAATAAAATCAATAAGATGCCGACAGCACAAATGAACGATGCTAAAGGCGAATTGGCACCCACCGATAAGTTGAGACTGGTGCGAGAAATCCCGCCTGCCACCACAAATCCACCAAACAGTCCGCTTGCGATATTGGCAAAACCAAGCCCTTTCATCTCTTGGCTGGCATCATACGATTCGCCACGCACTCTAGCATACTGTGCTGAGATGGTGCTGCTTGAGATAAAAGCAATTAAGGCAATCAATAATGCTGATGGCAACAGCTCAATGAGCGTATTGATGCCAAATATCGGCAGTTTTGGCATCATAAGGCCTGTCGGTGGTGCGTCCAACACTCGCAGCCCAAGCTCGCCAAGCTGATACTGCCCGCTCAAATAAATGCTACAGGCAACCAAAAGAATCACAAACAGCCGATTGCCAAAGCCCATCAGTCGTGTCGGTAGCCAGCCCCACACCCACCGCTCGGCATAGCGACTGATGATGAGCAATGCCAATGCTCCAAGCCCAATCGCCAAGGTGAGCTGATGAATCGGCTGCGTATTTTGATAGATGCTGGTCGTCAGTGAAATTAGGCTATCGGTATTGATATTGATGCCCAATAGATTCTTAAACTGACTGATGATAATCAGTACCGCTGAGCCGCTGATAAAGCCTGCCGCCACACCACGACTGACGAACTGCATGATCCAGCCCAAGCGAATCAGACTGCCCAACCACAAAATCACCCCAACCATCAATGCCAAGGTGATGGCAAGTGACACATACTGCAAACTACCCGTGGCATAGTTTGATAAAGCACCAGCGGTCATGATGGCGGTGATTGCGACAGGTCCAACGGCTGAGACACTGCTTGAGCCGATATAAGCATAAACCATCACAGGTACGATGGACGCATACAGACCCATAATGGGTGGCAGGCCTGCTAGGGCAGCATAGCCTAGGCTTTGGGGAATGACAAGCACCGCCATCATCAGTCCTGCATAGACTTCAGGGATGGCGGTGCGAGGTGAGTCGATGAATTGCAAAACCCAGTTGGGTAGTAGATTTTGCAATCTCATGGATTATTCTCCGTAGATTTTGATACCTTGAGCAAAGGCACAGCCTTTTTGGCGAGCGGTGACGATCATCGCATCATGCTCACCGTATAGGCGAGATAGGGTATTTTGCTTGGTGGCACGCTGACTGCTGCCACTACCCATGCCTAGGCTGATCGTTGGGTAGATGCCATGACGACCGCCAGTAATGCCGATGCCGATACCTGTTGATGATAGGCCAATTTGTTGGTTTTGAGTTTGCTCAACCAATTTGGTGACACGAGTGACTTCTGATTGCAAGGTATTGCAGTCATAGTTTTGATAAGTCGTTGGATTGACATATTGCGGAGCAACTTGACCTGTGGTGGCACAGCCTGCCAAAACTGTCGTAGCAGCGATGCCTGCGATGAATAATGCTTTCATAAACACCTTTTGATATCAAGGAAAAAACGCTTGGCATGCATATTAAGCCTACCAAGCCAACACGGGCAATGCCCAAAATAGTTAACGGCGGGACGCACACAGCGGACTGTCAGGCGCCTGCGTCATGCCTGCCCACTCATCAGGCGTATAAGCATGAATCGCCAACGCATGCACCGTACCGCCATTGGCTGTCAGGTACGGGGCGACTTCGGCATAGACTTTTTGATGGCGAGCAGCCAGACGCAGCCCATCAAAGGCTTGACTTACAATCACCAATTTAAAATGGCTTTCTTTGCCCTCAAAGTATCCTGCGTGCATATGGCTTTCGTTTTCTAGCGTCAGATGGGTGGGGCTAAGGCTAGCCATCGCAGATTGTAGGGCAGTGGTGGTGTTTGTCATCGTCAGTCTCGGCTTGGTCGTATTAGCGTTTTGGGGCGGCTTCGTACAGCGGCATCACTGTCGGCACCAAGGCTTGTAAGTTACTGATGCGGTTAGCTGAACTTGGGTGCGTACTCAAAAACTGCGGCATTGAACCACCGCCTGATGCTTGCATCTTTTGCCATAGGCTGATCGCGGCATTAGGGTTGTAACCTGCGCGCGCCATCAGCTCAAGCCCGATGCGGTCAGCTTCGGCTTCTTGGGTGCGTGAGTGCGGCAAGTTCAGACCCAAATCGCCTGCCAAACCAACCAACTGTGCTTGACCGCTGGATAGGCCAAGGGCGCTGGCAGCGATACCGATGGCGCTCGAGGTGGCGACGCCGCGGCTGGCTTTTTCGCGTGAATGTTCGCGCAGTGCATGCGCCATCTCATGACCCATGATGGCAGCGATCTCAGCATCGGTCAGGTTTAGGCGCTCGATGATGCCAGTATAAAAGACGATTTTGCCACCCGGCATCACATAGGCATTGATTTGATTGTCGGTGATGGCATGTACTTTCCAATCCCAACTGGTGGCATCGGGGCGCAATACAGCAGTCTGTGGAATCAGATGATTGGCGATGCGGCGCAGACGCTGCACTTGGGCGTAATTGGTGTCAAGCTTGCCTTTGGCGCGCGCAGCATTGATGGTCTCAAGATACGCTTGATTAGAGAGTTGTAGAATCTGTTGACTTGACACGAGTAACAGCTGCTTGCGATCAGCACCGACTGCGCCTGCACTTGTCGTGCTGCTACAGCCAGCAATGGGCGCAATCGCCGCTGCCGATAAAGTGACAGTCAGTAGGCCTTTTTTTAGTGTATTCATCGTCATCATCCTTTTTTATTTGCCATATGGGCAAGCATCACTGAGTTCATCATACAGATGAACGGTTGTTATCTATTGTAGCGATTATAAACCAAAGCCTGTCATAAATCCTAGCCAAAACAACAAAAATTCACAAATTTATCCAAAGATCTTGTGATGGCTAAAGTTTGATCTTGGTAATCTTGCGTGGTGAGGTGTTGTCATAAAACTGTCATCTAATTTTCACAAAACCGTCATTGATCAGTCATCAAATCGTCATCTGATCTCACTAAAATACGCTTAACTTTAGTGATAACCTCCTTTTTAATTATCCAACTTTATTCATGGAGTCATGATGAAAACCAATCTAAAACTGATCAGCCTGTCTGTCGTTGCAGCCATCGCTTTGAGCGCTTGTGGTAATAACAACACTGCACAACAAGCAACCACAGAGCCAGCACCAGCCACCGCCGCACCTGCTGACAGCGCCCCTACTGCCACCGAGCAAGTCGCCATCAATATCACTGGCGCAGGCGCATCATTCCCGCAGCCTATCTATGCTAAGTGGTCAGCGGATTTCCGTGCAGCCACCAACGGCCAAGTGAACTACCAGTCTATCGGTTCATCTGGCGGCATCAAGCAAATCATCGCCAAGACCGTTGATTTTGGTGCATCGGATGCGCCTCTAACAGTAGAAGAGCTGACCGCAGAAAATCTGGTACAGTTCCCAACTGTCATCGGTGGCGTCGTCCCTGTGGTGAACATCGATGGCATCGAGCCTGGCGCACTAAAATTGGATGGCGAGACTTTGGCGAATATCTACCTTGGTAAAATCACCAAGTGGAATGACGCTGCCATCACTGCACTAAATCCAGAGTTGACCTTGCCAGATGCTGACATCACCACGGTATTTCGCTCAGATGGTTCTGGCACGACCTTTAACTTTACCGATTATCTAAATAAAGTCTCGACCGACTGGGCAAGCTCGGTGGGTGTAGATAAAGCCATCAAATGGCCAACCGCTGCCTCAGGTGCTGCTGGTAAAGGTAACGAAGGCGTGGCAAGTTATGTTGGCCGTATCAAAAACTCAATCGGCTATGTTGAATATGCCTACGCCAAACAAAATGGCATGGCGCATGTGGCACTGAAAAATGCTGCCGGTGAATTTGTACAGCCATCAGCAGACAGCTTCGCGGCTGCCGGTGACATCGACTGGTCACAAGCACCTGGCTTTAACCAAGTCTTGACCAACTCAGCGACCGCAGGCGCATGGCCAATCGCTGCTGCCACTTTTATCATCGTACACAAAAACCCAGAAAATCCTGAGCAAGTCGCTGGTGTGCTGAAGTTCTTTGACTGGGCTTACACCAATGGTGATCAGTCGGCACTGGATCTGGATTATGTTCCATTCAGCGATCAAGCAGTGAGCCTATTTAAGGCCAGCTGGAATGAGATCAAAGATGCCAATGGCAACGCTGTGTACGCACAATAATCCATAATAAATGATCACAATGCGGCTTGTCGTCAGACAGGCCCATTGTCTAAGTGGCAAATCAGTCAGAGGATTTACAGGAAATTTCCACATGACCAACCAACAATCAGCCCTGATGAATAAGCTTGCGCGCCAAAAGCGTCTGGATAGCGCCTTTGTGTGGACGACCAAGCTGTCAGCATTACTGGTGCTTTTGACCTTAGGCGGTATCATGGTATCGCTGGTGATCGGGGCGCTGCCGAGCATTCGTGAGTTTGGCTTTAGTTTTTATACCAGCAGTAATTGGGATCCCGTCGCTGGTGAATTTGGTGCCTTGGCGCCGATTTATGGCACGCTGGTGACCTCGATCATCGCTGTGGTGATCGCTGTGCCAGTCAGCTTTGGGATCGCGGTGTTTTTGACTGAGCTTTGCCCAAATTTTTTGAAAAAACCGCTGGGCATCGCCATCGAGCTGCTCGCTGGCATTCCATCGATCATTTATGGCATGTGGGGTTTGTTTGTGTTCGCCCCTTGGTTCGGTGAAACAGTGCAGCCGTGGTTGATTGATAATTTGGCAAGCTTACCAATCATCGGCCAAATGTTCGTGGGCGCACCGATTGGCATCGGTCTATTTACTGCAGGTCTTGTGCTTGCCATCATGATCATTCCATTCATCGCAGCCACCATGCGCGATGTCTTTATGGTGGTGCCAGATATGCTCAAAGAATCGGCCTATGGCATGGGTGCGACGACTTGGGAGGTGGTGACCAAAGTGGTGCTGCCTTATACCAAAGTCGGCGTCGTCGGTGGCTTGATCTTGGGTCTAGGTCGTGCGCTTGGCGAGACGATGGCGGTGACTTTTTTGATCGGTAATACCTTTAACATCAATGCCAGCTTGTTCACCTCAGGTGTCTCGATCACCTCGGCGCTGGCCAATGAATTTGCCGAAGCCTCTAGCGAGATGCACCTGTCATCATTGCTGCATCTGGGGTTGATTCTATTTGTGATCAGTTTCATCGTTTTATCGGCATCGAAGCTGATGCTGATGAAAATTGACAAACAAGCTGGAAGATGAGGATAAGTACCATGATTAGTGAAAAATCGGCATTCACCAGCCGCATTCATCTACCAAAATATCATCGCCGCCGTGCCATGAGCCGCATTGCCATGAGCCTGACAGCGTTGGCGATGGTGTTTGGCTTGTTTTGGTTGGCTTGGATTTTGGTGACTTTATTTGCTCAAGGCATTCAAGGCTTGATGACGATGCCTGTATTTAGCCTAGATACGCCACCACCGATGGCAGAGGGTGGCCTTAGAAATGCCATCGTCGGTTCGGTGATGATTTCATTTGCAGGCCTTGCGCTGGGTACGCCGATCGGGATTTTGACAGGTGTGTATTTGGCAGAGTTTGATCAAGGTGGCTGGCTTGGTCGTGCCACGCGTTTTATGAATGACATCCTGTTATCAGCGCCATCGATCGTCATCGGCCTGTTCGTGTTTGCATTGATGGTGCAAGGGCGCGGCTTTTCGGGCTGGGCAGGCGTTGTGGCGTTGGCCATCATCGTCATCCCTGTGGTGATTCGTACCACCGAAAGCATGCTGCTACTGGTACCGAATAATTTGCGCGAGGCAGGCTATGCATTGGGCGCACCCAAGTATAAATTGGTCGGCTCGATCACCCTAAAATCAGCCAAAGCAGGCGTCATCACAGGTGTACTATTGGCCTTTGCGCGCATCGCAGGCGAGACAGCACCGTTATTGTTCACCGCGCTTAATAACCAATACTTTAGCACAGACATGTCGCAGGCGATGGCAAACTTACCAAACACCATTTACCAATTTGCCATGAGTCCTTATGAAAATTGGCATGCGCTGGCTTGGGCGGCGGCTTTATTGATCACATTTGCGGTGCTGCTATTGAACATCATCGCCCGTGCATTGTCCGCTAAAGCCCATTAATTCAGCCATAGCGATGCCCGATTTGGGATCGAATTTAGCTACCGTTTGAGGAAAATTATCATGAATACATTCAACCAAAGCATCAATCCTACCATGAATACTTTGTTTACAGGCAGTCAAGTTGACAGCAAAAACCAAATCCAAACTCAAGAGCAGACTGCCGCCAAGGTGCAGGTGCGTAATTTGGACTTTTATTATGGTGATTATAAGGCGCTTAAAAATATCAACTTAGACATCGCCGACAAAAAAGTCACCGCATTTATCGGGCCATCAGGCTGTGGCAAATCTACCTTGCTTCGCACCCTAAACCGCATGTATGATCTGTATGCTGGCATGCGTGCCACTGGCGAGATCATCTTGGATGACCAAAATATCTTAGACAGTCGCATCGATGTCAATTTGCTGCGCGCACGCGTCGGGATGGTGTTCCAAAAGCCAACGCCATTTGCCATGTCAATCTATGACAATGTGGCTTTTGGCGTAAAATTGTATGAAAATTTGTCAAAGTCTGAGCTGGATGACCGCGTGGAATGGGCGCTACAAAAGTCAGCACTGTGGAATGAAGTTAAAGATAAGCTGAAAAAATCTGGCCTATCGCTCTCAGGTGGTCAGCAGCAGCGTCTGTGTATCGCGCGCTCTGTCGCTACCCGTCCAGAGGTTTTGCTACTCGATGAGCCGACATCGGCACTCGATCCGATTTCAACAGGCGCCATCGAAGAGCTGATCCATGATCTTAAACAAGACTACACCATCGCCATCGTCACGCACAACATGCAACAAGCTGTACGCTGCTCGGACTACACCGCTTATATGTATCTTGGCGATATGATTGAGATGGGCAAAACCGAACAAATCTTTAATGCGCCAAAAGTGCAGGCAACCGCTGACTACATCGCTGGCCGTCATGGCTGATTCTCTGTAGCGGCATCCGAAGTTTTTTGCCAAGCGCACTCGGTTCAATGGGATCGAGTGCCGCATCTGCCAACCTTAAAACCAGATTCACACAAATCCTCATTGATGGCTGTCAGGAAAGAAGATTTATGCTACAATCTACCCGATTTCATACACAAAAACCTTATTTGTTGTATCCAAAGGATATGTTAGGGAGTCTGCCCTCTATGAGTGCAAAAATCTTGGTTGTGGAAGATGAGCCTGCCATCAATGAGCTGATCGCCAATACACTGGAGCTGTCGGATTTTTCGGTGGTGCAGGCGTTCGATACCCAAGGCGCTTATATTGCCGTTGTTGATGAGGCGCCAGATTTGATCCTACTCGATTGGATGATGCCGCATGGCGAATCGGGCATCGATTTTGCGCGCAGGCTCAAAAAAAACCCAACCACTGCCGACATTCCCATCATCATGCTCACCGCCAAAGGTGAGGAGGATAATAAGGTCTATGGCCTAGATGCTGGCGCTGATGATTATATCACCAAGCCATTTAGCACGCGTGAGCTGATCAGTCGCATCAAGGCGGTGCTGCGTCGCACGGGCGCTGGCATGGGCAAAGAATCGATGCAGGCAGGCAACCTCACCATCAATACCGCAAGTCAGCGAGTGATGGCCGATGGCGAGGAGGTGGTGATGAGCAGCACCGAATATCGCTTGTTGTGCTTTTTTGTGACACATGCCGAGCGCGCTTATACCCGAGCGCAGATCTTAGATGCTGTCTGGGGCGGCAATGTGTATATCGATGAGCGCACAGTCGATGTGCATATCAGACGCCTGCGTAAGCTGTTGGCGCCGTTTGGCGCTGATACGCTGATCCAGACGGTGCGCGGCACAGGTTATCGCTTTTCGGATCAACGATAATGCGCCAAGCTGATGTCGATTTTAAGCAAGTCTTACACGCACTCAATGATGGCATCACCATCATCAATACGACTGACTGGGCGATTGATTTTATCAACCAAACTGCCAGATCGCTCTTGGGCATTGCAGATGATGATCTGATGTCTGGCATCGATTATTTTGGGGCGGATTTTTGTCAGCAGATTGGTCGATTGACTGCGACCGAGCCATCATTAACTCTCTACCAACATCAGGATCTGACAGGCAGCTTATTGCAGCTGACTGCGATTTATCTGAACCAATCCCAAGTCAGCATCGTCATCAAAGATCACACGCGCATGCAGCAGCTTGAGCAGATGCGCACCGACTTTGTGGGCAATGTCTCGCACGAGCTGCGTACGCCATTGACGGTGATCTTGGGTTATCTTGAAAATTTCACCATGGCTGAGGACATTAAGCCTGCATGGATGCGCGGCCTAAAGCTCATGCAAGAGCAAGCGGTACGCATGAATGATCTGATCAATGATCTGCTCATGCTATCTCGCCTTGAAAGCGATGAGACCAAGCCGATGATGGCAGTGAACATGCCGCGCCTGTTGATGCAGGTATTTGATCAAGCTCAAGCCAGCAATCAAGCAGGGCATCTGATCGATGTGCATCTGGACACCGATAAGAACATCCTAGGCATCGAGGCGTATCTGTACAGCGCGATCAGCAATCTGGTACTCAATGCCATCAAATACACGCCAGCGGGTGGGGAGATTGACATTATTTATGAGGAAGTGGGTGCAGAGGTGCATTTGAGCGTGACGGATAATGGCATCGGCATCAGCGAGGAGCATGTCGGCAGGCTTACCGAGCGTTTTTATCGTGTGGACAGTGGGCGCAGTCGTGCCACAGGCGGTACAGGGCTTGGGCTTGCCATCGTCAAACATGTGCTTAATAAGCACAATGCTAGGTTGCAAGTCATCTCAAAAGAGGGGCAGGGCTCGACTTTTCGCATCATCTTCCCAAGCAGCCACATCATCAGCACACAGACACAGGCGATATGACCCATGCCGTTATCAGACACCCAACGATTTGCCGCTGTTGATATCGGCTCTAACAGCATTCATCTGGCCATCGCAGAGCGACACGGTGATCAATTAAAGCGCGTGGCATCGATGAGCGAAAAAGTGCAGCTGGCGATGGGGCTTGATGCGCACAATCAGCTGTCGCCTGCGGTGATGGAGCGCGGCTTTGAGTGCTTGCAGCGCTTTGCTGGCAGACTTGGGGATGTCAACAGCGCGCATCTGCGTGTGGTGGCGACCAACACCCTGCGCCGTGCGGCAAACAGCCAAGCTTTCATCGCGCATGCCAATGACATTTTGCCTGCACCCATCGAGATCATCTCAGGGCGCGAAGAAGCGCGGCTGATTTATTTGGGCGTGGCGCATACTTGTCCGAGCAATAAGCAGCGACTGGTGGTGGACATCGGTGGCGGCTCAACTGAGCTGATCATCGGCCAGAATTTCACACCGCTGTTGACCGAAAGCACCCAAATTGGCGCAGTCAGCTTTAGTCAGCAGTTTTTTGGGGATGGTGTGATCAGCGCATTGGCTTTTGAAAAGGCGATTTATGCCGCCCAAAAAGAAGTCATCAAATTCGCCAGTCTATATAAAAAAACAGGCTTTGATGAGGCATTGGGTTCATCAGGCACCATCAAGACCATCGGACAGGCGCTGGCTGGCTTTGGCTTGGGTGAAGAGATCACGCTGGCAGGTGTTGAGCAGCTCAAAGCCTCACTCATCGCTTGCGCGCATGTCAATGAGATTGAGATGGAAGGCGTAAAAGCACATCGAAAGGCCATTTTCCCAGCAGGCGTGGCGATTTTATTGGCGATCATGAAGGTCTTTGGGATCCGTCTTTTGCGTTATTGTGATGGTGCGCTGCGTGAGGGTGTGATGTATGACATGTTGTCGCGCATGGATTTTCATGATGTGCGTGATGACAGTGTGGCGGCGATTATTGATCGCTTTGGGGTGGATAAAAAACAAGCCAAACGCGTCGCCAAAACCGCCGCTCAACTATTTAATCAAGTCCAAAGCGCGCTGTCGCTGCCAGCAGACGGCGAGCAAATGCTAAAAAGGGCAGCGCTTTTGCACGAAGTGGGCTTGGCCATTGGTCACAGCGGCTACCATAAGCACGGCAGCTATCTGCTTAGGCATGCCGATATGGCGGGTTTTTCTCGCACCGACCAAGAAAAGCTGTCACTGTTGGTGCGCTATCATCGCCGAGCCATCAATATGGATGACTGCGAGCGAGTCATCAAAGCTGGTGGCGTGGCATTATCCTATCTGGCGCTGCTGCTGCGGCTGTCGGTGGTCGCCAATTATGGCCGCTTTGAGCTGAGTAAGCAGCAGATACAGCTTGCCGTCGATGACAACCACTGGCACATCACCGTCAAGATTGATCGACCTGAGCATCAAGCTTGTGTCATCAACATCCAAGACGAGGCGCATTGGTTCGCCAAATGGGGCATTGAGCTGACTGTGATGGGCGCTTAATATTGCCGCATCACGCTGTAAGCCAATAATTTTGAAAAATTTTCCAAAAAATTAAAAAAAATGCTTGACGCGTGATAATTATCCTGTATAATACGCACCCATACAGCGAATGCTGATCAGCGGGAATAGCTCAGTTGGTAGAGCACAACCTTGCCAAGGTTGGGGTCGCGAGTTCGAATCTCGTTTCCCGCTCCAAATTTTAAAAAGTCCAAATCGAACGGTTTGGGCTTTTTTGTTGTTTAAAACCACAAACACCCTGACTACCCAAGACTTACTAGCCACCGAATACAGTTAAAACAATTGTACCAGTACAGGGCGATGAACATATTAGAATTGCTGGTGCAAGATATAATCGAGGGCTGGAGTTAACAAGGGAAGAAATTATGCAAAATACCTCATACGCAGACAGTATCTTAAAAAGAAAGTCCAGAATAAAAGAGTTGATAAAATGAAAATAATCAATACTGTATTGTCTATTTGCATTTGTTTTCTTATATTTTTCTTTCTAAATAGGTATGATTCTTGGGGTATTTCCGAGGGAATATGTATTTATCAGGACAGCTCCGTAGGTGTCGCCCTACTGTTATCCTCTATTTTGTTTTTGTTAAATTTTTTATTTTTCTTATTTTGGTTTTTCTTTAAACGCAAAAAATCAACCACCAACATTATATTTATTGTTGTCTCCATTTGTCTTTTGATGTATTGGCATCCTGTAACGTACAACTATTCAATAGATGCTCTATTAAAATACACCAATATCCAAATAGAACAACTTGGCGGAGTTGCTAGATGTGAATTGCAACGCAATAATGACGTAAGGTTATATGAGTCGCAAAAACCCTAAACCACGAAATATTCCATCATAATCATCAAGGCGAAACTGTCGCCACAGTTATGGGCAAAACAGTGATTTGGCGTATAATATCGGCACCAGTCTTAACACTGATGTGCACCAGTACAACATTCCCAGACATCGTATAAGAGGTTGTACTACCCCAAACTAGGAGTAACTTCTCATGACAAAACAGCGTAAGCAGTACAGCAACGAATTTAAACTAGAAATGGTCAAACCCATAGAAGAACAAAATCAGCGTGCTGTTGATGTTGCTAAGCAAATCTGTTTCAATGGTGCGTTGTGCACCCTACGCACTCGATGGTTCTGTCAATGACGACAAAATCCAAAAGGCAGGAAAAGAAAACAGGAAACTGAAATGAAAGATAATCTTTTTAATCTAAATGTACTCAGAGATGCCATTATTTACAAATACAAACTCATGGGCTTGGGAGTGAAAGATCTAAGAGAGCTACCATTTGATTTTACTACTGATTGGAATCATAACTTTTGTAATGAGTTTTCCAAGTTAAAAAAAGGAATTAATGACTTTAACAACGCTTATGCTGCAGATAAGACAAAAATAAAGTCAAGCAATTTTACCATGATTCAGGTGTGGTTAGGTCAACTTCAACACGCCCTAGCTTGTATTGTAGAAAGCATGAGAAACCTTGCTTTGCATGATAGAAATTTCCACACTGTTAAACCAATAGAATATGGTCTTGTGGAATTTGATCAGACGCCAATGACTTATAAAGTGTTTGGATTTGAGTATTTTGATTTTCTTATGGACTTCCAGCGTAATCTTATACAAATCATGGCAAGTAATATGCAAAATTCAGACACGAAAGTTTCTGAAGTCACGCATGATTATACATGGTATTTTATGGATTTGGGGTACGGATTAGAAATATTGATCGATGAATGTCGTCTTTTAAATGACTTTATGCTCCTAGATGATGATTACAAGATGTCATATATGCTCTTTAGAATTAGAAATCGTTGTTTTTATCTCGCTCGCACTATGGCTTATATATTAGAAGATGTAGATGAATGCTTTTTTATTGTTGCAAAGAGAGAAGATGAAGAGGTTGGTGTGGAAAGCAATAACGATAATTAAGTGGCAAGGTGCGTACAACGAACCATAAATCTGTTTCAGTGGTGCGTTGTACGCACTACCAGAAAAGGATATGAGAAAGTATTCAGGAATAACCAATAAGACAATAAAGCCATTATTTACAAAATAAATAATATGATGAAATTAGAATTACTGCCATATTTTTATGCATTTTCAATGTGGATTATTATCATTTCTGCATCTATTATATTGGCAAAATTATTTAAAATAAAAATTAAAAATTTCATTTTTTTAAGTTTTGCATTGTTAATAATTTTGTTAATATTCAATATCTTATTGCAGCAAGAATCAAAAAATCAAACACAAACTAGATTTTATTTTTTACTAGAAAATATAGAGCAATATAAAAGTTTGTATGGCGAATTTCCAAACGATCTATCACATCTGCAAGATGTAAATAATGATTACTACTCATGGTGCTCAAAGGATTCATCAAGAAAGATTCCTGGAAGAGGCTTGTGTTATTATCATATCAAGAATGGAGAATTTACTCTTGAGGTAATTGGAAACTATAATGATTGGTATTATAGCAGTGGTACTAAACAGATACTGGAAAATCATTTTGATAGGTGGGGTTTGTAACAATGCCTAGACATAATGGTCTGACCTCAAACGCAGTACAGCAGGGTGCGCACAGCGCACCATTAATCTAGGGTGCGGGTGTCTATGTACTGGTACAAAATGAGGATAAACCATGAGGCGATCAAGACGAAGCTTTGGTGCAGTAGAGCGTGTAACACGCACCGAGTCTGCTTATCATGACTGATAAGTTTGGGCAATAAAAATGCAGGCAATACTTAGTATCACCTGCACATGTCTTTCATCACTTATAATTGCTTGGTGCCAAAGATCTTATCACCTGCATCACCCAGACCTGGGATGATATAACCATCTTCGTTTAGGTGACTGTCTAGAGCAGCGGTGTAGATTTTGACATCAGGGTGTGCTTCATTAACCAAACGCACGCCTTCAGGGGCAGCCACCAGCACTAGGGCTTTGATGTTGGTGCAGCCGTGTTTTTTTAGCATATCGATGGTGGCGACCATGCTACCACCCGTGGCCAACATCGGATCTAGGATCAGGGCAGGGCGGCGATCGATGTCATTGACGAATTTCTCAAAAAATGGCACAGGCTCCAGCGTCTCTTCATCACGCTGTAGTCCGACGACTGAGATTTTGGCAGTCGGTAGCAGATCCAGCACGCCGTCGAGCATACCCAGACCTGCGCGCAGGATCGGCACGACGGTGACGGTTTTGCCTTTGATTTGTTCGCCAGTGATCTCACCGCACCAGCCTTGCATGGTGAAGGTTTCGATTTCAAAATCGCGACTGGCTTCATAGGCCATCAAGCGACCCAGCTCGTTGGTCAGCGTACGAAATTTATAAGTACTGGTGTCTTTTTCGCGCATCAATGACAGCTTGTGGCGCACCAATGGGTGATCGATGACTTGGATATTTAATGAGGTGGTCATAATGTTGCCTTAATAATCATTGACCGCCATCAGTCGGCGGCGTCGCTGCTAATGATACCAACTTTCCCAACAAATTGCACCCTCTGTTTGCTTGGGCGTCGGCATCAACGACCAAGGCTGTGGATCTGGCACGCTTATTTATCCAAGCGCAGATCGCCTGCCTTGATCCAGCCTTTTTTATAAAAAATCTGAGCAATCAGCCAAGTCAGCAGCGCAGGCAGTAGCAGATGAAAGGCGACGATCAGTCCCCAAGTGCCGAGCGTCGCACCCATGGCATCGAGCGTACCGATCTGGCCGACCAGACCGCTGGTACCCATGCCAGCCCCTGAGGGGATGTTGGTCATGCCAAACACTGCTGTGGCAAACGGTGCTAACACAGCGCCTGATAGCGTTGGCGGCAGCCAGATTTTTAGGTTTTTTAGGATATTGGGCATTTGGATCATGCTGGTGCCAAGACCGCACGCCATCGCACCGCCGATGCCATTATCCCGATAACTCATCACCGCAAATCCGATCATCTGAGCCGCGCAGCCCACCGTCGCCGCGCCTGCTGCCAGACCGCCCAAACCCAAGCTAATGGCGATGGCGGCACTGGAGATCGGCAGGGTCAATATCAGCCCCATCGCCACCGCGACGACGATGCTCATCACGATCGGGGACAATTCCACCGCCCACATAATAAACTCGCCCAAAGACACCATCATCTGATCAATGGCAGGACTGATAAAGGCCGCGACCGCCATGCCGGTGATGAGCGTGGTGGCAGGCGTGACGATGATGTCAAGCGGTGCGGTACGATGCACAAATTTGCCAAACTCAGCACCGATCAGTGCCGCCACGAATGCGCCCACAGGCCCACCCATTGCCGCGCCTGCAAAGCCTGTGGTGATCGAGGTGAACAGTACCAAAGGCGGTGCTTTTAGGGCATAAGCCACGCCTGCACCGATGGCAGCACCCATCAAGCTTTGGGCTTGAGTGCCGATGTCGATGAGCCAAGGCAGATTTGTCCATGTGCCGATGTTTTTGATGATCAAGCCCAAAATCAGCGAAGAAAACAAACCCAGCGCCATAAAATTAAGCGCCTCGATGCCGTATCGCTGCCATGAGATGACGATGTTTTGTTGTGCCAAATGGGTTTTGAGTGAAAAATTTGCCATGATAAATCCTTTGTGAATCGTGGGCAGTTGCTCAAAATTTGCTTAAAATTTGTACATTATAAGCCAAATTCTCCAAAAATGCGCATCAATTCTGACAAATTTTTGTTGTTGGATTTTGTGCCGATGGCTGTACAAATATGAAATACGCCCTCAATTTTCTGCTAAAATAACAGCTTTTGATGACTTTTTAATACTTTTTTGATGGCGATCAATAATGACAAAACAGACAAAACAAGCAGATGCTGTGGGCGCACTTGATGATAAGGCGACAGCTGACATCATCGATCAGATGCGTGCTTTGATCGATGTTCTAAAAAGACACAACCACGCCTATTATGTGCTGGACAATCCGACCATCAGCGATGGTGAGTATGATGGCTTAAGACGACAGCTGATCGCCCTTGAGACTGACCATCCCTCACTGATCCAAGCGGATAGTCCGATACAGACGGTGGGCGGTGAGCCGTTGCCGTTTTTTACGCAGGTGGCACATGATATTCCGATGCTGTCATTGGGTAATGTGTTTGATGCTGAGGATTTGGCAGGTTTTTTGCGTCGTGCCAATGAGCGATTGGGCAATACAGTACCTGAATACGAGATGGAGCTGAAGCTGGATGGCTTGGCAGTGTCACTCAAATACGAGCATGGTCAATTTGTGCAGGCGGTCACTCGTGGCGATGGACAAGTGGGCGAGGATATTACGCACAATGTTCGCACCATTCGCAATCTGCCTTTATCTTTACCAAGCTGTGCTGAGATCGCGCTGCTTGAGGTGCGTGGCGAGGTGCTGATGCCAAAGGCGGGTTTTGACAAGCTCAATCGTGACAGCCAAAAGCGTGGCGAGAAGACTTTTGCCAATCCACGCAATGCCGCCGCTGGCTCACTTAGACAGCTCAATCCTGCCATCGCAGCGGCTCGCCCACTGGCGTTTTTTGGTTATTCGGTGAACCAAGGCTTGCCAGAGGGCATCGACACGCAGTCAGGAGCGATGGCTTATCTTAGTCAGCTTGGCTTTGAGACATCACCGTTTGAAGTGGCGACAAGTTTTGATGAGATTCAGCAGTTTTATCAAGACACCATCGCAAACCGTGCCAATTTGCCCTTTGAGATTGATGGCATGGTGATCAAGGTCAACAGCCTAGTTCTACAAGAGCGATTGGGGTTTTTGAGCCGTGAGCCACGTTGGGCGACAGCGTACAAATTCCCTGCAGAGACTGTGCCGACACGCCTACTGGATGTCGAATGGCAGGTGGGACGCACCGGTACGCTGACACCGGTGGGTAAGCTTGACCCTGTCAATGTCGGCGGCGTGACGGTGAGTAATGTGACCTTGCATAATTTTGGTGAGATTACACGGCTTGGTCTGATGATTGGTGATATGGTCAATGTACATCGAGCTGGCGATGTCATCCCCAAGGTCTCAGGCAATATTCTTGAGCTGCGTCCATCGGATGCACGAATGATCAGCTTGCCGAGCGCTTGCCCTGTCTGTGATTCGCCTGTGGCACTGCCTGAGGGCGAGGCTTTGGCTCGTTGCACAGGCGGTCTGTACTGCGCAGCTCAGCAGCAAGAGGCGCTGATTCATTTCGTCGCTCGTCGTGCGATGGATATTGATGGGCTTGGCACATCGTGGCTGATTAAGTTTTTTGAGATGGGGATTGTCAAGACGGTGGCGGATATTTATCAGCTCCACACTCGTGCTGACGAGCTGATGCTCATCGAAGGACTTGGCGAAAAATCCGTCACCAAGATGCTATCTGCCATCGAAGCATCCAAAGCGACGACCTTGCCACGCTTTATTTTTGCGCTGGGTATTCGAGGTGTGGGCGAGAGTACGGCATTGAACCTTGCCCAAGAATTTGGCGACCTTGCGCCGATTATTCAGGCGGATTTGACCCAATTACAAGCCGTGCCTGATATTGGTGAGGTGACCGCAGAAGCGATTTATGAATTTTTCCGAGCACCGCACAATATCGAGGTGCTGGATGCACTGCTTGAGGCAGGGATTCATTGGCCAGTGGTGGATGCCAGTGCCAAGGCTGATTTGCCTTTGGCGGGTGAGACTTGGGTGGTGACAGGCACGCTTGGTAGTATGGGGCGTGATGAAGCCAAAGATAAGCTTGTCGCACTAGGTGCCAAAGTCGCTGGTAGCCTCTCTGCCAAGACCACACGACTGCTTGCCGGCGAAAAAGCAGGCAGTAAGCTTGATAAGGCGACAAGTCTTGGTGTGACGGTGGTGAGCGAAGATGAGTTTTTGGCATTGTTGTCACAATTTTCTTAAGATAAATTCCAAAGACAAACTCAAGGATAACTTGCAAAAACTGCACAGGAGGCACTGATGAAAACATCCAATCAAAGCGTTGCCATGCTTGGGCTTGTGGTTGGCTGTGTGATTTTTGGCATGGGCAGTCTGATCGTGGCACACGTGTCTGTCGGCTCGTATGCGATGGCATTTTGGCGGTTATTGATTTCATCACTGGTGTTTTTATTCCTTGCCAAGTGCTATCGTCAAGCCTTTCCGACACACCCAAAAGCCGTGCTGTTTGCGCTGCTATCAGGGGCGGCATTGGGGGCGGATTTGGCACTGTGGCATGAGAGTATCCATGCGGTGGGGCCAGGGATTTCGACACTCTTAAACTCATTGCAGATTTTCTTTTTGGCGTTCATTGGTTTTGTGTTTTATCAAGAAAAACAAACCAAATTTCAGCTGATCAGTCTTGTACTTGCCGTCATCGGTGTGGGGTTGATTGCCAGTCCTGAGTTTGCACATAATATCCAAGCAGGTTGGGGGTTTGTCTCAGGTATTGTTTCGGGGGCGTGCCTTGCCGTTTCGATGACTTGGATACGCCAGACGCATCAGTATCAGACAGTGGCGATATTGCCACTGATGGCACTGGTGGGTATCGGCGGTGCGGCGGCGGTCGCCCCTGTGATGTGGCTTGTCGATGCTGGGCGTATCATGCCGACGACATGGGCGGATATCGGCTGGATTATGGTCTATGGCACACTGATGCAGTGCGTGGCGTGGGGTTTGATTGCGTATAATATTCCCAAGCTGAGTCTGGCTTTGACAGGATTGCTCTTGCTGTCTGAGCCAGTGGCGGCGTTGGTGCTCGATTATTTTTGGCTGGATAAAGCCATCAGCGGGCTACAGTGGGGCGGTGCGGTCTTGACGATGTTGGCAATTTATCTGGGTTCGCTTAAGGCAAAATCAGCGCATTGATGGATAATCTGGAGTGTGGTATGAAATTTCTAATCTTTTTGGGTTCGGTACGCCAAAGTACGCCGCCGTCGCCATCTCGACTTGGTGAGCGAGTGGCAAAAGCTTGCCAAGCGTGCCTGCAAGCTACTTTTGATGATGTAAGCGTGGAAATTATTGACCCATTGGATTATCCGCTAGAGCCAATTTTTAAGCCACATTTTGCTTATCGTGCCAGTCAGGCGCCTGAGCCATTGCAAATGCTTGCCCAAAAAATTCAATCAGCCGATGCTTATGTGATGGTCAGTCCAGAATATAATCATTCGATGAGTCCTGCTTTGATGGATTTGTTGAATCATTTTGGTAGTTCGTTATTTGGATTTAAGAGCAGTGCTATTGTGACTTATTCAATGGGACAATGGGGTGGTGCCAGAGCGGCGGTGAATATGCGTACCTTTTTGGCAGAATTGGGTTGTTTGCCTGTATCTGCGATGATACACATACCCAAAGCACATGAGGTATTCGATGAGTCGGGCAACTATCTGCAAGGTGTTGATGCGTCATCTTGGCAGCAGTATCTACAGCGGACTTTTTTGCAGCTGCATTGGTGGGCGGTGGCAAGCCAAAATCAGCGTCGCATGACAAATCCGCACAAGCTGACGCCACCATTTGCTCACCGCCCCGATGAGCGAGATGCTCCAGTATCCGAAGACGACCACGAAGCTGATATTTTATAAGCTTACTTAGCCGAGACAATCTCAATCGGCAGCACCAAGCCTTCGGCAAATTTATCGGCAATCACATACTCATGCGTCTCGTTGACGACATCAGGTGTGACTTGGATGATGAGTGCAGGTTTGTCGCCATCGCGAAAGCTGTGGGCGATGTATTTGCCAGTCAGCTGGTCTAGAATTTTACCCAATGCTTCAGGGCTTGCCATGGATAGTGTCATGGCGTACTGTGCTTGTTCTGGGCTTAGGTTATAGGCTTTGGCATAGTTCATCACAGGTTGTGAATCTTTGGCAAAGGGATAAGCAAAACTGCCTGCATCCACACGCTCGGTTTTGGTATCGATATATGACCAGTCAATTTGGGTTTTGCCATCGGCGGTGGTTATGGGTTTGGCGGTCGGCGTATCGGCATCTTGGGTGGTGACATCAGCTGCCTTGAGTTCCTTTAATAACGCATCGACATCGTGCGGATCCGTGCCTTGCTCGGTGTTTGCACTTTGCGTTTCATCATTGGTGCCGGCTGTTGTATGATCAGTACTGACAGCAGCGGCTTGTTGTAAGTTTTTTTCGCTATTATCGGCACAAGCGACAAGCATAAGCGATGCACAGATGATGGCGATGGCGTGTTGACTGATTGACATAATTCCCCCGATTAGATATCCAGCGTAAGTTTGGTGCTAGATTTTACCGAATTCATCACAAATTGGCTATTAAAAGTTGCTACATTATTCTCGCCAGTGAGATTTTGGCGAGTGAATCGGTGATAGTCTTGCATATCTTGATTGGCGACGATCAGCACAAAATCATAATCCCCTGAGATCTCATAACAGCTCATCACCTGCGGATGTGCCGCCATCAGCCGCTCAAAGCGGTGCTGCATTGGCGTGTTTGAATTAACCATCTTAATCAGCACAAGCACAGTCAAAGGGCGACCAACTTTCACCGCATCGACGATGGCGACAGTGCGTTCGATGATTTTGGCATCGGTCAGCTGACTGATGCGTCGTTGTGTGGTGGCGATGGATATGCCAAGTTTTTCGGCGATGGTTTTGAGCGGTAAGGTGGCATTGTCTTGTAACAGATTTAAAATTTTTTTGTCGATGTCATCAAGTGTATGCATAATAGTCACTTTTTTCAAAAATATGAGAAATTTTATCAATATCTATGAATTTTTGCAAAATAAATTCAAATTCTGCCAAAAATATGCTGATAAATTCTCATGATGGCTTGTTACAATAAGCGTCAACTTCGCACCGATAACGAGCCAATTTATGACCACACTGATCCAAAAATACACAGGGAATCTGGCACTGATGCACAAAGTCTCATTGCTCAAGCAAAACACCATCGTCATCGGAGTAATCCTAGCGGTACTGTCCAATGTGCTGTTTGGCGTGCTGTATGCGTATGGCAAATGGATGGCACCGCTGTCAGGGACGCAGGTGTTTTTGTGGCGGATGGTGATGATGTGGGGGTGCTTGGCGTTGTTTTTGGCGATGACGGGCAAGATGGCAGAGTTTCGTGCTGAGATTGGCGCCATCAAGGGCATTAAGTCATGGCTGTATCTGCTTGTGCCGACTCCGATTCTTGCCAGTCAGCTGTGGCTGTTTATGTGGGCACCGGTCAATGGGCAGAGCATTCAGGTGTCGATGGGTTATTTTTTGTTCCCATTGGCGATGGTGCTTGCTGGATTTTTGGTGTTTCGTGAACGCCTAAGCCGACTGCAGTCACTGGCGGTGGTATTGGCAGCGGCAGGCGTGGCGTTTGAGATTTATCGTACGAGTGGGGTGAGTTTTGCGACTTTGTGGGTGTGTGGCACTTATCCGATTTATTATGTGATGCGTCGCAAGCAGGGCATTCGTGCTTTGACAGGCCTATTTTTTGATTTGTCCATCATTGCGCCGATTTGTCTGATCTGGATCATCAGCACGGATGCCATCGATGTGGCGTCAAATGGCGTACTGCTTGCCAAGGCGGTGGGGCTTGGGGCAATCAGCGTGCTTGCGATGGCGACCAATCTACAAGCAGGGCGACTGCTGCCTGTGAGCCTGTTTGGGATGCTTAGCTACCTTGAGCCTGTGCTCTTGTTTTTCTTGTCCATCACGGTGCTGGGTGCGGTGTTTAGCCCATCGATGCTGATTAGCTATGGCTTGATTTGGCTTGCGGTGATGTGTCTGATTATCCAAGGCGTACTTACCAATCGCAAAAAGCATGATGGTAAGCATACTTAAACATCCAAAAAGCCGATTGGTTTGACAATCGGCTTTTTGCTATCAGTAGTTATCACAGCTTACTCATTGATACTTATTTGTCAATTTCGTCATCGACATATTGACTGATCTCGACCAAATTACCATCAGGGTCACGGCAATACACCGAGTGAATCTTGCCCACTGCACCAGTGCGTGGCACGATGCCATTTTCTAGAATCTCAATCTCATGCGACTGCAAAATCGCCATCACTTGATCCAGTGGCGTGTCGGTCAGCAGGCAAATATCAATCGTGCCTGTGTTGGCGTGCTTGGCATTGGGTAGGATTTCGTTGCCTTTTTGGTGTAGGTTGAATTTTTGTTGCCCAAAGCACAATGCCTTGCGATTGTCGCCAAAGGTAGTTAGCGTCATACCAAGCACTTGGGTATAAAACGCAATCGTACGCTCCATATCAGCCACAGTCAGTACGATATGGTCAATGGCGGTGATATTCATTCTGATTCATCCCTGTTCATGAATTTATAGTTTGTCAGTAGCCTTGGTTTTTAAAGCCACGCTGTTTATCACGGGCAAAATCACGATCTTTGAGCGTCGCTCGTTTGTCGTGTAGCTTTTTACCCTTAGCTAGGGCGATTTCACATTTGACACGGCTATTTTTCCAATAACATGACAATGCCACCACCGCATAGCCTTTTTGGTTGACTATACCAAACAGCTTATCAATCTCACGGCGATTGAGCAGCAGTTTACGCGTGCGAATATTGTCAGGATGCACATGCGTTGAGCTGGTCAATAGTGGCTGGATGTGCGCCCCGAACAAAAACGCTTCGCCATTTTTAAAAATCACATAACTTTCGGTAATGCTCATTTTGCCTGCACGAATGGATTTGACTTCCCAGCCTTCAAGCACAAGGCCTGCTTCAAACGTTTCTTCGATAAAAAACTCATGCCGTGCCTTTTTGTTGGCGCAGATTTGATTGCTTGGTTTTTTTGCCATGTGTTATCCTAATACTTTTAAATTTGCTGATTGATGGCATTATAACAAAATTTTTGGCAAATGGGCGAGATTTGCCAAATTCCAATTTGACCAAACCCATGCTTGCATCGATGGGTAAAATTTTGCTAATATGCCATCAACAGTTATCATTCATCATAGTCATCAAGGAAATCCCATGCTAGACAGCAAACCAACCCTGCAAACCCTGCTAGATCACCGCTCAATTCGCAAATACACCGGCGAGCCGATTTCTGATGAGATGCTCACTGCTGTGCTTGAAGCAGGCCGTGCAGTGTCAACATCGATTTTTTGCAGGCAACGAGCATCATCCGAGTTGTCGATCCTGCCAAGCGTACCGCACTGCGTCAGATTTCTTGTGATATGAGCGAAGATCAGTACAATCAAGCACTGGCGGATGGCAAGCGATTGGGCCATGGTTATGTCGAAGACTGTGCTGAATATTTGGTATTTTGTATGGATGCACACCGTCATAATCAGCTGGCGGATGTACAGACCGATTGGACAGAAGTGGCGGTGATTGGTGCGATTGATGCTGCTTTGATGGCACAAAATGTCCTAGCTGCCGCCGAGAGCCTAGGGCTTGGCGGTGTGTTTATTGGCAGTTTGCGTAATGACATTCGCCGTGCAGGTGAAATTTTGGGCACGCCAAAGCACGTCGTGCCGTTGTTTGGTTTGTGCTTAGGCCATCCTGATATGTCATCAAAAATCAACCAATCTCAACGCCCACGCCTACCGCTGGATGTTTTGGTATCGACCGACACTTATCAAGTGGCCAGCGATGAGACCTTGGCGGCTTATAATGAAGTGGTCAAGGGCTACTATAATGGCCGTGGCATCGAGATGGATTGGAAAGACCAAATCGCCAGCACTTTTGGCGGAGATGTGCGTCCGTTTATGCTTGAGTATTTACAAGAGCAAGGTTTTTGCAAACGCTAAGCGTATTGGCTTATCAATCATCATGACAGCTAAGTGCTTTGCTGATTTACCAAGCTAATCAAAATGTACGCAAAAAAGCAGAATGGCACAGTGATCGCCGTTCTGCTTTTTTGTGATAGAAATTGTACCAAAATCATCTGCAAATATTCTCATCATATCCAAAATTTGTTACCATAGTCATTTTATTGATAATCATAAGGCGGCCATTATGAGCCAAACGCCAAGACGCGTGCTGTATCCAGGAACATTCGACCCAATCACCAATGGACATATTGACTTGGTCAATCGTGCACTCAAACTGTTTGATGAAGTGGTGATTGCAGTGGCTTTTGCCCATCACAAAAAACCCTTGTTCGATTTTGATGAACGGGTGGCGATGGTCAAAGCATCCTTTGACAACCCAAAGATTTCAGTTGTGCCATTCGAAGGCTTGCTGGTTGAGTTCGCGCGTGAACAAAAAGCGAGTGCGGTGCTTCGTGGGCTGCGAGCGGTGAGCGATTTTGAATACGAATTTGGCTTGGCAAGCATGAACCGCAGCTTAGATGAGCAGTTTGAAGCGGTATTTTTGACACCGTCGCAGGAATATTCATTCGTATCATCGACACTGGTGCGTGAAGTGGCAAAGCTTGGCGGCGATGTCAGTAAATTTGTCCCGCCTGTCGTGCTTGATGGTTTTGCCAATAAATTTGCCAACAAGGGGTAATTATGGCACTAAAAATCACCGAAGAATGTATCAACTGCGATGTCTGCGAACCTGTTTGCCCCAATGATGCCATCTATGCAGGCGAGGATATCTATGTGATTAATCCAGCACTGTGTACAGAATGTGTCGGGCATCATGACACACCGCAGTGTGTGGATATTTGCCCTGTCGATTGTATCCCAAAAGATCCCGAGCATCCAGAGACGCAAGATGAGCTGATGGCAAAGTACCAAAAACTCACCGCAAACGCCTAATCTGTGCTATAATCAACACTTGGCAGACCAGACAATCGCTGTCCGACCACTCAATTTAATTGGCATGATAAGTTGCTATACCCATGCAAATACAGTTAAATTCAGTGGTCGGAGGGAGGAAAGTCCGGGCTACACAGGGCAGCGTGCTAGCTAACGGCTAGGGGGCGAAAGCCTACGACCAGTGCAACAGAGAACAGACCGCCAACGCCAATCGGCACGGTAAGGGTGAAACGGTGGGGTAAGAGCCCACCGCATGACTGGCAACAGCTCATGGCAAGGTAAACTCCACGCGTAGCAAGACCAAATAGGTGTCCAATCGGTTGCCCGCCGAGGATACGGGTAGGTTGCTCGAGCGTGTCAGCGATGGCACGCCTAGATGAATGATTGTCCACGACAGAACCCGGCTTATCGGTTTGCCAATTTATTTATAGTAGTTTAAAGTGGCGATTACTGGGAAAATATAGCCCAAATCGTCTCTCAACTGTGATGGTTATCCATAACATCACAAAAATTTTGCAAAATCACAAATTTTTGTCAAATTGTTGTTGACAAGGGTAAACTTTGTGCTATAATTTGCGTCCTGTAACGGCGATGTAGCTCAGCTGGTTAGAGCGCACGACTCATAATCGTGAGGTCAAGAGTTCAAGTCTCTTCATCGCCACCAAATATTATAAAAATTTTAAAATTAGTGCTTGACATTCAATTTTAAATCATTATAATAAGCATTCTGACCTGACGAAATTAATTAAATTTCAACAGATCAAAAAATTCAAAAAAAGCT
>NZ_MUYV01000001.1 GCF_002014855.1 Moraxella porci DSM 25326 | reverse complement strand
GTCCTTCGGATACTGATACGGCGAAAGATGTCACTCCGCCTACAGCACCAGATGTGGTTGCCAATGATGATGGTTCAGTCACTGTAACACCGTCTGCTGATCCGGATGTCACCAAAACTACCGTGACTTACACCGATGAAAATGGTGATAGCCATACTGTTACCTTCACTAAGGATGACAGCGGTAACTGGGTGGATGACAATCCAAACGACAGCATCACAGTTGATCCAAAAACTGGCGTGATTACCATCCCTGAAGATGCAGTTAAAGATGGCTCAGATGTCACAGCAACCAATACCGATAGCTCGGATAACACCGGTCCTTCGGATACTGATACTGTTGCTCCGGCAGCTCCAAGTGTATCGATCAATGATGGCAATGATGGCAAAATTAATCAGGGTGACCTAAGATCTACCGGTGATGCTACAGCCACCATTACCATTCCAAGCAATGCGAAGAATGGAGATACTTTGGTTGTAACCATTAATGGTGTGCAGCAAACCTACACTATTGATGATAATAATCGTACCAATGGTATTGTTGTAAGCTTTACACCTTTGCCAAATGGACAAAACAATATTGTTACTGCGGTGATCCAAAGCGGGGGCTTGTCTTCGGATACAGCTAGCGACAGCTCGGTTACTGAGCTTAGCAATCCAGGCTTGAGTATCACAGTTACTAATATTGTGGGTGTAAATCTGAATTTGAGCACCGGCATTAAAACTTCAGAGTACGGCACTCATATTGGTTCAGTGGACTTGTCAACCGATGAATCATTAGCACCACGCTTTAGTGAAGCTGATGATACCTTGACGGTAACCAAAAATATGAGCGGCAATCTAAACTTTGTCGATATGGGAGCGGGTGACAATGTTCTTAATGTCGGTGGGTATGTGAGTGACACCACCCAAATTAATTTTGGTAATGGTGCAGATGAAGTTAATATTGCAGGCTATGTGGGTGGTTCAAGCGTCATCAACTTGGGCGACGGCAATGATACAATTTCAATTGAGGGTGCTTTGCAAGGTTCTGCTCGCATCAATGCTGGCGCTGGAAATGATAGTATCACTATTGGCCAACATGCAGTAACAGCTACAGGCAGTATCGATGGTGGTGCTGGTTATGATGTGCTGACCTTTACGCAAGACTTTACCACTTCAACCAATGTTGGTAATTTGCAGAAGATTAGTGGTGTAGAAGAAATTGCTCTGGCCGGTAATAACCAAGTTCTGTTGGGCGTTACATATGACAACCTGATTTATAACAGTAAATCACTGTACATCTCAGGTGACTCAAACGACAAAGTCCATTTGGGTAATCAGACTGGTAATCTGAATGACTATGTCAACGGTCAAGTGACAACTTGGAGTGCTACTGGCACAGTTACCAAAGATGGCAATGTTTATACTGAATATACTTTAGGTGCTGATACCAGCTATAAGGTATATATTGATAGTGATATTACCATCTTGTAAATAGCAATGATTTATAGTATTGCTTAATGTTCAAAAAAGCAAAAACGGAATCTCACCGATTGAGATTCCGTTTTTTTGTTTGCTTGATATATTCCATGTCGAAATTAGGCAAGTAATTGATTTCTTAATTAAAATATACAACAAATTGGTGGTTGGTAAGACTACAACTTTATAATAAAAATTGTTATAATGAACAAAGTAATTTACAGTCAAAATTGATAAAGATATTAAGCGTGTCAAAACCAATCATTTATACACAGCAAGGTTTCATCGCGTTTGTTTAATAAAAATATCTGAAATTTGATCACTTCAATCGCTTAAGATTGGTTATGGTGGAATGATAGCGATGACTATCGAACATTGTTAGTGATATTTTAAAGTCTTTGAATTAATTTCTCTTAGATTTTTATGCATATTTTAGTCATATGCTTTAACTATTGACTGGTTAAATTGCAGGATTTAATAGTTGCCATCGAAGTAACCTATCTAAAAAAATATATGAAATATTCTATTGAACTTAATGCGGAAGCTTGTCAGCTTTTGGCTGAAAAAAATCTGTATTTTACACAGGGGAATGCCAAATTACCCCCTGCTCGTAATAAATTGATTTTTGATGAATCGGCTGAGTTTGGCCACTTTGCAAAAATTCTAGCCGGCAATCAATTCATGAATATTGGCAGTTATTCATACACTTGGTCGCCGTTGCCGACGGATACCAAAATCGGCAACTATTGCTCGATTGCAGCACAGGTTGTGAAAAGGGGGCTTGAGCACCCTTATCAGCGATTTACAACTTCTGCAATCACTTATGAGAAAGGTTATCCGCCGGACAGCCAAATGAAGCAATGTGGCATTCCCAAAAAGCACTCAGCAATTACCATTGAAGACGATGTGTGGATTGGTGCTTATGCTATGCTGAAGCCTGGGATTATGCTGCATACAGGTTGCATTGTGGCGGCAAGGGCTAATGTAACCAAAGATGTTCCACCGTATGCCATTGTCGGTGGTAACCCTGCACGAGTACTGAAAATGAGATTTCCTGACGAGATTATCAAATTGTTATTGGAAAGCAGGTGGTATGACTACGATATTACAAAACTGGCGTTTCCATCAGATATTGAAATTGAAGCGTTTGTCGAATTGGTCAATCAACACAAAGAAAATTTGCCGCGCTTGTCATCTTCTAATTTGATGGATGTCTTAACGGAGCTAAATATTCCCGTGCAGAAATAAAAAAGTGTTTGTGTATTTAATAAAATATATTGATATTTTGCAGTGAAATTATGATGAAAAAAAACTATTCTCCCCAATCTCAGCCCGTTTATTCCTTGATGGCTGAAAAACTAATAAAATCCTTGCGCAATAAGAAGATAACAGCCGCATCTCATCCCTTAAGTGGCTACTGGCTGCTGTCGGCAACCGATGGCGAAAAACGTGCCAAAACCGTAAGCTTTCAGACGGCCTTAATTGAACCGGCCGATTTGGCGGCACGCTTGAAAAAAATGGCGAATAAGTTTGAGTTGCCGCTGAAATGGCTGCGTCTGGAGTGGGTAACCACATCTCAAGAAACCACTTGGCAGGCCTTGCAGCAGGAATTTAAAAAGTACAAACGCAACTATTTCCGCAGCGGTATTGCTTTTGAAGGCAAAAAAGAGCCGTGGCTCTTATGCTCAGAGATGGAGCTGAATGCCCATGCCTGCCTGTATCAAGGTGTGAATGTGGCTGTGGCGCAGGTCAATGAGAAAAACCTGCAGGCTTATATCAAAGCCCGTCACGGCAGCAGTCAGATGCCTGATTTTGCTGGCAATATGAAAGTACTGACTTTTATGACGGATGGCGTGTTTGTGGACTTGGCTGCCAATGAAAGCCATCGTTTGTCCACCACATCCCGCCAACACGGCCGCCGTGAAATGCCGCCTTTGGATGCGGAGAACAGTCGTCCGATCATCACGGAGCTGACGGCTTATTTGGGCAATCAGGTTAAGGCAGACGGCCGCTATGAATATGGGCATTTCCCTGTGTTTGGCCGCACCATTGGCACCTACAATACTTTGCGTCATGCCAGCAGCACATATGCGCTGATTGAGGGCTATGAATTTTGCCGCACGCAAAATACCGGTGATTTGCCGACTTTGAAAAGCCAGATTGATGCTGCACTCGAAGATTTGATTCAAGCCTTTATCCGCCATTATCCAAACGGTTTGGCCTATGTGGTGGAGATTAACGATGAGATCAAGCTGGGCGCCAATGCGGTGGCGATTTTGGCCTTGGTGAAATACATCCAAGTGTTTGCCGACAGTCCGAATAATGCGCGTTATCAGGCATTGGCAGAAGCCTTGGCCGAGGGCATTGCTGCCATGCAGCAGCCGGACGGCGGTTTTGTGCATATCTTGAGCGCTGCCGATTTGTCGGTAGTGGCAAAAAGCCGAGTGATTTATTACGACGGTGAGGCGGCATTTGGCTTGATGCGCTTGTATGGCTTAACGCAAAATCAGCGTTGGCTGGATATTGTGGTTAAAGCCTTCGATTACTTTATTGCAGCCGGACACAATACCGCACACGACCACTGGTTGTCTTATTGTTCCAACGAATTGGTGCAGCATTATCCGGATGAAAAATATTTCCGCTTTGCGGTGGATAATGTCAAAGGCTACACGAACTTTATTGAAAAGCGGATTACGACATTCCCCACGCTGCTTGAGCTTAGCATGGCATTTCACAAAATGCTGCTGAAGCTGGATGAATTTCCGCAATTTGCCCATGTGCTGGACGGTTTTGATGTGGCCGATTTCTATCGCGCACTGCATACCCGTGCCAATTATTTGTTAAACGGCATCTTTTTCCCAGAAATGGCGATGTTCTACAAATTGCCGTCCACGATTTTGTGGGGCGGTTTTATCCGCCACCATGCATTCCGTGTACGCATTGACGATGTGGAGCATTATCTGTCGGGCTTGGTGGCATATCACCAATTGTTGTCAGACAAACGCTATCCAAAATCGGCACAGAAACAGGATAAAAGCCTGGTGTCGGCTGAATGCAGCCTGACAGCGGCAGGTGTGGCGGCGGCTACCGAAGGCCGCTGGGTTGCAGAGCCGTCAGCGGACTGGCAGGCCAGCGGTGTCGCCATCCATCCGGCAGGGTTTAAGCCCGGCTGTTTGTTGGTGGCGCGCGGCAAAAATATGGACAAAGGCTTTTTGCCGCTGCCTGCTGTGCGTTCGTTTATCAGTAAAGGTGCAGCCGGTGTGGTCACTGATGATGTGGCGACTTACCGTGATTTGGGCGTGCCGGTGCTGCAAGTGGCGAATGTGCGCCAAGCGACGCTGGATTTGGGTGCTTGGGCACGCAAGCATTTCAGTGGCCGTGTGGTCGGCATTACCGGAAGTGCCGGCAAAACCACCACCGTTGCCATGATGACGGCGGCTTTGAAATCAAGCAAACGGGCAGGGCAAACCATCGGCAGCGCCAACCTGCCGATCGGCACGGCCTGGAATATGGCGTCTTTGCCTTCGGATTTGGATTACTGGGTGCTGGAAATGGCCATCGGCGATATGGCAACCAACTCCAAAATCGCCCGCCCCGATATTGCGCTGATCACCAATATCGCACCGGCGCACTTGGAATACCATAATGATGTGGAGACCATTGCGGTTAAAAAATCGCGTATTTTTGATGCAATGGACACCGGCAGCCATGCGGTAATCTGCCGTGATATTGCCCAATTTGACCTGATTGCCGAAAAAGCGGCGGCACGCGGCCTGAATATTGTCAGCTACGGCGAATCGGAAAACGCCGATCTGCGCCTGCTGTCGTATGAAAACGGTATGGCGCTTGTTACGGTGGGCGAAGAGCAGCTTTCCTTACGCTTAAAAACCACAGGCCGCCATATGGCGCTGAACGCACTGGCTGTGCTTGCCGTTGCCCGTATCGAAAAGCTGCCACTTGCTGAAGTGGTGCAGGCCTTGGCGGATTTTGAAGCGGTGGACGGCCGAGGCAATGTATTTGCTGCCGAGAGCAGCGGCCATACGGTGATGGTGTATAACGAAGCTTATAATGCCAATCCGCTGTCCATGAAAGCGGCGATCGAAGCCTTTGCCGGCCATGCCGTGTCTGCCGATGCCAAAGTGCTGGTGGTGGGTGATATGCTGGAGTTGGGTGCTGATACGGAAAGCTATCACCGTACAGTTGTCGAGCAGATTGCCACTTTGCCGATTCACCGTGTGGTGTTGGTCGGCAAAGAAATGGGCAAACACGCCGAATGGCTGTCGGCACAAGACAAAGCCGTGTTTGTGGCAGCCGACAAAAATGCCGCCGCCACCCATTTGTCAAAAATCGCTAAAAAAGGCGATCATATTTTCCTGAAGGCTTCCAACGGCATCGGCTTGCACAGCCTGTTTGCAAGTAAATAAATAGGCAAAGATGCCAAGGCAGCCAACTGATTGTGTACTGAGATGAATTGCTTGAAGCTGGTTTAGTTTGGTTGTCCTTGGTGGTGTTAAGCAGTGATGCTAGGCGCTTTGTGATGTTTATTGGTTGGGCTTTGAGATCTAATATAGGCGTCTTATAGTGGTACACCAATCCCGCAATCCTCAATAAGTGGTGCAATATCATAAAAATGAGGATACAATGATGGGACGACCAAGACGAAGCTTTAGTGCAGAGTTTAAATGGAAGCATAAAATTAGTCACAGACAAAGGCTACAGTATATCCCAAGCTTGTCAGGAATTGGATGTTGCTGAAACATCATTTAGACGCTGGTTAAGCCAAGTCAAAGCAGAACATCAAGGCTGTGTACTTGCAGGCTCAAAACCAATCAGTCCTGAACAGCAACGTATTCGTGAGCTAGAAGATAGAATCAGAGTACTAGAAGAGGACAGGCTGATTCTAAAAAAGCTACAGCGATTTTAATATCTCTCGAGAGCAAAAATACCAAGCAATCAAGACATTAAAATCGCATGGCATCAAGCTTTATGCGAGTTACTTGGCGTCAGTGAAAGCGCTTACTATGCCCAGTTACGACAGGTTAATAAACCAGCTAAGCATGTTGGCATCGCCACTCACATAAAAGTCATTTTTGATGAAAGCAGAAGCTTCTCAGGTAAACGCAGTATCAAAGCACGATTGCAAGCAAAAGGTGTCACGGTTGGCTTGTATTTAGTGCGTAAGCTCATGAAGCAGCAAGGCTTATTCAGCAAACAACCGCAAAAAAATGGCGTTATCAAGACAAAGACCGCCAAATATTTGATAATATTCTGGCGCGACAGTTTAGTCCTAAGCCTAATATAACGGCACTTTGTGGTGATACAACCTATCTGAAGGTTAAAGGCGTATGGCATTATATTTATGGCAGTGACAAGTTTACAGCTTGCGTTAATAGATGCAAACTAACCCAAAGTATGAGTCGCCGAGGTAATTGCTGGGATGCTGCCCCAATGGAGCGATGGTTTCGTAGTTTTAAACATGAGTGGATGCCAAAAGGCGGTTATCGTGATGTTGAAAGTGCAATAAATGATATCAAAGGCTATGTGATGTATTATAATCACATTCGTCAACATCAATACAATCAAGGTCTGGCACCAGTTCCAGTAAAATCAACTTATAAGGGACTGTTGAATGAGTTGACCATTACATCCCTCAAAAACTCTCTCAAACTCAAACATTGCACCCCCTCAAAAGTATTGCCGTCAAATTCGTCCATCGTCACCACATATTTCGGGTAGTTGTCTTGGATTTTCAGCAGGTTGCCAAATTCTCGCTCAAGCGTTTTTTCTTCATTAATGGTCAGCGCGGCCTGCACATAAATGCGTTCGCCGTTTTTCTCTGCCACGAAGTCAATCTCTTGGCTATTTAAACCGCCGATTTTGACATCATAACCTGCGATTTGAAGATGATTGAATATGCAGTTTTCGAGCAGTTTGCCACGGTCTTGCACTCGATAGCCAATCAGGGCGTTTCGTAAGCCTAAATCTTCAAAATAGTATTTTTCGCCAATCTCAAAAATTCGTTTTCCTTCAATATCATAGCGTGGCACTTTATGAATTAAAAAGGCATTGGCAAGGTATTCCACATAATTTTGCACCTGTGTGCTTGAGGTGGTAATTTTCTGTGATTTTAAAAAATCAGAGATTTTTTTGGCGGAAAACAGATTGCCAATATTGCTTGCTAAAAATTGTGTAAGTTGTTCTAAAAATTGCACATTTCGTAACGCATAGCGGTTCACAATATCCCGAATCGCAATGGTAGAATAAATATTTCGTAGATATTCAAACACAATATTGTCTTGCAACGGCAAGTCTTTCAAATAAGGCAAACCGCCATATTTCAAAAACAGCGACATCGATTTATCGCTATCGTCCAGTTTCATAAATTCAAGAAATTCAAAATAGGACAGGGAGTGAACATTAATTTCAATCGCCCGCCCGCTCAGGCTACCTGCAATATCCCGTGAAAGCAAATGAGCATTGCTGCCCGTGCAATACAAATCCAATTCGTCATCTAATAAAAGCGAACGCAACGCTTGTTCAAAATCTGTAATCTCTTGAATTTCATCGATAAAAATGTAATTTTTTTGACCGCTCTTTTTCTGCTCTTGCACAAAATCATTCAGGTTCTCTGCGGTTGTAATGTGACTAAATGCCAAGTCTTCTTTGTTGATATAAATAATGTGGGCATTTTCATCCACTGTTTGAATCTCTTGCATAATCTGAAACAGCAAATAGCTTTTACCCACACGGCGTTGCCCTGTGAACACTTTAATCAAACGTTTTCCGATAAACGGGCGTACCATTTCAAGGTATTTTTGGCGATAAACTAAATCTTTTTTCACGGTAAAATCCTAAAACTATAATTGCTATTTTACCTTAATATAGAAAAAGTTTCAATCATACTTGAAACTTTTTCTATATATACAAAAGTTTCAAGTATAAACTAATTACCCAAAAGTCAATTAGCGACAAACTGAGATAAAATACGATAATTTACGACAAATTACGATAAAATAAGGTAAAATACGATAAATTGCGACATTTTATGGAAAATAACGATGAAATTACCCAAGCCACCCACTTATTGAAACTGGAAACGTGGGATATGGATTGGTAAAGTGGGGTTAGTATCGCCTTCAAGCGTTTTGATTAAAGGACATTCACCTTCCCACATCCTGCAAATACCCAAAACGATAAAATGGCTCACGGTAATCATGGTACAGCTTTCTTAAATTTGCTGTATCTCGACAAAGCATAGCCGTGCGGATATTTGTTCGATAGACATCTAGGCAGGTGCGTAATGAGCCGATGAAGTCTTTGGTGTCAGATGATTGGAGATAGAATGGTTGATATAAACACTCAATATTGTCCAGTATTAACAAATATCGCTGATTACCTGAGATAATTTGCTCAAATACAACTCTTAAAGAATAACAGCTATCTGCTTGATTGGGGCAAACAGCTGCAATCATATGCGCCATAAAATGCTGATAAATAGATGCTTGCACATCAGCAAAGTCATAATAAATCACACGAATGTCAGCATCTTTAGCCAGTCTTTCAAAGACTTGTCTATATTCATCCAATCGATACAAATACGCATCATCACTGCTATAAAACACAGCAGTATCTAATATCCCTTCACAAAAGGCATCAAAGGTACGCGTTGGTAGATCTTTCATGGGTTTTGGCTTATGACAATTACTATTAACCATCAATCATCTAAAGATGTATAAGCTGTCATCTGAGCATAAATAAATTCAGGCACCATACAAAATTTAGGTTCTCCATCTTTTATAATAGCAATCACATCTTTTTCGACAACTTCCATCCAGTAATCAAAATTCTCTTCTAGCTCTGATAACTCGATGTAGTGTTTGGGTGCGTAGTCTTGAAGTGTCAGCTTTTGGGTGCTTGCTTGTTTCATACGAGTTTCCTTTTGATGGCGTGATGGTTCCGATGTCATTTAAAAATGGACTGTTTTGGCAAGTTGTTGCCCATAGGTATTTTGTAAATCCAACCAAAATCTAGGGCTGTTGCCAAAATGCTGCGCCAAGCTCAAAGCAGTGTCAGCACTGATGCCACACCGCTCACTGATGATATCGTTAAGATGGTCAGGTGCAATGCCCAAAGACTTGGCCAAAGTCGCTACTGACAATCCCATAGGTTTTAAAAATTCTTCACGCAGTATCTCTCCCACATGAATTGGTCTCATACCATTGTTGGACATAGGCGCTCCATGATGTTATCGTGCAGGCAGTAATTAACAAGTATTTGCAGTCTGGGTAGTGATTGCCTACCCTTTGGCATATTTTACCATAATCAATTAGTAATAATGATCTAATAGATAAAATTCATGCTGATGTATGATTGCATGAGCAAACAGATGGAGATTGTCATCGCTATGTGGAGTTTTTTTAAAGAATTTAAGTCGTCCGATTTATCTTACAGTTTGTTTCATCTGTACCGGTACAGACCTATATTATTAATTTCAACTCTGAGACTTATCCAAAAAAGCATCAATCCACACCACCATTAAAAAGCATACATGTTGCAGTATGGCGATGCCATTATGCTTCTTCTTATCGATGGTATAGGTATTTGATATCAAAAATCCCGTATAAGAGCTATTTGCACGAGTTGATTTTTTGGCAATGATTGTGGTTTCTTGCTTTAATTGAGCCAATTCTTGGTTTAGATTGATAGACTTTTTAACATCAGACCTAGCAGCAACTTCAATCCGCCAATACTTTTTGTCGAGTAGCTTGACAGCGATTTGTGCAAATCGATAAACTTGCGAGCGATCCTTAAAAGGCATTCGCATCTGACCGCTTACAAAGCTTGCACCGCGTAAAATCACCACAAAATCATCAAATGCTTTGCGATCTGTCTGATATAAATCACCCAATTTTTTAAGTAAATTGTGCAGTAAAGTGATTTCCTGTTTGGTTTTGGGTATGATCGGCAGATATTGATTTGGATTCTTTTTGCCTTTATCCCCAAAATAGGGTGTTAATTGCCCGCGCTGCGTGTCAATATAGTTCTTAATCTTCTCTGCTTTGATCGAATCTAATCCGTCAGATCTGGCATCCTCAAATGGGTAATTGTCTTGCAGCTTCTTCAAAAACTTCATCACAGCTGCATAGACATCAATCTTTAAGATATCAGGCATCTGTTTTTTGCTAGGTGTTTTGTGTGACGCGATTTTGATGGCGGGCGGTTTAACACGAGCGGGGATGTGATAAAAATTGGCACCCAATTGCCTGATGATCAATGTGCGAATATCATTTAGATTCACCATGCCGCTAGCTTTATCATAGGCGCGACGTCCATTGTCGCTAAAACTTTGGCGACGAAGCCCTGTCAATGTCTCCACTAAAGATGCAGGCATTTCTATTGTTGCATGAGCCATTTGACTATACGCAATCAAATCAGCCACATGAATGTAGCTGGAAAAAGTCGTTTCGGGCGATGAATGGCCGGCAAATTCTGCCAAGACGCTCCACGCCGTTGTTGATATCTGATGACATTCACCCAAAAACTTGCGCTTAATCGCCAATATCTCATCGCTGCTATAATCACTAAAATATGGTAAGAGCACATCCGCACCACCCAAAATCATCGCCATCACACTGATGGCATTATGGCGAAAGCCATGCGGGGTCACCTTATAAGGCAAAGTATCCAATATCACCGAGATTGGCTTTTGGATTTCATGATATTCAAGTGCACCAGATTTGTGCTCTAGCGTCAAAAAGTAAGCCTCATTTCTTTGTTTGCGTAACAAATACCACTCATGCACCAATTGTAGCTCGGATGGTTTGAGTAATACTTGCAGACAAAACCTGCGACGACCATCGTCAGATTTGATACCACGATAACCATTGGGACGAACCAAAATATTTAGGATGACTGCTTGCTCTTGCTTGTAATCATACTCAAAATCCTTAAGTTTAAGCCCCAAAAGCTCATTGATCCGCATGCCTGTGCGATACAAAAGAATAAAGATAATGTCCAATATCTGTTGATTATGCTCACTGAGTGTCGATGAGTGTATCAGATTACGGATATGCTGATACATAATGGGTGCGACAAGGACAGGCTCAACCACCATGCCATCGCTTTTACTTGCAATTGCAACACTGGGAATGCCCATAAAATGCCTTTGCAAAGATTGATGTAAGGATCTAAGCACAGTTGCTGCATAACCTATCTTCTTCTTATTGGATTGATAAATAATGTTTTCATATAAATTGATAAAATCATCGCCATCCCAAGTGCTTATGTCTTGATCTTGCACAAAATGTAAAAACCAATCGCCCACCTCGCTTAAATAGCGTTTGATACTTGCAGGTTTATAGTGTTTGGTATTTGCAGATTTTGTGCCGCCAAATAGATCACTTATCCAGTAAATCAGACCCAACTGGGCAGTTATTTGTGTCTGACTGGCAAGCACCTTAAGCGATTTGATGGCTGTGGTTTTGCTTTGCTTTAGGATATTTCTGATTTCACGCACTAGGTCGAATTTATATACAGCTGGTTTATCGGTTGGCTCAGCACTACCTTTTTTGATGGTCATAGTGGCGGTAAACAGCTCATCGGATAGCGTCACTGACAACGGTTTAAAGCTTGGTGAGTGATAGTTTTTCCACTGATCGCTACTGATGCTCGTGTGCTTTTGCTGATTGCCGACAATGGCAGACATTTGCATATCCAGCTGTGAATTTTTAAAGGTTTGTCTGGCAAGATACAAACCCTTTTGTATTGCACTAAAGTGATGGGGCTGTGGTTTCTTGACTTGCAGGCAGGTCTGCATCAGTTGATCGAACGCCTGCTGGGTTTGCTCAAATGTCGGCATTTTGCTTTGTGGATGGCGGTTGATATAAGCGATCCACAGCAAGCTGACATCGTCAATGATGATATGGTGAGTGACAAATAACAAAGCGTCGGCATTATCTGCCACATCGATCAGCATAGACGAGCTGGACATGGGATGATATCCATAGCTTTTACTAGGGATATCTACAGTCAGTATCAGCGCATTGCCCAGCCTAAATAGTGACTTTTTCTCAATGATATACTGATAGATTTGCTGCCTAATCCGCTCATCTTGTACACCAGTATAAATCCAAAGATTTGCATATAATGCAGCAAATACTTGTGCCAAATTCATCTGATGCAAGCTCTCTTGACAAGTGGATAGCAGTCGAGCTATTGCTTGGTAGGCCTCATTAAGCCATGTCATAGTGTCCTTTGATTCAATTGTATTTTTGCCTCGCCCAAGCCCAACTTGTGATTGCGTTATAGGTATGGGTGAGTTAGACAACTTTTTAAGGAGATTGAAATACTGAGCTATGTGCCGATCCACCAAAATAGAGTCGCTATTTGGATGATGTGTTTTGATATTCTGCTGAATGAATTGATAGAGTGCGTTATACGCATCCTCAGTTGGGTGTCCGTCAGATTGGCTGATAAGCCGCTCATGATGAATTCTGCAAGCTTCATGCACAATCGATCGCAAATTTGTGATGTGAGTTTTAGTTGCCATACGCCACCATCCCTTGTAGTTGAAGTTGTTTTGCCATTGTCTCAAACGCCTTTGCAGCTTGTGACATCAGACCCAATCCCAGTGAGCTTGACGGGCGCAGTAGCTCCTGCCCATCAAGTTCATGACCATAGATGGCAAGCATAAGTGTTTCTGGTACCTGTAGCTGACTTGATAGATAAGATCGCACAAAGTGCCTTGCCCAGTTATCCGGCATCGTCCAATCTTTGATGCCAATAGACTGCATGGCTGATGGGCTGATTTCTTTTAGCTCTAAATGATCATCAATGATATTGAACAATGCTTGATCGCCTGTTAAAATTTGCTCTATGGCATCGTTAAGCTCGGATGAGCGAAGTCCAATACTTTGTTTGACATGGCGTAAAAACGCGACATATTGCTTGATTTGCGTGATTAAAAATGGACACAGCGGCACCATTCTGGCATTACCAAGACTACGCTGCTCTTTGTCACTAACACGCAATAAACCGGCATCAAAATTAAATTGCGATAAAGCACCTGGTGAGCCAATGACGGGGCGTACACTGGTCAGTAGCAAGGATAATTGCCATAGCCAAGCTGTATAGGCATTAAAATATGCGATGAAGTTAGTTATGCTATGATCGTTATCATAACGCTGTTTAAGCTGCATGGCATTTTCCCGAAGCGCCTGCATGATCTTGCTTGTAGCTTGTGGTGTGACTACATGATAGCTACCGATGCTTTGATGCATCTCATCAGCATCAAGCGTCTGTATGAATAGCGATTGATGTAATGCCGGTGAAATTTGCTTGATGGCACTTAAATAGTTGTCTAATATCTGCTGTTTAGGCAGGCTACAATAAAAAGAGCTTGCCATCTTTTTATTATTGCGTCCTGTGATGACAGATGCCTGTAATAAACCAGTGGTTTGATTAATCAAAGCTTTATGCAACAAGTTTTTGAGGCGATTTTCGGTTATTATCGGTAAATCGCATTCTATCTTCAGCACATCAATCAACTCACTAATTTGTGCTTGCATATCAGCTTTATTGATGTGTTTGTATTGGCTGATGATATGCCGATGAATGGTCTTTGGCAAGGGCAATGAGAGCGTATTACCGCTGTTTTGAAGCATATCGAATTTTTGAGTGAGTGCATTGGAGTCCTGTGGACTGACTGTGACTATAGCATTAAATCTTGGTGATTTTCGATCAATGAGCCCGTGTGTTTTCTTATGAGGGGTTAAATCTGCGATCAGCTCTGCAAATAAGCGACCTGTACAAATAACAAGCAGTAGCCATGCGGCTGCGCCTTGATAGTGCCCACCTGCCTGAAAAACCCCGAGCAACTGATTGCACACCTTATCAGCAAATTCAATCGGCAGCACTCGCAGATTGGTATCAGTCATCAGCTCGTTTAGATTGGCATGATGCCAAGCTGCTTTAATGCGTTTGACCGCCAGTGATGAGCTGTTTTTTTCTAACGTACTCAGCTGGGTTTGATCAACGTAGATGGCCCTTTTGATTGGCCGCTCATCCGATGCTTCCTCCTCAAAGCTTTCATCGTTACTGTCATATTGCCATCTTAGTGTCTCAGTCAGCCTAACTGTATCGATATCAGCGTCATAATCACAGGGGAGTACTTCGTTTTTAATGCTCTTGCGAGGGCGTTTATCTCTCCCACGCTCTTTGGCATTCTTATTGCGCCCTTTAGTGAGCTTTTGTTTGTCGCAAGACTGAAGAATGAGAAGCAGGACACGGTACATCTTTTTCTCTCTTCGGCCATAGCGACTTACTTCGTTTTGCTCAAAATTCTTCATACGAGCTAGCATAAGCTTTAGCGAACCAGCTTTTAATAGCTCAATACTTACCATCCATACGCTATAATACTGTAATACTGGGTCGCTGCGAACCCGCAGAAACTGACTGGTGCTTTTGATGCGGATGCAATCATTTTGAGCGATAAAATAACACAGACATTGGCACAGCTTACCAATTAATTGCCACTGTTCATCAGGGTGATTGGCATCAAACTCACTGCTGATATGGTATAAACTGGCTAAAGCAGACTGTAGCTCATGATATTCATCCTGAGTCATTCTTCCTTTATATTTATGAAATATCTGATGAAGTTTATCTTTACTAACAATACATGGCTCATGTGCAGGGATGTGAATATGATTTGCGATGCGTGGTACACAAGATGCAAGGGTGCATAGACAATTTCGCAGGTATGTCAGATCATCTTGAGTTGGTGAGTTTAGATCAGTATTTTTATCATTGAATGTAAAGTAGCGATCAAAACTCATTGTAAACCCCCTTGGTAGGCAGACCGCTACTGTATAGATAATCAGCCAAGCTAAACGCTGGTAGATCAGTTTTTACTCGCCGCAGCCTTCGAGCATTCTTCAAATCATCGTAGCTCCAACCACCCAAGGCGCAGATATCTTCATGTATTTTCTTTTCACCAAAAATCAGCTCGCTTTGCTCAAAAATCATTTGCTCAATTTCAGGCTCTATTTTGCGCTGCCTAACAAACAAGTCGCATAATTCTAAACCTATGGTGCGTATCAGCATCTCATCCGATATTGCCTCATTGGTTTTATCAATCTGAACCTTGATGCTTGGCTGATCTATTTGGCGGATAAAAGCCAGATAATTTTTAACCAATAGATACTCGGTAGGGGAGTGCTTGACAACAACAGGCAGGTATTGGTCTGAGCCAAAGTCCAGTGTGGGCATGGTCGTGCCGTACCGACCTATCAGTTCAGCGATAGGGGTGCAGTTGGAACGGATGCAGATGCAATGTCTTTGTATTTGCACAGATTTTTTATTTTCAACTTTCATAGTGATTCCTTATAGTGTTTATTATTTTGATTGAGCAACCAATCAAATCACCTTGATTGTATGACAACATTTATAGACAACTCAAAAATTTTTTTAGTAATATTGCAAAGATATCTTGCTAACTATTTCTATTCGTGTCATAAAACAACAAAACCGCCTGAATATTTCCAGACGGTATGTAAATTATATTAATTCTAACCCATTTGTATATCACTCATCCTGCTGGGAGTTGATGTACAAAGTAAGATTCCAGATCATAATATAGCTGATCAAAGGTGTAGTCATCAAGCGTTTGTGCGCTTAATGCTTCTACTTGACCCATCACCCATCGCCAGATTGCCAAGTAGTTTTGATAACACGGGCTGACACCAAGAAAATAACACAGGCCATGCCCCTCTTGGATGTTGAGTGAGATAATCAGCTGCTTGGTCAGCTTACTGGTCAATTGCATGGCTGTCATTGAGTTAAGTGATTGATTGTTCATTGGTTGAGTGCTTGCAAATAGATTGTTCATAAATACATTCCTTAAAATTAGTCATTGAGTTAGCTGGCTTGGTCAAGTTGGCTGTTTAGTAGTAATGCCTCAAAAGCACTGCCATCACGGCGAGTGGCGTTCGGTACATAACGGCTATACACCTTAAATAGCATCATGGTATTAACATGACCCATTTGCCGTGCAATCCATTCAGGCGCTTCTCCTGCTGATAGCCACAATGTCGCAGCTGTGTGTCTGGTCTGATAAGCACTTCTTGGCTTTAACCCAAGGTTTTTTAGGGTTGGGTGCCAAATACGGCGATTGACATTGTGATAGTCAAGTGGCTCTCCAGTGTGCGAACAAAAGACAAATTTGGATTTACCATAGCTCACCTGATGCTGTGCTTTGAGTGCTTCAAAAACAAATGGCGACATCATAATCTCACGATTGGATTCTAATGTTTTAGGCTCACCCATCACGCCATTGACCAATGCTTGTCTGATACGGATTTCTTTTCTTTCAAAATCCACATGCTCCCATGTCAATCCATCAATTTCACTCGTGCGCATACCGGTAAAGAATCGGACGATATAGTAGTTTTTATAATCAGCGCGCACACCGTGGATGAATCGCCACACTTCATCAATACTAAACGGCTCAATCTGTGATTTTGGCGTCTTTAACTTCTTAATATCTTCACAAGGATTGTCAAAGTTGTAGCGTTTTGACGCTTCTTTTAGTATCATAGTCAATGTGGTCATAATTGCATTGATTCTGGCTGCAGACAGGGTGTTCTTGGTATTATTGTAGGTCACTTTGGCGAGGGAACTACGAAATGCCAAGACATCCGACTTTTCAATCATAAATAAAGCCCGATTTGCAAACTTAGGCAATAAATACTTGTTTAGGATAATCATAATTTTCTCCTGATAGGTTTTACGCCATTCAATCTGCTTTTCTTCAAACCACAGCTCCGCAAACTCTTTAAATAACGGCGTATCGCTTTGTAGGCTTAATCGTCGGTTATTGAGCTCATCAAAATAGGCAGCCTTGTCACTCTTTGGGAAATACTGCTCATAACGAAAGCTACCCAATAAAATCTCCGCTTCCATCTTCTCAAGCACCTTAGCAAGCTTTTTACGATTTGCCGGTGTGTCAGTCAGATTGGTTGTTTCTCGGCAGCGTTTGCCCATATAGTGAAAATCGACAAAAAGTAAATTACTGCCTTTTCTGGTTCTGATTGATGCCATATTCAGCCTCCTTTTTACTGTAGTGCCATACCATTAATACTACCCATAATGCCAGTGCGCATATCTTTTTCAATCTGTTCCCAGATATACAAGATCTTGCGACCGCCAAATGGTCTAAAGTAATGAATGCCTTCAATTAATACAGAATCCTTTAGCTGATTGCGAATGGTACGCTCATCATATTTAATCATCTGCGAAAGCTCTTGAGTGGTGAGGTAGGTTTGTGTCATAATATTCTCCATTTGAAGTCGAAAATATAAATATCGAAATCTTAAAAACTTCTTTTGAAGTATTTTGTACTTCGATAGAAGTATATTAGCGTATTTTGTTATTCGATGCAAGTACTTTTTGCAAAAAAATTGGAGTTTTTGATGATTAAAAGCAATTTACCGGTATTATTGGCACAAAGACGATTGAAAGTTGCAGATCTGATTCGCATGACGGGGATTAGTAAATCCACAGTACATAAGATTTACAATGACCAAACAACACGGATTGATTTTGAGACGATTGATAAAATTTGTGAGGCGTTAGATGTGCAAGTAGGGGATATTTTTGAGCATGTGCCAAATTCGGAGTTAACCAAATAGGATTGTGAGTGCCAACAAGAAATATTTTATGATTTACAAAATACTTCTTGTTGGCAAATTACTTATTTATACTTAAGATTGAAAAAGATGGCATGAAAACGAGTTGGGGTCAAATTGGCAATTTACACTGTGTGTCAAAAAACACCTTTGGTCACCAAAGTGGACACCTTTTGGTCACCATCAAAATCGGCAGTGGCCAAGTAAAGAAAAGTGGTCACACAATAATACAAATAAACAACTACCCAAACCCTTGATTTTAAACAACAAAAAAGCCCAAACCGTTCGATTTGGACTTTTTAAAATTTGGAGCGGGAAACGAGATTCGAACTCGCGACCCCAACCTTGGCAAGGTTGTGCTCTACCAACTGAGCTATTCCCGCGTTGTGTGGCATATTATATAGCATAATTTGCCAGTGTCAAGCATTTTTATCAAAATTTTTATAATTTTAGCACTTTGACATTGCGATGGCCTTCACTCAGTAGTCGAGCGGCTTGTAGGCGGCTCATCACACCTTGCTGGCAGTATAAAAGATAGGTTTTATGCTGATCGAGTGTGGCAAACTGTGAGGATAATTTATAAAACGGCAGGGCGATCACGGTAGCATCGACCTGCAAAGGTAGTTCATCTGCCTCTTCAGGTGTGCGAATATCCAGCACCACTTGACCATCTTGGATGTGATGTGTCACATCAGGCATAATGATGTCATCTGTCTGATTAAGCTGGCGAATATCTTGTACTTGAGCGTTAAAGGTGGCGTCTTTTAGAATCTGAAAGTCAAATTTGGCCTCTTGTGCCAAAAGTTTGTCCTCGACAGCTTTGACTGTCGGGGATTTTGAGATTACACCACAAAACTCAGGCATGGCCTTTGCCACCTCATAGGTACCGATTTGCTCGGTGATGTGTACGATGTCTTCTTTGTCACTGGTGATGAGCGGGCGCAGAATCAGTTTGCTGGCAGCCTTATCGATCATTGATAAGTTGGTCAATGTTTGGCTTGCCACTTGACCCATCGCCTCACCAGTGACGATGGCCTCAATGCCAAAGCGTTCGGCGACCATGCTCGCTGCGCGTACCATCATGCGCTTTAGCACCACACCCATTTGCCCATCATCAATACAGCGCAAAATCTCAGCGACCACAGGCTCAAAATCCACCGTCACAAATTTGACTTTATGCGAATAAGAATAGCGCGACCACAGGTGATACGCCATCTGCTTCACACCGATTTCATGTATCCGTCCGCCCATATTAAAAAACAAATAATGTACGCGACTGCCACGGCGCATGAACATATAACTCGACACACTCGAATCAAAGCCGCCTGAGATCAGTGATAGCACATCTTCTTGAGTACCCATCGGAAAGCCGCCCAAGCCTACATGGCGCGCCTTGATCAGCATCATCTTATCATCCTCAATTTCGATGCGTACTGTGACATCGGGATTTTTTAGCTGCACTTTGGCAGATGCGATGTGCTGATTGAGTCCACCGCCGACATAGCGCATCACCTCCATCGAATCAAACTCATGGCGGCCACGCCGTTTGACGCGCACACAAAACGATTTATTGATTAATTTATTTTCATATTCTGATAATGTTTTTAGAAAAATATCATGCAAATTCTCAAAAGGATGCTCATCGACTTCTAAGATGTGATGGATACCGCTGATGCGCTGTAAAGTCTCCAAAACGACAGTGTGCTTCATCGCATCCTTGCTTTTCACCTCAATAAAATCCCAATGATGCACAACGACGATATTTGGATCAATCGGCAGTAGGGTGTTTTTGATATTGCCGGTTAGGATTTTAACAAAGCGCTTACGCACCGAGTCGCTTTTCATGATAATTTCAGGAAAAAGCTTGATGATAAATTTCATGAGAATACCGATAAACTTAGCTGAGGATAAAAGTTGGCTATTTTACACCATTTTGGTACATTTTTTGGCAAATTTCACGCCAAAGGTGGTTCTGATTGCTTGTGCTGTGTGGTGAACATGCATTTTTTGGCCGAGCAATAAAAAATATGATATGATGAGGTGTGAATTGCCATCGTTTGAGTGATGGCACCAAGATACCACCATCACACCATGATAAAAGGAAAAACAATGAGCTACACACCTGATTTGGTCTGGGATTATGAATCTGTCAAAGCAAAAGCTGGCGGCAAATTTGGCGGCACCAATCGCCCAACCGCTGGCGCAACCCACCAACAAAAGCTGCCCGTGGGCAATGAGCAATATCAGCTGTATTCGCTGAACACACCCAATGGTATTAAGGTCAATATCTTATTAGAAGAACTACGCAAATTGGGTAAAATCGATGGCTATGACGCCTATAAAATCGACATCATGTCAGGCGATCAATTTGGTTCCGATTTTGTGAAAATCAATCCAAATTCTAAGATTCCTGCCTTGCTGGATATGAGTACGACACCAGCGACGCCCATTTTTGAAAGCGGCGCCATTCTTTTGTATCTGGCACAAAAGCATCAAGCATTTATCCCAAGCGACCCGCATAAACACGCCCAAATGCTGTCGTGGCTAATGTGGCAGATGGGATCGGCGCCATTCGTGGGTGGGGGATTTGGTCATTTTTATGCCTACGCGCCTGAACCGATGGAATATCCGATCAATCGTTATGCGATGGAAACCAAGCGACAGCTGGATGTGTTAAATCAGCATTTGGCGACGCATGAATATATGGTAGGTGATGAATATACCATCGCGGACATGGCGATTTATCCTTGGTATGGCAGACTGTGTTTAGGTGAGCTATATGTGAGTGATACTTATGATGCTGCAAGATTTTTGGCGGTGCATGAGTACACACATGTGCTGCGTTGGGCGCGCGCCATTGCTGAACGAGCAGCAGTGCAAGCAGCACAAAATCTACAGCTCATACAGATCACATCTGCCAGTGATTAAGCGATTTTTATGTTTAAAGTCACTCAATCTAACGACACCAAGGTCTTGTTGCAGCATTTGGTGAGTCATTATCGGCAGGCAACCAAACAGGCCGCAGATGATGGCGGTAGTCCTAAGCTTGGCTTGGGGGCGATGGCTTTTGCGCCTTTTACCGTGATTGTGCCATCGATGGTGCTGGGCGATTGGCTGACGCGCAGTGTCGCCGATGAGCTTGGTATTAGCACGCTGTTCGTGGCGCAATTTTGGGGTCAGTACCAATGGCAAATGATCCAAAAAGTGCTGCAAGCCGATGCCAAAGCAAACCCACAAGACATGTTAATGGTTCCTGAGGTCGCAGTACTGTCTGGCTCGGTGATGCGCTGGCGCATTTTTGGGTTTATAAGTGGCTTATCTGCTCAGACACTGGGGGCTATTATAGCTGATGACCAGCATCCACTGAATGAACTGGTCGGCGCCATCTATGATGAAAACCACCAAAAAATCCCCGAGCATCGACTGTGGCAGAGCTGCGATGAGTTGGCAGCGGTGTATGTGCGCTATTTGACGCATCGCCCTGAGTGGCTGCATGCTTGGACGGAAGGTCGGCCATTGCCCGAGTCGGTCGAACGCATGATCGCCAAAAAAGACAGATTCGCCAATGACTATGCCGATGGTGAACCGACACCTGAATGGCTGGTGCTGCGCTATCAGCGACTTGAAGGGCTGCTCAGGTATCTATGGCATGAACTGTTTGGGCCGGTGTATGCACACCGTGAGGCGCTTGAGGCTCGGTTTTGGGCAGTGCTTGATGGCGCGCGTACAAATGAGTTGGCCAAGCAGGCACTGGCTTTGCTGCCGAACACTTTATATCTATTTACCGTCCAGCAGATACCGCTGATTGAGCTACAATTTCTTAAGCGGCTGTCGGTGCATATCGATGTGCATCTGCTGCATTTCAATCCCTCAAAGATGTTTTGGGCGGACATCGTTGATAAAAATTGGCTCGCTACTCAGCGGATCATCAATCCCAACTCTGTCTATCTAAAAGACCATGGACACGCGTTATTATCAAGGCTTGCCAAGGAATCCAGAGAGACTTTCGCCATGCTTGCAGACATGTCAGGTGGCGAGTTTTATTATGAAAAAGTGCCAGATGGGCAGACCGATCGCCATCAGCTTAAGCAGGACACTCCCAAGGATTGGCAGGTGCTTTGGCAAGATGCCTTTGTGGTGTCGGATCGCGATGATGCTGATCAGCGGCTGCTTGATCAATTAAAAGCTGATATTTTGATGCTCGATGAGGGTTCATCGACCGAACAATGGTGGCAGCAGACCCTGATCGATGCGCTCAAGGCTGATGAATATTGGCAAAATAAAATCCAGCCCAAAAGTCAGATGAACCTGCCCTTGGCGACAGAGCATGCTTTACCAAGCTTAAGTATCCATGCATGCAGCAGTCTTCGGCGACAGCTGCAAGTGGCGCGCTTGATCATCGCACGCTATCTGAATGAGCCTAATGCTGATGGTAGCGCACGCAAGCTGTCTGATGTCGTGGTCTATTTGCCTGATGTTGGTGAGGCTGAAAGTTTGATCCGATTGGTCTTTGATGATGGCGTCGGGATCGATGGTCTGCAGCTGCCAGCCAAAATCACAGGCACTACCAGCCGAGACATTGAGATGCTGATGCAGGCGATCAGTGGATTTTATCGACTGTTGGGTGCTGAGGGCGCCAGATTTTATCGCGAAGAAGTGTATGAATGGCTGATGACGCCTGTTTTGTATGACAGCTTGGGCTTGGATTTTGCCTCGATGTCACGTGCGTGTGAGCTGTTGGATGCGGCAGGGTTTCGCCGAGGGTTCGACACCGCTCACTTGGCCAAGACGCTGAACGAAGCGGATTTGGATTATCGCTATTCATTCAGTTATGCGCTCGATCGCATCGTCGCAGGATTTTTGACGCCAGATGCCTCATTGCCCAGTACGCTTTTGCATCCTTTTTCATGGCAAACAGATGCCTTTGCCGAGGCAGTGCTGCCCTTGGCTGGCGTGACTTTGGCAGATGGACGCATTATTGAGGCTTTGTGCGTGATTCACCAAGCCTTATCCGAGTCACGCGATCATTATCAGCAAGTAGCACCTGTAGAATATTGGCTGTGGCACATCGAACATCGCATCATTGACCGATATTTTGATAAATACCGCGAAACCAGTCAGATGCGCGCGATTTTTGAGGCAAAAAACAGCATCCAAGCCAGTATTCGTGCCAATAAGTTTTATCAGCGACAAGCAGGGCAGTCAGATCATGCTGGCAGTGAGATCAGTCTATCCTTAAAATTCGTCCTTGAGAGCATCAGCGGCATGCTATCCTCACAGGCCATCAGTGCTGAGGCGACAGGGATGATCACCTTTGCCAGATTTGGGGCGCTGCGCAGCATTCCATTTGGCCTCACCTTAATGCTGGATATGAATTTGTCGGCATTTCCGCGACAAGAGCGGCAGGCGCGCATGGATCTGATGAAAGCAGGGCTAAAGCGGCGCGGTGATCGCTATGCCGAAGATGATGATAATGGCGCTTTTTTGGATGCGATATTATGTACGCGTGATGCTTGTGCGATATTTTATACCGACACGGCAGAAGATGGTACGCTGCTACTGCCTGCCTCGCCGGTCAGTGAGTTGATTGAGTTTTTTAAATCCAATGTCCAGTGGTCCATCAGTGCAGGCGAGAATGCCGATGATGAAGTGGAGCAATGGCAGGCTAAAATCGTCCAGATCGCCCCACAGCTCGTTGAGACCTTATTGATCACTCGGCATGCGCCCACGCCGTTTGATGCATCACTGTTTTATCGGCAGAATCGTGATTTATCCGATCAAGATATAAGCGCCAGTCTTAACCATAAAATTGATCAGGCCAAGCATCTGCATGCCCATCATCTGCCACCACCGCCCATCATGCATCAGGTGCGACAGATTCTAGATACAAGATGCGGCCAGCCTGCGATGATCAATTTGCCACAGGCCATAGACTATGAGGCCATCGCCACAGCCCTACAGGCAAATATGACAGCAGATGCTAAGCCACTACAGGATCTGCTGGCGCATCACCATATCCAGATACCGACGATGGTCGCGCTTGATCAGCTACATCGCTTATTGATCAACCCTGCCAAAGGATATCTACAGCGTAAGATAGCCCTGCAGCAGTCAAATGAGGAGATTGATCCTGAAGAGCCGCTGATGCTTGATGGCCTAGGTCGTTATCAGCTCAAAGATCTGCTGATCGATGCTTTGGCAACGGGCGCATTTGATGGACAGTCGCTTAATCAGGTGATTCAGCCAAGTACCATACTTCGCCAATTAAAGATGAGTCAGGCTGCTCCGCTATTATCGGTATATTATGACAGCGTATTGCCTGCTGGCGTGAACAGATTATCAAGTTTTGATGAGCAAATTTTAAATATCGAACAATTGATGCTGCAATACCATGCATCAATGCAGGATTTGGATCACGCGTGGGCGGATTTGGATGACAAACAGTATTCGGCGATGATTACCGACACCGCTGATCAGACCATTTTGATCGATACGCCAGCCATGCAGACCGCGCTCATCGCCAAAGTGCCGAGCGCTCAGGCGGATCGATGGCTAAGGGTGCTGCCCAGTGCCGCTCGTATCAATCATCTGATGCGCTATTACCTGTCTCATCTGGCTTGGCAAATTCATCGGCAGACCACAGAAGATGAGGTGATCAAAGGGCATGGCAGCAGTTTTTGGCAGTTTGATAAACCCACCAATGATCTGGCATATTTTGGGCTGGACACCAAAGAGTGCCTAATCAGACTGCGTCCAATCACAGCGGCAGTAGCCGAGGTACAGTTGGTAAATTTCATTGCATTTGCGCTGATGCTACAAAAACAACCCTTGGTGCTGCCTGCCATGCTTGGGCTGATGATGGCGCATCAGTCAGATGAGATGTCATGGGATCCAAAGTATTTTTCAGCTTGGCTTAATGGCGATTATGAAGAGCATTATGGCAGCAGCGCATGGCAGCTATTACTCAAAGACTGCGATGTGATGGCAGAGCTAACAAAGACAGCGCCGCTTGCTCAGATATTGTACGGGCAACTGCCGCAGACCTTCATGCAATCCGTTCAAATCAAGCCAGCACCATGATCTGATGATGCGCCAAGGCTTTATTTGGGTTAGGCGCATATCCCATATCTCTGTGAATCTTAAAAATGATAGCGTTGATGGCGATCTAACTGCTTGGTAAGGTACTAGTACCTTGAGATAATGATAATCCACCGTTAGCATTAAAAGTATCGATATCAAAGGCCGTCAAATCAAGCCCACAAAAAAACACCTTGCCAAATAGCAAGGTGTTATCAAATGAAAATTTGGTATCAATGAGGATTATTGCTTAATCGCCAAGCGATCAAATTTACCGCCATCAGCAAAATAAGTCTTCATCACACTATCCCATGCACCAAAGACATCATTGACCAAAAATGTCGTCATCTGCGGGAATCTGTCACTGTGCTTGGCTAGGATATCAGGATTGCTAGGGCGTAGATATAGCTTAGCTGCCAGCTCTTGACCTTCATCGCTATATAGGTATTCTAAATAGTCATGGGCGACTTTATCGCTCACTTTTTTGGTGGCAACCGCTTCTACGACGGCGACAGGGTTTTCGGTTGCGACCGTGTAGCTTGGATAAACGACATCAAATTCACCCTTATTTAGGCTGTGAGCGATGTGATTGGCTTCGTTTTCGGCAGTGACGAGTACATCACCGATACCACGCTGGGTAAAGGTCGTCGTTGCAGCTCGTGCGCCACTGTCGAATACATCGACATTACCAAGTAGAGTTTTGATAAACTCATCAGTCTTGGCTTCATCTTTATTAAAAGTGTGCAGACCATAGCCATAAGCACCCAAGAATGCATAGCGACCGTTGCCCGATGTTTTTGGGTTTGGTAGCACGATTTGGATGTCGCTACGGGTCAAATCTGGCCAATCTTTGATGCCTTTTGGGTTGCCTGCACGCACTAGGAATACGGTTGCACTGGTGTAGGGCACGGCCTTATTTGGTAGTTTTTCTTGCCAATTGCTACTGATTAGATTTTTACTGACCAACAAATCAATATCTGAATTTTGGTTCATGGTCACGACATCAGCCTGTAGCCCATTGGCGACAGACAGTGCTTGTTTGCTTGAGCCACCGTGTGATTGCTTGATGCTGACGGTGACATCTGGGTTGGTGGTTTTGTAATGCTCGATAAATAACTCATTGTATTCTTTATAAAAATCTCTTGAGACATCATAAGATACATTGAGTAGCTCGACCTTGGTTGCACTGGTGTCTGCTTGAGTGCTTGCAGCTGGCTCAGATTTTGAGCAGGCGGATAGGCTGATGATGCTTGCGATGGCAAGCGCACTTAGGCTAAGATTTTTGGCATATTTCATTTGCTTTTCCTTAAAAATAGATAACCATCAGTTGATGTGCTTACTTTATCGAAACTTGGCAAATAGTTAAAACTCAAAAAACTTTCTTTATTATTCCAGAATCGCATAAGTGCAATTTCTTCCAAATAATCCTAAGTCCAACCAATAGCCATTAGCTGCTACTGCCGGCTAATAAATATTGGGTACAAAAAAATCAGCCAAGACAATATCTTGACTGATTTTGATGGATTGATGCGGTTATTTGTTCTGTGCTTCTACAGCCAGTTGGTCATAGATACCGCCTTCGCTGAAGTAAGTACTCATGATGCTTGCCCAGTCGCCAAAGACTTCATTCGGGAAGAATGTCGTCATCGCAGGGAATTTATCCTGATGTTTGGCTAGGATGTCAGCATTGCTTGGGCGTAGGTAGAAATTGGTTGCAAGCTCCTGCGCTTCATCGCTGTACAGGTAATTCAGATATTCTTTGGCAGCGTCGGTTGTGCCTTTGCTGTCGGTAACAGACTTGACAACGGCAACAGGGTTCTCAGCATTGACTGTGTAGCTTGGATAAACAATTTCGACATTACCAAATTTGCCTTTGATGACATTAGCTTCGTTTTCAAAGGTGATGAGTACATCGCCAATGCCACGCTGAGCAAAGGTCGTTGTTGCAGCACGGCCACCGTTTTCAAAGACTTTGACATTGCTAAGCAGCTGTTTGGCGAAGTCTTTGGTTTTGGCTTCATCTTTGTTAAAAGTATGCAGACCGTAGCCATAAGCACCCAAGAATGCATAGCGACCGTTGCCGGTGGTTTTTGGGTTAGCGATGACGATTTCGGTGCCTTGGGTGGTTAGATCATTCCAGTCTTTGACGCCTTTTGGGTTGCCTTCACGCACCAAAAATACGATGGTGCTGGTAAATGGAATGGCGTTATTCGGGAATTCTTGACGCCAGTTGGCATCGACCAATTTAGCATCGGCGAGCAGTTCAATATCTGAGCCTTGGTTCATGGTAGCGACATCCGCTTGTAGGCCGTTTTTCACCGATAGGGCTTGTTTACTAGAGCCGCCGTGTGATTGTTTGATTTCAATCTTGGCACCTGGATGCTGTGCTAGATAGTGCTTTTTAAAGATTTCATTATAATCTTTATAAAAATCTCGTGATACATCGTATGAGACATTCAGTAGTTCGATGCCACCTGCCGCCGTTGTGGTTTCGGGCTTGGCAGGTTCGGTGGTTTCAGTTTTTTGTTCAGATTTTGAGCAAGCGGTTAGCGCAAGGCTTGCACCTAAGGTGACTGCAAGTAGTTTGGTGGTTTTAAAAGTTGTCATTGTCTTTACCTATGGTATCGTGAATATTCATCATAAGCCAAAGCTTATAAAACTAGCATACTTTACAAAAAATCTTTATGAAATTCTAACACCAAAATTGACTTTGTATTTTCCAAACAGGAATTTATACGATGCCTGCAAGTAGCATGGGCAATCAACCAATCAAGCTGAAATACTGATATTTTGTCAAAAATATGCTATGCTAAGTGTGTATATCTACCATCAAATTTCGACAATAAGGATAACTCATGACTCAACTTGACCCAAACTGGCAGTCTGATGCGATTGATCCAAGCTTAGGCTTTTTTGAACAAACCTTGGCGGTGCGTGGTGGCTATCATCGCACTGATGAAGGCGAGCATTCTGAGGCGATTTTTACCACCAGTAGCTATGTCTATCGCTCAGCTGCCGATGCTGCCGACCATTTTAATGGCAACAAAAAAGGCAATGTCTATAGCCGTCATACCAATCCGACGGTACGAGCCTTTGAGCGTCGTTTAGCACTGCTTGAAAATGGCGAACGCTGTGTGGCGACCGCCAGTGGTATGGGTGCGATTTTGACCATGTGCTTAGCTTATCTTAAAGCAGGTGATCATCTACTATGTGCCAAGCAGTTATTTGGTTCGTCAGTAGCCTTGTTTGATACCTATTTTAAGGCATTTGGCGTGGAAGTCAGCTATGTCGATTGCTTTGATAATGAGGCGTGGACGCAGGCCGTGCAGCCCAATACTCGTGTGCTGTACTGCGAAAGTCCAAGCAATCCTTTGGCGCAGATTGCTGATTTGGCATTTTTAAGTAAACTTGCACATGATCATGATGCCTTACTGATCGTGGATAACTGCTTTGCAACGCCAGCCATCCAAAAACCGCTTGAGTTGGGTGCGGATGTGGTCATTCATTCGGCGAGCAAGTACATTGATGGTCAAGGGCGAGTGCTTGGCGGGGCGCTTGTTGGTTCAGATGAGTTGATGGAAAAGGCATTTGGCGTGGTGCGTACAGGGGGTATTAGCTTGTCACCATTTAATGCGTGGGTGCTGTTAAAGGGACTTGAGACTTTGTCATTACGCATGAAAGCACACTGTGAGAATGCCAATCAAGTCGCTGAATTTCTTGCCAATCATCCCAAGGTAAAGCACGTGCATTTTTCAGGTTTGCCAAGCCATCCAAGTCATGAAGTTGCCAAAAGACAGCACACCGCACTGGAGGTGGCAGGCGGTGCATTTGGGGCGATCATCGGCTTTGAGGTGGCGGATCAAGCGGCGGCATGGCAGGTGATTGACAGCACAAGAGTGATTAGTATTACTAATAATTTGGGTGATGCCAAATCGACAATCACTCATCCTGCGACCACGACACATTTTCGCATGACGCCAGAACAGCGTATTGAGGCAGGCGTGACTGATGGCTTGATTCGTCTGTCTGTCGGCCTTGAAGATGCGCGTGATATCATCAATGATTTGGCGCGCGGACTTGATGCACTGTGATTGATGCCATCTGCTATTAATAAAAAATGGTTCGGCAATATGCTTGAACCATTTTTTTTGAATTAATTTTTATGATTTGCCAGTCAGCATATCAGCGTTTACGAGCTGTACAGCCTTTATAGATGATCTCTGAGCCTGGGCTTTGGATGTTGATGCTGGATTTGCGGACATTGTTAAGGGTTAATGAATCAGCATCGACGGCACCACTCAGGCTGAAGTTGTCTTCATCGCCAAACACCGTACCAATAGCATCGCTACGGTTTAGGTTGATCGGCATAAAGCGGGTTTTGCCATTTAAAGCTGCTTGAGCGTAAGTTGGCAGATTCTGTCTGTTAAAGCCGTATTTGACAGCGACTTTTTTGCCACCTTGGCAGCTGTAATTCACAGTACGCGTTTTAACGGTGTCTTGGCGAGCTTGATTGGCGTCCGAGTGTGGCGCAGGGTTTGCTAAAGCTGCTGTGCTGCCTAGAGCAAGTGCGATTACAGGGATAAATTTAAATGCAGTTTTCATCATCAATCACCTTTTTAATGATTAACTAATAATTAATAACAACCGATGAAATCTATCATCATCGAAGGAATTTTACTGCTGGAATGTCCAGTTTTCAGTGCGATAAATGTAACTTTATTTTTCCAGTTTTATACCGCTGCTAAAATTGTTTGATAAATTAAACTTTATAAATAAGCTTAAATTTGGCTGATATATTACTCAAGCCATCATCAGATTCCACAAATGCGACATCAATGCAGAAAATCAAAGCCAGCTTATGAAAATAGCATCGATATCTGGTACAAAGCCATCAATTTGTGGTAATATAACCAGTTTAGACTGCTGCTCATCGATCGAATTGGGGGTGGGTGTTATTTATTAACTTTGGGTGTTGTTATGCATTATTCTATTTTTTGTCAAACCAAAAATGATGTCCTAAAAGAGCCAATGTTTTTCGGTCAGCCGGTCAATGTCTCTCGTTATGACCAACAAAAGCACCCAATTTTTGAGCAGCTGATCGAAAAGCAGTTGTCATTCTTTTGGCGTCCTGAAGAGATTGATGTCTCAAAAGACCGTATTGATTTTGCTGAATTATCCGCTCATGAACAGCATATCTTTTTAAGTAATCTAAAATATCAGACGCTATTGGACAGCATCCAAGGCCGTAGCCCGAATGTGGTATTGTTGCCTTTGGTGTCGATTCCTGAACTTGAGACTTGGATTGAGACATGGTCGTTTAGCGAGACCATTCACTCGCGTAGCTATACGCACATCATCCGTAACGTCGTCAATGATCCGAGTAAGATTTTTGATGATATCATTGACAATCAGCACATCCTAGAGCGTGCTACCGACATCGCCAAATATTATGATGATTTGCATACTTGCGCCAAGCTATACGATTTGCATGGCGAAGGGGTTTATCAAGTCGATGGCGAAACTTATGAAGTAACGCTTCAAAATCTCAAAAAACAGCTGTATCTATGCATTGTTGCTGTCAATGTGCTTGAGGCGATTCGGTTTTATGTGTCGTTTGCCTGTTCATTTGCCTTCGCTGAGCGTAAGCTGATGGAAGGCAACGCCAAAATCATCAAGATGATCGCTCGTGATGAGGCATTGCACCTAAATGGCACGCAGCATATCATCAATCTGATGCGTCAAGGCAAGGATGATCCTGAGATGATGGCAATCGCTGAAGCCTGCCAAGAAGAGGCGATTGGGATTTTCCGCAGTGCTGCCGAGCAAGAAAAAGCGTGGGCGGATTATTTGTTTAAAGATGGTTCAATGATTGGACTTAATCGTGATATTCTGTGCCAATATGTTGAATTCATCACCAATACGCGCATGATGGCGATTGGCTTGCCGACGATTTTTGACACCAAAAGCAACCCAATTCCATGGATCAACACTTGGCTATCATCAGATAATGTGCAAGTCGCCCCACAAGAAACCGAAATTACAACTTATCTAGTTGGACAGATTGATGCTGATTTGGATGATGTCGATCTGGATGATTTTGAGTTGTAATCGAAAACAGTAGAATAAATGATGGGCTTGTTGATGACAAGCCCAATTTTATCGGCTACAATGAAGCTTTGAACTGGGATGATTTGATCCCTTTTACTGTTTATATTGATAAATAATAACAAATACAATTAAGATTAATGATATGGGTTGGGTTTTTACCGATGAGGCGCGATTTTATTTGCATGACAATGAATCGTTACTCGATGGCATGATACGCACAGAGCATCAGACGGTGCGTTATGAATGTCGGCAGGGCTATTGCGGTGCTTGCCGCATGAACCTTGTCACCAATACGGGTACTGTGCGCTATGTGCGTGCGCCGATTGCGGTATTGAATGACAATGAGGTTTTGGCGTGTTGTTGTGTGCTTGATGGCACAGCAAAAGTCAGCTATTATCCCAATAATGACAATCAACCGAGCCTATTTCCTGACGCGGCTGATGACTTTGAGACCAGACGATCCAAATAAGGTGGGTGGCCGAATGCGATTATCCAAAAAACAAAAAATATCTTTAGCTGCTGCCGTGGTTGGTGGAATGGCACTGACAGGCTTTTTGTATTTGCGTACATCACCAAAACAGGCGGTGACATCACCTGTGCCGGTTAGCATCATCAATGAAGCGATCGCCGCAGAGGCTGATCCCAAGCCAGTTTATGTCAATTATATCAGCTTAAATGAAAGTGAGCATCCACAGCGCCATCGGCAACAGCTCAAGACACTACAGCGCACAGGCAGCCTGACAGGTGCGATGAGTGTGCAGTTTAAACAAGCCACGCACGCTAAGATGAGCTATCGCTTTGGCCGTAAAAAGCCCACTGTCTTTGTGCCTGCGCCGCTGAATGAGCTTGTGCCAGCAGGGTTTGTGCTGACGGGGCGTGAGTATGATGATCCGATCGCTGATGGCGTGTATCGGACGATTTATCGCTTGTTTGAGCGGCCAGATGCCAAACAAAGGATTGAGATTTTTGAAACAGGTATCGATGTTGCCGAGCCACTGCTGCGCATCAAAGAATTGCAAAATCAGCAAGTCTTAGGTGTGCCGATGCAGTTAGAGCGCTTCGTGGGCAAAAAGTCAGTGGTATATTATAGCGCTGAGATCATCATCAAAGATCGACTGTATCAGATTAATACCAAAGGCGTCGAGCAAGTAGAATTGATGGCCCTCATTGAGCGCTTGATAATAGCAGAATAACAAACTGCCCAAAGCTTCAAGCATTGGGCAGTGGATGATCAAGTCCATCGAGTTAGGCCAGATGCAATCGACATACGGATCAGCTGGATTTTTGCTCTTGTTTGTCTGGATTGTCTTTTTCGCTGATAATGTCGGCGTTTGGATCGCCAAGGCTTAAAATCTCACCAAAATTCGGCTGAATCTTCAGTAACAGCTGCTGCGCCCCAAGCTCCCCGTCATTGACCTGTGCTTTTTTTAGGTTTGTCATGATCATTTCGCTGTTTTTTAGCCAACGGCCGATCTCAAGATAGATGACATCGCCTTTATGTTCGGTAAAAGGAATGCCTTTGATTTTAATGCTGCTTAAAATAAAAGGCAGTGGATCTTTGCGTAAAAACAAACGATATGCCCCCACGGCCATGCGCGCTGCTGGTGCTTTGTACCATTGTTTGGTGTGCAGTTCGATAATGTCGGTGTCGCTGATTTGTCGCAGTACCAAGCGCTGAGTATGGCGATCAAGCTGCAGATGCACCAATTCAAAATTGCTCGCCACTGTTGCAAAAATGCCCATTATATCCACCGTACAAGACAGTCGCAGCCAGCCTTCATGGATGTCAAGCTTAAGATTATGTAGCATTTTGACATTCTTGGTGACAAATTTATACAGCGCATCGTTGACCTGTTGTTGGGTTAATGTCACCCAGATCTCATCGACCAGACTGTCAGCGGCTTTGACATAGCCATGTTTGATATTGCCAAATGCCTGTTGCCAACCCAAAAGCAAACTGTCGCTGATTAGGCTATCTGCCTGTGCATCTGCTTGAAAACCTGAAGTCTTGTTGGCTTGGACATGCTGATCCATCACTGGCTGATCGGTGGGCTTATGAGTGTGATGAACAGGCTGAGATGCTGATGCTGAAATATTATCCATAATGAATCAATTTATAATAAAATCTGTGAGTTGGAGGGTTATTTTAACAAACTTTATTCACAAAATACATCTTGCTGCGTAGCTTTTTGTAGTCAAAGATGGCGATATTTGTTTATTTTATCAATCAAAACTCGCCTAATGCCCCTAACGACGAAAAACATTCAATAAAATACTAAGTACCAAGCTGATGACAATCATCGTCACGATGGGAAAATATATCCGTACGCTGCCATCAGCTGAGCGATGGCTGATATCACCAGGCAGCTTGCCAAACCACGACAAAGCATTGGGAAATAGGCTTAGCACGACCCCAAGAATCAATAACACTGCGCCAAGCAGGATGAGTAGTTTTGCCATAGTAAGTCCCTAAAACCGCCAAAATCGATTTTAAAACTGCCTTTTTAACCTCAAAAGCACCAAAATTTGTTACAATAAGCCTGAAATTGCAACCTGATTTTATCAAGGAAAAAGCCCATGAGTCAATTTTTTCATCGCTTAACGGACGACCAAAAACAAGCCCTTGCCAAACTGCCCACACCGTATTATCTACTCGATGAGCGAGCCATCATTGATAACCTTGCCATCACCGAAAAGCTGTGCCAAACCAGCGGTGCTAAGGCATTGCTTGCGCTCAAATGCTTTGCCACTTGGGGCGTGTTCGAGTCGATGAAGCCATATCTGCACGGCACGACATCATCATCTTTAAAAGAAGTTCGCCTTGGCAAAGAATGCTTTGGGGGTGAGACGCACGCTTATAGCGTCGCTTATAGTGAGCATGAGATTGATGAAGTGCTCGAGTATGCTGATAAGATTATTTTTAATTCATTTAATCAATTAGCTCGCTTTGGCAAAAAAGCTGACGCCAAAAACATCCCTGTCGGTCTAAGATTAAATCCGCAAACCAGTAATTCATCATTCATCATCGCTGATCCTGCCAGACCCTTTAGCCGACTTGGTGAGCATGATGTTGATGCCATCATGGCAGTGGCGGATAGTATCAGCGGTGTGATGATTCATAATAACTGTGAAAATGCCGATTTTGAGGCGTTTAGCCAAAGTCTGGCAGATATCGAAGGGCGATTTGGCGAGCTGTTTCATCGGCTTGATTGGGTGAGTTTTGGCGGTGGCATTCACTTTATTGATCCTGATTATCCTTTAGATAAATTTGCCAATCGACTCAAAGATTTCGCCACCAAATACGGCGTACAGATCTATCTAGAGCCTGGTGAGGCATCAGTACATCAAGGGGCAGTGCTGGTAACGAGCGTGCTTGACACCTTGCATAATGGTAAGCCTTTGGCGGTGGTGGATGCATCCATCGAAGCGCATATGTTAGATTTGCTGATTTATCGTCAGTCATCACCGCTTGCTTATGTCAATGATACCGCTTATGATATTAAAGGCGGTGATTTTGATGGTGTGACAGCGGATGAGACGGCGGTGCGTATCTGTGGCAAGTCGTGCTTGGCGGGGGATATTTTTGGGGATTATACACTGGATGAACCGCTACAAATCGGGGATAAAGTCGCCTTTGGTAATGCTGCTGCTTATACCATGGTGAAGAAAAACTGGTTTAATGGTGTCGATATGCCGTCCATTGTCATTATCCGTCAAGATGGCGAAGTGGTCGTACAGCGTCAGTTTGATTATGATGATTATAAAAATAGCTTGTCATAAATTATCCAAATTTGGCATAAATTCATCATCAAACGGTTGAAAAATCACCAAATACTCGTTATTATTCTAAGCTTTGTCATGCTTGTGATTTTGCAAGTATTGATGGATGTTGGGTGCATGGATTTTCCTTGAAGTCTTCCTTTTTAATTCATGCATAATGTTGATGTTGCTTAGTTTTTAAGCACAAAGGAGGATTTATCATGACTCAACCGAATGTTTTGATTATTGGCGCTGGTGGCGTCGCACAAGTCGTGGCACACAAATGCGTGATGGCAAATGATGTTTTTGGCGAAATTCATATCGCATCACGCACCAAAGAAAAATGCGATACCATCGCCAGTAGTGTCGCCGAAAAGAGCAGTTTTAAAAAAGATGCCATCTTGCATACGCACGCTGTCGATGCCTTGGATACCGAGCAGCTTGTACAGTTGATTCGTTCGATTGATGCGCATATCGTCATCAATGTCGGCTCACCGTTTGTCAATATGAGCGTGATGGATGCATGTATTGAGACGGGTGCACATTATTTGGATACGGCAATTTATGAAGATCCGACCAAGATTTGTGAAGCGCCACCGTGGTATGAGAATTATGAGTGGAAAAAGCGTGATGCCTTTAAGAAGGCAGGTGTGACAGCGATTTTGGGTATCGGATTTGACCCGGGTGTGGTGAATGCCTATGCGCGCTTGGGTGTAGAGTATTTTGATGCAGATACTGTCACAGATATTGATATTATTGATATCAATGCTGGCAGTCATGGCAAATATTTTGCCACCAATTTTGACCCTGAAATTAATTTCCGTGAATTTACTGGTGTCGTTTATTCTTGGCAAAATAGCCAATGGCAAACCAATCAGATGTTTGAAGTCAAACGCACGGATGATCTACCTGTGGTCGGTGTCCAAAACAGCTACCTATCAGGACATGATGAGCTGCATTCATTGCACAAGAACCTAAATGTGCCAAATATCCGCTTTTGGATGGGGTTTGGCGAGCATTATATGAATGTCTTCGGTGTGCTAAAAAACTTAGGTCTGTTGTCAGAACAACCTGTCAAAACTGCCGAAGGTTTGGAAGTTGTGCCATTAAAAGTGGTCAAGGCAGTTCTACCAGATCCAGCAAGCCTTGCGCCCAATTATAAAGGCAAAACCTGTATCGGCAACAAGGTCAAAGGCAAAAAAGACGGCGTTGATGGCGAGATTTTTATTTATAATATCGCTGACCACGAAGAAGCTTATCGTGAAGTTGGCAGTCAGGGTATCTCTTACACGGCAGGCGTACCACCCGTTGCAGCGGCAATTTTGATCGCGACAGGTGAGTGGAATGTCGGCACGATGGTCAATGTCGAAGAGCTTGATGCGCGCCCATTCATCAATCTATTGAATCAAATGGGCTTGCCAACTCGTATTAGCGATAAAGACGGCGATCGCTTGTTGGAATTTGCATGATAAACGCAGCACAGATGACGCACTCAAGCCAACTTGGGTGCGTTTTTTATGTTGCTATGAAAATTTATGCTATAATAAAATCATATGATCAAAATAATAAAGGCATCTCATGCGTATTCGCAAACTGTTTAAATTCGAAAATGCTCACATCGTCCGCAACTGCTCATCCGATCGCTGCAAACGCTCCATTCATGGGCATAGCTATCAAGTTGAGCTGATCTTGGAAGCGCATCGCTTGGATCATGGGCAGATGGTCTATGATTTTGGGCTACTTAAGGGTAATATCAAGGACATCATTGACAGCTTTGATCATGCCATCACTTTTTGGGATAAAGATGATCCAAGCTATATTCAAGCTTGCAAAGACTTTAGTGCACGCTGGGTGAGCTTACCTGTATCACCGTCAGCTGAGCAATTTAGCCGTGTGATTTTCTTTTGGGCGGATGCCATCTTAAAACAAACACAAATGCAAAATGGCGAGCAAGATGTCCATCTACACTCGGTTATCGTCCATGAGACGGCGACAGGCTATGCACAGTGCTTTGGCGATGATGTTACCAATGAGCAAATGGGCAAGCTTGATTTGGCTGACTTTGAATTTAGTGAGCAGGTCAAGGCAGAATGGGGCGATCCAATGATGTATGATAAGCTAAAATCAGGCAAATCATTCATCAATCCCTCTGTGGATTTACAAGTCCAAGTTTGACCATATGAAAATTATCCTAAATAATGAAACTGATACCAAGGCTTTTGCCCAGCAGCTGGCCGATATGAATCTGACGGGCAGTGTGTGGCTGTCAGGGGATTTGGGTGCGGGTAAGACGACGCTGACTCGCTATTGGCTACAAGCCATGGGGCATATTGGTGCGGTTAAAAGCCCGACTTATACACTCGTTGAACCTTATCAAATCCAAACAAACACAGGCATCAAGCCGGTTTATCATGCCGATTTATACCGACTCAATGATCCAGAAGAGCTTGATTATATTGGATTTTTTGAATATTTTGATGAGCATGATAGCCTTGTCATCATCGAATGGGCGAGCCGTGCCGAATCCAATTTGCCAAAGCCTGATTATCTGATTGAATTGACTCGTCAAGCAGATGATTGCCGTGTGCTTGAATTTATCAAGGCTTCATAAATGTCATCACTACCGCATTATCAAGATTTGCCCGACAATAGTGTCGTCTGTCTGATGTCACCGACTGCCAGTGGTAAGACGGATTTGGCGTTTACACTGTATCAGACAGGGCGATTTGAGCTTGTGTCGGTGGATAGTGCATTGATTTATCAAGGTATGAATATCGGCACTGCCAAGCCAACTGCTGATGAGCTTGCCCAATTTCCCCACCATCTGGTGGATATTATTTCTCCGACCGAGACTTATAGTGTGGCGAATTTTGTGGCGGATGTCGAGCGACTGATTCATGAAATTCATCAGCGTGGCAAGATTCCGCTTTTGGTCGGCGGTACGATGATGTACTATATGGCGTTGTTTGATGGTATCTCTAGCGTACCAGAAACCGACCAGTCGGTTCGTGAAAAGGTGAATCAGTGGCTTGATAATGAAGGCAATCAAGCACTGTATGACTATCTACTCGCCCATGATCCGATCATCTGCCAAAAGCTTAAGCCGTCAGATACCCAGCGTATCACCCGTGCTGTTGAAGTACATCTACAAACAGGTAAGCCAATGAGTCATTGGCAAGACACTCCAAAAGTCGCCCTTAGCCATGACCCAAAATGGCAGTGGTATGGTATCGTTGTCACGCCTGATCGTGCTTGGTTACATGAGCGTATCGGTCGCAGGCTGGATATCATGTGGGCGGATGGCTTTGTGGATGAAGTGATTGGGCTGATTAACGAACATCCAGCACTGGATGTGGATATGCCGTCGATGCGCTGTGTCGGCTATCGGCAAGTGCTCGAACATCTGTGTCGCATTCGACATGAGAGTGTGGTCAATCACCCAACGATACATCAATATTATCAATCAAATTTCTCAAAACTAACAGATGAGCAAATCATCAATGAGATTTCAGCCAATTTTCCAAAAAAATCGACAAAAACCCCGATTAACTTATGGGATTTATCTTGTCAAGATATGAAAAATAAGGCATTATATGCAACAAGGCAATTAGCAAAACGCCAATATACATGGCTAAAACAACTTGCCTTGATGGATAATCCAACTATAACCAATGTTACAATAGATTCATTTGATAGCATAGAACAAGTACAAAAGCAATTCTTGCAATCGCACCAACGTTAGGCACAGCCTTTTTTGCATTGCATGAGCTATTTTATGTGGAGAGTCGTATGTCAAAAGGACAAACCTTGCAAGACCCATTTTTGAACGCGCTGCGTAAAGACCGTATTCCTGTTTCGATTTTTTTGGTCAATGGCATCAAGCTACAAGGTCAAATCGAATCATTTGACCAATATGTCGTATTGCTAAAAAACACCGTTAGCCAAATGGTGTATAAGCACGCCATTTCTACCGTCGTACCAACTCGTAACCCACGCACCGAAGGGGGTTCTGCACCTGTATCAGGTGGCTATCAAGGGGCAAATATTGGCGTGATGACTAGCGGCACTTATCAAGGCGGTGGCTTTGAACGCCAAGGCTTTGAGCGTAGCGGTATGGGTGGTGGTTATCAAGGTGGCAGCCGTCCACAAGGTGGTTTTACTCGTACGCCACAAGCAGGTTTTGAACGCCAAGGCTTTGACCGTAGTAATATGGGTTATCAAGGCGGTATGGGTGGTATGCAATCAGGTTTTGACCGTAGCGCATCTACTGGCATGGGCTTTGAACGCCAAGGCTTTGACCGTCAAGGGTTCGAAGAGCGTGGCTTTGATGGTAAGTCATTTGAAAATAATGATACTCGTAGCTTTAATCGCCAAGGCTTTGATGCTAAAGCGGATGCTAAATTTGACGATGAAGATTACGAAAGCTAATCGAAGCTGACTTGATTGTTTGAAGATGATCAAATTAACTTGCAAATGGGTTTAAAAGAAACTTGTTTGCAAGTTTTTGTTTATTTGAGCAAATGTAAAATTTGGTTATCATATTGAAAATTTGCCAAAATAGCCATCAATCCGCCTACAAAATATGCTATCATAACCTTTTTAATTGAATGAATATCAAGCAATTATGACAGATACAGCCCCTGTGATGACGGATTTTATCCAAGATGGTATCAATGCCATCCGCACCGAACAAAAAGCTCTGGATTTATTGATTGATGAGCTTGATGAGCGATTTACCCAAGCATGCCAAGCCATTTTGGCGTGCTCAGGTCGTGTGGTGGTGACGGGTATGGGTAAATCAGGTCATATTGGGCGTAAGATTGCAGCGACCTTTGCATCCACAGGAACGCCGGCGTTTTTTATGCATCCGGGTGAAGCAGGGCATGGCGATTTGGGAATGCTGGTCAAGGGCGATGTGCTGATTGCGATTTCCAATTCTGGCGAGTCGGATGAGATTCGGATGCTATTACCTGTCGTGAAGCAGCTTGGCATTCCGCTCATTAGCATCAGCCGTGATAAGCGTGGCGTATTACCAAAGTCGGCGGATATCGCTTTGACACTGGGTCGCTCCGAAGAAGCATGTCCACTTGGGCTTGCACCGACATCATCGACAACAGCGACTTTGGCGCTCGGCGATGCTTTGGCGGTGGCACTACTGCACGCTCGTGGCTTTACCAGTAATGATTTTGCCTTGTCACATCCTGCGGGCGCATTGGGGCGTAAGTTATTGACTCGTGTCCAAGATGTGATGCACACGGATAATTTGCCGATCATCAAAGAGTCGGCAAGTCTAAATGACACTTTGCTTGTGATGACAGGAGGTCGCCTAGGTCTTGCAGTCGTGGTTGATGATGCTGATAAAGTGGTGGGGATTTTCACCGATGGGGATTTACGCCGTAAGCTTGCACAAAATACTGATTTGTCTGTTCAAATCGGTGAGCTGATGACCAAAACACCAAAAAGCACCAGTGGACAGATGCGCGCCTCCGATGCACTGACTGTGATGAACGAAAATGCCATCAGTCAGTTACTGGTGCTAGACGATGAACGCTTGATTGGTGTGATCAGTATTCATGATTTGCTAAAAGCAGGGGTAAGCTAAGATGCAACTGGCCGATTCTATCAAACAAAAAGCCCAGCGGATTAAGCTATTTGCGATGGATGTCGATGGTATTTTGTCCGACGGTAAGATTATTTATAATTCCTATGATGTCGAGACCAAGGCATTTTATGTCCAAGATGGCGTAGGCATCAAGGCGCTACAATCCTTTGGCATTGAGATTGCCATCATCACAGGTCGCACATCACCGATGGTTGAGCGTCGTGCCCGTGAGCTTGGTATTCACCATCTGATTCAAGGTCGTGATGATAAATTTACTGCCTTGTCTGGCTTGGCAGAGCAGTTGGGTTTGTCGCTAAACGAGTGCGCTTATATGGGTGATGATTTGCCCGACCTAAAAGCTGTGCGTGAAGCAGGGCTGGGCATCAGTGTACCAAATGGCTGTGCTGAGACACAGGCAGTGGCTGACATTGTCACTGGCAAGACAGGTGGTAATGGGGCAGTGCGTGAAGTGTGTGACTTGATTTTGCACGCACAAGGTCATTACGATGCCTTTATTGCGCAGTTTCACTAAGGATTGATATGAATTTTCGCATTCTAGGCGTGCTTGGGGTGATGGCGTTGGCAGTGGCTGCTTGGTTTTTTTATCAAGAGGATGTCGAGATCAAGCCTGCCGTTCCCGATGCGCCTATGACCAGTTATGAAGTGACCGAGATAAAGGCAGTGCAGACCGACCCTGAGACTGGTAAGACCGAATACACGCTGACGGCAGACTCATTGGTGCAAAATGCAGCAGGCGAGGATGAAATGCTTGGAGCGACCATCGTTTGGCAGCCACCTGAAGGCGAGCAGTACACTTTGACAGCCAGTAGGGCAACGCTGAATCAGGGCAGTGGCGAGCTGAACCTATCCCAAGGATTTCGCTTGGTGCGTGCTGCTGTGGCGGATAAGGCTGAACTTGTTATCACGGGCAATGCTTTGATGGGCAATACCAAAGCGCGAACCGTCATGAGTAATGAGCCTTTGGTGGTCACACAAGGCAGCGATAGCTTTAAGGCGGCTGGTTTTCGTGCCAATCTTCAAACTGGTGAATATGAATTTGATAAGATTGAGGTGATCTTTGATCCGCCTAAGCGCCAAAATCAGCCTTTATTTTAACAAGATTTGATGCCATTAGTGGCCTATATACGGCATCAGTCCATCGAGGACAGTCATGGATCTTTGGGTGAGTCGGTGGACGATTTAGTTTTTATTAAATTAATATTTTAGAGTAATTTTAAGAGTCGATATGTTAACTCAATCTGTATTTACAAAGTCTTTATTTATAGCGTGCATTATCAGTGCGCCGATGATCGCATCCGCATTGCCATCTGATGCCAATCAACCGATTCGCTTGCTGGCTGACCGCGCAACTTATAGCGAGCGTACTGGCGTGACCACTTATTCAGGCAAGGTCACCATTGAACAAGGCACACTAAAAATCGCCGCAGATAATTTGACGGTGAATCTGGACACTAATAATCGCAGCATCAGATCAGCAGTGGCGACAGGCCGACCTGCAACCATGCAGCAAGTTGTAACCCAAGAAAAAGGTCTGGCCAAGGGTCAAGCCAATCGCATCGATTATAATGCCGTTACGGGCATCGTAACTTTGACGGGGAATGCCAGATTAACACAAGCAGGCTCAAGCTTCTCTGGCAACACCATCCGCTACAGCCTATCAGAAGGCGATGTCGAGGCCAATGCTGGTGCAGGGCAGCGCGTTGAGCTGGTCTTCCCACCAAGCGACTCTGGCTCTAGAAGCGGCCTCCGCTAAGGCAGATCATGACAACATTATCAATGCGGCATCTGGGTAAGCGCTATGGGCAACGCTGGGTGGTCAAAGATGTGTCTTTTGAGATTGAGCAAGGTCAAGTGGTTGGGATTCTAGGCCCGAATGGTGCTGGCAAGACCACAAGCTTTTATATGGTCATCGGGCTTGTGCCGATGGACAAAGGACAGGTGATGCTTGGCAGCAAAGACATCTCAAAAAATGCCATGCACGAACGAGCGGCGCAAGGCATTGGCTATCTGCCTCAAGAAGCCTCGATTTTTCGCAAATTGACCATTGAGCAAAACATCATGGCGATTTTGCAAACGCGCAAGGATTTGGATAAAACTGCCCAAACCGCTGAGCTTGAGAAATTGATGGCGGAGTTTCATCTTGAGCATGTGCGCCATTCTCTGGGTATGAGTGTCTCAGGTGGTGAACGCCGTCGCTGTGAGATCGCCCGCTGCTTGGCATCGGATCCCAAATTCATCTTGCTAGATGAGCCATTTGCTGGTGTTGATCCGATTTCAGTGGGTGATATTATGCAAGTGATTGAGGCGTTGCGTGATCGAGGAATTGGTGTTTTGATCACCGATCACAATGTCCGCGAAACACTCTCGATTTGCCAAAAAGCCTATATCGTGTCTGAAGGCACTATCATTGCTGAAGGCAATAAAGATGAGATCTTAAACAATGAATTGGTGAGAAAAGTGTATCTGGGCAAAGATTTTGTGGTGTGATGACTTATTGCATCCAAAACTGACTCAAAACTCATAACACCGTTTGATTTGAGTATTGGACTTGGTATTTTAAGAAACAGCAATACATAAAAATGCACCCTATTGATATAGAGTGCATTTTTTTTGTTGGCTTATATCTTAGGCTGAGGCCATCAAGCTTGCGTTACCACCAGCGGCAGTGGTGTTGTAGCTTTGGCTGACTTCGTGATATAAGCGTGTGAAATCAAGACCATTGGTCGCATCGATCACACGGCGAATGCTGCCGTCAAGCTCCGCTAGTCGCACTTGTTCGCTTGCTGGCATGGCAGACAGCGCAACCACGATGTCATTGGCATCAGCGGCAGGCTGCTCAGCCACCATCAAGATACCGTCAAGCGCATCAGCATGATCAGCCAGTGCATGGGCTGGATTGACATAGGCTTTGGTGCCATTGACCGCCAACGCTGCCAGTGCGGCCAAGGTTTGTGCTTTGTCGCCACCGTAGATGGTGACAGCTTTTGGTGCGTGCCAAGATAGGGTATTGGTTTCACCAGTTGGACCTGCCAATTCGGTGCTGGCATGGTTCAATGATGAACGAATCGCATTGTCAGCAGCTGCCTCAACTAAAGATTGCTCTTCGCTGCTCAAAGACAGCTTGGCAGCGACAGCACGCACTTTGGCAAGATTTGATTCATGAATCAGTGCAGCTTGATCAACAGCAGGCGTATCCCATTGCTGAAGATTGCTTAGGCGCTGTAGATAGAATGGGCCGCCAGCTTTCGGGCCAGTACCACTCATCGCATGACCACCAAACGGCTGTACGCCGACGACAGCACCCACGATGTTGCGGTTAATATAGACATTACCAGCTTCGATGCGGTCGGTGATGTGCTCGATGGTGCTATCGATACGACTGTGAATACCGTGGGTTAACGCGTAGCCTTTTTTGTTGATATTATCGATCAAATCATCCAACTCATGTGCGGCAAAACGCACCACATGTAGTACAGGGCCAAACACTTCTTTTTTCAGTTGTGACAGATCTTTTAGTTCAAACATGATCGGTGCAACAAAAGTAGAATTTGGGGCATCTGAACGAATCGCGACTTCATGATATGGTGCGATTTGTTTAAGGTTATTGATGTGATTAAGCAAGTTTTCTTGGGCTTCAGCATCGATAACAGGACCCACATCGGTAGAGAGTGCCGCAGGGTTATTGACCACCAACTCATCCATCGCGCCTTTGATCATCTCGACCATGTGATCGGCGATGTCTTCTTGAACGCATAGGATGCGTAGGGCTGAACAGCGCTGACCTGCTGAGTCAAATGCTGAGGCCAGTACATCGATACATACCTGCTCAGGCAGTGCCGTGCTGTCCACAATCATGGCATTCATACCACCGGTCTCAGCGATCAATACTGGATTATCAGTGCGAGCAGCCAGTAGCTTGTTGATGCGCTTAGCGACATCGGTAGAACCTGTGAAGATCACGCCATCAATGCGCTCATCAGAGGTCAGTGCTGCACCCACATCACCTGCACCCAGCACCAACTGAAGCACATCGGTTGGGACGCCAGATTCATGCAGCCAAGATACCGCCAAATGCGCGATTAGGCTGGTTTGTTCGGCTGGTTTTGCGACCACGGTGTTGCCAGCCGCCAAAGCTGATACCACCTCACCAACAAAGATCGCCAGTGGGAAGTTCCAAGGGCTGATCGCAACCACAGTACCCACAGGGTTTGATAGGTTCAGGCGCTCTGTTTCATCAGCATAATAACGGCAAAAATCGATGGCTTCACGGACTTCGGCGATGGCGTTCAGTAGTGTTTTACCAGCTTCACGAACAGCCACCATCATTAGTAGTGACATGCGTGCAGGCTCTTCCATCAAATCGGCAAAGCGGCGCAACATCGCAGCTCGCTGTGCAGGTGACACGGTACGCCATGCATGCTGAGCATTCAGCGATACACTGATCACATCGCGGATGCTGTTGGCATCGATGAACGATACTTGACCGACGACATCGCGATGATCTGCTGGGTTTAAGACAGCGTGGGCTGGCTGATGCGCGACAGTGCCAGCTGTCAAAGAGCTTACCTCAAAGGCGATATCACAAGCTGCCTGCATATTGTCTTGTAGTTTGGCAAGTACATGTTCGTTACTCAAATCCAAGCCAAATGAGTTATCACGCTCGCCATAAATGCGACGCGGTGGTGGCGTCAATGGATTTGGCGAGATGCCAGTGGCATTGACAATATCAATCGGTGATTCGATCAGCTCATCAATGCTGACATCTTCATCGACGATGCGGTTGACGAATGATGAGTTGGCGCCATTTTCAAGTAGGCGACGCACCAGATATGCCAACAAAGTCTTGTGAGTACCGACAGGGGCATAGATGCGTACGCGACGGCCCAGATTCTTTTCGCCGACAACTTGATCGTATAGGGTTTCACCCATACCATGTAGGCATTGGAATTCAAAATCTTTATCCTTGCCCATCTCATAGATGGTGGCCAGACTTTGGGCGTTATGGGTGGCAAATTGTGGGAAGATCGCATCTTGAGCGGCCAAAAGCTTCTGTGCGCAGGCCAAATATGACACATCGGTATGTACTTTACGAGTATATACAGGGTAGCCATCCAAGCCATCGACTTGCGCCCATTTGATCTCGCTGTCCCAATAAGCGCCTTTTACCAAGCGAATCATCAAGCGCTGATTATTGCGACGCGCCAAATCGATCAGAAAATCGATGACATATGGGCAGCGTTTTTGGTAGGCTTGAACCACAAAGCCGATGCCGTTAAAACCCTGAAGGTCTGGATCGCTGACCAGTTTTTCCATCAGATCCAATGACAGCTCAAGTCGGTTGGCTTCTTCAGCATCGATGTTTAGACCGATGTCATATTCTTTGGCCAAAACGAATAGCGCTTTTAGTCGTGGCAAAAGTTCGGTCATCACACGCTCATGCTGCGCGCGGAAATAGCGTGGGTGAATGGCTGATAATTTGACTGAAATGCCATTGCCATCATAAACACCGCGGCCTTTGGCATCTTTGCCGATGGCGTGAATGGCAGTGACATAGTCTTGATAGTAGCGGTCGGCATCTTCGGCAGTCATCGCCGCTTCACCAAGCATGTCAAAGCTGAAACGATAGCCTAATTTTTCGCGCTCTTTGCCATTAGACAGAGCCTCTTCAATGGTCTGACCTGTGACGAATTGCTTACCTAGGATTTTCATCGCATGATTGACACCAGCGCGGATGAATGGCGCACCGCCTTTTTGTAGGACGCGTGTCAGTGCCGAGCCCAGACCGCCTGTGGTTGGCTGAGTCAGTTTACCTGTCAGCACCAAGCCCCACGCTGCTGCGTTGACGAACATCGATGGGCTATTACCCACATGGCTTTTCCAGTCGCCATCAGACAGCTTGTCTTGGATGAGTCGGTCGCGCGTGGCGGTATCTGGGATGCGCAGTAGCGACTCAGCCAAACACATCAGCGCCACACCTTCTTCGCTCGATAGTGAAAATTCTTGCATCAATGCATCGACGCCAGAAGATTTGCTACGATCGGCGCGCACTTGAGTGATCAGACGACGCGCCAAAGCATTAATTTGCTCTTTTTGGGCGTTATCAAAGTTTAGTGTCGCTAACAGATTAGAAACGGCGGTTACTTCATCCAAACGATAAGCACCAGTGATGGCGTCACGAAGTGGGGTTTGGGGTTGGGTAAATTGAAACATGATACAACTCACTTAGGCTAAGAACAACATAAATACAACAAATAGCAATTATATATCAGAAGACATAAGAAACCAAGCTAAATTTGGGCTGTATTTTGGATGTTTTGATGATAATTTATGATAATAAAATCAGTTTAATTGCTAAATCATTGACGCTTTTATGAAATGGATATTTTATTAGACAAATCAAGCGATTTTATCCTGCTTTGATGCGCCATCAGTTAATTTTAATTAATATTCTACCAAACTAATTTTTATCTATTGTTAAGGTGATACTACCCAATCACAGATAAGACCACCTGCGCTCGGAATTATTGCCGTATTGTAACTTCATGTTATAATAATAGCTTAGCCAAGTGAAAATAAGGCAGGCAATCGATGAAAATCATGGGCGAGAATATCCCAACTTGGGTGCTGATCGGTGCGGTAGTGCTGGCTTTTTGTGCTGGGATATTGAATACCACGGCATTAATGGGCATCACGCACATTTCTGCCTCGCATGTGACGGGTAATGTCAGTTTATTTGTCGTCTCGATGATGGCAGGTGACTGGCTGAATTTTCAGCTATTATTGATTACGATCGGATCGTTTTGGCTTGGTTCGGTATTGAGCGGGGCGATCATCGGCTCAAGTGAGCTGAACATTGGCCGCCATTATGGCTATGCGATGCTCTTGGAGGTGCTGCTGTTGTCGGCAAGTCTGTGGATGTATCTGGATGAGCATCATTTTATTGGGCAGATGCTGATTGCCATGGCCTGCGGCCTACAAAACTCAATGGTTGCTACTTATCATGGCACGGTCATTCGTACCACGCATTTGACAGGCATTACCTCGGACTTGGGGTCAGCGGTGGGTAACTGGCTGGTCGGTCGTCGGGTGAATATCAAAAGAATCATTTTGCACAGTGGGCTGTGGTGGGCGTTTTTTATTGGGGGCATCGTTGCGGTGCTGCTGTATATGCAAGTGGGGTATTTATCGATGCTATTACCCATCATGGTGATCTTGGTAGCAGCACTGTTTTATAATCAAATGGGTAAAATTTATCAGCAAATTGAGCGTTTAACCCGCCTAAAGCTGCTACAAAAGCGTCGTAAACGCCGTGATGCACGCTGATGCCAAGCAAAAAAACGATGGCATCGTATTGATACCATCGCATCAAGCTTGGTTAGTGATTTCATTATTTAAATAAATGGCTAAGATCAGGTTTGATTTTGCCGACAGTGACGATGATGAACTGATCGGGCGTGATGGTATTTTTTAGGGCGTGATTGACGCTGTCTAAGGTCGCGCGATCCAGTCTTTGTGGCCGAGTTTGTAGATGATCCTTTGGAAAACCTGCTATCGTCAGTGCGCTGATGGTTCGATGGATGCTGGCATTGCTTGAAAAGGTTTGACCAAAGCCGTTTTGATTGCCAAATCGCACCAAAGCCAGCTCATCTTCGCTGATGCCTTGATCGAGCGTATCGCTGATGATTTGCAGCGTTTGGGTGATCGCCTCTGCTGCCAAATGGCCATCGGTCGAAAAACGAACCGCATAGCTGCCCGCTGCTTTTAACTGCTCAAGATTGCCATAGATGCCGTAGGTATAACCTTTTTGTTCGCGAATCGTCTTCATCAGTCTGGCATTAAAATCCCCACCAGCCAAAACCTCATTACCCAAAGCAAAATCACTGCTGTGCTGACGACTGGCAGCATCGATCTTTTGGGCGCCTGTCAGATGGCCGATGATGATTTGGGTTTGGCTGCTGTCATGATCGATGTGAATATGGCGCGGCTGGTGCTTTTTATGCATCGCTGTGCTGACTGGTTTTGTGCCTTGATTGGGCAAATCTTGGGTGAGACGGTGAGCAAGCTTCTTTGCCTCATCAAGACTCAAATTTCCTGTGAGGATAAGCGTGGCATTAGGCGCGCGCAGATACAGATCGGTAAAGCGCTTAAGGTCATCGGTGGTGATGCTTTGTAGGCTTGATTCATTACCACTGATCGCATGGGCGTAGTGATGACCCTCATAAACGGCTTGGGTGAAAGCTTGGGCGGCAACATAAGCAGGATTTTGCTGCTGTTGGCGCAGGCTTAGGCTTAGTCGATCTTGATTGCGTTTTAAGATCGCTGCATCGAAGCGGGGATGGTTCACGGCCATTGCCATCAAATCTGAGGCTTGATTGATTATGGTAGCATCGGATAAGCTGCGCATCGAGAGGCTCAGGCCATCTTTGCTGGCATTGGCAGATAGTGCAATGCCAAGCGACTCACTGGCCTCGATAAAGGCATCTTCAGACAGCGATCCACTGCCTTGGGTGAGCATGGTAGCGACCATGTTGGCAGTGCCGGCAGGCAAACCATCGGTCGCAGCATCGGTCGCAAAATGCAAGCTGACATCGATGATTGGCAGCTCAGTTAAGGGCGTGAACGCCACTTGCACACCATGATCAGTCTCAAAATATTGAGTGGCTGGCACCTCAATGGTCAGCTGACCTAGCCGATCGATACTGTCGATGATGCTGTCGGCGGCAAGCACAGGCGTGGGCAGTGTGCTTGTGGCATGGGCTTGGACTGTCAACAAAGTGACGGCTGTAAATAGCGCAGATAGCATAAAACGCTTTGGGGTGTGGGCAGGTGTTGTCATAAGTTTCTTCATCAATAACATGGCTGGCTGTGGTGTGTTATGGTGCTGCTTTGGGTAGTACATACATGGTGGTCAGGTTGTCTTGGGTCAAATAGGCCTTGCCTGTGGTTTGAATGTCGGATTTTTTAATGGTATCCAAGTCTTTTGGTAAGCGATCCAAGGTATCTAGCGGCAAGCCCAAACTGGCCAGCGACCCCAAAGTGATGGCTTGGTTATCGATGCTATCAGCAGAAAAAGTTAATGAGGATAATAAGCCTGTTCGGGCGCGCGCCAGTTCTTGATCACTGATCTGACCTTCATAAATCTCTGACAGCACCGTCATGATGGCGGCTTCGGCATCAGCCAAGGTCACGCCGTCTCGGGGTGTGGCGCTGATCATAAATAAGCCATCGCCTTTTGAGAGCATATCATAGCTGATGCTGACGCTGTTTAATAGCTGCATCTGTCGGATCAGTCGATGTTCAAAGCGTGCCGACAGTCCGCCATCGGCAATGTCTGCCAATAAGGATAAAGCATGCGCCTGTTTGGCATCGCCACTGCCTAGTGTTGGTACATTAAAGCCCATGATAAGACTGGGAACTTGAACTGATTGATGGCTAGTCAGCTGCTGATAGCCTCGGTGGGTCGCGTGAGTGGGGCGAGTGCGCTTGGGGAGGCTGGCGGGCTTTAGGTGGCCAAAGTACTTTTTAACCCAAATCATCGCCTCATCGGCATCAATGTCACCGACCATGACCAAAGTGGCATTATTGGGCGCATACCACTTGTCATACCACGCCTGCAAATCATCCAAGCTCAAGCCATCGATGTCTGCCATACTGCCGATCACAGGCCGACCCAAAGGCGAATCTGGCAATGCTGCCGCCAAAAATTCTTCATACGCCTTAGCCATCGGATTATCATCAGTACGCAGTCGGCGCTCTTCTTTGATGACTTCTTTTTCGGTGGCGACTTCCTCAGGCGTTAAGATGAGGTTGGTCATGCGATTGGCTTCAATTTGTAAGGCCAAAGGATACTGATTGGCAGGCAGACTTTCATAATAGGCCGTGTATTCGCTGCTGGTAAAGGCATTAATATCCCCACCAAAATGACTGATCAATCGTTGATAATCATGACTGCTGATCCCTTTGGCATCCTTGAACATCATGTGTTCTAAAAAATGCGACATACCGCCTTTGCCCACAGGCTCATCACTACTGCCGACATCATACCAGATCTGCGTCATCACAATCGGCGCGCGCGTATCGGGTTTGATGATGACTGTTAACCCATTATCCAAGGTATGAGTGATGAGATGCTGGCTTGGCTGATGGATTGGTTTGGTAGGGGGTTCATCAACTGTCGGTGCGCTGTGATTTGGCACGCTGTGGCAGGCGCTGACAGAAATCGCGGTGATAAGGCTAAGCGCCAAGGGGCTTAATTTCATAACTTTCCTTTATTTATTTAATGAAGAGGCCAGATGACAAGGGAGGTCATTGAGCATTGATAGGTATTATAAAGAATTTTGTGAAAAAACACAGCCTGCATTTATCAAAGTTGCATTAGTACTACAGTTGGCAAAACTTGGTTGATGTTGCTAACTTGCAAGGCAAACTGCCAAGCGATGTGGTTATTTTGCCATTAAAAATGTCATCAAGCTGTCATGTATCGGTCACTTTTTTGTCATGCGTCGTTGATACAATGCCCATCAAATCACACTAAGCCAGCTTTTGCTGAGCCAGCACAAGGAAAATAACCATGATGCATCCGCATGATTATATCGAAGATTCAAACCCAAGCCAAAACCCAGTTTTTAGCGACATTCTGGACAAGGCGGTCTCTCGTCGCACCGTGCTAAAAGGCGGGGCAGGCTTGACCGCAGCGGCGATGTTCGGCTCATTGCCACTGCTTGGCAATACAGCATTTGCGAACGCTACCACCAATCTTGCTCGCCCAACCAGCCTAAAATTCAAAGCCGTACCGCATTATACAGGCAATGAGATGGTGGTCGCTGAAGGCTATACCGCCAAGGCATTTTTGCACCTAGGTGAGCCACTCGTCGATGGTATTGAGGCGTTTCGTGATGACCGTCAGCATTCTGGCGAGTCATTTATGTATCGCATGGGCGATAACCACGACGGGATGCACTTTTTTGGTATGACGGGTGGCAAATATGATGCCAATCAGTCCAATCGTGGCCTACTCGCCATCAATCATGAATATACCAATGATAACCTACATCCAATGGGGATGTACACACAGGAGGATGCCAATGCCGCACCAATTTATCGCAAAAAACGCCTTGCTATGGATGTGCGTCGCGATGCTCACGCTCATGGCGTGTCTGTGGTGGAACTAGTCCGCAAAAATAATGGTCAATTTGAGCTGGTGAAAAATTCTCGCTTTAATAAACGCCATACCAGTAATTCAGCAGTGACTTTGGCAGGCGTGGCAAGCGGTCATGATCTGGTGCAGACTAAGTTTGACAAAAAAGGCAAAACCACTTGGGGCATCAATAATGAATGCGGTGCAGGGATGTCACCTTGGGGGACTTTTTTGACCACCGAAGAGAATTTCTTGAATGTCTTTGCGCGTGGTGAAGATAAAGACATCATCGGCAAACAAGCTGATATCGCACTGGCTCGCTATGGCCTAAAAGAAAACAGCACAGGCGGTGGCTATCTGTGGCACACGGCCGATGATAAAGAGGGCGTGGTGGCGGATGAATTTAGCCGCTGGGACATCACCGCTCGTGGCAAAACAGCACATGAGGACTATCGCCATGGCTTTAATGCCTTTGGTTATATCGTTGAGATTGACCCATTCAACCCACAAGCCCGTGCGGTCAAACGCACAAGCCTGGGCCGCTTTGCCCATGAAAACTGCGCTTTTGCCCCACCTGTGGCAGGTAAGCCTGTGGTGTTTTATATGGGGGATGATGCCCGTGGTGAATATATTTATAAATTCGTCTCAAAGGCGGTATGGTCACCAAAAGACATCGGCAAAGGCCTAAAAGCTGGCGATAAATATATGAACGAAGGCACACTGTATGTGGCGGTATTCCATGCTGATGGCACAGGTGAATGGCGACGCTTGGCGATGGATACAGTCAAGCACAAGGACTATAATTTCAAAGACCAGGCCGACATCGTCATCCATGCACGCCTAGCAGCCGATGCACTAGGTGCAACCAAGATGGATCGCCCTGAATGGGTATCGGTCAGCCCAATAACAGGCGAGGTCTATGTCACCTTGACCAACAACTCAAAACGCAGCACTGATGCCACCGATGCTGCCAACCCAAGAAGCTATAATGACAAGGGTAATCAGCATGGGCATATCATCCGCTGGCATGAACAAAACGGCGATCACACCGCCACTCGCTTTAATTGGGATGTGTATCTGTTTGCCGCGCCAAATGATTTGACCGAGCAGAACTTGTCAAACTTAAGTGCTGACAATGATCTGTCATCACCAGATGGTCTATACTTCGACCCACGCGGCGTACTGTGGATTCAGACTGATGATGGTGCTTATACCGAGACCACCAACTGTATGCTACTCGCCGCCTTGCCAAATCGTGTCGGTGATGGCAAAATCGTCAGCACCACCACGGGCAAAAATACCCCTGTCGGCATGATGGCAAGCGATGACACGCTCAAGCGATTCTTTGTCGGTCCAAAAGGCTGTGAAGTCACAGGCATCACCATGACACCAGACTTAAAGACTTTGTTTATCAACATTCAGCATCCAGGCGAAGATCATCCTGATGTGGCATGGGGTGCGGTCGCAGGTGGTAAGATCCCACGCTCAGCAACCGTGATGATCACCAAAAATGATGGCGGTGTGATTTTGGGTGAGTCTCTATAAATCAATCACACTGATTCAAAATTTACCATTCAAAGCTCTGATGTTATCAGAGCTTTTTTGTTGGGTGAAATCTTTGTCAAACTGTGCTACAATCACGGTAATCTATTGAATAGTTATCCTATTTATAATTTATCAAAAAAAGGCAACTTATGAGCGAAAACGAACAAGGCGGCTGGTTTGCCCGTATGAAAGCAGGACTTGCCAAGTCTAGCAAGAATCTGTCCGAAGGTTTGGTCAATGTCTTGGTGGGTGGCAAAGAGATCGATGATGAACTGCTTGAGGAAGTCGAAGATCAGCTGTTGGTCGCCGACATCGGCGTCAATGCCACCAATCGCATCATCAAAAATCTTACCGAGCAGACCGCTCGTGGTGATTTGATTTATTCGCATTCGCTGTATAAGGCACTCAAATCTGAACTACACGATATTTTGGCACCCAAGGTGAAACCGCTTGAGATTGATACCGCCAAAAAGCCGTATGTGATTTTGATGGTGGGGGTCAATGGCGTGGGCAAAACCACAACCATCGGTAAGCTTGCCAAGCGTTTGCAAGGTGAAGGCAAATCAGTGATGCTCGCAGCTGGCGATACATTTCGTGCTGCTGCGACTGAACAGCTACAGATTTGGGGTGAGCGGAACAATATCCCAGTGGTGGCACAAGGTCATGGTTCGGACAGTGCATCGGTGATTTTTGATGCGATGCAGTCGGCTCGTGCCAAAGGCATTGATGTACTCATCGCTGATACCGCAGGTCGCCTACAGAATAAGACACATCTGATGGCAGAGCTCGAAAAAGTCGTCCGCGTGATGAAAAAAGCCGACGAAACCGCACCGCATGAGACAATGATTGTGCTTGATGCTGGTACAGGTCAAAACGCCATCAACCAAGTGCAGGTATTTAGTGAAGCTGTCAATCTGACAGGCATCAGCATCACGAAGCTTGATGGTACGGCCAAAGGTGGCGTGGTGTTTAATATCGCCCAAAATACCGACATTCCAATTCGCTTTATCGGTGTGGGCGAGGGCATCGATGACTTACAGCCCTTTGAGCCAAAAGAATTTGTGGATGCACTTCTTGAAAAAGATGAATAACCGATAAGACAAGCAGGCTTTGGTTTGCTTGTCTTTTTTTGGGTGAAATATCATGATTAGTATCACGCATTATACGCCACCATTTGACCTGCCCATCATCACGCTGATTGCCAAAGATGGCAAGCTTGTGGCGCTAGACTGGTTTACCCAAAAAAGTGAAAATCTGCTTGGCATGAGTGCTGATGACTTTGATTACCAAAAGATTGATGCGCTTGATAAACAGACGACCAATGGGCGGGTGCTACTGCAAGCCATCCAAGAGCTCGATGAGTATTTTGATGGCAAACGCACAAGCTTTGGCGTACCGCTGGATTTGAGCCATGGTACACCATTTCAGCAGCAAGTTTGGCAAGCACTATTAAGTATTCCTTATGGGCAGACCATCAGTTATGCGGCACTTGCCAAGCGAATAGATAAGCCAACGGCTTTTCGTGCCTGCGCCAATGCCAATGGCAAAAATCCAATCAGTCTGATTATCCCTTGTCATCGTGTGATTGCCTCAAGTGGTGGGTTGGGTGGCTATACAGGCGGCATCGATATCAAAAAAACACTGCTCAATCATGAAAATAAGGTCTGTGATAAATAGCATCATGTCTGTGCTAACAGCGTGATGGCTGAAATTTTGTAGATTTTTATTTTTATGCCATCAAAATGTGCTATAATTAGCTGGTTTTATTTTTATTATGGTTAAGGGGTTGCTATGTCTTATGCGTTACTTCGTCCACTGTTGTTCAGCATGGATCCTGAGCAAGCGCACGAAAAGACGCTTGAGATGCTTGAAGCTGCCAATAAGGCACACTTGTTGGGCTTTATTTATGCCAAGCAAGCACTGCCCACCGAATGCATGGGCGTGTCATTGCCAAATCCTGTTGGTCTGGCAGCTGGCCTTGACAAAAATGGCGCCTATATCGATGCCTTAGCGGAGCTTGGCTTTGGCTTTTTGGAGATCGGTACCGTCACGCCCAGACCGCAGGCAGGCAACGACAAACCGCGACTGTTTCGCATCAAAGAAGCGCACGGCATCATCAACCGCATGGGCTTTAATAACGATGGTGTCGATCAGATGATCGATAACATCGAGCGTGCCAAATATAAAGGCGTACTGGGCATCAATATCGGCAAAAATGCCATCACGCCTGTCGAAAATGCGCTGGATGACTATATCTATTGTCTTGAGCGCGTTTATCCTTATGCCAGCTACATCACCATCAATATCTCAAGCCCCAATACCAAAAATCTGCGCGACCTACAAAGCGCTGATGCACTGGCAGTACTGCTCGATGGCATCAAAAACTGCCAAATTCGTCTGGCAAATGACTATGGCTTTTATGTGCCGCTGGCCTTAAAAATCGCCCCAGATTTGGATCTAAGCCAGATCGATGAGATCGCCCAAACCGTGCTGGACTTTGAGATCGATGGCTTAATCGCGACCAATACCACTTTGTCACGCACAGGCGTCGAGGGCTTTCGACATGGCGATGAAGCTGGTGGATTGTCAGGCCGTCCAGTGAACCATCAAAGTACGCTGATTTTGTCGCAGTTTGCAGATCGTATCGCACATCAGGTGGATCTGATCGGTGTTGGCGGCATTGAGACGGGTGAATTGGCTGTCAAAAAAATCCATGCTGGCGCTAAGGCAGTGCAGCTGTACTCTGGCTTGATCTATAAAGGCCCGTCCTTGGTGATGGACTGTGTTCAGGCATTGACTGGCGATCGTCACGGTTGATCATGAGTTGGGTTGATATCATCATCACAGCCGTGGTATTTATCGGCATCTGGCGCGGTTTTTCAGCTGGTTTGATCAAAAGTTTTGCCTCGCTGATCTCGTGGCTGTTGGCTTTGGTTGTGGCATCTAAGACTGCTGCTGACTGGGCGCCATTGTTCGCACCTGTGGTCGATGGCATTGTCTTACAGACAGCTTTGGCATTCATCGTCATCATGCTGTGTGTGGTCGTCGTGGTTGGCATGTTAGCAGGCTTGATCGCTCGTTCATTAAAAGCGCTGAAGCTTGGCTTTGTTGATCGCATTGCTGGTGCTGTGCTGGGCGCGGCGACAGGTGTTTTAAAGGTGCTGATCGTACTGAGTGTCGCTACACCGTTATTAGCTTTGGCGCCACAAGCCCAATCCTCAGTGCTGATCCCAAGCCTGCTGCCTTATGCCCCAATGGCGAAAACTTTATTACAAAAGGCCTTTGATACGACTTGGAATCAGTTGGAAAATCCCTATCAATAACGAAAGCAGCGCCCATTGACAGCGGCGCTCTATTGTTTGTTTTTTACCAATAATTTGGAGTAACTATGTGTGGTGTAATTGGCGTCATGGCGCACGAACCAGTCAATCAAATTCTGTATGATGGCTTGACCATGTTGCAGCATCGCGGTCAAGATGCGGCAGGCATCGTCACCTTAAAAGACAATCGCCTGTACCTGCGCAAAGACAATGGCATGGTGCGAGATGTGTTCTTAAATAAGCACATGGTGCGACTGGTGGGCAACTGCGGCATCGGTCATGTCCGCTATCCGACGGCAGGCACTTCAAGCACTGCTGAGGCTCAGCCTTTGTATGTCAACTCGCCATACGGTGTGGCATTGGCGCATAATGGCAACTTGACCAATGCCGAAAAATTAGCGCGTGAGCTATACGAAGAAGACCGCCGCCATCTCAACACCCAATCTGATTCTGAAGTATTGCTAAATATCTTTGCGCATGAACTTCAAAAATTCACCAAGACATCGCTTGAGCCACAAGACATCTTTGATGCGCTCAAAAAAGTCTATAAACGCTGCGAGGGTGCTTATGGTGTGGTGGCGATCATCACAGGTCATGGCATGGTGGCGTTTCGCGATCCTAATGGCATCCGTCCGCTGATTTATGGTCGCCGCTTGACCGAAAAAGGCGTCGAGTACATGGTGGCATCAGAGTCAGTGGCATTACAGGCCTTGGGCTTTGAGGTGGTGCGTGACATCGCGCCAGGTGAAGCGATTTATGTGGATCTCAATCACAACCTGCACACCGAGCAGTGCGTCGAGATCCAAGAAGGTCAATACACGCCATGCATTTTTGAGTATGTGTATTTTGCCCGCCCTGACTCGATCATTGATAACATCTCAGTGCATAAAGCGCGTATGCGTATGGGCGAAAAGCTGGCTGAGCAAATTCTGCGTGAGTGGGGCGAAGATCATGGCATTGATGTTGTGATTCCAATTCCTGATACTTCTCGTAACTCGGCACTGGAGCTGGCGCATCACTTGAATGTCAAATATCGTGAAGGCTTTAATAAGAATCGCTACATTGGCCGTACCTTTATTATGCCAGGTCAGCAGCAGCGCAAAAAAAGCGTTCGCCAAAAGCTGAACGCCGTTTCGCTTGAGTTTAAAAATAAAAATGTGCTGCTGGTCGATGACTCCATCGTGCGTGGTACGACCTGCCACGAGATCATCCAGATGGCGCGTGATGCCGGCGCCAAGAATGTCTTTTTTGCCTCTGCTGCGCCACCTGTGATGTACCCAAATGTCTATGGCATCGATATGCCTGTGCGCAGCGAGCTGATCTCATCAGGCCGCAGTGTCGAAGAGGTGCGTGAGATCATCGGTGCTGATCGCTTGATTTTCCAAGATTTGGATGACTTGATTGAAGCGGTCAATGACACCAAGCACAGTCGTGTACATGGCTTTGACTGCTCGGTATTTGATGGTAAATACATCGCAGGAAAGATCGATGAGGCCTATCTGACCGAGCTACAAAATAAACGCAATGACGCTGCCAAAGACAAAGGCATCAGCCTGGTTGATACTCCTGTTGATATGACGGGTGTATCAGCAGTATAAATCAACTTAAAATAAAAGCACCGATGCCTAAGTGTCGGTGCTTTTTTTGTGATGATGATCTGATGATTGTTCAAGTGATCATATCGTTCGCCTGTTGGATTAATCTTCAACCCAGACAAAGTGCGAGCGGCCTTGGCGATTTGAGTCAGTATTTGCAAATCGTGCTTGCTTGGCTTGAGTATGTCGAGGTGATTGGGCATTGCTGCGCTGAGCTTTGCCATCGCTGTGTTTTTGGGCAGTTGAGCCACGGCGTTCGAAGCCTTTTTGGCCACGAGATACACCATCGTGACGCATGCCAGCTTTATTGGCTGTTTGGGCGTGAGCTGGCGAATTTGGCTGTGCTTGATTAACCACAGGTTGCACGCTTGGGACGGTCGCCATCGCTGAAAGTGAGCAGAATGACAGTGCGGCTGCGCTAATTAGTGTTTTAATTTTCATAATAATGCCTTATGTTGTTGGAATAATAAATTTTATTGGTATATCACAATCCATCGCTGATTTGTGATGGGCGTATTACACCAAAGATCTGTGTAGCAACTATTGCCAAATGCAACTTTTTGTGATGTGTTATACAGGTGTTTTATTATGATTCTTGCATGCTTAGCATCAAAACGCTGGATTTATTGCTGCTTTTGCATGATGAGAAAATCAGCTGCAAAACGCCCCGATGGCTGATACATCAAAGAAAAATTGGCTGAAATTTGGTGGATTTGACTTATTTTGATAAAAAAGCCGATAAAAGGCAGCAAATTGACAGAAATGTTATCGACTTTTTGGCCAATTCTTGCTAAAGTGCGTACAAATTTTTTTAAATTGGATGGTAATGATGAAAAATATTGCTTCAACCCGTTCTGTACTGTCTGTATCGGTGCTGACCTTATTGTTGGCTGCTTGCGCGTCGCAGCCGAGCGTTGAGCGCACGCCGATCAAGGTGGTACAAGCCACGCCACAGCCATCTGTGCAGACCACAGTGACCACACGACCTGTCGTTGTGCAGCCATCTGCGCCTGTTAGCAGTCAGCCTGCACAGACAGGCCAATATGCCAACTTTGGTGCTTGGAAAGCTGACTTTGTAGCGCGCGCCCAAGCACAGGGCGTCAATAGCTTTATCCTTAATAATCTGATGGCAGGTGCTGTGCTTAATCAGCGCGTCATCGACTTGGATCGCAGCCAAGCTGAATTTACCAAAATGCCATGGGAATATGTCGAATCAGCTGCCTCATCGACGCGCATCAGTCAAGGTAAAACCAAGTTGAATGAAAATTTCTCGACACTCAGTGCTGCTGAGTCGATGTACGGCACGCCAAAAGAAATCACCACCGCCATCTGGGGCATGGAGTCATCGTATGGTGGCGGCATGGGCAGCATGGATTTGGTGAATGCCTTATCAAGTCTAGCTTATGACGGCCGTCGCCGCGACTTCGCTGAAAGCCAGCTGATCGCGATGGTGCGCATGATCGAGCGAGGCGATGTTACCGCGTCACAGCTGGAGGGTTCGTGGGCTGGCGGTATGGGCCATACGCAGTTTATCCCAGGCACATGGATGACTGAGGGCGTCGATGGTGATGGTGATGGCCGCAAAAATCCTTGGAACCGCAGCGATGCACTGACTTCTACCGCCAGTTATTTACATAATGCAGGCTGGGTGCGTGGCTTGGCACCATTTTATGAAGTGCGTCTGCCGACAGGCTTTGATTATACACTATTAAATGCTGGCAAGCGCAGTTTGGATGCGTGGAAAAGCGCAGGCTTAAGCGCGGTAGGTGGTGAAAGCTTTGGCGGCGCTCATGAGGCTGAGCTATGGCTGCCTGCAGGTGCCAATGGCCCAGCACTGCTATTGACCAAAAACTTCGATGTCATTCGCGTGTATAATAACTCATCAAGCTATGCACTTGGTGTATCATTATTGGCCAAGCGCATCGCTGGCGGCAGTGGGCTGGTACAGTCATGGCCGCGTCATGAACAGCCGCTATCTCGCACGCAGGTGCAGACCTTGCAGCGTAAGCTAACCGAGCAGGGCTATGACACAGGCGGCGTCGATGGCGTGGCAGGGGCGAATACTCGCAGAGCCTTTGCTCGATGGCAGGCAGCCAATGGCCAGATTCCAGATGGCTTTATCAGTCAAAATACCGCCAGTCGCTTGATTTGGTAAATTTAGCTGCACACGAAAAGAGAATGCTTGGGCGTTCTCTTTTTTATTGGTAAAAATACTTTAAAAACAAGGCAATCATCCCCATTTAAACCAATATTTATAGCGAATCTCTAGATCATACCATGCGACAACCAATCACCCGAGCCGACATTCAGACCAATCAGCTTGCCAAACAGCTCCAAGACGAAGCCCAATTAACAGGCGTTAATGCGTCAGGCACACAAATTAGCAGCCGTGCCTTTGATATGGTGACAGAATTTGAGCCATCAGGCGATCAACCGACCGCCATTGCAAGCCTTGTCAAGGGCGTAAACTCTGGCATGACAGGGCAGCTGCTACTTGGGGTGACAGGCTCTGGCAAGACCTACACGATGGCAAAGGTCATCGCCGAGTGTGGGCGACCTGCGATTATTATGGCGCATAATAAGACTTTGGCAGCGCAGCTGTATGGCGAGTTTAAGGCGTTTTTTCCGCACAATGCTGTGGAGTATTTTGTCAGTTATTATGACTATTATCAGCCTGAAGCCTATGTGCCAGCTTCTGACACCTTTATCGAAAAAGACAGTGCCATCAATGATCATATTGATCAGATGCGACTGTCCGCCACACGAGCACTGCTTGAGCGGCGTGATGCGATTATCATTGCATCGGTGTCTGCCATTTATGGTCTGGGCGATCCTGAAAGCTACCTAAAAATGCTACTGCACATCGTCGTGGGTGATCGCGTGGATCGTAATGCCATCATCAAGCGACTTGTTGAGCTACAATACGAACGCAATGAGCTAGACTTTGGACGAGGCACTTATCGCATCCGTGGCGAAACTTTGGACATTTATCCTGCCGAAAGTGAATCTTTGGCGGTGCGTATCGCCATGTTTGATGATGAAGTGGAAAAAATCACTTGGTTTGATCCATTAACAGGAAAAAATATCAAGTCTGTGCCACGCATTACCATTTATCCAAAATCGCATTATGTCACGCCCAAGGATAAATTGATGGAAGCATCTGAGACCATCAAAGCTGAGCTTGCCGAGCGATTGGACTATTTTCGTGCCAATGACAAGCTGATAGAAGCACAGCGTATCAAAGAGCGTACACAGTATGACCTTGAGATGATTCAGCAGCTGGGCTATTGTAACGGCATTGAGAACTATTCTCGCCATCTGTCAGGCCGACCAGCAGGCGAGGCACCGCCGACTTTATTTGACTATATTCCGCCAGATGCACTGCTGTTTATTGACGAAAGCCATGTGACTGTACCGCAGATTGGGGCGATGTACAAGGGCGATAGAAGTCGTAAAGAGACGCTTGTGCAATATGGGTTTCGTCTGCCCAGTGCGATGGATAACCGTCCGATGAAGTTTGAAGAGTGGGAGCGGATCATTCCATCCACCATCTATGTGTCTGCTACGCCTGCCCAATATGAGCGTGAAAAATCCGAACAAATCGTCGAGCAGGTGGTGCGTCCGACAGGGCTTGTGGACCCTGTGCTGGAGATACGACCTGTACTGACACAGGTGGATGATGTGCTTGGCGAGATTAACCTGCGTAAGGCAGTGGACGAACGAGTATTGATTACCGTACTGACCAAACGCATGGCAGAGGATTTGACCAGCTACCTAAAAGAATACGGCATCAAGGTCGCTTATCTGCATTCAGACATTGACACCGTCGAGCGGATGAAAATCATCCATGAGCTACGCACAGGTGTGCATGATGTACTGGTGGGGATTAACCTTTTGCGTGAGGGCTTGGATATGCCTGAGGTGAGTCTGGTGGCGATATTTGATGCTGATAAGGAAGGTTTTTTGCGTTCGGAGCGTTCGCTTATTCAGACCATCGGGCGTGCCGCTCGTCATGTCAATGGTAAAGCCATTCTATATGCTGACAGTATCACCCCAAGTATGCACCGTGCGATGGAAGAGACCGAACGCCGCCGCGCCAAGCAAATCGCCTATAACACCGAGCATGGCATCACCCCAAAATCCGCCACGCGTCAAATCACCGATAAGATTGATACTGGTGAAGATGAAAATACCGAAGTGGTACGCATTGTGTTGTCCGAAGCCCTGCAAGGTGTGGATGAGAGTATTTTACATTCGCCCAAGCTACTCGCCAAAGAAATCGCACGCCTAGAAAAACAAATGCAAGCACTATCTCGTGAGCTCAAATTTGAAGAGGCAATGAAAGTGCGTGATACGATGCTTGCGCTTAAGGAATTGATGGTTAAATAGCAGATGTGGTTTTTAAATTTTACACTAAAAGCTGTAGTGATCTTTATAATATCAGCCATACTGCTAATTGGTATTTTGGTTTTGCTGATTACTAGTAGACCTACTTATTATGAATGTAATGATGGTCGGTGTATAACTTTGGTGGATTATTATCAAGGTGGTGGTAATTGGGTGCGGATTTATGACGGAATTATTTTTAGCCGACTTTTGCTTAACAAAAGAGCGTACGCCCTTCATATTTTAGAGGATGGGGAGTTTTGTATAAATAAAAAATTGGTTGATGGTAAGATTGTGCTTTATTCAGATCAATTACCATATTCACAAACCAAAACATTGCAGAATGTCACTTTTGTCAAAAGAGCGACAGAGGGTAGGCTGCATGATCAATGTCTTGACAATGAGATAGACTTTAAAACATTATTTAACTTGCCACTAATTTTATAAATATGCCCATCGAAACCCACCCACTTGCCCCATTTACTCCGCCAAATAGCCAAGTGCTGATTTTGGGGAGTTTTCCACCACCGCAAATGCGTTGGAAAATGCCATTTTATTACCCCAATTTTAATAATGATTTTTGGCGGATTATGGGCTTGGTGTTTTTTGATGATAAAGATCACTTTATCAATACCGCGGACAAAAGCTTTTATCAAGACAAGATTGAGCAGTTTCTCGCCGATACAGGCATTGCCATCAGTGATACTGCGTATCAAATCAAACGCCTACAAAACAACGCCTCGGATAAATTTCTAGAAGTCATCACGCCGATGGATATTGAGCGGATTTTGGCTAAATTGCCAAATTGTACCAGCATCATCACCACAGGCGCAAAAGCCACGCAAATTTTGTGCGACACTTATGCTGCTACAGCACCAAAAGTCGGGCAGTCGGTGGAATTAATTATTGATAACAAAGCCATCACCTTATATCGCTTACCGTCATCATCACGGGCTTATCCGTTAAGTTTGGATAAAAAGGCGGCGGCGTATCGGTTGGTTTTTGAATGCTTAAATCTGCGCCCAATTGATGAAATTTTTCGGTAATTTGTTGTGGATTTTGCTAAAATAAAGCAGAATTTTAGAGCGCAACCTGATGACAGTTTTAGCCAATCACGATATCGACACCCAAATCAAAAGCCAAGATAATTCCCAAATCGCCGCCTTAGAATGCAAGCTTGAAGGCGCTTATCTCATTGAGGCATCGGCAGGCACGGGCAAGACTTGGACGCTTACAGGCATCATTTTGCGACTGTTGATCGAAAAAAGATACCCGCCTGAGCGTATCATCGCCACCACCTTTACGCGTGCGGCGGCAGCAGAAATGCAAGAGCGCATCAGTCAGCGGCTGCACAGTTTTTATGGATTGATGCGCTGGCTGCAGGCGATGCTGTCATCACGACCAACATGGTTTGATGCCGATGCGCCCATCGATGACATCTTGCGTGAGGCCAAAGCGGCTGGCCAAGATGCGGACGATCCCATCAATGTACATCTGTTAAAATTTGTACTGGATCAAGGCGTGGTGTTTTTGAACGAAACGGTCTATCGAACGGGCGTGCTTTTGACTTCACTGGATAAGCTATTCGTCGGCACGCTCGATAGCTTGGCTCAAAAATGGCTCAAAGAATTTGCTGCCCAAATTGGCCATCAAACTGGCATGCAGATACGCAACGATGCCACTGACACCATTCGTGCATTGGTACATGATGGACTAAGATCACAAGAAGTTTCCCTAAAAAATCAACACCCTGAATTTTATCAGATATTTAAACATTCTCATCCCAATTTTTTTAGTAATGTCGATGAGATGACCAAGGTCGTTAATACAGCGATCAACTTTTTTACCGCGCCGATTGACCCTTTGCCTCAGGATGTAGGGCTTGATGCGATAAGTGCGATCCATGGGCGCATTGGTCAGCTGCTTTTGGTAGATTTTACGGGCTTTGAGCCGTATTTTGATGCCAACTACCGTGCTGATATTAAAATTAACGGCAGAAATGCTTTCGCCAAACAACTATCAGATTTGCCAGAGATTATGGCATTGATGGCGCAACATGGGCTGTCTTTTGTGATGCATTTGTCTCCATCGCAGAGTAAGTTCATCAAAGACATTCAAAAAACCGCCGATAATGATTGGCAGATTTTTAATAAAAATCCACAGCAAGATCATGTAGATCATTTTAACAGTTTGCCATTGGATGCGCTGGTTGAGTTGGCTGATTTGATTGATGCCATCAATCAGGCGATGGTTGATTATCAAGCTTGGGTTTGTCAAGCGCTGATCAGTAGCATCAAATCTGACATTGCAGAGCGCTTAGAGAGCCAAGGTACGACTACTTTTGTGCTACAAATGGTGCGATTAAATCAGGCGCTCTGCCAACAGCCTGCATTGGCCAAGCACATCTTGCATCATTATCCTGTGGCGCTGATCGATGAATCCCAAGATGTCAACGGCCTACAAGCACAATTGATTCGCTTGGTGTATTTGGATGATCTGCTGGATCATCGCCAGCAGCTAAAGCGCTTTGAGCAAATTGGCGGCGATAAGCCAAAAGCCAAAAAAATGTTCTTATTGCTCGTGGGAGACCCTAAGCAGGCCATTTATCGCTTCCGTGGTGGCGATGTTTCGAATTATAATTACATCAAAAATTATGGCCAAGATGCGAACATTGATGGCTCATTGATTGAAAAATCTTTATCACTGACCACCAATCGGCGTTCGTCTGCAGCTTTGATCGATGCGCTCAATGACTGGTTTTCATCTAAGGATGAGCAAGGCTTGTGCCACGCTGATCTGGGCGATGACATCTTTTATCAGCACATCGAGGCGGTCAAGGGCGATGGCGCCATCGTTTGGGCGCAGGATGACTATGCGCAGTATTATGGTGATACGGCACTGACGCTGCTGCATTTTAACTACCTCCCAAAAGATCAGCTAAAAGTGCTGCAAGCGAAGCAGCTAGCAGGGCATATCAATGCCATTTTGCAAGGCGATCATCAGATCAATGGCCGCAAGATCATGCCCAGTGATATCGCAGTATTGGCCAGAAACTCACAGATGCTCACTTTGGTGCAGCAATCTTTGACCGACCTTGGCATTCCCTCCATCAACCCTCGACAGACCAATGTCTTTAGTACCGATGCCGCCGCTGATCTGTTGGCGCTGATCACCGCGGTGGTACATCCAAATCACAGCGAGCATCTGGGCCGATTATTGGTATCGGGCTTGGTGGGATTGACTTTGGATGAGGCAATCATCGCTTTGGGTATGGAAGATGACACAAGCCAAGTCAACAGCGATTCTGCCGAAATTTATCAAAATTATAAGACTGATATTTTAACTTATCTAAAGAAAATATATGATAAATGGCAAAAACAAGGTCTGTCCTCTGCATTGGCTTGGGCGATGAATCATGCCATTAATCACAATCAGCAATCACTCTGGCTGATGGCTGCCCGCCAAGGTGAGCGATATTTGGCTGATCTGGAACGGCTGATTGAACTGGTGAGCGAGCAGTCGGATTTGCATGAGTTGAGGCTGATTGAGTGGTTTTATCAGCAGTCGCAAAGCTCTGCTGATGAATATAATAAGCGGCCGCAGCTGGCTGATGATATCGGTATTAATTTATTAACCATCCACAAATCCAAAGGATTGGAATTTGCGATCGTCTATGTATTGGGGCTTGATGATGCGCCAATTTATGACTCTGGATTGTTGATATTGCCCTACAGTGATCACAACTTTGAGCGCAGACTTAGCTTAAGCGCGGATTTGCAGCCGGGCGATGGGCATTTTTTGACGCTCAATCGCCGTGAGATCATCGATGAAAGTCGCCGCTTGGGCTATGTAGCACTCACCAGAGCCTCTGAACGGCTGTATGTCGTGGCTCGTGATTTGGACAGGCGCGTTGGCAAAGAGCTGCCCATTTATCAGTGGTTTGAATCCACGGATGCAGCTGAGATCAGTCTGCCCAATCGTTTGGTTGATTATGTCAGTTGGGTGGAGATGACAGATGCCAAGTTATTAAATAAAACTTATAAAAAACAAACCACTGAATCTGTTCCCATCAGTTATGCCGATTGGGAGGATCTGATACCTAAGACTCGCTTTGTCGGTGAATACAAAACCAGCTTTACCGCGATGATCACGCGGCTGGATAAGACCGCCATCGCCTCGGTGGATGAGGCTGATGTCGATCAGTTGGCGATACTTACCGATGCCAAGAGTAGCGATGACAGCACGCAGCAGATCGATCAACATATCAGCACGCCAAATATCGCAGCAAGCTTCATCAAAGGCAGCAGTGCTGGTGAATTTTTGCATAAAGTTTTGCAATTTGTGCCGACTGATAAGATGCAGGGCGCGCCAAAAGCACAGATCGATGCGATGATCAGCGCGGTGATCTTCGACCAAGGCAGAAGACTTGGCATCCCTGAAAAGTATCTACCGCCCAACCCATACTCGGCAACCATGAGTCGCCAGAGAGCGCCAGAAAATGAGCATTTAGCCTTGGTGGACTGGGTTTATCAGATCATTAGCACTGAATTTGCAGGTTCAAATAAAAGCTTGATGACGCTTGCCTTCGATGCCCAAGTTCGTGAATTGGGTTTTACCTTGGGTTTGGGGGTAGATTTTGGTATTGATCAGATCAATGCTGCATTTGTCGCACACAGTGATAAAAGTTTGGTGCTGCTCGATGATTATCAACAAGTCAGCTATCGCTATCTGCGCGGTGAGATCGACTTGGTCTATGAGGCTGATGGTAAGTTTTTTGTGGTGGATTATAAATCCAACTATCTTGGCGATAAGCCCGATGACTATCACCAGCAAGCGATGAGTGCGGCGATGGATAAGGCTGGGTATTGGCTACAGGCGGCTTTATATCAAGTGGCGCTGCATCGTCTGCTCAAGATTCGCTTAAATGACTATCAGGGAAATGAGATGCAGTACTTAGGCGGTGTGGAATATGTGTTTTTGCGCGGATTACAGGCGGATGATCTGACCACTGGGCATTTGTTTTGGCAGCCGTCTTTGGAGCTGATTTTGGCTTTGGATGCGATTTTATAGTTTAGGTAATATATCATGACATCAGACATCATTGCCCGTTATGTGACACATCGCATCAATGACAATGCCAAATGGTATGCCAATAAAGCGGTGTTGGCGGCAGATTTTTCTTTGGCTGTGGCTGAGGCTGAGTGCTATCATCTGCTGCAGTCCGCGCTTTTATCTGAGCTTGAAAGCGGCCATACTGTCCTAGTTATCGATGATCGCGCAGCTTTTGATGCACTTTTTGCAGAGTCGGTGCTGTCTGCATGGCAGCAGTGCTGTGTTCGCGCAGCGATTGATACGCTGTCCTTGTTTGATCAGACCGATGGCATCACAGCACTCACCCAAAGCATCATGCAGCTTCATGAATTATCCAAGATCAATGATCCAGCATCGCTCAAACGCTTGGTCGATGAGCGCTTGATGCTGCATCGCAAACAATGGATCGATCACGGCATATCAGCTCGGCAGATTGAGATGTTCACTGAACTGCTCATGACTTTACTGCGCATGTGTCATTTGTTTTTTACCAAAATCGACAGTTTGGATGCGTTCATCGATTTGTTGCAAAGCAGTGCGTTTTTTGCCAATGTATTGCCGCTTAATGCTGCACACCCAAGCCATCACCAAGCACCGATTTGTTATGTCAATCAAGGCGGCGCGCTGCATCTGTGGACGAATCGCGCCTATCATGCTGAGGCAAATCTGTTGGCACACATCAGGCGCATCAGTCAGACTAAGGTTGCAAAACTTGGGATCCGTGCTTTACCTGATGGGCTAAACCCCAAGCAGGTGGCTGCCATTGATCTGATATCAAATCAAGCCTTTGCACTGATCACAGGTGGCCCAGGCACTGGCAAAACCTATACCGTCGCGCAGATTGTCATCGCCCTAAGCCAGCTTGATAATGCAGGCAGTGTACGCTTGGGGCTGGCAGCGCCGACGGGCAAAGCAGCTCAGCGTATGAGCGAGTCGCTGTTAGCAGCTCTGCCAAAAGACCTAAACATCCAGATGCCCGAGCCCAAGACCATCCATCGTCTGCTTGGCATCGGTAGCAGCGGCATGCCAAGACATCACGCACAAAATCCTCTGGCGTTTGATGTGCTGATCATCGACGAAGCGTCCATGCTAGGAACAGAGCTTGCCAGTCAATTATTTGCTGCGGTGGCCAGTGGTTGTCGAGTGATTTTATTGGGTGATGCGCATCAGTTGGCCGCGGTGGATGCTGGGGCGGTGTTGGCGGACTTGTGCCATATCCCCAAGATGCAGTCGCTTCGAGTGCATTTGACTGAATCGCGCAGATTCTCTGATCACTCTGGCGTCGGGCGATTGGCGAAGCTCATTAATACCAATGATGCCAAAATTGATTTTTCACAAGTCAAAACAATGATTGACACCGATTTGGCATTGGAATTTATCAACACCGACGATCAGCAGATCAGTGATCTGTATGAAGACTTGGCAGCCAGTTATCAAGCTTATTTTAATGCCACACAGACCCTGCGTTTTGGCTTTGAAAAGTATGATGAAAAGCGTGCCAACCAAGCAGTGCAAGACTTATTTGGCATACTTAATCGGTATCGTATCTTGTGCCCCTCACATTTGGGAGCGTTGGGCGATGAGGCGATCAATGCGTATCTGACCCAAGCGCATCAAAGGTTTCAAAAAATCCCACCCAGCAGATCGCCATGGTATCATGGTCGTGTGGTGATGATCACCAAAAATTTGTATGAACTTGGTTTGTTTAATGGGGATGTCGGCATCTGTTTGTGGGCGGCGTCGGGCTTGGTGGTGTATTTTGAGGGTAAGCAGCAGGCGATCGCGGTGGATATGTTGAGCGACATGGTGGTCAGCACAGCGTATGCCATCACAGTGCATAAATCTCAAGGTTCAGAATGGCAGGCGGTGGCGATGGTGTTTGACGATCATCACGCGCGCTTATTGTCAAAAGAACTCATTTATACAGCCGTGACGCGCGCCAAATCGCAAGTGCGACTTTATGGCAGCCAAACGGCACTGATGCAAGCCATCAACACGCCAACGATGCGACAAACAGGGCTTGCGCTGATTGCAAGCTTGCAAGATGCCCCCAAATGATGTCAAAATAGCACGCCTTTATCAACCATAAAAGCCATCAAATCAGCGCCAACTTGATACCAGATCGACGGCTAAATTTGCAATTTTATAATTTTATTATAAGTCTATAAATAATGATGATCACACAAAAACCCATTGAAAATCAACATCCTTTGCTACATCCCTTATATATCAGAGGCTTAGAGATCAAGAACCGATTGTTCGTGGCACCGATGGCAGGGGTTACCGATAATCCCTTTAGAAGACTATGCAAGTCCTTTGGTGCAGGTCATGCTGTCAGCGAGATGATTATTGCTGATACGGCGCTGTATGCACGAAAAAAGTCGCTGTATCGTGCCAATTTTGACGGGGAGATTGCACCCATCTCAGCGCAAATCGCAGGGGCTGAACCAGATAAGCTTGCCGAGGCCGCCAGATTTCAAGTAGCCAATGGCGCTCAGATTGTCGATATCAACATGGGCTGTCCTGCCAAGAAAGTCTGCAAAAAACTGGCAGGATCTGCTTTACTGCAAGATGCTGATCTGGTCAAGCGCCTGCTTGAAACCGCCGTCGATGCCGTCGATGTGCCAGTGACGCTCAAAACTCGGCTCGGCTTTGCCAATGGCCAAGAAAATATCCTACAAATCGCCAAAATCGCTGAAGAGGCTGGTGTTGCCGCCATTGCCATTCATGGGCGCACCAGAGAAGATTTTTATACTGGTCAGGCACGCTATGAGCTGATCAAAGAAGTTAAAAATAACTTAAAAATACCCGTTATCGTCAATGGCGATATCGACAGCCCAAAAAAGGCATTGGATGTCTGGCGTCAAACGGGCGCTGATGCGGTGATGATCGGACGAGCAGCACAAGGGCGACCTTGGCTGTTTCGTGATATTGCGCATTTTGCCAATACAGGCGAGATGCCAGCACCGCCAAGTGTTGAACAACTGCGTCAGATTGTGCTTAGTCATCTTGAAGAGCTATACCGATTTTATGGTGAATATTCAGGCTGCCGTATTGCCCGTAAGCACATCGCTTGGTACACGGGTGGACTGGCCAATTCCAATGCCTTTCGTGAGGCAATGTATGCTTGTGAGACCACCGCCGAGCAGTTCAAAGCGGTCGATTTATTCTTAAAATCAACCGCTTGATCATCATTGCAATAGCTGTTTATAGCCATCAAATAAAGCCTACGACCTCATCAAATGCCAAGCGCGCCTTTGGCAGCTGCTGATTGGCATCGGTGTGGCTGGCATATCCGATGGCTACCAGCACAGAGCTTTATTAGCCCTTGATCCGCCAAACCCAGCTTGGCATCAAGTAGCGCCTGATCATAGCCGCCGATCGGAGTGGCATCGATCCCCATCATCGCACACGCCATCAGCAGATGACCCAAGGCGATAAAGGTCTGATTTTCTGACCAAGCCAAGAGCTTTTCAGGACTGGTTTGCATTTGTGAGATGTAATATTGACACAAATCAAAGCGCGCCTGCATGATCGCATCACTGCCAAAACGGCCTGCATCTTTTTCAGCCTGTAGCACTTTTGATAAATGCGCATCATCCAGATCTGTACGCGTACATAAGATCAGTATGTGAGAGGTATTGTTAACTTTTGGTACATTATGCGCATCGCCATCAATCATCGATTTAGTGATGAGATTTTTGGTACTCATCTGATCGGTAACCAAAAATTTCCAAGGTTGAATATTGATCGATGAGGGTGCCAAACGCAGCGTATCAAGCAGCGCCTGTAGCGTAGATTCGTCAATCTTACGCGTGGCATCATAGGCCTTACAGGTGCGGCGCGCTTGTGCTGCTGTCAGTGCGCTATTGGTCGAAGATGTCATAGGGTTTCCTCGGTGGTAGTTTTGGATGTATTGGCGGTGGGCGTGATTTTGTCAATCACTGCGATGGCATGACCATCTTGAAAGCTGATTTTTACCCGTTGGCCAACGCCAAGCTGTCGGGCGCGATCGATGACCTTGGCTTGATGACCTGTGTCGTGAATGATGGCAAAGCCTTTTTCCAGCGTGCGTCTGGGATGCTGCACCAAGATCAGACTTTGTAGATTACGGCAGTCTTGTCTGAGCTTTTGGGTGTGCTGAAAAACAGACTGATGGCGCTCAAAGTGCTGGCGGCTGTCTTTTTTGGCCTCACTCACGGCCGTCAGACTGCTTCGCTTGATGCGATTGATCAAAGTACTCAGCTGCTGGTTAAGGTGTTGTCTTTGATATTTGCTGCTACTTTTAAGATGTTTGATTTGGTATAAAGTGTCTTTTTTGGCCAAAACGATGGCATGCGTGCTGCTGCGTTGGATGCGCTCGAGCTGCCGCTGTTTATTTTGGCTGGCGGCAGACAGGCGAGAGCTGGCATTTTTGATCAGCTTTGCCATCAGATCTTTGGCTTGATGCGTGATGTTCGTTAAGTGTGATTCGATGCCGAGGATGACTTTTGAGGGCGTATCAAAACTGGTATGAGCAACCTCATCGAGGATCACTGAGTCTTTTTCATGGCCAACACCGACCCATACGGGCACAGGACATTCAGCGACCAAAGCAGCCAGCTCATAATTATTTAAATAGGCCAAATCGCCAACGGCACCACCACCACGGATGATCACCACCAGATCAGGCAAACCCCCATGCGCGCCTATAAAACTCTCCATCGCCAAAGTCAATGCGCGGCGTATCTCATCAGGCGCATGATTGCCTTGAAAAGTGGCATGATGATAATGAAAATGACAGGCGCCTGAGGCTGCCAAGCGATCAGCCTCAGCACGAAAATCGCCGAGTCCAGCGGCTTTTTCTGGGGCGATGACAATGACCTCACGAATATCAAATGGCATCGGTATTTTTTTATTTATATTTAATAATCCTTCGTCACTCAGGCGTTTTTTCATCGCATGATAGGCTGCTGCCAGCTCGCCTAATGTGTAGTTGGGATCGATGTCACTGATATTTAAACTAAAGCCATACTGCGCATGAAAACTGGCAGAGCATTTGACCAAGACACTGGCGCCAGCGCTTAAACTCTGGCCTGTGGTGGCGGTGAATTTGGCAAGCACAGACTTGGCACGAAACCGCCACAGTGTCGCACGACAGCTGGCGGAAATTTGTTCCTCATCATCCATTTCTGCCAGTTCAAAGTAATAATGACCGCCTTTGGTGTTCATCGCACGAATCTCGGCGCGTACCCATACTTCATGATCAAAAGTCTCATCAATCACAAGCTTGACTGCGGCAAGATAGTCTGACAGCGACAGATGCGTGCCAGCCAACGAGGCGCTCGATAACTCATAGGCGGATTGATCTGCCTGTTCGATCTCATCAATGATTGCTTGATGTTTTTTTAGAATATCTTCATCACTTAGACTATTTTGGGCAGCAGTAAGGGCGCGATCGGCAATGTGTTTTGACAGGGCGTTTTTTGGCATGACAATATCTTTTGATGCGGATTAAAATTCGATTGTAATGATAGCCAAGCTATTGTAACAAAGCTGGTTTTGGTTGGCAATTTATTAAGGGTTACACAAATCATTAATTACTCATGGCTGCCTATCTATCTCACTTATAAAAAAATCGCCCAAGAAACCTTGAGCGATTTGATTGACTTTAGCATATCAGCTGTCGGATTTGGTGTTTTTTGCTGCGGCTTTGGCAGATTTTTGTACTTCGCGCAGTACTTTGGCAGAAGAGACCGCCAAATCTGTGCGCTCGTCCATCTCGTATAATGCACCAGCGCGGCCGACGATCAATGGATCAATGTTACCGATCTGGCCTGAGTCTTTGTTTTCGTACGCCAGTTTATTTAGCACATAGCGCATCGCATTTAAACGAGCGCGTTTTTTGCAGTCTGACTTGATGACGATCCAAGGCGCTTCAGCGGTGTCAGTATTAAAGAACATCGCTTCTTTGGCAAGGGTGTAGTCATCCCACTTGTTCAGTGAAGCTTTATCAACTGGTGACAATTTCCACTGTTTCAATGGGTCATTTTCACGGCTGGCAAAACGCGCACGCTGCTCTTCACGACTTACCGAGAACCAGAATTTCACCAAATGAATGCCTGATTCAACCAAATGCTTTTCAAATTCAGGCACTTGGCGCATGAAGATGCGGTATTCTTCATCAGTACAAAAGCCCATCACGCGCTCAACCACTGCGCGGTTGTACCATGAGCGGTCAAACAGCACGATCTCGCCAGCGGTTGGCAGGTGCTGCACATAACGCTGAAAATACCACTGACCGCGTTCTTGATCGGTTGGTTTTTCAAGTGCAACGACGCGTGCGCCACGCGGATTAAGATGCTCCATAAAGCGCTTGATGGTGCCGCCTTTACCTGCAGCATCACGACCTTCAAAGATGATCACAAGCTTTTGGCCAGTGGCTTTGATGTGGTGTTGAAGTTTTAGTAGTTCGATTTGTAATTTGTATTTTTGGGCTTCATAATTTTTGCGGCTCAAGCGGTATTTATAAGGATAACCGCCTTCGCGCCAATTTTCTGACAGCTGCGTGTCTTTTGATTTGTCGGTGCGCACTTGGCTGGCGATTTGGGCGGCAGGCAGATATTCTTGCAGCGCTTGACCAAATTCTGCCAACTCTTCTGGCGAGGCATGTACCAGTAGGTCTTCTAACTGGCTGACGGTCTCGGCCATCACTTTGGTTTTAGGGGTGCGTGTGGCGCGTGTTCTTGTTGAAGCAGTGGTTTTTTTGGCTGGTGCTGTTGTTTTTTTGGCTGCGGCAGTCGTTGTGCTGCTGGCAGTGGTTTTGGTTTTCGGGGTGGTGGTCATAAAAACTCCTTAATCAATGTAAAACAACAAAAACCTTACTGTCTGTATGGTATCATGTTAATGCTTTGTAATCAACTGTTAAGGTGATGGAAAAAGTGACCGATGCGTGCCGATCTCTTTTACGGTTTAATTTTAGTGATTAATGATAGGTCTGGCTTATGGCTTATGGCTTAAGATTATGAACGATCGCTTATTTTGGTATCACAAGCTGCATTCTATAATTAAAAAACCGCCGAACCACAAACAATGCCGACAGCGTACAAGATAATGCACTGCCAGCACAGATAAAGAACATGGTAATAATCTGATATCGCACTGCCTGAGTTGGATCAGCGCCAGCTAGAATTTGACCTGTCATCATCCCTGGTAAGCTCACCACACCCACCACCATCATCGAATTAATCGTCGGCATCATACCGCTACTGATGGCTGTGGCGATGGCACTGTGGCACGCTTCAAAAGGCGTGGCTGATAGTGATAGCAGGGTGCGTATGTGTGCCTGCTCACTATGCAGATGATCGATCAGTCGTCCTGTAGTCAGCGAGATGGCGGTGAGTGAATTACCCAATATCAAGCCCAAAATCGGAATGATATACTGCGGTGCATACCATGGCGACACCTGTAGTATCAGCACCATCGCCACGAGCGTCACCACGCCAGTCGCCACGCCCAAGGAGAGCAGAGTGTCTGTCAATAATCCACGGTAGGGGCGTTTGATACGGTTCTTGGCTGAGATGGCGGCGATGAGCGTCATGATGGAAAATATCGTCAAGACTTCATACCAGGCTTCACGGGCAAATACCCACGCTAGGATTAGCCCAATTAAGCTGAGCTGTGCGATTGTGCGGATACTGGCAATGACCAAGGTTTTGGCAAGTCCAAGCTTAAGATAAACTGATATGCCAATCGCTATCAGCACCAGTAGCGATGCGATGAACACATCGATCAAATCTAGCGCCATACACGCTCCAAGCTCACAGACGGCACGCATTCAAGCCGTCCTGCCATCATCTGCCAGCGGTGATTGCCCAATGTTACCACTTCATCTGTGCGATGACTGATCCAAATATAAGCACGATGCTCATCAAGCCACTCATGCACAAGCGACATCAACACGCCTGCACTCACTGTATCAAGTGCCGCTGTCGGCTCATCGAGAAGTAGCAGTGTCGGCTCAAGCTGTAGCGTACGCAAAAAATGCACGATTTGGCGTTCGCCACCCGATAGCTTGGTGATGTCCTGATGAATAAAATCCGCCGATTTGCCAAACCGAGCAAGCCATGCAATGTGCCGCCGTTCATCAAACTGCTTCGCTTTATGATGCCCAAAGCCAAACGGTAGCATCAGATTATCCCGTACCGTGCCATCGACCATCACAGGTGTCTGCATCAGTAGGGCGATTTGCTGTCGCAAGTGCGGTGGCGGTATGCTTGTGATATCCGTCATTTGATTGGCATAAGCTAGGCAAATCTGCCCTTGTGTCAGTGGTATCTGCGATGCCAAAGCGGATAATAGTAGTGATTTGCCCGAGCCTGATGCACCCATCAAAACGATGCGATCACCACCATAGATACTGCCTGAGACATCATCCAGTAGCGTGCGATCAGCTTCATCGATGATGGATATGTTATTAAAATTTAATAATTGGTGAGTTGACATATCAGTGCAGCGTATTTATATCGATGGCAAGCCAGTCAGCGTCTGTACAAACGAGGCAGGCAAACGGTGTGGACGAATTGCCTTGCCATCATTACGCACGCACGCAAGCGTGATACTGCCTGTGGTGGCAGGCTTGTCACTATTAGGTCGATAGATGCTTTGGGATAGGATTAGGCTTGCAGGCTTGATGGTCAAACTATCTACGGTAACGATCAGCTCATCATCGACCAATAGCGGGGTGATATATTTTAGTTCGGCTTGACTTACCACAAAATGCACTGCACCGCCTTGACCATGGGTATTCGCCGTACTGTCGCCATCCTCGGATAAATCAAAAAAGTAGCCATCATAGCCTAAGGACGCCAACCAATCACGGCGACAATTTTCAAAAAAAGTGAGATGATTGGCATGATAGACGATCCCACCTGCGTCGGTGTGATTGATATAGACCTTGTAGTTTTTTTGAAAAATAGCCATCATAAATTCCTTGATAATCTGCCAAGTCTTAGCATCGATTGGCTTACTATTGTACACCTTTTCATGGCTTGGTGGTAGTGCCAAGCACGGTAAGATAACAATCACCAAAGTCATCACAGTACAAAAAAAATTTTCGCCATTTATCCCAAAAAATTGTTACAATAGTCAGCAATTTTATGTTGTTAGGCGTTTTATGATGACTACCTTTGTCAGTTTTAATATCAATGGACTTCGAGCCAGACCGCATCAGCTACAAGCCGTCAAAGAAAGCTTGAACGCAGATATCATCGGATTACAAGAAACCAAAGTGCATGATGAAGCGTTTCCACTCGAGATGGCAAGTGAGCTTGGCTATCATGTGGAATTTTTTGGGCAAAAGTCACATTATGGTGTGGCACTGGTATCAAAGACGGCACCGATTTTTGTGCAAAAGGGCTTTCCGTTTCGTGATGCTGAGGCTCAGCGTCGCTTGATTCATGCACGCTACGATTTCGATGGTCGTGTGGTGGATGTAATCAATGGCTATTTTCCCCAAGGCGAAAACCGTAGCCACGAGACCAAATTTCCCATGAAGCGTGCATTTTATGCAGATTTGAACCGTTATATCAGTGAGCTGATGGCTGATGGGCGTGAGCTTGTCATCATGGGTGATATGAATATCTCGCCACTGGATATCGATGTCGGTATCGGTGAAATCAATGCCAAACGCTGGCTTGCCAAGGGGACTTGTTCATTTTTGCCCGAAGAGCGAGACTGGTATCAAGCCTTGATGGCGACAGGTCTAAGCGATACTTATCGCCTATTTCGTCCAGATAGTGCTGATGAATTTAGCTGGTTTGATTATCGCTCTCGTGGCTTTGAGGATACACCTAAGCGTGGACTTCGTATTGACCATATATTGTGCACCGATGGACTAAAAGCCGACTGTATCGATGCTGGCATCAGCTATGATATTCGTGGCATGGACAAACCATCGGATCATGCACCGATTTGGGCGAAGTTTGATTTGTAATGGGTTTTGTCATGATGGTTTGTCAATTGAGCGATGGTTAAGTGGATTATCTCAATTGATCATAAAACAGCCAATTTTTGACGACAATTTTTAGATGACTATCAGCGATAAATTAGTGAATATCGCAGTTAGTTTTGTAATTTAGCAACATGGAGTGATGTTATGGCAGTCGGTGATATTAGTATTCCGCAGACGATTTATCCAATTTTTGGTGTCAAAATCGGCACGACCAAGGCGCACGTGCGATATGCCGACCGCCGTGATTTGGTGGTGTTTGAGATTGCAAAAGGGGCGAGCGTGGCAGCGGTCACCACCCAAAATCAATTCTGTGCCGCACCTGTGCAAGTACTTCGTAAGCACATTGCAAATACAGTGCCTACACATCTACTCATCAATACTGGCAATGCCAATGCCGCAACAGGTGCTGATGGCGTCGAGCGTGCACTTGCCACTTGTGATGCCTTGGCAAATAAAGCTGGTGTGAGCATCGAGCAAATCTTACCCTACTCAACTGGTGTCATCGGTGAAACCCTACCCAGTGATAAGATCATATTAGGACTGGATAATGCTTTGGCAGATTTGTCCGAAAATAACTGGCTGGATGCAGCACATGGTATCTGTACGACTGATACTATCCCAAAGATTGCTAGTGAGAAGGTGAGTATTGATGGCGTGGATTATCACATCACAGGCATCTCAAAGGGTGCAGGGATGATTCGCCCAAATATGGCGACGATGCTTGGCTTTGTGGCGACTGATGCCAAGATTGATCAAGCTGCGCTTCAGTCCATGCTCATCAAGCTGACCAACGCCTCATTCAACCGCATCACCATCGATGGTGATACATCGACTAATGACTGCTGTACGCTGATTGCTACAGGCGCAGCCGGTGAGATTGGCGAGAGCCATCCGCAGTTTGGCGAGTTTTATGCTGCACTTGAGCGTGTGTTTGTCCGCTTGGCGACGCTGATTGTGCGTGATGGCGAAGGGGCGAGCAAGTTCATCACGGTCAAAGTCACTGGTGGTAAAGACACCAATGAGTGTGCCGATGTTGCTTATGCAGTGGCACATTCGCCATTGGTCAAGACGGCGTTTTTTGCCTCTGATCCGAACTGGGGTCGCATCCTAGCAGCGGTTGGCTATGCAGGTATTGAGCTTGACCAAAGCCGTGTCAGTGTCGCACTCGATGAAGTATCCATCTGTGAGCGTGGTGGATTGGCAGATGGCTACACCGAAGCGCGTGGCAGTGAAGTCATGAAGCGCCCTGAGATCACTGTACACATTGAGCTTGGGCGTGGTGATGCCACAGATACTGTTTATACCTGCGATTTGTCTTATGACTATGTGAAGATTAACGCCGATTATCGTTCATAAATCTCAGATGTCATTATCAGCCGATAACCATAAAATAGCTTATCCAGTCGATAAGCTATTTTTATTTTAAAATTATTTCACTAATTTTGAAATGGTCTTAAAGGCAGGGTCATCCGCACCACGAAGCAGCTCAAATAAAATCGCTTCGGTAGTTGTAATCACCGCACCAGCACGACGCATACGGCGTAGGGCGATTTTCTTATCATAAGGATTGCGAGATCCGACCGCATCAGCGACGATCACAGGCTGCATCCCATTATCTAATAAATCCAATGCCGTCTGCAGTACACAGACATGGGTTTCGATGCCAAATAATAGTGCGATACGGCGGTTTTGGCGGACGATATGCGCCCAAGATGGCGGATTGTCACAGACGCTAAAGCTGAGTTTCTCAAAGCTTTGTTTGTTCGTATCATCCAGCACATCTGTCAATTTGGCAATGGTTTCGCCCAGACCTTTTTTGTATTGTTCGTTTAGCATCACAGGCACGCCAAGCGCTTGCAGACCTTGGATAAGGATCGCCATTTTGTCCGTGATGGCTTCGTGATCATGGATATGCGGGGTGAGTTTTTCTTGAACATCAATCATAATGGCTTGCGTATCATCACGCAAGATACGATAAGGGACACCAACAGTTTTGGTCGCCATCACAAACTCCTTTTTGGTTGTGGGTTTTGGTTATCATAGCAGTTTTTTGGATACTTGCCAAATCTTTTGCATCAAAGCATTTTTGATAAAAATTTGCCAATTTAATGTCAATTTAATAATGATTGATGGCGGATAATCTGATACAATAGTCTATCTTTTGTTTTTTATTTTACACTTAATTTGGGATCATCATGACTGAGCAAACACAAGCCGAACACATTTCTGAAAACGATCTAATCGCCCAACGCCATGCCAAGCTAGAAGCACTACAACAAAAGGCAGCAGAGCAAGGCAAAACTGCTTATCCAAACACCTTTAAGCGTGAAGATTATTGCCAAGACCTACAAAATCAATTTGATGGCGTGGACAAGGCAACCATCGAAGCAGGCGACAAAGTCTATGCCAAAGTCGCTGGCCGTGTGATGCTAAACCGTGGCTCATTCATTGTCATCCAAGATATGACTGGTCGCATCCAGCTGTATGTCGATCGCAAAGGCTTGCCAAGCGAGACTCTAGAAACCATCAAATCACTCGATTTGGGTGATATCGTGGCAGCATCAGGCTATATCGGCCGCTCTGGCAAGGGGGATTTGTACATCCACCTAGAAGACTTTGAGCTATTGACCAAATCACTACGCCCATTGCCTGACAAATTCCACGGCTTGACCGATACCGAAGTTAAATACCGTCAGCGTTATTTAGATTTGATTGTCAATGAAGAAACTAAACGCACCTTTGAGATTCGTGCAAAAGTCGTCGCAGGTATTCGTGAGTTTCTGAGCAAAGAACGCTTTATGGAAGTCGAAACGCCGATGATGCACGTCATCCCAGGTGGTGCATCAGCACGTCCATTTGAGACACATCACAATGCACTGGATATGCCACTGTTTTTGCGTATCGCACCAGAATTATACCTAAAACGCTTGGTAGTCGGGGGCTTTGAGCGAGTCTTTGAAATCAACCGTAACTTCCGTAACGAAGGTGTGTCAACCCGCCACAATCCTGAATTTACCATGATTGAGTTTTATCAAGCGTATGCCGATTACAAAGATTTGATGGCATTGACCGAAAATATGCTTGAAAAACTTGCCATCGATATTCTAGGCACGACCGATGTGCCATACCAAGGCGAAGTATTCAGCTTCAAAGGGCCTTTTAAGAAAATCTCAATGTTCGATGCCATTCTTGAGCATAACCCAAGCTTTACGCCTGACAATGTCAATGACCGTGAGTTTTTGGCAAAATTTGTCAAAGAAGTGCTTAAAGAGGAAGTTAAGCCAGGCTTTGGCTTGGGTAAATTACAGACCATCGTCTTTGAAGAAACGGTCGAATCAAAGCTTCGTCAGCCGACATTCATCACTGAATATCCTGCTGAGACATCGCCACTGGCACGCCGCAATGATCACAATCCGCACATCACAGATCGTTTTGAGTTCTTTATCGGTGGCCGTGAGCTTGCCAATGGCTTTAGTGAGCTTAATGACCCAATCGACCAAGCCGAACGCTTCCAAGCACAGGTCGCCGAAAAAGACGCTGGCGATGATGAAGCGATGCATTATGATGCTGACTTTATCGAAGCGCTTGAGTATGGTTTGCCACCGACAGCGGGTGAAGGCATCGGTATTGACCGCTTGGTGATGCTATTTGCTGATGCGCCAAGCATTCGTGATGTGATTTTGTTCCCGCATATGCGTCAAAAATAAGCCCAAGGCTGCCCGATGACCGAGCAATATCAAGTCCTAGCAAGAAAATATCGCCCCAAAGATTTTAGCGAACTATTGGGGCAGACCCATGTATCGCAGGCGCTTGCCAATGCCATCGATACGGGTAGGCTGCATCACGCCTATCTGTTTACCGGCACGCGCGGTGTGGGTAAGACGACCATTGCTCGTATTCTCGCCAAATGCCTAAACTGCGAAACAGGCATCACAAGTACGCCGTGCGGTGTCTGTGATACTTGCCAGTCAATCGATGCAGGGCGATTTTTGGACTTGATTGAGATTGATGCTGCCAGTCGCACTAAGGTCGAAGACACCAGAGATCTGCTCGAAAATGTGCCTTATGCACCTGTACAAGGTCGCTACAAAGTCTATCTGATTGACGAAGTGCATATGTTATCGACGCACTCGTTCAATGCACTCTTAAAGACGCTTGAAGAGCCGCCTGAGCATGTCAAATTTATCTTTGCCACCACCGATCCACAGAAGCTGCCGATTACCATCATCTCACGCTGTCTGCAGTTTGTGCTGCGTCCGATGCCTCAAGCATTGCTTGCTGAGCATCTGGCCAAGGTGCTATCGCAAGAATCTGTGGCATATAGCGAGTCTGCACTGTGGCAACTTGCCAGCGCTGCCAAAGGTTCGGTGCGTGATGCACTGTCACTGACCGATCAGGCGATTGCTTTTGGTGGTGGTGCAATCCAAGCCGACACGGTCAATGAAATGCTTGGGCTGGTTAATAGCACCGATGTGCTAGCTTTGATAGCAGCGATTTATCAAGATGATAAGCCTGCGGTCAGCTCGCAGATTGCATTGATGCGTGAAAAGATGGTGGATGCTGCATCTGTGTTTGATGAGCTGATTGACCGTATTCATCAGATGGCATTATTACAAATTCTGCCACAGACACCGCTTGATATGAGCGAAGCTGAACAGACGGCACTGCTCGAGCTATCCAAACAGATCAGCGATGATGTATTGCAGCTATATTATGAGATCCTAATCAAAAGCCGTGATGGCATCCGTCTGGCTAGTACGCCGATGCAGGCGCTTGAGATGGGTATTTTGCGATTGCTTGCGTTTCGTCCGTTAGCAGTCGATGAGGTGATCATGCCAGCCGCCAGTCAGGAGCCTAGCGATGATGCCACCGTCACCACAATGACATCCAAGCACCACGAGCATGTGGCTGATCTGTCTGATGTTGACACTGCTCAGGATATGACTGCCCAAGCAGATCTTGGCGCTATCGAGCCTAAGAGTGATGAATCATCTGACATACCACACAATACGCCCTTAAAGCCATCTGAGGCGATGCAAGCGGCAGATGCCATCGATGTGGCAGATCATACTTTAATGAGATCATTGGATAATACTGACAATGTCAGTGCAGAATCTTTACCCTATAATGACAATGATATTCAGGATGTGAATTCATCGACCGATGAACAGAGCTTGGATGAAGCTGATGCCAATACTGAGGCGGTCAATCTACACGAAGAGCTAGAGCAAATCGAGGCTGAGCCATCTTTGTCTGTACTGGCGAGCGAGCATGTTGTCGCTGCCGAGGATATGGCACAGGCAGATTTTACCGAGACCATCGATGAGGTGAATCACATCAGTGACGCCGATCTGACCGCTGACACCAAGGCCTCGGATGACGCGATCAAGGACAGTAGTACCGCACCAAATTCACAAGTTGGCACACTGATGACCCAAGCGCAGATGATCGAGCGGCTAAAACCCGCGCCTGTCGAACTTATCGGTACTTGGGATGCGAGCAAATGGGATTATTGGCTGCATCAGGCGCGTGTCGATGGCCACTTTTCGCCTGATGAGCTGGCACTGATGGCTGGTAGCATGATGCAAGGCGAGATTAAGGGGCTAAGCCAGCTATACATCGCTGAACAAAACTCTCAAGTCAAATCCAGCTTTAATAGCCTACTGCAAAAATTCACAGAACATTATCCAGAGCTGAATGTTGCACCTGAGGCCATCGTCAGTGATCAATTGGACTTGGTGCCACGCCAACTGTCCGAAGCGCGCCAACAGCAGCTGCGCATCGATGCCCAAAATCAGCTGATTAACAGCCCCGTATTCCAAAAATTGTGGCATGAGGGCTATATCATCGATGATGGCACCCCTGTACTTACCAATGCTAAGCTGTCCATCGATTGATTAGCCAAACTTCTTGACAGTCACATCGCCTGTGGACGGTTTAGAATTATTGCCAACGCCTGAATAACATTAAGCAATTCTTACTGTATATCCAATCTGTTAAAATAATGCAAAAATAATTACAATGAGATACATTTTTTCTGTACAATTTCTTGCCAATAGATTAAATTTGCTTTATAGTTGTATTCCATAAATTTTGTGATAATCAGTTAAATCCTCTTTAATTGCATGGGATTGATGATTTTTAAAAATTGGCTTGAAAAAATTATCTAAACAGCTATAATTTGTTCATCTTGATTTCTAATAATCATTGATAAATGACTGAATGGTCACGATTTTTCTTAAATCGCTGTCTAATTTTTTATATAATGATCTGCTTTTTTTATAAATGCAGATTATATTAATTAATGGATACAAATAAACTTAAATAATTCGAGGTGAATATGTTAGATAATTTACGAGGTATGGCGGTATTTGCAAGCGTAGTGCGCCACGGTTCTTTTAGCGGTGCTGCCAAAGAATTAGGCATTACGACCAGTGCTGTTAGCCAACAAATTCGCTCGCTAGAAACCGATTTGGGCGTCTCGTTACTCCATCGCTCAACACGCAAATTAAGCCTAACCGAAGCCGGTGAAAGCCTATATAATGCCGCCACGCAAATGGTGAAAGCTGCTGAGCAGGGCCGTGACAGCGTCATCCAACTTAAAGATGAGCTATCAGGCAGCTTACGCATCGCCACTATGCCAGAGCTGGCAAAAGCATATCTGCTGCCTGCATTGGCAGATTGGTTGGTTGAGCATGATAATTTGTCATTAAACATCATCTCGCGCGATAATCTGGATATGATCGAAGATCGCGTGGATGTGGCGCTGTTATTGAGCGAAAACAGCCAAGGCATCGCACTAAAATCAGTTGAGCAGTTTTTGGTGGCCTCACCTGAGTACCTAAAAACCCACGGCGATGTCGAAAATCCAAAAGCATTATCATCACAGACGGTGATTTTGTGCGGCGAAAAGCCAACCGAGAACATCGAATTTCGTGATAATAATGGCAAGCAGACCATCCGCATCAACTCGCGTCTGATCACCAATAATCACGCCATCGCCTTGAACTTGGCAGCCGAAGGTTATGGCATCACCAAGACCAATGAGGTCGATGCCAAAGCATTGCTGGAGTCGGGTAAATTGGTTAAAGTCTTGCCATCGCACAAGCTACCAAGCCTGACCTTGAGCGCTGTGACCATCTCAAAAGAACAGACGCCAGTCAAAGCCCAAAAGTGCATCGAAGTTTTAGAAGCCTACTTCAAAAAATAATCGATGATCTACCAAAAAAAAGCTCTGCATATCGCAGGGCTTTTTTGGTTATCGCCAAGTGCTGTGGATTTAGACGAATTGTGTTAACTTTTGGCAGTTTATCTTTGCAAGTGTGCAAAATTTGTGTTAGATTATAAACCATTTTTAATAATAAAATTATTGCTTGGTATATCTCCATGAAACAGCGCACCCCACACCGACATGCCACCCATCGCACGCTCATCAAAGCTGGCTGCTTAACATTGGCAGCGATGATCTTACAAGCTTGCCAAAGCGGCGGCAGCGCCCAGTATCCTTTGGTCGAACCCACTAAGCCCTCTGCGATGCTGTTTTCGGATAATCCAAATACGCCATCATCCACTGCAAAGACGGCTTTGGTCGCTGCGATGCAAGCACATCTGGCCAGCGAGCGCTATGTGTTGTCCACTTATCAGTATCGTGCGCTGCCGCATGTCACAGCCGATAGCATCGATGCTGGCAGTGACAGCTTATGGAGTACCGCGATCAAAACTTCTGAATTTAAGTCAAATCGCGATAACGCCACCTATCAAAGCGATGCGTATCGCACCACAGAAAGCTATCTGGCAGAAGATGGTAGCTTGCCTTATTTGCGCTACGACGATGAGATCGCAGGCATTACACCAGATCATGCACTCTCCAGAGAAGTGGCGATGGATGAGCCGTATCAAGCTCATAAAGAAGCGATCGCCTCTGAATTTTTTACATTGCGCAGTTGTTTGTCTGCTGCATCTTTAAACCTTGATCAGATCATCAACGACAATCCTACCGCCACCGTCAATAGCACGAGTGTCAAAAGCGAACTAAATACCATGGATGGCTGTATCCAAAAAGCCAATCAAGCACTGACAGACCTGCAAAGCGACGCCCAAAGCTATCAAATCGGTGACATCACAAGCATTCGCCAGTGCGCGCAGACTTTTAGCCGTGATCTGCGCGGTGTGTTGGCAGCCAACCGCCAAAACAAAACCTTAAGCGGTGAGGCCTATGAGGTTTATGACATGGCTTGGCAAAAATACAAAAGCTGTAATGAGCCATTTGTCAAATACTATTTTTATTTTGAGCCTTATGAGCAGATTTTATTTAGCCATAACAAGACGCAGCTGGATACGCATCTGGCCATCATGCAATGCATCAACACCGAAAATCAAGCCTATCAGCGCCTATCCAATGATGGCAAAACACTTTCAAATGATCCACTAAGCCATCTAGAAGCGTATTATCAATCGGCATATTGTCAAGCCAAAGCTGTTAATGAACATTATCCTTTGGAGTCAGACATCGAGTTGCCGACCAATAAACGCGAGGCTGAGGATCTGATAATGCAGCTGACTTATGTGATGTATGAAGATGCTGAAGGCGATGATAGCGCCAAGATGAGTGTCTTTAAAGACTGGTTTGATGCCTACAAACAAATGAAAAGCTCAGATCAGCCAGACCAAAGCCATGATGATCAGCATGCGCACGATTCATTGCCACTGCCTGAAGGTATGGGCGGTATTTATGCCAATATGCTGTCATCGATGCTTGATCATATCAAGAAAACCCCCGAGCAGCTGACCGCCAAAAATCTGTATCAATATGACAATACCGTCATCACCATCTTAAGCCATCATCAGCCATCTGTTCGCCAAATGAACAGCGTACTGGCGCTCGATTATCGATCCGCGACCGCTGAACAGTCGGTACAGCTGCCGATGCAAATGAACTTTTCACAGTCGCACATCACCCTTGATGCGGCGGCAGCCAAGCCTATCATAGCTTTGGCAGCACCAAAATATCTGCCAACAGATGCGCTAAATAATGATCTGATCCGATTTGGCTTACCCAAGTCACTACAAGGTCTGATCCCGATGTCAGTGGTGTATGATGCCATTACGCGTGCGCATGTGGCAGGCTTTCGTCATATGGATGCCGAGCGCTTTACCCCTGTGGCGGCCAATCAAGACGCCTATGCTCGCCAAATCGGTGCAGCCCAAGTCATCAAATTTAGCCCATCAACCCAAGATGCAGGTAAGATCGTTGGCATTATGCTAAAGTCCTTGGCCACCGACCTTAAGGCTTATGTTGATGCTCATCCTGAGCTGTACGCTGACAGCGAAGAGGATGATCAAAATAAGCCTGATGGCCATAAATCCACCGCCAAACACAGCGAGCGTATCAATCCTGCCAAGATCAAAGCTGCCATCGATGATTGGGTATTGATCAATCAAGGCCATCAAACCGATGATGTCGGCAGTGTTTTATCATTAATACAAGCCATTCAGCCCATCAATTCGGCCAGTCATTTTTATTATTATCTTGATGGCCGCGGTAAATTGATCGGTATGCAGTTTGTCCAAAGCGCTGACCAACAGATGCAAAATACCCGTACTGAGGTGGCAGCCCAAATCCGCTTTAGCGCCAAGCCGATTGCCCATGCGTACAGCGACAAGCTGCAGCAAAATTTCGATGCAGCCGATGCCATCGATGGCACCGCTTGGCTTGGCCAGATCCGTGAGGATATGAAATTAAAAACATTGGCGCAGGCGGCGCGCGAGGACTATCAAGATGATCAATCCGATGACACGACCGACAGCAGCAGCCACTAATTTTCATTCAATGGATGAACCACACTTATGAAAACACACATTCGACCGCTTGTTTTTGCCATCTTTGCCGCTGCCATCACAGGGTGCGCGAGCATTGCACCACTTAATACTGCCCCTGTTGATGCCAAGCAGGCTCTATCTGATGCCATGCATGCACAGCTGCGTCAGTCTTTTGGTTATCATACTCAAATTCATGTCTCAAACGCCATCCGTGAAGAAGCTTTGGCGCAAGCCAGCGAAGAACAGAAGTCGGCCAGCAGTGATATTATGACAGCATGTGAGGATGCGCATGACGCTGCCTATGTCAGCTTAACCAAAAAACTGATGGCAGAGCAGGGCGTTTTGGCCGACGCCATCGAAAAAACCGAAGATTTTGAAACGCTAAAACAGACCTACCAAAGCTGTGTTAATGAACGAAATGCCATCATTGACACAGCTGAGAGTTTTGATGCAGAAGCGTTTTTTGAGCGCACCCAAGACATGGCAGTCGATGCGCAGTTTGATCTTTTATATGAAGAGCTGCAAGCGCACGAAAATCAAGCTGACGCCGTGCGCGCGGCCAGTATTGCGACATATCAAGCAGCGCATGATGGCCAGCATACCGCCTTGGATGCCAAAAAAGCCGATCTGTTATCTGCTTATCTCATCTCACCGACACAGCTTAGCATGATAGGCAATTATCAACCTTTGTCGGGCAAAATCTCGGTGCTACCTGCGGCGCATTATCAAGCCAAAAATTTGAATTTTTATGTCAATCAGCCGCTGTACATTGATCTACAACAAGGCATTATCTATCTATGGGCGGATAATTTTGCGATGGTGAATAGCGAAACCATTGATAAGTCCTTGGGGGATAAATGGCGTAATAAATGGCTGGCATTTCATCTTAATGATGGCAGTTTGCCAAAGAGCTTTACCCGCGATTTGATCGCTTTTATCGTGGATGCCAAAAAGCAGAGTTTTGATAGCCTAAATGTCAGCGCTTTTGATTTGATCAACAGCGATCAGATGCTGGCCACGCCACATCTGATGACCAATTTATCTGAACAGGCCATCACCACCATTAAAGGCACAGGCAGCATCATTCGCGTGCAGCCACAGGCCGCGGACCGTGCTTATGCGCGTTATTTATTTACCGATACCTTATATCACAGCATTATCGGTCGTTATAGCGAGTTTGCCGAGCCAAGTTTTGGCAATATCGAGCGCAGCATCATCGAGGGTGAGTCTGTCATTGAGGTGGTGAATGCTGAGGATACTGATGCCAGTTTCGAAGCGGTCGCTGAGGAAGTCAAAATCGACAGCAAACTGTTTGTGCGTATGCTGTTAAATGCCCTAAATCAAGTCAGCCAAAGCTATCAAGCCGATGTACAAATGGGCGGTGCAGTGCCACAAGACGGCCAACAAGGATTTTGGCATTATGGCCTAAAATCAGGCGGCATCAGCTGGATTCATCAGCGTCAATATTTGGCCAATCCCACATTGCCTAAAGAACACCAAAAGCTGCGTCACGAACAGCCGATGATCATTGATACTTTTACCACCATCACGCGCGTTCATCCAGAGCTATTTGCGCGCTTGCCCGCCGCTCATCGCACACCGAACGCGGATAATTCCATCAATATCGGTGACTACGGTCAAGATCTGGTGAAGCGCATTCAGTCGGGTGATGACAAATACTCTAAGATTTTGCTGGCATTGTTTTCTGGTGAGGGTTCTGCACTTGATGTCGGTGATGAGTTTGAACTGCCTACTTTGCCTGATGAACTCGACCAACAGCCTGAGGACAATGATCATTCTGATGCCAACCCTTAAAGATGCCTATTTATAATTCAATAAGGATTGGCGCAGCCGTAGTAGATTTGTTGCTTGATCAGTACTTTTTGTTGACGGATGCCAACCTTTTATTATTGAAATGTTACAATTTATGAAAATCATTAGCAAAAGCAAAATTCCCCAATTTTTATGGTAAAATAAATCAGATCCAAAAGGGGGATGATACATCATGAAAGCATTTCAACGCACCAGCCAGCAGTTGGCGGTATTATTGGCAATGACGGCAGGTGCCGTTCACAGTGCTCAAGCATTCTCAATCGACAGCAGTCAGCAGCGCGTCACTCAGGTGCAGCCTGCGCAGTCTAGTACCTCGCATGCTGTCTATGTGCAGCCAGCAGCACAGGTCAGCACCGTGACCAATGTCAGTGTACAAGCAGCGCCACAGGGCTATACTGCCACGCGTGTCAATGTCACGCCTGCGCCTGCTGCCACTATCCAGACGCAGACTACCACTTATGCCACGACCAGCGCTCCGACCAGCTACAGCACTCAAAGCTATGCATCGGCTTTTGATGAACTGGCAGTCACCACGCGTTCAGCCGCGGTATTGGTATATGACTTGCAAACTGGCAAACCGATTTATACCAAAAATGTCGATGTGCAGCGTTCGATCGCCTCAATCAGTAAAGTAATGACGGCGATGGTGATTTTGGATGCTGAGCTTGACATGCGAGAAGAGATTACTTTGATCGCCTCGGATTTGGTCGGTGCCAAGCAAGCCAGCACACGCCTAAAAGCAGGCGATCGTATGACGCGCTCAGAGTATTTATTGATGACCTTGATGCGCTCTGAGAATCCAGCTGCCAAAGCCTTGGCGCGTACTTATCCAGGTGGCTATGATGCATTTATCGCTGCCATGAACCAAAAAGCGCGTGATATGGGCATGTATCAGACCAAATTCAGCGACTCATCTGGCCTCGATCCGCGCAATATGTCATCGGCCAATGATCTGCTTATCATGATGAAAGCTGTCAATTCTGATCCGCGTTATCACAGTATCCGCAACTTCTCTACCGCACCGACTTACGATTTTTATATCACCAATTACACCAGCGGCAATCGCACCTATAAAGGCAACAACACCAACCGTTTGGTGCGCGAAGGTGCATATCCTATCGGTGTGCAAAAGACAGGCTACATCCGTGAGTCTGGCTATAGCGTGGTGATGGAAACTAATGTCAATAGCCGTCCTGCCATCGTGGTATTGCTGGGCGCAACCAACAGCGAAAACCGCTGGAGCGATGCTGAGCGCATCCTAACTGAGCTGGCTTATCGCCGCTGATTTGACGACACCCATGAAACCTAGGCCCCAAAGTCCGATGATTTTGGGGTTTTTGTTTGGTTTTATTAAGATTGATCATTGCAGCCAAATATGAGATGCCAAGTTTTTAACAGCTTAGCAATGATAAAAAAATTCACGCCCAAACTTTGAGCGTGAATCATTAACGAACTTAAATAGGTTCAATCTTTGCTGTTTTGCAGATCAGGGTCGGCGAATACCACCACTTCTTCTTCAAATTCTGGCTTCACTTTCACCACGAAATCCTCTCGTGATAGGCCAAGCATCAGCGGAATCACACTGGCGATATACACTGATGAATAGGTACCTGCGATCAGACCGATGAACAGCGCAACCGAGAACCAGAATAAGCCATCACCGCCCAAGAACATCATGGCAACGACCACCACAAATACAGTACCTACCGTCATGATGGTACGGCGCAGTGTCTCAGTCAATGACAGATCGATGACCTGACGCGGAGTTAGACCGCGCACACGGCGAAAGTTTTCGCGGATGCGGTCATAGACGACGATGGTATCGTTGATTGAATAACCGATCAATGCCAATACGGCAGCCAGAACCGTCAAATCAAACGGCCAGCCCATGATGGCAAAAATCCCCACCACCACGATCACATCATGAAACAGCGCCAATACAGCACCCAATGCTAGCTTAAACTGAAAACGCGTGCCGACATAAATCAGCATCATGCCAAGCGCCACAGACAGCGCCAGTAGTGAATTTAGATAAATCTCATTACCGACTTGGCTGCCGATGATGCTGATGCTATCGATGGTCGATGGGTTATTGGCAAAATCCAAAACCTGATCCAAAGATGCGCTTAGATTATCCGCCGACTGTTCTTGTGGGGGTAAGCGCAAAAGCAGCTCTTGGCGCGTACCCAGATATTGCACCACGGCATCTGGATAGCCATTCTCTGCCAATGCTTGCACTACTTGAGATTGTTCAACAGGCTGCTGATAGCTGACATTGGCCGAGACGCCACCTGTGAAGTCCAAACCAAAATTCAGTCCCTTGATGATCACTGCAACGATGCCTGCAATGATCAGCAGGGCAGACAAGATCATCATTGGCTTTTCGATTTTCAAAAACGGAATGATGCGCTGATTGGCGATCAGTTTGACACCGCCAGCTTTTTCGGCAGCTTCGTCGCTTGGTTCGGCGATCAGGGCTTGATCTGCTAGTGCGCTTTGGTTGGTCGCGGCATTAGCGCCTTTACCATCACGACGCGGCGCACGACGACGGCGCGGTGGCTCAGCGGGTGTATTGGCACCAGTCGTTGGGTCGATTGGGTTGTTTTCGTTACTCATCTTTCACTCCTAACCGATGCTCAGTTTTGTTAAGTTTTTACGATTGCCATACCAAATTTGGATCATCGCACGAGTCACAATAATCGCTGTGAACAGCGATGAGACAATACCGATGGCAAGGGTAATGGCAAAGCCCTTAATCGGACCTGTACCAATGGCGAACAAAATAAAGGCGATGAGCAAAGTGGTAATGTTGGCATCAAAAATCGAGCTAAATGCGCGATCAAAACCTGCCACAATCGCGGATTTGGGTCTGGCACCATTGGCCAGCTCTTCGCGAATGCGCTCAAAGATCAGCACATTGGCATCGACCGCCATACCGATGGTCAAAACAATACCTGCAATACCCGGCAAGGTCAATGATGAGCCAAGAATTGACATGATGGCTACCATCATCATCAAGTTAAAGGCCAAAGCAATATTGGCAATCACCCCAAACGCGCGATAAAAAACAATCATCCATAAGAACACCAGCAGATAACCGATCTGGGTTGAGAACAAACCTTTATCGATATTATCCTGACCAAGTGATGGGCCGATGGTGCGTTCTTCGACGAAATACATCGGCGCTGCCAATGCTCCAGAGCGCAGCAGTAGTGCCAACTCGCTTGCCTCGGCATCTGAGTCCAGACCTGTGATGACAAAGCTTGAGCCTAGGACAGCATTAATGGTGGCGCGGTTGATGATGCGCGACTCGGTATAAGGTGTGCGCGTCTCAACCAACTCGCCAGTGGCTGGATCTTCATTAAAGCTGATGCGCTGCTTGTTTTCGATAAACAGCACGGCCATCTGCTGACCCACTGTGGTGCGTGTGGCATTTTGCATCAGGCGTCCGCCTGCGGTGTCTAGTGTGATCGAGACTTGTGGACGGCCATTTTCATCCAAACCAGATTGAGCGCCTTGAACGCGTTCACCGGTGATGATGGCTTGGCGGTTTAGTAGCATCGGCTGGCCATCGAGTGTGCCAAATGGGAAGGCTTCGGTGCCAGCAGGTGGAATGCCGCCTGCATAAGTGGCGTCAGCTTCGTTGACCAAGCGGAACTCAAGGTTTGCGGTACGACCCAAGACGCGCTTAGCTTCAGCGGTGTCTTGAACACCCGGCAGCTCAACGACGATGCGGTTGGTGCCTTGAGACTGTACCAGTGCTTCAGCCACGCCCAATTCATTGATACGATTGCGCAAAGTTGTCAAGTTTTGGCCGACGGCGTATTCATTGATCTCTTGCAATTTGGCATCGGTATAGGCCATCTCAAGTGCAGCGCCTTCGGTATCTGCAAAAGGACGCAGTGCAAAATCCATGCCCATTTGGCTTTGTAGCACATTTTGGGCTCGGCTTCTGTCATCGGTGCTAGCGAAGGTCAGCACCATGCCATTAGCGGTGGTGCGTAAGCTTTGAACTGGGATTTGTTCACCGCGCAGCACGCGACGAGCATCTTGTGCAGCGGTCGCCAGACGCTGCTCGAGCGCCTTGGCCATATCAACTTCCAATACGAAACGAACGCCACCACGCAAATCCAGACCCAATTTCATTGGGTTGGCACCGAGGTTTCTAAGCCACTCTGGTGTGGTTTGTGCCAAATTCAGCGCCACAACATATTGTTCGCCCAGATCGCGGCGCAGAACTTCTTGTGCTTTTAATTGGTCTTCGGCATTGGATAAACGCAGTAGGGCGCTGTTATTTTCAAAACTGCCGTCGTGATGGTTTAGGCCAGCATTGGTCAGTAGGGTCTCGGCTTGAGTTAGCACATCGGCAGACAGCTCAGTGCCAGCAGAAGCACCTGTGATCTGCACAGCAGGCTCATCAGGATACAGATTGGGGAGCGCGTAGATGCCAGCAATGATGAGCACCACGGCAATTAATAGGTATTTCCAAGCAGGGTAGTGCATAGGTATTCTTATTCAATTAAGCTGCCATCTGATCAAAATCCAATGGCGGCACAAAAAAATACACCCAAGTTTGATGATGGCTGCTGGATGCGCCATACAAACTTGGGCAAATCAATTTAGATGTTGTCGATGGTGCCAGCTGGCAGTACCATCAATACGCTGGCGCGCTGGATTTTAACATCAGTGGTGTTATTTAAAGTGATCACCGCATAGTCACCTTCGACTTTCTTAACACGGCCGATCAAGCCACCGGCAAATACCACCTCATTGCCTGCGGTCAGACCATCAACCATCGCTTTGTGCTGCTTATTGCGCTTAGATTGTGGGCGGATGATCAAAAAATAAAAAATGGCAAAAAATGCGACGGGAATCAGTAGATTCATCAAAAAAGAAGGCTGGCCTGCAGCTGGCGCACCTGCGGTCGCATGCGCAGCGGTAATAAACAAATCTAACATACAATCTCCTATTTTGGGCATAGCCATCAATAAAGCAGTGCCTTTGATGACCAGTCCATTGATTTACAATAACAATTCACTTAGCCGATTTGGCTGAGTAAAAGACAAAATAACGCATATCATAGCATACTTTTTTGGTAGCTGGCACGGTTTTTGGCGGTTAATTGATGCTAAGGTGGTTTTTTGGGCGATGAATGCTCAATTTTGATGGCTGGATGCTTAATTGTTAAGCAATTTGTACAAAAACCTATAAAACAATGCTTGCAGTTGACGATAATTTCACTTAATATGGGTGCTAATTTTTGCAATTTAATCATCTTATGTCCCGACCGCGACCCCGAATATCAACTCGATTATTTCGTACCCTTTTGACCAAGTCATCCATTCGCACTTCTTTGATTCTCACCGCTGGCATCTCAGCGCTTCTGATTCCGCTTGCTGCTCAGGCGGCATTTGGGCTTGGCGGTGATAGTACCAATTTGATTTTGCTCATCTTTTTTATTTCGTTATCCTTGATCGTGTCTTTTTTGTGTTCGATCTCTGAAGCGGCTTTATTAACGATGACGCCAAGCTATATTGACACTTTGTCAGAAGAAGATCCCAAAGGGGCGATGCTTTTAAAAAATGTCAAAGTCGATAACATCGAAAAATCAATCTCAGCCATCTTAACATTAAATACCGTCGCGCACACGCTGGGGTCATTGGGTGCTGGTGCTCAGGCGGTGATCGTCTTTGGTAATGCTTGGTTTGGGGTATTTAGCGCGGTGATGACCTTGATCATTTTGATCGGTACTGAGATCATTCCTAAGACCATTGGCACCGCTTATTGGCGTCGCTTGGCCATTCCTGTGGCTTATTATGTGCGCGCCATTAACATTGCTTTGCTGCCAATTATTTGGGTCACTGAGAAGATCTCGCGTCTGCTCACACGCGGCAATCAAGAAAGCAGCTTTAACCGCCATGAGTTTTTGGCACTGGCCAATCAAGGCGAAAGCTCAGGGCAGATGACCGAGATGGAGACGCGCATCATCAAAAACTCTTTGGCGCTTGGGATGATCAATGTCGAGGACATCGTCACACCGCGCTCAGTGGTCACTGCATTTGATGAGAATATGACTGTCGGTGATGTGTTTGCCAGATATCCTAAGCTGCCATTTTCTCGCTTTCCGATTTTTAATGAAGATTTGGACAATGCAACAGGTTTTGTTTTAAAATCTGATTTACTGATCGCCAAAGCCAACCAAGAGATCCACACGCCGATCAAGCAATTTCGCCGTGACATTCACTTTGTATTTGCCAAATTAAAGCTGTTTGATTTGCTTGATTTGATGCTAAAAGAACGCGTGCATATTGCATTGGCTGTCGGCGAGTTCGGTGAAGTCAAAGGATTGGTAAGTCTAGAAGATGTGCTTGAGACTTTGCTAGGACTTGAGATCGTCGATGAGTTCGATCGCGTCGATGATATGCAAGCATTGGCAAGACAGTTGATGGATCGTCGCATGCATCGCTTGGGCGCGACACTGGAAGAAGATACAGCTGTGGTGGATGAGCGCAAACCATAATATGCCGCCCGTGTGTATTTATGGCGGCCTTAATGGATACAGGCGCAGCTTATAATTGCAACATATTGTTACATTTAGCCATCATGGCTTAAGTTTAACTTGCTATTGTAGGCATACTAAAGATTGCATCGTATCATCCGCCAATGATAATACATACACCATCGGTGTTAACCGTTAATCAAGCAACATCGCTTAAATGTTTACAAGACCACAGTTTATAAGGGTCATCTATGAAACACCATACCCGCAACATGCTTAAAAAAACCACGACTGCAAGCGTTCTTACTGCAGCGCTTGGCACCTTAGGCAAACTCACCGGTAAGCCACTTGGTAAAGGCTTAAGCTTGGGTTTGTTTGTCGGTGCGCTCGGTGTCCAAACTCTGATCACAGCGCCTGCTTATGCCATCAGTGAGTCGGATATCACGCGCTATGCCACCAACATGAGTCAGGCAGCCAATAGCCAAAATATCGCCCAAATCTCACACTTGATCGCTGATGACGCCATTATCTCGCTTTCAAGAAATGGCAAAACGACCAGTCTTGATAAAGAAGGCTATCTGCAACTGTTACAAAAAAGCTGGGCCAAGGCCAGCAACTATCGTTATCGCATCGATGTGACCAACATCGTCGTGGCTGGCAATCAAGCACGCGCGCAAGTCATCACCACAGAGACATGGACCCAAGATGGCAAACCAGTCACCATCAAAACCGCCTCGCGCGCCACGCTGTCTCAAGTCGGTAATAACGCTGTGCTACTTCGCTCAGTGGCACAAGTGACCGTCGATTAAATAAATCATTTGCATTGTTGCTGCACACTTACCGCCAGTTGTCTGTATGACAATAACAAAACTGGCGGTAATTTTTTGGGTCGAATTTTACCCAAACGGTTGATAAATAGTGCAAAATAAGGCATTATTAGTAGTTTATGCCACGCCAATTAGGCTGACACCTTGAAATTTTTGTGATTGCTTGATTTTTAGATTCATCACAGCCATACCATAAAAGGATATGACAATGACCAAATCCACCATCGCCTCCACCAATTTGACCGCCAATCGAATGTTAAAGCCGTTGAGTCTTGCCATATCTTCTGTGATTCTTGTCGCTTGTAGCAGTACAGGCACCAGCACCAAACCAAGCAGTCAGCCGACGCGTACAGCGCCGCAGCCTGTGACTGTTCAGCAAGGCGGCACGGGAATTGGCGTGCTCAATGCCGAGATGCTAGACACCTTAGAAAATTTGCTACAAGCCACTGACATGAGCATGGTGGAGGGTGATGAATTGGCCATTCAGCGTTATGGTAACTTATGGGATCGCATCCGCCGCGGCTATCGGATGAATGACATTACCAATGCCCGCATCGAAGCACAAAAATCTTGGTTTTATACCCGTCAAAGTTATCTGGATCGCTTAACTGCTCGCGCGTCTCGCTATCTGCATCATACGGTGGCTGAAGCTGAACGCCGCGGCATCCCATCGGAGCTTGCGCTGCTGCCGATCATCGAAAGCTCATACGATCCATCTGCCACCAGTAATGCCGCTGCTGCAGGTCTGTGGCAGTTCATTCCAAGCACGGGTCGCATCTATGGCCTAAACCAAAGCGCCAGCTATGATGGTCGCCGTGATGTCATTGAATCCACGCGCGCTGCTTATGATTTTTTGACCAGCCTGTATAACCAATTTGGCTCGTGGGAGCTGGCATTGGCTGCATATAATGCAGGGCCTGGGCGTGTATCGCGTGCCATTCGTGCCAATCAAGAGCAAGGCTTGCCGACCGATTATTGGTCATTAAAATTGCCGACAGAGACGATGAATTATGTGCCAAGATTTTTGGCGGTTGCACAGATTGTCAAGGCGCCAAACAGCTATGGCATCCATTTGCCTGCCATCGCCAACCACAACCATTTTCGTACTGTGCCGGTCAATTATGGTGTCAATCTATCTGAGGTGGCGTCGATTACAGGCGTGGCGGTCGATGAGCTGCGTTTGCTAAATCCAGCTTTATTAAATCAAACTGTCGATGAGATCGGGCCTAACCGTATCGTGATTCCAGACAGTCTGCCAAGCCAAATGGATGCTCAGCTATCCGCGCTTAAAGGCTATGGCTTTGGTGGTGATTACATCGCCACAGCGCCTGCGCAGAGCATCAGTTATGTGGTGCCAAAATCTGGCGCAGCCGCCAATAACAGCTCGCAACAAGAGCTGATCGCCACCAACACACTGCCGACAACCATCGCACAAGTCACACCAGCAGGTACCATCGTTCAAGAACCGCCGCTATCAGCTGCCGAAAAAGATTTGATCGTCCAACAGATTCGTTCAAGCACGCCTGAGCCTGTCCAAGCCATCAACCCAAACGATGGTAATATTCAGCTCAATGCGGTTCAGACCAGTCAGTCAGTGTTAGATGCGCGCGGTGAGACCAAGACATTAAGCTTTGCTGGCGCACCTGCCAGAAATCCAGCGCCTGCAACCACTGCCCAGCCGACGGTGGTACAAACTTTGCCTGAACCTGCGCCAGTGGTTACTGAGCCCGTCTCGCCTGTATCGGCGCCTGCCACGCCTGTCACACCAACCACAGCGCCTGAACCAGTTCAAGCACAAACGCCGCGTCCGCAGCCGCAGCCAACCCCCAAACCCACACCAAAACCTGAAAGCTACACCGTCCGTGCTGGCGATAGCCTAACTTCTGTGGCGGCGGCCAATGGACTTAGCGTTGGTCAATTAGCAAGCTATAATAACCTTGCCAATGATGCACATATCCGTGTTGGTCAAAAACTGTGGCTGGTTGCTGGCAAAGTCACGCCTCAACCTGCCAGACAAACTCAGCCAAGCACACCTGCTCGCCAAAGTAGCTCAAGCAGTACAGCCACACATAAAGTACAAGCAGGTGAGAGCCTAACTGCCATCGCTCGCAAATACAATGTCACTTTACAAGCCCTAGCAGCTGAAAATGATCTGTCAGTCACCGATGGCGTCTTCATCGGCCAAACCCTAAAACTGCCTAATGGCGCACAAGCGGTGACAACCAGTGCCAGTACCACCCCCAAACCCACACCAAAACCTGAAAGCTACACCGTCCGCGCTGGCGATAGCCTAACTTCTGTGGCGGCGGCCAATGGACTTAGCGTTGGTCAATTAGCAAGCTATAATAACCTTGCCAATGATGCACATATCCGTGTTGGTCAAAAACTGTGGCTGGTTGCTGGCAAAGTCACGCCTCAACCTGCCAGACAAACTCAGCCAAGCACACCTGCTCGCCAAAGTAGCTCAAGCAGTACAGCCACACATAAAGTACAAGCAGGTGAGAGCCTAACTGCCATCGCTCGTAAATACAATGTCACTTTACAAGCCCTAGCAGCAGAAAATGATCTGTCAGTCACCGATGGCGTCTTCATCGGCCAAACCCTAAAACTGCCTAATGGCGCACAAGCGGTGACGACCAGTGCTAGTACGCCCACTCAGAGCAGTCCACGCAGCAGCTCTCAAAGCAATGCTAATTTGGGTGCGACCGAGAATTATACGGTCAAATCAGGGGAGAGCTTGACTCAACTGGCGAATCGCTTTGGGGTAAGTATCGCTGATTTGGCCGCTGCAAATAACTTGGCTAGCAATGCCAATCTACGCATCGGACAAGTCATCAAAGTACCAAAGCTCACTACCACCTACACTGTTAAATCAGGCGATGGCCTCATCTCATTGGCGCGTCGATTTGGCATCAGCACAGATGAGCTTGCCAAGATGAACAATCTAGAACCAAATGCCAATTTGCGTATCGGCCAAGTCCTCACCGTGCCGAATAAATAATAGCAAAATAAAAACCCCATCTAAGTATGGGGTTTTTATTGTATAGGTGCAAATCAGTGGTGCATTCAAGCCAAATGACCAAGTATGCAGCGTCAGCGCATCTCTACGGGTTGCCTTAGGTATAATCATGGCTTTGAAGATGCTGGCACAGCACAACATAAAACTTATGCGCCGCATCAGATAGTGTGCGACCACGCAAGCGATACAGATAGGATGCTCGGGTGATGCGTGGTGATGAAAGCGCTCGCATTTCAAGACCATTTTGGGCGACTCGGGTGCGAGAATAGGGCAGACATATCGTCAGCCCCAGACCTTGGCTGACCATACTAAATGCCGTCGTCAAAAAATTCACCTGATAAGCGGCATTTTTGATCATCGCTGCCTCATCACTTGGCAAATCAGCACTTAGCACTTCAGAAAACATCCCAGCCATCGTGATTAGCGGCTCATGCTTTAGATCCTTCCATTCGACACTTTCACGCTGACACAAAGGATGTGTCGGCGGCATCACCACATAAAATGGCAAATCAAACAACAACTCCGATGACAAGCTATCGGCGATGTTACGAGCAGGCGCTATCCCAAAATCCACCTCGCTTGACGCCACCGCATCGATGACCGCATCGACTGAGCAATCTTTCATTGATACTTTGATATTGGGATAAGAGGCGACAAACTCTGCGATCACCTTGGGCAAAATCGACGCCGCTAGCTGCTGACTGACAGCGACATTCACCACGCCGCTTTCGAGCGCCTTTAGTCTGCTCACTTCGGTGGTCATATTTTCAACATCATACAAAATCTTGGTCGCCATGGGGTAGATGTGCTGACCTGCCACCGATAAGGTTAGCTTACGCGTCGTCCGATCAAATAGACGCAGTGATAGCGTACCCTCAAAGTCCTTAATCAAGCCGCTCAATGCCGACTGTGTCAGATGTAGGCTCTCTGCCGCCTTTGTAAAACTGCCCATCTCTGCCACCGCCTTAAAGGCGCGGAGCTGGCGCAATGTAATGTTATTTAGGTTCATAATAACCACTCAGAATTGAATTATGCATAACTTATCATAAATATCGATAAATAATCAAGAAAATCCCGTTTTACCTTTGCGCTGTTTTTTGGTGAAATGATACCAAGATCAATGCAGGTGCATTTTTCGCTTACCAAGATGGCACAACTTAATATCAAGGAGTAAAGATATGACAATCACCCAAGGCGTGCATCATGTGGCTTATCGCTGTAAAGATGCCAAAGAAACCGTCGAATGGTACCAAAAACATCTGGATATGGGCTTTGTACTCGCCATCGCCGAAGACAAAGTACCATCAACCGGTGAACCTGATCCGTATATGCACATCTTTTTGGATGTGGGCGGCGGTAATATTTTGGCGTTTTTTGAGCTGCCAACCAAGCCTGAAATGGGGCGTGATGAGAACACACCGCTATGGACGCAGCACTTGGCGCTCAAAGTCAAGGATATGGATACGCTGCTTGCCACTAAAGAACGCCTAATCGCAGGCGGTGTCGATGTGCTAGGCCCAGTGAATCATACGCTGTTTCAGTCGATTTATTGCTTTGATCCAAATGGCCACCGCATCGAGCTTGCTTGTGATGTCACTACTGACAAGATGGCAAAGGCACTCGATAAAGTCAAATGGGATATGCTCAACGAATGGGCAGTCACCAAAAAAGCCCCACAGCACGCACGCTGGGTACATGATGGCACTGAGCCACCAGAAGTGTGATTTGCCTCAATCATCATTTAATTTAATTAACAATAAGGAAATATCAAATGAAATTAGCAACTCTAAAAAAAGGCGGTCTGGATGGTACTTTGGTTGTTGTCAGCCGTGATTTGAGCATCTGCCGTGAAGTCGCTGACATCGCACCGACACTACAGAACGCCCTAGATAACTGGGATGAAGTCGCTCCAAAACTACAAGCTGTTTATCAAGAGCTTAATGATGGCAAAGACGGCGTAGCATTCGACCAAACTGCTTGCCACTCACCACTACCACGCGCCTATCAATGGGCGGACGGCTCAGCTTACCTAAACCATGTGGAGCTGGTGCGTAAGGCTCGTAATTCAGAAGTGCCTGCGTCTTTTTATGAAGATCCACTCATGTATCAAGGCGGCTCAGACAGCTTCATCGGCCCACGAGATGAGATCATCGCCAAAGAAGCATGGGGCATCGACATGGAGGCGGAAGTCACCGTCGTGACTGGTAAAGTCGCACTAGGTAGCACACCTGAAGAAGCAGCTAAGCAGATTCGCCTAGTGATGCTGGTCAATGATGTCTCGCTACGAAACCTGATTCCAGCAGAGCTTGCCAAAGGCTTTGGCTTTTTCCAAAGTAAGCCTGCATCAGCATTTAGCCCTGTGGCGGTCACCCCTGATGAGCTAGAAGATTGGTCAGATGACGCCAAATTGCACCTGCCATTGGTCGTGCATCTAAATGACAACCTATTTGGTCGCCCAAATGCTGGCACGGATATGACTTTTAGCTTTGGTCAGCTCGTCGCTCATGCCGCCAAAACTCGCAACCTAGCCGCCGGCACCATCATCGGCTCAGGCACAGTCTCAAATAAGCAAGACAGCCTATGGGGTTCAAGCGTCGAGCATGGCGGGGTTGGCTACTGCTGTCTGGCCGAACTTCGTATGTACGAAGCCATCGAGGGCAAACCACAAACCCCATTTATGACTGATGGTGATGTGGTGCGTGTGGAGATGTTTGACAAAGCAGGTAATAACATCTTTGGCACGATTGAGAATACCGTCAAGGCAATTTGACCATCCATAGCATTCATTAAACATAATATTGACCATCATAGCTTTGATGGTCAATTTTTATTTTTATAATCAATGACTTAAATAGATCACAACACGCCATCATTGTACAGTCAATCATCCGATGAATTTATCATGAATTTATATAAATAAATCAGAAAATACCACTGTTATTTTTTTGTCAAAACAAGTTTAATAAGCACATCGATTCAAATTATATGGGTGCCAAGTAAGGCATTGGATTGGGAGAGTAGCATGAAGCTAAAAACACTATCGATGATTATGGGCGTCATGATCTTGGCAGCCTGCACCGAAGACAGACTGCCAAAACCATCACCGATCGGCGAAAACGAACGAGTGGTATTGCGTGTGGCGCATTTTTGGCCAGCGACAGCCATGAGCCAAAAGAAAGTACTTGAGCCATGGTGTGCCACCATCACCGAGCAGTCTGGTGGACAGATGACCTGTCAGTTCTACCCTGCGATGCAGCTGGGTGGCACGCCTGCACAGCTAATGGATCTGGCTCAAGATGGCATCGCTGACATCGTCTTTACACTGCCAGGCTATACACCAGGTCGCTTTCCGATCATGGAAGTGATGGAGCTACCATTTATGACCATCGACGGTGAATACAGCAGCCGTGTGGCATGGCAGATTTATCAAGAATTTGCCCAAGAAGAATTTGCAATGGTCAAGCCATTGGCATTTAATGTGCACGATCGTGGACAAATTTTAAATAACCGCCGTCCGATCACCAAGATTGAAGATTTTAAAGGACTAAAACTGCGTGCACCGACTCGATTGACCAACAAGATGGTCGAGGCACTGGGCGCAACTCCAGTCAGTATTCCAATGCCAGCTTTGACCGATGCGACATCTAAGGGTGTTGTCGATGGCGTGGTGCTGCCCTGGGAGGTGATTCCAACTTTAAAATTACAAGAAGTTGCTCGCTATGCCAGCGAAATCAACGCTCCAGATCCTGTGCTGTACAGTGCGCTATTCACCATTTCCATGAATAAATATAAATACGAAGCACTGCCGCCTAAGCTCAAAAAAATCATCGATGACAACACGGGCGCCAATTTCTCACAACAGCTTGGTCGCACTTGGGATGAACAAATCACCACCGCACGCCAAAAAATCGAGGATAATGGCAATCCGATCAATCAGATCGCATCTGATGAAGTGGCACGCATCCAAGAAGCTGCCAAGCAAGTTGAAGCTGACTGGATCGCTGAGATGAACGCCAAAGGCTATGATGGTCAAGCCATCGTCAATCGAGCAAAAGAGTTGATCGCTGAAGCCAAACAAGCTAAAGATGCAGTAGCGACAACCAACTAAATTAAATAATGATGGAATTTGTCAAAAAAAGACAAGATCAGGATGAGAGGTGACTATGGCCGAATTTTTTGAAACACAAGTACAAGATGACACACCACAGGACGCCATCGGCAGATTTTTGATGGCGTGGTCCAAGCTGTCTGCCTTTGGTGGTGTGGTGGTGTTGGTCTTAATTTGTTTAATCGCCACCGCAAGCGTCATCGGCCGTGCGTTATTTGCCACGCCCATCAAAGGTGATGTGGAGCTGGTACAGCTTGGCTGCTCTTGGGCGATTGCGGCATTTTTGCCATATGGTCAGATGAAAAAAGCACATGTCATCGTGGACTTTTTTACCCTAAAGGCACCAAAAAGTCTGCGCCGCGTGTTTGATATTTTTGCGGCAGTATTATTAGCATTATTTGCACTGTTATTGATGTGGCGCAGTTATTTTGGTGCTGTTGATGCCATCAAGCATGGCACGACGACGATGATTTTGGGAATGCCAGAGTGGATTGCTCACATCACCATCGCACCAGGATTTTTCTTATTGGCTTTGACGGCTTTGTACACCGCTTGGCAATTTATCAAAAACTATGATGGCTATGCCAAATAATAACTAAGGATGGAAATTATGGATCCAATGATTATCGGACTTGGGATGGGTGCTTTTACCATCTTGTTATTGGTTTTTCGTATTCATATTGGTATTGCCATGCTGATGGCTGGCGTCACAGGCTATGTGATGATCGCAGGCTGGTATCCGCTATTAAGCTACCTAAAAGGCATGCCATTTGCTCGTTTTTCGGTCTATGACTTATCTGTCGTGCCACTATTTTTGTTGATGGGCAATATCGCTTCTCGTGGTGGCTTATCCAAGCGACTATTCCAATCTGCCAATGCGTTTTTGGGGCATTATCGTGGCGGTGCTGCCATCAGTGCTGTCGGTGCCTGTGCTGGCTTTGGTGCAATTTGTGGATCGTCATTGGCGACTGCAGCGACGATGGGTCAAGTGGCATTGCCTGAACTTAAGCGAGCCAATTATTCAGATGCACTGGCAACGGGCGCTCTGGCAGCAGGCGGCACGCTAGGGATCTTGATTCCCCCATCGGTGGTACTGGTGATCTATGCTGTCTTGACCGAACAAAATGTCTCAGCAATGTTTATGGCATCACTGATCCCTGGCATCATCGCCATGCTGGGCTACATGCTTGCCATCGCCATCTATGTACGCATCGTGCCGAATAGCGGTCCTGCGATGCCGCGCATGAGCTGGAGCGATCGCATCACGCTATTAAAAGGTGTATGGCCTGTGATTGCGGTATTTGTATTGGTCATCGGCGGTATCTATGGCGGTCTATTCACCCCAACGGAAGCTGCTGCCATCGGTACGGTTGCTGTCGGTATCCTAGCCTTTGTGACCAAAGAAATGACTTGGTCGGGTCTGATGAATGCGCTGTATGACACTGCTGCATCGACGGCGATGATTTTTCTAATCTTACTTGGTGCTGATGTATTGAACGCATTTTTTGCACTATCACAGATGCCGATTAGTTTGGCTGAATGGGTGATTGATAGTGGTCTGTCACCGCTAACCGTGCTACTTGCGATGATCATCATCTATATCGTGCTAGGCTGCGTGATGGATAGCCTATCGATGATTCTCTTGACGATTCCTGTGTTTTTTCCTATCATCATGGGTATGGATTTTTGGGGACTGGATCCGACAGATAAGGCGATTTGGTTTGGTGTACTTGCCTTGATGGTCGTCGAGATCGGCTTGATCACACCGCCTGTAGGCATGAATATCTTCATCATCAACAGCATGGCAAAAAATGTCTCGATGAAAGAAACTTATAAAGGTGTGCTGCCATTTTTATGTTCGGATTTGATCCGCATCGTGGCACTGGTATTTATGCCATCGATGGCACTGTGGCTGGTTCATGTCCTGAATGGGTGATGGCAGTAGGGCGATGGTTTTGAGTCTATGATGAATAAAATTAGCTTCAAAACCATCATGATTTATGTAATACTATTGCATATTTGTACTAATAACTTAACAATTTAATGATAGGTATAAAGAAATAAACTGCCATATAAGGTCGCTCATCTGCACAGCATTTTTTTATCTAACCTTAATATCAACTCAACCTAAGGAATGATTATGAGTAAAGTTTATCCATCAGCACAGGCAGCACTTGCCGATATCGTCGCAGATCATCAAACCATTGCCGTCGGCGGCTTTGGACTGTGCGGCATCCCCGAAAGCTTAATCGCTGCCTTGCGTGATAGTGGCGTGACTGGTTTGACCTGTATTAGCAACAACGCTGGCGTGGACGATTTTGGCTTGGGACTACTCTTACAAACTCGCCAAATCAAAAAAATGATCGCCTCGTATGTTGGCGAAAACAAAGAATTTGAACGCCAGTTTTTATCAGGGGAATTGGAAGTTGAACTCACACCACAAGGCACCTTGGCAGAAAAACTACGAGCAGGTGGTGCAGGCATTCCAGCTTTTTTTACCAAAACTGGGGTCGGCACCCAAGTCGCTGAAGGCAAAGAAGTGCGTGAATTTGACGGTGAAGCATATGTGATGGAGCGCTCACTCACCGCCGATGTGGCGCTCGTCAAGGCGTACAAGGCGGATAAGGCAGGCAATCTGGTGTTTCGCAAAACCGCACGCAACTTCAACCCCGATGTCGCCACCGCAGGCAAAATCACCGTCGTTGAAGTCGAAGAACTCGTCGAGACGGGTGAGATTGACCCTGACAGCATCCATCTGCCAGGCATCTATGTGCATCGTATCGTGGTCAATAACAACCCCGAAAAACGCATCGAACAACGTACCATTTCAAAATCATAATTGACATCATAAATAATATTAAAGAATAAGGAGTAACTCATGGCTTGGACTCGTGAACAGATGGCACAGCGTGCCGCCGCAGAATTACAAGACGGTTTTTATGTCAATCTTGGCATTGGATTGCCGACATTGGTCGCAAACTACATCCCCGATGGCGTCAATGTCATGCTACAGTCCGAAAATGGTCTGCTTGGCATCGGTGCATTCCCCACCGAAGAGAATCTGGATGCTGATTTGATTAACGCTGGTAAGCAGACTGTCACCGCGCAGACTGGTGCCAGTTTCTTTAGCAGCAGTCAGTCCTTTGGCATGATTCGTGGTGGCAAGGTGAATTTGGCTATCTTGGGGGCGATGGAAGTCAGTGAGCAGGGCGATTTGGCAAACTGGATGATCCCTGGCAAAATGGTCAAAGGCATGGGAGGGGCGATGGACTTGGTCGCAGGGGTACAACGAGTCATCGTGCTGATGGAGCATACCGCCAAAGACGGCTCATTTAAGATCAAGCCAAACTGTGATTTGCCATTGACTGGTCAAAAAGTTGTACACCGTATCATCACCGATCTTGCTGTGCTGGATGTGACCGCTGATGGTCTAAAGCTTGTTGAGCTTGCCGATGGCGTAAGTTTTGATGAATTACAAAGCAAAACTGGCGTAAAAATAACACAATAAATTTAGGAAAATTAATCATAAGGAGATACCATGACTGATGCAGTCGTCATCGTCGCTGCCAAACGAACGGCAGTAGGTTCATTTTTAGGGTCATTATCCAGCGTGCCTGCGCCCAAGCTTGGCTCGGCTGTGATTAGCGACTTACTTGCTGACACAGGCATTAGTCCTGATGCAGTGAGTGAAGTGATTATGGGTAATGTCTTGACCACTGGCGTGGGGCAGAATCCTGCTCGCCAAGCTGCCATCTTTGCAGGACTACCAGTCCAAACGCCTGCCACCACCGTCAATGTCGTCTGCGGCTCCGGCCTAAAAGCCGTACAAATGGGCGTGCAAGCCATCCTATGCGGTGATAGCGACATCGTCATTGCAGGTGGCCAAGAATCCATGAGCCAAAGTCCGCATTTCATCCATCTGCGTGACGGCATCAAGATGGGCAACGGCAGTCTGACCGACAGCATGGTCGCAGATGGCTTGACCGATGTGTATCATGGCTATCACATGGGCATCACCGCCGAAAACATCGCTGAGAGATATGGCATTGATCGCAGCACCCAAGATGAATTTGCACTCTCATCCCAACAAAAAGCTGCCAAGGCTGCTGCTGATGGTAAATTTATCAATGAAATCAGTGCTGTATCCGTACCGCAGAAAAAGGGTGATGCCATCATCGTCAATCGTGATGAGTACATTAAGCCAAACACAAGCCTAGACGGTCTTGGCAAACTCCGTGCCGCATTCAAAAAAGACGGCACTGTCACCGCAGGCAACGCATCAGGCATCAATGATGGCGCAGCAGCAGTGATGCTGATGACACAAAGCCGAGCCGAAGCACTTGGACTGCCAATATTGGCAAAAATCGTCTCATACTCAGCCACAGGCATCGAGCCTGAAGTGATGGGCTTGGGTCCTGTATCAGCAGTCAAATCGGTACTGGACAAGGCAGGCTGGCAGGTCGATGACGTCGATCTGTTTGAGGCCAATGAAGCCTTTGCTGCTCAAGCACTGGGCGTCGCCAAAGAGCTGAATCTGCCAGCTGAACGAGTGAATGTTAATGGTGGTGCGATCGCCATCGGCCATCCGATCGGTGCATCTGGCTGCCGTATTCTGGTTACGCTTGTGCATGAGCTGATCCGCAGTGGCAAATCCAAAGGCGTCGCTACCTTGTGCGTCGGTGGCGGTATGGGGCTTGCGATGGCGATTGAGCGAGCTTGATTGTCTGTAAACTATAACTCAAAAGCATCTTGGCATCTTGAATTAATTTTCAAGATGCTTTTGTTATTGTTGATGATTTAGAAATGCACTGTAAAAGACATATCAAAACATTCAAAGTGCTATTGACAAACCCCACAAGGAAGTTTATAAACATTGCATCACATCATTGGAATAGACTATGGCTATTTATACAAAGAACAAGCTTGAGCAAGATATGTCAAATAAAATTGTTGAGTATGTTGCAAATTCCGCTTCTAATATGAAGCAGAAAGAAATTGATTATATCAATAATAGCGAATATGAGTGGATTTATGATGATCAAATCAAACGGTTAGAACTGGATATTCACAAATCCATATTATCATTACAAGCCTATTATCCAAAAACCTATCAATATTTAAATAATTTTCAATTAAATTGCCAACTAGCGGTTTATTGGTATCAATTAACAGAGCTTGAATTATCTTTATCAACATTTTTTGAACTAAACCAAAGAATTTACTTTTTAACTGACCCACGCAGGGATTATTATGATTGGCTACCAATCTATTTAAAAGATGGTTGGTTAAAAGCATTTGGTGGTGTGTTGCTGTCGGAGGATTTTAGATTTATTCAAGATGGAACAATGTTAATTGGCGATCCTTACAGTTGCTGGAAGTCATTTGATATTTACCTATCCAATTCACGCAAAAAAGCCAAGCAAGCAATTGAAAGTTTGGTGCAAAAAATACCCTATGCCTTTATTGATATTGAAATTGAAGACATTGAAAAACAAGAAAAATACAGAACAAAGGGTTTTCCCAATCTAAGGGTGATGATAGATTGCCGTAAGCCAGATGAAGATCCAAAAGAATATGATTTAATACTCATGTGTTACCATTACGACCACCGTGTTTTTTGGGTAAAAGATGGTGATTTCATTAATAGCATTTATGAAATCAGCAATCCGCAAACAATGCTAGATGAATATTTTTTACATGTCTTTTCTCAAACAGGTGAAGAATATGCCAGATTTGATTTTAGCCCATGGGCTATAAACTCTAACCAGTTTTGTCAGATGGATTGGGTGTGCGGTTACACAGACTCACGCCCAAATATAACATCAAATCAATTAATCAAAGCAAAGAGCGCATAGATAAATCAAGAAATCATGGTTCAAATTATTTTCTATATTTTTCAATCACTTACAAAATAGAATATGAAGTTATGGTGCATTTCATATCATTTAACATAATATACATTATGCGAAGTATAAGCAATCAGACTTAACAGCTTTTGCCCGATTATTTTAATCAACTGCCGCCTTATCAATTTGCCATATTGGCAAGCCTAAGAATCTATCAACTAAGATTAGACATATTTAGTCAGGCGAAAATTTAAAATACGGCCAAGTAAGCAGCTCATCGGCGATGATGCTATTAACATCACCGCCGATGGATTTATTTGGTGTTCAAAGATGCCCACAGTTTTTCTAGGCGTTTGGCAGAAACTGGCTGCGCGGTTTTCATCGGCTGGGCAAATAAATTGATGCGGTATTCCTCCACAAGCCAGCGATATTCAGCAAACTTTGGCTGATGCGCGCATGTTGCCAGTCGCTCCATGTGTGCGTCAAGCAAATACACCGCGTCCAGATCGGCATCCAGATTGTGCTGGAGTCGATCCAGTCGAATATTGAGCGCTTGCAGATAGCGCGGATATTGACGCCAATACTGATATGAGCTGCGATACACAAAATCAGACAGCTTTAGGTCATCTAGCTGATCTTCGATATCCTCAATGCTTTCAGCAAAAATCTCATTGTCTAACATCAAAAGCTTGCCACGCGCGGTTTGCCATGCGGTATAAATGTCTTTTAACAGCTTTAAAATCGACTGTCCGACCAATAAAAACTGAGCCAAAATCTGCTCTTGACAAGCCAGATACTCAGACTCATCCATCGGCAAATGCGTCACCAGCCATTCATTTTGAGCTGTGATAAGGCCTGTAATCGCAGCGCGTGCGTGTTGAGCTTGGTTACCCATGGCTGATTTTTCAAAATCGATGCCATGCTCATGCAGACAAGCATCCAAGGTCGCATCCACCACAATATTTTTTAATTTTTCTAAATCACCAAGCGGCGCAAAAGCCAGTTTAAACGCCTTATCGATCTGACCAGTCAGCTGCTTTTGTTTGGCACCCAGCTTAGATTTGATCAGGCTTAATACGCCTTTTTTGTGGGCGATCAGTGCTGCATTAATCTCGGTGAAATTTGCAATAAATACTGCATTGCTGTTTTGAGCAGCTTGCAGAGCAGAGAATTCTTGCATCACGATGCCTGACGCGTGCTTATTTTTGACAAAATCAAAATGTGCTGGAAAATCATGATGTAGCCCCTTTTCTATCACCGTGCTTTGTTCGGTAGCTTGGCGATGACGAGCTTGCAGATGCTCCAAATCACGGCTTTTTTCGATCACGCGATTTTTATCATCCACCACACAAATCAGCGGTCTAAGATAATCATCCACCTTCTCAGGCGCGAAATCTTGAGGTGTGGTGCGCACACCTAAGGCCATCAATGCTGCCACCAACTGATCCAAAAGCCCCATCGAGCCTGACACATCAAGCTGACCAAATATCTTTTGGCAAGTGTCAGGGATTGGTACGATTTGTCGGCGTATTTCTTTAGGTAAAGTTTTTAATAATTGCAAAACGAGCTCATAACGCCAACCTGCAATTCCCCAAAGCAGCGCCACAGGATCGAGCTGCGCCAACGCCTTGACTGGCACGCGTACACTGACGCCATCATCATCGCTGGCCGGATCAAAGATATAAGACAACGGCAGTCGCAGACCGCCTAAGTGCCAGCTTTCTGGGAATTGACGGCTGTCATCGATGGATTCATTGAGTACATCTTCATCACTAAAATGCAAAAAATTGGGCGATTTATTTTCAGCGTCGTGATAAAACTCCTCAAAACTTTTGCGACTGGCAATGTGCTTGGGAATTTTGGCATCATAAAATTGATACAACGCCTCTTCATCCACCAGCAGATCGCGGCGTCGCATCTTATCTTCGATGCGTTCGATGTCTCTGATTTTATTGGCATTATCTGCCAAAAATTTGATGTGCATGCCGTATTGATTGGCCACCAGAGCATCACGAATAAAAATCTCACGCGCCTGTTCTAAGTCAATCTGCTCAAAATTCACCAATTCTTTGGCGATGACAATGAGTCCAAATAAGCTAATCTGCGCATAAGCACGCACGCGCCCTGCTTTTTTTGACCAATGCGGCTCAAAATAGTGGTATTTGAGCAGATTTGGCGCCGCTTTGATGATCCATTCAGGTTCGATTTTTGCCAAAGTGCGCATGTATACTTGCGAGGTCTCGACCACTTCAAAGGCCATCAGCCATTGCACGCCCTTTTTATGCAGCGTGCTGGCAGGAAAAATTCGCGCCTTTTGGCCGCGCGCCATCAAATATTCACCGACGGTATCGGTTTTATGCGCCACAAAAGACAGCAGCGCAGTCAGCAAAGCTCGATGAATATTGGCATATTGTGCTGCTTGTTGATTGTTTTTATCATTAGATTTAAGCTGCTTGGCGCCTACCAATGCCTGTCGGATCTGAGTATTGGCCGAGGTTTTGGCAGAAGATTTACTCAAGGATAAGCGCACGCCTTTTTTGGTATCAACCTTATCGGTGGCATCGGTGGCCTGAGTGCTTTTGTGAATATCAAAGCCCATCTCCGCCATCATCTGTGTCAGCTGAGTATGAGTTTTTTGCCATTCTCGGATGCGCGCGTGGCTCAGATAATGTTTTTTGGCAAAATTGCGCCTTGCGTTACTGGATAGGATTTGATGGTCATTGATGGCATGTCGATCAAATAATGCTTGAAATAATTCAAGATAAAATAAAAAATCAGAATCGTCTCGGCGAAACAGTGCATGCTTTTGGTCAGCTTGCGCCTGTTTATTTATCGGCCTTTCACGGACATCTTGAACCGATAGAGCCGAAACGATGATCAACATATCTGCCAGACAGTCAAACACATCACCTGCCACCAGCATACGCGCCAAGCGTGGATCGATGGGCATTTTGGCCATCTGTTGGCCAATTTTGGTAAGGCTGCCCTTTTGCGCGAGCCCTTTTTTGGCACGGGTTTTGGTAAAAGATTGCTCATCTAATGCCCCAAGTTCAATGAGCAGCTTACGACCGTCATTGACCAATCGCAAATCAGGCGGCGTGATAAAATCAAACGATTGCACATCACCAAGCTGTAGTCGCTCCATCTGCAAAATCACCGATGCCAAGTTCGTGCGCAGGATTTCAGGCTCGGTAAATTCAGGACGACTGTTAAAATCTTCTTCAGAATACATACGAATACATACCCCAGGCGCCACACGGCCACAGCGCCCTTTTCGCTGATTGGCGGCGGCTTGACTGATCGCTTCGATCGGCAGTCGCTGGATGCGCGAACGGTAATTATAGCGAGAAATACGCGCAAATCCTAAGTCGATGACATAACGAATGTTTGGTACAGTCAATGCAGTTTCTGCGACATTGGTGGCGATGATGATGCGCCGACCTTTAGCGCTGGGTGAGAATATGCGCTGCTGCTCTTGATAACTTTGACGAGCAAACAATGGCAGCACCTCAGTGTGCGCAGGTGCATAATTATTTAAAATATCTTGTAAATCTCGGATCTCAGCTTCGGTTGCGGCAAAGATGAGAATATCTGCTTGATCTGGATGTCCCTTGGCACGCGCATCTTCAAAGCATTCATTCACCGCTGCGGTCAGCGCTCTTGGCAAATTATCTTCGATCTCATCAAATGCATCTTCATCTTGGCTTGTAACAATGGTGTCAGTCAGTGGCCGATAGCGCACCTCAACAGGATAACTGCGCCCTTCAACCACGAACACAGGCGCAGGCCGACCATTGATGGCAAAATAGTGTGAAAACCGCTCAGTATCTAATGTCGCTGAGGTGATGATCACCTTTAAATCAGGGCGTTTTGGGAGCAGCCTTTTTAAATAACCCATGATAAAATCAATGTTCAAGCTGCGCTCATGAGCCTCATCGATGATGATGGTATCATAATTTGATAAAAACTTATCCGAACCAAGCTCAGCAAGCAAAATGCCATCAGTCATCAGCTTGACGATCGAGTGCTTACCGCCCTCTTCTGTGAAGCGAATCTTAAAACTAATCGTCTGTCCCAGTGCCTCATCGAGCTCTTCTGCGATGCGTGTTGCGACCGAGCGCGCGGCCAGACGACGCGGCTGAGTATGCCCAATCTGGCCTGTCACGCCTCGACCTGCAAGCATGGCAAGCTTAGGCAGTTGCGTGGTTTTACCCGAGCCTGTTTCCCCTGCAATGATGACGACCTGATGCTCACGGATCGCTTTGATCAAGGTTTCGGCTTCGGCAGTGACGGGCAGATCATTGTTAAGCTTATTTGCCAAATTATGTGGAATGCTCTGGATGCGCTTGGCCACTTGATCAGCAGATCGCTGATGGATGGCATCATAGCGCTGTTGGCATTTGTCTTTAAGGTCGCCTGAGGTACTTTCGATTTGTTTTTTTAGTTTGTATAAATAATGTCTGTCTTTAGCCATCACAGATACATCGGTGTGATTTGGCATGGTTATGGGTGTTTTCATAAGCTTAGTTATAATCAAAAATTCAACATATCGGCTATTTATTGGGGCGAATGTCAATTTATAAAGTGTCAATATACAAAAGTATTCATCAAAAACCACAAGCTTTTTCTTTCTGGCTTGATCATGATGGCTTTGGCTTTTTTTTCGTCTCATAACAAGCTATAATGCCATTAGCCAATTCATCCATCCATCAGCTAATAACGCACATAACCCAAAAAAGCACTTTCATGAAACAAGACATCGCATCCAACGCCAAAACCACCATTTCAGTGATCGGCCACACCAATGTCGGCAAGACCTCACTGCTGCGTACATTGCTGCGCGACAGCTATTTTGGTGAAGTAAAAAACGCATCAGCGACCACGCGCCATGTCGCCGCTGTGCAGATTTTATCTGATGATGGCAAACCGCTCGTGACTTTACACGACACCCCAGGGCTAGAAGATGCCAGCGGTGTGATGGATTTTATTCAAGACCATACCGATGGCCGTGCTGATGGTGTCGAGCGGCTGCAGACATTTTTAGGGGCAGTGGCGGAACATGATAGTAATCTGGACGGTGGTTTTAGTCAAGAGGCCAAAGTCATCAAAAGCCTTATTGATGCAGACATCGCCATCTATGTCATTGACGCGCGTGAGCCTGTATTGTCCAAATATAAAGATGAGCTGGCGATTTTGGTCAGTTCGGGTACGCCGATTTTACCTGTGTTTAATTTCATTCATCAAGGCCAAGACAACTTGGTTATCTGGCGCGAGATGCTATCGCGCAGAGCGTTGCACATTGCGTGCAGTTTTGATACCGTGGCTTTTGACTTTGATAATGAAATGCAGTTATGGATGCACTTGGCCACTTTGTCAAACCAAGATCCTGCCATCGTTCAGCTGATCAATGAGCGGCGAGCAGCTTGGCAAAATCTATTAGAGTCTGGCAGTCAAATGATTGCGGATTTTTTGGTGAATGTGGCAAGCTTTAGCCAAAAAATCGATGAAAAGGATGATCCAGCGCCGACGCTTAGCCGTATGCAAAATGCAGTGCGTCAGGCCGAAAGTATTCTGCACGAGCGCCTGTTAACGCAGTATCGTTTTTATAATGAATCTGTGAGCGGTGATTTGCCAACCATCAGCGGTGAGACGCTGGATATTTTTGATGGCGATCTGCTTAGTCGCTATGGTATCCGAACCGCAGGCGGCAGCGTGACAGGGATGTTGATTGGTGCTGGCATCGATGCTGCCACGCTTGGCGCAAGTCTGGGTCTGGGTACAGCGATCGGCGGTGTGCTTGGCGGCATCCTGCCAAATACGGGTGCGATCAAAGACAAAGCCATGGGTGTGCAGACGCTTAGCATCGATCAGGCCACTGTAACACTGATCGCCGCTCGCGCGCAGAGTCTGCATCATCATCTGCGTCATCGCGGTCATGCCAGCTTATCGGCCATCACCGCTGATGGCACCACCCTGCCATGGCAAAGCGATAAACTGCCTTCTGCCATCCGCAAGGCGCGCGCTCATCCTGAGTATTCTAGCCTGTCAGGCAGCTATGATGACAAAGCAAACTTAAGAAGTGATCTGGCCGATGATTTGGCAGAGTTATTGGTGGCGCATGTGGAGAGTTTGGGGAGTGAGGTATACTCGCGCGTGTCTTTAAATTAGTATATAGAGTTATTTTTTTAAATTATTTAAATTCTTAATTATTTATTTTAACATTTAATTATTTATTTCGTTATTAGAAATATTTAGAATTCATACGTTTGGAAATAAATAGGTTAATGGCTGTAACTACAACTGCCAAGACGGTTAGGAATATACATATAGTGCTACAGCTAGCGTCTTTTAATGAATAGCAAGTAAGAGTGTTGGCACCACTTTATTGTTTGATTTATGCGTTTTGGTGACATTGTCCTTGTTATTTTTGGCTGAGCTATCAATAATATAGCACTATTTGGGTGTTTGTTGTCCACATGATCAGTTCTGTTACCGATCCTTTAGTGTTGATTGGGAGGCATCAAACACCCTGATGGAACTTTAATATTGGAAATTTGCTGAGTATACCTGTAATAGTACGCTAATTATTACTCAGAGTTGTAGTGATCCGATATTAGGTTATTCATCATCTTCGTACTCCTCATCAGGATCTGTGTGGGTATCCCAATACAAGACTTTAGGTGGTTGATAGCCCATGTAATCAAGGATGTAACGGATTTCCTCAAAGCCTTCACCGGTACCATCATAACCTTTGTTCTTGGTGATTTGCTGTTTTGGATCATAATCAGTTAAATCTAGGGCTTCTGCTTGTTCCATATTCATGATGATTTCACGAGTGAATGGGTTGATAGGAACGGCCATGATTCGACCATCCCCATGGCCTGTGTTCATCACTTGGAACGAGAACATGGAATCACAGCCCATGACACCAAACATATCATATTCGTACACACCATTGCAGTTCCAAATTGGTAGCTCTCTTGCCAATAGGAAGCTTGAATCAAAGCAAGCGCCACCTACGACAGGGCAATAGCCCCATTTTTCAGCGATGTAGGTCAGCATTGGTAGATACTGCTTGATCATCAGTTGCTGTTCATCAAGAGGTCGTTTAACAACACAATTACCATCTTCTTCTTCGTAAATGACAGGGTAGCCATCAATTTCAGTTGGACGGTTAGGGTTATCGATCAGACGCATAAGGTTTCTCCTTTGGTTAATAATTGCGTTTGTTAGTTAGTTAATCACTTATCTTTGCTTAAAAATGACCATTCGATGGTTTCTTCAAGCACAGGTACAACTTCTTCTGGTTTTTCACCGGACAAAACATCATCATCGTCTAACATGATTAGGGTGGTGATGACATCCGCACCGTAGAATACGCCAGATGGCTGAACTGGTCTTTGAGAAGTGGCGCGACGCGCATCTTCTTCATTCGTACGAACTGGGCGATACCATGGCAAGTGACGAAGGTCTTGGGTTAAGAAGAAAGCTTGCTCTTCAATCAGTTTAGTATGAACTTTCTCTCTGCCATTGATAAAGTCTAGGAAACCATCTACTTCTTCTTCTTGACGAGTGAAGAAGTCCTCAATACCATGGAATACACTTTCAATCACTTGCATCAATTCACCGTGGGTCAATCTTACCCCTAAAGGTAGTATGACCTCTCGACTGATTTTTTCTTGGTACACGCTTTCTAAGGTTGGTTTTTCTGTGTCAAAGTAAACTTCAACGTCACCATTGATGCGCTCAACCATAGCTTGATAGTGTTCTTTTAGTTTCTCAGCAAACTTGACTGGACCGATCTCATTAAGCTCTTCAAGTTCTTCAAGCACAAAATCAGCGATGTCTTTATTGTTGTAGTCATACAAAGTAGCTCTTTCAACATGTTCATAAGACAACAGATCATCCCTTACCAACCCAGTGCTTTGTGTTGCATCCTCTACACCTGGATCAAACTCACCTCGCACATAACCCGTAAAATCTCTGGCTTTTCGCATAGCCAAGGTAGGGAATTTGATTTTAGAGCGAGCTTTTAGACGCTCCGCAATTTCTTCCTCAGATGGTTTTTCATAGATTTCGTATTCATCGTCCTCTTGAGTCTTGTCTGATGAAAGGTTATCCCGCCACTCAAATGGAAGTTTTTTAAGTTGACCAATGCCACCAAACCAACTTGCAGGGTAGTTAAACAAATAATCCAAGTTTTCAGGTTCACCACAAACAGTGTGTAGTGGTCTGTAATTTTTTACCCCGCGATTCATTGTAGCATCCAACACTAGGGCAAGATACAATGCATCTTTAATCATAGCAAGGTCATAAGCATGCATCAAACCTGATCGGGCTTCACCAGTAGTCGACCACAAGGCACCACGCCCAAACAAGTGAGCAGCGCGATCTGAGCGTTTAACCATAACATGCTTGAAGAAAGTTTCCGCAGGCGCGTGGGGAATGATATGATCATCCCATGCTGGAATCGTCCAAGCATCTTCTGGATAGTAGCAGCTTTCATCAATGTAGTTTTTCAACTCATAGTTATTCATGTTTTTATCATAATCCGCAGGGATATGATTTTTTCTCAAAATTCTGCGTAGAATGATTGATTTATTGCGAATACGAGCATTATCAGCGATCGTCTCTTCAAAACCTCGCCCAACATCAGCACCATCATAGAAGTGGTTAAACTCAGCAAATTGCTCTTCAGTGCTAAATCTACCAAGGGCATTTGGTAGAAGCGCCCACAAAGCAGGGATGTTGTTATCAGCATTCAACATAGGGATGAGAAGCTCATTCACCGCCCACAGACATGCAGCACGCTGTACTGTATTCAAGCCAACATAGAAGCTTGGAGCGTTTTGCACGCGGTTTAAATCGTATTTATAATCCGACCATTCAGTCTCTTTAAGACCGTCTTCGGTTTGCTCTTTGGTAAGTTCATGCAGGTAGAAATCACCGTTAAAATGACCCTCGGGACTACTATAAGGCAGTTTGGAATCTTTTGCTAAGCAGTTGGCGATATGCTTGTCATTCAATGGGATGGCAACAGATTTGATGTTTGCATGAAGTGGCCAGAACCATTGTTCTTCATAGATAGGGTGATATGCCCCAAAGAAGCCGCTACATACTGGGCGTGCAAATGCACGGTAGGTTTGCCCATCATGCATTAGTCGCTCATGCAGGTCAGCGAAATCAGTTGTCGTATCCCAATAGGAACGACCACGGTCCTCATAGAAGTCTTGGATGAAGCCGACAAGATGCTTGTATTTCGTCATCGTGCGTTGTTCAGCTTGAGCCCAAATTGGGGTCTCAACATTCAATCTGTTAGAGAAGCGAAAGAACAGGGGATTAAAACCTTTTTCAAGTTCTTTGGCGTTCAGATTTAACGGAAGATGCTCATTTTTCTCGGAAGACATAAATTAATCCTTAAATTAAGTTTTAAAAACAAGGCTTTTTCTATGGGATATAGTATCATTCAAATGCTGAACCGTAAAGCGTTATTGGCTGCCCTAAAATTAAAAACGCCTTTGGCGTTGTTGTAGAGCATAACGCGGTTGTTAACATTGTGAACTTATCAGGGGCTGTCTGCACTAGCCCAACACCCCAAACACCCCATAAGAGGTTATACCACCCCAAACTAGAAGTAATCTCTCATGACAAAACAGCGTAAGCAGTACAGCACTGAGTTCAAACTAGAGATGTTCAAACTCATAGAAGAACAAAATCAGCGTGTTGTTGATGCTGCTAAGCAATATGATATCGGTAAATCGACTTTAGAAAACTGGCTTAAACGTTATCGTCTTGAACTTCAAGGTAAGCCATTGCCCACAGGTCATGCCTCAACACCAGAACAACTTCGTAAAGAAAATGCCCAGCTAAGACTTGAGCGAGACATCTTAAAAAAGGCATCCGCTCTATTAACTCAAGACAGCTTACTATTCCGCTAATAGAGCAATTGATGGTGCAAAACAGTGAGCTGACCACCAAAGCTCTGACCATGGCTTATACATACGCTTTAAACCAACTGGTGTGTTATTTCATTCAGATCAAGGCACTCATTACACCAGTCGTGCGTTTGCTGATGTTGTTGCTAGATGTAAGAGATGACACACAGCATGATTAGAAAAGGCAATTACTGGGATATGTTTGGCGGAAATAGCTTGATTTCTTTGTTAAAAATTCAAAAATCTGATAAAATATTGGATTTTAATTCTTGTTTGTTGGTATACTTTTCTAATGAGAAACAAGCCTACTGTAATTGATATGTTTTCGGGTTGTGGCGGTCTTTCAAGAGGCTTTATAGATGCAGGTTATGAAGTACTGCTCGGTGTTGATTTTGACGAGATGGCACTAAAAACATTCGAAAGAAATCACGAAGGAGCCATTGCGCTCAAAGGTGATTTATTTAAGGATGAAACTATTGATGAAATGGCTGAGGTGATCAACCATCGTTCAGTGGATGTTATTATTGGAGGACCACCTTGCCAAGGCTTTTCTTTGACAGGTAAGCGCCAAGAGGATGATGATCGTAATATATTGTTTTACAGCATGGTTAAAGCTGTTGAGTGCTTTCAACCCAAAGCGTTTGTACTGGAAAATGTCCCTAGCTTAGCCACTTTGTATCAAGGCAAAGCAAAAACAGCTATTTTGGAAGAATTTGGTAAACTGGGCTACACTATCAATTTCCAGGTCCTTTATGCACCTGATTACGGCGTTCCTCAAATTAGAAAGCGTATTTTCTTTGTTGGTTTAAAAGATGGTGCAAGCTTTGAATTCCCAGAGCCTGTGCACGCACCAGAAAACTATGTGACTTGCGAGCAAGCTATTGGTGATTTACCGAGTTTGCAAGATAGTGTTGGTCAAGCGATTGCCAAATACAACTCCCCTGCCACTTCAGAATACCAAAAGAAAATGCGTGCTAATTCATCCGTTCTGTTAAACCATGTGGGTACAGTGCATACTGACCATGTTATTTCGGTTATCAGACAGGTACCTGAGGGTGGCAATCATAAAGATCTACCACCAGGTGTTGGCGATAGTCGTAAGTTTAATGAAGCCTGGACTCGCTATCACAGCAAAAAACCATCTCGGACAATTGACACAGGGCATAGAAACCATTTTCACTACAAATGGGATCGAGTACCCACTGTACGAGAAAATGCTCGTCTACAAAGCTTTCCCGATGATTTTGAATTTATCGGCAATAAAACTCAGCAGTATAAACAAGTGGGTAATGCCGTCCCACCCCTGCTTGGCTACCATCTTGCCAAAAAATTAAAACCTTATTTGGATAATTAATCATGCCTTTAAATTATATTGATTTATTTGCAGGATGTGGTGGTTTATCAGAAGGTTTTCATAAAAACCCAAATTATAATTTCATCGCTGCGGTAGAATGGGAAAAAGACCCTGCAAACACTTTAATTCATCGACTAAAAACCAAATGGCAAGATGCTAATGCCGAAGAAAAAGTGCTAAGATTTGATATTCAGCGTACCGACGAGTTATTTAATGGTTGGGAAAATGATAAAGAGTACGGCACACATCATGGTCTTAATACCGTGGTTGGCAATCAGACAATTGATTTAATTATCGGTGGACCGCCATGCCAAGCATACTCAATGGCTGGCAGAGCTCAAGATGGCAACAATATGAAAGATGATTACCGCAATTATCTTTTTGAAAGTTACATCAAAGTCGTTGATAAATATCAGCCCAAACTCTTTGTCTTTGAAAATGTGGTTGGTTTATTGTCAGCTCAACCCAAAGATATACCTGTGACTGAACTAATCCGAAAAGAATTTGACAAACACGGCTATGCGATTATTTCTGATCTAAAAAAGCATGCTTTGCAAGATCTAACAGAATTTGGCGTACCCCAAAATCGCAAACGAGTAATTATTGTTGGAATAAGAAAAGACTTAGTCTTAGACAGTGAAAGTGTTTTGACTAATTTTTATCAGAATATTCTTCCAAATTATCACGCACCAAAGAAGACGGTATACGAAGCAATTGGGGATTTGCCAAAATTACTACCTGTGGACGAATATAAGGTAGGTTCTAAAAAATATTCGCACACGCCATTTGAAACTGGTATTAACGCTCACAATCCAAGGTATCACAACTCAATTGATATTGCGATATTTAAAATATTGGCAAGTGATATCGAGTCAGGACGCAAGGAATATCTTACAACAAAAAGTCTACAAAAGCTATATCTAGATTTTCGAGGTAGGAGCTCATCCGTACACAAGTATTATGTGCTTAGACAGAATGAACAAAGCAACACCATCCCTGCACACTTAAATAAGGATGGGTTGCGACATATCCATTATGACTCAAAACAAGCCAGATCAATTACTGTTAGAGAAGCGGCAAGATTACAAACTTTTGATGATGACTTTGAGTTTATGTGTTCGGCGGGGTCAAATTACAAGATGATTGGTAATGCAGTGCCTCCGCAATTTTCCAAGGCGCTTGCACAAGCTATTTTAGACTTATCAGCAAATTTGGAGTAACCAATATAGTCCAAATAAGGTTACGTCTTATAGCTAGAATTTTTAGCCCTCAGCATACTGGGCAATATCCAATTCTCGCAAAATAGCAATTAAAACATCAACTACAATACTATTGCCTGCTTGGCGATACATTTGTGTATCGCTCACATTGATTTTAAAACTATCTGGAAAGCCCATTAGTCGCAAACACTCTCTCGGGGTGAGCTTTCTAATTCTTCCATGTAAATGGGTGACATAATTATCGACCCCCGCTCTGTGCATTTTATGCATGCTTTGTAGCAACGTTCTTGCAACCGGTAAATCCGTTTTAGGCCTAGCTTTATATAATTTTGTCCCATGAGCTAAAACATACTTTTTAACACTGTCAGATAAATAATATTTTTCCTCCACATCCTTGACATTAAATACAAATGAATCAGCTTTATCTACAATATCAAACACAAAGTCGCCATGCCAATTAAATTGCTGATTTGCCTTTTGACATAATGCAACTTTACCATTTATCTGGGTGTAGCATTTGTTTTTATTTAATGAGCTAGTTACAAACTTAATACCTTTTTCACTTAGATAGTATTTACTATGCGTATAATCTTCCAAAAAATCTTGCATTGTATATTTTAAAACAATAGGTTTTGGAAATAAAAACCCTTGGGTGCGCCTCTTACGAAACCCAATAACAAATAATCGATTTCTATTTTGTGGAATGCCATAATCTTTACTATTCAATAACTGTGAGTAGATATCATAGCCCAACTCTTTGAAAGCACTCTGAACAATCCTCCATGTATTACCACCATCATGATTCAAAAGACCTTTAACATTTTCAAATATAAAAATTTTAGGTTTGGATTCTTTAACTACTCGGGCAAATTCATAAAATAAAGTACCTCTTGCATCCTCCAAGCCCAATCTTTTGCCAGCAATAGAAAATGCTTGGCATGGACTTCCACCAACCAAAAGATCTACCCCATAACGAAAAGGCTTGGCATTAAAATTCCTAATGTCATCATGCCACCTATCTTCACTAATCCTATAATTACTCAAATAGCTAATCTTGACAAATGGATCAATATCTCCCGCAAACTCAATACTGTGATTAATATTCAGGCGCAATAATGCTTGTTCAAGCGCACCAATGCCACTAAAGACAGTTCCAACCCTTAGCTTGCTAGGACTGCGGCAACTTAAATCGTCAACAAATTGATAATCATTTAGAGATTCTGTCATCTTACAAGCACCTTATCAGCTATTAAAAATAGATTGATTCTTGCTGTACTTTAAATAATCCTGCTCATATTTTTCAATTAAACCACTTAAAATAATACATTGTTTAAGTGATAGGTCTCGTGCCTGCCTACTCGCTGTTTGCAAAACACCTTCTTCAATCCTTGATAGATCAACTCTTGATTGGCAATATTCTAAAAATCCAAACCAAAAAGTCTTTCCATAGCTATTAATTTTTTCAACCAACTGAATATCTTGATTTCTTTTTTCCAATACGCCTCTCTCGCTAGTCGCTTTCTCAATATCCTCCAAGTCTAACAATTCTTTTTTGAATTGCTCTGAAATACAAGACTCGAGTGCATCTTTATAACTACCCGTTATCTGCGCCCAACAACCATCCTTCTTTGCCCATTCTGAAATATTACTAGTCGTACGACTTGGGTGATCAGTATTTAGCAAAATATCATTTACAGCCTTTGACAAAGTAATAAGCATGCTTTCAAATGCTTGGGAAATTTCATGATTTTTCCAAATTTGCTGATAGTTTATCTCTTTTTTGTTCCGCTTCAGGTGCCACGCAACAAAAGCAAGAGTGTAAATAACGATGTTGGCTCGATATCCATTGGTATACCACGGTTGAGTTTGCACGATTCGCTCCGTACGTTTAAAAATTATCGCACGGGCAATCACTTTTTTATAATAATCTTCATTGATTGAATTTTGAAACTCTTTCTTTTTCCAATTTTTCAAAATTTCCTCGGTGAATTTCACAAAATTCTTTTGCGCACCCATGTTTACCCATTTTGGCTCATTAAAATCCCAAACCATCATATATTTTGCCAAATCAGTTTTGTTGAATAATTGACTTTTTGGATATTTTATCTTGTTAAGCCTTGTGTCTTTTTGTAGCATCTCGTTATATTGACCACGAGACCGTTCATAAAACCATTGGGTTTGCCGATATGCGGTAGCTTGCACAACTGGAGCCCATATTCTTCTTGATAATTCCTCAAGTTTAACATGATAAGGATGGTTTGCAGATAGATCGGAGGCATTTACTTTGTTTTGAGTGTTGGCATATTGTGAGATTTTTGCTACCAAATCCTCATCAGTTAAATCACTGTTAATGATCGACAATTTCATTTGCACATAAATTCTAGATAAATCAGCCCCGTCTTTTAATTTGGCCCTTGCCAAAGAAACGGTTGTTTGTCCGCCATTAACAATCTGAAGATCCACTAGTTTGGTAATCTTCAAGACGCCACCAATATCTTCAACTTCCACAGAAGATGCCGTTGCTGTAATACCGTTATTATAAGCAAAAAAATACTCCGGCTGATCCAAAATTGTTCTACGAATTCCTTTATTCACCCCGCCTTTTGCTTGCAAAAAACTTCTCACATTTTGTTCCAACAATCTTGCTCCATGATCATTATACAGATCTGCCAAAACCCCGCCTGGAACAACTACCAAGTACGAGCGCATCTTCTCAGTTAAATTGGATGCATCCAAACAAGCTAACGCTGAATCATATCTATCAACAAAATCTATCTCGATAGCCTCTCTACTCTTAGAGGCATTTCTTAAATTTGCCCAGCGAGAAATATCCCAAAAATGATATTTGATATTTATCCCGTCAATCTCTACACGCAAGAAATCCTTAAATTTCTCACTGGTTGCTCTTTCGCTAATAAAGAATAAATTAACTTCATCAATATTTTCTTTATAATCCTCAATGTATTCTGCAATGCGATATGCAGAGTTTGACTCATCAATTTTTTGATATAATTCATTATTCAATGATTCAGTAAAAAATTTTAGAAGTCGCTTGAAATATAAATCGACATCCGTCTTGCCTATTCTTTCCAAACCATCCCTCTGCTCATAATCTGTAATAAAAAGATCAATTCTGACCGAATCACTCTCTTCATTCTCTTCGATGTCAAAACCATGTATATGAGCACCGTTATATGAGGGGTTGTTGCAGTCATTAAAAGCCTGGATATCGCCGATATCAATCAAATCCGAGGTGATTAAATCCAAAAAAGCCAACTGCTGATAGCTACCGTTTGCTGAAGCCTTTACAGAGGTCTCACTTTTAATCATTGAGAAAAATTCATTTAAATCCATATTGAACCTCGAATATCTATAACCTAATTTAAAGCATACAGCCCATTAATACAAATTGAGCTTTTAAACTGCTCAATCTTGTCGATTTCAATGCCATATTTTACATTTACCACGCCATCAGGTATTGCACCACTAGTTAGCTTCGGAAATCCATCACTTGCCAAATATGAACCAACTTTTCGAATTTGATATTTTAAATCATCATATTTTTCATTTTTTAAATAGCCTACCTCTAGCAACTTTTCATGTAGAATTAATTTACTAGACGAACTTAATAAATCCTCCAAATTTTCAACAAGTTGATTCAAGCTAACACCTGCATTTAGCATATCGCATTTAGTGACCGCATAAACCATTATATATAACTTCTCAACACTTGCTTGCAACTGATCCAAAGATGAGATGGTAATAACTTTTTTATCCATATTTCCAATAGATTTTATTTCCACGACCTCGTTTTCAAAAATAAAATCTTGTTGTAGTCTCTCTGGTCCACGCCATGACTCCACAACATATGAAGAAAATTCTTTGTTGTATTCAATTAAATCATGCATAAATTGCAATTCTGCAATCAATCCTTGAATTTTTTCCTCTGATAAAATACCTTTTCTTGATTGCATGAATCTTTGCCAATTTTTTAGATTGTTTAATAATTTGGCAACAAATAAGTCCTCATTGTTTTCAGAAACACACTCAGACAAAAGAATAAATAGGATATAGTCAAATATATCCAACATTTCCGCATTCAAGAGCTTAATATTGAGCAAAAACAATCCGCCTTCACTCTTTGCTAAATCAATTTTCATCGAGTTAATATTGAGATTAAGACTTCTCAGTAACATTAACGGATTTTTGCTTAACGATATTAAACACCGATAAGCTCCATCAAAATCTTTCGCGATATAAATATCAAAATTTGATGTTTCAAAAATTCTGCGGACGCTTAGCTTATCCTGCGCTGGTATCGCCAAGCTCGACCAAGGAAAGTATTTATTCATAATCCTCTCCCACCAAGTCCTCTTCATTGCCAGAGTCTAACAAGCTATTTATATAGGGACCATTTGCCAAAATTGTAGTAACCGTGGTATTGTTATCACCGTATGGAAAACTAAGGGCGATTGTTGGAACGCACTCAAGAGTGCTAGTATCATTAAGTCCATCAATACTCTTAATTTTTACTAGATACAGCAACAAAAGTGGCTTTTGTCTAGCACGTCTATAGCGAGCAGCTCGATTTTTTTCTTCACCATTCTCCAATTGATCCAAATCTAAACCGTGTTTTTCATCTTCCTGCCCGCCAACACGAGCTTTATTTAGCCGATAGAATGGCTCGCCTTTATCATAGGCTTTGCGTTCAATGCAATTAAAGTCAGCAAACGTTGTAATGTCAGATGTTTTATTTTTGGTAATAAATGTTACATCCATTTTTGGATACTTAGATTGTATTTTATCAAGGTATTCAATCGACTTTTGAAAGTGTAGTACATTCAAATCACTAAATCCAGGATTGAATTTTTCCAAAAAATCTACCACGATGGATGTGTCCACACCCTGAAATACATCCGCCTGCTTGGTCTCCAATGGTTTTCTTAAGTTTTGTTTCACCAAGCCATCCCAAAGTCGCTCAAACAAATCCAAGTTCGCTTTCTGAACACCCAAATCTTTAGTAAGCTGGTGTAACTCTTTTAGCTGACCGGCAAAAGATAACGACAATTCAATCTTCTGACCTCGTCTTGATTTATTTTTGGCAGTAACCATCAAGCCTTCTTCGCTTGACTGCACATAAAGCCCAAAGTCCTTTGGTGTCAGAGACATTTGATTCATACTAGCCACCTGATCCTTTAGATTCTGGCTAGCGTTTGCAATGTGTTGGTACCAAAAATACGCCTCCTCTGTCATAAAGATTCGGCACAAATCCTCGTAACCCGGTCGATAACCAAACCATCTACCCATTTGTAGTAAAGTATCATACATTTTGGTGCTTCGATAAAAATAACTAGTCGTCAAGCCCTCAATTGTCAGTCCACGAGATAGGCTAAAACCACCGATGGTAATAGCCATCAGTCCCTTGCCAATCTTTTTATAATCGTTATAGTCCAAGGCATCTTGAGACTTACTATTTACAACAAATGTTTTGAAGCTATAGTCTTTTGGAGAATCACCAAACATGTGAATTAACTCCACAAGCACTTCTTTCCAATGGAATAACTCTTCATCGGTCTTGGTATCATTTAAGAAATATTCATTGTAGCACTGGTGCAGTTGCTTAATTACTTCTGAACTCTTTTCAATATCGGGTAATTGCCCATTAATAATCAATTCTTTACGAATGTCATCAACATATGAATCCACATGATTTTTGATTTGATTTTGAACATTGACAAATGTTGAAACATTTATCAACATGGAGCAATGATCATTCGACTGACCTCTCAAATTTCTTATCGCTTTCGTGATTAAAAAACTTTGAATAGCTAATTTTAAAGATTGTGGCAGATCTGTCACTTTTAGTGTTTTTTTATGCCCTTTGGGAAAAAACCGATCGACCTCATATGGATCGAGTATCGAGATATGCTCCGACCCATCCCCATCTTTTAAAAATATTTTTTGCGGTCCAAAATAATTGGTTGGCGGACTCAATGAATAAATAAAATCTTTTGGAAATAAATCTTCTAAGGTTTCAGAGTTATACGCATCAGGGTCGATAAAGATGTTTGCAAATGGAGTCGCTGTATAACCAACATAACAGCTTTGGCGAAAAATATGTAGGATTTTTCTAAGGTAACTATTGGTTCTAGTTGGATCATCGCCAATTTGACTGGTGTTAATTGAAGCGTTGTCAGACTCATCATCAATCATAAGCATGGGAATGTCAATTTTATCGTCATGTCTATTTTTACTATACTTAGTTAGCCAAGTATATAAACTCTTCAGTGTATTGGTATTTTTCTTGATGACTAGCACAACAGGAGAGCGGGAGATGAGATCGCCGAGATTTGCTTGCATTTGATTGGCAAATCTACTATTAAAATCATCCTCCTGCGTGGTAAAAGAAATAGGATGTGGATGCTGTGGATTTAATTTGGCAACACCAATGGGCTTAACGCCCCCAATCTGCGCCTTAAGACTTTCTCTACCAATAAATCCCTCATCTACACGCTGCTGTGTTTGTTTTCTTAGGTTATTGTGGATGCCAGCAATGATGATAATAAATCGATAACCTGCATCTGCAGCCTTGGTGACTAAAGACAAATAGTTACCAGTTTTTCCTGATTGCACATCGCCAACCACCAAACCTCGTCTTTGAAATGATGTTGAGCTTAATGGATCTCCCAAAAGGCCTAATATTTCATCATTTACTTTAGATATTGTGTTGACAATTATTGGTGCCATACCTTTATGTTTTAAGAACTGCTCATAGCCATTGCTATAAATTTTATCCTCAGATAAAATTCTCTCGGGCCAATTTTTGTTATGTTCAGAAGTTGAATCTGTAATGACATCACCAACACTCATCGAGCAACTTAGCACTGATTCAATATGTCGGACAATAACATCAACAGAACCCTCATAGCCATAAACAGCGACAAATTGATTGGTCTTTTCCACAATTGCTTCACCAGTTGGTGATTTGCCATCAAAAAACGTAACTACGCTATTTGCGATACTTTGCTGAATGTCATTTAACATATTCATGCACCCATTTAATAAGTTGATTCTCAAAACCTAAAAAAAGACCTGTCTGCTTGCACGCTTCTAGCAACTTTTTCTCATCACTATCTATAGCAAAAATATCTGCAATTTGCAAGAATTTATTATGCAGAGATATTAAATCCACTGAATTTTCCGATGTACTAGTAATGGCTTTTGGTGCAGATGACATATCGGCATAAATCGATTCCACAGGTAGCGCTCGACTAAAAACATCCAAAATTAAAGACCACTGGCTCTTTTGAGAAGTATTGAGTGTCTTCTCAAATTCTTGAATAATTGGGTAATTTCTATTTATGGCATAAGTTATATATCCGTCATTAACAAGCCTTTCCCATGGTCTGTTTATTTGTGAAAGCGAGCGAGCGGTTCTTGCACCATAAATACGTTTGCTTGCCCCTGCTATTCTTTCAATAATTTCAATTAGTCTTTGTCTAACTGCAGATGGTGGAGACACTTTTGACTTCTTAACATCTATTTGCCATTCTGCATCCAGGGTATTGTCAAAGTGTATTTCAATTCGAGCAAGTTTTGTAGATTCACTTTTTTTAATCAATCGAAACCAATCTCCCCAGACCATTAGCCGGCCATTTCGATACACATAAAACCCTTGATTATTCAATAAATCGCTTTTATTTTTCAGATATTCTTCCTCGTCTTTTTTAAGCCACTTATGATGAGGAAGAATGTGGGTATGGATTGTCACTGCAGAGTCACCCACTTTTACTTTTTCCACTGGATGATTTTGCGTATTATGATTCTTAAGAAGAAAAGGGTCGACAGGATTAATCTTATTGCAATTCAAAGAAATCTCCAACTTATCGCCTTGAAGTCCAGACAAAAAGCGATGAAACACCAATGCAATATGATCTCTCAAGTTGTTTAATGTGTCATTTAAATACTTTGGGTTGTTATTTTTATCAAAGACTCTATCCACTTCCCTCCAAATAACTATTGTACCATGTGGTTCAACTAGCTTAACTAGATCATCATCAAGGTTAATATCTTTTGGTTCCCTAATCTGTAAAAGCCACTTCCCTTGATTGATCACATGATCTAAGTTCCATTCAACACAGTTAATTTCCTTATTTTTGGAAGTCAATACGATCAATCGTCTAGCTTGCGAAAAAGTAGCAGTTTTTAAACCCAATCCAAAGCGCCCTAAGTCGCTCTCCTTGCGAACCTCATTGGGGCCGATATAAGCAAAACGCATAGCTTCATAAAGCTCATCTTTGGACATTCCGATGCCATTGTCCGCTATGATTAGCTCAGGATTTTCACTACTTGTAAATCGAATTTCAATTTTTGATGCTTGTGCCGCTATGCTGTTGTCAATAATATCTGCAACGGCAGTATTGAGATTGTATCCAATATCTCGCAATGATTGGATGATAGAGGATGCTTTGGGCTCAAGTAGTTTTTCCATAACCAACTCCCCGAGAATTAAAAAAAATTATATAAATAATGTTATCTTATTTCAAGATCTATTGGGTGATCCGACCTGGTATTGAGCTATTTAAGCACCCTGAATTATACCAATCTTGAACACTTTTACCTTTGTGCGAAACAGCAGATAGTTGTAAACAACCTCCAATTATGCTTGATTCAACTCTCAATGTTTAGAAAACTTTGGTATTCAAGTGATTTTTACACAGTCGTAAGCGTCAGATGTTAATTTGGTGCATAAGATTAAGTAAGACCTTGGCCATAAATCAGATTGCATGAAGTCTTCAATAAGACAGCCATCGGTATTCAATGATACCTACAAACCAATTAAAACAAATTGGGTGTAATTTATTTTATAACAAATTTTAAGTTTTGCAAACTTTTTAAACTTTGATTTATTTATTTTCAAAAAAAAAAAAGAAAATCCACATTTCTGAAAAATGCAGATTGATTGCCATTTACACTATACAAAAAAAGCCATCTTTGGTTTCTTTAAATGCTTCAGCTCATACTGCGTATCGATTTGATTTTAGAACTAACATCAGCAAACGCACGACTGGTGTAATGAGTGCCTTGATCTGAATGAAATAACACACCAGTTGGTTTAAAGCGTATGTATAAGCCATGGTCAGAGCTTTGGTGGTCAGCTCACTGTTTTGCACCATCAATTGCTCTATTAGCGGAATAGTAAGCTGTCTTGAGTTAATAGAGCGGATGCCTTTTTTAAGATGTCTCGCTCAAGTCTTAGCTGGGCATTTTCTTTACGAAGTCGCTCAAGCTCTTGCTGCCCTGGTGTTAGGGCATGATGTGGGTAATGGCTTGCCTTTTCTAGTTTAAACTCAGTGCTGTACTGCTTACGCTGTTTTGTCATGAGAGATTACTTCTAGTTTGGGGTGGTATAACCTCTTATGGGGTGTTTGGGGGTGTTGTAGTGGTACAGCTTGGCTGGTGGTTTTTTATAGGGTGGTCAAATAAGAGTGGAATAAGTGGTCACGTGAAGAGTGGAATGGATGATCATTTGGAGTGGAAAGTGCAATCGGATGCTTATATTGCAGATACCAAGTTTTTGAGCCTGATGGCGTAATGTTTAGCACCAGTCCATTGCCATCATAAAGTCGGTATAACTTCTCTTTGGGCTTGGCATTATTAATTTCAGCAGTAGTTAAAGGTTTGGTTGTGCGATCCATAACAGTATAGATTCCATCTAAAAAAGTATAAATATAAGCTGTACTGTTATATATACTGTTATTAATGCCAGATTTCAAAGTGGTATATAGGTATCCATCGGACAACAAAAAACCCTTAAAGCTATATACTTCAAGGGTTTTCATGTATCTTCGAATCCTTTCGGACTCTCAAATGGTACCAGTGGTCGGACTCGAACCGACACGCTTTTAAGGGCAACGGATTTTGAATCCGTCGTGTCTACCAATTTCACCACACTGGCATGTATGGTTAAGCTCATCGGCTTATGTGTGCGTATTATACGGATATTTTTACGCTTGTCAAATCATTTTTTCAAAAAAAATTCCAATATTTGATTTATTTAACAACTGTTGCCAATCATAACCCCAAAATCACTTTTGATCACCTGAATATGATCACAAATGCATCGTGAATTTGGCCTATCGCTTATTAAATTAAAATACTATAGATAAAAATTACTTTTTTTCTTGACAATTATGTTGGTTTTGCTAATATCTGACGATGTCTTCGCATTTTCAAGATCGGTGCTTGACATGGTTTATTTGTTCTTTTTGCGACATTTGATTTATTAAGGAAAATTGATATGATCCATCGGAAACCTGCGGCGGCCACTTTGGCTTTGGCGTCTTTATTGGGTTTGACAGCTTGTGGTGGCGATAACTCAAACAGTTCAGCTCCAGCACTCACTGTTGGCGAAGGTCAAACATCCATCGCAGCCACTGGCACAGCACCTGCGGATAAGGATACGCTGGTGATTGTAAATGGCGCTGAAGCCAGTTCTCTTGATCCACAAAAATCTCAAGACACCGTCAGCTCTGCCATCATTCGCCAGATGTTTGATGGCTTGGTTTCAACTGATGCCGAGGGTAAAACCGTCCCTGGTTTGGCAGAAAAATGGGAAACTCAGGACAATAAAGTTTGGACACTCACCCTGCGCGATGCCAAATGGTCAAACGGTGATCCGATCACAGCTCATGATGCAGTATATGCCCTGCGCCGCTTGGTAGATCCTAATACGGGCGCTTATTATGCCAGCTACTTGGCAGATGCCAAAGTTGTCAATGCCGAGGCGGTGGCCACGGGTAAAGCGCCTTTGACACAGTTGGGCGTGGCAGCACTGGATGATAAGACGCTGCAGATTACTTTAACTGAAGCGGTGCCTTATTTCATTGATATGTTGGCTTTGCCAGTAACTTTCCCCGTTCATCAAAAAACCGTCGAAACCCATGGCGATAAATGGTTAAGCCCTGAAAACATCGTCGTCAGTGGTGCTTATAAATTAGAACAAACTGTTGTCGGCAGTCACACGACTTTGGTCAAAAACCCTGAATACTATGACGCCGCCAAAGCTACCATCGAAAAAGTGCAATTCCTGCCAGTGCCGGCTGAAGGCGGCCTAAACCGCTATCGTGCTGGCGAGGTCGATGTGTCGCTTGTTCCAGGTGATCAGATTCAAAAAGTACAATCAGAATCTGGCAGTGAGCTACAAGTCTCACCACGCCTATGCACCTACTACCTAGAGCCGAATATCGCAGCTGCACCGCTGAATGATCCGCGTGTGCGTGAAGCGCTGTCGATGGCGATCGTGCGAGAAACTTTCCCATTAATCCTAAAACGCGGCGAAGAGCCAGCCTATCAATTGACCCCACTGTCTATCCAAGGCATGCAAGAGGCAGCACCAGCATGGAAGTCGATGGATCAAGAAGCGCGTAACCAAAAAGCCAAAGAACTGCTTGCTGAAGCAGGTTATACAGCCGATAAACCTTTGCAATTTGAATTCTTATATTCAACCAGCGAAACGGGCAAGAAACTGTCAAGTGCCATCAATGCCATGTGGACGCAAAACCTTGGTGGCGCTGTGAAAGCCAGCCAAATTAACCAAGAGTGGAAGTCTTTCTTGGACACCAAAAATCAAGGCAGCTTTTCTTTGGCAATGTCTGGTTGGTGTGCTGACTATAACGAGCCTTCAAGCTTTTTAAACTTACTTAAAACAGGCAACAGCAACAATACAGGCAAATATTCAAACCAAGCTTATGACAATCTATTGGCAAGCACTTTAAGCGCCGAGGCTACTGATGAGGCGCGCGCTGGCGCTTATAAAGATCTTGAGCTGTTAATCAGCACAGATACTGCCGTGATCCCACTATATACCGCGGTGGGTGTGCGCTTGGTTAAGCCATATATTGGCGGCTTCTCAACCAAAGATCCGTTGGATGGCTATCTGGTAAAAGATTTGACGATCAATAAATAATTGATAGGCAGATCGCCAAAGCACCGTTGTTTATCAATGGTGCTTTTTTAATTTAAAGACTTTTTTGATTGATGCAACTTTATGAATAACAAAAAAGCCAAAACCGATCATCAGTTTTGGCTTTGGGATAGCAGACCGATTATAATGCAGCCAGTACCGCCTCACCCATCTTTGAGCATGACACGAGCGTTGTGCCATCTTCATAAATATCTGCGGTACGCAGACCCTGCTCAAGCACTTTACCGACAGCATCTTCTACTTGCTTGGCACGTGCTTCATCGCCTAGGCTATAGCGAAGTAGCATGGCAAGCGACAAAATGGTCGCCAGCGGATTCGCCTTATCTTGACCTGCGATATCGGGTGCTGAACCGTGGCTTGGCTCGTATAGACCCTTGCCGTGTTCATCAAGGCTTGCAGATGGTAGCATACCGATAGAGCCTGTCAGCATCGATGCTTGGTCAGATAGGATATCGCCAAAGATATTACCTGTAGCAATCACATCAAATTGCTTGGGTGCTTTGACCAGCTGCATGGCGGCATTATCCACATACATATGGCTAAGCTCGACATCTGGATAGTCTTTACCCACTTCGGTAAAAATCTCTTTCCACAGCTCAGTGGCTTCTAGCACATTGGCCTTGTCCACGCTGCACAGCTTCTTGCCACGCTTTTGAGCTGCTTCAAAAGATACTTTGGCGATACGGCGAATCTCGCTCTCAGAGTATTTCATGGTGTTGAAACCTTCACGCTCGCCGTTTTCAAGCGTACGAATGCCACGTGGCTCACCAAAATAAATATCGCCCGTCAGCTCACGCACGATGAGAATATCAAGTCCTGCCACCACTTCAGGCTTTAGGGTGGATGCGTTGGCAAGCTCTTTATAAAGAATCGCTGGACGCAAATTGGCAAATAAATTCAAGTCCTTACGAATGGCAAGTAGCCCACGCTCAGGACGCAGTGGACGCTCAAGCGTGTCATATTGTGGCGAGCCGACCGCACCCAGTAGCACCGCATCTGCCTTACGCACGATTTCTTGAGTCTCGGCAGGATATGGCGAGCCATAGGCGTCATAGGCTTCACCGCCCAATTTGGCGTATTCATAACTGACATCCAAGCCATCAGCAATCAGTTTATCTAAGACTTTGACAGCTTGGGCAACGATTTCAGGCCCGATACCATCACCGTTTAAAATTGCAATGTGTTTGCTCATTGTTATTTCCTTAAAATTAAAACAAGTTAAGGGCGAAAACCACCCTTAACTCTCAACTGATAATCAAGCCAAATCCTTAAACACCCACGGTCTATCCGCACGGGCTTTTTCTTCAAAGGTACGAATGCTATCGCTATCTTGTAAGGTTAAACCAATATCATCTAAACCATTTAGCAAGCAGTGTTTACGAAACGCATCGACTTCAAAATGATATTCTTTACCCGATGGCGAAATTACCTTTTGATTTTGTAAATCTACGGTTAAGGTAAAGCCAACATTTGCTTCACAGTCTTTAAATAGCTCATCAACTTCGCTTTCGGTTAAGATGACAGGTAACATACCGTTTTTAAAGCTATTATTAAAGAAAATATCAGCATAACTTGGGGCAATAACGGTACGGAATCCATATTCATTTAATGCCCAAGGTGCGTGTTCACGGCTTGAACCACAACCAAAATTACCGCGAGTTAGCAAAATGGTTGCCCCTTGATAACGTGCTTGGTTGAGCACAAAATCAGGATTTTTTGGGCGTTTAGCAATATCTTGTCCCAAATAGCCTTCATCAAGGTAGCGCAATTCATCAAATAAATTATCGCCAAACCCTGTGCGTTTAATGGATTTTAAAAACTGTTTTGGGATAATTAAGTCTGTATCCACATTGGCACGGTCAAGCGGTGCAACAATGCCTGTTTCAATGGTGTATTTTTTCATAATGAATCCTTAAATTTGGCAATTTGATTATTTAGGTTCTGTTTGAGACTTTCATCATCAATAGAATTTTTGAGCAATTCAATAAATTTTAATTTATCTTCATTGCTCCAATTTTTAACTTCTTGATAAATTTTATCAATAAGTTTTTGATTATCTAAGTCCACAAAATTTACCTTATCAATAACTTGTATGCTAGCTACAATTTGACCATATATTCAACAACAGAAATTGGCATTTTTATCTCCTATTGTGATAAATCAAACTCTTTTGTCAGTTCAGTTAAAATGGCAGATAAACAGCTTTCAACATCGACAAAATAATGTGGTTTATGCGACATCTCAAGACGGTAGTTTTCTTGGACAAATAGCGTTTCACTTGCAATCCAATCAGGTTTGATAGCAAAAGTTGGTTTAATATCATAGCTATCTTGTCGCCAAAGTTGTGCAAAATAACCTTTTTGAGAATGTTTTAAAATCTCAATTCTAAATAGCCATTCTTCATCATCAGCCATAGGAATAGGATCAAGCTGGATTATTTTTACAACTTCTGTATAAGCAATCATCACTTATCCTTATCTTAGAACCTGTTCACAATTAATTATGCTTTCATATTTTGTAAGAATATTTCATTCAAAATCATGGCTTTTTTGTCAAAAATGGCTAAATCTGGCTTTTTAAGCGTCAAAAACTTGCTTGATAGAATGACTATCAATCTGCATTTTTTCCTTAAAAAGCGTGCGATTTATCTCATTTTTACCTAAAAAATTAATCATGAACAGGTTCTTAAAACCTTTCTTTAGAATGCCCGCACATCGACAAAATGCCCTGCAATCGCTGCTGCTGCTGCCATTGCTGGACTCACTAAATGTGTACGACCGCCATTACCTTGACGACCTTCAAAGTTACGGTTACTGGTGCTGGCACAATGTTCGCCTGCTTGTAATTTATCGGCATTCATCGCAAGGCACATTGAGCACCCCGGTTCACGCCACTCAAAACCTGCATCGATAAAGATTTTATCTAATCCCTCGATTTCTGCTTGTTTTTTCACCAAACCAGACCCCGGAACAACCATCGCTTGTTTAATGGTATCAGCAACTTTACGTCCTTTAACCACTTCAGCCGCCGCACGGATATCTTCAATGCGTGAATTGGTACAAGAGCCAATAAATACTCGGTCAAGGGCAATATCAGCAAGGGATTGTCCTGCCGTTAAACCCATATATTGATAAGCACGTGTCCAGTCATTTTTTTGTACATCGTCTTTTGCTTGCTCAAGAGTTGGTACGTTTTGCGTTACTGGAATGACCATTTCAGGTGATGTTCCCCATGAGACTTGTGGTTCAATGTCTTCACCATTCATCACAATCACGGTATCAAAATGGGCATCATCATCTGAATGTAAGGTGTTCCAATATGCTACGGCTTTATCCCAGTCTGCACCTGTTGGGGCATACGGACGACCTTTAACGTATTCAATGGTTTTTTCATCAACAGCAACTAAGCCAACTCTTGCTCCGCCTTCGATTGCCATATTACAAACGGTCATACGTCCTTCGATAGACATATCACGGAATACTTGTCCGCCAAATTCAATGGCGTGTCCTGTTCCGCCTGCTGTACCAATTTTACCAATGATTGCTAATACCACATCTTTAGGGGTTACGCCTTTGCCAAGTTTGCCGTCCACACGCACCAGCATATTTTTCATTTTCTTTTGGACTAGGCATTGTGTCGCTAAAACGTGTTCAACTTCACTGGTACCAATACCATGAGCAAGACAACCAAATGCACCATGTGTTGCAGTATGGCTATCACCACAGACAACGGTCATTCCCGGTAAGGTCAAGCCTTGTTCTGGCCCTACCACATGGACGATACCTTGACGTATGTCATTAATGGTAAATTCGGTGATGTTAAATTTTTGGCAATTTTCGTCCAAAGTTTGTACTTGAATGCGTGAAGTTTCGTCTTTGATGCCGTTTACGCCTTCGCTACGTTCTTTAATTGACGTTGGCACGTTGTGGTCAGGGGTTGCGACATTTGCCGATAAACGCCAAGGCTTGCGACCTGCAAGCTCCAAGCCTTCAAATGCTTGTGGTGAGGTGACTTCGTGTAATAATTGACGGTCAATGTAAATCAAACTTGAGCCGTCATCACGGCTTGCCACCAAGTGATCATCCCAAAGTTTATCATATAAAGTTTTGCCTGCCATTTTATACTCCTAAATGGTTGGGTAAATTTAAAATTATTAAACAATCTATACTAATTTGGCATAATCATTATACCATAAAACAAAAGCACTTCCCAATCGTCCGTTCATGATGGTGCGTGGTGAAGTATCGCCCTGTTCGATTAGCCATAGTTTAATAGATATGTGTAATTATAGCAAAAATAAATTCATAATAATAATTTATATTTTTTATAAAATTGATAACTTATAGGAATAATAAGCCCAATCTTGATCAAACTTTAGAAAACCGAGTAACCAGATATTGTACAATTTGTAAAATTGTATTACATTATGATGCATAATTAAAGTTGAAAAATAATGCCAAGCTTTTTTGACATTGACTTTAATACAGTTAAGCTGATGGCGACCTGAAACAATATATGGCCGCTGTTATGATATTGATTTAACCAAAGATCTTATAGATCTTTATCACGGAGTGTTTGTATGGCGATTTATGGCATTTCTATTGCGATGTTTTTATTGATTTTGGTCATTGGGCTGTTCATCGTGCGCCGCACAGGCATCCGAAGCGAGAGAGTGATTACCATTTTGTGTGTGGTGGGATTTTTGTGCCAGATCTTGATTAATTGGATGTTCTGGGGTGAAGGCTCGATCTACAATCCTTTTGCGCATGCCGTCGCTGATAAAAGCAGCTTGACTTTCTTGGTGCTATGCTTGATCAGTATCTTTTGTTATTCTGCGCTGTTGATGCTATTGTATAAGGCCAATGAGTTTTATAACGAATGATGTTTCAATATGGGTAAATTACGCATTCCTAAAAATTTAGGTTGAAAAACTTTTTGGAATACATTAAGCTATCACAACCTAGATGCAATATGCGCATCATGCCCACCATCATCATATCGGACGGACGCGATGAATACGACCAACTTGGCCACTTTTGTGGCAGTCATGCAAACAGGCAGTATCTCGGGTGCTGCCGAGAAATTGTACATCACACAGCCTGCTGTCAGCAAACGCATCAAAAACCTTGAAGATGAGTTTGGTGCAGTGCTGTTTGACACCGTCGGTCGCAGTATCATCCCAACAGCTTCTGCGCATGAGCTGCTGCCCTTTGTGCGTCGATGGCTCGATGACTATGAAGCATGTAAAGCCAGTCTTCAGCATGCCAAAGAAGTGGCATCGGGACGACTAGTTATCGGGACAAGTCATCATATCGGATTGCATCACTTAGCACCCGTGCTCAGACGCTTTATTCAGACTTATCCTGCTGTACAGCTTGAGGTGCGTTTTGTCGATTCTGAAGAGGCGCATAAGGCGGTACTGGAGGGTGAAATTTCATTGGCTTTTTTGACCCTGCCGCCTACCTTTGACCGCAGACTAAATTATCACACCTTGTGGAGTGATCCGCTGTATTTTGTGACAGGTACGCTAAGCTCACTTGCCCAAAAATCCAAGGTTAGCCTTTTGCAGCTGGCTCATTACCCTGCCATCTTACCCGCTGCCAATACCTTTACCAGTCAGATCACGCTGGCGGAGTTTGCCAAGCACAATCTGCGCCCATATGCAACGATGAGCACCAATCCGCTGGAGTCGATCCGTATGCTCGTGTCAGTTGGTCTTGGGTGGTCAGTGCTGCCAGAGACTTTGATTAATCAGGATTTGATTAAGATTGATATGGCTGAAAACATCGAACTGCAGCGCCATTTGGGTTTGGTGACCAATCCCAATCTGACTCGTTCAGCCAGCATGCAAGCGCTGTTATCGATGCTGTCGATCAATGAATAACCAAATTTTATTTAAGACTTTATCAGAGTCATCGTTTTATCTATCATAGCAAAATAAATTCATGCCCCAAGCTGTTCGCCTGAGGCATGAATAATGCAAGTAGTTGATTAAAATCCAGATAGTTGGCGCAGTGCCGCCTTGAGCAGATCGGATGTGTTTGTGATCTGATCTGACTGTGTAGCTTTGATGGCGGCTTGGGCTTCTTTTTCTTTATAGCCCAAATGAATCAAAGCACTCTCAACTTCAGCGATCATCTGCATGCTGTTATCAAAGCCATCTTCTACAAATAACCCATCAACACCGATCATCTCATCGCTGCCAAACTCTTGCAATTTGCCTTTTAAGTCCAAAATGATGCGTTGGGCAGTCTTTTTGCCAATTCCAGGCACGCGCACCAAGGCCACATCATTGTCCTGATCCACAGCGCGCTTGATCTCAGCTGCAGTCAATGTCGATAGCATCGCCGCCGCCATCTTAGCACCAACACCGTTAATTTTAATGAGTTTGCGAAACACATCCCGATCTGGTTTATCAATAAAGCCAAATAAGCTGTGCGCATCTTCGCGTACCACCAAATGTGTATGAATGGTCACGGTATTGCCCAATGCCAGCTGACAAAATGACGGTATGGGCAGCTCAATCTCATAGCCCACACCGCCAGCTGTCATCACGCAGGCGACAGGTGCATTCAATGACTGCACCTGCCCTGTAATCATACCAATCATTGGTAATATTCTACCATTTTCTCTAGGCTAATCGGGCGAATCTTGCTGGCATTGCCTGCCGCACCAAATGCCTCATAACGAGCCACGCAGATCTCCTCCATCGCTTTCATTGATGCTGCCAAGTATTTGCGTGGGTCAAACTCAGCTGGATGCTCAGTCATGAATTTACGAATCGCACCGGTAGATGCCAGACGCAAATCGGTATCAATGTTGATCTTGCGCACACCATGCTTGATGGCATCGACAAGCTGCTCAACTGGCACGCCATAGGTCTCACCGATGTTACCGCCATTGTCGTTGATGATTTTTAGCCACTCTTGCGGCACTGAGCTTGAGCCATGCATGACAAGGTGAGTATTTGGCAGCGCTTCGTGAATTTCTTTGATGCGGTCGATCGCTAGGATATCACCTGTCGGTGGACGAGTGAATTTGTACGCACCATGTGATGTACCTACTGCGATGGCCAAAGCATCAACATTGGTGTCAGCAACGAATTGGCGAGCTTCTTCGACCGAAGTCAATAGCTGGCTGTGGTCAAGGACGCCTTCAGCACCCACGCCATCTTCTTCGCCTGCCATGCCAGTTTCTAGGCTACCTAGACAGCCGATTTCACCTTCGACAGACACGCCGCACGCATGTGCCATCTTGACGACTTCACGAGTCACGCGAACATTGTAGTCATAATCCGCTGGGGTTTTGCCGTCTTCTTTGAGCGAGCCATCCATCATTACCGAGCTAAAGCCAAGCTGAATGGAACGCTGGCACACTGCTGGGCTTGTGCCATGATCTTGGTGCATTACCACAGGGATGTGTGGCCACTCTTCGATGGCCGATAGGATTAGATGACGCAAAAATGGTGCACCAGCATATTTGCGAGCACCTGCTGATGCCTGTACGATCACAGGTGAATCTGTCTTGTCCGCTGCCATCATGATGGCGCGCATCTGTTCTAAGTTATTGACATTAAAAGCAGGCAAGCCATAAGCGTGTTCGCCAGCATGGTCAAGTAATTGGCGCAGTGATACCAGTGCCATGTAATTTCTCCATTTGATGAGTGATGGTATAAATAAGCATGATTATACCATAAATGCCGATTTTACACACCCCAAAATAATAAAAAAGCCGACACGGTGTCGGCTTCTGGACAGCTTATTGATCAGTATTGCTGATCTTCTGGGGCGCGTGCTTCGGCTGAGTTGTCATTGCCCGCAGCTTCGGTAACGGCAGCGCCGATGCTCTTGGCAGCCTCTGACGCGGTTTCAGCGGCATTTTCAACTGCATTGCTGCCTGCTTGTGCAGCGGCTTCAGCTTCACGAGCGACTTGCTCGGTGTTGGCCTTGGTGTCGGCTGCTGCAGATTCGACAGTTTGACTGGCAGAATCTTGAGTTTGCTGACTGCAAGCGGCAAGCATAGCAGCAAAAACAACGGCTGGTAGAATCTTTTTCATCTGTTATTCTCTCTTATGATGTGCCTAAAAAAATTTCTCGATATACTTATCGATCTAATGCCTTTAGTTTAGCCATCTAAAGGCCGTTTGACAAGAGATAATCGAAAAATGCAACAAAAAGTAACAAAGCCTTAATCTAAATAAAGCCATGTTGCAAGATGGCTTAAGCTTGCTAACCACAGATAAATCACCCGCCCAAGCCATCAAAAAAACTTATTTTGCGGCAGCCTCAAGCGCGGCAATGGCTGGCAGTGTCTTGCCCTCAACAAACTCAAGGAAGGCACCACCGCCAGTTGATAGATAGCTGACATCATCAGCCACTTGATATTTGTCAATGGCTGCCAATGTATCACCGCCGCCTGCGATACTAAAACCTGCGCTGTCTTTGACCGCTTGTGACAAAATCTGAGTGCCTGTGCCAAATTGATCCACCTCAAACACACCCACAGGACCATTCCATAGGATGGTAGCAGCCGCTTTGATGTGTTCTGCGATTTTTTGAGCGCTGTCTTTTGAGACATCCAAAATCATCTCATTATCAGCGATGTCATCGACCGATTTGACCACCGCATCTGCCTTGGCAAGCGAACCCAAAAAATCATCAAAATCAATTTGAGATTTGTCAGCGACCACCACTTCTGATGGCAGCAAAATCTGAGTTTTGGCCATAATTTCTTTGGCAGTGTCGATCAAATCAGGCTCATGCAATGAAGCGCCGACATTTACGCCTGTGGCTGCTAAAAAAGTATTGGCAATACCGCCACCAACGACGATACTATCGCATTTATCAGCCAGACTTAATAATACATCCAGCTTGGTGGAGACTTTTGAGCCACCAACGATCGCCACAACTGGCGCTGCAGGATTGTTAAGCGCACGAGACAGAGCGGTCAGCTCATCGGTCAATAGATTGCCCGAACACACTGCTTTGCCTTGGGCTGCGGCAGCGCGGATCACCCCTTCGGTGGATGCTTGGGCGCGGTGAGCGGTACCAAAGGCATCCATCACAAAGACATCGCACAGATTGGCATATTGTTCAGAAAGCTTATCAGAATTTTTCTTTTCGCCAACATTAAAGCGCACATTTTCAAGTAAAACAAGCTCACCAGGCGCTACTTCGACACCATTTAGATAGTCTTTTTCAAAGCGTACAGGTGCATCCAAATGCTCATCCAAATATGCCGCTACAGGTGCCAGTGAATATTTTTCATCAAATTCACCCTCGCTAGGACGACCCAAATGCGACGCCACAAGCACAGCAGCGCCTTGTGCCAGCGCATCTTTAAGCGTCGGCAGTGCTGCTTGTAGGCGCACATCACTGGTGATGACACCATCTTTGATCGGCACATTTAGATCTTCACGAATCAACACGCGTTTGCCTGCCAAGTCCAGATCTTTCATTGCAATTACAGTCATAACTCATCCTTAGTGTTGTTAAAAATCAGTGTTATAAAGAAAAATATCAAATTTGCCGCAGTGTTTCGATGGATGCTGCCACAACATTGATGGATTATAATGCAAATTTTATGGCAGTTGCAAGCCATCATGTGACTTGACCAGATCAGATCGCGATCACCGCACCATCTGCCAGCCGATACGCCACAAGCTTACCACCCCACACGCAGCCACCATCGAGCGAGCGGACATTTTTGGTGGCAACTTGTGCTTTGAGCGCTGCCCAGTGCCCAAAAAGAATCCGTCGCTCACGCACCACAAACCACTCAAACCAAGGGCGAAAGTCCAATGGCATCTCATCATCAAGCGTCTCTTTAAACGAAAACTCAAGCAAACCTGATGCTGTGCACAGTCGCATCCGAGTAAAGTAGTTGGCAATGGCACGCATTCGCTTATAGCCATTGAGCTTATCTGACCATTCATCCGATTTTTTGCTGTATAGATTGGGCAGTAGGCGATCGAGCTGTTTTAGACTGCCGCCAAGCTGTTTTTCAAGCTCTTTGGCGTAGCCTTTGGCTTCTTTGATGCTCCAATTTGGTGGGATGCCTGCATGGGTCAGCACTGTGCGATGATCTGGATAAACCAATAGCGGCTGTTTGCGGAGCCAGTTAAGCAATTCATCACAATCAGGCGCCTCAAAAATCGCTGCCGTTTTATCTTTTGGCTTGGGATTCATCACCCCTCGCCAAGTAGCAATCAAGGTGATATCATGATTGCCAAGTACGGTGGTCAACGCACCAATGTCAGAGAGTCGCTTGACTTCACGCAAGGTGGATAAAGAATCTTCACCCCGCGCCACGATGTCGCCAGCCAGCCAAATCTTATCTTGAGTTTCATCAAAATCCAGCACATCAAGCAGCTGATTGAACGCGCCAAAACAGCCTTGCAAATCACCGATCACATACTCATGACGATAGTTTTTGGTTTTATATTTTTTCATACAGCTAAATAATTATAACCAGTTTTCAAATCAAATATATCATGCATTAAGCTTTTTTATTGACAATCAAATCCGCTAACGAAACAAATTCTGATACGCTCAAGGTCTCAGGGCGAGCCTGCGGATTGATGCCCACTGCTTCAAAATCCGCTTCATCCAAAGTCGGCAATAATGCATTTGCCTTAAAAATCGCACGCAAAGTCTTACGACGATGATTAAACGCTTCACGCACAACCAGCTCAAAGACCCTCTCATCACGAGCAGTAATTGGCTTGATGGCATATGGAATCAGACGAAACACTGCACTGGTCACTTTAGGCGGTGGATTGAACGCCCCTTTTGGCACAGTCAGTAGATACTCTGATTGGCAATAATACTGCATAATCACCGACAATCTGCCGTATGCTTTGGTGTTTGGTTCGGCGGTGATGCGATCAACGACTTCTTTTTGGAGCATAAAGTGCATATCTTTGATGACATCACTAAACTCAAGCAAGCGAAACAAAATCGGCGTCGAGATGTTATAAGGCAAATTTCCCACCACACGAAACGCACCCTTGCCCACTTGCTCAGCCAAGGCACGATAGTCGATGTGCATGGCGTTGTCATTGATGATGGTAAAATCAGGATGGCTATTGGCACCGATATTAATCTTCAGCTGAGCTGCCAAATCACGGTCAAGCTCAATGACCGTCATCCCATCAACTTCGGCAAGTAGTGGCTCGGTCAGTGCACCTAGCCCCGGCCCAATCTCAAGCAGATTATCCGCTTTATCAAGGCGAATCGATGTGACAATTTGGGCAATGACATTGGTGTCATGCAAGAAATTTTGCCCAAAACGCTTGCGGGGTGCGTGCTTGGCTTGCTGTGGGGATTTTGGAATAATGTGCATAAATTCTAACTTATCTAATCGCAAAATTAACCGTTTATCATACCATGATTTGATGGGTTTTTGGGGATTTTTTGGTGGTAAAGTATCGGATATCTGTTGGTTATATGTATGCTTATGTCCCACACTTTTTTGGTTTTTTGGCTTGGTTTGTGACTTTAGATTCAGCTGTGGTATGGAGTGAGAATGCTACACAGCTGATTTGACATCAACTCATCATCAGTGCATAAGCAATCGCCTGTAATAAACTTGAGCTACTCGCCTGCCCTGTCCCTGCCAAATCGAGTGCCGTGCCATGATCCACCGATGTACGCACATAGGGTAGTCCAAGCGTGATATTGACCGTATCACCAAAGCCGTGCGATTTGAGCGGTGCCAAGCCTTGATCATGATACATGGCAATCACCGCATCACAGTGCGCTAGATGATGGCGGGTAAACAGCGTATCAGCAGGCATGGCAAGCGAGATATCCATGTCGTCATCACGATAGTTTTGTAGGACAGGATTGATGATGTTGATTTCTTCATCACCCAAATGACCGCTCTCGCCTGCGTGTGGATTGAGTCCGCAGACTAGGATTTTGGGATTTGGGATGCCAAACTGATGCGTCAAGGCATGATGCGTGATGGCGACTGTGCTCGCCACTTCATCAGCAGTGATGGCATCAGCCACAGCGCGCAGCGGTAGATGTGTCGTGACCAGTGCCACTTTCATGACACGATTGGCCAGCATCATCACCACCTTATCACAGCCTGCCTTATGCATAAAATACTCGGTATGCCCACTGAACAAATCACCATTATCCAGCTGCACACCACCATCAATCATCACAGATTTTTGCAAGGGTGCGGTGATGATGGCAGCCACTTGCTTTGTTGATGCCAAAACATGCGCCAGATGTAGCTGCCGCTCGACCATAGGGGCATTACGCGCAGATAATTGACCTGCAACGACTTTGTCAGTGCAAGGTATGTGCAAAATAATGACAGAGTGTGCTGTGCCAGATAGTTTATTTTTGATAAATTGATTATCAATATTATCAATATTATCAGGCAAATCATCAATCACTGCATAATCAGGCATCTGATGGGCGTTAATTGCCCTTAGCATGGCAACACGCTCATCAAAAGCAAAGCAATCGGCCAAAATAAGCAGCGGCGCAGGCAGCTGATCGCGATGATGGCACAGCATATCAATGACAATGTCCATGCCGATACCAGCAGGCTCTCCCGTGGTGATCAGATATGGCAGTTGATCGCAAGCTTGATGTGGTGCGGCTTTGGCAGACTTTGCGAAAAATGCTGTCATTTTGGCGTATCCTTTAGGGGTGGTTTTGTGATACAATTTGGCAGATGAATAAAGAATAATTCTAGCATTTTTGCCAAGCTTTACCAATCAAATTTTATCCATTTACTTATTTGGCCATCGCCAGATAAGTACTTTTTTAGCCATCCACGCTAGTTAGTTTTTATGAGTAATCACACCGAAAAGCCCGACAGCTTATTGACCCTACAGCCGCCCCATAATATCGAGATGGAGCGCTCTTTATTGGCATCATTGATGAGTATTAACGACTCATTTGCCAACATTGAGCATCTGATCAGCGCTGAGGATTTTTATGGTGAGCGGCATAAGCGAATTTTTGAAGCCATCAGCCATCTGGCGCGTGTCAATGAGCCTTATGACAGCATCATGGTGCATGATTATCTTAGCCGTGTTGGGCAGCTGACCGCTGCTGGCGGTGAGGAATATTTGATCGCCATCAACCAAAGCACGGCCAATTTTTTTAATCTAATCAATTATGCTGAAAAAGTCCGCGAAATGTCTGTCTATCGGCAGCTGATTTCTTCGGCAAACCACATGCTCAATCTGGCTTATCATCCCAAAAAACAAAGCGTCACTGAGATTTTAGACACCATCGAATCGGATATTTTTCGCATCGGTGAGAGCTTTGCGCGCGGCACCAGTAAAACAGGGCCGCAGCGGATCGATGATGTACTGGCCAATGTCGTCACTCAACTCGATGAGATTCGCTTGCGTCCAGAGGGCTTGGTCGGTCTGGATACAGGATTTATCGGCCTAAATAACAAAACGCTGGGTTTTCAAAATGGCAACTTGATTATCCTGGCAGCGCGCCCTGCGATGGGTAAGACGGCGCTGGCGCTGAATTTTGCTCAGTCGGCTTTGATGTCCAATAAGTCGGTGGTGATTTTCTCGATGGAAATGCCAGCTGAGTCCATCGCCATGCGTATGTTGGCAGCATGGGGCAGTATCGACATGCGGCGCATCATGTCAGCGGATATGAATGAAGATGAGTGGGGTCGGTTTATGAATGGCGTGACTTTGCTCCAAGATAAGCATCTGTATATCGACGATCGCTCAGATCTAAGCCCATCGGAGGTACGCGCCACATGTCGCCGCATCGCCAAAAACCATCCAGATGGGCTGGGCTTCGTACTTATCGACTACATGCAGCTGATGCGCGTGCCAGGGATGGGCGATAATAAAGTCAATGAAATGGGCGAAATCTCGCGCAGCTTGAAGGCATTGGCGCGTGAATTAAACTGTCCTGTGGTGGCGCTGTCACAGCTGAACCGTAAAGTCGAAGAACGCCCAAATAAGCGCCCACTGATCTCCGACATTCGTGAATCAGGCCAGATCGAACAGGATGCCGACTTGATCTTATTTGTCTATCGCCATCATTATTATTATCCAGATAAAGACGACATCAAGCACTTAGCAGAGCTGATCATCGGCAAGAACCGTCAGGGTGAGCGGGGCAAAGTCCCACTCAAATTCTTGGGTGAATATGTACGATTTGAAGATCTGGTGCCGGGCGATGTGCCTGAAGATTATGATATGGATGAATGAGATGCAGCCAATGCCCAGCATCTGTGTATCAAGACATCAGCACATCAGCCCAGCCGATTGAGTTTTTTATAGTTTTATCAAAATAGACAAAGCACATGCGAAACACGACCATCACCATCGACCAAGATGCCTTGGCACATAACCTGCAAGTCATCAAACAACACCTAAAGCCTACCACCAAAGTCCTTGCAATGGTCAAGGCCGATGCCTATGGTCACGGCATCCAGGCGGCTCTACCTGCTTTGATGGCTGCCGATGGCTTCGGGGTGGCGTGTATGAGCGAGGCTCTGGCTATCAAAACCTTGGGTCATCAAAAGCCTATCGTGCTGATCGAGGGCGTGTTTAGTCAAGCAGAATGGCAAACAGCGCTGGCGCATGACTTTGGCTGTGTGATTCATCAAATCGAGCAGCTGAATTGGGCGCTATCACTAACGCCCGATGATGATGCCTTTGGGCGCACCATATGGCTAAAATATAACACTGGCATGAGTCGGCTAGGTTTTGGTGATGATGCCATCATCGAGGCAGCGCGACAGCTGAATGATGCAGGCTATCAGCTGATCTTGACCAGTCATTTTGCCTGTGCCGATGAGCAGTCTCATCCGATGAATGCTCGACAAATTTTAAAGTTTAATCAGATGCTCAATGCCATTCGTCAATTTGCACCGCAGACCCTAGCCAGCTTATGCAATTCAGCAGGTATCATCAATTTTGCTGATCAACAGCATGACTGGGTGCGCGCAGGCATCGCCTTATATGGCTCAAAGCCTGTGGCCGATCAAAGCGCGCATGAGCTGGGTCTAAAGCCCGCCATGACACTGTCTTCACAAGTGATGGCGCTGCATACACTCGCCGATCAAGATTGCGTCGGCTACAGCGCTCTGTGGATGGCGACAAAAGCCCATCAGATCGCCGTCGTAGCCATCGGTTATGGTGACGGCTATCCACGAGTGGTCTCATCTGGCAAAGTCAGCATCACCGATGCGCACGGCAAAGTGCATCAGCGTGAGATCATCGGTCGTGTGGCGATGGATATGCTAATGATTGATGTTGATGGGCTTGAAATTAATATCGGTGCGCCTGTGGTGCTGTGGGGCGCATCACCCAGCATCGATGAGGTCGCCAGTTGTGCTGGCACCATCGGTTATGAGCTGATGTGTCGCTTGACCCAGCGCCCAAAGCGTCGTATAGTAAGCATCAATCAACCCACATCTTCCCAAAATTAAATCTGCATTAAGGATTAATATGAAATCTGCCTTTCATTTCGCCATCATCAGCGCAGCTGGTATGAGTATCATCGCTCATGCTGACAGCCTGCCGATCGATCCAGACGCAACATTCAGCGCAGGAATGAGCGTGACGCATCTGTCTTCTGCTTATGATGCTGATGCGCAGACCTATGTGCTGCCACAAGCTTTTTATGACAATAACCGCGTGTACATCGAGGGCGCGGAGGCAGGCATTTATCCTTATAAAGACAATCGCCATCATCTGCGTGCAGGTGTCAGCTATGATGGTCGCAACTTCGATCCTGAAGATGCGCATGGCAACTTAGCACAGCTCAATGAGCGCAAATCCTCGGCGCTGGCGCATATCAGCTACATGTATCTTAGTCCGATCGGTGGTCTGCGCGCCAAAGCCACTACTGACTTATTGGATAAGCACGGTGGCCAAACGCTGTCACTGGCACATGTCAGCAAATTTACTAAGGATGATTGGACCATTTACCCAAGCTTCGGTGCGACTTGGCGCAGTGAAGATTATAATAACTATTATTATGGTGTCAGTGATGCTGAATCCGTCCGCTCAGGCGTGGCAGCTTATCAAGCCGAATCCAGCTGGTCGCCATTTGTCTCTGCCACCGTCAATTACCAAGCCACACCGCGCATCAGTGTGTTTATTAACCAAAACATCGAATGGCTATCTGACACCCAAAAGAACAGCCCGCTGACCAACGATGATATCGAAAGCAGAACGCGCGTCGGTTTTAATTATCAATTCTAATCGATGCGCTTCGTGTATTGATGATCATCCACCAAAAAAAGCAGCCAAATTTGGCTGCTTTATTCAGGATCAGCAGATGCTCAGTCTTCTTGGGCTTTAAGCTGAATGTAGTTTTGGATGCCCATTGATGCGATCAACTCGTTTTGGGTATCTAGCCAGTCGATATGCTCTTCGTTGCCATCTTTTAGAGCGACTAGCAGCTCGCGTGAGACATAATCGCGGTTGGTTTCACAAGTATTGATGACCTCCACCAAAAGATCGTGCTTGCGATTTTCTAGCTTTAGATCACAGCTTAAAATCTCAGCGACATCTTCACCGATCAAAATCTTGCCATATTCTTGCAAATTTGGCAGACCCTCAAGCAACAAAATGCGTTCGATCAGCTGATCTGACCATTTCATCTCTTGGATGGATTGCTTATAAAAAGCTTCGTTTAGCTCACCGATGCCCCAGTTTTTGACGATGCGCGCATGCAAGAAATACTGGTTGATGGCGATTAGTGACTGTCCCAGTGCGGCATTGAGTGCGCGGATGACTTCTTTATTACCTTTCATATCATTTCCTTATCAGTGCGCTGCGTTGGCTTGAGATGGCTCACCTGCCATGCTTTGTAGGTAGTTTTCAAGACCCATCAACTCAATCAGACGCAGTTGCTGCTCTAGCCAGTGTGCGTGGTCTTGCTCTGTGTCTTCTAGCTGACGCACCAACATATCGCGAGTCACATAGTCACGCTCAGCTTCACACAGCGCGATGCCCTCTTTAAGATGCTCTTGCACACTGTATTCAAGCTCAAGATCGCTTTTTAGCATGCTTGGTACATCAGTACCGATGTTGATGGCAGATACTTGCATATTTGGCGTGCCGCCAAGCATCAAAATGCGAGAAATGATCAGCTGAGCGTGCAAGGTCTCATCGTCCATCTCGTGATGGATGCGATCATACAGCTTGCCCAGATGCCATTCGGCATACATTTGAGAGTGAATGAAATACTGATCACGCGCACCCAGCTCGCCGCCCAATAGAAAATTTAGATAATCAATGACTTTTTGAGAAGATTTCATCACTCGCTCCTGTATAAAAGTTAAAATAAAAGTTAAAAATTTGTAGGGATTATGGTAGCACATTTATGCCCAAAATCCAGCAATGGATTGTAATAGTTATGAACTGCGAACGCTTAGCACTCTGACAATCGCTCGCAAATGCAAGCAGTAGTCATTATTGCTTATAAGTGGCGGCACAAATGCAGGCTAATTTTGTAAATATTTGAAAATTATAGCTATTTTTTAAAATATTAAGTCAAAATCCAATTTATTCACACTTGATGATTATTTTCAAACTGATAATGCTTATCGATACAAAAAATCAATCATTGGGCAGCAGACAAAAACGAACCCGATCATCACAACTTAGCAACAATCGGGTAACATAAGAAAGCTTATACAGCGATCGCATAATGCCATTTGGCGTATGGCCATCAAAAAAATATCACAACCAATATCTAAAAGATCGCCCTATCAGCGCCAGTCAGCTTGCCATCACATCGATGGCGACGGCATTTTGACTATGCTCATCAAGCAAATCCTGCACCATTGGGATACAGCAGCCACAGCATGTGCCGACAGATAGCGTATCTTGCAGTCCTTTCATGCAGCAGACGCCAGCGGCAAGCGCGGTTTTAATTTGTGTGTCTTTGACATCATGACAGATACAGACATACATCTGATCACTCCTTTTCATGGTCGTTGGGTGTCACCCAAAATCTGATATAAAAAGAAACAGACAACAACTCTCTGTATTTGATGATTATAATAACAATAACTGTTCGCATTTGCAAATGTTTTTTGATTTTTTGCTGATTTAAGTATGATTTGCCAACGCATGATGTTTTTTATGATGGATTGGCATGTGCTGATTGAGCAGTTCATGGGTAATAATCACAATGGCATCTATACAAATCGCCTTTTGATGGGTAAAATGTCACTTCAGATCCGCCCAAAGATGCGGGGGGCACTGACCTCGACAATTAAATAGAATACTTGGTATCTTAAATCTTAATATGCACAGCTTTATGATTAAAATTTCAATGACCAAAACCCTGATCGCAGCATCGCTTTTAGCAGCCAGTCTTGGCAGCGCTTATGCCTGCGCGCCACCAAAAAGCCATTTTAAAAATACCACCTGCACAAGTCAAGGCGGTGTGTTTTTGGCCACCAAGGATAACGGACAGCCTGTGGCGCTCTTGGATACTCGCGGCAACAAAACCGCTGATTTATTCGCCTATCAAGCCGCCCTGCCCAGTCAGTTCGCCGCAGGGATCATGCCAGTACTCAAAAACGGTAAAGTCGGCTACATTAATGCCCAAGGTAAAGTGGTCATTGGCTTTGAATATGATCGCATGCCATCTGGCATTTGGGCGCGTGGTGTTCGAGAGGATCGACTCATCGCGTATGCCAATGGTCGCTTTGTTGTGCTTGCCAGCAATGGCCGCCTGATCCGCACCTTTGATCGCAGTGTCAGCCAAATCACCGACTATGTCAATGGCGTAGCAAGTGTCACCCAAAGCGGTCAGCGCTACGACATCGACAAACAAGGCAATCGCATCCAGCCGCCAGTGGTTAGCCGAAGCGCATCAAATACAGCGGCCAGCCGCAACCAAACTCGCATCATAAGCCAACCCATCGCGCCCACACAGCCGACAACCACCAGTCGCATCACAACTGTGCAGCCCAGCACTCAGTCAAGCAGCGCCTCGACTGCAGCTCTGATTAAGCGCGAGCAAAACGGCAAATGGGGCTTTGTCGATCCCCAAGGCAATTTGCGTGTGCTGTATGCTTTTGATGAAGTGCGCGACTATGCCGAGGGCTTGGCTGCTGTGCGTCAGGGCAATTATTGGGGATTTATTGATGAAAAAGCTGATTTGGTGATCCCTTTTCAGTTTCACAAAGACGGCATTCACCCAAATAGCGCCACCCCCAATAAGCCTGCCCGCCCGTTGATCTTTGAAAATGGCAAAGCTTGGATTGGCAATCTGGGCGATGGCAGCAAAATGTGCATCACAAAAACTGGCATCAATAGCAGCTGCTCATAATCATCAACTGGTGTGATAGCAGCCAACTTTAACCTGAATAGATTATAATAAAAAAAGGATAAAACATGATCAGTGTCTTTGAATTATTTAAAATCGGCATTGGGCCATCCAGTTCACACACCGTCGGCCCAATGGTCGCCGCCAATCGCTTTTTGGCAGATCTGGGCGATCGACTGACACAGGTTGATGAGATCACAATTGAGCTGTATGGATCATTGTCATCGACTGGCAAAGGACATGCTACCGATACCGCGATCTTGCTTGGGCTTTTGGGTCATGAGCCGCGCAGCATCGATACCACCGCCACAGATGAGTATCTACAGCCCATTTACCAAGAGCATAAACTCACCCTTGACGGGCGTCATGAAGTGTTTTTTGATGGTGATCAGCATCTGTTATGGGATGATCAGCCGCTGCCTCAGCATCCCAACGGCATGCGCCTGACGGCAAAACTTAGTGATGGCTCGACAATATCGCGCACTTATTTTTCGATTGGTGGTGGCTTTATCAAAGACAGTGATGAGTTAGAAGAAAGCGAAAATCATGATGAAAAACAGTCTTTTATCTATGATTTTAATAGTGCCGAGCAACTGGCCGAACTGTGCCAAAAGCACGATCTTAGCATCGCTGAACTGATGCTTGAAAATGAAAAAACACTCAGATCAGAAACCGAGATCAAAGATTATTTGAATGAAGTCTGGGATACCATGCAGGCATGTGTCACCCAAGGCTGCAAGGTCGATGGCATCTTGCCTGGTGGCCTGAATGTCAAACGCCGCGCCAAGGCATTATACGAACAGCTGTCCAAAGAGTATGGCTATTCGGGTAATGGTGGCCTCTTGGCGATGGACTGGGTGAATCTGTACGCACTGGCTGTCAATGAAGAAAACGCTGCAGGCGGCAAAGTCGTCACCGCACCAACCAATGGTGCAGCAGGTATCATCCCTGCAGTGCTACATTATTATCGTGGATTTATTCCCTCCTTTAATTATCAAGGGGTGCGCGAGTTTTTATTGGTGGCAGGCGCTGTCGGCGCTTTGATCAAACAAAATGCCTCAATCTCAGGCGCAGAGGTCGGCTGTCAAGGCGAGGTCGGATCTGCCTGTGCGATGGCAGCAGCAGGACTTGCACATGTGCTTGGCGGCAGTGTCGCGCAGTGCCTAAACGCCGCAGAAATCGGGCTTGAGCATAATCTTGGTCTGACCTGTGATCCCATCGCAGGGCTGGTGCAGGTGCCGTGTATCGAACGCAATGCCATGGCCTCCATCAAAGCCATCAACGCCGCCCGTCTGGCACTGCGTGGTGATGGCAGTCATCATGTGTCACTGGATAAGGCCATCGCCACGATGAAAGCCACGGGCATGGATATGATGGATAAATATAAAGAAACTGCCAAAGGTGGACTTGCGGTACATGTCACCAATGCAGCCAGCAATCGCATTGAGCTTAGTAATGTCGGATCTGGCTTTAGTCAGTGTTAAGGCAACAAAAAACCAAATTCACAGAGAATTTGGTTTTTTAGTCAGTGCTGATTGATACTCAGCCGCTGTGTGACCTTATTCAGCTGTCTTTGAAATCACTTTATTCAAAGACCATTTTGGCACGACTTGGCCTGTTTCTTCGTTTAGCAGACGATCTTGTTTTAGATCAAGTACATAACGGAAACCTGGCTCATATTCAAAGCCTTCGATGTCACCGCTTAGGGTGTTAAAGTTACGATCGAAAGTACGGCGATATTGCAGGCATTCGGCTTGCACTTTTTCACCAGCGGTGTTGGTCAGTTCGCAGACGGCTTTGCGTGGTGCGATCTCTACTTGAAAGCTGCGTAGAGCTTGTACTTGTACTTCTTGAGCTTGGCCTTCAACCATGACGACTTGCTTGTCATCCAGTTGATTCGATGCGCAGCCCACCAAAGCCACAGAAGCCAGCGCCACACCTGCAAATAATTTTTTCATATCGATCATCCTTATTAAAAATCTGTCAAAAACTGTGTAAAACAATAGATTCAACACTTAGCAAACGCTTTTGTGCTGATCTAAATTCATCCTAACACAAAATATGGAACAGGTTAAGTAAAAATGATGGCACAATTTGTAAAATTTGTGTAAATTTATTTCGCGGAGTTATCCCAAGATAACATCCGATGCGCTTTGTTGGATTTCATCAATAAATCATCATCTTTAAGCCATCAATCAAAAAGTCATCAATCTTGATATCCTATCGTTTTTGCTACTCATCAATATTTGCAACTGATCAATAATAATCGCATGCATGGGCAGATGAGTTTTAATTTTAACATTTGGATGGGCTAAGTTGATGATTAATGACTTAATCAATGGCTTGTCAGAGCCGATACTAAAATATGTATATGCTTTTTTAAATAAATTGCTTGCTTTTTAGCAAATTTTACACTATTGTAATAATGCAGCAGGATTGCGGTGATCGTGATGGCTGTGTCAGTTTTGACGATTTTTGTGTTTATTTAAAAAGGATTTCATATGTTTCAATTAAGACCTTTATCTTTTGGTTTGGCAATGGTTGCCGCTGTTGGCCTAAGCGCATGTAACAAGCCTGCAGAGCAAACCGCCGCTACAGATGCTGCCGCTCCAGCCGCAGCAGGCAGCACACAAGGCACATTGGATAAAATCAAACAGTCAGGCACCATGGTGCTGGCGCATCGTGATTCCTCTATTCCGTTTTCTTATATCGCTGACAACCCAAATCAGCCTGTGGGCTATGCACACGACCTACAGCTTAAAGTTGTCGAAGCTGTCAAACAAAAGCTTCAAATGCCAGATCTAAAAGTACGCTATAATCTGGTCACCTCACAAACTCGCATCCCATTGGTGCAAAATGGCACGGTTGATCTTGAATGTGGCTCTACCACCAACAATGAAGAGCGCGCGCAGCAAGTGGACTTTTCTGTGGGTTTCTTTGAGATCGGTACGCGCCTATTGACCGCTACTGACTCTGGCATCAATGGCTTTGATGACTTGGCTGGCAAAACCTTAGTAACCACCGCTGGTACGACATCAGAGCGCTACATTCGCCAGTTTAATGATGACAACAAACTAAACATCAACATCATCTCAGCCAAAGATCACGGTGAATCTTTCTTGATGCTTGAAAATGGTCGCGCGCAAGCTTTCATGATGGATGATGTCCTACTAGCAGGCGAGAAAGCCAAAGCCAAAGACCCTGCCAAATGGCACATCGTTGGCGAGCCACAATCATTTGAAATCTATGGCTGTATGATGCGCAAAGGCGATGCCGAATTTAAAGCTGTGGTTGATGATGCCCTCAAAGCCGTCTATGCCTCAGGCGAGATCAATAGCATCTACGACAAATGGTTCACCCAACCTATCCCACCAAAAAATGTCAACATGCAATTTGCCATGTCTGACAACCTAAAAGCTCTGTTGGCAACGCCAACCGACCAACCAACCCAAGCCAAGTAACCGCCAAGGTAACTTGATAAATCTACCCAAGTCAGCATCTTTTGATGTTGACTTTGCTTGCCATGTTTGAATTAAGGGGCATATCTTGAATTATCAATGGAATTGGAGCGTCCTTTGGCAATCCACAGGAATAGGCAATGAGCTGTATTGGCATTGGCTATTGACGGGGTTTAAATGGTTGCTCATCATCGGCGGCAGCGCGTGGATTTTGGCGATGGCCATTGGCACCGTGCTTGGGATCATGCGCACCCTGCCTAATAAAGCTGCGCAAACGATCGCCAAAGTTTATGTCGATTTTTTTCGCAATGTGCCGCTATTGGTGCAGCTGTTTTTCTGGTTTTATGTGATGCCAAATCTGTTGACCGAGGGCTTTCGCACCTTTTGGTATCAGTCGCTTGATCCCACCACATCGGCTGCGATCTCAGCTGCCATAGGTTTGGGCTTATTCACCGCAGCACGCATCATCGAGCAAGTACGCACTGGCATCGAATCACTGCCAAAAGGCCAGGCCAATGCCGCTGCTGCCTTGGGTTTTAGCACCGCTCAAGCCTATCGCTATGTGATACTACCCCAAGCTTTTCGCACCATCTTACCGCCTTTAAGTTCTGAGCTGACCAACTGCTTTAAAAACGCCTCTGTCGCCTCACTGGTCGGTGTCACAGAACTGATTAGCCAGACCAAAACCATCAGTGAATACACTCAAAACAGCTTTGAGATTTATACTTATGCCACGATCATTTATCTGATTTTTAATTTAACTTTGATTTATGGCATGACTTATCTTGAAAAAAAGCTGCGCATCAAAGGCCAAATCGATGGAGGTCAGCATGCTTAATGAATTACAAACCGCTGCCCCGATTTTGTTATCAGGTCTTAGCATCACCTTTAAAGTGCTGATTTGTGCAGTGATCGGCGGCCTTGCCTTAGGGACATTGCTTGCGCTGATGCGCTTATCTGGAAAGCCGATTTTGGCGATTCCTGCCAAGCTGTATGTCAACTATTTTCGCTCTGTGCCGCTACTGTTGGTGCTGCTGTGGTTTTATTTTGCTGTGCCGATGATGTACACCATGGTCACGGGCAATTATCTGACCGTCGATGCCAAATTCATGAGCTGTACCATTGCCTTTATCATGTTTGAGGCGGCGTATTTTGCTGAGATCGTTCGTGCTGGCATTCAGTCGATCGGCAAAGGTCAGGTAAATGCTGCCAAAGCACTGGGCATGACTTATCCGCAGACCATGCGTTTGATCATCTTGCCGCAAGCCTTTCGCAAGATGCTGCCATTGGTGCTTCAGCAATCGATCATCTTATTTCAAGATACGACGCTGGTGTTTGCAGTTGGCTTGGTTGACTTGTTCCGTGCAGCTTATGTGCGCGGTGAATTGATGGGCTTATTGGAATTTTATATTTTATCTGCCGGTGCTGTATATTTTATCATCAGCTTAATCGCCTCAAAAGGCGTGGCACGACTTCAAAAGAATCTGCGTGTTTGACGCAACAAGGATCATAACATGGCAATCATTACCCAAATCGACGATAAATCTTATATTAATGAATTTGGTGGCCTTGTCACCGACAGCGGTCACAAATCCGATGAAATCATGATCAAAATCCGCGATGTCAGCAAATGGTATGGCGATTTTCAGGTGCTGACTGACTGCACCGCTCATGTCCACAAAGGTGATGTCACGGTGGTCTGTGGTCCATCAGGCTCAGGCAAATCCACCCTAATCAAGACTGTCAACGGCCTAGAACCCTTTCAAAAAGGGGAAATTTTAATCAATGGCACCAGTGTTGGCGATAAAAACACCAATCTACCAAAACTGCGCAGCCAAGTAGGTATGGTATTTCAGCATTTTGAGTTATTTCCGCATTTATCGATCATTGAAAACCTAACCATCGCCCAACAAAAAGTACTGGGCAGAGGGGCTGATGAAGCCATCAAAAAAGGCATGGGCTATCTAGATCGCGTCGGTCTGGCAGCACACGCCAAAAAATATCCTGCCGAGATGTCAGGCGGTCAGCAGCAGCGTGTGGCGATTGCTCGCGCCCTATCGATGGATCCGATCGCCATGCTGTTCGATGAACCGACTTCCGCGCTCGATCCTGAGATGATTCAAGAGGTACTCGAGGTGATGGTGGATTTGGCCAATGAGGGCATGACCATGATGTGTGTGACACATGAAATGGGCTTTGCGCGCCAAGTCGCCAGCCGTATTATCTTTATGGATCAAGGGCATATCGTCGAAAACTGTAGCAAAGATGAGTTTTTCCAAAACGCCAAGTCTGAACGCGCGCAGGCGTTTTTGGGCAAAATTTTGAATCATTGATCCGCATCAAAGGTTAATCCGACACCGCTTAGGCTGATTTGGCTTTAGACCATCATGGTCAAGGCTGAATCGGCCTTTGTGATTGATGGCCTGATGGCTGGGGTCATCTATTTATCAAAGACATTAATCAGCTGTGCGCTGTGATAAGCTCAGGCGCTGGGGTCGCAATACAACTCATGCAAGCAGCCGATCAGCTGCACAAGCTTAGGATCGGCCAACTGATAATACACAAATTTGCCACGCTTGTCCGTGCTTAGCACGCCCTTTTTACGCAAAATACCAAGCTGCTGCGACAAGGTGGGCTGTGTAATGTGTGTCAGTATCTCAATTTCACCCACATTCAAAGACCGCTCTGCCAGTACGCAGACGATCTTTAGCCGCTCAGGATTGGCCAAGAGTTTTAGCACAGATACCGCTTTGGGCAACTCGGTAAAATCAATATTACTCAACTTAATTCCCCAAAAAAGAAACCATCGTATCACAAAGCACAAAAAATTTCTATCATTATATAAAAATATATATTATAATAAAATATATTTTAATGGAGATCATTATGCATCCTTATTTATCGGCATGGCTTGGCGGGGTGTTGATTGGCATCGCCTGCGTCGCATATCTGTACACGACAGGCAAAGTGGTCGGCATCAGCGGCATGATTGCAAGACTGCCTACTACCAAAGCCAGTCCTGCGCTCTGGTTTTTATTGGGTATTTTGCTCAGCGCCTTACTGGCGCGGCTATTTGGTTGGATAGATCATAATGCCATCAGCTTAACTGATAATCATGTTTTATTAGTCATCGCAGGCGTACTGGTCGGTGTCGGTACGCGTCTGGGGTCAGGCTGCACCAGCGGTCATGGGATATGTGGCATATCCAGACTTTCGCTGCGCTCGATGATCGCAACTGTGACATTTATGGCAGTAGGCATGCTGAGTGTTGCGATGATGCGCGGATGGGGTCTTTTATGAATAAAGCACAGATTTATGCCTTGATGGCTGGGTTGTTATTTGGTGCAGGTTTGCTGATTTCAGGTATGGCAAATCCTGCCAAGGTCATCGGATTTTTGGATATTTTTGGGGCATTTGATGCCGGTCTGGCCTTTGTGATGATCGGCGCGATCAGCGTGGCGATTGTGCCATTTACACTTGCCAAGCGTCATATGGCAACGCATGACGACGGCAAATTTGATCTGCCGACTGCCACAAGCATCGATCGATCACTGATCACGGGTGCGCTGCTTTTTGGTATTGGTTGGGGTTTGGTGGGGATCTGCCCTGCCCCCGCGCTGTCATTGATGGGCTTGGGTAGGTTTGAGGCATTGTATTTTTTTATGCCTATGTTGGTCGCAATGTTTGGCTTTGATTGGGTGAGACGACATGGGAGTAAAGCATGAAAGTTCAGCATTTTTTTGATAAAGACAGTCACACATTCAGCTATGTGGTGACTGACCCTGCAACGGATTATTGTGCCATCATCGACAGCGTGCTTGGCTTTGAGATGGCCAGCGCATCTACCAATACCAAGCTTGCCGATGAGATCATTGACTATGTCCAAGATCACAGCCTAAAAGTACAATGGCATTTAGAAACCCACATCCACGCCGATCACCTAAGCGCCGCGAGTTATCTCAGGTCTCAATTGGGTGGTCAGATTGCCATCAGCCATCGCATCGAAGAGGTGCAAGCGGTATTTGGTGAGATCTATAATACAGATTTTAAGACAGTCAATGCACAGATGGGCTTTGATCATCTATTTGCCGATGACGACTCATTTGCCATCGGGTCGCTGTCTGCCATCGCACTTGCCACGCCGGGGCATACGCCTGCTTGCATGAGCTATGTAATCGGTGACGCGGTTTTTGTTGGTGATACTATCTTTATGCCTGATTATGGCACCGCTCGATGTGATTTTCCCAAAGGCAGCAGTGAAGCGCTGTTTGATTCGGTACAAAAGCTCTACAGATTACCCTGTGATACCACAGTCTATTTGTGTCACGATTATCTGCCGTCTGATCGACATACCTTTTGTCATAAGGCCAGCATCGGCGAACAAAAGCAGCATAATATCCATCTTGCCGCGCAAACCGATAAGGCCAATTTTGTCACTATGCGCGACGCCAAAGATAAAACGCTGTCCATGCCAAAGCTGATATTACCCGCCATTTTGGTCAATCTGCGCGCAGGCAGGCTGCCAGATGCTGAGGATAATGGCATCCGTTATCTAAAAATTCCGCTCAATCAATTCTAAAAAAACAGCATCGCTCACACAAGCGATGCTGTCATTGTTGGTCTGTGATTTTATAGACCAGCTTCTTTTTCGGCAGCTTCGACAGTTTGGCGGATCAAAGTATTGATCGTCATCGGTCCCACACCACCTGGTACAGGTGTATAAGCTGAGGCGATGGCATCAATGCCGTCCAGTTCGATGTCACCACAGCCGCCTTCATCGGTCGGATGAAAACCTGCATCAACGACGATGGCACCTGGTTTTATCCAGTCTTTTTTGATCAGCTCAGGCACACCGACAGCACCGACGACGATGTCGGCAGAAGCCACATGCTCAGGCAAATTCTGGGTGCGTGAATGGCAAATGGTCACAGTACAGTTGGCATTTAGTAGCATCATAGCCATCGGCTTGCCCAAAATCGCGCTGCGACCGACCACCACAGCATGCTTGCCTTGTAGCTCGATGCCATAATCATTCAATAGATGCATGATCCCTTGAGGGGTGCAGGATCCATAAGCAGGCTCGCCCATCGCCATACGCCCAAAGCCCAAGCAAGTGACACCATCGACATCTTTGCTCAAGCTGATGCGATCAAAGCAAGCGCGCTCATCGATCTGTGATGGCACTGGATGCTGCAGCAAAATACCATGCACATCCGGATTGGCGTTTAGCTCATCGATCTTGGCTAACAGCTCATCGGTCGTCGTCTGCTCTGGCATTTCGACACGGATGCTGTCCATGCCAACACGGCGACAAGCATTGCCTTTCATGCGTACATAAGTGGCAGACGCTGGATCATCTCCCACCAAGATGGTCGCCAAAATCGGGGTGCGGCCAGTTTTTTGTTTCAGGGCTTCGACACGCGCCAAAAGATCGCTCTCAACGCTTTTTGCCAATGCTTTACCATCTAAAATTGTTGCCATAATCGCTCACCTACATGCTTATAAATAAAAACCGCATTAATTATAGTCAATTTATGGCTTTTTTTCCAGTGACTTTTCGGGTTGCCAAAGCTTTGGTCTTAAGCTTTATCGCACCTTCTTGCATGACTGCTTCAACGCTGCCGCCTTCTGACAGTCCTCCAAATAAAATCAGCTGCGACAGCGGTTTTTTGAGAGAGTCTTGAATCAGTCGTGCCATCGGTCGCGCGCCCATCAATCGATCATAGCCTTTTAACGCCAAGTACGCTCGCACCTCATCATTGACAGTCAGAATGATGTTTTTGTCGATGAGCTGGGCTTGTAGTTCGGTGATGAATTTATCGACCACACCATCAATGACTGCACTAGACAGCGGCGCAAAGTTAATGATGGCATCTAGGCGATTCCTAAACTCTGGGCTAAAGGTCTGCTCGATGGCTTTTTGGTTGTCTGTGTGATGGCTTTGCTCGGTAAATCCCATCGAATTTCGGCTGATGCTTTGGGCGCCGACATTGGTTGTCATAATCAAAATGACTTGTTTAAAGGACACCGAACGGCCATTATTATCCGTCAGCGTGCCATGATCCATCACTTGTAAAAGCAGATTAAACACATCGCTGTGCGCCTTTTCTAGCTCATCAAGCAGCAGTACGCAGTGCGGATTTTGTTGGACTTTTTCGGTCAATAGACCGCCTTGATCATAGCCAACATAGCCTGGTGGCGCTCCGATCAGACGCGAGGCGGTATGCGCCTCCATATATTCACTCATATCAAATCTAAGCAGCGGCACACCCAACTGATAAGCCAGTTGCTTACTGATCTCGGTTTTGCCGACACCTGTCGGGCCAGCAAATAAGAAAGACCCGATTGGTTTATCAGGGTGCGTAAGACCTGAGCGCGCCAATAAAATAGCATCAGTCAGCACTTCCACTGCCGCATCTTGGCCGAAGATGACTTGCTTGAGATTTTTTTCAAGGTTTTTTAGTATCTGCTTGTCATCGCTGGTGACCGATTTGGGTGGGATGCGCGCGATCTTCGCGACCACTTTTTCGATATCACCAACATCAATCACCTCATCACCGTCATTGACACTGATTTCATCAGATGACGCCATCGGATCTTTGGCATCGGTATTGTCTTTGGTCTGAGTGGTCGCCTGTAAGCGGCGATATGCGCCCGCTTCATCGATGACATCGATGGCTTTGTCTGGCAAAAAGCGCTCATGAATGTGCTTGGCGGATAATTTGACAGCCGCTTTGATGGCCGATTCGCTGTATTTGACCTGATGAAAGGCTTCATAATAGCCTTTTAAGCCATCCAAAATGGCGATGGCATCACTGATCGATGGCTCTTTGATGTCGATTTTTTGGAATCGGCGGGATAACGCATGATCCTTTTCGAACACTTGGCGATATTCAATAAAAGTGGTCGAGCCGATGCAGCGGATCTCACCTTTTGCCAAAGCTGGCTTAATGAGATTGGAGACATCCATACTGCTGTCCATCGACGCGCCTGCTCCGATGATCATATGAATTTCATCGATGAACAAGATCGCCTCGGGCATGGTTTTTAAAACATCAATCAGCGATTTCATGCGCGCCTCAAACTCGCCACGAAACTTAGTACCAGCGATCAGTGCGCCCATATCCAGACTGTAAATCGTCGCATCAGCCAATGGCTTGGGTGCTTGACCGCTAGTGATCAGCCATGCCAACCCTTCTGCGATCGCTGTCTTGCCGACGCCGGGATCTCCGACCAGCAGTGGGTTGTTTTTGCGGCGGCGACACAGGATCTGTGCGCAGCGTTCGATCTCATCGGATCGCCCTACCAAAGGATCGATTTTGCCAGATTTGGCATGTTCGTTCAGATTTAGAGCATAAAGCTGTAATGGATCTTTGGCGCTTAAGCCTTCTTTACTGCTGTCATCCATAAGATCACTATCGGTGGCATACTGCCGATTCAGGCTTGAAATGGCACGCGTCACCGCCAAAATATCAATTCCGCTTGACTGGATCAATTCATTGGCATAGCTATTATCTTCTTTAAAGATCGCTACCAGTGCATCGATGGGCGCAACCAGTTGATCGCTTTGGCTGGCTTGCACCTGCCAAATTGCGCGCTGAAGCACTCGGTTTAGGCTTTTGGTGGGCATTGGCTCCACGCCATCACGCTTGGGGATGAAATCTTGTAGGTATTGCTTTAAGCTGGTCAAAAAATGCTGCGTGTCCGCACCACACATCTCAAGCACCTTGATCGTCGTCTCATCTTTTAATAGGCCCAAAAACAAATGTTCGACAGTGATGAACTGATGCTGATGCTGCTTGGCATATGCTTGGATAAATTCTTGGATGCTAATAAATTCAGGACTTAACATGCTTATCCTTATCAAATGATTGGGTGTGCGTATCAAGCGCACCGTTAAAGCTGGCAGTGATTTGGTAAAACCTGACAGTGACTTGGCAAAACCTTAGGCAGGCTCAATGGTGGTCAATAGCGGAAACTGCTCTTGTTCTGCCAGCATGGTCACCTCATCGACCTTCATCTCAGCAATGTCATAAGGCAATGTCGCCACGACCGCACGGCCTGCGTGATGAATCTGCATCATCAGCTCAAAAGCTTCATCCAACGAATGCTCAAACACCGCCATCAGCACAAATACCACAAAATCCATCGTCGTGTAATTGTCATTATACATCACCACTGCGTACAGTTTGGGGTGCTGCACATGAGTCTGGCTTTTGGTGATGACATCGGTATCCAGATCGGTACTAGAATCCATGTTAATTCCATGAGAAAGTTGGTTTTGGTATGATGCTCAATGATCTACAGCCATCTAAAAATCAAAAACAGGCGATGACTGAGCATTTCGCCTGCTTGATGATACGCCTTATTGAGCGTCAGATTTGACAATCGGGCGATGGCTGGTGCTCGACATCTCTGATAATGACGGCGGCGCATCAGTGATGATTTTTCCGATTTGCCAATTATACAGCTGCTGCACTTTTTGGGTGCCAGCGGCAAGCTCGATCTTCATTTGCTTAGGCTCAAAACCCTCAGGCATGATGAATCGACCGCGGATATTGGCGACACCGCGCACATCATAGCTGGCAGGATCCAATGGGATCTCAACCATGCTGGTTTCATTTAACAAGGTTAGTTTTGGGATCATGGTCACCGCCTTACCTGAGATATCCAGCATCGCCACATCAAAGCGATATTCAAAGGTATTTTCGGGCAATGAGATGATCTCCGAGGCGATGATATTAAGCGCCACACCGCCTTGATCAGCCACCGAAGTCTTTAATAGCTCATTGACCTGCTCAAGCTGCAAATTGGTGGTTTTTAGATTTTCGATGTCGGTGCGCAGATTATCAAGGGTCGAGCGGCTGATGTCTCGTTCTTGAATCGCGGTGGCAATGTCTTGTTTTAGTTGAATATTTTCAGCAGACAACTGACTGACATTGGCGACAGCTTCGTTATTACTGGTGACCGCTCTATCAACGCTGTTTAGGCCTTGACGATAGCCAAATTTATAGCCGATCACCGCGACAATCAATGATGAAAAAATGAGCGCAATCAAGAACAGCGCCAAAATTTGGTTCGTCGAACCGCGCTGTGATTTTGATGTCAAATTTGTTGTCAAAGAGGAAACTTGCTTCACCGTAAGACCTTTGGATTGAGTGACGAATAAAATGTTTGGCTATTATAGCAAACATTGCAAAAATAAGAATATTTATTTTGGTTGACTACGAAATTTATACAAATAATTCTCATTTACCAAATCAAACTGCCGAAATTTCACCATCGACGCTATTTAGCCTCACGCGTTTTAGGCGCATGGCATTCAATAATACCGACATCGAGCTCAGTGCCATCGCTGCGGCTGCCATCATCGGATTTAATAATCCCATCGCCGCCAGCGGAATGCCGATGCAGTTATACACCAAAGCAAAGAAAAAGTTTTGTTTGATGTTCGCAAGCGTCATCCGCGCGATGGTATAAGCATAATACACATGGCTTAATGAATCACCAAGCAGCCTTGCAGAGGCACTGTGGCGCGCGATGTCGGTTGCACCGCCAACAGCAAAGCTGGCATTGGCTGCAGCCATCGCAGGTGCGTCATTCACCCCATCTCCGATCATGGCGACACGGTGGCCTTGCTGCTTGAGTGCCTCGATCGATGCCAGCTTATCACGCGGTGACATTTGACCCTTGGCGCGGTCAATGCCAAGATGCTTGGCCACTTCATCCACCACCGACTGTCGATCGCCACTGAGCAGCACGGTTTGGATATCGTCTTGATGGATCTGATGGACGATGCTGGCGGCTTCAGGTTTTAGGGTGTCGCTTAGCCCAAAGATCGCCTTTGGCACGCCATCAATGGCTAGACCGACAATGCTGACATCTTGCCAACCTTCATCAGCCATCCAGCCATCGATACCGACAAAATCAGGCGTCCCCACTGTCAAGCGCCCCACAGCATCGATCCTACCTGACAGCCCTTGGCCTGTGGTGCTGATGATGTCATCAGCTGGCAGTAGTGGCAGATTGGCGGCTTTGGCAGCATGGATGAGTGCATCAGCCAAGGGATGACTGGCATACTGTTCGATGCTGGCGGTCAGCTGTAGCGCGGTATTAGCATCCAGATCGCTGTCCATCAGCGCCATCTGACGCACGCTTGGCTTGCCTGTGGTGAGCGTGCCTGTCTTGTCAAAGATAATGGTATCGATACTGCCAGCAGACTCAAGACTCACAGCATCTTTAAACCAGACACCGTGCCGAGCAGCAGTACCCATACCCGCCATGATGGCCGCCGGTGTCGCCAGTCCCAAAGCACAAGGACAAGCAATCACCAGTACTGCCACTGCACGCATCAGCGCCTGATCAAAACCCGTGCCCAGCATCCAATTAGCCACAAATGTCATAATCGAGATCGCAACCACCACAGGCACGAACACCGCCGCCACCCGATCGGCAAAGCGCGCGATATGAGCTTTGGTGCCTTGGGCATCTTTTAATGCTGTCATCATATCACCCAGCTGAGTCGCCTCACCTGTGGCAGTGGCTTGATAAATCAGCGACCCATCCATCAAGGTGCTGCCTGCATAAATTGTGTCATTGCTCGATTTTTGGATCAATAAACTCTCGCCTGTCAGATGCGATTCATCTGTCATCCCCACACCAGACAGCACCACGCCATCCACCGCGACCTTATCGCCTGTATTGACCAATAGCACATCTTTTGTTTGAATGCTGTCGATGGCGACTTTTACCCATTGGCCATCGACTTGTTTAATGACCTCAGTAGGGATCAGTTTGCTGAGCAATCCCAAGCTGTCCAGACTTTGGGTTTTTGTGCGATGCTCAAGGTATTTGCCCAAACACACAAAGGCAATCACCATCACCGATGCCTCGAAATACACCGCGTGCATCGCATGCGGATGGGTCAGCCAAACATAAGTCGAATACGCCCAAATCGCCGTCGTACCGAGCGCCACCAGCACATCCATATTGGCCAGTCCACCTCGGATGCTTGCCCAAGCGCCACGATAAAATCTGGCACCAAATACCAGCTGCACGATGCTAGCCAGCACAAATTGCAGCCACACAGGCACCATCAATGCATGGCTGCCGATCATCATGCCAATCATCCCCACCCAAAACGGCAACGACAGCAGCCACAGCACCATCAGACCCCAAGGCGTCTGCGCGTCAGTAGTGGTATGCTCTGTCATCGGTGTGGCGTGAAAGCCTGTTTTTTCGACCCAAGCCATCACCTCATCAGCATCCGTACTGTCAGCATCATAAGCCACCGTCAGCGTCTCTGTGGCAAAGTTCACCGTGGCCGATTCGATGGCTGGTTTTTTATTCAGCACTTTTTCGATGCGACTGGCGCAGGACTGGCAAGTCATACCAGTAATGGCAAACTGCTCGGTGTTGGTGGTTAACGGTGGATTTGGTGCGATTTGGTCGGGATGTGCAGACTGATTCATGGGTACTCCTAGTGCCGTTGTATCATCACAAAACGGCCATGTTCTTTATATAAGGCTGTGCGTCAAATTAACAAGCCGATTTATTAATTTAATCAAGTTTAAAAATACTAAAATCGATGAGCGTGATGGCAGTGATTTGCACTTGATCCAAAAACCCACTACAATAAAAAGCCAAAGCTCATCAGCTGATGATGGCTGATAAATGATGTATTTATTTACTAAAACAAGGATACCCTGACCTATGAGCCAGACTTTGCCCACCCCAGCCGCCTTGGCAGATTATTGTGATACGCTGTTAAGCGCTGATGAATTTAAGGATTATTGCCCCAATGGTCTGCAGGTCGATACTGGCAAGCCGATTGAGCATCTGATCACAGGCGTGACAGCCTGTCAGGCGCTGATTGATCAAGCCATCGAACATAAGGCGCAGGCGATCTTGGTGCATCACGGCTATTTTTGGAAAGGTGAAGCACAGCCATTGACTGGCATGAAAGGCAAGCGCATCCAAAGCTTATACGAGCATGGCATCTCGCTCATCGCTTATCATTTGCCACTCGATGCTCATCCCGAGCTTGGCAATAACCGCGCGCTTGCCGATCTGTTAGATCTTACCATCACAGACGCGCTGTATCCAGACCAAAAACATCCTGTGGGTAATATCGCCAGCACTGCGCCGATCGCCGCCGATGAACTTGCCCAAAAAATCGCCCACGCCCTAGGTCGCACGCCGACACACATCGCAGCCGATGATCCAAAGCGAACCTTAAAGAAGATCGCCATCTGCACAGGCGGCGCTCAGGATATGATCGAGCAAGCTGCGCTAATGGGCTGCGATGCCTTCATCTCTGGTGAGATCTCAGAGCGCACCACCCACATGGCGCGTGAGATGGGTGTTGATTATTTTGCTGCAGGTCATCATGCGACCGAGCGCGGTGGCGTGATGCGGCTGGCTGATCGCATCGCTGATCAGTTCGGTATTAAGACGCAGTTTATTGACATTGACAACCCTGCATAAGCCATCACTTGTACAGGCCAAGCTAAGTCTTGGCTTGTTTTTTGGCGATGAGTAATGCCATTCTGCCAGTGGCCAATTTGCCTGCATGCGTCTGAGCGCGATAAGAGTATAATGTCGGCTCAAGATAACTGCACGGCACGGAATCATTCACCACTTCGATGCCTAGATGCTCAAGCTCTAGCCGTGCAAGCTTGACAATATCAATATTTACTTTACCAGCATCATCCGATGGAATGATGATGCTATCATACAGATCTGATGCTGTCATATTGACAAGCGACTGCGCTGTCACCTCATCACAGATACGCTTGGCAAGTGCATCTGTGATTTGATACGAGCCTTGCGAGATGCAGGCGCCGATGATGGCTTTGGGATTTTGCATCGCGGTGTTCTTGGTGCTTAGCTTGGCATAGCTTTTGGCGATGATGCCATTCACCAATCCCTGCCAACCTGCATGAATACAGGCAATGCCATCATCTTGATTTTGACCAAAAATCGCCACAGGAACACAGTCAGCCGTCATGATGGCAAGTGCATGATTGGATGACTTGGTGATGAGTGCATCAGCAGACACCGCCTGTAATGATGGCATATCCGCATCAACATCAAGCACAGTATCGCCGTGTATTTGATTAAGCCAATGGATGTCCTCGATCGCTGCATAGGCACTGATGGCATCTAACAGCATAGCGCGGCGCTGTAGTACGGATTTGGGATTATCATTGACATGCAAACCCAAGTTAAATTCACCGTACAAATCAGTATCATCAAACTTATCAAAAACCCCCGCTCGTGTCTGTACAACCAACACGCCATCATCTTGATAAAGTACGCCAACAGGCACGCCATCACTCATCATCACATCCTTTATTTTGCCAAATCAGTCGGTAAATACATCGATGAGCGCCCTAAAATCATCAGGCAGTGGCGCATGAAATTTCATCGATTCACCAGTGACAGGATGCACAAAGCCAAGCGTATGTGCGTGCAGTGCCTGCCTTGGGAAATTTGCCACCGCTTGACGCTGCTCATCTGTCAGCCCTGCTCGTGGCGATGTGCCATAGACCTTATCACCGATCAGCGGATGACCGACATGAGATAGGTGTACACGGATTTGGTGCGTGCGCCCTGTTTCTAGCTGCACATCACACAGGCTGTAACGCTCATGCAACGCTTTTGCACTGACAATGTGCGTCACGGCAGGCTTGCCAGTATCTTTGACTGCCATCTTGGTGCGCTGCATGCTGTGCCTGCCGATGGGCGCATCGATGCGCGCATGGCGCATGATCTCATGTGGTGCGCCCAGTGCGATACATTGGTATAGACGATACACGCTTTTATCTTTTAGCTGATCTATCAAATCAAGCTGTGCTGATTTTGTGCGAGCGACGACAAGTAGCCCTGTGGTGTCCTTATCGATACGATGCACAAGCCCTGCGCGTGGCAGATGCGCCACATCAGGATAGTGATATAATAATGCATTCACCAGCGTGCCTGTGCGGTTGCCCGCCCCTGGATGCACCACAAGCCCAGCAGGTTTATTGATTACGATGACTTCATCATCTTCATAGATGACATCGATGGCGATATCCTCAGGCAAGTCTTCAGAATGATTCTCAAGTACAGCGGTCAATATCAGCGCATCGCCTGCTTTGACTGCGTATTTTGGCTTAACAATCGCACCATTGACGAGCAGTTCACCATTTTCAATGAACTTTTGGATATTAGCCCGTGAAAAACCATCAAACACCGTGCTACCAAGCTTATCCAAGCGCACACCCACATCAGCTGCCTGCACCGTATAGCTGTGTACTGCGCCATCTGCTTGGCCATCAGTCGTATCCTCGTCATTATCAAAGGCATCACCATCATCCATCATCGCATCAAATGGCGTATCGGTCAAAAGAGTGTCTTTGTGTGAAATATCATCAGCTGTCATGATGGCTACTTATACTAAAAAATGGATAAATAAAAGGCGATACTTTAGCACATTTTTGGGATTGTCGCCACTTTTGGGTGCTAATTATGGACATTACTTGACTGGGTTTTGGTTGATTAAAGCATATTAACCCATTGACATGAAATCGAAATCAAACTGATTAATACTTGCCCAAAATCAATCACTGCCAACAGCTTTTTTGTCAATATCAGTCATCACGGTCGAATAGTGCAAATCATTTCCTTGCTCTAGCATTGCTTTTGAGTGTTAATTTATTGTGCTGTGATGATTTGACAGGCTTTGTGGTCTGGTTTCGTTGTTTTGGTCATCAAATCATGCTAAACTAGCGAAAATTTGTCACACGACATCAAAATCGAGGATACAATGAAAGCAAATGCTCTAAAAATCGCCGTGATGGCCGTATTGTCAGGCAGTCTGATGACTGGTTGTGCCACTGTTGGTGGATTATTTGATCGTAAAGCAGAAACAATCGAAACCGCCGAAAAATCTGACGCTGCATATTATCAAGAAGCCGTCGAGGCATTGAACAAAAACCAAAACCGCACTGCGATTGAATCTTTAAATAACATTCGCACCTTTTATCCGACTGGTCAATATGCCCAACAAGCACTACTAGATCTGATTTATGCTCAGTATCAGGCCAATGATTTTGAAGCTGTACTAAAAAGTACAGAAGAGTTTATCCGATCTTATCCGAACAGCCGATCGGTGGATTATGCGCTGTATGTTCAGGGCGTGACCAATATGGGCGGCGCACCAAAAGCCTCGCGCCTTTTCCGCTTAGATCAGTCATCACGCGATGTGACTTATCTGCGCTTGGCTTTCCAAGGTTTTCAAACTTTATTAAATAACTATCCAAACAGCGCCTATGCTGCCGATGCTGCTCAGCGCATGGTGGCGATTTATAATGATTTCGCTGAAAATGAGATGGTCGCCGCGCGCTGGTACATCAAGCGTGATGCCATGGTCGCTGCTGCCAACCGCGCCAAATGGGTATTTCAATATTACCCACAATCAACCGCAGTGCCTGAAGCCATTGCCATTTTGGCTCATGCCAATAGCGAACTTGGTCTGACAGACACCGCCAATCAATATAAAACCTTACTACAAATCAATTATCCACAGTACTTAAATCGTGATGGCTCGGTACGCCTAAACGACACAGGTGCCAAAACTCGCACCCAAAAAGTACTGTCAGCGATCAGCTTTGGTCGCCTAGGCCGCGCCAGCGATAACCAAGACAGCTATCAAGGCCAATATAATGGCGCCACCCGTGAGCAGATCATCCGTCAAGCAGGTGGCATCGTCCTACCAGCTGTTGACAGCCAAGCGCTTGAAGCGCCAGCTGCTAGCACAACGCGTCGCCCTGCCATCAGCTTAGGACTGCCCGACTCTGAGGCAGAAGCTGGGCATTTAAACGATGTGCCGCGCTAATTCTAGGCTGTTTTTCAATGATCATCAGGCGGCATAAGTCGCCTGTTTTTGGTGGCATCATCGGCAAGCATAAATCATGCTGATAGACTGTGCCAGCAGTTGATGAACTGATCTTAACCATCATATGATTTGACCTTGAGCAGCGTCACCATGCAAATTCCCGAATCCCTTATCGAACAGCTAAACGCAGAAGCCGATTTGGTGGAGATCATCGGCAAGCACACCACCCTTAAGCCTGCTGGGCGTGAATTTAAGGGTTGTTGTCCATTTCATGGTGAAAAAACGCCCTCTTTTTATGTCAATCCACAGACCAATCTCTACTACTGCTTTGGTTGTCATGCCAAAGGCAATGCCATTACTTTTTTAAAAGAATTTGAGCGGATGAATTTCATCGAATCGGTGAAATATCTCTCCGAGCAAACTGGCATTGAGCTGCCCAAAGATACCGCCGATCAACAAAAATTCAAATACAAAAAAACCATCAAAACCCAAGGCGCCAAACCCATTGCGCCACAACCTAACTTGCAGCCTCAGCACTCAGAGCTGACAGTCGATGACACAAAGCCAACTTATTTTGATCAGTCGCATCACTTAAGCTTTTATGATCATGATGCTGGAGTTATAGATCAGACCGATGATTATTTTGATGGCACTTTTGATCCATCCGCCAAGACACAGCCTGAGTCTCAAGGGGATTTATACAGTCTGTTAGAACAGGTGCATCGCTATTATCAATTCATGCTACACAGCATCCCATTTGCCAAGCAGTATTTTTTGGATCGCGGGCTAAGTGATGAGACCATCGAGACTTTTGGGCTTGGTTATGCACCTGAGGGCTGGCAGCATCTGGAGCAAGTTTTTCCGCACGACATTGAGGGGCTAAAGATTTTGGGCTTGGTGCGTGATTCCACCAAAACCGCTGGTCGAAGCTTTGATCTGTTGCGCCATCGAGTAATTTTCCCGATCAAAGACACTCAAGGGCGTGTGGTGGGTTTTGCTGGCCGCAGTCTGGACGATGAGCTACCAAAATACATCAACTCTAGCGAATCACCGGTATTCCAAAAACAGCACATCTTGTACGGTCTATACGAAGCCCGCCAACAAAAAGCCCGTGACTACCTGATGGTCGAGGGGTATATGGATGTCATCGCCTTGTATCAAGCAGGCATCTATGGCGCTGTCGCTCCAATGGGTACGGCCGCCAATGAAAAGCAAATCGATCGTTTGCTTAGATACAATCATAAGCTAACCTTGTGCTTTGATGGTGACAGCGCTGGTCAAAAAGCAGCATGGCGAACGCTTGAGATTGCAGCACCTGTGCTTCACGATGGCCGCGAGCTGCGCTTTTTGACTTTGGCTGATGGCCATGATCCTGATACTTTTATAAAGGCACATGGTACCGCTGCCATGCAAACTGCCATCGATGGCGCGGTCAGTCTGTCGGATTATTTATATGGGGTACTGTCTTCTCAATTTGATTTGACCCGACCTGAACAAAAAGCACAGGCAATGGCAACGCTCAGAGCGCTCACCGAACTGTTGCCCAAAGGCTCAAGCCTAAGATGGTGGCTAAACAGCGACATTTATCAAAAATTAAAAGCCATCGGCAAAGATGGTCGGTTTACTGCACGCGTCGATACCATTAATTATAACAGCACCAATGACATCGATGCCATCACCGAAATTGCGCTGTCGATCGTGCATACCCCAAGCTTGTTGACGCCCGATCCTTTGGCATACATCATTGACAGCTCACAGATGCAATCAGCGCACGAGCCTTTATTGGCGCACATGCAGCGTCAAGACTTGGCGTTGCCAGATTTGCCAACTTGGGCAAGTTTTGACAGTCCATTATTAAATGAGGTCATCGCCATCATTAAACAGCTGCCCGAGGATGTTTTGAGTGATGATATCAGCCCCTATGCTCGCACGCATTTTATCAGTGCTGCTTTATCACACGATGCCGGACAGCAGATTCAGCAGCATTGGAAGCATTTTCAAAGCAAGTCACAGCATCCGATCGCAGATCAGCTGCCGATGTTTTTGGAGTTGTTGTCTGTTGCGCTTAAAGAAGTGCTGAACAAGCAACAAATTGCCAGTAAGAATTTGCTGCTGTCAGAGATTTATAAACGGCGTCTACAAGCCTTGATTAACTGGGATAATGCTCATAATAAAGCCAAGCTGGCTGAGATGTTGGTGCATTGATTTTGCAGATTAGGGAGTTTGGCAAATCACCACGCTTTGGTCAACCACAAATGGCTGATTAAGGGATTTGCAATAATTCATCTGCCGTGACTGATGCGCATAAAAACCTGCCAAAAAACTGAGCAAACACAGCGCAGCCACCAAAAGCTTGACGCCCATATTTCGTAAAATCATAGGTTTTTGAAGATTATCCATACGCATCACATATCAAAAGCCAAAATCAAGACATGCTGCTCAACATAGACAAATGCCAAGCAGTATCCAAAGCTGTCGATGACATCAGATGGCATTGATCAGCAGGCTGCACTGGCATCTTTCATCATCAACAGCAATGATCATTTATGATCGTCGCAAGCTAAGCGATCACGAATCCAAATCATCGACTGGCTGTGTTTGAGTCAAATCGGCCGCTTGCAGCTCGCCATCGCCAGTTTCCATATCAAAGATCGCCTCTTCGATTGCTTCTTCGATCGCCTCTTCGTGCTCAACACACGCCATGCCAACCAACACTTCTTCGTCAGCGATGCGAATCAGCTTAACACCTTGCGCATTACGCCCTGCGGTGGCGATTTGGGCAACTGGTGTACGCACCAATGTGCCTTTGTCCGAGATCAAAATCACATCTTCATCACCAGTCACGGCAATTGCCTTGACCAACTGACCATTACGCTCAGAAGTCTTGATGGCGATGACGCCCTTACCGCCACGGCCTTTGGTTGGGTAATCGTCAATCGGGGTGCGTTTGCCAAAGCCATTTTCGCACGCACATAAGATCTCACCAGCGGTCGGTGCAACAACAAGCGACACCACACGGCTAACAGCAAAGCCATCGGTATCATCACTGTCGTCTTCGACAATCTCTTCATCATCACCCAGTGCCAATAGATTGACACGCATACCACGCACACCCTTGGCAACACGGCTCATCGCACGGATGCTGTCTTCTTTAAAGCGAATCGCCTTACCTTCATTGCTAAATAGCATGATTTCTTGGTTGCCATCGGTGATTGCGACGCCAATCAGCGTATCACCTTCTGCCAGGTCAATCGCTCTTAGGCCATTAGCACGCAAATTGGCAAATTGTGACAAGGCGACACGCTTAACCGTGCCTGATGCGGTAGCAAAGAACACAAAGCTGTTTTCGTCCTTAAGATCTGTGACAGGCAAGATGGCAGTCACTGATTCATCCGCTTCTAGATTGATCAGGTTGACGAGTGGGCGACCTTTTGAACCACGGCTTGCCAATGGAATCTCAAAACCACGCAAACCAAATACACGACCAGTATTGGTAAAGCACATGATGTGTGCATGGGTGCTGGTCACCAGTAGATGCTCAATCACATCATCTTCTTTCATAGCGGTGGCTGAACGACCTTTACCGCCACGCTTTTGAGCTTGATAATCACTGATTGGCTGCGTCTTGGCATAGCCTGTGTGCGATACGGTCAAGACAACAGTTTGTTCTGGGATCAGATCTTCACGGTTAAAGTCATGGCGTGCATCGACGATATCTGTGCGACGCTCGTCACCAAATTCATCACGAATCTCAATCAGCTCGCTACGCACGACACCCATCAGTACATCAAAGTCATTCAAAATCAGCTCAAGACGAGCAATCTCAGCCAAGATTTCTTGATATTCGCCCGTCAGCTTATCCTGCTCTAGACCTGTCAAGCGATGTAGCTGCATATCCAAAATGGCATTGACCTGCTCAGGCGATAGACGATAGCGTGTGTTATTGTCAATCAAGCCATAAGGCGCATTCAGATCCTCACCCTCGATATACTCAGGGCGAATCGAGCTGGCACCGGCTGCCTCAAGCATCGCCACCACACCACCTGACTGCCAAGTACGCTCAAGTAATCTTTCGCGCGCTTCAGCTCTATTTGATGACTGTTTGATGGTCTCAATGACTTCATCAATGTTGGCAAGTGCGATGGTCAGACCTTCGAGCAAATGCCCACGAGCCAAGGCTTTGTTCAATTCAAAAATGGTGCGACGAGTCACGACTTCTTGGCGATGACGGATGAATGCCGCCACCAAATCACGCAAAGTCATCAGCTTAGGCTGACCGTTATCCAGTGCCACCATATTGATGCTAAAGCTAGACTCTAGCGGCGTCTGGGTGAATAGATTGTTGACCATGACTTCCGAATTTTCGCCACGGCGTAAGTCAATCACGACTCGCACGCCTTCTTTGTCCGATTCGTCACGAATCTCGCTGATGCCTTCGATTTTTTTAGCGTTGACCAAGTCGGCGATGTGCTTAATCAGATTTGCCTTATTGACCTGATAAGGAATCTCAGTAAAGACAATGCGCTCACGGTCTTTATTCGCACCGCTCTCGCCCATCGGCTCGATATGATAACGACCACGAATATGCAAGCGACCCTTGCCCGTACGATAGGCATCAATGATACCACTACGGCCGTAGATGATACCCCCTGTCGGGAAATCAGGGCCTGAGATATGCGTAATCAGCTCTTCGGTGGAGATATTTGGATTATCGGCATAGGCTAGGCAGGCGTTTAGCACTTCGGTGAGATTGTGCGGTGCCATGTTGGTCGCCATACCGACAGCGATACCTGCTGCGCCATTGACGAGCAGATTTGGGATGCGAGCAGGTAGCACGCTTGGCATCTTCATCGAGCCGTCGTAGTTGTCTTCCCAATCAACGGTATCTTTGTCCAAATCAGCGAGTATACGATGCGTCAGCTTCTGCATCTTCATCTCGGTATAACGCATCGCCGCCGGTGGGTCGCCATCCATCGAGCCGAAGTTACCCTGACCATTGACCAGCATATAACGCAAGCTAAAATCCTGCGCCATACGCACGATGGCATCATACACTGCTATGTCGCCGTGCGGATGGTATTTACCGATGACATCACCGACCACACGGGCTGATTTTAGGTATTTTTTGTTATAATCGTTGCCCAATTCGTGCATGGCGTACAAGATGCGGCGGTGCACAGGCTTAAGACCATCACGCACATCAGGCAATGCACGAGAGACGATGACGCTCATGGCGTAGTCTAAATATGATCGCTTTAACTCATCGACAATGCCAATGGGACTGACCGAATCACTCATAAAAAATCCTTGAAAATCACTGGGAAAACACCCGAAAATTTAACGAGTTATTATAGCATAAATTGGCAAAAATTGTGAATTTTATTGAAATTGACGAGCCAAAAAAAAGCCAAGCAATTAAGCTTGGCTAATACGGGCAGCAGCCATCAGGCAGCAGCTAAAAAGCCTGCTGATATTACTGGCGGCAAATTTGCGCGGGTAGCTTTCTGGCCACCAGCCAGCGATCACCATGCTGACCCTCGCCTTCTTGATAGCTGGATGTCAATACACTACTTAGCTTGATCATCTGCATATCTTCAATCTCTTCATCCCCAAAATCAAACATCACATAATGACCTGATGGCAGAATCTCGACACCTGCGATTTGATTAAACTGATTATGCGTTCCAAATAATGCTGATGACACTAAGGGCATTCCCCATTTATAGTCATATCTGGCTTTGATGCACACTTCGATCTGCTGCGGCTCTGCATGCGATGGCTGAGCCAGCATCAGTAGCGCGGTTAATAAGCCAAGCGATCTTCGTTTCATGACTGTCTCCTTGTATGTCATTTATCACCAAAAAACATTAACTATCAAATCTTTATGAGCCAAGCATCAATAAGAATGCGCTTTATTTGGATTTTTTGGGTAGTCTGTTTAAGGTTTTGATCATCTGTTCGTGCGTGATGATGGTTGCTTGATTTGGTGTGCGCAGCTGCGGCTGATGGTTATGCTCGTATGCCAGTAGTGCCATACAAGCAGCCACTTGTTCAGGCGTGAGCGCGCGTTTGCGCTTTAGGCGGATGGCTGTCAGCGCGCCTTGGATGCTCTGCATACCAATGCTGCCAAGTGACTTCAGTGACAGCTGCTGCTTGAGTGCGGTCAAACGATTTAAGCGAAAAATAGCCAAAGTATCAAAACTTAGCGTGCGCAGATAATACTCCACATCCGCTTTGGCAGTCAGCTCAACATCGTGATTTGGTGCATCAGCGCCGTCTTTTGACAGATAATAAAACTGCTGCACACCCTTTTGCTTGCAGGCTTTGGCAAATTCTAGATTATACAGCACATTGACCTGATAAAATTCATCATCGCTGGCCACCTGAGTGCGCGACACCCCCAAGCAGCTAAATGCATCAGTGTCGGCACCAATCGCCATCGCCTCAATCGTCGTCGGCAATGATTGAAAATCTGGCACATGATAGACCTGCATATTGGCGCTGATGGCGCGCGGCTGAGTGCGCGTGATCAAAATCACCGTCTCATAAATGAGTGCCAGTTCGCGCGCGAGTGCTTGCCCGACTCGGCTTGAACCACCAATTATAATAGCTTTGGTTTTCATCGATCATTACTCATGCAGAACCTACCTATCGGCCAAAATCTGGGCGGATGCTTCTTTGCCCAAAAGCCTATTTTAGCATAAAATTTTTATAAATCACCCATCCAAGCGCAATTGTGAGATTTATCAATAAAAATTTCATTTTTATATTGTCGTATGTTCAATATTTTGGTATGATATGCCGTTATATTGTCCAAGTAATGCGCCTCCTCACACGCATTACACCCACTTTTTTATTATTTAATTTTTTCATTTTTAAGGATTTATCCTATGGCAAACTCAGCACAAGCTCGCAAACGCGCTCGTCAAAACACCAAGCGTCGTCAGCACAATGCATCACAACGCTCAATGGTACGCACTTATATCAAGCGCGTCAATGCTGCAATCGAAGCCAAATCATACGAATTGGCGACCGAAGCTTATAACAAAGCTGTGCCAGTCATCGATCGTATGGCTGACAAAGGCATCATCCACAAAAACAAAGCTGCTCGTCATAAGAGCCGCCTGAATGCTGCTGTTAAAGCACTAAAAGGCTAATCTGTTACAGATGCCCAGAGTCTAAGCATTGCTTAGGCTCTTTTTTATGCTGTTAGCATTAAGACTATATGCACAATCAGCATGATCATCGCCAATTTCTTATATATAATGAGCGACAGATGATTGATTATTTGTTACAATATGCACAGCTAAAAATATTCAAATAGGCAGCACATGAGCATAAAGGTTTTGGTCGCTGATGACCACGATTTGGTGAGAATGGGCATTACGCGCATGCTCGATGACGATCATGAAATCGAGGTGATCGGTGAGGCAGTTGATGGCGACAGCGCCGTGATGAAGGTGCGCGCACTGATGCCAGATGTGGTGCTTTTGGATGTCAATATGCCCAATATCGATGGCGTAGAAGCCACACGGCGCATCAAGCAGTTTAACCCTGCCATCAAAGTTTTGGCAGTGTCTGGCTTATCTGCCCAGCCTTATCCCTCGATGCTGCTCAAAGCAGGCGTTAATGGCTATATCACCAAAGGCACACCGCTTGATGAGATGATCCGCGCCATCAAAAAAGTACACGCAGGCGCGCGCTATTTTAGCCACGATGTCGCCGCGCAACTGGCCGAAGCTGTGCTTGGTGAGCAAGCCGAATCGCCCTTTGATGCACTATCCGAGCGTGAAAAGCAAGTGGCGATGATGGTGGTTAATTGCCAAAGCACCCAGCAGATCGCTGATCAGTTGTTCGTTAGCGCTAAGACGGTGAATACTTATCGTTATCGGATTTTTGAGAAATTGGGCGTGGACAGCGATGTTAAGCTAACGCATTTGGCAATTCGACATGGGCTGGTACAAGCCAGCTGATCTTGGTTTTTGTTTCTTTAACTCCAAAAAAGCGCATCATGCTGATAAGCTGTGCGCTTTTTTGGTTGTCACCATTCTGATTGGTTTGACCGATAAAATTGAATCAAACTCAGCGATCTGTGCTGGATTTGGCCTGCTCCATCAAATTTAGGCTCATCTGCAGCCAGTTGGCAGTGCCTTTGTCATCTTCGGAGTCTAATTTAACATCGGGTTCGACGCCGATTTTATCGATCATCTCACCTTTGGGGGTCAGATAATATGCTGTGGTCAGTTTGATCCCTTGGTTGTTGCCAATCGGGATCACCGACTGCACTGAGCCTTTGCCATAACTGGTCTCACCGACAATCAGCGCTCTCTCGTGTGCTTGTAATGCACTGGCAAGCACTTCTGCTGCCGATGCCGAATAGCGATTTTGTAGGACGATGACAGGCACCGACTCCAAGAGTGGCGAACCTTGGGTTTCTAGGACGCGCTCAATGCCATTGCGGTTTTTTACTTGAGTGACGACCTGTTTTCGCATGAATAAGGATGCCACCTCAACCGCTGCATCAAGCACACCACCTGGGTTATTGCGCAGATCAAGCACCACGCCTTGAATCTGATTTTCAAAGCCGCTTAGATGATTGATGATGTCTTGGCGAGTGTTATTCTGAAAAACAGGCAATTTGATGACTGCAATGCCATTTTGGACATACGCTTCGATATTGCTTTTTTGGGGCTGGTTGCGTAGCAAATTGACCGTTTGTTTTGAGCGCCCTGCCTTTGAGAATGTGACATCGACACTGCTGCCTAAAATACCATTTAACAGCTGAGAAATGTCATTTGCGCTTTGTGCTTGGCTGACTTTGATTTCACCAATTTGATGCAAATAATCCCCGACTGCGATGCCTGCGGTTTTGGCAGGTGAGTCGCTTTGCACCTCTGTCACCACCCAGTGCGCATCTTTGGTCTCAAAGGATGCTTTTAGCCCGACGCCAGCGACGGTACCCGTGGTAAAAGAGCTCAGATTAGCAAACGCTTCAGCATCCAAAAACTCAGCATTGCGATCGATACGACTGAGCATGCCATTGATCGCATGAAAAAACAGCATTTCATCATCCACAGGCTCAATGTACTCGCGACGCATCAGATCAACCGCCTGCACAAAGGTCTTAAGCGTGGTCGGACTGATGGTATTTAAAGGCACTCTGCCTGAGTGCAGACCATCAATGCCATACAGCGGATTCGGCTGCGCCTCCAAGGCCTCTAGAGCGGGTGAGTCATGGGACTCAGCGATTTGGGTGTCTTGAGCGGGCAGCACAGGGGTGTTGGCGAGCGCTGAGCTGCCCACCCCCATCACGATGGCTGCGATCAAAGTAAGTTTTATCATATCAATTTAATTCACCGAATTCAATGATGGATCAATCAATCAACAGACTGCTGCCCGTCATTTCGCTTGGCTTATCAATACCCATCAGATGTAAAATGGTCGGAGATACATCGCACAGCTTGCCGCCATCACGCACACTCACCGACTTATCACCGACATAGATAAATGGCACAAGCTCAGTGGTATGCTGCGTATGCACCTGACCGCTGTCATAATCTTGCATCTGCTCACAGTTGCCATGATCGGCAGTGATGAGCAGATGGCCGCCCATTGCACGCACGCGCTTGACCACTTCACCGATGCAAGTATCCACCGCTTCGACGGCTTTGACCGCGGCATCAAACACTCCTGAATGCCCCACCATATCACCATTGGCATAGTTGATAATCAGCACATCATATTTGCCTGAGTCAATGGCAGCGTTTAGTTTTTCGGTCACTTCAAAAGCACTCATCTCAGGCTTCAGATCATAAGTTTTGACATCAGGACTGTTCACCAAAATGCGATCTTCGCCATCAAACAGCGCTTCACGGCCACCACTAAAGAAGAAAGTGACATGCGCGTATTTTTCGGTTTCGGCGATGCGAAGCTGGGTTTTACCCAGTTTTTCTAAATATTCACCCAAAGTATTGTCTAAGCTTGTTGGCTCATAGGCAATGCTTATTTTGGGATTATTTTCAAGCTCATCTGAATATTTGGTCAGCATGACAAATGCAGATAATTGGGGTGTGATGTGACGATCAAAGCCATCAAAATCAGCATCAACAAATGCCAAACTGATCTCACGCGCGCGATCAGCACGGAAATTCATAAAGACCACGCCATCATTATCACAAATCACGCCATCTTCATCGATGAATGTCGCTTGGATAAATTCATCGGTTTCGCCAGCAGCGTAAGCCATCTCAATCGCTTGCAATGCCGTATCTGGTGTGCGCTCCGATTTGCCCTCTGTCAATAGTTCAAAGCAGGCTTCGACACGATCCCAACGCTTGTCACGATCCATCGCATAAAAGCGGCCAATAACGCTGGCAATTTTGGCATCGCCTTCGTATTCATTATTAATATCAGCTAAATAATTTTCAAGGTCTGCCACATAGCCTTCAGCAGATTTTGGTGGCGTATCACGGCCATCTAAGAAAGCATGGATAAAAACTTGCATCGCCCCTTCAGCCAGAGCAAGCTTAGCCATCGCCTTGATGTGGTCGATGTGCGCATGCACACCGCCATCAGACAACAAACCCAAGATATGCACCGCACCTTCATTCTCAATGGTCGCCTTTACAGCTTCGGTTAGTGCAGGATTTTTAAAAAATTCACCCGTGTCAATCTCATTCATGATGCGAGTTGAATCTTGGAACAAAATACGCCCAGCACCCAAATTCATGTGGCCGACTTCTGAGTTGCCAAATTGACCATCAGGCAAGCCCACATCCATACCAGAACCTGAAATCAACCCATTTGGACAAGTGGCAATGAGCGCATCCAAATTCGGTGTATTAGCGGCAAGCACAGCATTATCTCGCGGATCTTCGCGATGGCCAATGCCGTCTAAGATCATCAGCACATGGGGGATTTTTTTATTATCAGACATTTCAAACTCCATATCAGCCAGTGTATCCTTTATTGTATCATATTTTATAATTGGGTATTCCATCGATTGCAGATAAATTTACGCATCAAAAAATAAATACTTGCAAAATCAAGTCGATTTTAATAAAATACCGACCAGTTGGTTTTTATTAGAAAAATGATGAATGCAACCCTAACTGCTTATGCCTTACTTGCTTGTGCTATCGTGACCGAAGTCACAGGCTCGACTTTTTTGGCAAAATCCGATGGCTTTAGTAAGCCGATTCCGACCGCGGTGACGCTTATATGCTTTGCCATCGCTTTTTATTTGCTCTCCCAAGTGGTCAAGACCATTCCGCTAGGTATCACCTATGCCATCTGGTCGGGCGTGGGCATCGTACTGACAGCCATCATCGGCGTGACAGTGCTAAAGCAATCACTGGATTTGCCTGCCATCATCGGCATCATTCTCATCATCGCAGGCGTGGTGGTGATGAATGTATTTTCAAATTCCACCCATTAATCCATCGAACTCAAGACTCCCTATGAACGATTTATTTGACACCACACACCTACAGACCGCCGACACAGACACCGCCCCAAAAAAACGCAAAAACAACCCCGAACAGCTTCGTCATCAGCTCATCAGTGCCGCCAAAGATTTGATGATCAAGGATGGCATTGCCAATTTATCCATCCAAAAAGTCGCTGATTCAGCCGGCACCAGTAAAGGCGGATTGTTTCATCATTTTAAAAATAAAGATGAGCTGATTGCAGCAGTGATTGGGCTATTTATCGCACAGTTGAACACAGCGATTTTGCAACAGATTGAGCAGACAGGTCAGGTGGCAGGCTGTTTTAGCCGTGCTTATGTCAATGTGATGTTTGATAATGATGACATCGGGCTAAAAAGCGAATGGGCAGGCTTGATTCGTGCGATCAATGGTGATGCCCAGATGCAATCACAGTGGAATGATTGGCTTGGCCAAAAACTGCGTCAATTTGCCCATACTGACAGCGATACCAAGCTTAGCATTGTGCGTTATGCGGTGGATGGTGCTTGGCTGGATACGACACTAACGGATGATGACGCCTATTATCAAGCAATAAAGGCAGAATTGATTGGGATGATTGGTTAAGCATCACCCACTTTTATTTGGCTTAATCATCAGATAACCACAAAAATCCCCATCGATTATTGAGACGATGGGGATTTTGGCATTCAGGCTGATTAGATCGCATACCCAAGCGCATAAAACGCCACCAGTACAATGGCGATCAGCACCGTGCCGATGTTCAGTTTGTTAAACTCACCACTAATCACACGACCCAGCACCAAAGCGCCAAAGCCAAGCATAATACCTGTCACGATATTCGCAGTCAACACGATAAACACCGCACACACAAGACCACTCATCGCACCGACAAAGTCATCAAAGTCAAGCTTTGAGACATTGCTCAGCATCAACAGACCCACATACATCAGCGCAGGTGCTGTCGCATACCCTGGCACCAAGAACGCCAGTGGCTGGAAAAACAACATGAGCAAGAACAACACACCAACGACAATCGCTGTCAAGCCAGTCTTGCCACCGACAGCCGTACCTGCCGCCGACTCAATATATACCGCAGCAGGTGCAGTACCAAAGATACCTGATAGCATACTGCTCATCGAGTCAGAAGTCAGCGCCTTGCCACCATTGATGATTTGACCATCTTTATCCAACAGATTTGCCTGACCTGCTACCGCGCGAATCGTACCTGTCGCATCAAAAATCGCTGTCATCACCAGTGCAAATACCACAGGCAAAATCGCAGCGTTCAACGCACCCATCACATCCATCTGCATAAACAGCGACTCAGTGCCAAAGCTTGGTAATTTTAGGACATTGCCGTCAAATTTCACATTCGGATCAAAGATAAGACCAATGATTGTGATGGCGATGATTACCCATAGGATACTGCCTTTGATTTGCAGCTTTTCAAGACCGATGATCGCCGCCAAACCAACGAGCGACATCAGTACAGGCAATGAGGTAAATTCACCCATCTTGACAGGTAAGCCTGCATCATTGCCAACGACCAAGCCCACACCATTGGCAGCGATCAACAGCAAAAACAGACCAATACCAATCCCTGCACCATGAGCGATGGATGCTGGCAAATTCTTTAAAATCCACGCACGAATGCCCGTTACCGAAATCAAGGTAAACGCCACACCCATCAAGAAAATCGCCCCAAGCGCCACAGGAATACTCACGCCCTGACCCAGCACTAGGCTAAACGCTGTAAACGCGGTCAAAGAAATCGCACAACCAATCGCCATCGGCACATTTGCCCACAGACCGATCAAAATCGAGCCCAGACCCGCCACCAGACAGGTCGCGATAAATACCGATTCGGCAGGAAACCCTGCTTGCGACAGCATATTTGGCACGACGATGACAGAATACACCATCGCCAAAAATGTCGTCAGACCTGCAATGATCTCAGTGCGTACACTTGAGCCACGCTCAGACAGTTGAAAAAATGAAGATAAAGACATAATCAATCCACGCAATAATCACCAATGCAGTTACCATGTCATTGGCGGTGCATTTTACCAATATTTATCAATATTGACTTTAGGTTTTATAAAAAAATAGATGTGATAATCGCTTAGCACATCCTATGATAAAATAGATAATTTTACCGTAAAATGGGTCAAAACAGCAAATAAAAGATAACAAATTTACAAAAATCTGTATCAATCGCCAAAGAATTATTGAGAAAAACGGCTTTTGATGGCATTTGTGGTGAAAATTTTGGTAAAATAACCGCCACTCTCATAAATTTATGATAGCTACCAAGGATATCAGATGCTAAAAAATTCCCAAGAACAAATCAACCTACCCAACGAATCGTTTGAGCTGGTCAGTGCCGCAGGCGATGTGCAAAGTGTCAATTTATCCACGCTCATCAAGGATAATAATCAAGGCTTGGTGTTGTATTTTTATCCAAAGGACAGTACCGCAGGATGCACAGTACAAGCGACTGATTTTACAGCGAATTTTGATGAAATCACCAAGCTTGGCTATCGTGTCATCGGTGTCTCACGAGATGGCGTGAAATCGCATCAAAACTTTATTAATAAGCAATCTTTGACAATTGATCTGATCAGCGATACCGATGAGCGTTTGTGTCAGCATTTTGATGTCATCAAAGAAAAAATGATGTACGGCAAGACACATCTGGGCGTGGTGCGTTCGACTTTTGTGTATGATAAAAACGGCGCTATGATTGGTAGTTTTCGCAATGTCAAAGCCAAAGAACACGTGGCAAATTTATTAGATTTTTTGAAAAATTAATAAGATAAACCATGAAAGTATTGCAGCTGTCATCATCGCTTAAGCACGATGAATCCGAACGGGGGATTTATCCGATTTCGCACGCCCTGATCAAAGCAGGTCATGAATCCATCATCATCGGTAGTGCAAATGAAGACAGCAAGCTTGTCACTCGGCTGGTGCGTGATGGTGCCAAATATTATCAGCTGCCGATGCCCAAAAAAAGCTGGTGGGCGCTTTTGCAAGTCCCAGCTCTAAGGCGGCTGATCAATAAACATCAGCCAGACATCATCCATGTGCATTCTCGCACACCAGCTTGGGTGCTACATTGGGCGCTGCGTCCTTATCCAAAAGATAAAAGACCTAAGATCGTCTCGAGCTTATACGGGTTTTATCCACTCAATTCTTATGCCAAAGCACTGTTTGAGGCAGATTTATTCATCAGCGCCTCAAATAGTATTCATAAGCATTTTGAAAAAATATTTTTAAAATATGCAGATGAAAAAAACTTAAAAGCTGGCAGCCTACCTAAGCTGATTTGCGTACCTCGTGGCGTCGATGTGCGCAAGTATCCCTACCGCCATCACTCATCGGTACATTGGCTGCATCAGAGTTTTGCGCAGCATCCTGAGCTTGAGCATAAAAAATGGCTTGTTTTTCCCACACCCATCGGCCCTGAATACGGTCAAGAATGGCTAGTAGATATATTAGGCAATCTGCAAGAAAAATTCCCAAAACTACATGCCATCATCATGGATGATGATCCCAATTCACGCACCCAACACTGCGTAGCTTATGAAGAATTTGTCCAAAGATTGCATGCGTTATCTTTACAAGACAGGGTGTCTTTTGTTGGCAAAAATCCACCCGACATGCGCGAATGGCTGTCCTCGGCCAATGTGGTGTTGGCGCTCGCCAATCGCCCCGAAAGTATCGGGATGACCGTCCTTCAAGCCATCCACCTTGGGGCACCTGTGGTGGGCTGGGCTAAGGGAGCGTATGCGGATATCTTGGGCGATCTGTATCCTCAAGGTCTGGTCAAAGAGCAGACCGCCCTCGCCTTGTGTAAATCCGTGAAGTTTTTATTATCGAACCAAATACCGCCTGCGATGACACGCGCTTATGAAATCGATGATATGGTGAGTGGCACGCTTGCCGCTTATCAGGCATTAATCGATGGCAGTTTGTACCATCAATGATCGCTGATGTGCTTGGGTTCAATATTTAGCAGTTGAACTTCGCCCATCTCATGCCACAGCTGATGCGTTGAAATCATTAAAATACCGATTTGTCCAGAGCGCTGGGCATCCACAAGACTTTGCCAGACCTTTTGTCTGCTGAGCGCATCCAATCCTGCAAAGGGCTCATCAAGCAGTAATACAGCCTTAGGTGACAACAACAGCCGAGCCAACGCAATGCGCCGCGCCTGACCACCAGATACCGCCATGCCATACTCGCCAAGCGCGGTTGCCAGACCCTTTGGCTGAGCTTGCAGCCAGCTTGATAAATTCACGCGCTCTAGCACCGCGTACAACTCATCATCACTGGCATCGGGCTTGGCGATGCGCAGATTATCCGCCAAAGTCTGATCAAAAATATCCACCGTCTGACCCAGAAACCCCAGTCGGTTACCAAAATCCACCGTCTGCCAATCGACAGCCGCGCCATCGTTGATCAACTGCATCGAGCCTGATATCAATGCATGCTCACCTGCCAATGTCTGCAGCAGTGTTGATTTGCCAGCGCCAGAAGGCCCCACCACCAAGCATGGACGATCTGAGCCAATATGCGCCGTCAGTCCGCTGGCGCCGATCAGAGCATTTGGTGCCTTGACGCTGACTTCATCAAGCTTTAGGGCGAGGTTTTTTTCGCCAGCCAAGGGAAGCTGCACCTTGGCAGCAGATTGCTGCAACATGTCATTAAGCCGCTGTTTGGCCACCTGACTGCGACCCAATGCCAATGGCTCTGCCACAAGATTTTGGATAAATTCTGACAATCCAACCATCCCCAAAAATACCGCCAAAATCACCGCCGAACTCATTATCGGCTGATTAAGCGTATCAATGGCAAATGGCGTAATCTGACTGTGCTGCAAAAATAATCCTGCCGCCCATAATAACAGCACCAGTGACAAAGACAAACAAATCTGAATCAACAGCGCACTGACATGGCGAAGACGATGTGCAGATTCTGTCAGTGCAGACTGCGTCTCATCGAGTGTCTTAAGATGATCTGCCTGTGCATCCCAGCGATGCCAAATCAGCAAAGAAGTCAGCGCAGGTAAAGTATCTAAAAGCTTGGCTTTTCGCGTCTCAATCAGCTGGCTTTCGCTTTCGGCAAGTTTTTTGCCGCGATGGATGGCAGTGGCCGCTATCAGTAAACAGAGCATCACCAAACCCAAGCTGTACCAAGCCTGAGGCAGCACCCAAAGCACGACCGATGACACCAAGAGCAGCGACCCAACTGCCATCACCCAAGGGCTGATAAAGCGCAATACAAATTCATTTAGCACATCAATGTCTTTGACCAAGCGATGCATTTTTTGGCTGCTCGATTGGCCTTGGCTGTTGCGATCTACAAAATCAAGCCGCGCCCACGACTCAAAAAATCGCACGCGCAACTGCTTTAGCAGCCCAAAGACGGCATGATGAGACACCATCAGATCGCCATAACGCGACAAAGTACGAATGATGGCAAAGGTTCGGATTACCGCTGCTGGCACCATATAGTTGAAGGCATGACTGCCAGCCGCGACCAGTCCTGCCACCGCTGACATGGTCACAAACCAGCCTGACACCATCGACAGTCCCAGCACTGACCAAACGGTCAGCAGTCCAAGCAGCCATGCCACCATCCATACCCAAAGCTGAGGGCTGATCAGCTGCCAAAGTTTAAATGGCTCATTGGTTTTCATTGCTTACTCCCAGCTGATACACAGCGTCAAATTTGGCCTCCATGCCCTCTTCATGACTGATCCAGATCACAGTTTTATCCTGTGATAATTCAAATAATAACGCAGTGATGGCAGCGACTGTATCTGCATCTAAATGTTCGGTTGGCTCATCAAGCAGCCAAACTTTGGCATCTTGGAGCAACAGCTGTGCGATCGCCAAACGATGTGCCTGACCGCCTGATAGTCCACTGCCGCGCTCACCAAGTACCGTCTGCATTTGTGCTGGCAGCTGCTTGATCAATGGCCATAGACCGACAGCTTGCAGCACATCGATCAGTTCATCTTCACTGGCATCAGGCTTAGCCAAGCGCAGATTATCAGCAATACTGATTGGCAATAGCGCTGGGGTTTGCGCCAAATAACCAAATTGGCGACGCAGATAGGTCAAATCCAGTGTGTGATAATCATGGCAGCCAGCAGCATCTTTGATGGCGATGGTGCCAGTGTATTGACCAAATCCGAGCAAAATCTGCAGCACAGTGGATTTGCCAGAGCCGCTTTCGCCTCGCAGCAGCGTAGATTTGCCCGCAGCAAATGAAAGTGTCGTCGGTGCCAAGCGGATGCGACCATCTTCACCAAATGCAGCAACTTTTTGCAACTCAAAACCTGCAGCACCCGTGATATCCAGCTGCTTTGTACCGCTTTGAGGCTGTTTAAAATCTAGCATCGCGACCATCGCTTTGGCAGCGCCAACGGCTTGGCCTTTGATGTGATATTCAGCACCCAAACGACGCAGTGGCGCATAAAACTCAGGCACCAAAAGCAATATCATCAGCGCAGCACCATAGTTTGTGATGACCTCGCCTGCACGCCATGGCAAAATACCAATCAAGCCAAAGCCCAAATACACCGCAACCAAAGCGATCGACAATGCTGAGAAAAACTCCAATACCGCACTGTTTAAAAATGCGATGCGCAGTACCGCCATGGTTTTTTTGCGATAATTTTCACTGCTGTTTGCGATGTCCGATACCGCAATATCGACAGCACCTACTCGCGATAGAGTATTGATGCCGCGAATCCAATCAAAAAACCGCCCGCCAAGCTGTGCCATCGCATCCATCTGCTCGCGGCTTTTTCGTGAAGTCGCCACCCCAATCAGCGCCATAAAGATCGGCACCAAAGGCGCGGTCATGAGCAAAATCAATGCCGCAGTGCCATTAAAAAAAGCAATACAAATCGCCAATAAAATCGGCGTAAGCACCGCCGTGGTTTTTTGAACCTCAAAACGAGCATAGCCCACCAAATGCTCAGGCTCATCAATGATCTTACTAGCCAGCGCACCATCAGGCCCAAAAAATCTTCGAGCCAAACCCATTTCACCCAGCTTAGTAAGCAATAACGATCGCGCACGACCAGCAGCATGCACGCCGACACGACTTAGCTGCACATCTTTAATATAAGCGACAAACGCCCGCAGCGCCATCACCCCAACGAGTGCTACCAAATACACTGGCAATATAGATGTTGCCATCGCATCATGATTGGCAAACTGTGGCAAAAACGGCAACAACCAACCATCAAAAATCAACACCAAAATCCACGCCTGCACCATCAAGAGCAATACCATAATGACATCACACGCTCGTGCCAGATTTAGCCTATTTTTATAGGGTTTAAAAAATGATTTTAAAAATTGGTTGGCAGCGATGTCTTCTTGGGATTGCCGTGGTTTTTTGGCTTTGGTGGCTTTGCTCTTGACAGCTTTTGGCTGAGTGGCATTAGACCAAGCTTCCTGATTTTGAATTTTGGGCGGATGGGTTTTGGCAGTCATGATGGTTATTTCATCAACAAATAGGCTATTATCGCCAAAATGCGGTTTTTTTTCAACCTTGATATAAGCTGCGATGTGATCTGGCATCAGATCGCAGCTTATTTTTCAGCGTGGTGCAGTCATCTGCTCGGGGCGAACAATGGCATCAAACTGCGCCTCATCCAATAACCCAAGCGCCAGCGCTGCTTGCTTAAGTGATTGATCATTTTTATACGCAGTTTTGGCGATCTTGGCAGCGTTTTCATAACCAATATGGCGATTGAGCGCGGTCACGAGCATCAATGAGTTTTGTAGATAATCAGCGATTTTATCAAGATTTGGGCGAATGCCGATGGCACAATGTTCATTAAAGCTATTGATGCCATCAGCTAACAGACGGATCGACTGTAGCAGATTGTAGGCGATCACAGGCATATAGACATTTAATTGAAAATTACCCGATGCGCCTGCCATCGCGATCGTGGCATCGTTGCCATACACCTGAGCGACCACCATCGTTAAGGCCTCGCACTGAGTGGGATTGACCTTACCAGGCATGATCGATGAACCAGGCTCATTTTCAGGAATAAAAATCTCGCCAATACCACAGCGCGGCCCTGACGCTAGCCAGCGGATGTCATTGGCGATCTTATTTAGGCTGGCTGCCAAAGTTTTTAGCGCGCCCGAGGCAAACACCTCGGCATCGCGCGCCGCCAAAGCCTCAAATTTATTCGGCGCAGTCTGAAAATCAAAACCAGTCAGCTTAGCCAAAGTCTGTGCAGATAGCTTGGCATAATCAGGATGGCTGTTAATACCCGTCCCCACCGCCGTACCGCCCAAAGGCAGCTGATACAGCCCCTGTAACGCCATATGAATGCGTTCTATACCATAATCCAGCTGCATCACAAAGCCACTAAACTCCTGACCCAGCGTCAAAGGTGTGGCATCTTGTAGGTGTGTGCGACCGACTTTAACAATGTCATCAAAAGCGTCGGCATGAGTACATAGCGTCTGTCTGAGCGATTCGATCGCGGGCAATAGATGCTGATGAATCTCAATCACCGCTGCCACACGGATGGCGGTAGGAAAGCTGTCATTGGTTGATTGCGCGTGATTGACATGATCGTTGGGATGAATCGGCTGATAGCTGCCTTTGGGCTGACCTTGGCGCTCATTGGCCAGATTGGCGATGACTTCATTGATGTTCATGTTTGATTGAGTGCCTGAGCCTGTCTGCCACACTTTGAGGGGAAATTGGTCATTATAATCACCCGTCAGCAGCGCATCGACAGCATCGATGATCATAGCAGATTCTGCATTGGTGATGCGTCCAAGCTTGGCATTGGTGATGGCTGCGGCTTTTTTGACCAGTGCCATCGCATGGATCAAAGCGATGGGCAGTGTCTCATCACCGATTTTAAAATTCATTAAGCTGCGCTGAGTCTGTGCGCCCCAATAGGCCTCATCTGGCACCAAAACCTCGCCCATGGTGTCTTTTTCTTGACGCATGATTCCTCCTTGTTGTCTGTGTGTTTATTATGGTTAAATGGCATTCGATTGTCAGCATCAGTATGTCTTTGTTGGTATTATTCTGCCTAGCCATCACCTTAGTTGCAGCTGTGATGCGACTGTGGTACTCTATTCAGCATCAATTAAGCCTGTGGCTGCTCGGCGGCTTATGCTGCTGTGTTTAGCATAACATCCCTGCCATTAACATTCAATATCAACAGACGCTGTATTTTTCATGGAAAATTGTACCAAACCTGCGCCCAGCCCAAGCGACTATCGCAAACTGATGCGTCGCACACGCCGCGCATTGAGCGATCGGCAGCGCCATCAGGCAGCCCAAGCAGCGATGAGACAATTAATCAAACTGGATGATCTGTTACCCAAAGGCGCAAACATTGGCTTTTATTTGGCTGGATTTGGAGAGCTGCCGACTGATGGGATTGTTAGCTTTTGCCAAAGACGCGGCCATCAGGCATATTTGCCGATCACCACTTCAGAGCAGCCGCTAAGCTTTGCGCCGATTCATGGAAATCTTAACCAGACACCGCTAAAAAAACACCGCTTGGGCATGTACGAGCCTGTCACCAAGCCCATCTTGGCGGCTGCACAAATGGATGCCATCATTTGTCCTGTGGTGGCGGTGGATATGACGGGCGTACGCTTAGGCATGGGCGGTGGCTATTATGATCGCACTTTTGCGCGTACCACCGACTGTCTAAAAGTGGCATGGTGTTATGATTTTCAAATCGTGCCAAGCCTGCCCAGACAGCCATGGGATATGGTGGTTGATGTTATTATCAGTGATCAGCGATTTATCAGGCCATAGCCCTGCACAGGCAAATTCATTTATAATTTGAACAATGATCGCAACAAAAAAAGCCGCCATCACGACGACTTTTGCAAACTTTAAAATATCAGATAAATGGCCCAGCTGAAACTTTACCTAACTCAGACTGGCAACTGATGGCATCATTGACCAGCTAATCATATTGGTTTTCGTAAGTTTAGCCGCAAATATGCACTGTCAATTTTGCACCTCGATCAGCTATAATGCGCAGGTTCTTCATCATAGACATGCGCATGCCAAAAATTCGACTGGCGCTGCACAACGCTACTGATCGCTGCATGAATCATCGCCTGTCCCACCATGCGCACATCGTCGCCGAGCATGTCTTTGACCTGAGCAGAAAATGCAATGCTCACCAGCGGCTCATCATTGCCCACTTCGCGCAGGGTCATCGCACCCGATGGCTCTTCGATGAACTCCAGTAGAGTTTCTTGGACGAATTCACCTTGCTTGGCAGCTTTGCTTTTTGGCTTACGGCGGCGTTTGGGCTGATCGATCTTATCCTCATCTGTCGTGGCGCTTTTACGCGTGCGGCGTTTTTTGGGGGCATTGGTCGCAGCTTCTAAATCATCTGTGGATTGGCGTTTATGGCCAGTGATGCGCTTTGCCAGTCCATCGCTTAGCTCTTCGGACAAATCAACTCCCAGCGTCTGACCAATCTGCTCAGCCAACTGCGCCACCATCTGTGGATCCATGCACTGAGAAATGGCTACTGCCAACGCATCGATGACCTCTTCATCGGCGCGGCTATTCACCTCTTTAAAGAACAGCTCATGCAACACGCCCAGCGTCTCATCGTCGTCAGAGGCATGATACATCAAGTCATCGACAAACGATAAGCGCTCAGCGATGCTCATCGTTTGCCAGTTTTCAAGCGCATGGGAAATTTGATCGGTCATTGTGCGTACTACTCATCATTATTATGGTTATGCTATGTATATGGCATCATCTGGCTGATTTTCAAGTCATAAGCCATCATCGCCAGTAGCGCAGCTTTGCCATCATAAATAAAAATGCCACAAACATCCCCAAATAATACGCCATGCGCATATCAAAGCTGCGATCTCGCCACTTGATGGGCGCCGCCACGAGCGCCGTACACGCAGGAATGATGACAAGACTAATCAGCCAATTCTCCAGCACATGCAGCCAGCCCTCAAGACCACCATAGCGCAGCCCAGACAGACCGATGAGTAAGCAGCAGACGATCAGAATAAAAATCAGCCCCTTTGGAATGTCCTTGGGTGTGATGGCATCGGGTATTATGTTCTGGATCATCAGCTGTACACTCCCATGATGGACAATAACGCCACGGTGGACAGCAGCCAGCCCAGCGTCAGAGCATTTCTGGGATGGATATGCGCTTTGCCCATTTTATTAAGCAGCATCGCACCAAGCCAAATTAGCACAGGGATACCGATGATAAAAGCAGGCATCACCACCGCAGCATGACGCAGCACCTCGGCTGGCGCATCACCGAATGCCAAGCGAAACACATAGCCTGCACCACTCAGCACGATCGAGGCGATGCACAGTCCAATGGTCACAGCCATCGGCACGACACCAGATTGCTTGGTCGATGACTTGGATGGCGGGGTGTGGCTGTTGGGATCAATGACAGTCATCAGCACGCCACCTTGGCCAATTCAGCACGCATGGCATCGATTACTGTCTGATAATCTGGCTGATTAAAGATCGCACTGCCTGCCACGAACATATCAGCACCAGCCTCGGCAATGGCACGAATGTTCGCCACATTGACACCGCCATCGACTTCTAGGCGAATATCACGACCGCTGTCATCGATCAGTTTGCGCACGGCTGTTAGCTTATCTAATGTACTATCGATGAATTTTTGGCCGCCAAATCCAGGGTTGACACTCATCAAGAGGATCTGATCCACCTTATCCAAAGTATAATCCAAATAATGCAGCGGGGTTGCAGGATTAAACACCAAGCCGCACTTAGCGCCGCCGTCTTTGATCAGCTGCAGACTGCGATCAATGTGGTCGCTCGCCTCAGGATGAAATGTGATGATGTCCGCGCCTGCCTTTAAAAACTCTTCAATCATCCGATCCACTGGCGACACCATCAAATGCACATCAATCGGAGCTGTGATGCCATAGTCCTTTAAGGCTTGGCAAATCATCGCGCCAAAAGTTAGATTTGGGACATAGTGATTGTCCATGACATCAAAATGCACCACATCAGCGCCAGCATCGATAACCGCCTGCACTTCTTCGCCAAGTCGCGCAAAATCTGCCGACAAAATCGACGGTGCAATCAAAAAAGGTTTATTCATAATCAAGTCTCAAAGCTATAAGATGCGTCTATGATACCAAAAAACAGGCACAACGAAAAGCCAAGCCTGTACAATCAGGCTGATCGCAATCAATAAAACATAAAAAACCGAACGCTACCCATACGGCAACATTCGGTCTGATCCATCGCCCAATTCAGCGGTGATGGCCAAAGCTAGGTGAATTATTTACAGCATCACCGCGATGATTGGCCAGTTAAGGAATCTGATAGCAACTTGCTTATTCTTCATCAGAAGCCATCGCCATGATTTGCTCACTGATGGCGACAGTATTAAAGCCTGCATCAACGAACAAAATCTCGCCTGTCACACCGCTTGCCCAAGGTGATAGCAAGAATAAGGCAGCGTTGCCCACTTCTTCTTGGCTGACATTGCGTTGTAGCGGTGCGATTTTTTCGCTGACATCGAGCATACGACGGAATGACTTGATACCGCTGGCTGCTAAGGTGCGGATTGGGCCTGCACTGATGGCATTGACGCGGATGCCTTCACCACCCAGTGATGATGCCAGGTAGCGTACTGATGCTTCTAGGCTAGCTTTTGCCATACCCATGACATTGTAGTTCGGCAGTACTGAGATACTACCTTCGTAGGTCAGGGTCAATAGCGAACCTTGACGCGCAGCAAGTAGCTCACGACCGGCCTTGGCAAGTGCCACAAAGCTGTAGCTTGATATGTCGTGGGCGATTTGGCTACCTTCACGCGTGGTCGCATTGGTAAAATCACCATCCAGCTGATCTGCTGGCGCAAAGCCAATGGCGTGTACGATGCCATTGACACCGCGGTCATCGCCATTGCCCCAGTGTTTAGCCACTTCGGCAAAGCACGCTTCGATAGAGGCATCTGATGCGACATCGCACTCGATCACTGCTGTGGCATTGAACGCTTCGGCGGCCATATCGACACGCTTTTTGATTTTGTCATTTGGATAAGTCAAAATCAGCTCTGCACCCTCACGGTGTAAGCTTTCAGCAATCGCCCAAGCGATCGATAGTTTACTGGCGATACCAGTGACAACAAAACGCTGACCTTTAAGTAGCATGGGTATGATCCTTTATCGATGAAAAATTGGCTCATTATAACACGGAAAATCCAATTATGCGATAAAAAAGTACAAATGTAAACTTATCAATCGTCAAAGCCCATCAAAAGGACAAAAGTGATAAATTTTTCCAAAATTTATCGATTTGACTTAAGTATTGTCCAAAATTATGGTAAAGTATGCGTTTTTTATCTTTGGACAATACGGCAATACCATTCTCATGTCAAACTCCGATACCCTAAATTTTACGCCTGATTATGACGCCTTAGCTGCACACTATGCCGACATCATCGCTGCATCCGGTGAGGATTTGAGCCGTGATGGCTTGCTTGATACGCCGATGCGTGCCGCCAAAGCATTTGGCTATTTGACGCGCGGCTATCATCAAGACCTAGTGACTGTCGCCAATGATGCGGTGTTTGACTCAGATAATCCTGAGTTAGTCTTGGTGCAAAATATCGAATTTTATTCATTGTGTGAGCATCACCTACTACCATTTTATGGCGTGGCTCATGTCGGCTATTTACCAAATGGTAAGGTGCTGGGTCTCTCAAAAGTCGCTCGCATCGTCGATATGTACGCGCGTCGCCTACAAATCCAAGAAAACTTGACCAAACAAATTGCCACCGCCATCGAAGAGCTGACAGGCTGTCGCGGTGTTGCCGTGGTGATGGATGCCAGTCATATGTGCATGATGATGCGTGGTGTCGGCAAGCAACAATCCACCACCCGTACAACGAGCATGCTGGGTGAATTTGTCAGCAATCATGATGCGCGCCGTGAGTTTTTGGATGCCATTCCCAGACGCTCGCCTGCATTTGGGTAATGATCGCACTGCTGCTGATTTTGGTTTTTAAAGCTTTTATATCATAACAGGTGCTTTTATTTAAGCATCTGTTTTTTTAAATTTAGCTTATAATATCTGTGCCAATTCTTTAAATGCGCTTAAAGCCTGCTATACATAAGCGATCTGTCAGCACTAAACATCGGATGGCTGATATACCGATCTGTTCATTGGTCATCAGCTTGTACCAAAAGCATTTTTAGAATTTTGATTAATTTTCACAAATCATACAGTTTTTAGCTACTAAAATTTGCTATGATATGGCAATTTTTTATTTTATCATTGGCCACCCACATATGATGATTCATGCTCGCTTCACCGTGATGATTTGCGCCTTTGCCACCATGATGGCAATGTCTGGCTGCCAAAGCCTGCCAAATAATCCACATCTACCAAAAAGTCAGGCGCTGACCGAAGAAGTCCAAAAACGCCATCAAGCGCTCAAACAAGGCGCAAGCTCTAACGGGCTAATCTCAGCCATCAATGCCCAAAGCAGCGACCATCCCGAGCTGTCAGGCTACTACCCCATCGCCACTGGCGCCAATGCTTTTGCTGCGCGCAGTACCTTGAGCGACATGGCCAATCAAAGCATCGACATACAATACTACATCTGGCATAACGACGAAGCTGGCCAGCTGATGCTAAAAGACCTGTGGGAGGCAGCCGATCGCGGCGTCATCGTGCGCTTATTATTGGATGATTTCAACAGTTCACCCGATCTTGATCAGCTCTTGCTGCGCGTGGCCAAACACCCCAATATCGCCATTCGACTGATGAATCCGATGGCATATCGCAACATTCGCAGCGTCAATTATCTACTACACCCTGTGCGCAGCAACAAACGCATGCACAATAAAAGCATGACTTTTGATAATAAAATCAGCGTCATCGGCGGCAGAAACATCGGCAATGAGTACCTAAATAACGCCCCTGTCAATAACTTTGCTGATCTGGATGTCATGCTCATCGGCCGCGTGGTGTCAGAGATTACAGACAGTTTCGAGAGTTATTGGTCATCACCACTGTCTTATGACATCGAAACCTTGGTGGTTGACGATAAAAAACATGCCCTAAATGGCGTCAAATTCGCTGTATTTAATGAAGTCAAAGCCAGCAAAAACAGCTCAGAAAGTGAGCGCGCGCTGCGCACTTATCGTCAAGCGATGCAAAACTCCACCATCGGGCAGGACCTGTTGGCCGGTCGCGTACCGTTTTTTTGGACAAATATCGATCTGATGGTTGATGATGTTATCAAACTAAAAGGACTGTCGCATCCTGATGATTATTTGGTGTCACAACTTCAAAATAAACTCGGTCAACCGCACGATAAATTAAGCATCATCTCATCGTATTTTGTACCGACTAAAGATGGCGTCAAGACCTTAAGCACCCTATCCAAGATGGGCGTCAAAGTAAGCGTCTTGACCAATTCCTTTGATGCCACCGATGTCGGCATCGTACATGCAGGCTATGCTCATTGGCGCAAAGAGCTGCTCAAATCTGGGGTTAAGCTCTTTGAAATCAAATCCAGCGCTCAGAGCGCTAAGGACAACGAAAACCGTTTTTGGCGGACGCGCCATCACACCACCACAAGCCTACACGCCAAAGCCTTTGCCATCGATGATAGCCAAGTGTTTATCGGCTCTTATAATGTCGATCCGCGCTCCGCGAACATCAATACCGAACTTGGCGTTCTGATCGAAGACAAAAAGCTGGCACAGCAGCTGCACAGCGCATTAAGTAACAGCGAGGCACTGTCACATCAAGCTTATGAGCTAAAACTCAATGATGCTGGCAACATCGAATGGCATACCATCGAAGATGGTCAAGCCGTCATCCACACCAAAGAACCACGGATGGATACCAAAGATCGCTTGGTTATCGGTATCGTTGGTTGGATGCCTATTGATTGGCTGCTTTAACTGATTCACCCTATCATCTGGCGCATGCTTGCTAAGTCTTGCATGCGTTTTTTTTCTTAACCTGCCAATATCCTATGGTTAATCCACTGTTTGACATAGCCATCAATTAATCCACAATTTTTGTAATGTTTTGTAGCCTTAATACTGGTTTTTTGTATAAATTATATGTAAAATAACCATCAGGCACAGTTGACCCATTGCTGCTTAGCTTGCATATCGGCAAGCAGACTGCGCTCAGTTAAGCGCTTATAGGCACTGCTATGCGCACGAGCATGGTTTTTAATGTTAAACGAGTTTATCATGCCATCGAGTGAAATTTTTACCAAGCAGCATCGAGATACCACCATCGTTAGCAGTTTGATCGCTGCTGTTGGCTTCTTTGATTTTGCCATATTTTTGTATCTGTCAGAGCTGCTCTTGCACATCTTTTTTGGCGACACACAGCATATGTGGCTGGCACGCTTACAGCTGTTTGGGCTATTTGCGGCAGGCTATGTGGCGCGTCCTTTGGGCGGCTTGGTCATTGGTCGCTACGGAGATGTTCGTGGGCGCAAGCCTGCACTGATGATCAGTTTGTGCGGTTTGGCCTTGATGACGCTGTTGATGGCTTTTTTGCCGCAGTATGGACAAGTGGGCATCTTAGCGCCTGTGTTGTTCGTGATCGTACGCGTAGTACAGAGCATCGCCATCGGCGGCATCATGCCAAGTGTCTGGGTCTATGTCACAGAACATCTGCCGACACGGCATTTGGGCATCGGCTGCGGCGCGATCTTCGCTGGTTGTGTGTCTGCATTATTGGTCTTAATGCCGATCGTTGATTGGCTTGATCACACGCTCAGCTACGAGCAGATGATCGCTTATGGATGGCGCATTCCGTTTTTGATCGGCGGCGTGTTAAGCATCGCACTTTTAATAAAAATCCACGCTTCTTTGACTGAGACGCCGATTTTCTTAGAATCCCAGCACAGTCGCCTGTCAGCTGATGAGGATCAGAGCATGATCGGCGCGCTTGGCTTGTCTGGACTTGATGATAAGCAAGAGGCGGCACTCGATCGCATTTCTCATAGCAAACAACAAACCGAGCTGCCAGATCTGATTAACACACTGCCTTTGCAGACACCAAACTCAGATACTCACTCTGTCCCGCCAAAAATCAGCGGTATCGATCAGACCACGGTCACACCGATGATGCGTCTGGCCAATGCCATCTTAAATTTCGGCAAATCTTCACTGTCTTTACTGCGTTTGATTATAAGCCGTAACATGTTGGTCAGTATCATACCTGCCACTTTACTGATCAGCGTGGTGGTCAGCCTGCTGCTGTTTACGCCAGTGCTTTTGACGCCGCTTATTGATATTAATTTTGCGCTATCGCATGAGGTGCTGTGGCGTTCTAACTTGATCACCATCTTTTTTATGGCGATTGGCTGCTTGCTGTTTGGCTTTTTTGTGGATCGTATCAATCCAGGGCTTGTGCTGACTTTTGGCAGCTTGTTTTTGGCGATGGTGACGGCGTTGCTATTTAACCATTTGCGCGCAGGCGGCGATTATTTTTTGGTGTTATTTGCCTTGATGGGTCTGGCATCTGGCATCATCGGCGCCATCCCATCTGTCATCGTGCGACTGTTTTCGGTTAGGATTCGTTTGACCAGCATCGGCATCATTCATAATTTGGTCGTGGTGGTTATTGGCGGATTTTTGCCTTTTACCTTAGGCACAGCGACCATGCATTTGTCCTTTGCGCCTGCGATATTCATTGCCATCTTGTCATTGATGACGATGTTCATGAGTTTTTATATTTATTACATTCCACGCACGGATTTTGACTTGCGTCGATGAGTGATCAAAAAAAGCTGCATTGATTGCAGCTTTTATTTGGATTAATATCAGCGAAATTTCACTGTCTGCACGCCATCAGCGCCTGCTTTTAGCATGAGATCTGCAGACTGTGCAGCAAAAATGCCATTACACACCACGCCAACAATGTTATTTAATCGTGCCTCAAAAGCAGCAGCATCCTCGATGATCAAATCATAAGTATCCAAAATCACATTGCCATAATCGGTGACAAAGCCCTCGCGATACACAGGTTCACCGCCCAATTTGACAAGCTCGCGTGCCACATAAGAGCGCGCCTGCGGCAACACCTCGATGGCCACAGGGAATCCACCCAAGCGATCGACGATCTTGGAGTCATCGACCATACAGATAAACTCATCTGAGGCTGCGGCGACAATTTTTTCGCGGGTCAAAGCACCGCCACCGCCTTTGATCATATTGCCATGAGCATCGATCTCATCAGCACCATCGATGTACAGATCCAAGCTGCCAACTTGATTTAGATCAAAAATCTCAATCCCCAGTTTGCGCAACTGATCTTCGGTGACTTGTGAGCTTGCGACCGCGCCCTTGATGCGCACCTGTGGCAGAAGTTCGATGAGGCAGTTAACCGTACTGCCAGTACCGACACCTAAGATGATGCCTGAATCGATATGGGCAAGTGCAGCTTTAGCAGCGGCTTGTTTTTGGGCTAATTTTGGATCTGTTGTCATAAATCACTCTTGGCTAAATCTTGGCTAATTAAGGCTAAATGATGACTGATGTCAGCTGCTGCCATTTTACGCCAAACCACTTTAAAACAAAACCATTTTTTGATAATTTTTAGTATTTTATCCTGCCAACGATGGATGCCCGCTGTCATCAGCGTGCCATCTCAAGGTGGCGCTCTGGCCAAAAATCAGCTCTGGCGGCTGGCACTCTGGGGCGTAAAGTGTTAGAATATCACCTTTTAACTCAGCCAAGCTGTCATACAGGAGGTCAGATGCAAGGCATCATCACATTGCTGTTGATTTTAAGTCCGATGTTTGTAGGATTTGCTCTGCCGACCTCTGCGCGCATGGTAGCAATCAGTGAGCGCTTACTTAATTATTTGGTGTATCTGATTTTGATTGTCATCGGTATTGAGCTTGGTTTGGTCGATGATCTGGCCAAAAAAGTCGGCAACATCGCCAAATACCTTTCGACACTGATGGCGCTGACTTTGGGGGCGGGCTTGATCAGCTTGGCTGTCTATGATCGCTTATATGGCAACCCCAAAGCCGACAGCGCCAAGACCCCTGCCAATCAGCCCAAAATCAGCTTGCGCGGCAGTCTTACCCAGCTGGTGTGTTTGGCGGTGGGTTTTTTTGTGGCAAAAATCTTACCAAGCCATCTACTACCACCCGACAAGACCACAACTGTGCTGCTGATGGCCTTGTTGCTACTCGTCGGCATCAGCTTAAAAGGCTCTGGCGTCACCCTAAAACAAGCTTTGGTGAATAAAGCCGGCCTACAAATCAGCGCGATTTTTATGCTATTTACCACGCTGTCAGGCGCGGTATTTGCCATGATGTTTGATGAGGTAAGTCTTTTTCAAGGCTTGGCACTAGCATCGGGCTATGGCTGGTATTCGCTATCTGGCACCATCATGACCGATGCTTATGGCGCTGTTTGGGGCAGTGTGGCACTGCTCAATGATCTGTCTCGCGAGGTGATCGCGCTTATTTTTATTCCACTGGTGATGCGCCATTCGAGATCTGCGGCGGTTGGCTTAGGTGGTGTGACCAGTTTGGATTTTACCCTGCCCACCATCATACAGTCTGCTGGCACGCATATCATGCCTATGGTGATTAGCTTTGGCTTTATCACCAATGTTGTCTCACCTGTTTTGATGGTGTTTTTTAGCTCATTTAATTAACCAGTTTCAGCGGTTGGCTTGCTTGATGAGCAGCTGCATCAGCGGTGCAGAGCGAGCGATGGCATGAACCACTTCACTGCGAGCATAGCGCACCATGCCCAAATCTGCAATGCCTGATGCATAGGCAAAATTTATCATCGAAAAACTGTGCATCATCAGTGCATTATGTGAGCGCACCGCACGAGCGTATTTTTGTAATGATCGAGGATGCATCTGCTTGCCCTTAGCGGTATCAAGCACCGTCAATAGCGCAGCCACATCCGACAGTCCCAAGTTCAGCCCCTGTCCTGCCAAAGGATGCACCCCATGCGCGGCATCACCGATCAGTGCCATGCGTCCGCGCGCATAGTGTTCTGTGACCTGTGCAGACAGATCAAAGCTTGCCACCGACTCAATCTCATGCACCTCACCGAGCGCATACCCGCTGGCAAATGCCAATCTGCGCTGCAGCGTCTGTGGATCGCGATGATAATCCGTCAAATAATCGTCCGCCAGCGCGCAAGGCAGCGTCCAGACGATCGATTGCCATCGCCCATCATCGCCCTGTTGTAGGTCAGCCATCGGCAGCAGCGCCAAAGTACCCGTTGGCAGCATCACCTGACGCGCGATCTGTCGATGCGGCAGATCAGTACGAATGGCGCAGCAGATGGCTTTTTGATGATAATTCAGCTGACTGATGTCAGCACCCATCGCTTGACGCACCATGGATTTTCGGCCATCAGCCCCCAACAAAAGCCGACAGAACACTTGACGCGCCACACCCTGGCTATGGTAGCGTATGGTGATGCCATCGGATGACTCATCAAAAGCCATACCATCCTCCATAAGCTTGGCATCATACACCACTGTCAGATTTGAGCAATGATGAGAGCGCTGCCATAAAGCGGCATCAAGTACCGATGGCTCCACCATTGAACCCAAGATCTCATGGTTTTGTGAGCCATCAAATAACAGCTCACCATAATCATCCCTCGCCCAGACCTGCATCGTTTGATAATCTGCACGGCGTACAATATCAGACCACACACCGATCTCATCAAGCAAACGGATACTGCCTTGGCTTAGCGCATAAACACGCGCATCACGCACCGCCAATCTATCGGCGAAACTCTTGGCACTGGGCATGGGTTTATTATCCAAGATCACCACCTGATATCCTTTGGATGCTAGTTCGATGCCTGCCACCATCCCGACGGTGCCAGCGCCGATGATGGCAATATCACAATGCATCAAAGTATCCGACTGATCAAAATCTGCATGCCAAATATTCATAAATTCCACAAATCAAAAAATATCATTGTAGCGCAAAACCGTATTTTTTGCGCCATTTTTTTATGCGTTAATTTTGGCCAATCAACAAGAAACAAACCCCAAGACTTCCACCAATCTTGAGGTTTGTTTCAACTGATTTTAAGTCAAGCTATATTACCTGACACAAAGCCATTAGCAGCGATAGTACAGATCAAACTCTAGTGGATGCACTGCTTCGTTTAGCTTATGTACTTCTTGCATTTTTAGATCGATGTAGGCATCAATCATCTCTTTGGAGAACACATCGCCCTTAAGTAGGAATGCATGATCTTCTTTGAGTGCTTTTAGGGCAGCTTCTAGGTTTTCTGCCACAGTTGGGATCAATGCTTCTTCTTCTGGTGGCAAGTCGTATAGGTTCTTATCTGCAGCTTCACCTGGATCGATCTTATTCTCGATACCATCGATACCCGCCATCAATAGTGCAGCAAAGCATAGGTATGGGTTTGATGCAGGATCTGGGAAGCGAGCTTCGATACGCACCGCTTTCGGGCTTGATACGTGTGGAATACGGATCGATGCTGAGCGGTTTGATGCTGAATAAGCAAGCTTAATCGGTGCTTCAAAGTGTGGTACTAGACGCTTATAGCTGTTCACCGTTGGGTTGGTGATGGCATTCAATGCACGAGCGTGCTTGATGATACCGCCGATGAAGTGTAGTGCAGTGGTTGATAGACCTGCATATTCATCACCTGAGAAAGTATTTACGCCATCTTTTGAAATTGACATATGTACGTGCATACCTGAGCCGTTATCACCGACGATTGGTTTTGGCATAAAGGTGGCAGTTTTGCCAAATTGGTTGGCAACATTTTGCACCACATATTTAAACTGCTGTACTTCGTCTGCTTTTTTGACCAAAGTATTGAACGATACACCAATCTCAAGCTGGCTTGATGCGACTTCATGATGATGCACCTCCACACGGCCCTCGCCCATGATGTCTTCGATGCGATCACACATCACCGCACGCATATCATGGTAATGATCCACAGGTGCAGTCACCGCATAGCCACCTTTGACATGTGGACGCTGACCGTTGTTGCCCCATGGATAGTCTTTGTTCGTTGACCATGCAGCAGCTTCTGATACGATGGTGTTGCGCGCGCCTGATTGATCGATATCCCATTTGACTTCGTCAAATACAAAGAATTCTGGCTCTGGACCGAAGAATGCGGTATCACCGATGCCAGTTGATTTTAGATAAGTTTCGGCACGGCGAGCGATAGAGCGTGGGTCTTTTTCATAGCCCTGCAGGGTTGCAGGCTCGATGACGTCACAGGTCACCACGACAGTTGGTGCTTCAAAGAATGGATCAACATAAGCAGTCTCTGGATCAGGTAGCAAGATCATGTCAGAGGCTTCGATGCCTTTCCAGCCAGCGACTGACGAGCCGTCGAACATTTTACCATCTTCTAGGGTGTCTTCATCCACAGTCGATGCTGGGAAAGTCAGGTGCAGCTCCTTGCCATGTGTGTCGGTGAAACGAAAATCTACCCACTTAGCACCAGATGATTCGATCAAGTCAAATAGTTTGTTTGACATAACTTACTCCTATTTGTTAGAGACATTATTTATCAGTCATCAGCCAATCGCAAATTTAATCTCAAAGCTTAAAATCTTGCTTGCTAACTTGAACACTATCATACGCTAAAATTTTTGGTCGGTAAAGTATCAATTAGCAAAAATTATGCTATTATCATAAAATACGATAAATATATGATAACTTATTATAAATTGCATTAAATTTAGCAAATTCTGTCATTCTTATTATATAAATCGTTGATTTTAAATATTTTATATACATGTTGAGATTTTTATTTGTGATTTATATTTAATTTTTTATTATTTTACTCATAATATTTATTTAATTTATAATTTTTAAATATGTTTATATTATATAAAATGATAAATACAGTATAAAAAACCATCGATATTAGCCGTCAATAGTGAACAGTTTGCTAAAAATCGATGGTTTTATTTATCACAAAAAATTCAGATACAATCGTAAATACTGATATATTGAGTTGAGTGATGTAAAAATCCCGACCAATTGCCATCAGTCTGGCAAATTCATCTGTGAGGTATCTGGATTGAGCCCAAAATAAAACACCACGGTCGCCACAAGGCTATTGACCACGATAAATGCCCAATCAAAGCCATCATGACCCAGTACAAATCGCCCAAGTAGTGCCGATACGCCAAGCATGATGATAAAGCAGGCGGCAAGCCATGGCAAAATAATCGGATGCGTCGCCGAATCAATCACGCCTGCTTTACGCTTGGGGCGAAGCAGTTTCATATTCACCATAAAACCTGCCACATAGACGATGCTGCCCATCAATAAATAACCCAAAAATCCCATCGCACTTCCTCTACTTATATACGCATTGCATTATTGACTGCCAAATTCCACGCGCGTCTCATCGCACGGCACTTGATAGATGGTATTCACCGCACCCATCAGCGCAACCGCATAGCCGCTGTCGATCATCGGATTGGTATTGGCTGTCGTCTCTTGCAATTTGGCCAATGCCAATACCTCATCGGGACGCACCAAAATATCAGCGCTGACATCGGCATCGGTTAGGTTGATGCTGTTGGTGGAAAAATGCTTCCAGCCCTGCGCTTTGGGCAACTGCTCAAGTCTTTCGGGCGCATCCCATACTTGCTCTTTATCCGCACCCTCTTTCATCTGCATCAGATACTGCGCGCCATCATGGCTGATCTTGATGGTGGCAGGCGCGCCCTGCTCGATGGTATAACAACCCACATACGCATCAGGTGTCGAGGCTGAGGCTGTGTCGTTGGTGTTGGTCGTGGCCACAGGCTGATCGCCACAAGCTGCAAGCACCGCAGCCAATGATAGACAGCCGATTTTAAAGGATCGTTTCATGATATGCTCTTATACTGCTTAAAATGACTATTGTACTTATAAATGAGCGTTTTGGCTAGCATCAACGCAACAAGCCTTTTAATAACAATGGTATAAAATCCACTGGTAAAGCGATGAAAAGTTCAGTAAAATGAGCTGTTAATATAGATGAATGATTGCAAACATGACAACGCACACTCCCCATCGTCTCTCGGTCGTGATGATCATCAAAAATGAAGCCCATAATTTGGCGATTTCTTTGCCGCCGCTTGTCGGACTTGCAGATGAGATTATTATCTTGGACAGTGGCAGCACCGATAATAGCAGACAGCTTGCCGAGCAATACGGCGCCAAATGGTTTGTTAATACCGATTGGCAAGGCTTTGGTCGCCAGCGTCAAATCGCTCAAAGCCATGCGACAGGCGACTGGATTTTGGCACTTGATGCCGATGAAGAAATTACCGATGAACTCAAGCAAAGCATTTTGGCGGTCATTAAAAATAAGCCTGACAATACGGTGTATGGCCTAAAGCGGTTGGATTTTATCTTTGGTCATCAAATCGATAATGCGCGCTGGGGCGTAAAAGCCTATTGGCGACTGTATCCAAAAAGCTTTGGTTTTAACAATTTGACTGTGCATGAGTCTTTGGACATCGCAGGTGCCAAGACCATCAAGCTGTCTGGTTTTTTACACCATCACACCGCACCAGACCCGCTGTTTTTGTTACAAAAACGGCTCAGCTATGCCCAAACTTGGGCGATCGAAAATGCCCAAAAGGGTAAAAAATCCAATTTATTCAAAGTGATTAGCAATCCGATTTGGCAGTTCATTAGGCAGTATTTTTTGGATGGTCGGTTCTTGCAAGGCAAATACGGTTTGATTTATTCTATTATTTTTAGTCAATATACTTTTAATAAATATTTGCTTTTATGGCAGTATAATCATCAAAAAGGTCGCCAATCATGAAAGTATTCATCATTAACTTGGCACAATCCACCGATCGACTTGAGTTACAAAAACAACAATTTGACCGACTGGGCATGGCATTTGAGCGACTGCCGGCCACAAGCGTTGGTGACATCAGCGAACGATTTTATCTTGATAATATCAAGCACGGCCAAAGACTGATCAAACAGACCGAGATGGCTTGCTTTTTAAGTCATAAGTCCGCTTGGGAAAAAGTGGTATTGGAGAATCAGCCATGTGCCATCTTGGAAGATGATGCGGTGCTGGTCTATGATTTTAAACAAGTTTTGGATGAAATCACCAAACTCAACGATCCTGATATTGATCTGATCAATCTTGAGGTACAGCCTCGTAATAAGGTCGTGGCAAGCAGCCCATCGCACAGCATCTTAGCGGATGAATATGCCATTTACCAACTATTATTAGAAAAAAATGGCACAGGCGGCTATGTCCTATTCCCATCTGGTGCCAAAAAACTATTGGCAGAGGCCAAACATCGCTTGGCGCTGGCTGATGCATTCATCTTCAGCTGCCCAAATCTAAATTTATATCAAATCGAACCTGCCGCGCTGCTTCAAGATGTGATCTGCCCTGCTTATGATGTGCCGATTGAGATGCCGCCAGTGTCTTTGATTGGTGCCATCAAAAACACCGTGCCATTTGAGCCGACATTGGCTCATCGGATGCAGTTTAAGAAAAATCGTATCATCACCCAGTTGCATCTGGGCATTCGTACACTGATCGCCCTATCCAAAGGGGTTAAAAGACAAATCGCCGTCGATCGCCAGAAGTTTATTCATCAACAAGAAGACTGATATGACCATACAAAATTTGACGCAGCAAGACCTGCCAAGCATTAACGCGCTATGGATTGGAGAGAGGCTAAATGCCATGTCCATCGCCTGCCTTACATCATTTGTCAAGCATGGGCATCAAGTCAATCTGTACACTTATGGCGAGATCAGCAATTTGCCGCCAGGCGTCAACGCGCTAGATGGATCTGCAATATTAGACAGCTCCAAGATTATCAAGCATCAAAAAAGTGGTAGCTTTGCGCTGTTTTCAGACATCTTTCGTTATGCTTTATTAAAAAAAATTAAAAATGGCATCTATGTGGACTGCGATGTATATTGTCTAAAACCGCTCACCATTCCAGAACACGGATATCTGCTCGGCTACGAAAATGACAGCTATATCAATGGTGCTGTATTGGCTCTGCCCACTGACAGCGATATGCTAAATACCTTGATAGAGCTAAGCAATCAGCCTTATTTTACCCCTGAGTGGTATTCTGGCTACGATAAAATGCGCCTGAAAATCAAACGCCTGTTTGGTTATGCCAATACGCTATCGACAATGGGCTGGGGTGTCATCGGGCCCAGCGCCATCACCCATTATGCAAAAAAACTGAATATTACACATTTGGTTCAACCTGTGGATGTACTTTACCCAATCCAACATCATGAAACGCATAAGCTAATGGATGCTAATCTGAGTATTGACGATGTCATCACCGAAAATAGCGTGTGCGTGCATCTGTACAACGAGACCATGCGACATGTGGACTTAACCAAAATAGACCCAAATTGCATCTTGGCCAAGATGCTACGCAATGAGATATAGTGACACACTTATGAAATGTAAAGTAATCAGTTTGCAGTCCAAACCTGAACGCCGCGCCCACATCACCCAAGAGTTCGGCAAACAAGGGATTGACTTTGAGTTTTTTGATGCCATCACACCAGATCAAGTCACCCGATTGGCCAAGCAACATGGATTGGCATTGGATGGTGCTTTTTTGACCGAGGGTGAGAAGGCGTGCTTTATGAGTCATGTGTGCCTATGGCAGCAGATGATTGATGAGAATCTGTCATATCTGGCAGTGTTTGAAGATGATGTTTATTTGGGTGAAAATGCGCACTTGTTTTTTGGTGATGATGGATGGCTAAAAGACAATGATTTGGATTTTGTGAAGACTGAGACTTTTTTACAGGAGCGTAAGCTTGAAAACGATGCCATTATATTAATGGATAATCGACAAGCGGCACGACTTAAAGAGCAGCACTTAGGTACAGCAGGTTATATTATTGGCTTAAAAGCTGCCACATCTCTCATAAAATATGCACAAAGCCTGCCATCTCAAGAAATATCAGCCATTGATCAATTAATGTTTAATCATTATTTGGATGTTTTAGATGGATTGCCGATTTATCAAATCTATCCTGCTTTATGCGCTCAAGAATTTATCTTGTTTCCGAATCAAAACAGCATGCCAAGTAGTATTGAGATTGCGCGCAAACAAAGTAAGCAAAATAAACCCAAGCGTTCGCTTTCTGAAAAAATCAAAGGCGAGCTGTCCAATGCTGTGCGCAAAAGTTTTGGGAAATTTTATAGGATTAAAATTGATTTTCGGTAATTGATATATTATATATTTTTTACAACTAAGTCAAAAAGAGCATTTGGCAATGAAAAAATATGATTATTTAATTGTTGGCAGCGGCTTATTCGGTGCGGTCTTCGCCCACGAAATGAGCAAGCAAAACAAAAAATGTCTCATAATTGAAAAAAAGAAATCATATCGCAGGGAATGTATATACTAGAAACGAAGCAGGTATCAATGTACATGAGTACGGCGCGCATATTTTTCATACAAATAACAAAGAAATTTGGGATTATGTAAATAGTTTTGTAGAATTTAACCGCTATACAAACTCTTCTGTAGCAAGACATGGGGATGATTTATACAATTTGCCTTTTAACATGAATGCATTTTATCAGCTTTAGGGTGTAAAAAGGCCTGATGAAGCTAGAAATAAGTCAATGAGGATTTAAGCAATATAAATTTGTATCAAAATTATCTGACTGATATTCATGATTAACACAGATTTATAGGTTTTATCAAATATCTACATAAGAACCCTATAAATCAATGAGTTTTTTGACATCTACATTTGCGGATACATATAAATATGAGCAAAATAACAATCGTTACAGCCTTTTTTGATATTGGGCGTGGAGAGATTTCCACACAAGATGGGCTGCCAGATTATCTAATGCGGACAACAGACACATACTTTGACTATTTTGCCAATCTTGCCAAATTGGAAAATGACATGGTGGTATTTGTTGCCAAGCATCACGTTGAGAAAGTCTTAGCCCTAAGAAATGGCAGACCGACACAAATTATTGAATTTGACTTTGCCAACAAACTCAACTATGTCAAAAAACTAATTCATAACGTGCAAACTGATGTGCAATTTATCTCAAAGATCAATCCAGAACAAATCAAGAATATTGAATATTGGTCAGCTGATTATGTTTTGGTTAACAATCTCAAAGCCTATTTTGTCAACAAAGCGATAAAACAAGGGGTTGTCAACACAGATATGGTTGCATGGGTTGATTTTGGCTATTGTCGAACAGCTGAAACTTTGAATGAGCTTAGAAATTGGGCTTATGATTTTGATCCAAATTTTGTTCATATGTTTACCATCCGTAAAAATAGAAAGATTCAACACCATGACGATGTCATGAAATTTATTTTTAATAACGAAGTCTATATCATCGGTGGCTGCATTGTAGCATCGCAATATAAATGGCGAGAGTTTTTAAAATTGCTTACCAAAAATCAAAAATCTTTGCTTCAAAATCGAATTATTGATGATGATCAGGGTATGTATTTAATGTGCTTATTACAAAACAGGCACTTATTCAAGCTAAACTATCTTGGCAAAAAACAATGGTTTGCATTATTTAGAAAATATGATAAGACCGCAAAAGTTTCCATTATTGAAAAAATAAAAGATTCTTTTATATAGGGAGTAGTCTATGAATCAATTTATTTTTAGTGACAGTCAAGAAATGATTTCTCTTAAAAAACTATACCGATATCCTTATCGAATTTTTTATTACGCTTTTACACCAAGAAGAATTCGCAAACAAAAAGAATTGAGAGCCAATCTAGCACAACAGTCTCAAGTAGCCCAAGATTGGCAGCGCTTAATATCGGCCTATTTTAACAATCAGCTAGATAGCTTTCAATTAAAGCCAAAACAAAACCTAGGTACAAACAAGATCATTTGGCAGTACTGGGGGCAAGGACTCGATGACCTACCTGCAATGGTAAAACTGTGCTTCAATAGTGTTGATAAAAACAAAGGTGATTATCAGATCATTCGCTTGACCGATGAGACACTTAGCCAGTATTTAGAACTCCCCGACTTTATTGCCCGAAAGCGACTTAATCCCGAATTCAAACATGTCTTTTTTTCTGATTTGCTAAGACTAGCTTTACTTTCTGCCTATGGAGGAATATGGGTTGATGCTACAATATTATTAACATCGCCGATTAACAAAACTATTAGCGAACAGGACTTTTTTGTATTTGAAAGAGTAAATACTGTTAAAAATAAAGAATTTTGGACACGCTTTAATCCAAGCTACTTCAGTTGGGAAGAAAACCATCGCGTTAACATGCTCACCAGTTTCATTATTGCAAAAAAAGAAAGCAAGCTATTGAATCACTGCTTGCAACTCATGCTAAATTTTTGGCATACTCAAAATCACATTCCACACTACTTTTTCTTTCAAATCATGTATGATGTATTAACCAAAGAATTTATGCAAAATCAGCAGCTGTCCATTGATGACACACTACCACATCAGCTGATCAGCATTATTAATGATCCCTTTGATGCAGATAAATACAGGCAGATTACTGAAAATACCAACATTCACAAAATGACCTATATCGACAATGTGCAGCCAGGTTCATATTACGAATATCTATTAAATATTTATAAATAAAATAAGATTTGAACATGATTAACAAACTAACTTTCGGACTCTTTACCGAACAAGACACCAAAAGCTTTATGCGTCTGATGGCGTATGTCAAGCCATATAAATTCCGCATCATCGTCGCCCTACTTGCGATCATTGGTGTCGCTATTACCGAAAGTTATCTGGCAGCCTTTATCGCCCCATTGGTTAACCAAGGATTTGCCATCCCTGATGGTATGCCGCCTGTCAAAGACGGTGAAGGATTGGTTGCAAGCATAATCCATCTTAAAGATCGGTTTATGTTTACAATCTGGGGGACTGAAAGTAAAGTGTGGATCGTGCCCATTTTTTTTATGGCATTGGTCATTTTTCGAGGGATTTGTCGTTTTGTCAGTCAGTACTTGATGAGCTGGGTTGCGATTATGGCGATTAGCCATCTGCGTCGTGATATGTTCGATAAGATGCTAAGCTTGCCATCTGAATATTATCAAGCCAATACATCAGGTCATGTTTTGATGAATATCGTTCAGATGGCAGACACCTCGATTAATAACGCCAGCAATGTATTTATCACCCTTACTCGTGATACGCTGATTGTGATTGGCTTGGTATGCGTATTATTTTATTTGAATTGGCAATTGGCACTCGCCATCATGGTGATGTTTCCGATATTGTCCGCTCTATCTAAGTATTACCGAAACCGTTTGAAACATGTACTCAGTGATTCGCAGCTATCAATCGGTACACTAAATACGACCATTGGTGAAACCCATCAAGGCCAGCGGATCATCAAGCTATTCGGTGGTCAGACACAAGCATCAAAGCGCTTTGATGGCGTCAATAGCACCATTGTTCGCCTTACTAAGAAAATCACACAGGCTACTGCTGCTCGCTCTCCGATCAGTGAGGCCATTGGCTCATTGGCTTTAGCTGCGGTGATTTTTATTGCCCTATGGCAAAGTCAAGCGGGCGTTACCACCATTGGCGAATTTATGGCGTTTATCGTGGCGATGATGCAGATGTTTGGGCCGATTAAAAACTTAGCAAATATCAGCATCCCTATGCAGGCCATGTTTCTGGCGGCCGATTCGGTCTGTGAGTTTATGGACACCAAGCCCGAAGCTGATCATGGCAAAGTAATGCTAGATAATATCTCTGGCAATATTTACTTTAAAAATATTGAGGTGCGATATGGCCAGGACAAAACTGCCTTAAATAATTTTAATCTCAACATTAAAGCAGGTGAAAAAGTTGCACTTGTCGGCCGTTCAGGATCGGGTAAAACCACTGCCATCAATCTATTGCCGCGGTTTATCACGCCAAGCAGCGGAGAGATCTTATTGGATGGCATTGACATCAACACCATCAAACTTGAAAATCTACGCGCTCAATTTGCGCTGGTCACCCAAGAGATCTTTTTATTCGATGACACTTTGTTTGAGAATGTTCGCTATTCTCGGCCCAATGCCACAGAAGCTGATGTGATGGCTGCACTAGAGGCGGCAAATTTGACGGAATTGGTCAATAAACACCCACTTGGATTGCACCAACCCATCGGTGCTAATGGCAGTCAGCTGTCTGGCGGTCAGCGTCAGCGTGTGTCTATCGCCCGAGCGATTTTAAAGGACGCACCGATTCTACTGCTTGATGAAGCAACCAGCGCTCTGGATAATGAATCTGAACGCCTTGTGCAGCAGGCACTTGAACGCCTAATGCACGGTCGCACCAGTATCATCGTCGCTCATCGGCTAAGCACCATCGAACAAGCGGATCGCATCATCGTGATGGATGAGGGCAAGATCATTGAGGAAGGCTCTCACCATGAGCTGATGGCAAAAGGTGGGTATTATGCCAAACTTCAAAATTTAGGCATGAAGCACTGACTATTTTATTGAGGTAACATATGAGCATTGCACAGCAAATTGACTTTTCCATTCTGGGTGATGAACGCGGTAGTCTAATCGCCCTAGAAAATCATAAACAAATTCCATTTGAAGTCAAGCGTATCTATTATATTTTTGGTACTCGCAAGGATGTTTCTCGTGGTTTTCATGCACATAAAAATTTATCACAGATTCTGATTTGTGTTAGTGGTTCTTGCCGAATCTTATTGGATGATGGTCATTCAAAAGAAAATGTAATTTTAAAGACTCCCAATCAAGGATTATTCATTAAAGATTTGGTTTGGCGAGAAATGCATGATTTCTCAGAGGATTGTGTGTTGTTAGTTTTGGCAAGTGAACCATATGATGAATCTGATTATATTCGCAACTATGATGAATTTTTGAAAATTGTTCATCAACCCTACATTCACCCTTTGGCAGATGTAAAATCACTTAATATTGGACAAAAGACGCGAGTGTGGCAATATGCAGTGATTTTTAAACATGCCAAAATTGGAGAAAATTGCAACATTTGTGCTCATACTCTTATTGAGAACGATGTCATTATTGGTAACAATGTTACTGTCAAATCTGGGGTTTTTCTGTGGGATGGTTTACGTATTCATGATAATGTATTTATCGGTCCTAATGTCAGTTTTACCAACGACAAATATCCACGCTCAAAACAATATCCAGATCAATTTGCTACAACAATTATTCAAGAAGGTGCAAGCATTGGTGCCAATGCTACCATTTTGCCCAATATTACCATTGGTAAGTATGCCATGATTGGAGCGGGTGCAGTGGTAACTAAAGATGTGCCAGATTATGCCATTGTTATGGGCAATCCCGCTATCATTAAAGGATATACAACATGATTCCCTTTTTAGATTTAAAAGCAATCAATCAACAATATCGCCAAGAATTGATTGATGCCTGCACAAGAGTCATTGATTCTGGTTGGTACATTACAGGTAAAGAACTGGAACGGTTTGAACAAAATTTTGCACACTACTGTGGTGTCCAATATGCAATCGGAGTTGCAAATGGATTGGATGCACTTATATTGACCTTGCGAGCATGGAAAGAGCTTGGAAAATTAAAAGATGGTGATGAAGTGATTGTACCTGCCAATACGTACATTGCCAGCATTTTAGCAATCACTGAGAATAAATTAACACCTGTGCTAGTTGAACCTAATCCGCACAGCTATAATATCTGCCCACTATCACTGAAAAAAGCAATCAGCTCAAAAACCAAAGCGATTTTAGCTGTGCATTTATATGGTCAACTTGCGCCTATGCCAGAAATTATGCAAATTGCTCAAGAACATGGGTTATTGGTATTAGAAGATGCCGCCCAAGCACATGGAGCATCCTTTCAGGGAAAAAAGGCAGGCGCATGGGGAGATGCATCAGGCTTTAGCTTTTATCCAGGGAAAAATTTGGGGGCACTGGGGGATGCTGGTGCCGTTACAACAAATGATGCACAACTTGCAAATACTTTGTACGCCCTACGTAATTATGGATCGCATCAAAAATATGAAAATTTTTATCAAGGCGTTAATAGTCGTCTGGATGAAATACAAGCAGCAATGCTTAATGTCAAACTCAGCTATTTAGACAAAGAAACCCATCACCGTCGCAATATTGCCCAATTTTATCTAGATAATATCAAAAATGATTTGATAACTTTACCAAGCATTCCAACCCGTGCGGACTGCTATGAATCGCACGCATGGCATTTATTTGTGATTCGCAGCCCTTATCGCAAAGAGCTTCAACAATACTTGGCTGATCATGGGGTGCAGACACTGATTCATTATCCAATAGCGCCACATAAACAGCAAGCGTATCGCTCATTGAATACGTTAAGCCTACCAATTACAGAGGCGATTCATCAGGAGGTGTTAAGTTTGCCCATGAGCCCAGTTTTAATGTTTGATGATGTTAAACAAATTGTTAATCTGTGCAATGGATTTAAAGGGGTGTAATTTGAAATTAGTATCTTCTCCTGCTATTTCTGTGCTTATACCCGTTTATAATGGTTTGCCCTATATTCAAGAAACAATACAATGCTTAATGGAACAGACTTTTTCTAATTTTGAAGTATTGTTAATTGATGATCATTCAACTGATAATAGTTATAATGCAATAGAAAATCAAATTTTATTAAATAATAGATTTAAATTAATGAAAATGCCCTACAAAGCGGGAAATGCGGTAAGGGTAATTACATATGGATTACAATATTGTTTGGGTAAATATTTTTTCTATATGAGTCAAGATGATATTATTGATAAAGATTGTTTAGATATTTTATTTCAAAATGCAGAAAAATACCAAGCAGATGCTGCAATTCCTGATATGGAATGGTATCATGCTAATCAAAAAAATAATTTAAAAATATTACCCCCAAAAGAATATAACTATCATCAAGTATATTCAGGCGGTGAAAAAGCATTTTTGTATAGCCTTCCTTGGTATATTCATGGGTTTTATTTGAGAAGAATGGATTTATTAAACCAGGTGGGATATGATGATACTATTTTAACAGGAGATGAATGCACCTCTCGTAAGTATTTATTTTTTTGTAAGAAAATAGTATTTTGTAGTACTAATTTTTATTACAGACAAGATAATCCTTTTGCACTGACCAAAAAATTTAACCCTCATCTTATAGACGAAATTCATGGATTAATTCAACTATTGTATTTTATGAAAAAACATAATATGAATGAGAAAGAGATTAAAGCATTGCATAAATCAAGCATTTCTAAGGTTTTTTCGTATAGAAAACAAATAAGACAGAATATGCTTAATCTTTCTCATTCCGATTTAGTTTTATCTAAAGATAAATTGTATAGTGCAAGTCGTGAGTTATTAGATTTTTCTTTCAAAAATTTATATTTTGCAAAAGTTTATCGGTTGATATTTTTATGGTTAATGATGAAAGTCCAAAGATAATGCATTTATTGTACATAGATATGATAAGTCTATTTTGAAAAACTTTTAATCTCCATTGTTTTGCATAATATATTAAATGGATTTTCTTATGAAAAGCACGCCTTTAGTTTCAATTATCATCCCTTGTTATAATCATGAGCACTATATTCAGCAAAGCATACAAGGCATACTAGATCAAGATTATCAAAATATTGAGCTAATCATTATTGATGATGGTTCAAAAGATGACTCTGTGACTAAAATTCAACAAATGCAACAGCAATGCCAACAACGTTTTGTACGTTTTGAATTTCGTCACAGGCCTAATAAAGGTTTATCAGCAACACTTAATGAAGCCCTACAATGGTGTGAAGGTAAATATTTGAGTATTATTGCATCTGATGATGTGATGTTGCCACATAAAACTTCTATACAAGTCAATTTTTTAGAAAACAATCCAGAATTTAGCTCTGTTACTGCGAATATGGATGAAATAGATGATAATGGTCGAATTATTAGGCAAATACGTAACAGGCAGAAAGAATATTGCTTTGATGAAATATTTCTATGCAATTCATTATTTGCTCCTGCTCAAATGCACAAACTCGATGTCATCAAATCACTAGGTGGTTACAATGAGTCTATTGTGATTGAAGATTGGTATATGTGGCTAAAACTTGCTGCACACGGTCATCGCATTATGTTTTTGGATGAAGTTGTCTGTTTATATCGTTATCATGATCATAATACAAGCAAAAACTCTGACAAAATGTTTCAAGCCGAACAACAAATTCGAGACTTGTATAAAGATCATCCTTTATATCCAAAAGTATGTTATAAGGCAAAAAAGAAACAGTTGCATTATTATCGAGATAATAATCAAAAAATAACGTATTATTACTTGAAATTTTGCCTGTATTTAAAATTTTTATTTAAGTAGTATTATTAAATAGAGTAAAAGAATGAGTAATTTGAACATCCTAATCACAGGCGGTGCAGGCTTTATCGGTTCAGCAGTGGTTCGCCATATTTTACAAACGACCGAGCATCATGTCTTAAATGTGGACAAATTGACTTATGCAGGCAATTTAGAATCGTTATTGCCTGTATCTGACAATCCACGCTACCAATTTAGCCAAACAGATATTTGTAATCGTGCAGAAATTGAGCGATTGTTTAATGAATTTACTCCAGATATCATTATGCACTTAGCGGCAGAAAGTCATGTAGACCGTTCTATTACAGGTTCAAGCGAATTTATTCAAACCAATATTATTGGTACTTATACGCTGTTAGAAGTCGCTCGTCATTATTATCATGGTTTAAGCGATGATAAAAAGGCTACATTCCGTTTTCATCATATCTCAACCGATGAAGTGTATGGTGATTTGGAAGGTACAGATGATTTATTTCTTGAGACCACACCTTATGCCCCAAGTTCACCATATTCCGCCAGTAAAGCCAGTTCTGACCATTTAGTGCGAGCATGGCACCGTACGTATGACTTGCCTGTGGTAATTACCAATTGTTCAAATAATTACGGGCCTTATCATTTCCCTGAAAAATTAATTCCATTAATGATTTTAAATGCGTTAAATGGTAAGCCTTTACCTGTGTATGGCAATGGATTACAAATCCGTGATTGGCTCTATGTAGAAGACCATGCTCGTGCCTTGTTTTTAGTGGCAACCACGGCAAAAGTCGGCGAGACTTACAATATTGGCGGACATAATGAACAGAAAAATATTGATGTGGTCAAAGCCATTTGTGAATTATTAGAAGAGCTTGCACCGAATAAACCGACAGGTGTTGCCCAATATGCAGATTTAATTACCTATGTCAAAGACCGCCCTGGACATGATTTACGCTACGCCATTGATGCCAGTAAAATTGGGGCAGATTTAGGTTGGGCACCACAAGAAACCTTTGCTACAGGCTTGCGTAAAACCGTTCAATGGTATTTGGATAATCAAGAATGGGTCGAGCACGTTCAAAGTGGTGAATACCAAAACTGGATTAACAAGCAATATCAATAAGCCATAACAAGGTTAAACGATGAAAATTTTACTTTTAGGTAAAAATGGTCAAGTCGGCTTTGAATTAGACAGAAGTTTACAACCTTTAGGACAAGTCTATGCCCTAGATCGTCATAGCAATGCCGATGGCTTATGTGGCGATGTGGCGAATTTTGATGCGATAACACACGCATTTGACCAAATTCGCCCTGATATTGTGGTTAATGCGACTGCCTATACTGCGGTTGATAAAGCCGAAACTGATACTGTGCAAGCAGAGTTAATTAACCATTTGGCTGTAAAACATTTGGCTGAATTAGCAAAACAACATCAAGCCCAATTGATACATTATTCAACCGATTATGTGTTTGATGGTACAGGCGAAACTGCTTGGACAGAAGAAGATAGCACGGGCCCTATCAATGTGTATGGGCAAACCAAGCGTCAAGGCGAACTTGCACTTGAGCAAAGCGGAGCAAAATTTATTAACCTTCGCACCAGTTGGGTTTATGGCACGTATGGCAATAACTTTATCAAAACCATGTTAAAACTGGGAGCAAGCCGTGAAACGCTCGGAATTATTGCCGACCAAATTGGTAGTCCAACAGGGGCAAGTTTGATTGCAGACATTACCGCCCAAATTATTCGCCAATATCACCTGAACTCTGCAAGTATTGAGATGGGGCATTACCATCTTGCCGCGCGGGGCGAATGTTCATGGTATGACTATGCCAAATTTATTTTTGACGTGGCTCGCGAAAAGGGAGCGGACTTGATGGTAAAACAAGTCAATGCCATTGGCACAGCGGATTACCCAACCCCTGCAAAGCGCCCACACAATTCACGACTTAATACCAGCAAATTACAACGCAATTTTTCATTACATTTACCACATTGGCAACAAGGCGTTCGCCAAGTGCTTGGAGAACTGATTCATGACAACTAAAAACCGTAAAGGCATTATCTTGGCAGGCGGGTCAGGCACTCGCCTATACCCAATCACCATGGGAACATCAAAACAATTATTGCCAATTTATGATAAACCAATGATTTATTATCCATTATCGGTGCTGATGTTGGCAGGTATTCAAGAAATTTTGATTATTTCAACGCCTGAAGATTTACCAAATTTTGAAAAACTACTGGGAACAGGCATCGATCTTGGCTTAAAATTATCCTACAAAGTCCAACCAAGCCCAGATGGCTTAGCAGAGGCCTTTATTTTAGGTGAAGAATTTATTGGCGATGATAATGTTTGCTTAATTTTGGGTGATAATATTTTCTACGGTCAGCATTTTAGCGAACAATTACGCCGTGCATCAGCACAAGAAACTGGAGCGACCGTATTTGGCTACTATGTGAATGACCCAGAGCGTTTTGGCGTGGTAGAATTTGATAAAAATGGCAAAGCCTTAAGCATTGAAGAAAAACCTGTCGAGCCAAAATCACATTATGCGGTGACTGGACTGTATTTTTATGATAATGATGTAGTAGAAATCGCCAAAAATATCAAACCTTCGCATCGCGGTGAATTAGAAATCACTGATGTTAATAATGTGTATTTACAAAAAGATACGCTTAATGTTGAATTGCTTGGGCGTGGTTTTGCTTGGCTAGATACTGGAACGCACGACTCATTACTTGATGCAAGCCGATTTGTACAAACCATTGAGCATCGACAAGGCTTAAAAGTCGCGTGTTTAGAAGAAATTGCCTATGCTAATGGTTGGATAAATGATGAACAACTATTGGCGCGAGCAGAGTTTTTTAAGAAAACAGGCTACGGACAATATTTATTAAAATTACATAAAGAACACAATGGTTAAGGTGAAAATATGAACGTCATAGAAACCAAAATCCCCGAACTATTGATTTTTGAACCACGCATTTTTGCTGATGAACGTGGTTGGTTTATGGAAAGTTTTAACCAAAATGTATTTGAAAAAGCACTGAAAGAACGTGGTTTTGATGTGCCAACCTTTGTACAAGATAACCATTCCATGTCATCAAAAGGTGTGTTGCGTGGATTGCATTATCAAACCCCACCTTATGCCCAAGGAAAATTGGTGCGTGTAGTGCAAGGTCGTGCCTTTGATGTCGCGGTGGATATTCGTAAAAACTCACCAACCTTTGGACAATGGGTCGGTGTGGAACTAAATGCAACAAACCATCGCCAATTTTGGATACCTGCAGGCTTTGCTCATGGCTTTGTTGCTTTAGAAGATAACACCCAATTTTTATATAAAACCACAAACTTTTATCATAAAGATAGTGAGCGAAGTATCGTGTGGAATGATGAAACGATTGGCATTGATTGGCAAACTGATGGACTTGAGCTTCTGATTAATGAAAAAGACCGTTTGGCAAGCACCCTAAGCGAAGCTGAGTTATTTTAGACATCCTAGGATATCTTAGATACCTCATCATTCATGACACTTAATCCATCCAAGCCATCACCCTTCGATCACTTGGATGGTCTGACGCACATCACAGACGCCCAGCCTACCAGATACTGGCGCGGCGAACCAGCCTCCTTGCATGTGGCGGCGCGCATTGACAAATTGCACAAAAGATTGAGAATTGGTATCGAGCGCTCTAAAACGAAGCTGTGCGCTCTTTGGTAGATCTGATCCCAAGCGGATCGATTGGATGTCGAGCGGATGCCCTCCTGCCTCAAAAAACCCCATCGCACCCGTACCCCTTGGCAGTGAACTTAACTGCTCGATGCCATGCACCACGCGTCCCACCACACTGATCTGTCGATCAATATGGCGCGCTGGCTGCCCGATCATCACATACAGCTCGGTGGCATTTGAGCTGTCTGGTGCATCATCGCGCGCAGCACCCACCATACCATAACAATGCACCAAAAACGCCTGATCACCTTTGATACCAGCAGGATACCCGTTCACAAATCCGACACGGTCTGCATGCGCGTCCACATCCTCCAGAGCCATCATTTGCAGCGAATGTGCAGGTATGGTAAATTCTGCAGGTAACTTAACAGCATCAGGCGGCAGTGGCTTCATGAGTGTATCAGTCGCATAATCAAGCGCGCCAAATTGCACGACATAATTATCCTGCACCCGATACACAGGCACACCATCCCAATACGCCGCCTTGGCCAAACGCCTGATCTGATCAGCATGCTGCGGGGCAAAGGTGTCATTGAGCTCCATCACCACCAGTCGCCCATTGTTCAAGGTGATGTAGATTAAGTTATCTTGCTTAAGCTCATACCACTCAGCATCACTGCTGGCAGCCAAGACCTCAGCGCTACTTCGATGGCTGTGTGTGATGGGGTGAATGCTATGGGAGATGGTGGTGCTGACATGTTCGGCGGCATGAGCGGTCATCATCATTGTGATCAATGAGCCAAGCATCAGCTTACAAGTTAGTGATAAGGTCATGGTGTCTTCCTTGTCAAAAATACATCATATCTTCTAAATGATTATCATCCGAAGCCTAACAATTATTGTAGCATATTTTGCAATAAATAAAACGATTCATCAATCCTGCGTGCGTCTTAATAAACCACCAAAATAAACCAACAAGATCGCTTAACAAAATTTGACTTTAAAATGGCTGTATTTACGCTTATACTGCTACTATCTATACTGATCTAATTGTATCAATACTCTTTTGACCAGTGATGATCAATCACTTATTAACTCATCAATAATTAAGGAAATCTTATGAGCGTAGATAAATTTGACGCCAAAACCAAAGATGTCGGCGGCATTCCTGTGTCGCGTTTTTTACCCCAAAGACACAGAAAAACCATTGGTGCTTGGTGCTTTTTGGACCATGCAGGTTCAGATGATCTTTCATTCGCCGATGATGAGGCAGGATTGCAGGTTGGCTTACATCCGCATCTAAATTTACAGACCTTTACTTGGATGCTGTCAGGCGAAGTATGGCATCAAGACAGCCTTGGCCATCGCCAATTAATCCGCCCTAAACAAGTCAATCTGATGACCGCAGGTACTGGCAATCAAACTGGCATCAGCCACACCGAGCAAACCCCTGATGGCGTTAAGGACTTGCATGCTGTGCAACTATGGATCGCCCTACCCACGGATCAAGCCATCGCCCCAAATTTCGAGCATTATCCAGAGCTGCCGACTTGGAGCCGTGATGGTGTGAATTATATCTTAACAACGGGCAGTTATCACGGTCATACTGCGCCGACCACCCAGTACAGCCCTCTGGTCGGTGTAGATATGCAATTCACCCAAGATGCTCAGTTTGAGATCGAGGCGGTGGATGGCTTTGAATATGGTTTTTTAATTATCGATGGCGAGCTGAATGTGAATGGCGAGACCTACCATCAAGATGAACTTGTGGTGCTCTCCGATTGTGTCAATGCTTCAGACTCCGTTCAATTATCCGCCAAAAAAGGCACCCATCTGATGCTGCTTGGCGGCAAGCCACTTTCGCACCCGACCATCATTTGGTGGAATTTTGTTGCAGATAATGTTGATGATCTAAAGCAAGCGGTTGCTGATTGGAATGCAGGTCATCCGCGGTTTGGTGATATTTCGCTAGATGGCACCGATCTGCGCAGACTGCCAGCTCCAGAAGTGCCTGATGGCATCTTACAAAGCTGATCACAAAATAAAAAAACGGCAATGTACATCTTTGCCGTTTTTGGTTGCTTATTGGTTAGCTTAATGGTTTGCTGTCAGCTTAGCATCTTGCCAAGCTACTGGCAAATCATAGCTTAACCACTTCTTCAGCTTGCAGGCCTTTATCGCCTTCAGTCACCACAAACTCAACAGACTGACCCTCTTTAAGTGAGCGATAGCCTTCACTTTGGATGGCGCGAAAATGCACAAACACATCCTCACCTGTGGCACGCTGAATGAAACCAAAACCCTTGGCGTCATTGAACCATTTCACAATACCTTGTTCTTTAGACATAACAAATTTTCCTTGAATACCTCATCATTTTGATGGGTTAAATTATTATCAGCTTGACGATCAGATCATCTAGCACGCCAAAAATCATTAATTGATTTTGGTGAAATCTTACCATCATTTTGGCTAATTACAAATACTTACAATACGGAAAATTCAGAATATTCAACATTTATTTATAAAATACCTAGCTAATATCCAGACAACTCACCGCTGTGACATAAAAGATGCTGGCTAAGGTCTTGCTATAAAACCACAAACCATTCCCATTTATTTGGCATTTAGCAAATATTTGCCAAACGCCGATAAATTCGATACAATGATTTTTTGCAACACGGACAATATCCGATGATCACTCAAAATCCCACCCAAACCCCCAAAAAGATCGCCCTCATTAATGGGCCGAATTTGCATCTCTTAGGCAAGCGCGAACCTGAGATTTACGGATATACGACGCTAAAAGATATTGAAGACAGACTTATCAATAAATCTCGTGAGCATCACATTGAGCTGATTTGCTTTCAATCCAATCACGAAGGCGCCATCGTCGATTTTATCAGTGAGCAAGGCTTATTATCCAATAAACCCATCGATGCTGTCATTATCAATCCTGCTGCCCATACTCATACCTCAGTCGCCATTCGTGATGCACTTGCCGCATTGAATAAGCCATTTATTGAGGTTCATCTATCAAACATTCATGCTCGCGAACCCTTTCGCAGCCATTCTTATTTCTCAGATAAAGCAGTCGGCGTCATCTGCGGCTTAGGCGACAGTGGCTATGATATGGCTCTGGACTGGTTTATCAAGAATTTATAAACAAACCTTAATGAAAATGGAGACTCTCATGACCAAAACAGAACAACTGATTGCCCAAAATGACAAATACGGCACCAAAAACTACCTACCCCTGCCCATTGTCATCAGCCAAGCCTCTGGCATTTGGGTTGAAGATCCTGAAGGCAAGCGCTATATGGACATGCTAAGCGCCTATTCAGCCGTCAATCAAGGCCACTGTCATCCGCGCATCATTCAGACGCTCAAATCACAAGCCGAGAAAGTCACCCTGACCAGTCGCGCCTTTCATAATGATCAGTTGGCACCTTGGAGTGAGAAAATCTGTAAACTGTCTGGCAAAAGTCGTGTTCTGCCGATGAATACAGGCGCCGAAGCTGTCGAAACCGCCCTAAAAACCGCGCGTCGATGGGGCTATGATGTCAAGGGTATTGCTGATAATCAAGCCGAAATTATCGCTTGCGTGGGCAATTTTCACGGTCGGACACTGGGCGCGGTATCACTGTCGTCCGATCCTGATTATCAGCGTGGCTTTGGCCCGTTATTGACAGGCATTAAGCTTGTGCCTTATGGAGATCTACAGGCGCTCAAAGATGCGATTACGCCCAATACTGCCGCCTTTATCATTGAGCCGATTCAAGGGGAAGCTGGCATCAATATCCCACCAAAAGGCTATATGAAACAAGCCTTTGAGCTTTGCCGCGAAAACCGCGTGTTGTTCATTGCTGATGAGATTCAGGCAGGTTTGGGTCGTACTGGCAAGATGTTTGCGTGTGAGCATGAAGACATCGTTCCAGACATGTACATTCTTGGCAAAGCTTTGGGTGGTGGCGTGTTCCCGATCTCATGCGTGGTGGCTGATGATGAGATCCTAGGGGTCTTTGAACCTGGCTCGCACGGTTCGACTTTTGGCGGCAATCCACTGGCTTGCGCGGTATCGATGACAGCTTTGGATGTGTTGGTTGAAGATAAATTGGTTGAAAATTCAGCAGAATTGGGCGATTATTTTTTATCACAGCTTAAAAATATCAATAACCCCATCATCAAAGAAGTGCGTGGCCGCGGATTGTTCATCGGTGTTGAGCTGACTGAAGCGGCTCGACCATATTGCGAAAAACTCAAAGAGCTTGGGCTTTTGTGCAAAGAAACGCACGATACCGTGATCCGCTTTGCACCGCCTTTGATCATCACCAAAGAAGAGATTGATCTGGCGCTCTCAAAAATCCGCCAAGTGTTATAATACCCATACAAAAACCCCAGTGCCGTGACACTGGGGTTTTTATCAGATCAAAGGATTGATGACTGGAATTTTAAAAGCCGATGACTTCTCATCTTGCTCAGTGTGTGATTGAGCTGATGTCACTTGCTGGGTCTGCTCTTCTTGTTGACTTAGATTGTCGTGATGCTTTGGGCTAAATGTCTGCACCAAAGGATTGATCGGTAAGCCCATCTTATCCAGCTCTTCGGTCACGCCCGCCTGAATATTATCCCCTTCAAACAATCGCTCATCATCCGTACGCTCAAGGCTAAGATTCTCAAAATCAAACAAATTGCGGTCGGCAAGCTGACTTGGCGCGACATTTTGCAGTGCCTTAAACATACTGGCTAGGCGTTTTGGATGTGCATGATCCCATTCACGGAGCATCTCATTAATCATCGCACGCTGCAGATTTTCTTGGCTGCCGCATAGATTACATGGAATGATGGGGAATTTTTTGTAATTGGCGTATTTAATGATGTCCTTTTCGGCGACATAAGCAAGCGGACGAATCAGCACATTTTGTTTATCATCGCTTAATAGCTTTGGCGGCATGGCTTTTAGACTACCACCATGGAATAGGTTTAGGAAAAAAGTCGCCAAAATATCATCACGATGATGACCTAATGCCACTTTGGTCGCACCGATTTGTTTAGCAAATCCGTACAATGAGCCACGACGCAGACGAGAGCAAGCTGAGCAGTAGGTCTTACCTTCAGGGACGACTTGCTTGACAATGCTATAAGTGTCCTTTTCTAGGATATAATACGGAATACCCTGTTCTGACAGGTACTTTGGCAGGACATCTTCAGGGAAGCCTGGTTGCTTTTGGTCAAGGTTTACCGCCACGACATCAAAGTGAATCGGTGCGATACGCTTTAGGAATAATAAAATATCCAGCAAGGTAAAACTATCTTTACCGCCCGAAATGCACACCATCACCACATCGCCATCTTCAATCATCTTAAAGTCGCGAATCGCCCATGAGACTTCCTTACGGAGTTTCTTTTGTAGCTTTTTGAAGCGGCTTGATTTGATACCATCGTCAAATTCATGACGCTCATCATCAAGATTTTCTTCATCATAGGTTTCGATAGAGCTATCTAGACCTGTGAGTACATCGCTCAATTCTTGTTGTTCTTGGCTGTCAATTTCGTGAGTATGACTTGTCATGTGTTACCTATCATTTCAATGCTTAATTTGATGAATCTTTACGCTTAATGCGATAGCGTGATGTCGTTTGTGCATCATTGCTTTTATCGGTGAGTTTTTGTGTCAAGCTTTGAGCAAGTCTTTCGCCATCGGCAAGCTTTGGATTGACATAGACACGCTTGATGCTTGGTTTGTCGCTTGCTGGCTTATCGCTTGCACGAGCGACATCTGCTTGTCGATCAAATCGCTTGCCCTGTGATTTGGCTTGAAATTTACCTTGTGGTTTAGCCTGTGATTTGGCATATGACCCATCCTGGTATTTAGACTGATTAAAGTCTTTTTTGCCTGAGTGTTTTTTGTCGCTACGATCAAAGGCTTTACGCTCAGCTTTGGCGGACTGATCAAATGCCCTGCCCGACGCTCTGTCTGATGACTTATTTGAAGATTTCGCAAATGGCTTGTTATCCGCTTTGTCCTGTGTTTGATATGAGTGGCTACGGTCATTTGGCATATCATCATGGACATCAATTTCGGCGGTTTTGATGGCGTTTTTGTGGCGGATTTCAAAGCTTTGATGAATTGGTTTTTTGATATCAAAATCAAAGCCGATGGTTTTGTGTGTAATATCAATGATTTCGTAGCGATTTTTTAGGCTATCATCCAACTCAAATCGAGTATAGTTATTACTAAAATACAGTACGCCAGCAGCCGATAGGCGGTTCATCGCACGGTTAATCAGCGCCACATGGTCACGCTGTACATCAAATGTACCTTTGAATTTTTTGGAATTTGAAAAAGTTGGCGGATCGATAAAAATCACATCATACTGCTCGGTATTATGCTTAATCCACTCAAAAGTATCCTCAGCTATGAACTGATATTTTAATTCATCTTCATAGACAGTATCGAGTACCAAGCCATTTAGGGCGAAGTTTTGCTTACCCCAGTCTAGATAATTCCCCGATAAGTCCACACTGGTCACGCACTTAGCCCCACCGATGGCAGCGTGCACGCTTGCTGAGCAGGTGTACGAAAATAAGTTCAGCACTCGCTTGCCACGGCTTGCCGCCTTGACCAATCCACGCATATTGCGATGGTCGATAAACAAGCCCGTATCGAGATAATCGGTGAAGTTGACATAAAAATAGGCATGGTCTTCGCCGACAACCCACATTTTTTTGCGTTTGGTGGTTTCATTCTTGGTGTATTGTTCATTGCCTGACTGGCGAGCGCGCGTCTTGATAAAGATCGACTCACGAGATACGCCAAACACCTCACGCACCGAGTGCAGCACCAGATTAAAACGAGCCTTAGCGACATCAGCAGGGATTTGCTTTGGCGGTGCATATTCTTGGACATGGATTTTGTCGCCATAAACATCGATGGCAACATTGAAATTTGGCAAATCTGCGTCATAGACACGCAGATTGGTCACGCCTTGTTTGAGCGCTTGTTTTTTTAGATTGGCTAAATTTTTTTGTAGGCGATTGATAAATTCTTGAGCCTCATCGATCTGCACATCTTGACGCTCAAAATCACGAATCAAGCTTGGCAGTGGCGATAGGTTAAGCTTGCCATGACGGAAATACACCGTCAGTGCACCGTTATGACAACGCAAAGTATTCGGCTCTACGATTGGTAGCGTATCGGCATGCTCTACATGGCTTGCCAACACCGCCATATAAGCATCTTCCACGCCTGCATCACGCAGACCATCGGCACATTTTAGCCCCAAGCCGTGATACAAAGGCTTGATAAAATCACTATCGCCCAGTCGTTCACCATATGGTGGATTGGTGATGACAAGTGGTGATTTGGCAGTGATGCCGGTCAGCACATCTGTCAATGTGGCAAGAGGACGCTGCTCAAGTCGCACTTTGGATAATATCGGCGATAAACCAGATGCCATCAAGTTCTTATGACACGCCTGCACCGCGTGAGCATCGGCATCACAGGCGATGATGGTCAAGTTTTCATTTTGTAATTTATCTAAATTATTATGAAACTGATCTTGGGCGGCTTGCACCATCTCATCCCACAGATCTTCATCATGATTCTGCCAACAATAAAAGCCAAATTCATCACTAGCCTTTTCTAGCCCCACAGGATAATTGGCACGCATGAGCAGTGCTTCGGTGATAAAAGTGCCTGATCCGCACATCGGGTCAATGATGGCATCAAACTCGCCTTGATGCCAACCACATTCATACAGCAACGCCGATGCCAAGTTTTCCTTTAGTGGCGCTGCAGTATTGGCGACACGATAGCCACGGCGGTGCAAGCTAGTGCCTGATAAATCAAGGAACAGCTCGGCAAATTTATTATTCGCTGCTGCAAAAATCTGAAAATCTGGCACTTTGGCATCAACATCAGGGCGCGCGCCAAAAGCACGGTTAAAGGTATCGGCGATGGCATCTTTGATGCGCAGCGTGGCAAACTGCTGATTGACCGTCAGTCGCTTATCCGTGCTCAGACGAATAGCAAAGCGATGCTCAAGCCCGAACAGCTTCGTCCAATCGATGCGGGTCGCGAACTGATACAGTGCTTCTGGCACATCTTCATTCAGCACTTCTGTGCCATTATCAATTTTTTGTTTAAAATGATATTCGCCTAGTGGTAGCAGAACACGACTGGCCACACGGCTAAATAGACAAATATGATACAGCTGACGCAAATTCAGCGACACCAGCACACGCCCTGCACGCAGTATTTGTGGCACAAGCCCAAAGCTTTCAAGCTCGATCACCAGCGCCTGTTCAAGTCCATCAGCACAGGTGATGACACCATGAAAGTCATCAGCATTAAAATTCGCCAAATCAGCAAAATAAGTCGGGGTGTGCGTGGTCATACTATCCAATCAATTACAAGAATAAAAGCTGATTATTATAGCATATATCAATATTAAAATCCGCTCGTTTATTCATAAAATAAAACCGCCTTAAGCCAAAGATGGCATGAAAGCGGTTTAGCATCAAGGATCACCGTGTAGCTTTAGATGATGTCTGATGGCTTCTCCAAAATCACTTTTTTAATATCATCCACTCCATCATCCATAATCAGCTTCATATACGGATATGGCACTTCGATGCCAGCTTCATCCAGCGCTCGTTTGATTTTTTCATTGATGTTTTCTTTGATGACAGGAATGCGAGCGACAGACAGCGGCGCTACCCAAAATCGCACAATCAGATTAATCCCAGATTCACCAATGCTATCAACTGTTGCAAGTGGCGCAGGATGCTTGAGTACAACTTCATCTTTTTGGAGTGTCTTGATGATGGCACTGCGCGCTGCCGTGATGTCGGCGTGTAGTCCGATACGAGTTTTGACATCAAAGCGAATCATCTTTTTGGATGTCAAATTCACCACTTCAGATGATGCCACAGCAGAGTTTGGGATGATGATAATGATATTATCACGGTCAAGGATTTGGGTCGCACGCAATGAAATCTTGACCACTCGCCCTTCTTTGTCACCCAAGCGAATCCAGTCACCCACCTGAAACGACTGCTCTACCAAAATCACAATACCTGCAATAAAGTTGGCAAGTGTGCTTTGGGATGCCCAGCCCACCGCAAGACCTGCAATACCCAGACCTGCGACGATGGAGAAAATATCAAAACCGAACTTTGCCATCACCGTGGCAAATGCCAACACCAAGATCAGCACCAATAATAAGTTCTTTAAAAGCTGCTCAATCGATGCGTTCAGCTCATAATGCTTTAGAACACCACTGACCATCTGCCCACTGACCGCCCACAGCACATAATAAAACCCCGCCCAAGTGGCCGCCTTGGCAGTCGCGGTAACCGTCTCGGCTCGAATGCCGATCTGTGACATGATCGCCAATAAGCTTGTCATAAACCATAAATAGCGCAAAGTCGCTCGCACGATGCGCGCATAGCGGTGTGGCAAGCCAAACAATTTACGCACGGTTTTGGTTAAATACACCAAAAACCAATAAATAAACCCCACCAATACCAACAAAATAATAATCTTAATGCTGGTGGTTAACATCTTAAAGCCAATATTGGCCAAAGTCAGAGTTTGATCATCCAGACTGCCACCGAACAGATGGTAAATATTTTGATACAGATCTCTTAAAATATTTCTAAAAAAATCGGTGATGGTGGAATTATTCATGAAAAGCCATTAAAGCAATTAATTTTAAGCGCAAAACCCCTAAGGCGCTGGCCTTAAGGGTTTTATGAATATCAAAGCTTAAGATTTGTTATTATCGTCAGCCAAGAAGAACCAAGTATCCAGCACAGAGTCTGGGTTTAGCGACACCGAGCTGATGCCTTGTTCCATCAGCCAATAAGCTAGGTCTGGGTGATCTGATGGGCCTTGACCACAGATACCGACATATTTTCCAGCATCGCGACATGCTTGGATGGCCATACCGAGCAGTTTTTTGACCGCAGGATCGCGTTCATCAAACAGATGCGATACGATGCCTGAGTCACGGTCAAGACCAAGGGTCAGCTGTGTCAAATCGTTTGAACCGATTGAGAAGCCATCAAAGTATTGTAAGAACTCATCTGCCAAGATAGCATTGGTCGGTAGCTCGCACATCATGATGATTTCTAGACCATTTTCGCCGCGCTTCAAGCCATTTTTCTCTAGTAATTCAATAACCTGCTTAGCTTCACCAGTGGTACGCACAAATGGAATCATGATTTTGACATTGGTCAAGCCCATATCGTCACGCACATATTTTAGTGCACGGCACTCAAGCTCGAAGCAGTCACGGAAATTATCCGACACATAGCGAGATGCGCCACGGAAGCCCAGCATTGGGTTTTCTTCTGATGGCTCATACAGCTTACCGCCGATTAGGTTGGCATATTCGTTTGATTTAAAGTCAGACATACGCACAATCACAGGCTTGTTGCGGAACGCCACTGCCAAGGTTGAGATGCCTTCAATCAGTTTATTGATATAAAACTCAACTGGTGAGTTGTAGCCTGCCATACGCTCTTGCACCGCTTGTACGGTTTCTTGTGGTAGGCTATCAATGTTCAGTAGTGCTTTTGGATGCACACCAATCATACGGTTGATGATGAATTCAAGACGAGCCAAGCCTACGCCCTCATTTGGGATTTGGGCAAAGTCAAAGGCACGGTCAGGGTTACCCACGTTCATCATCACCTTGAACGCAAGCTCTGGCATGGTGCTGATTGAGTTACGCTGTACTTCAAAGTCAAGCAAACCTTCATAGATAAAGCCAGTATCACCTTCGGCACACGATACAGTGACTTCTTGGCCATCAACCAGTACTTCGGTCGCATTGCCCGAGCCGACGATGGCAGGCACGCCCAATTCACGAGCGATAATTGCCGCATGGCAGGTACGGCCGCCACGGTTGGTGATGATCGCCGATGCGCGCTTCATCACTGGTTCCCAATCTGGGTCAGTCATGTCAGAGACAAGCACATCACCATCTTGGACTTTGCTCATTTCGTTCAAATTGGTGACGATACGCACTTTACCACTGCCCACACGCTGACCGATTGAGCGGCCTTCGGTGAGTACTTTAGCGCCTTTTGAGTTGATGATATAGCGCTCCATATGGTTCTTATCTTGGCGAGATTTGACCGTTTCTGGACGCGCTTGTACGATGAAGATTTCGCCTGTATCACCATCTTTTGCCCACTCGATATCCATCGGCTGACCATAATGTTTCTCAATGATCAATGCTTGCTTAGCAAGGCGAGTTAGCTCATCGGTGGTTAGGGCAAATTGATTGCGGTCTGCTTTATCAACTTCAACGATTTTGGTTGATTTGGTGGTGCTGCCTTCATCACCATAGACCATTTTCTTTTGTTTTGAGCCAAGATTGCGGCGTACGACAGCTGGACGGTTTTGTTCTAGCAGTGCTTTTGATAGATAAAATTCATCAGGGTTCACCGCACCTTGGACGACCATCTCACCTAGGCCATAGCTTGCCGTGATAAATACCACTTCATCAAAGCCAGACTCGGTATCTAGCGTAAACATGACGCCTGAAGTGCCTGTCTCTGAGCGCACCATACGCTGAATACCTGCTGACAGTGCCACGCCTGCGTGCTCAAAGCCCTTATGCACACGATAAGCGATCGCACGGTCATTATATAAAGATGCGAACACTTCTTTGATGGCGATCAGCACATTATCGATACCACGGATGTTCAAAAATGTCTCTTGCTGACCTGCAAATGACGCATCTGGCAAGTCTTCTGCTGTCGCTGATGAACGCACCGCCACAGCGATATCTTTGCCACCTGACAGCTCGTTGAACGCCGCACGGATTTCATCTTCTAGGTCTTTTGGTAATTCTTGATCAATCACCCAGCCACGAATCTTAGCACCAGTTTGTGCCAGTAGTTCAACATCATCAACATCCAAGCCTTTTAGCTCAGCATTGATTTTGTCAAGCAAACCAGTTTCGTTCAAAAAGCGGTTAAAGGCATCGGATGTCGTGGCAAAGCCATTTGGTACATTCACGCCCAGATTGCCCAAGTGGCTAATCATCTCACCTAATGATGAGTTTTTACCACCGACAAGTTCGACATCGTGCTTGCCCAGTTGATTAAATGCAATGACCTGCTGGCTCATAAGTAGCTCCCAAAATGCTAAACAAAATCTCAAAGATGAAAACTGCCGACTTATCCATCATCTTAGAAATTTGATTGGATGTTGCAATGATTTTAGGCGATTATAGCGACAAATTTTAGAATTAACAATCAATTTATCCTTTTATTTATAAATTAAATATAGCCATAAATTTATAAAATGATAAAAACCAATAAATGACTGATTTTAACGAACTTTACCAATCTTAACCAAAATCACGCCATCGTAAGTTGGGTGAAATTTGTGCGCGGTGCTGTTCGTAAGTTAATTTTGTGCTATAATTAAGGTGCTAATTTATCTTAGGTCAAATGAAGTAGAACAGACATGTATGTCCATACCCCCTTACAGTCCGATCAAGACGATCGCCCCGCCATCCGCAGCGCATTTTTTATTTCTGACGGCACTGCGATCACCGCTGAGACACTTGGTAAATCGCTGCTAAGTCAGTTTAGTGATGTTGAGTTTGACATTCAGGTGATCCCTTATGTCGATACCATACAGCTGGCGCACGAAGCGGTTAAGCGCATTAATACCGCTTATGAAAAGACCCAGCTGCGCCCTTTGGTATTTGACACCATTGTCAGTGACGAAATCCGAGAGATCATCAATTCAGCCAATGCTCACAATCTGGATATCTATGAAGGCTTGATCAATCGTATCGCCACCGAGATCAATCATAAGCCGAACCCACATGCAGGCATGGCGCACAGCAATGTTGATTCGGATGATTATAAAGCGCGTATCGATGCGGTACATTTTGCCTTAGATAATGACGATGGCGCCCGCACCAATCACTATGATGGCGCTGACATCATCTTGGTCGGTCTGTCTCGTTCTGGCAAAACACCGACCTCGCTATATCTGGCACTCCAATATGGCATCCGTGCCGCTAACTATCCATTAACCGAAGAAGATCTAGACACCAGTCAGCTGCCGCGTGCGCTCAAACCTTATCATAATAAGCTATTTGGTCTGACGATCGATACCGAGCGATTGGTGCGCATTCGCCAAGAGCGCAAAGCAGGCAGTCGTTATGCCAGCCTTGCCCAATGCCAAGCCGAACAGCAAGCGATTCAGGCCATTTATAGCACCCAAAAAATCCCCAATCTGAATGTCTCTGAAATGTCAGTTGAAGAAATTGCTACGCGTATTTTGCAGATCACTGGCCTAAAACGCCGCATTGGTGTTTAAGTTGATTTGGCTATCGTACAGCTGATGGGCGGATACAGTAACAGATAAAGTTAAAAAATTAGAGAAATGCTATGACAAAAAAATATGTTTTAAGCGCATTATTGACACCCATATTTTTGATGGCTTGTCAATCCACACCACCCAAGCCTGCGCCTTATATTGCCCCTGTACTGACCACCAAAAACAGTCAAGTGCTGGAGGTGCTGCCGACGCGCATGCCGTGTGATTCAGCCACACCCATGCAGTGTTTATTGGTCAAGCCTGTCAATGGTGCAGACAGTGAGATTTTTGGCATCGGTTTTGGCGATATTAAGGGCTTTGAGCCGAGAACTGGCGTGCATTACAAGATCCGTGCCAGTCAAGAATTTGATCAAGCAACCAATGAACCTACTGGCAAATGGCAGCTACAAGAGGTGCTTTTTCAAGGCCTACCAAATTTATGACACTGCGCTCCGAGTAGAAGCCAGATTAAAGATCATCTAAAAAATCCATCATAATTTTTCTAAGGAATTGATATGTCAAAAAACAAAAAAGCCAATAACGAACCAGACAGCGTAGAATCACAAGACACCCCTACCGCCATCAAAGCAACTGCGCCCACATTTCAGCATGTCGATCACGACCACCCTAGCTTGATCAGCCCGCTGGATGGCAATCGCATTGATTTGGGGCGCTATAAAACCCGTCTGAACAAAAACCGCCTAAAGCACAATTATGAATATGATGCCATCGTGTTAGGCGCAGGCCCTGCAGGTGAAGCAGCTGCGATGAAACTTGCCAAATCTGGCCTACGCGTGGCGGTCATCGACCCGCGCGAGCAAGTCGGTGGTAACTGCGCCCATGTCGGCACCATCCCTAGCAAAGCCCTTAGACAGTCGGTATTTAATATCATTAACTTCCGCCGAGATCCATTGTTCAATAAGGCCAAAGATAGCTATCAAGTACCGCTTAATAAAGTACTAAGCCGTGCGCGTGAAGTGATCCGCAATCAAGTCAATACTCATAAGCTGTTTTATGAGCGCAACCAAATCGAAGTCATTCACGGCTGGGGCAGCTTTATTGATGCACACACTTTGGAGATTTATTCGGGTGAGCTTGAACCCACCAAGACCATTACCTTTAATGAAGCAGTGATCGCTGTCGGCTCGCGCCCTTATCGCCCTGACATCCTAGACTTCGATCACCCTCGCGTCTTTGATTCAGACAAGATCCTACAGATGGATTATATGGCGCGCAAAATCATCATCTATGGCGCTGGGGTCATCGGTTGTGAGTATGCATCCATCTTTACAGGCTTAGGCTATGTGGTTGATTTGATTAACAATAAAGAGCAGCTACTTAGCTATTTGGATGAAGAGATCTCAGATGCCCTAAGTCACGACTTCCGTCAATTTGGCGTGCGCATCCGTAATAACGAAGAAATCGACCATCTTGAAACGCATGACGACTGCGTCATCCTACACCTAAAAAGCGGTAAAAAAATCAAATCAGATGCGATTCTTTGGTGTAATGGTCGCTCGGGAAATACCGACAGTCTAAACCTTGAAGCTGTGGGGTTGAGCGCCAATAATCGCGGTCAATTGGAAGTCGATCAAACTTATCGCACCAGTGTTCCGCACATCTACGCTGTCGGTGATGTCATCGGTTGGCCATCATTGGCATCAGCTGCCTATGATCAAGGCCGAAATGCGGCAGGCTTTATGGTTGGTGATGAGGATGCAGAGTTCATTAACAGCGTACCGACGGGTATTTATACCATCCCTGAGATCTCAAGCATCGGCAAGACCGAAGCTGAGCTGACGGCCGAGCAAATCCCGTACGAAGTCGGCCAAGCTTTCTTCCGCCATCTGGCTCGCGCACAGATCATCGGTGAGCGCTCAGGCGTCCTAAAGATTTTGTTCCATCGTGAGACCTTGGAGCTGCTAGGCATCCATTGCTACGGCAACCACGCCTCTGAGATCATTCACATCGGTCAGGCGGTAATGAAGTGTGGCCATACGCTAGAGTACTTTATCAACACCACCTTCAACTACCCGACGATGGCAGAGGCTTATCGTGTCGCTGCCCTAAACGGTATGAACCGAATCTTTTAATCGTCTTTCATTTTATCATCTAATGAGCTGATGGCCGCCATCGGCTCATTTTTTTGGCCTATGATTTGTGATATATCCTACTGATGACCAATCAAATAACCGCCACGCTTTTGATAATATAAAAAACCGAGCGATATCAACCGCTCGGTCATTGAATCATTCAATAGCTGAGTGATTCGTTTGGTTTATACCAAAAAGACATACGCCCAAATAGTGACGATGGCAATGGCGACCAAGTTCAGCCACCAGCCGACTTTCATCATATCGCGCTGTTTGACATGTCCTGTACCCATCACGATGGCGTTCGGCGGAGTCGCCACAGGCATCATAAAGGCACAAGAAGCACCGATACCGATGACCATAATCAACACTTCAGGCGGCAGGCCAAGCTGTACACCGATTGGCGCAAACAGTGGCACAAGCAGCGCTGCCGATGCGGTATTACTGGTAAACTCAGTTAAGAAGATGATAAAGGCTGCGATCACTAGGATCACCAGCAGCGGTGAAGCACCTGCCAACGCGCCAGAGATGCTCTCGCCCAGTACCGCCGATGCGCCTGTGTCTTTCATGATATTTGACAGAGCGATACCACCGCCAAACAGCATCAATACGCCCCAGTCGGTGTTGTCCGAGACTTGTTTCCAGCTGACCAAGCCAAACAGCAGCACCGCCACCGCCGCAAACAGCGCGATTACAGTATCAGGCTGTGCAAAGCCAAAAGTCTCACCCAGCTGCTTACCAAAAATCCAGCTCACCGCAGTGATGGCAAAAATGACCAAAGTCAAAATGCGTGGCAAAGTCATCGGAATATGCTCTTGCTCGACCATTTGGATTTTTTGATTAAGATTTGGGCGCAGCACCAGATACATAGCACCTAGTAAAAATGGCATCAGTACTAGCATCACTGGCAGACCAAAGCTCATCCACTCGCTAAAACCAATGCCAAGTTCTTTGGCGGCAATCGCGTTCGGCGGTGAACCCACCAAAGTACCCAAGCCACCGATCGACGCTGAGTATGCAATGCCTAGCAGCACAAAGATAAAGGTATTGCGGTCTTTGGTCTCATCCACCGAGGTCAATAGACCAATGGCAAGTGGCAGCATCATCGCTGCTGTCGCTGTGTTACTGATCCACATCGATAAGCCTGCGGTCACCGCAAACATCATCACCACAGCGCGACCCAGATGACCGCCCGCCATGCCAATTAAGCCAAAGGCGATCTTACGATCCAGCTTTTGGACATGCATGGTAGCAGCCAGCGCAAAGCCACCAAAGAAAACAAAAATAATCGGATCGGCGAAGCTTGACAAGGCTTTTTTGGTATCAAACTCTGGAATACCAATGAATAATGCTAATAGCGGCACCAAGATGGCTGTCGCAGTGACATGAATGGCTTCTGTTAGCCACAAAATGCCAATGAATGCTGCCAATGCCAAGCCTTTATTGGCCAGTGGTTCAAAAGGTAAAATATTGTTCAGCACAAATGCAACGACAGCTGCGATCGCAGTAATTACAATGCCGCGAATGGCATCGCTACGCAGCGTACCTGAAGGTGGCGTGCTATTATCATCGTGCTGAAAATCGGTTCTAAGAGTAAAATCAGTCTCTTGTTGGGTATTTTTCGTCATAATTCATCCTTAATGTAAAGACCTTTGTTGAGGATGTATTTTGGCAAGTTGGCACATCACAGTGATCCTCGGCCGATCCACCACTCATCAAGGCAAAACGATGCAAAAATTACAGGTACAGCAAAACTGCTTATGGCAGCAAGCTCCCATAAGCAGTTTATCCATTGCAAATCGTCCATCGCTTTGGTGTTATGATAACAAATTAGTAAGAATTTGCAACAGATTTGTCATTTTAATCTTACGCGATTGATACAAAGTGCGTCAAAAATAAATTATCTTTGATAAATCCGCCATTTATCAATTAACAAATTCCCAAATTTTGGTTAAAATAAGCATCAAAATAAACCTCTCACCGACCTTTTTATATACGGATTATTTATGACTGACACAGCCACCGCACCTGACAATTTTAAAGACGCCTATCAAATCTTAAAATCCAATGCCGATCGACTTGAACAATCCGATGCACTTGACATTGATAATTTGGTCGCCATCGTCGAAGAATCTTTGGCGGCTTATAAAGTTTGTCAATCCAGAATTGATGCGGTCGAATCTGCTTTGACCTCGGCATTTGCCAAGGCGGATGTGACAACAGAAGACGCCTAAGCACTCATCACTTTCGCGTCACATAAAAATTAGCATCACATAAACAGGCGCCGATGACGCCTTTTTTGATTGATCTGTTTGGGTTGATGACGAGACTTTCATCACTCTTTGATCTCAAACACTTGCTTAAGATACGCCAAATAAGTATCATCCTCAATCATGGTCTTACCTGGGCTGTCGGAGAGCTTGGCGACTGGCTGACCGTTACACGCCACCAGTTTTAGCACGATGTTGAGCTGCGTTGCGCCCATGTCATTGGTCAGATTGGTGCCGATACCAAAGCCTGTCTTAATTCTCCCTTTAAAATACTGATGCAAATCCCACGCTTTTTGGAGCGTTAGACCATCACTAAAAGTCAGACTTTTGGTGATTGGATCAATTTTTAGTTTATGATAATGCTTGATTGCTTTATCGCCCCACTCATACGGGTCGCCACTGTCATGTCTTAGACCGTCAAACAGCTTGGCAAAATACAAATCAAAATCACGCAAAAACGCATCCATCCCCACCACATCGGTCAAGGCAATGCCCAAATCGCCACGATACTCACGCACCCAGCATTCCAGTGCCGCCTTTTGGCTGTCTCGTAGACGCACATCCAGCGCCTGAAATGCCTGCATAAATTCATGTGCCATCGTGCCAATCGGCGTGATGCCAAGTTTTTTGGCAAGATAGACATTGGATGTACCACGCACGATCTCAGGGCACGCCTTTGACAGCGTCTCGACCACATGATACTGCCACGCCTTACTGAACCTGCGACGCGTACCAAAGTCCGCCACCGTAAATGGTGCTGACTCATGGCTGCCATCAGCGGATTGTTTGGCGTGATATTCATGTAGCCAAGCAACTTTCTCATCCAAGCGTCGTTGCCCCTCGATCAGTAATGCTTTGGTATCAAGGCGTGCATAATACAGCTCACTGACGATGCATAGCACAAAAATCTCAAAGAACATTGCCTGGATCATCGGGCCTTCGATGTCGATGTTCAGATGATTTTCCTCATCGACAGATACCGTGATAAAGCGGCGTTTTAGCGCAAATAATTCTAAATAATCGACAAAATCAGATTTAATAAATCTTAGGCTGCGCAGATAATCCAGCTCATCTTGAGCAAAACGCAGCTGACACAAATAATCCAGCTGCGTCTCAAGATCATCCTTAATTTGGCTCAGCGGATAGACAGTTTCGTCATGATTGCGGCAGCGAAAGCGATACACGCCATGCGTCTGGGGGAATTGATGCAACATCGCTTGCAGCATGGTGAATTTATATAAATCATTATCCAGTAGCGATGTGATGATCGGCTGTGCTGATGAATTGCTCATAAACATATCCATGATTATTGTTGTTAGTCAAATGCTTATCATACACAAAAATCACGCCTTTTGCACTCATTTTCCCAATGGTTTTTCAATTTTTTTAAGTAATTTTCCAATTATTATTAAATTGTATATACCTTGATGTGGCTGCTTGCATTGCCAAAGATACCATCAATCTTACAGCAAAGCGATGAAATTTGGTGTATAATGCCTTCCTACCCCAAAAAACTTAACATCACTCGAAAACTGCTTATGAGCAACCAAATTTTTCCCAGTCAGTTGACACAGTTATCAGCCTTATCGACGGATAATTTTCAAGTGCGTCTGCCTGATGATGCTGAATATAACGCCACACACAATGCCATGCTGACACGCACTTTGGCGCGTATCGAAGATAAAAAATCAGGCATCATCCACCCTGATGAGCTGTGGATTGTCGAGCATCAAGATGTCTATACGCTTGGTCAAGCAGGCAAACCTGAGCATATTTTATATCAAACAGATACGCCGATTATCAAGACCGACCGTGGCGGTCAAGTCACTTGGCATGGGCGTGGGCAGCTCGTCGTATATTGGTTGTTTGATTTACGCGCACTCGACATGGGTGTGCGTGATTTGGTCAGTCATGCTGAGCAAGCCATCGAAGATGTGGTCAGCGACTATCTGCCCAACTCACTCATCGCCAAGGCTCGCCGTGATGCCCCCGGGGTGTATATTTATAATCATGATGGTGATATGCTTGGCAAAATCGCAAGTCTTGGCTTTAAGATCAAGCAAGGCTTTAGCTATCATGGCGTGGCGATTAATCTTGTCAATGATTTATCCGCCTTCAATGCCATCAATCCGTGTGGCTATGCAGGGATGCCGATGGCAAAATTGGCAAGCTATGGGCTGTTTGATGACACCAAAGTTGCTGAATTTATCGAAAAATTCATCAAAAATATTCACGCACGCCATCAAGGATTGGTTGCACTTCGGGCGATAGACGAGTAAAATAGGTCAAATTTCTTTTTTTAATCGGAGTATAGTATGGCAGATTTTAACCAAATCCTAGATGCAGGCGATGTTGATGGCGGTATCATCAATGTGGTCGTTGAGATTCCAACGGGTTCAAACCACAAAATCGAATGGAACCGCAAATTGGCTTGCTTTGAGCTTGACCGCGTTGAGCCAGTTGCATTTGCCAAGCCTTGCAACTATGGCTTTATCCCACAGACACTGGACGAAGATGGCGACGAGCTGGATGCGCTGATCATCACCGAGCAGCCGCTGACCACTGGTATTTTCCTACAAGCCAAAGTCATCGGCGTGATGAAGTTTGTTGATGATGGCGAAGTCGATGACAAAATCATCGTCGTACCTGCCGACGATCGCAACAATGGCAATGCTTATAACAGCCTAGAAGATTTGCCGGCACAGCTGATCAAGCAGCTTGATTTCCACTTCAACCACTACAAAGACCTAAAAAAACCAGGTACTACCAAAGTTGAAGGTTTCTTTGGTGTGGATGTCGCCAAAGAAGTCATCAAAGAGAGCCAAAAACGCTGGAAAGAGATGTGATCTTTGATTAACATCGATCTTCGTAACAAAAAGCCAAGTTGTGTAAACTTGGCTTTTTATATTGGCATGGATAAGCTTAGCACATCCTTTGGCAAAATAAGCAGGTCTTATCATGGAGACGGTGGGATGATATCAATCTCAATGGTATAATCCATCACAGCGGGTCTGCGCCCAAAAGCATCGTATTCCAGACGGATGACATGACGACCATTTTTGGTCACCACAAAGCTGCCATTGGCAAAATCATGGGTGTCAGGACGCACCAAACTTAAGCGAATCCGATCATCAGAGATGCTGGCTTGGATGGTATCGCCGATATAAGGATAGATAAAATAATCACAAGTATTGCCCGCCATGCTATCTTGGCGCAGCACTTGGTTGCTATCAACCTTTTTTTGTACCAATCGAGGGCAGTTGTCTTGGGCATTGGCTTTTCTTTCGGCGATGGGCGTTGTGTTTACGATGGTCTGATTCGTGGTTTGCTCTGGCACATTAGATGCTTGTGGTTCGGCTTTATCTTGGTTGCATGCGGTCAATAACACCACAGATAAGGCGCTGATAACGGCGCAAAATTTACAGCTTTGTACCATGATGCCATATCCTTTATCAAACATTCTCAAATCGCCAAACCCATCAGCCAACGCTCAAGCCATCCCAATGAGCAGCACTACAGGATCGATGAGCATTTAACCGCCAAGCCAGATATTAGCCAAAATCTTGGCAAAACCGCGTTGGCAGCGCATATAAATTCTCGCTGACAGCAACTATAGCACAAAAATTACAAAAAATAAACAAAATACAGCAAAACTTTACTAAGCCCATCACTCGACGATATCGGAAAATGTCGCTGATAATAGATTTGCCAAGTCTTTGGGATCGATGCCGATATCACAGCCTCGCTTACCGCCACTGACATACATTTGATCCAGCGCTTCGGCACTGCTGTGAATCACTGTTTTTAGACGCTTTTTCTGAGCCAATGGGCTGATGCCGCCGACGATGTAGCCGGTGACGCGTTCCGCATCGGCAGCGGCTGCCATTTGTAGTTTTTTGCTGCCGACCGCTGCTGCCAATTTTTTTAGATTTAGGCGATGATCCACCGGTAAAATCGCGACAAAGAACGACTGTCCATCAAAAGCCAATAATGTCTTGAACACCAGATCGGCCTCTAGTCCAAGTTTTTCGGCAGCCTCAAGCCCAAAGCTCTCGGCAGATGGATCATGCTCATAGCTTAGCACTTGATGGCGGATCTTTTGTTTTTCAAGCAATTTGATGGCAGGTGTCACAGCTCATACCTCATTTGGGTTGACGGTATCAACCTTAGGATCGCGGCTGGTGCAGATCGCCATTGCTTTTGCCACTTTATCGATGATCACTTGGCTGTCGATGCTGCCTTGTTTTACGATCGACAATAAAGCTTCGGACGACAGTGTGGTTTTGATTTCGTCGCCCGTACATTGGCACAGATTGGCCTTTTGTTCGGCTGTTAAGATCAGATCGGTGAAGGCGGCATTATTATTCAGCTGATTTTCACACTCGGTTCTGAGTGTCGTCAGCAGCATTTCACTGCCCAGATTACCCACTTCATCGATGCCAAGGTTTTTGGCGGTTTGTTGGATGTGGGGGTTATCACAGCCCACCAAAAATACAGCACCAATGATGAGCGCAAAAAGCTTATTTGTAGAGAACATCATACACCTCCATCAAGCGATCGGCTTAAGCGGCGGTACGACATCGGCATTTTGGGCGCGATGACGCAGATAATGATCCATCAACACGATCGCCAGCATCGCCTCAGCGATCGGGGTTGCGCGCACGCCAACACAGGGATCATGACGGCCTTTGGTGATGACATCGACCGCCTCGCCATCAAGATTGATGGTCTTGCCTGCGGTGGTGATGCTGGCTGTCGGCTTTAAAGCGATGGCGACGCGGATGGTTTGGCCGCTTGAAATACCGCCCAAGATACCGCCTGCGTGATTGGCATTAAAACCCTCGGGCGTCAGCTCATCACGGCTGTCATGACCAAACTGCTCAGCCACAGCAAAGCCATCGCCAATCTCAACACCCTTAACAGCATTGATGCTCATCATCGCATGGGCAATGTCAGCATCAAGCCGATCAAAGACAGGTTCACCCAGACCCACAGGCACGTTTTCAGCAAAAATCTCAAGCTTGGCGCCGCAGCTGGTACCCTCTTCGCGCAATGAAGTCACCAACTTTTCAAAGCGAGCCACTGCCTCAATATCGCCACAAAAAAACGGATTGTTATTCACCTCATTCCAATCGAGCTGATGTGCCTTTTCATTGCCGATCTGCGTGACATGACCACGGATGACGATGCCAAGGCGTTCGGCCAAGTACTTTTTGGCGATCGCGCCTGCTGCCACACGCATCGCTGTCTCACGCGCTGACGAACGGCCGCCACCGCGATAATCCCGAAACCCATATTTCATGGTGTATGTATAATCAGCGTGATTTGGGCGAAAGGTAGCAGCGATGTTGCCATAGTCTTTGGATTTTTGGTCGGTGTTGCGAATCAAAAGGCCAATGGGCGTACCCGTGGTCTTGCCATCAAAGACCCCTGAGATGATCTCGACAATATCATCTTCTTTTCGCTGAGTGGCGAATTTGGAGGTGCCAGGTTTGCGGCGGTCCAGTTCGATTTGCAGATCTTCGCTGCTCAATGCCATACCTGGCGGCACACCATCAACGATGGCCATCAAGCCTGCGCCATGTGATTCGCCACAAGTGGTGACGGTGAAAAGTTGTCCTATCGTATTGCCTGCCATGTTGCCGCCTTTGAATGTATTTTTGGATGATAAAAGTAATAAACTGGATAAAATTGTTATTTTATCATAATTTTAGATGACAAACAGCTTATCATGGCCAATCTACTGATTTAAAAAACTCAATTTAGCCCAAAAATTTACCACAACAGGCCTTGAATCGTTCATTAGAGCCGCACAGGCATGGCAGTTTGCCAGTATGGGTGCATGGCACAGTTGGATCCAAAAAATACCAACGCTCACCCTCGCCATCATCAACTCGTACGAACGCCGAGCGCTCTTCGTGGCACTGTTCACCGTCTGTCGCCATAAAATACGCACGAAAATGCACCTGTGCATGCCTTTTGCCGATCTTTGGGTTGTGGCTTAAAATCATCAATCGCTGCCAGTTGGTTTGGGCTGCCCATGCTCTGATGGCATCCACCGCCAACAGTGGCTGCTGAATGGGCAGCGTGGTATCGATGATATAATCAATATCCTCTCGCACATAAGCACAGTAACGCGAACGCATCAAAGCCTCAGCATTTGGGGCTGCAAGACCTTGGTGATATAGCGCGCAGCAGTCATCATAGGCCAATGCTGATCCGCATGGACACAGATGGATGCTCATGAGGCAATCTTTTCAAGTAGGTATCTTTGGGCATCGTGCGTGCCGCCTGTGGTCGATAATGGATACCACTCGCCTGTGCCTGACAGCTGCCAAGCTTGGACATCATCTTTTAGATAGTTAATCAATCCATCTTCATAGATTTTTTTGAATAATTTAGGCTCAAGGATCGGGAAAGCCACCTCGACACGGTGCAATAGGTTGCGATCCATCAAATCGGCCGAGCTGCAATACAATCGCTCACTGCCGCCATTTTCGACATCATTTGCAAAATAATACACCCGTGTGTGTTCCAAAAACCGTCCCACCACTGAACGCACGCGAATATTTTCGGATAAGCCCACCACCTGTGGGCGCAAACAACAAATCGATCGAACGATCAAATCAATCTGCACGCCTGCCATGCTGGCCTCATACAGCTTATTGATGATCTTGCGCTCGGTCAAGGCATTAAACTTCATGATGATGCGCGCTTTTTTGCCAGCTTTAGCATGGTTAATCTCATCATCGATCAAGCTTAACAAAGTCTCATGCAGGGTAAATGGCGCATGCAAAATCTGCTTCGATGGCAGCGGTCTGCCCATGCCTGTCAGCTGCTGGAATACGCCTGCGACATCTTCGGTCACCTCCGTGTTGGCGGTAAACAATCCATAATCGGTATAAGCTTTGGCATTGCCGGCATGATAGTTGCCGGTGCCTAAGTGCGCATAGCGGCGGATTTTGCCATTTTCGCGGCGAACGATCAGCATCATCTTGGCATGCGTCTTGTAACCGACGATCCCGTAGACGACCACCGCACCTGCCTCTTGGAGCATATTGGCCACAGCGATGTTCGACGCTTCATCAAAACGCGCGCGCAGCTCAATCACTGCGGTGACTTCTTTGCCATTTCGCGCTGCTTCTGCCAATGCTTGCACGATCTCTGAGTTTACCCCCGAGCGATAAATGGTCTGCTTGATGGCCAAGACATTTGGATCATTGGCCGCTTGCCAGAGCAGATTCACCACAGGACTAAAGGCATGAAATGGATGATGCACCAAGACATCTTGTTTGGCGATCGCTGCAAACATCGCGCCAGTATCGCCTTTTTCGATATCGCGGAATGCTTTTGGGATCGCTGCGGTAAATGGCGCAAATTTCAACTCAGGACGATCAAAGCTGGTTAATAATCTGGTCAAATTCACCGGTCCATTGACACGGTACAGCTGATATTCATTGAGTTCAAATTCATCAAGCAAAAAGTCACTGATCTCTTGTGGGCAATTTGTGGTCACCTCCAAGCGCACTTCTTGGCCAAAACGGCGATTATCCAGCTCCCCTTCGAGTGCTTTGGCAATGTCATCAACATCATCGGCCAGTGCCAAATCAGCGTTTCGCGTCAAGCGAAACTGATAGCAACCTGTGACCTGCATGCCCAAAAATAGCTCGCCAACATTTTCATGAATCACTGCCGAGAGCATCACATGGTGTTCTTTGCCATCAGTCAGCTCATCAGGCAAGCGAATGACGCGCGGCAATGAACGCGGTGCAGGCACGATCGCAAGATTAATATCGCGTCCAAACGCATCTTTACCCTCTAAGCTTACGATGAAGTTCAGCGATTTATTGACCAAGCGTGGAAATGGATGCGCAGGATCGATACTGATCGGTGTCAAGACTGGCATCACTTGGCTAAAAAAATACTCTCGCACCCAAGCGCGCTGCTCATCGTTCAGCTCATCGCGTCGAAGATAGCGGATCTCATGCTTGGCAAGCTCAGGCAAGATGTCTTCATTGAGCATTCGATACTGCTCGCGCACGGCACGATGAGCGATGGTACTGATGATTTGCAAAATTTCGCTTGGCTTTCGACCATCTAGGCTGCTGACCTGATCACCTTGTTTCATTTTTTGGAGCAAGCCTGCCACACGGATCTCAAAAAACTCATCCAAATTTGATGAAAAAATCGTCAAAAAAAACATGCGCTCCAACAGTGGATGATGCACATTGGCCGCCTGCGCCAGAACTCGCAGCTGAAATCTGAGTGCTGACAAATCGCGATTGATGTAGCAGTTGGGCATAAAATTACCCGACGCATCAAACAGATTTTCAATCTCTGTGAGTGGCAGCGCAGCAGGACTACTTGGGTTGGCTGAGACTTCGTTGGCGGTGTTAATCATAGTGGCATTCCTAAAACTGGCGATAATCAAAGCGATGCTCAAGCTGAGCGGTCGTCGCTGCAGGTGATGTTTGGTTGGTGTAATTGGTTTGATCGGTCGTCTATTCATAAGCTCAGTTTACAAAAATTTGCCAGTAGATTCAATGAATCTTTGATGACAAATTTGATCAATCAGCACATCATCACGGTATCGCTGCTGTATTCATGCGCCGCAAAATGATGCGCTGCTTATTGCGCAGGCGCTTGGCGTTCATATTTTTGCCGTAGTATTTAGGATTGGGCAGCATACTGATCAACAGCGCCGCTTGCTCGCGGTTGAGCTTAGCAGCAGAACGGTTAAAATAATGCTGCGCCGCCGCCTCGATGCCATAAATCCCCTCGCCAAATTCAGCAACATTCAAATACACCTCCAAAATGCGCTGCTTGGTCCACATCGACTCCATCATCACCGTGATGATGGCTTCCTCGCCCTTGCGCAGATAAGATCGGTGTGAGGTCAAAAACAGATTTTTGGCCAGCTGCTGACTGATGGTCGAGCCACCTGCTGAGATTGCGCCTTCAGCTTCATTGGCTGCGATCGCTGCTTGAATGCTATCAAAATCAAAGCCGTGATGGCTGACGAATTTGGCATCTTCGCTGACGATGGCGGCTTGCTTGGCTGACTTGGCAATGCGATCATAATCCACCCACGACTGAGTGACATCTCCTCCAGACAAGCGATGCCAAAGCATGAATGCTGAATTTTCGACAGGCGTATTTCCCCATAAGACCAAAAAGCCTGCCACCATCAAATGAAAGCTCAAAAACAGCACCAATAAGGGTGCAATTATCCATTTAAAAATCCAGCGAAACACGCTACAATACCTTTATATACCAACAAACAGTTGTCTATCATAACTCATCCAAACCGCCTTGTATAGTGATTGTATCGCATGTCGCCATATCTTACCAGCCAGCCACTAAGTTTTGATGCCATCGCTTTATTAACCGAACTTGGCCATGATCGGTATGTACTAAGGCATATGGAGACTACCGAATTTTCGGTGCTGCGCCATCAGATTTTGGCTGCACTACAAAGCAGTGATGAGCAAGCTTGGTATCTGCTTGGTACTGACGGCTGTCATCTGTGCCATGAGGCGCAGTCGATCATTCATACTGCATTGAGTGTCTGCGCCCAGATGCCCACAGTCTGCGCGTTGGATCTGGCGGATGCTGCCGATGAGCGCTTGGTGGATCTGCTTGGCAGACACATTCCCATCTTGATGACTGACAGCCAGCTGCTGTGCTATCCTTTTGGCTTGATGGACATCATCCCTCTGGCATCGAGCGTTTAAAAAAAATCCGCCCCTAAGGACGGATGAATTATACTGTGGTAAATTTGGTGATTTGGCACATTGAACCATTCGGCAAATCACTCAACCAAATCACCTCTATTTACCACTTAAAATCACACCAAACGACTGCTGGCAAGCTCGGTCAGCTGATATAGGCCGTCACGGTAGCGGTTATTTGGTAGGCTAGACAGTGCCTCTTGGGCAAGCTTGGTTTCTTCGAGCGCTCGAGCCTTACAATAATCCAACGCACCTGAAGCTTGCACCAGTGCAATCAGCTCGCCTGCATCAGCCACTTTACCAGTTTGGACAGCGATACGCAGTTTGTCATACTCTGCACTGTTGTTATTTTTTAGGATTTCTAATGTTTTGATGATGGGTAAGGTTGGCTTGCCTTCTGCCAAGTCATCACCCAAATTTTTACCCATCACCGCAGCATCACCGGTGAAATCAAGCACATCATCAATCATCTGAAAGGCATTGCCAAAATGATAAGCAAATGCCCCAAGTGCGTCTAAATACTCATCACGACCTTGCAAAATCGCAGCACCTTTGGTTGCCATCATAAATAGGCGTGAAGTTTTGCCATCGATGATTTGTAGATAGTCCGCTTCCACCGTCTCAGGATTGTGCTGATGCTGTAGCTGCAATACTTCACCTTCGGCAATATCACAAGTGCCATCACTAAATAGCTTAAGCAGTGGTAGATTATTAAAACCTACTAATAAATTAAATGAGCGAGCAATCAGATAATCCCCCACCAAGACCGCTGTGGCATTATCCCAAGTTGCATTGGCAGTTGGGCGACCACGACGCAATCCTGAAGCATCGATGACATCATCATGCACCAGCGTCGCCGTATGTAGCATCTCGGTAATCGCCGCCAGTTGCATCGCCTGTTCGCTCTGCACATCATCCAGCATTCGTGCGGTCAAGAGCGTAATCAGTGGACGCATTCGCTTGCCGCCTGCATCGATGACATGCTTTGAGACACTCATCACCAATTGTACTTTTGAATTAAGACTACCAAAAACCTGCTTATCCATGATCGCAAAGTCGTCAGCGACGATGGCTTGAATGTCTGCATAAGTGGGAATAGAAGCTGTCATAAATGCACGCCAAAAATTAAAATAATCCGCCTATCATACCACAACCCGACTACTTACTCAAAAATCTTGCAGGAAGTTTTTGGCAAATTTCACAGAATTGTTCAAAAATTAATCAGTTGGTTTGCTTAGAAAAATTTTTCATAACTAATTGTTATATTTTCATACATAATTTCGCCTGTTAACACTTGTAATACAAGCCAACTACAGGCATAATGTTAGCTTTGAATAATCGTGGCATTACGCCCATCACTGACGGATAAGCCAATCATGAGCCAAACTACCACACAACATACAGAAATCGACGACGTGAACATCGAAAAAATCATTCCGCTGATCACCCCTAGCAGCCTAAAAACCGAATTACCACTATCTGATACCGCCTATCAAACCGTACTAAATGGCCGTAAAGTCGTGCAAAACATCCTAGATGGCATCGATAAGCGTATCTTGGTCGTGGTCGGCCCTTGCTCGATTCACGATCCCGTCGCAGCACATGAGTATGCTGATAAATTAAAAGTACTTGCCGAAGAGCTAAAAGATGAGCTATTCATCGTGATGCGTGTCTATTTTGAAAAACCACGCACCACCACTGGCTGGAAAGGTCTGATTAACGATCCAGATATGAACGACAGCTTCGATATCGAAAAAGGTCTGCACATCGCTCGTAAACTACTGCTTGAGCTGAACGAAAAAGGCCTGCCTTGTGCCACCGAAGCACTCGATCCAAACACGCCACAATATATGCAAGATCTGATCAGCTGGTCAGCCATCGGCGCTCGCACCACTGAGAGCCAAACGCACCGTGAGATGAGCTCTGGTCTATCTTGCCCAGTTGGTTTCAAAAATGGTACCGACGGCAGCATGACAGTTGCAGTCAATGCCATGCAAGCGGTGCAGTCAGGTCATAGCTTCCTAGGTCTATCAAGCGATGGTCAAGTCGCCATCATCAAATCAAAAGGCAACAAGTACGCCCATGTCGTATTGCGTGGCGGTAATGATAAACCAAACTATGACGAAACTGCCGTCGCTGCAGCGGAAAATGAACTTGCCAAAGGCAAAACCAATGGCAAAATCATGATCGATGCCAGCCACGCCAACAGTGGCAAAGATCCTTATCTACAGCCCATGGTCATCAATAATGTCGCTGGTCAAATCGCCAAAGGCAACAAATCTATCATGGGTCTGATGATCGAAAGCCACCTAAAAGGCGGTCGTCAAAATATCCCTGCCGACCTATCACAGCTAGAATATGGCAAATCTGTCACTGATGGCTGCCTAGATTGGGAAGCGACCGTTGAGACACTGCGTAGCTTCGCCAAAGAAGTCAAAGAACATCTGCCAAACCGCTAATTTGGATTGATAAGTTTCAATCCATATCATAGCAGATAAACTGCAAAACCGTCATTCGTGGCGGTTTTTGCGTTATCATTGATGCCCTTCTTGCGTTATAATACGCCGATTAAATTTCAATCCATTGAATCAACCGAGCACACCATGAGCAATCCAAGTTTTAAAGATTTATTATCCAAAGAATTTCGTGATAATCTAAAAAATCTTGCCAAGCCATCCACCAAGCCTGAGAACGATACGGGCAAACCCATCGATCCTGTGAGTCTGATGAACGCCAAACAAGTCGCTGGCGAAGTCAAACGCTATAATCATGATGCCATTGATGAAGACAAAGTGCTGTTTATGCAAGCCATGAGTGGCGTCGCCCCGCTCAAAACCGATGCCGTCATCAGCCATCGCCCGACCAAGGCAGATGAGAATGCCTTACGCCGTCGTGCTGCTGCCGAAGGTGGTGAAGAGCTACTTGGCGCCAATTTATCCGATATGCAAGCCCTGCTCAATCCTGTGGCAGGTGAAGCCTATTTGTCGTACAAAAATCCAACGCTTCAGAACAAGATTTTTGAGCAATTAAAACAAGGCAAACTACGCTGGTATGATGCTGTTGATCTGCATGGCTCAAGTATCGAAGATGCTCGCACTGCCGTGCAAACCATCATCGCCAATGCCCTATCAAATGGCGAAACTGTCGTAAAAATCGTCCATGGTAAAGGCAAAGATGCCATCATCAAAACCTGTGTCAATGGCTGGTTACGCCAAATCAGCGATGTGATGGCTTTTGTCTCTGCTCCTGCCAATGATGGTGGCAACGGTGCGGTGCTTGTACTACTTAAGAAAAATAAACCCGTCAAATAATCGAATAAACAAAACCCCAAAAGCGATCCACTTTTGGGGTTTTGTATTAACTCACATCAATCCGCAATCTTCTCACCATGGATTGCTAGGTCTAGACCTTGATATTCATCTTCGGCATCAACACGCAGACCAATGGTGTATTTGATCGCAAGACCAATGATGGCAGTCATCACAGCACTATAAGCGATGGTAGCCAGTACGCCTTCGATTTGTAGCCATAGCTGAGTTGCCATATCGACATTTGCCGCATCTGGATAAATCTCAGTGCTGACAAATACCCCAGTCAAGACCGCACCCACGATACCACCAACGCCATGCAGACCGAACGCATCTAGGCTGTCATCGATACCCAAGCGGCGCTTGCCGTACTGAATCATCAAGAAACACGCCACCGCAGTCAACACACCAATCGCAAGTGCACCTGACACATCCACAAAGCCTGCCGCTGGTGTGATACCCACAAGACCTGCGATCGCACCTGATGCACCGCCGAGTGCTGATGCTTTGCCACGAGCGAAGTATTCGCACACCATCCACGCAATCGCACCAATTGCCGCTGCCACTTGTGAGACCACCAATGCCATCGCTGCACTGCCATTAGCACCCAGTGCCGAGCCACCATTGAAACCGAACCAGCCTACCCATACAAGACCAGCACCGATCAATGTCAAGGATAAGTTTGCAGGGGCAAGATTGCCTTTGCCATAGTCTTTACGCTTACCAAGCAATGCCGCCAATACAAGACCTGCCACACCTGCGTTGATATGCACCACCGTACCACCAGCAAAATCAAGCGCATCACCAGTCAGCCAACCGCCACCCCATACCCAGTGGCAAATCGGCGCATATACAAGCAATACCCAAGCTGCTGAGAACCACATAAAAGCACCAAATTTGATACGCTCAGCCAATGAACCTGCCAAAATCGCCACGGTAATCACCGCAAAGGTCAATTGGAAAATCACAAACAAAATCACAGGGATCGTGCCACTGACATCATCAAGCCCAACGCCTGCAAGCATCGCATTGGCAAAGCCGCCGACAAAAGCATTCATGCTACCTTCTGAGAATGCCAATGAATACCCGAGCACCACCCACAGCACCGACACCACCGCTGTCGCACCATAGCTGTGCATCATGGTCGATAGAATATTTTTCTTACGCACCATCCCTGCATAAAACAGTGCAAGCCCCGGCAAAGTCATCATCAGCACCAACGCTGTCGATACCAGCACCCAAGCGGTATCACCAGTATCCAAGACATCTTCGGCAAATGCCACATTTGACATTCCAAGCAGTCCAAGCCCCATCAAGGCCGATTGCCACTTTCTTAACGCTTTCATTTGCTACCCCTTTTGCATTTGATTTGTTATCCGAATTTATAACGCTGCTTCATCCATCTCACCAGTGCGGATGCGAATCACTCGCTCCAATGGTGTGACAAAAATCTTACCATCGCCGATACGACCTGTATTCGTAGATTGCATAATCACATCGATGACTTGATCAACCATCTCATCAGTTGTCGCGATTTCGATCTTCACCTTCGGCAAAAAATCCACGACATATTCAGCACCACGATACATCTCAGTATGACCTTGCTGGCGACCAAAGCCCTTGACTTCAGTGGCAGTGATGCCCTGTACGCCAATTTCTGATAGACCTTCACGGACTTCATCAAGCTTGAATGGCTTGATGATTGCACTGATTAGCTTCATGACTTTCTCCTTTTGCTTCTTAGTAGCTTTGCAACTTTGTGTAACTTATTTGTTGTTACATAGTATGCAAAAATTTTATTTAAAAGAAAAACGGTTTATTTTTATAAAAAAAGCTTTATTTATCGTTTTTTCTTATGTTTTAATAACTTTATGTATTCAATGTTTTATCTTATGTTTTGATAGGTTTTACTGATATATAATTTTGAGTATTGTCTTGTACAGAAATTTGGGATAAAAATTGCATAAAATAGGCAATCTGCTACAATAACAGCCAGTCTTTTTGAAGGTCTTTTTATGACACAGAGCACACTCCCCATCAAGCCACTCACCATCGGTATCGTCGCAGGCGAAGTCTCAGGCGATGCACTCGGTGCTGATTTTATGCAGCAGATGAACGCCATTCACCCCAATATCCGCTGGGTCGGTGTTGGCGGCGTGCAGATGGCGGCACAAGGACTTCATTCTGTGATTGAACTGTCTCGCCTATCAGTGATGGGACTGGTGGAAGTCGTCAAGCATCTGCCAGACCTTTTGCGTGCCAAAAAAGAGATTTTGACAGCGTTTGATGATGCCAAGATTGATGTGTTTGTCGGGATTGATGCACCTGATTTTAATCTGAGATTGGGTAAAGTACTTAAGCCAAGCGGTGTGTATTGCGTGCAATATGTCAGCCCATCAGTTTGGGCATGGCGTGAAAATCGCATTCATGGCATCAAGGCGGCGACCGATTTGGTACTGTGTCTATTCCCCTTTGAGCTTGGTGTCTATGCCAAGCATCAGCACCCTGCCGTCTGTGTCGGTCATCCACTACTTGCCAAGCTATCCGCTGACACAAGAAGTCTAAGCGATAAACGCACTGAGCTGATGACTGCACTGCCACAGTATCCCTATTTAGCACGGCTACTAGCCGCCAAACAAGTGATTTGCCTAATGGCAGGCTCTCGCACTTCAGAGATTGACGCCATCTTACCGTTATTGATTGACAGTGCCAAATTATTGGCAAATCAGCAGGCAAATTGCCAATTTATCTTACCTGTGGTCAGCCAAGCACACAGCGAGTTGGTACAAGCATACTGCCAAACCCACGCCAGTGAACTGGTCGATAGTATTCATATTGTGCATAATGATGGTCAATTTTCGTACACATCAAGCCTAGGACTAAGCCAAGCCTGTATGAATATCAGTGATGTGGTACTACTGGCATCAGGGACTGCAACGCTTGAATGCCTACTGCTTGAGCGTCCAATGGTTGTGGTGTACAAAGTCAGTGCTATCACCTATGCCATCGCCAAACGACTGGTAAAAATCCCCTATGTCAGCTTGCCAAACATCCTATCGCATCAACAAATCGGTCAAGCCATCGTGCCTGAGCTAATCCAAGCTGATGCCACAGCTATGGCGGTCAGCGAACAAGCACAGATGATTTTGGCCGATACCAGCAAGCAAACTGCGTTGCTACACCAAACAGCCATGACGCTGCGAGCCGATAGCCACACCAATCCTGCACAGGCGGTGCTTGATGAATTTTTCAAACATAAGGCAGTCAAGCAATATGACATTGGATGAACTTTGTACCATCAGCACCAAAGCTGATGCCAAGCCAATCACAGGCTCACAGCTTGTCATCGGTGTCGATGAAGTGGGTCGGGGTGCGTTATTTGCCAATATGACGGTATGTGCGGTGATACTGCCTGATGAGCTGACAGGGCTGTTTGGCGAGATTGATTTGAGCACTACGCCGCTGAAGCTACTCAACGACAGCAAAAAATTGACCGAAAAACGCCGTGAAAGCTTATTTGAGCCGATTAAAGAATTGGCACTTGATTATGTCATCGTCGATGTACCACGAACCGTCATTGATGATATCAATATCTCAAAAGCCACCATGCTTGGGATGCGACTTGCAATGACCACCTTGATCGCCAAACATGATCTTGCCGATGATACCCTACTGTTGGTCGATGGGAGTGAGTTCCCGCTATTTGATGATCATTGGGTGCAATTCTACCATCGGCAGACAATGATCAAAGGTGATGCAACCCATACGACCATCGCCTGTGCCAGTATTCTTGCCAAAGTACATCGAGATCGGCAGATGATTGAATATGGCAAGCAGTATCCAGAATATCGGATCGAAGGTCATAAAGGCTATTTGACCGCCGTGCATAAGGCCGCCATCATGACTTATGGCATCTTGCCTGAGCATCGACGTAGTTATCGCCCGATTAGTGAGATGTATCGAGATGGTTTTGTCAATCAGGCCTATTGGGTGGGTGACTACCCATAAATTAAAAAGAGTGGTGCAAGGACCACTCTTTTTAATTTAACACCCAATCAACGCTTTTTCTCAGCTCGCTTAAACTTCTGAATGCGTTTTTTCTCACGCATCAGCTTGGCTTTGTTTTTGACTACTGGATTTTTCTTGCCTTCATATGGGTTGGCATTTTGCTTAAACTCCACATGAAGCGGCGTACCTTCAAGCTTAAATACATTGCGATAGACATTCTCAAGATAACGCTGATAGCTCTTTGGCAAGGCTTGGGTTTGGTTACCATGAATGACAATTACCGGTGGATTATGCCCACCAAGGTGCGCATAACGAAGCTTAATGCGGCGACCTGAGACCATCGGTGGTGGATGGTTGGCAACGGCATCTTCTAGGATACGAGTCAGCTGATTGGTTGACACCTTAAACATCGATGCATCATATGCCTTGTGGATGGATGGATACAAATTGCCCACGCCATTACCATACAATGCTGAGATGAGATGAATTTTCACCCATGGGACGAAGTTAAATCGGCGATCAATCTCAATCTTGACGATGTCTTTTTGGTCTTGGGTTAGACCATCCCATTTGTTAATCGCCACGACAATCGCACGCCCTGCATCAAGTGCATAACCAAGCATATGCAAGTCTTGATCGACAATGCCTTCTTTGGCATCAATAACCACGACCACGACATTGGCATCTTTGATGGCTTGAAGAGTTTTGACCACTGAGAATTTTTCGACTTTTTCATCGATACGACCACGGCGACGCACGCCAGCGGTATCAATCAGCACATAATTTCGCCCTTCTCGCTCAAAGGGAATATAAATACTATCTCGAGTGGTACCCGGCATATCAAAGACCACAACACGCTCTTCGCCCAGTAAGCGGTTCACCAGTGTTGATTTACCGACATTTGGGCGGCCGATGATGGCAAGCTTAAGCGCTTTATCATCAAGCTCATCCTCTTCTTCATCTTCGATCATATCAGCTGTCAACGCTTCGAGCAGATTTGTGACGCCCTTGCCATGGCTTGCCGCCATTGGGAATGGCTCACCAAAACCCAGTGCAAAAAATTCTGCCGATGACGCTTCATGTACGCCATCCATCTTGTTCGCCACCAAAAATACTGGCTTACCCAGACTGTGCAAAAAGCGGGCAATCTCACTATCAGCGCCAATCATCCCTGCACGAGCATCAACGACAAACACCACAATATCCGCTTCATGGATGGCGGTATAAGACTGCGTCGCCATGTAGTCATCGATATTGCCCGTGCCATCATCCATCTCACCGATACCGCCAGTATCAACGACGATGAACGATTTATTCTCAAAGTGTGCATCGCCATATTGACGGTCACGGGTCAAGCCTGCCAAATCCGCCACCAAGGCTTGACGGCTTTTGGTTAGCTGATTAAACAAGGTGGATTTGCCGACATTGGGGCGACCAATCAAGGCAACGACAGGTTTGATGCTCATAAACTTCTCTTAATTATCATTGAGTGGCCGTGTTACAATGTGTTTGGCCAAAATCTATTTAACTTTATAAATTTTAAAAACAGCAAAACCTTTGCCATCATGTGACAGCAAAGGAGCGCCTCAGCAGATCAACTTAGAACTGATAAATACTCACAATCCCATCGGTTGACTGTGCATAAAGCCGATTATTAACTACATTTAGGCTGGTTAACTCACCTTTGGTGCTGACGCGGCTGATGATTTGGCCGCTGGCATTTAGCACATGGATTACACCTTGTTGATCACCAACGGCGATGTGCTGGCCAATGGTAACAGGGTTGGTCAGACCGCGATACTTCAGTTCATCATTTTGCCATAGCTGATCACCTGTTAAGCGATCAAAGGCCACCACCTCGCCATCAATACTACTGCCAATCACGGCACTGCCTAGCACAGTCAGTGCATCTGCGCTGGCCAACTCACTGATGAACAATGTGCGACCTGTACTCATGTCAAATCCAGCAAGCTGACCGCTGTAGCTGGCAGCATACAGATGACTACCAGCAACGGTCGGAGCAGCATCGACATCGCGCAGTTTACTGATCTCACCCACGCCACTGGCCAGACCGACACGGCGCACCCACTGCGGCGCACCTGTGATGCTGTCAATGGCATGAATGCGGCCATCAGAAGCACCAACCAATACCGTACGCGCATCAATTTGCAAAGGCTTGGCCATGCCGCGTACGCTGGTATTCGGTGCCTGAGTATGATATTGCCAAATGCTGTTACCTGTGGCGATATCCAAGCCGATGGCTGCACCACCATTGGTTGTGACGATCACGCGATCACTCATGACCAATGCAGGTGCAAGGCTGCTTGCGGACAAATCTGCTGCCCAGCGCTGTGTGCCAGTTTGTGCATCGATGGCGATGATCTTGCCTGAGCGTGTGCCGACGACAGCAGCACTGCCAGCAGCATCAATACCAACAGCACTGGTGATGGCATCACCCACATTCAGCTGCCATGCTGTCGCGCCATTGATCACAGCACTGACCACACCGCCGCGACTGGCAGCGATAAAGCCATTGGCGACTGGTGCGACCTGCAAGTCAATGACATCTTTTGCCTTGGCGCGACTGCGACCCAAAGTGGATTTACCTGTATCCAAACGCACGCTCGCCACCTGGTTTAATACTGAAACTGGTGCTTGGATACTCGTCAGTTTAGCAGGTTTACGCTCGGTGGGCTTGATACTTTTGGTGCCACAACCGACCATCGCCACTGCCAAAGCCACGACCAATGCTGTTTTCATATAGCGCTGATACATAAGATGTCCTTAATTTATAAATACTGATTAAAACTGGTGATGCCGATGGTCATCATCGCTCATTATAAAATGTCGTTACTAATCACGGATTGCCGCTTTGTGTAGTTTGGGTGTCAGCAGGCTCTGACACTTGTTCAACCACGGTTGCCTCTGCAGTCGCCACAGCATTATTATTGGCAGGATCATTCGCCACAACCATCGGCACTTCAATCGGTTCAACGGTCACGCCCAAGGATTGTAGTTTTAAAGCCAATACCGCGCGATTTTCTTGGCGTTCACGCAGTACACCCCAAGCAGCCAAATAGGCTTTTTTGGCATTTTCACTGTCATTTTTGGCAAGATACACATCACCCAACAGCTCTTGGCGTGATGGCTCAAACGCCTCTGGCATACTCTCATTTGCCACCGCAAGCGCGCCATCGATGTCATTATTCGCAAGCATTGCGCGCGCATAGCGAATCTTAGTCATGGCAAGTAGGCCTTCATCATCAAGATTAATCGCAGCTGCTTGATTGAGCGTCGTGACCGCACCTGCCAAGTCGTCATTATCCGTCTGATGGCGCGCCTTGATCATCAGCGCCTGCCATGCATAGACAGTGTCACCATGTTCCGCGACCAGTGCATCGATGTCTGTCAGCAGTTTTGCTTCTTCATCAGCCAGTTGCTTTTGGGCAGCATCATCCAGTGATGGATTATTGGCAGATAGTAGCAGCTGCTCATCACGGGTCGAGATGCTGGTATAGGCATCCGCTGCGACGGTGTCGATCTTGGCGTAATTTTTTTGGTAATATTGCCAACCAAAAAACACCGCCAACACCACTAGCACAGCGTAGATGATCTTCTCGCCATGCTGCTTTAATGCATTCAGTGACGAGTCTGCCTTATTTGAATTTTCTGTCATTGTTATACTCTAAAGTTAATATCAAGCCATTATAGCATATCGCAGTGACACTGTCGCTAATTATCCAAAATAATAGCCATTCGGCTGTCTATGCTGCTCTCCTGTTGCCATCTTCTTGACGGTGATTTCACCTGCGCCCACTTCATCTTCGGCGATGATGACGGTGTGCGCCGCACCTGATTTGTCTGCTTTTTTCATCTGCGCTTTTAGGCTTGTAGCGCTTGCCATCTTGACACGCAAGGCAGGCTGTGCTGCTCGTAGCGCATTGGCATATTGCACCCCGTGGATAAAATAATCAGGATGTGCGATCACAAAGACATCGCAGTCGCTTTGCGGTGCAAATGGATTCACCGCATCAATCAGTAGCAACAAGCGCTCAAGCCCCATCGCAAAGCCCACCGCAGGCTCTGACTGCTCAGGCTTACCCTTAATCACACCAATCAAGCCATCATAACGACCACCGCCACAGACAGTGGCTTGTGAGCCAAGCTTATCCGTCACCCATTCAAAGACGGTCTTGTTATAATAATCCAAACCACGCACCAGCTTCTCATTAATCTCAAAGCCAATGCCAAGCGCTGTCAGATATGCTTGCACCTGCTCAAAGTGCGCCTTGCTATCTTCACCCAAAAACTCGCCCAGCTTTGGAGCATTTTGCAAAATTGCTTGAGTTTTGTCATCTTTTGAATCCAGGATACGCAGCGGATTGGTGCCAAGACGACGCTGTGAATCTTCATCCAGACTGTCTTTGTGTGCTGTCAGATACTCAACCAATGCCGCCTTATACGCCATACGCTCATCGGCTTCGCCCAAGGTATTTAGTTGCAAAGTCACTTCATGGTCGATGCCTAGCACCTGCCACATACGATGCGTCATCGCAATCAGCTCGGCATCAGCATCAGGCAGCTCACTGCCAAAGCACTCCACGCCCAGCTGATGAAACTGACGATAGCGGCCTTTTTGTGGGCGCTCGTAGCGAAACATTGGGCCGATGTACCATAATTTTGGCGTATCGCCACGAGTCAGATTATGCTCAACCACGGCACGCACCGCACCTGCCGTCCCTTCAGGGCGTAGCGTCAGCGGGGTTGGTGGTTCGCTTTTATCAAAAAAACTGTACATCTCTTTTTCAACGATGTCGGTCGCCTCACCCACACCGCGAGCAAATAGCTGGGTTTCTTCGACGATTGGCAGGCGAATTTGGCTAAAGCCATAGCTGTCTAGCACACCGATTAATTTGGCTTCTAGGCGACGCCAATTTGGGCTATCGCTTGGCAAGACATCATTAAAGCCTTTGATGGCGGTAATTTTACTCATTAGTAACCCTTCTTATTTTAAATATTTTAATCAGCCTTGTACACGCAAAATCTCATTGGCGCGCGCTTCTTGGATTTCTTTGACTTGTGCTCGTACCATTGCTTCGATTTCATCGACTAGCTTGGTCGTGTCAATCAAATGACTCTTGGCGCCATTACGATACACCAGGCTATTTGGGCTAGCACCGACGACGCCGATGGTCGCTTCTTTGGCTTCACCCGGCCCATTCACTTTACAGCCAATCACCGATAAATCCAGCGGCTCACGCACATCTTCTAGGCGTGCCTCAAGCTCATTCATCACACGGATGACATCAAACTCTTGACGGCTGCAGCTAGGGCACGCAATGAAATTCACGCCATTTGAGCGAATGCCAAGTGATTTTAGGATATCAAAGCCAATCTTAATCTCTTCTTCAGGCTCAGCAGCAAGCGAAATACGCATGGTATCGCCAATGCCATCCAAGAGTAGACCGCCCAATGCAATCGCCGATTTGACCGTGCCTGTACGGTACACGCCTGCCTCAGTCACCCCCAGATGCAGCGGATTATCAATCTGCGCTGAAATCAGACGATAGGCATCCAGTGTCAAAAACACATTGGATGCTTTGACCGAGATTTTATAATTTTGAAAATCCAATTTTTCTAAAATATCAATATGACGAAGTGCTGATTCAAGCATCGCTTCGCCTGTCGGTTCGCCGTATTTTTTTTGTAAATCTTTTTCAAGCGAGCCTGCATTCACCCCAATGCGAATCGGCACATTATGATGGCGAGCAGCCGCCACTACTTCACGCACTTTGGCGTCATTGCCGATATTACCTGGGTTGATACGCAGGCAGTCAGCGCCAGCATCCGCCACCGCCAAAGCAATCTTATAATCAAAATGAATATCAGCGATCAAAGGCACGCTGACTTGCTTTTTGATGTCAGCAAAGGCCGCCACACTCTCCATCGTCGGCGTGGATACACGCATCAAATCAGCACCAGCATCAACACATCGCTGAATCTGTGCCACCGTCGCCGCCACATCGCAGGTGTTGGTATTGGTCATACTCTGTACGCTGATCGGTGCATCACCACCGATGGCGACATTGCCGACGTGGATTTTTTTGGTTGGACGGCGTTTGATTGGATTATGTGCTGACATAGTTGTTCACGCTTTTTAGTTTTGTTAATGAATTTAATGGCTTTGATGCGTACTTAGCCAATAAGCACTGAGCGTCTGGTGCATCTGATCACCAAGCTGACTGCCTGCACTAATGGCGCGGTCAATGGCCAAAACGGCAGCCTGATAATGAGCATCTGTGGGCAGCATACGCACTTGCTCGACCTTAAGATAAGCCAAATTCTCCAAGGCAATCACCCGATCCGCATAGCCGATATGCTCACCTGCGATGCCAAAATGCTCAATCGCTGCCTGATACTCTTTTTGGGCGGTCAAAAACATCGCATATTGGTGATGCAGCGCCATATCCGTACCATCCATTGCCAGTGCTTTTTGGTATAGCTGGCGTGCTTTTTCAAGATTGGCAACACTGCCATCACTTTGGTACACGCGTGCCATCACACCGATGGCTTTTGCATGGTTGGGATCTGCATCCAGTGCCATCTGAGTCTGCTGCATCGCCAGATCCAGCTGCCCTGCTTGTAGATATTGTAGCGCAATCTCGGTGCGAATGCGCGCCAAATCCTGCTTAGCTGCGGATACTGGCGGCATACTTTGGCAGGCAGCCAAGAGTGGCAGCATCACCATCATCTTAGCACGGTGCATCACCAACCTCATTGTAAAACCCCAAAACACTGACCGCCACCAAAACACAAGCCATCTTTAAAGCCAACCAATGCCACCAAAGCGCACGGCTGTATGACGCCACGGATCAATCCCAAGCCAGTCAGGATTGTTGGCGTCTTTCAATACTTTCTTGCCATTTTTTGGCTCGGCGTGTGCGATCCGCCACTTGTCCGACCAACTGCCCACACGCTGCATCAATATCATCACCCCGCGTCTGACGAATGGTACAGACAAAGCCTGCGTTATTAAGAATATTGCTAAACGCATGGATGCGGTTATTGCTTGAGCGGTCATACGGTGCGTGCGGAAATGGATTAAACGGAATCAGATTAATCTTACTTGGCAAATCTTTGAGCAACGCCACCAGCTGTCTTGCATGCTCATCACTGTCATTCACGCCTGCGAGCATCACATATTCGATGGTAACATGTTTTTTGTGGCGGGGATTTTCATCATAGACATAAGCTTTGGCGGCGGCGATGAGTTCAGACAGTGGATATTTTTTGTTAATCGGCACCAGTTCATTGCGCAGCTCATCATTGGGTGCGTGCAGACTGATGGCAAGCGCCACATCGATGTCTTTGGCAAGATCATACATCTTCGGCACGACGCCCGATGTTGAGAGCGTCACACGACGCTTGGATAAGCCAAACGCATGATCATCAAGCATCAACGACATCGATGCCACCACAGGCTCGTAGTTGAGTAGCGGTTCACCCATACCCATCATGACGACATTGGTCACACGGTTCTCACGCTCGGTCGGGGCGACATCTTCCATGTAGGACTGGTTGGCGACCCATAGCTGACCAATGATTTCACTCGGTGTCAAATCACGCTCAAATCCTTGTTTACCTGTACTACAAAATGAGCAGTCCAAAGCACAGCCAACTTGGCTTGAGATACATAAAGTCTTGCGCCCAAATTGCTTGTTATCATCGGCTGGAATCAGTACTGTCTCAACCAGCGAACCGCCAGCAACCTCAAACACCCACTTACGCGTGCCATCTTGGCTAAATTCCTTATATTTCACCGTCGGTGGTGTAACGCAAGCTGTGTCATGCAGACGCTGTTGCAGTTTTTTTGAGATATTGGTCATCTCAAAAAAATCAGTCACGCCAAATTGATAAATCCACTTCATCACCTGCGTCGCTCGAAATGGCTTTTCGCCAATACTGACAAAAAAAGCGGCAAGCTCATCTTTTGACATACCCAAAAGATTGATTTTAGCTTGAGTGACGCTATTGACATCAGGTGTATGAATGACAGGAATTTTGTTCACAAAGTTTCTTCTATATCAACAATTAAACGCAATATTATACCCAAAATTTTTGTCAAAGTCATGCGCTGCACCACATCGGCACAGCCAGACATCATTGTGGGTTTTGTTAAGGCTTAAGCGATCAATGCATTGATCATCATCACGCCATGGCTTTGACGCGTGCAACTTGACGCGCGAAATCCTCACGATATTCAAGCAGCTCTTCGCAGGTGATGGCAAACACACCGCTGCCGCCTTTTTCAAAGGTCAGCCAATCAAACTGAATCTCAGGATACGCTTGGCGCAGCGCCCATTCGCTATCACCGACCTCACAAACCAAAAGACCATCGCGTGTCAGATAATCTGGCGCATCGTGCAGGATTTGATGCACCAGATCCAAGCCGTCTTGACCTGCTGCCAGCGCATGCTCAGGTTCGTGCAAAAACTCAGGTGGCAACTCTGCCATGATCGCAGCATCAACATATGGCGGATTGGTGACGATCAGCTCATATTGATTCTCAGCAGGCAATTTGGTAAACAAGTCCGACTCAAGCAAATTCACCTGATGCTCAAGCTCATGATGCTCAACATTCGTCCATGCCACTTCAAGCGCATCTTTATCAATGTCGGTAGCATCGACATTGGCATCAGGAAATGCCTTAGCCAGTGCGATGGCGATACAGCCTGACCCTGTACATAAATCCAAAATGCGTTCAGGTGCGGCCAGTTGCGACTCTTCCAAGCCATGATGAAAAAACTTCGACTTACGCACATCATCGACATCAAAATACGGATAGAATTTTTGTTGGATCAACTCAGCGATCGGTGAGCGTGGGATCAAAACGCGCTCATCAACATAAAATGGCAAATTGCAGAAATACGCCAGATTAATCAAATAACTCAAAGGCTTACGCTGAATGATACGCTCGGATAATAGCGTTAAGACTTGTTGTTTTTCGCTTGGGGTGAGTTTACATTCTAAAATCTGTTCATCAGCCGACCACTCAAGCGACAGCGAATGCAGCACAATGGCCGCTGCTTCAGCAAATTCATCGGTCGTGCCTTGCGCCACCACCACATCATATTGGCGCAGCTTGGTCACCACAAAGCGGATAAAATCGCGAATCGTCACCAAGGCTTGTTCGGCCTCACCAAGCTCTGCATACAAAGCAGCGATGTCCGCTTGGGTCAGCTCGCCATTTTCACTGGGTGTGTATTCAAATTCATGGTCTGCTAAGTCGTCATGATTTGCAATTTCATTAAATTGTGACATAAATTACCTTAAATGATGAAAGTCAGCCGTCGCATCACTGTAGATTTGATGGCAAATTTTGGCGTTTTGATGGCCGCTTTATGGAGTCAAATGACTTTATTATAATGAAATTTATCAATAAAAGCACGAATTTTCCAAGCAATTGGTCAGTAGATGCTCAATAAACACGGATTGAAAGTGAATTTTGGCCAATTTGGTGAAGTTTGGTGGAATGCGTTTGGCTTTAAGCCGAAAAATTGTTACACTATGCGCATTGACCCAAGCTAAGTTTTTGGATTAGACCAGATTTAGAGATTAAATGATGAAACATAGTGACTTTTGTTTGCCTGATGGCATGAGCGCCGAGACTTTTTTGGCTGACTATTGGCAAAAAAAACCGCTTTTGATCAAAGGCGGCCTGCCTGCTTTGGTGGGTATGTTTGAGCCAGAAGATGTGCTTGGCCTTGCGCTCGAAGATGGCGTATCAGCGCGTCTGATTAGCCAAGATGATGCCAATCCCGATCAATGGTCGCTTAAACAATCGCCACTGAGCGAAGAAGATATCGATCAAGCACCGACGCTGTGGACGATTTTGGTGCAGAATTTGGAACAGTGGTCGCCTGAGCTTGGTGAGCTGTGGTCGCATTTTGATTTTATTCCAAAATGGCAACAAGACGACATCATGGTGTCGGTCGCGCCCGAAGGCGGTTCGGTGGGCGCGCATTATGATGAATATGATGTGTTTTTGGCGCAAGGATTTGGCGCGCGTCGCTGGATATTGGGAAAGATGTGCGATGCTGACACGCCCTTTGTGCCTGATCAGCCGATTCGCTTGCTGGATGATATGGGACAGATTATTTTTGATGAAGTGCTTGAGGCTGGTGATGTGCTGTATGTGCCACCAGGGCTTAGCCATCATGGTATCGCCCAAAACGACTGCTTGACTTTTTCTTTTGGCTTTCGTCGCCCAAATCTGGTGCAGATCATCGATGAGATCGCCGATGTTGCCACCAACCACAGCGAGCTGTTTCGCGTGTTAACTTTAGCTCAAGGGCGACAAAATGATGCCTTTGAGCTGAGTGATGACAGCATCCAAGCCATGAAAAAAGCCGTCTTAGATCTACTAAATTCCAAAGCAGGCGATGCGCTGTTTGCTGATGCCATCGCTGAGCTGGTCTCCAAGCGACAGTATGAGCTGCTGGCCTTTGAAGATGAGCTGAGCGCAGATGAGCTAAGTGATCGCCTGAGTGATGGCGAGGCTATGATGCTAAATCCTGCCTGCCGCTTCGTGCGCAAAGGAGCTGCATGGTATGTCAATGGCGAGTGTGTCAGCTTTGATGCTGAGGCTTTGGCGCTGTTTGAACGACTGATCGCAGGCGAGGTGATCAGTGATGGTGATGTGGATGACGAGAAGTTACAAACTCTAAGTGGATGGCTCAATGACAACTGGCTGGTGATGGTATGAAAATGCGCGTACTTCGAACGGTGTTGATCATCATGGCTCTGATGCTGATTACGGCGTTGTTATTTTTAAGACATCAAAACAACAGCCAACCGACCAATCCGGTCCCTGTACTTAGCACAGCAGAATCAAGCTGATTTTATTCATTTTCATTTTTTATAAGAACAGATTATGTCATTTGTGCATTTGGGCATTCGCAGCGAATATGCCATCATCGATTCGATCGTTCGCATCAAAGAGCTGGTCAAGGCCGCCGCTAATGACGGTCAGACATCGCTTGCGCTTGCCGACTGGAACAATATGTTCGCTGCAGTCAAATTTTATAAAGCCTGCATCGGTGCTGGCATTAAGCCAATTTTGGGTGCCGAGGTGGTCATCGGCGATACCATCGACAAAGATGCTGCCGATGCGCGTCACAGCGTGATTTTATATGCCATGAACAATCAAGGCTATCAAAATCTGATGCGCTTGATCTCAGATGCCTACACCAACCGTCCGATGAATGACAATGGCTCGGTGCTGTTTGAAACACCTGTTATCACCAAACACGCGCTTAGCCAATACAGCGATGGCTTGATCGCCATTCTCACCCACCGCTCCGAGATCGCGCAGTCTTTATTGGGCAATCACCCAGACAATGCCCTGCCGCTGTTACAAGCATGGCAAGAAGTATTTGGCGATCGCTTATACATCGGCATCCGCCGCGTCAAAACTGGTGATGATCGCTTCAATCAAAATGCCATCATTCAAGCAGCCAAGCTTGGCATCGCCATCGTAGCGCATAACGATGTGCGGTTCATCAACCCAAGCCCGATTGATGCCAATGACAAAAACAACATCGCAAGCACCGACTTTGATGCTCACGAGGCGCGGGTATGTATCGCAAACGGCTATTTGCTTAGCGATGACAAACGGCCACATGACTACACTGAGCTACAGTATTTTAAGAGCCAAGATGAGATGGCAGAGCTATTCGCTGATTTGCCAGAAGCCATCGAAAATACCAATCGCTTGGCGTCTCGCTGCAATGTCACGCTGACGCTTGGCATCAATGTCTTGCCTGATTTTCCGATTCCCGAAGGCGATACGATTGAGACATTTTTTCGTAAGACATCCGCCGATGGTCTGAACAAACGCCTAGATAAGCTCTATCCGATCGATGAGCGCGGTGATGATTGGCCAGAGATCCGTAAGCCTTATGATGAACGACTAGAATACGAGATTGACATCATCCTAAAAATGGGATTCCCAGGGTATTTTCTGATCGTTATGGACTTTATCCGCTGGGCTAAGGCCAATGGCGTCCCTGTCGGTCCAGGTCGTGGCTCGGGTGCAGGCTCGCTCGTTGCTTATGCACTGAACATCACCGACCTTGACCCGCTTCGTTATGATTTGCTGTTTGAGCGATTCTTAAATCCTGAACGCGTGTCGATGCCTGACTTTGATATCGACTTTTGTATCGAAGGTCGTGACCGCGTCATCGACTATGTGGCGCGCACTTATGGTCGCCAAGCGGTGAGCCAGATCATCACCTTTGGTACGATGGCGGCTCGCGCGGTGGTGCGTGATGTGACGCGCGTTCAAGGCAAGCCCTTTGGTCTGGGCGATCGCATCTCAAAGCTGATCCCAAAAACCCCTGGCATTAAGCTTGATGAGGCGATGGAACAAGAGCCACAGCTCAAAGAGTTGCTCACCAATCCTGACGCCCCCGATCATGAGCTGGCGCTTGAGATTTGGGAGATGTCAAAAAAATTAGAAGGCATCACGCGCAATGTCGGTAAACATGCAGGTGGTGTACTGATTGCCCCAAATCGCATCAGTGACTTTAGTGCGGTGTATTGTGACGATGAAGGTCATCCTGTTAGCCAGTTTGATAAAGACGATGTCGAAGCAGTCGGCTTGGTGAAATTTGACTTCTTAGGCCTTAGAAACCTAACCGTCATCCAAGCGGCAGTCGATAACATCAACCAAACGCGCCAAGCACTCGGCCAGCCGCCGATCGATCTTGAGACACTGCCGCTTGATGATGCCGATGTCTATAGCTCAGTACTCCAAGAAGCTAAGACCTCTGCGGTGTTTCAATTAGAAAGCTCAGGGATGAAAAAATACCTAGCGCAGCTTAAGCCATCGAATATCGAAGATGTTATCGCGATGTGCGCCCTGTATCGCCCAGGGCCGCTCGAATCGGGCATGGTGTCGGACTTTATTGACCGTAAACACGGCATCCAAGAAGTCGCTTATCCGCATCCGCAGTTTCAACATGAGCTGTTGCAGCCGCCTTTAGAATCCACCTATGGCGTCATCGTCTATCAAGAGCAAGTGATGCAGATCGCACAGGTCTTAGCAGGTTATACGCTAGGCGGTGCCGACATGCTACGCCGTGCGATGGGTAAGAAAAAACCCGAAGAGATGGCCAAGCAGCGATCATTGTTCGTCGATGGCGCGATCGGTCAAAATATCGATGGCGGTTTGGCGGCGCAGATCTTTGATTTGGTCGAAAAATTCGCAGGCTACGGTTTTAACAAATCGCACTCGGCTGCCTATGGGGTGCTTGCCTATCAGACAGCGTACTTAAAGCACTATTACCCTGCCGAATTTATGGCGGCGGTACTCACCTCTGAGATGGATGATACCGATCAGGTGGTGTTCTTATTATCAGACTGCCGCGATAACTTTGGCCTAAACATCATTCCACCGAGTGTCAATCATAGCCAGTGGAAATTTGTCGTGCGCGACAGCAAAACCATCGTCTATGGCCTAGGCGCGGTCAAAGGCGTGGGCGAAGAAGCAGTCAACAGCATCGTCGCGGCGCGTCGTGACGGGCCATTTAAGGACTTATTTGATTTTTGTAATCGTGTAGACATCAAAAAAGTCGGCAAGCGGTCTTTGGAAGCATTGATTAAGGCAGGCTGCTTTGATGTGCTGGCCGAGACCCTAAAGCCACATTATCTTGGTGAAGATTTTGATCATTCGTATCAGATTCGCCGCGGTCTGTGGCGACAGCTGCCTGAGGCAATGGCTGCCGCCGATCAGAACCGCCAAAATCAGCTCACTGGCACGATGGATCTGTTTGCTGAATTTGATGATACTTTGTTCGTCGCGCCAGAGCTTGAAGAAGTATTTTGGCAACCCCAAGATCGTCTGCGCTACGAGCAGCAGACCATTGGGCTTTATTTGACTGGCCATCCACTCGATGAATATCGCAGTGAGCTGTCTTTATACACCACCGTCGGCAGCATTTTAGATCTCAAAGACACAGGCAAAGGCGGCCATGCTTGGATTGCAGGGCTGATATTTGATGTGGCGTTTTTTGGGGAGCGCATTGTCGTGAAGATCGATGATGGCAAAGGCCGCTTAGAGATCAGCTGCTATTCTGATACCTTTAAGAAATTCAAAGACATTCTCACGCCAGGCAAGAGATTACCCGGCATCAATGAAGAATACGAGCCAGATTTTAATAGCAAAGGCGAACGACAGTTTATGACCATCGCCAATATCGTCATCGCCAAAATCAGCGTTCGCGAAAGTGATGATGGCCGTATCTTTACCCGTCTTTTGCATGTCGAACCCATCGAGCAGGCGCGCATTCGCAGGCTCAAAGAGATTCATCTGAAGCTGCCAAGTCACGACAGCCAGCAGCTTGATGCCATCTTAAGTCTATTAAAAGAAAATCGCCCACCGCCAGCTGCCCTACTCCGCGGCAGCCATATGGGCGCTAACGATGAAGATTATGATGCCCATCAACAAGGTGATCTGTGCGTACCAATCAATCTGTATGTCTATGACGCATGCTGTATCGGACGCGTACTGGTGAATGATCGTCTGCGCATTTATCCAAGCGATGAGAATATCGCCACCCTAAAATCCAGCATCCCTGCTGAAAATCTGGTATTTCGCTGATGAAACAAACGATGACATCTTATCTGCCGCACATCCGCATTGTGATGGTTGAGACTACCTTGCCTGCCAATATCGGCTCGGCAGCTCGTGCGCTACACACCATGGGACTGTCGGATTTGGTGGTGGTCAATCCACGCCTACCGATTGATGACAGCAGTGTTGCCAATGCCGCAGGGGCACAAGAGCTACTGGCTAATACTCGCATCACCGCCACACTTGATGAGGCGCTCAGCGATTGTACACTGATTTTTGCTGCCAGCGCTCGCAGTCGTCAGATGCCACGCCCTGTCGTGACACCTGCCTTTGCTGCTATGATGATGGCACAGCATTTATCAGTGCAAGATACATCAAGCGACCAGTCTGATGATGCAGTCATCACACCACGCATTGCCATTTTATTTGGCCGTGAAAATCACGGGCTTAATAATGATGAGCTTGCCAAGGCGGATTATCATATCCAAATCCCTGCCAACCCTGCGTATCCCGTGCTCAATGTCGCCAGTGCCATTCAGGTCATCGCATCCAATATTTATGCACAGTTTTCACATCCTTGTGATGATATTGCACAGACAAATAGCGTACAAGGTATTTATTCAAATAAACAAACCCAAGGCGCACCACAGATCACCCATCCGCTTGACATCACCATCCGTGGACAATGGGATGAGCCTGCCATCAGCCATGCTCAGGCGATGAGTCTAAACACAGCAATGATTGATTTATTAAAAAAACTCAATCTTGCCCACGATGATGACCTAAAGCACCTACCGCACCGCTTATCACGGCTGTCATCACGACTACAGCTTGACCAAAAAGAATATGCGCTGATACGAGCATTGATTGCCAAAGTAGATAAGCTGGTGGATTCTTAATATTGATGGCAGCATGGCGAAGGCTTGACCCATAGGCTGCATCGCCCTGTGATGGGTAAATCCAGTCATTTAGCATCGGCGCACTTGCATCGCTGGGTTTTTTGGGGTTAAAATAGCCGAAACGGATTATTATTGAGGGATTGCCATGACCACCACGCCTGCCATGCTCGATGAGCTGCTGTTGCAGCAACAGCAGTATTTTGCCAAGCACCCAATCCCAAGTGCTGCCGAGCGTCGGCACAGTCTGGATCTGCTCAAATCCGCCCTGCTTAAGCATCAAGACGCCCTGATCCAAGCCATCAATCAAGATTATGGCAATCGCTCTTTGACCGAATCCAAAATCGGTGAACTACTCACCTGCATCGAACAAATCAAATACTACCAAAAACACCTGTCACGATGGATGCGCCCCAGTAAACGCCGTATCGGCATCCTGCATCAGCCTGCCAGCGGCTATGTCAGCTATGAACCCTATGGCGTCATCGGCATCATCACGCCTTGGAATTATCCACTGGTGCTGTCGATGGGTCCGCTGATCTGTGCTTTGGCAGCGGGCAATGTGGCGATGGTTAAGCTCTCTGGCGCATCGATGCATTTTGGCAAGGTGCTAAAGTCCGCCTTGTCTGAAGTATTCTTGCCATCCCAAGTCGCCGTCGTCTATGGCGATGACATCTCTGAGCATTTTGGTAAATTGCCCTTTGATAAGCTGATCTTCACAGGCTCATCAGTAGTTGGGCGCATCGTCATGCAACAAGCCGCTGCCAATCTCACCCCTGTGCTACTTGAGCTGGGCGGTAAATCCCCTGCCATCGTTCATGAGTCGATGCCAATGGCAGATGCCGCCGAGCGACTTGCCTTTGGTAAACTGTGGAATGCTGGTCAAACCTGCGTTGCGCCCGATCATCTGTATCTGCCCAGAGGCAAGCTTGATGAGTTCATCGACTGCTACCAAAAACAAGTCGCCAAGATGTACCCCACTCTTGCCAAAAATCCTGACTACACCAGCATCATCCACGCCCGTCAATATGATAAACTGCGGCAACTCTTAACCGATGCCGCTACTAAAGGTGCGACCATCATCCACATCAATCCTGCCAATGATAGCGATGAGATGCTCAAAGACATCCGCAAGATCCCGCCGACGATCGTGCATGGGGTGAGCGATGAGATGCTCATCATGCAACAAGAGATTTTCGGCCCGATTTTGCCGATCATCGAATACGACGATATCGACCAAGTCATCCATACCATCAATCAAGGCGATCGCCCGTTGGCGCTGTATTATTTTGACTATAACAAGCAGCGCGGTGACTACATTCGCCAATGGACACATTCAGGACACTTCGGGCAAAATGGCGTCGTCACTCATGTGGCACAGGATGATCTGCCCTTTGGCGGTGTCGGCGCGTCAGGCATGGGCAAATACCATGGGCCTGAGGGATTTTATAGCTTTAGCCATGCTCGCTCGGTGATGTACACACCCAAGATTTTTGGCTTAAGATTGATCCTACCGCCTTTTGCCAGTAAGTTTGTACTGACTTGGATTGAGCGGTTATTTTTAAGATAATATTATTAATTTATCATCTTAATTTTGGTTTATTCATTTTCCATCAATCAACAACGCACAAGGATCGTCATGTCAAATACCGCCCAAAATCTAGAGCTACCTGCCGCCATCCATCCGACGCCCAAGCCTGATTTGGCGTATAAGACTCAGTATCGCTATGTCAGCATGATGCTCAATGTCGTCGGTCGCAGCCTTGTGATGGCAAGCCATGTTGATCCAGTGATTCAAGAGGAGATCGGTGAGCTACCTGAGAATTTGATCATCATGATGAGCGTCTTTGGCACGCCACTGGGCTTTGGCATCCAAGTGCAGTCAGTGCTGATGGATGATGGCAGCCATGCCAAACGACTGGTGTGGCTAGGCAGTCTGGCAGATATGGATCAATCAGACAGTCACAAGGTGCTAAAGATTTATTTTAAACATTTAAGATTTGCTTATCAGATACTATCCTTTAAAGAAAGCACTGCCACAGGCTTTGCCAATAACCGCATGGTGGTCGATGGCGATGTGTCTTTGGCAGTGATCTTAGTGCGCTGCCTAAATCGCCTAGAGAGCGTGATTTTGCCAAAAATCTTAGCACGAAAAGCCATCAAAGCTTATCCTGATGCACTTGCTTTGCCCCAAAAGCTTGGCCATGCACTAAAAATCTACGGCAAACTATTGGCATCATATGTCTTTGGTCACTCAACCACCCCTCCATCTGCATAAGGAGCCATGTGATGCGCGATTATTTCGAATTTTATTGCCCTGTCAAGATCATCGCAGGTCAGCAGGCACTTGAGAATATCCCATTTGAGCTTACGCTTTTGGGCGTGCGCCGTGTGCTACTCATCACCGATGCAGGCGTGCGCCAAAATGGTCTTTTGACACCGATTTTGCAGGCATTTGTTGGGATGGATATTGAGATCAGCTGTATCATTGATGATGTACCCAGTGATTCAAGCTTACAAGTGGTCAAACAAGTCAGCCACGCGTATCGCACGCATGAGTGCCAAGCGATTTTGGCTGTCGGTGGTGGCTCGGTCATCGATACTGCCAAGACCGCCAATATCTTAGTCAGCCTCGGTGGTGATGATCTGATGGCGTATGCTGGTGCGCACAATCTGTCAAAACCACTCAATCCGCTGTTCGTGGTGCCAACCACCGCAGGCACTGGCTCAGAAGTCACCATGGTCGCGGTCATCAGCGATGATGCTACCCAACAAAAAATCGCATTCGCCTCTTATCATCTGCTGCCAAACATCGCCATCTTAGACCCACGCATGACCAAGACTCTGCCGCCACGCCTGACTGCGATGACAGCGATGGATGCTCTGACACATGCCATCGAAGCCTATACAGGACTTGCGCACAATCCGATGAGTGATGCTTATGCCATCAGCGCCATTGAACTTGTCGCCAAAAATCTACCCAAAGCACTCGATACACCCGATGACAGTGATGCTCGACTGGGCTTGGCTGTCGCTGCGACGATGGCAGGCATGGCGTTTTCAAATTCGATGGTGGGGCTCGTGCATGCGCTCGGCCATGGACTTGGCGCCATCGCCCATCTGCCGCATGGCGTGTGTATGAACATCTTTTTGCCTGTGGTGCTGTCGTATAATCAAGATCACGACGGTGAGCGACTTGGACGACTACTACTGCCTTTGGCTGGTGAATCAGTGTATCTACAGACCAAAGCCGATCAGCGCGCCGCTGTACTGATTCGTCACATTCGCACACTTCAGCAGTCGTTGCACGCGCGCACAGGTCTGCCTTATACACTTGAGCAGACCGGTCAGGTACAGATCTCGCAGTTTGATGCCATTGCCAAAAAAGCACTGAACGATGGCTCAATCATTTATAATCAAAAAGAAGCGACACTGGATGATTTGATCGAGTTATTACATCAAGCTTGGCATGGCGAATGGACGATCATCTGATTGATGACAAGTTGGTAAAGTTTATCGATCTGATGCATCTTGTGATTGAAGCTTGGGCGTATCTGGCGTACAATACGCCCTTTAGTCATTATTTTCACATCCATATCCCAAGAGTGACTTGATAATTAATGATCTCATCGCTACTATAGTTCACTATAGTTAATCAGATGAGTTAGGATAACGCCATGTCGATTTTTGCCAAATTGCGTCAGCTAAAAGATGCCATCGATGACGATGTACAAGCCGTACTGGAGCGAGACCCTGCTGCCCGAACCAAGGCCGAAGTACTATTGACCTACCCAGGCATCCATGCCCGTATCATGCACCGCGGTGCGCACTCATTGTGGCAGCGTGACCAAAAATTCTTGGCGCGTGCATTGTCGCATTTTAGCCGCTGCACGACAGGCATCGAGATTCACCCTGCCGCCAAGATCGGCAAGCGATTTTTTATTGATCATGGCATGGGCGTGGTAATCGGAGAGACTGCGGAGATCGGCGATGATGTCACCTTATATCATGGGGTCACACTGGGCGGTGTGTCATGGGAAAAAGGCGCAAAACGCCATCCAACACTGGGTAATAATGTCGTCGTCGGTGCAGGCGCGAAGATTTTGGGTGGCTTTAGCGTCGGTGATGATGCCAAAGTCGGCTCCAATGCCGTCGTGGTCAAGCCTGTGCCGGCAGGTGCAACGATGGTCGGTAATGCTGCTCGCATGATCGTCAAAGAAGAGCCAGCCAGCCCTACCGAGCACCAAGCGCAGTCTGAGCATCTGTTTAACGCCTATGGACTTAAGCCCAATGCCAAAGATCCTGTGGCATCAAGTATCGCTGCTCTGCTTGCCCACATCCAAGACCAAGACAAACAAATCTGCGAGCTGATGGATGCAGTCAAACGACTTGATCCAAATTTTAAGCCAAAATCGATCAAGTCATTATGTAAAGATGATCTGTCGGTGCTTAATGAGGATACTGTCAGTGACTTTGTCATATAAGTGGTCAAATAAGCAGGGACAAAACTGATGAAAAACCGCTGCACTTGGTGCTTATCCGACCCGATTTATATTGCGTATCATGATGATGAATGGGGTAGGCCTGTCTGTGACGATGACACCTTATTTGCCATGCTGTGCCTTGAAGCCATGCAGGCGGGCTTAAGCTGGATTACCATTTTAAAGCGTCGTGATGGGTATTATCGGGCGTTTGATGGCTTTGATGCCACCAAAATCGCCGCTTATGATGATGCTAAAGTTGACGAGTTGATGCTGGATACGGGCATCATTCGCCATCGCGCCAAGATTATAGCGATCATTGATAATGCCAAAGCATATCTGGCGATCAAACAGCAGCAAAGCTTTAGTGACTATCTGTGGGGCATCACTACACCTGATGGCAAGCCCATTGACAACCACCCTGCAGCACTCTCCGACATCCCTGCACAGACCGATGTGTCTGTACGCCTAGCTATACAGCTTAAAAAAGACGGCTTTAAATTCGTCGGCGCCACCACCTGCTACGCCTTTATGCAGGCGGTGGGGATGGTCAATGACCATGTGGCGGATTGTGAATTTCGCTAATGGTAGTGTCAGATGCCTTGGATTTGTTTATTCAAATTACTAAGCCATCGACGCCATCGACGCCATCAGCGCCATCAGCCAGTGATTAGCCATGCGCTTATTCTAAGCTTAAACTGATGGCGCGCGTTGATCCATCAGTTTAAGCTTTGTGACTCAGACATCGGCATCTTTTTTGGTGGTATCATTCGTGTGATGCTGAGCAAGCAGCTTTTCAAGCATCGATCGATCCAAGCCCTCGATTTGGATGGTGCGATTGGGAAATGGAATGCTGATACCTTCGGCATCAAAGGCGTATTTGACCTGTTCAAGCAGCTCTGCTTGCACGCCAAACCAATCATCATTATTCGCCCACACGCGCATGCTCAGATTCACCGAACTGTCCGCGAGCGCAGTCACAATGACCGTTGGCTCTGGCGCATCAAGCACATTGGGGTGCGCCTCGGCCAATGACAGCATGACAGAGCGCGCATGGCGAATGTCTGCATCATAGCCGATGCCGACATCGATGTCCACGCGACGCGTCGGCAGCGAAGAATAGTTGACACTGGCACTGGTCATGATGTCGCCATTTGGAATGATGATCTCGTGATTATTGGCGGTGCGGATGCGTGTATTGACCAAAGTGATATCAAGCACCGTACCAGTTTGGCCGCCGACTTCCACGACATCTCCGCGACCAAAAGGACGAAAAATCACGATCAGCACGCCTGCTGCCAAGTTGGACAGCTGATCTTTGAGCGAGACACCGATCGCCACGCCAGCTGCACCGAAGATCGCCACAAAGGAGTTGGTATTCACCCCAAGCTTATTGAGTGCTGCCAAAATCACAGCAACCAGCATCAAGCCATACAGCAAATTACCCAAAAAATTGGCAGTCGTATTATCCAAGCGACTTCTTGCCATCACATGTTTGGCGACAAGTACCACGCGTTTGCCAATCCATTTACCAACAAAGAAAATCAGCAGCGCCAGCACCAATCGACCCGACATATCAATCGCAAGCTGTGTCAAGGTATTAATATCAATCGGAATGCCCAAAAACTGCAGCGTGTCATTGGCGCCATGCTCCAAAGTATCCTTGGTCAATTTGGCAGCATCTGCAGCCACTTCTTTGGCGGTCTCAGCTGCTTGTCTGGCTTCTTCGGCAGCCTCGGTGACAACCTGCGCAGTCTGTGTTCGCTCTACGGTATCGGTGCTACTTTGTGTCATAGTTTACCCGTCATCCACTTTATTAAACTCTGCAATTTAAAATAAAATCATTGATAGCCAAAAAGCTCAAAAGGCTTGTAAATACAAGCCTTCATTGCCATCGTATGATCGCTTAGATGAATTTGGTGATCAGTTTGAGTGGCAGATATTTCATACCAAGACCGATCGGCAGCCACGGCCATGCTGGCACATAAGCCTCATCGACTTTGGCTTCGATGGCCTTGACGATCACATCCGCACCCTCATCTTCTTCAACCTCGAATGGCAGATATTTGGCGCCGATATTCAGATCAGTGCGCACATAACCCGGATAGATGGTTGAGACGGTGATGGGCAGTTTTTCTTTGATCATATCCGCCCGGATGCCTTCGGCCAGACGCGCCAAGCCAGCTTTGGCAGCTGCATAAGTGGTCAGATGACGCGGCAGACCACGCACCGCTGACATGCTAGAGATCACCACAAGCTGGCCGCTATTCTGGGCGCGAAAAATCTGCATCGCCGCTTCACATTGAGCGATGGCAGCGATAAAGTTGGTTTCGGCTGTGGCGCGATTGATGTTAAATCGACCATGGCCGATCACGCGACTGTCGCCGACGCCAGCATTGACGATGATTTTATCAATCTTACCGATTTTGGTGGCAAAGTCGTTAAACACCTCAAAAATCTGCTCATAGTCGGTGACATCCAAGCGCGCAGTATGCACCGTGATGCCATAATCGCCCTCAAGCTCAGCTTTGATGGCATCGAGTCGCTCCAAACGACGGGCGCAGATCGCCAAATCATAACCCAAAAAGGCAAATTTGCGCGCCATCATCGCTCCAAGACCAGAGCTGGCACCCGTGATCAGCACGGTTTTGCCAGCGCCTGTGCCACGGATGTCATTTAGGTCTTTAATTTTATTAAAGCGATTGGCGATCACACGGCCAAATTTATCCACCTTTAAAAATAATGCTTCGAGTTTTTTCATCAATGTATAACCAAAATAATCAAATTAAATCCAATCAGCTGCTTGCTTTGATTGAAAAGATGGCCTATTTTATCGCAACTGACAAAAAATTCCCAGTAAATTTCATGCCAAAATCTGACTGCTTAGGACATCTTAAGCCAGCTTATTAACCCATCTTAGCAATCTGGCTGCCAAACAACCCAGTCTGCCTGCAAAGATATGACCAAGCAGCTTACACGCGCATCACTTACACCCGAAACTTGGCAGCCAAATTCCCGACCCATGACATACTTTGATCGATGAGGCTGCTGACACTGCTGTCCAGCTGCTCGGCCAGACCCAGCTTTTCAGCAAAGTTTGGCTTGCTGCGCGAATTGAGCAAATACACCTGCTGATTTTCAAGTTTGGATAATAAATATGCATCCGAGGTGCCGATCTGGTCGATGAGATTTAAGCGCTTGGCATCTTCACCAAACCAAATCTCACCTGTCGCGATCTGATCGACATCCAAGCTTGGGCGATGGCGCGCCACAAAACCCTTAAACAGCTCATGAATACGCTCGATATCAGCTTGATACTTGGCACGATCTTCATCGGTATTTTCACCAAAGACAGTGACGGTGCGCTTATGCTCGCCTGCGGTAAACTGCTCAAAATGCACATCGTGTTTTTTTAAAAACTCATGAAAATTTGGCAGCTGACTGACCACACCGACTGAGCCCAAGACCGCAAAGTCACTAGCGATGATCTGATCGGCCGTACACGCCATCATATAGCCACCGCTGGCGGCGATTTTATCAACACAAATGGTCAGCTTTAGATTGGCCGACTTAATGCGCTCAAGCTGTGCTGCAGCCAGACCATAGGCATGCACCTGACCGCCGCCGCTCTCTAGACGCAGCACCACTTCATCACCTGCTTTGGCGACGCTGATGATGGCACTGATCTCTTCGCGCAGATGCTGCACTGCACTGGCGCGAATATCACCATCAAAATCCAGCACATACACCGACTGACCATCAGCCTGCTGATCCGCTGATGCCTCACTGCCTTGATGCTTGGCAGCTTTATTTTGCCGCGATGATTTGAGCAGCTCACACAGCTTATTCATCAGCTGATGTGGCGCGTCGTCGCGATCGGATTGGATGGCCTCGATGCGCTTTTTGGTGTTTTTTTGGACTTTATTAAGATGAATGATACGCAGTTCGACCGGTTTTTTTGGGGTATGTAACATGATATTCCTATATGACTAATGATGTATCCATTGACTTGGTGACGCCAAGCCAAGCATGTGGCAGATATTGGGTAGATCTTGGCAAATTTAAATCGCAAACCATCAAAAATTACAAAAACGCCACAAAGCATTATCCAAGCGCTGGGATCTAACGCGAGGATTCAGCTTTGGTTTTATTTTTCAGACCCACACCGCGCAGACGCCCTCTGTGATCGACATCACGGACGATCAGCGACCAAGTGTCATTTAAATGCACCTCATCGCCCTTGACTGGCTCGGTCTTAAAATGCTGCATCATATACTCTTCGACAGTTTGGTTTTTGGCTTGTGTCAAGGCATCGATGAGCTTATCATCAATCCCAGCTAGGCTGCCCGCCGCTGGTGGCACTGTAAAGACATCAAAGGCATTGGCCACAGGCTTTGGCAAGCGACTGTTATTGGCCAAAGATCGTGTGGCCAGATTATAAAATGGCAAATCTGCGATACGCGCATGCGGTGACAACAACCAATCGCCATAAAATTCGCTGTTTTTTTGGTATTGCGTGGCGGAATTGTTAAAGATTTTGGCGACACTTTTGGCATCATCACCACGCATCGCATACCAAACCACATCGCCCATTTTTAAGATGGTGTCTTCGGTGACTTTGACCAATTTATTATGCCGTACCAGCGCAAACAGTGATACTTGGTCGGTGTTAAATTTGCTGGAAATGGCCTGTGGGTGGCGACCAATGGCAAAGGCGCCTTGCTTGACTTCAAATTCATACAAAGTAATGTTGGCTTGATCACCCACCCAAATCTCATGCTCGGCTTTGGGTTCATCATTGGTCGGTACCCACACCCGAAACAGTCGCGACATCATCGGAATGCTCGCGCCTTGAACCAAGAGCGAGAAGATCACCACCCCAAAGGTAATATTAAACGCCAAGTCCGCCCCTGGCACTTGCATGGTCACAGGAATGATGGCAAGGGTAATCGGCACTGCACCGCGCAGCCCCACCCATGAGATAAAGCCAATCTCACGAAAGCCGAATCGAAACGGCAACAGCGAAGTCGTGACAGCGATTGGACGCGCAACAAACAACAAAAACAAGAAGATAAACAAAGAATAATGCAGCACCTGCAAAATGCTCGATGGCTGTACAAGCAAACCCAGCACCACGAACAGCACCGCTTGGGCAAGCCATGCAAAGCTGTCCATCACGCGCAGTACATGTTCGGTGGCGCGCACTTTGGTGTTACCAATGATCACACCTGCCAAATACACCGCCAAAAAGCCAGAGCCACCCATCAAATTGGTAAAGCCAAAGACGATCATTCCAGCTGACATGATTAAAATTGCATACATGCCATCAGCCAGATGCACTTTTGGCAATAGCTTAGACAGCGCCCAACCAGCCAACAAACCCAGCACCAAACCGATGCCAATTTGACTGACAAGCATCATCAAAATATCGCCAACACTTTGGCCAGCAGGATCAAGATTCAGCGCGATCATCGCTGTGACTAACAAGATCGCCAATGGATCGTTGGCGCCTGATTCGATCTCAAGCGTCGCCTGTACACGGTCATTGAGCTTGACGCCGCCATTACGCAGCAGACTAAAAACAGCCGCAGCATCGGTTGAGCCGACGATCGCTGCCATCAACACGCCCAATCGCCAATCCACATCCAATAGCCAAGTCGCAAACACACCAAGCGCCATCACAGTGGCCAGCACGCCCCAGCTTGCCAAGGTCACCGCAGGCTTTAGCCCGACACGAAAGGACTGCAGCGATGTACGCAGACCACCATCAAGCAAAATACAAGCCAGCGCCGCCTGACCGATGAAGTTCGCCAAATTATATTCAGCAAACTCAATACCCAACACCCCTTCTTCGCCAGCGAGCATCCCCACCGCCAAGAAAAATAACAAAAGCGGCACACCAAGACGCGCCGATAAGGTACTGGTCATGATGCTGGCAAAAATCAGCATCGATGCGACCACATATAAGATGTTTAAGGTATCCATAACTCAATCCCAGTTTTGGCTAATAAAGCCATCAAGCACCACAAATTCACTACCGCCAAAGACTGACCAAAACAGCAGTCCAACATTCAGCCCATCAAGTTCATAAATCATTGTTATTTCAAGGGGCAAACTGCATCAATCCTATCATAACTGCCATCAATATACCACCCAAAACCCCCAAAAAAATCCGCCAATTTTTCATATTTTGCCATTCATCCACCAAAAACCCCGATCTTGTCTGTTTTAGACGGATACAGATGGCCTGAGCGTGACGGATGACAGCTGCATAAAAGCCTGAGTTTTATTGGAATTTTTATTAACAGCCGATTGAAAGCAGCAAGCAATTTCATGGTCAACAATCGCAGCCAAAGAGGAATGTAAAAAAGCGTAAATTTTATTATCTCAATACTTGCACGATTGCCAATTACAAGGCATAATGTAGCGTTTTAAAGACAAACCTAACTTTCGGTGCGCCGCTGTCAAATTTGTGGCTGCACTCGATGATTATTAAGTAAAATTGATTAAGGCAAATTTTTATGATGCGTAGCACTTATTGCGGTCAAGTGACCGAAGAGCTGATTGATCAAACCATCACCATCGCAGGCTGGGTACATCGTCGTCGTGACCACGGTGGCGTGATTTTCCTAGATATGCGAGACCGTGAGGGTTTATTGCAAGTGGTCATCGACCCTGATACCCCTGAGGCTTTTGCTACTGCTGATGCTGCGCGTTCAGAATATTTGCTAAAAATCACTGGCCGCGTGCGCCGCCGCTATGCAGGCACCGAGAACCCAAATATGGTGAGCGGTCAAGTTGAGCTATTGGGCAAAGAGATTGAGCTACTTGCCAAGGCTGACACCCCGCCATTCCCACTAAATGATGACAACATCACTGTCTCAGAAGAGCTGCGCTTAAAATATCGCTTCCTTGATATGCGTCGCCCTGAGATGCAAGAGCGTATGAAATTCCGTGCCAAAGCCACGTCGACCATCCGTCGCTATCTAGATGATCATGGCTTCTTGGATGTTGAGACGCCTGTACTGACTCGTGCCACCCCTGAAGGTGCTCGTGACTATCTTGTACCATCTCGCACTCGCCAAGGTAACTTCTTTGCCCTACCACAATCACCACAGCTATTTAAGCAGCTATTGATGGTGGCAGGTTTTGATCGCTATTATCAAATCGCTAAGTGCTTCCGTGATGAAGATTTGCGTGCTGACCGTCAGCCTGAATTTACTCAAGTGGATATTGAAACTTCATTCCTATCAGATGAAGAAATCATGGATATCGCCGAAGGCTTGACCAAAGATTTGTTCAAAACGATGCTTAATGTCGAATTTGACAAATTCCCACGCATGACTTATGCCACTGCAATGCGTGATTATGCATCAGATAAGCCTGATTTGCGTATTCCTTTGAAGCTCGTTGATGTTGCTGATATCATGCAGGGTGTTGAATTTAAAGTATTCTCAGGCCCTGCCCAAGATCCAAAAGGTCGCGTGGCTGCTCTTCGTGTGCCAAACGGTGCTGAGATGAGCCGTAAACAAATCGATGAGTACACCAAATTTGTCGGCATCTATGGCGCCAAAGGCTTGGCATATATCAAAGTCAATGATGCCACCAAAATCAACAACGGCGTAGATCAAGAATCTGGCCTACAATCACCGATCATCAAAAACATGACTGATGATGTATTGGTTGAGCTGATTAAGCGTACCGAAGCACAAACTGGTGATATCATCTTCTTTGGTGCTGATAAGGCCAAGGTCGTTAATGATGCAATGGGCGCGCTGCGTGTCAAAATCGGTACTGATTTGAATATGTTTACCTGCGAATGGGCGCCGCTATGGGTGGTTGATTTCCCAATGTTCGAAGAGACTGACGATGGCAAATGGACGTCAGTTCACCATCCATTTACCCGTCCAAAAGGCTCTGTCGAAGAGCTAAAAAACAGCCCAGAGACCGCTCTGTCTATCGCCTATGACATGGTACTAAACGGCACTGAAATCGGTGGCGGTTCACTGCGTATCAATACCGTTGAGATGCAAGAAGCTGTCTTTGATGCACTAGGCATCTCAAAAGAAGAAGCTGAGCTGAAATTTAAGTTCCTGATGGATGCACTACGCTTTGGTGCACCGCCACATGGTGGCTTGGCATTTGGTTTGGATCGCTTGATCATGCTGATGGTGGGCGCAAGCTCAATCCGTGATGTGATTGCTTTCCCGAAAACCAAAACTGCTGACTGCCCATTGACCGAAGCACCTGCTGCTGTCGATAACAAACAGTTGCGCGAGCTTGGCATTCGTGTCCGTGAAAAAGAAAAGGCAGAATAAGCTCCGATGTCGTTAGGCCTCTTAAAATACATGCCGCTGTCAGTCCTTCATGGATTGGCAGCTGTTTGTGCTTATGTGGCGCACAGCTTTAATTTAAGCATCTATCGCAGTATCAACGCCAATCTGATTTTGGTATATCCTAATATGCCAGATGAAGATCGTACGATATTGGCCAAAAAAATCCTAAAAAACCAACTTTCCAGTGCTATTGATAGCTTTAAAAGCTGGGCGATGCCGCCTGAGTGGTCGGTCAATCAAATCACCAAAGTGCATCATCAGCACATCCTTGAACAAGGTCTAGCCAATCCAAACGGCATGCTCGCCATCGTCCCTCATATTGGCACTTGGGAGATGATGAATGCATGGCTAAATACCTTTGGATCACCGACCATCATGTATAAGCCAATCAAAAATCCCAGCGTCGATGCCTTTGTGCTGGCAGGTCGTGAACGATTGAATGCCACATTGGTGCCAACCGATGCCACAGGCGTCAAGGCAATTTTTAAGACGCTGAAAGATGGTGGCTTTAGTATCATTTTGCCCGATCATGTACCCGACCCTTCAGGCGGCGTGGTGGTGCCGTTTTTTGGAATTGAGACCATGACCAGCACCCTTACCCCCAAGCTTGCTGCCAAGACCAATTGCGCTTTGGTGGGATTAAGCTGCGTCAAACGCGCTGATGCCGATGGCTTTGAGGTTTTTTGTTATGCGCTTGATGATGAGCGCCTGTACCATAAAGACATTCACATCAGTACCACGGCCTTGAACCGCGCGATGCAGCAGATGATCGATGTACATTTTGAGCATTATATGTGGGGATATCGCCGCTTTAAGAACACACCACTGGTGGATAACCCTTATCTATTGCCACACGATGAGCTTAAACAGATCGCCATCAAATTACATCAGGCCACCCAAACATCCTAAGGATTACCATGACTGACACCAATTACATCATCTGCATGAAATGGGGCACCAAATACGGTGCTGAATATGTCAATCGACTGTATAATATGGTGGCTCGTAACATCACCCTGCCATTTACCATGGTCTGCTTGACTGATGACACGACAGGTATCCGTGATGAAGTGGTGTGTTATCCGATTCCAGAGCTGAATCTGCCAAGCAATATCCCTGAACGCGGCTGGAAAAAACTCACCACCTTTAAGCCCGACCTGTATGGTCTAAAGGGTACGGCGCTGTTTTTGGACATCGACATTGTTATCATTGATAATATTGACTGCTTTTTCACCCATAAGGCTGAGCATGACGACAGCGTGATGATCATTCGCGATTGGAAAAAACCGTGGCGCATGGTGGGTAATAGCTCGGTGTATCGCTTTAAGGTGGGTTATAACACCTATCCGCATTTGTTGGAATATTTTGAAAATAACTTTGAAAAAATCCGCAGCGAAGTGCGTCATGAACAGGCATTTTTGTCCAATTATCTGCGCGAGCATCATCACCTTGAATACTGGGATCCTTCGTGGTGCGTGAGCTTCAAATATCATTGCCTGCACAAGATTCCTTTGGCGTATTTTTTACCGCCCAAAAAACCTAGCAATGCCAAAATTGTCATTTTTCATGGCGAGATCAATCCACCAGATGCCATCACAGGCGGTGGCGGCAAATGGTATCGCTATGTCCTACCAAGCAAATGGATCAAAGAAGCTTGGCAATAGGTATTAAAAAAGACTGCTATGGCTAAGCAGTCTTTTTATTGGCTTTAGACACAGGTCAATGGATTTGGCATAAAACCTTAGCCATATCATCCGCTAAGATGCAGCATCTAAGATTTGGCAAGCTTACGCACCTCGGTGATGGTTTTGCCACCCAATCCATAATTATCCATATCGATCTCATCGATGACCACGACGGTCGTGGCAGGATTTTTATTCAAGACGCGTGCGAGCAGTTCGGTCACGCCTTCGATGATTTGCTGCTTTTGTTCGACGCTAGGCGCTTCACTGCCGCCTGTGACTTTGACATTGACATAGGGCATTTTTATCTCCTTTTATTTGGGTAAATTATCCATCATAGATGAAATTATCAAAGTATCTTAATTTATTGAACAGCTTAGCCTTTTTGCCAAGCGATCATCGCACCCATCAATAAAGCGATCATCGCAAGCACTAATGACATCTCAAATCCTTGTGTCCAGCGATACATCTGTGCTGAGACGATCGGCCCCAAAATTTGGCCAATACTATAAGCAACTGTGGCAATGGCGATTAGGTTTTTGCCAGTTTTGGCGGTCAGCTGCTTGGCGATGGGCATCACCAAAGTCACCGTACCCATAAAACCACCACCGACAAGTAAAGCGCTTAACATATAGCCCATCGTGTATGGCGCCACGACGGGCAAAATCACACCGATCGCTTGCATCAGCATATTTAGCACAAGCGACATGCGCGTACCCAAGCGCTGACAAATCTGATACCAGATAAAGCAAGAGGGTATCACACTCAGCCCAAATGCCGTCCAGACAAATTCGATATCAGCATTGGCCACGGCAAGGGTGATCAAAAGCGGTAAATAAGTGGCGGTAATGATATAGCCAAACCCCGCCAAGCCATATAATACAGGCAATGCCTGAGCATCCAAACGACTGCTAGTAGCAGCTACTGATGCGGATACTGGGCTGTCTTGGTTTTGTTCAAAGAACAATCCATGGATCACCAATGCTGTGGCAGCCAGAGCCACAAGCGCAAGCAATAGCCATATCTGTGGCGATAACCAGCGCTCTGACATCATCGACACCAGCTGCGCTGAAGCTGCAATCCCCAAACCGACGCCTGCGTACATGATGGGTGCTGCATTCAGCTTTTGGCGCTGCCCCAACAACCATATCGAGGTAGCTACGATACCAACAGCACTGAACACACCTGCCAACAATCGAATGCCGATGATCAGCACGCCAGAGTCAGTCAGATATAATGCGCCCAGCGTGATGACAGTGCCAAGCAGTGCCACCAAAGCCCATTGATGTGCCTGATTAAGCTTGATGCGTATCGCGCCGATCGCGCCGATGAGATAGCCCAGATAATTGGCTGCGGCTGCCCAACTGCCCTGCTCAATGCCAAGAATCTGCTCATTGACCATATAAGGATACAGTGCAGTATAGGCAAATCGCCCAAAGCCCATCACCACAGCCAGCATCAAAGCAGCCTCAAGGCCATTTTTTAAGGTACTGCGCATCGCCATGCCAACCGCCAAGTGTTCAAAAGATGCCAACAGCTTACATGAGTTAATTTGCATATGCAAACAATGTTTGGTATTTTGTAAATTTATACAGTCATATTGACAGGCTATAACCCATCAGATGGGATGGATAATTGACATCATCTTTAGCATTAAAGTTTGCGATACACCTCATCAAAAGGCACACGAAAACGCTCGCCCCACACGCCATTGTCGGTGCGATAGCCGCACGAAATGATCATGTTAATCTCGGCAGCGTCAGGCAAATTGAGTAGATTTTTGACCATTTTACTGTCAAATCCCTCCATCGGACAAGTATCCGCGCCTGCCGCACTCATCGCCAGCATGAAGGTCTGTGCCGCCAATGCGCAGCTTTTGTGTACCATGATGCGCACATCAGTGGCAGAGATGCGATCATAGACGGGTTTGAATTTTTGGATGGTTGAGAACACCAATTTGCGTGCATTGGCCACGCCAAAGTTGGTGCGTTAAATCATCGGCATGGTCACGCTATAATAGCGCTCAATGCGTTTGATGCGCGCCGCCTGCCGTGATTCGGGAGAATAACGCTTGATATTGCCGCGCTCGAATGCCAATGCCGCTTTGGCACGCTTTGCATAATGGTCTTGACGCGTCACGAACACCACCATCTGCTGTGCGCTCGTAGCCGCCTGCTGTGATAGGCATGCCTTGGCCAGTTGATCAAGCAGCGCAGCATCCGTAATGTGATAAAACTCATACAGCTGCATATTTGAGCTGCTGGGCGCTAGCTGAGAGAGTTCAAGACACTCTTTGACCAACTTAGGATCCAAACTTTGATTGGCATCATACTCACGCACAGCACGGCGATGATTGACGATGTCTTTAAAATGCTGCATGGCACACCTCTTAATCTTTACAAACTTTTGGCTTTGGCTAACGCTCAGCGCTTAAACATATCTGCTTGGCGATTTTTTTTGACATAATCAATCATACAATCACGCAACAGTTGACTGGCCGTGCGATTATTATCGCGGGCAGCTTTTTTAAATTGCTCAACCAGATTTTTATCGACGCGCATGTTAAAGGTGGTTTGTTCGCTGTGATTCATCAGATTCTCCAACATATTGAATTTATGAGATAATTTGGGTGGATTTTAGCATAATTGCAATGACAATGCAAGTACTTTGTCTTTATAATATCATCGCTAAAGCCATCACATCTGTATTGATCAATGGCTGAGCGCGCTTTCATCTTACTGACATTTGCCCATAAAAAAATCACCCCAACCAATGGTCAGGGTGATTGGCCAAAGCCATCGATTAGATTCTAAACTGTGGCAGTAGCGCTGGAATCCCAGGGAACATCCCCACCGCCGCCATCACAGCGCACAGCACGACAAAGCCCACCAAAGGAATGATCACGCGGCCACTCAGGCCCAGCTCGACGCTGCGCTGCTTATCACCGATCAAGCCCAGATTGTCCAGCATCATCGTCAGCGACCAACCAAATACAGGATTGACCAGTGCAGAGGCGAACACGACAATCGCGGCTGACTGAGTGGTCTTGCCTTTGCGCGTCATTTCCATGCCCGCCTCAAGTAGCGGTACAAACACCGCCACGATCAGCGCCACGGACAGCACAGGCTGCCAGATCGCCAAATCCATCGGATAACCCCAAATACTGGCAATGATACAAAACACCGCCGTCAGTACCGCACCTGCTGGAATGGGTCGTTTGGCGATGGCGGCAGGGACGATGTAAGTTCCCCATGATGAGGAGAAATTAGCGCCGCCCAACAGCGACCCTGCTGCCTGACGCGCCGATGCTGCAATCATGGTATCATCGATGTTCATGTGCGTGCGCTCAGAATTTGGCGGATAGCTGATTTTTTGGAATACTTGATGGCCAAGAAAATCAGGCGACCACATGGCCACGGCCAGCACCGCAAATGGGAAGACCACCACAAAGGCCTTTAGGTCAGGCAAGCCCATTGTCCAACCCGTATCCTCACCCCACCAATAGGCGGGATTCAATGGCGGCAGACCAGGCTCGGTTTTAAATTCAAAAGGCGCACCCAAAGCAAACGCAATAAAACCTGCCAACGCACAGCCAATCGGTACGGCCAGCCAACGCTTTTGCCAATGCTCAAGTAGCGCGTACATCACGATCGTGGCGATGATGATAACAAAAGCCAAGTGCGGTAAACCGATCTGCTCCGACCAAGTCATCATATTTTTGACCTGAGCGATCAGACCAACAAAGCCCAAGTATAATAACAAACCACCTGCCACGCCATTACTGGTCAGCTTAGCAAGCAAAGATCCGCCCTTAAAAAGCCCCAGCAAGATGCCGAACACGCCGATCAAAATACCAAATGCCAAAGGATGCCCGCCAGCAGCCACGACCAAAGGAATCAGAGGAATTAATGGGCCATGCGTACCTGCCAAGTTGGCTGTCGGCAACAAAAACCCTGATAACAGCAGCACAAATACTGCTGCAATCAGCATCTCATAGCGCACATTTTCCAGTACAAAAGCTTCACCAAGGCCAAGCGGTGCTGCAAATGCCGCTGCCATCGCGCCGACCATCACGATTTTACCAATCGTACCAGCCATCGCAGGAATGGCATCTTCAAACTCAAAGCGATAATCACGAAATGGCAAATTGGCTCGCCAACGACGCGGCTTCATGATCTGAAGCTCATGGTTTAAATAGGCATCGCGCGACTCAAAGCTTGAGCTTGGGCGATGCAGTTCGCGGTAGCTTTTGTTTGAATTATCATCAATCACTGAATTAGAATCACTCACAATAGTCTCCTTTTATTGCTTTTGAATGACCATCTCTTCACTTACAAAACAAGTGTACTTGTTATTTTGATTGCAGGATTATAACTTGCTTTAGTATGTCTGTCATGCATTATTTTATAGAAATGATAATAAAACCCCAAAATCATTTTTATTTGCGACTTTGGCATAACTGTAAATCATATCTTGCATTGTGTGATGGTAGCGATAAATTTGTATGGTCATATATACAAATTATCTTAACAATGTCATGTTATACCAATCTAAATCTAAGCGTCGGCTGCTTGACAGATTCATCAAAAATCTGGATGAATCCTTAGAACAAATTTGCTAAAATGAACCATTGTACCCTCCATTTAGGATCGATCATGACATCTGCTACTCATCCTTGCCCTACCTGCCAAACACCAACCCAATGGTCGGATAATCCGCATCGACCGTTTTGTTCTGAGCGCTGTAAGCTTATTGATCTGGGTGCATGGGCATCAGATGAGTATGTGATCGCAGGTGAGGACAGTCCTTTTTCGGGGCAATTGGATGATTCATCCACAGCGTATTGATTTGGACACAGATTGATTTTTACCATTAAGGAAATCCCATGAGCACTCATTTGATGCCAACTTATGCCCGTCAGCCCATCAACTTCGTGCGTGGCGATGGCTCATATTTATACACCGCAGATGGCACAGCCTATTTGGATGCGCTCACAGGTATCGCTGTCTGCGGTCTTGGGCATTGTCATCCTGCCATCACCGCCGCGATCCAAGCACAGGCAAGCGAGCTTGTGCATACCAGTAATTTATTTGAAGTCAGCTGGCAAGAAAAAGCGGCCGATCTTTTGTGCCAAGCAGCTGGCATGGAGCAAGTATTTTTTGCCAATTCAGGCGCTGAGGCCAATGAATGCGCCCTAAAGCTTGCACGCGCCTACGCACACAAGCAAGGCAAGCGCCGCGCAAAAGTTATCGTGATGGACAATGCCTTCCATGGTCGCACCCTGCTGACAGTATCAGCCACCGCCAACCCAAAAGCGCGCGCTGGATTTTATACCTTAGATGAGGATTTTATCCGTGTGCCTTTTGGTGATGCTGCAGCCGTGGCAACACACAGCGCTGATGCGGATGTCTGTGCCGTGTTGGTTGAGCCGATTCAAGGCGAAGGCGGACTGCACACGCCAGCAGACGACTATCTGGAACAGCTCGCCCAAATCTGCCATGATAATGATTGGCTGTTGATGCTCGATGAAGTCCAAACTGGCAATGGCCGTACAGGCAAATATTTTGCGTATCAGCACTCAAGCATCACGCCCGATGTTCTTACGACTGCCAAAGGCTTGGGCAATGGCTTTCCTGTTGGTGCCTGCATGGTCAACGGCAAGGCAGTTGGGCTATTTGGGGCTGGCTCACACGGCTCAACTTATGGCGGTACGCCCTTGGCAAGCCGTGTGGTCTGTGCGGTGTATGAGACTTTGAATGACAGCATTATGCAAAATGCCATCACCCAAGGCGATAAAATCCGCGCTGCGGTTATCTATACCTTTGGCGATCATGGCATCCATGCTCGAGGTCGCGGCATGATGATTGGCTTTGCAATGCCAGATACCATCGACCTAACCAAGGCGGTCGATCTGGCGCGCGATGAGTATCGATTGATCATCAATGTCACGGGTGGTAATGTCATTCGCCTGCTGCCAGCATTGACTTTGTCTGATGCTGACACTCAAGCACTGATAGACAAACTGTGCGCACTCATCGGCAAGCTAATCGATGCAGCGCAGCCATCGATGTGAAAATTATGTCAAACCCAGCCTCTTTACACCCACAAATAAGCGCATCCGATGGCTCGCCCGCCCTGCTGTTCAATGATGGGCAAGCCACGGCGCGGCTGACTTATGCTCAGCAGCAGCGTATCACTCGCTTATGCATCCGCTGCGCGCTATTGCTCATGCAATATGGTGCTGAGTCAGCGGTCGTCGTCGATCTCACCAAGCGCTTGGGTAAGGCGCTTGGCATCGATGGCGTCGAATGTGGCTTATCCTTTAATGCTGTGACGCTCACCACTTTATACCAAGGGCGCTGCATCACCACAGTGCGCAACACCGTGCATCAAGGCATCCATGTCAGCATCTTAGTGCAGATTCAGCAGATCGTCTTACACGCCGAAGAAGCTTGGCAGTCGCGTCAATTTATCCTGACCTTGAGCGAACAAGATGCACTGATCGATGGTATTGAGCAGAGTTTTGATGGCATGGCGCGCACCACTTACCCAAATCTACTGGTCTCATTATTTGTTGGCATCTCTTGCGCCAGTTTTGCTTATCTAAATGGTGGCGATTGGATGATTGCACTGGTGACATTGGTTGCAGGCTTTGTGGCCATGCGAATGCGCATATTTTTGGCGGCGCACCACTTCAACCCATTTGTCGTGGTCATCATCACCGCCTTTACCGCCACATTACTCGGCGCAACTGCGTACTTTTTGGAATTGGGGAGTAATGCTGATATTGCCGTCGCTGCCAGCGTGCTACTACTGGTACCCAGTTTTCCCATCATCAATTCATTGTCTGATATCCTAAAAGGCTATATCAACATGGGCGTCGGCCGCTGGATGTTCGCCACCATGTTGACACTCTCTGCTTGTGTTGGCATCGTGATTGCGCTGATTTTCTTGGGCATTCCACATTGGGGGCTGTGATGGATTGGCTAATGATTCTTCAAAAAGTCGTGCTATCTTGCATCATCACCATCGGTTGGTGCTTGATGTTTACTTTGCCAAGGCGTTACATCATTCACTGCATGGCGGTCACGGCACTGGCTTTTGGCACCAAGCTTTTGATGGTGCAGGATGGCACACATCTTGCGATTGCCACTTTTTTTGGTGCGATGATGGGCAGCTTTTTGGGTGTGCGCTACGCTCAGCGATATGGATTGCCACCAAAGGCATTGATTGTGCCAAGTCTGATCTGCATGATGCCAGGTATCGCTGCCTATAAAGCCATGGTGAGCATGGTGCAAATCGGCTATTTTGGCTTTAGCATGGATTTGTTCATCATCATGATGCATCATTTTTTTGAGGCGATTTTTGTGATCTCAGCATTGGTGTTGGGATTGTCGATTCCTGGGATTTTATTTTATCGTAGAAAGCCGATTGTCTAAGAAAGCCTATCGGATTTAAAAAAGTGCAGCGTAAAATCTGCACTTTTTTTTGACTCTTAGATAATCTAAACTTAATTTACCAAGCCTGTGCCAATGCTGACAACGCGCCTTTTAGCATCGCTGAGACAGTGCTGTTACAGGTGCCGATGCCTGAGTAGATTTGACCATCGACTGACAGCTGGATGTAAGCAGCGGCGGCATTGTGCGTTTGGTTGTCTTTGCCATCATCACTATCGATTTGGGCGGTTTGGCTGATGGCGTGCTCGGCATAGTTGGTGACATGGATTTGCTTGCCGGTTGCTTTGACTAGGCCATCAATGAACGCTGATAATGCACCATTGCCTTGACCGATGACTTCAAACACTTCGGTCGGTGCTGCCACTTGACCTTGGAATGACACTTCACCGCCTTTGTTGTTGATGGTGTAGTCGCTCAATCGGAAAGTATCTTGAGATAGATAAGTTTGGGTGAAGATTTCCAAAAGCTCTTCGGTCTTCAGCTCACGAGCCAGACTTTCGGCTTGGGCTTGCACCACACGAGCAAAGTCAATCTGCGTCCAGCGTGGCAAATTAAAGCCATAATGACGCTGTAGAATATACGCTGCACCACCCTTGCCTGACTGGCTATTGATACGCACGACATCTTGGTAGCCACGGCCGATGTGTAGCGGGTCGATTGGCAAATACGCCACATCCCAATGACCATCCGTCTCTTTGTGCGATTCGTTATAATCCAGTGATTTTTTGATGGCATCTTGGTGTGAGCCACTAAATGCAGTGAACACAAGCTCGCCAACATACGGATGGCGTGGATGTACCGGCAGATTGTTGCACTCAGTGACGATTTGCACCATTTCACTGACTTGGCTAAAATCAAGCTCAGGATCGATACCTTGGGTATATAGGTTCATCGCCATCACTAGGATGTCCATATTGCCTGTGCGTTCACCATTGCCCAATAGCGTGCCTTCGATACGATCGGCACCTGCCATCAAGCCAAGCTCGGACGCTGCCACCGCACAGCCACGGTCATTGTGCGTATGCAGGCTGATGATGACGTGCTCTCGTTGCTTGAGATGACGGCAGAAATATTCCACTTGGTCGGCATAGATGTTTGGTGTGCTGGCTTCGACAGTGGCAGGTAGATTTAGGATGACTGCTTGACCGTTTTGTGGTTGCCACACTTCACAAACAGCATCACACACTTCGACCGCATAGTCGGTCTCGGTTTGGCTGAAGCTCTCTGGGCTGTATTGGAACACCCATTCGGTATCTGGATAATTTTTTGCCTTGTCGCGAAGCATCGTCGCCCCTGCGATGGCGATTTGTTTGATTTCTTCTTTGTCCATCTTATAGACTTTGTCTCGTTGGACTTTTGAAGTTGAGTTATACACATGGACAATGGCACGGCGAGCGCCTTGTAGTGCTTCAAAAGTACGCTCAATCAAATGCTCACGCGCCTGCACCAATACTTGCAAAGTCACATCTTCAGGCACATGACCTTCTTCGATCAATCGACGAGTAAAATCAAATTCGACTTGTGCCGCAGAAGGAAAGCCAATCTCAATTTCTTTAAAACCGATATCAACAAGCAATTTAAAGAATTTTAATTTTTGCTCAATATTCATCGGATCGATCAAGGCTTGGTTGCCATCACGCAAATCAACACTCGCCCAAATCGGTGCCTTGGTAATGGTCTTATCCGGCCAAGTGCGGTCAGTCAGCTTGGGTGCGAATTCAAAAGGACGATATTTGGTAAAATCAAACGCAGGATTTTTTGGGGTAATGTGTGGCATGATGGCTCCAAATTAAAAGCAAATTAATCGTAATTTTTGATGCTTGGTATCATAACAAATTTAGTATAGCAATTTTTACCTATTTTTGCATTATTTTTAGTATCAATGAGTACAAATCACTAATTATTTGATAATATATAGTGAAATTCACTCATTATAAGAGATTTATCAGTTATGGCAGCCACCCAAGACATCGTGACACTTGATGGCATCGATCGTAAGATTTTACGGATTTTAACAAACAATGCACGTGCATCCATCAGCGAGATCAGCGAAATCATCAACCTATCCGCTACGCCCACCATCCGCCGTATCAAACGGCTTGAAGAGCTTGGCATCATCACAGGCTATCATGCACACACCGACCCTGCCACACTGGGCTATACGCTGTCGGTCTATGTGGCGGTGAGCATGGATAAGCATACCGCTGAGCGTTTTGGTGAATTTGAAAGCCAAGTTCGCACCTTTGATGAAGTGGTCAGCTGCAGCGTCGTCACGGGTCGCAGTGAAGATTACCTGCTCAAGGTCTTGGTCAAAGATATGCGTCATTATGAAGAATTTCTACTACATAGGCTTAGTAAAATTGATGGCGTCAGTCAGCTACACACCAGTTTTGAGCTGCGAGAAGTATTTAGCCGTTCAGCGGTATGACCACGCACTATGCTTGTGATATATGCTTTGATAGATGAATGGTGCGATGACAAATGGCATCAATCACTTTTACATCGTGGCTGATGATTAGCATGGATGTCTGATAATTTTGATTAATTTTTCTTAATAAATTCAGCAGCTTGACAATAGATATGCGATCGAGCATCGCCGTTGGTTCATCGAGAATCAACAGCTTTGGACGAGCAAGCAGAGCACGCACGATACATATCCGTTGAATCTCACCCCCAGATAGACCAGATGGATAGCGATCCAGTAGCGTGTCTGATAGACCGCACAATTTTAACAGTTCATCCATATAGGCATCATCATGGGTATCATCGATACTTTGGCACGTTTCAAGCAGACTTTGGCGGATAGTACGAGCAGGATTTAGGCTGTCTTTGACTTCTTGCATCACCAGCTGCACTTGTCGCTGTCGTATTCTAAGCGCCCTAGCAGATAACTGGTACAGATCTTGATGATCGATGATGACTTTGCCAGTCACCATCAGCCTTGGATCAAGCCTTGTGATGGCTTTTGCCAGTGTTGACTTACCGACACCTGACGCCCCCATGATGCCGACGATTTCGCCTTGAGTGATTTGTAAATCAAACTCTTCAATCACAGTGGCAGACGGTCTCAAGCTCAGCCATTTTCTTGGGTGGCGTATGCCAAGATTTTGTACCGTCAAAATCGGCTGCAATGTCTCTGCCATCATCGGTGATGGCGTACCAAAATCCGCATCAAGTAATGCCTGCGATATCCGATGGTGCGGCAATTGATCGATATCAAGCACGGCAAAACTGTCCGATGACAAGACCAAAAACCGATCGCAGCACGCCATTAAGCTTGGCAAATCATGGCTGATGAGTATCAGTGCTGTGCCTGTTTGTTTGGATAGATCAGTTAGTAATTCTAAAATTTCATCTTTAAGATGGCTATCAAGTGCACCTGTCGGCTCATCGGCGATGATGACTTTTGGAGATCCTGCCAAAGCCTGTGCAATACTGATACGCCTTGCTTCACCGCCTGAGAGTTCATGCGGATAGGCAGATAAATAACGCTCGGCATCAGGTAGGTGCACCATCTCTAGCAGCTGTTTGGCACGGACTTTACGCTCGTGTTTTGGGATACCAAGCGTGGCAAATAGCTTATCAAAGCTTGTCGCTATCGTATCTACAGGATTTAGCGATGCTTTAGGCTCTTGGAAGATGTATGCCATCTTGGTGCGTATCTGGGCAAATACCCTATCATCGCCCTGTCGATCAAGTGGCACACGCTCGCCTGCAATCTGAGCCTTAATAGATGAGACACGCCAATATGCTGGCAAAAGCCCAAATAAAGCCTGCATCAATGTTGTCTTGCCGACACCTGATACGCCGACTACGCCCAAGATTTCGCCCGAATGCACATCAAGTGTCAGCCCTTGTATCAATACTTGCTGATCTGATGAGATGCTAAGATTGCTCAATTGCACCACTGGCAAGGTAGTATCATTACTTGACATCGAGTGCATTTCTTAGCCCTTCTCCAATCACAATCAAGAGCGACAGCACCACCGACAGCACCACAAAGCCAGTCAGTACCAAATGCGGTGCATCCAAATGATTTTTGCCTTGGAGCAATAATTCACCCAAACTTGCTGAACCCATCGGTAAACCCAAACCCAAAAAATCCAGCGTCGTCAATGCACTGATATTCGCCACTATCACAAAAGGCAGCTGTGAAAGTGTCAAAAGTAGCGTACTTGGCAGGATATGTCGCTTGATGATGATGAGTGGATGCACGCCAAGATTTTGGGCAGCCAGCACATACGCCCTACGCCGTGTCCGCAAAAAATGTGCTCGCGTCAATGGCACAAGGGATAACCAACCAAATGACAGCAACAGCACAAACAGCACAGGCACCGACGGCACAAACACACTTGCCAAAATCATCATCACAAACAGCTGCGGCAAACCCAGCCACACTTCCACAAACCGCTGACCCAGCAAATCCGCCAGCCCACCAAAATATCCCATCAACGCCCCAAAGGCAACGCCAATCACGCTACCGACTAGGCTTAACCCAATTCCCATCAATAGACAAATGCGCAGTCCATACAGCACACGAGCCAACACATCTCGACCGACATCATCTGTACCAAGCCAATGATGGCGACTGGGTTCGCTTGGGTGTGGCGTCACAGCATCGAGCACCAGCGTATGCTCGCCATAGGGTATCGGTGGCATGATAATCAGTCCATCACGGCGGATATGGTCAATCAATACAGGATCTTGATAATTGGCGCTCGTCTCAAACACACCGCCAAATGCCATCTCAGGATAATCATGCAATAACGGCAAAAAGCTTTGGTCATGATGGCGAATAAATAGCGGTTTGTCATTGGCAATCACAGGTGTCAATAATGAAACACCGCCGATAATCATCAACAAAATCAATGAAAAAAACGCCAAACGCTCACGGCGAAATCTCGCCCAACGGCTCATGCCACAAGCTTGACCAACATTATGGCTACCCATCATCCATCACGCCCCAAAATCCACTCTAGGATCAATCAATACATACAACACATCAAATATCAGCTGCACCGCCATGCCAAGCAAGGTAAATATGTACAAAATCCCAAACATCAGCGGATAATCTCGCTGCACCACCGCATCATAGGCAAGCCGTCCCAGTCCATCTATCCCAAAAATAACTTCAATCAAAAAATTTCCCGAAAACAGCACGCCCACCACCGCCAGTGGCAAACCTGAGACAATGGGTAACAGGGCATTTTTGAATACTTGTGTGTATAAAATACGACGCTTGGACAGACCCCGAGCACGCATGGCAAGCACATGAGATGAACTAAGCTCATTCATCACGCTAAATTTGGTCAAATACGCAACTCCTGCAATCGAGCCCACACTGCTGGCGAGTACAGGCAGTGTCAGATGCCAGAGTACATCAGCTGCCTTAGTCCAAACGCTTAGCTGCTCAAAGTTTGGCGATACCACCCCTTGAATGGGGAAAATCTGCCACACACCTGCAAACAACACAAGCAATAGCACCGCCATCATAAATACTGGCAAAGCGTGTAGCACAGACAATATCACCATCATCAGATGATCCTTGGCACTACCATGCACCTGCACCTTATACATCCCGATCATCACGCCAAAACCATAGGCCACCAAAAGGCTTAACGCACCAAAAGCAAGGCTGATTGGCAGTTTTTGGACAATCAAATCCATCACCGATTGGCCCTGAAAAAACGACTGCCCAAACTCAAACTGAGCAAAATTTTTCACCATCAGCCAAAATCGCTCATCAGCCGGCAAATCAAAGCTAAAACGCGTATTTAGCTCTGCCATCATTTGGGCAGATAGCCCTTGTGAACCTTGATAATGCTGAGCCAAGACAAATCCTTGGGCAGCAAGTGACTGCTGTTCGGCTTGGATTTTGGCAAGCTGTTGCTCGACTGGCCCACCAGGGGCGATTTGGATGATGGCAAAGTTAATCAGCAAAATCAAAAACAGTGTCGGTGCCATCAAGGCGAGCCGCTTAAGTATATAGCTCATCGATACCCCTGATGTGTGATGATGATCTGATAGCGTGATTGGAATTTCATGGCTGATTTGATGGTTTTGTATGGTTTTGTTAAGTTGATTTGCATTTTCTAATCAAGCGGTCAAATGATTGTACAGAATCGATGAGCCAATCACCATCAGCACCACACCGCCTGCAATCATCGCCCCTTTGCCAAACCGCTCGCCCAGTCTGCGACCAAGATACAACCCCATCGTTGCCATGATGGTGGTCGCAAGTCCAATCAATACCGCCGACAGCCAAATATTGACCTCCAAAAATGCCAATGACACACCCACCACCATCGCATCAATACTGGTCGCAATCGCTGTAATCAATAGCCAAATCCCCGTGCGAGTCTCAGACGCTTCATCGTCCTCATCACCCCAGATGGCTTCATAGATACAGCGAATACCCAGTATCATCAAGAGTACAAAGCCAATCCAGTGATCGACACTCTCCATCCACTGATGCGCCACTTTGCCCATCAACCAGCCAATCACAGGTGCAATCGCTTCAACCACGCCAAACACCAAGCCATGCTTGACCGCCTTGGTCAAGGTCATGCCTCGTGCTGCCGTGCCTTTGGCGATGGCTACCGAAAATGCATCCATCGACATCCCAAAGGCAAGAATAATTAGAGCAATCAGACTCATTGATGATTCACTTATTTTAATCTATGTGATGATTTGATTGACCAAACCGCCAAATCCAGCCAAAGCCGTGCATTTTAATACTGCTTTTAATCTTGATATAATCGTGGTATAGATAGTGTTTATGCATTGTTTTTGGCGATACGCAAAGCGGTAAATACTGATAATCCATCATCAGCACAACCAAGCTTGTCAGCCATCGCTTGACGCAGTGACGGCTCAAAGCTGTGCAAAAAAACATTAATTTGCTTTTCATAGCCAAGCTGTGTCGGTAAGCTTATTTTAGCATTTTCTAGGCGCGCTTGGGTATCAAGGATGGCAGTTTCGATGGTTTTTTTGACGCTATCAGCACAGACTGTTTGAGCAAATTTCAGATTCGATAGCGTATATTCATGCGCAGGATAAAACAGCGTCTCATCAGGCAGTCTCAAATACCGCTCAAAGCTTGCATAAAGCTGTTCAATCGTCCCTGTAAACACTCGCCCACAGCCGCCGCTAAATAGCGTATCGCCACAAAAAACTCGCATCACACCATCCATCTGCACAAGATAGCTTAAGTGGCTATCGGTATGCCCTGCACTCATCTGCACAGTAAAATCAAGCCCCATGATATGAAGCTGACTACCTTCATCAACTGGCACGGCATCGGTAAGTCCATGATGACTATGTGCGTACAATGTACAGTCTTTATAAAGACTCATAAGCTTATCCACACCACCGATATGGTCGTGATGATGATGGGTAATGAGTATTGCCACAGGTGTCAGCTGATGGGCATTTAGATAGCTGATGACCTCATCGGCAGAGCCTGGATCGATGATGATGGCGTGTTGCTCGGCACTGATTGCCCAAATATAATTATCATCGAATGCCTTGATGGCGTGAATGTGAAAACTGCTCATAATTTTTATAACCTAGTCAGTGGGTTGATACCACCAATAATCCAGACCAATACTGCTGGTTGGTGGGCGTGTTGGGTGGTGATAGCCTTGATAATACAGGATGTCAGTGCTGTTTTTGCCATACCAAGGGATCATATATTCACCTGCAAGCAGCAGCCGATCTAGCACCTTGGCATACAGCTCGATCTCTTGGCGTGATGTGGCTTTGCCAAGCTTCACAATCACGGCATCAATAGCAGCACTTTTGATGCCGATGGTGTTTTGGTTGCCCGCCTCATCTGCTGATGCCGAACCCCACAGATAGCCTTGCTCAGCACCTGGTGAATTACCCTGCATAAAGCTGTCTATGATCATATCAAACTCATAAGCTCGCTTGGCGTGCAGATAGCTTGAGCCATCCATCCGTCGTAGCCGTGCATCAATACCTAGCCGTTTTAGGTGTGTGATATAGGGCAATAGCACGGCTTGATATTGATCATCTTGTACCAAGATTTCAAGGCGTACGGCTTGACCATCTTTATCATGTAGCTTACCATCATGATAAGTAAATCCAGCATCCAGCAAAAGCGCTCTTGCTTTTAGTAAATTATCACGATTGATACCATCAGCGGTCGATACAGGCTGAATGGGTACGCCCATAATGGCAGATTGTTCATCAAGATTGAGCGGTAATTCTTGTAATACAGCCAATTCTTTGGCACTTGGTTTGCCCATCGCCTGTAGTGGCGAACCAAAAAAGTAGCTGGTGAGTCGCTGATATTCGCCATAAAGCAGTTGTTGATTTGTCCATTCAAAATCAAACGCCAAATTCATCGCCTGACGCACGCGCTTATCAGCAAATAAAGGACGGCGTAGATTCATCACCAGCCCCTGCATCAAGACAGGATTTTGGTTGGTGAGTGAGACTTTTTGGATAACGCCCATGCGTGTATTTGCCTGATCAAAAGTCGCCCATCGCTTGATGTCATTTTCGATACGAAAGCGGTATTGACCAGTTTTAAAGGCTTCGAACGCCACGGCTTCATCAGCAAAATACTGATATTCAATGACATCAAAATTAAACCGCCCCCGATTGACCATCACATCCACTCCCCAATACTCAGGATCTCGGACATAGCGTACTCGTCGTGATGGTTCAGCAAGCTCAAGCTGATACGCCCCACTACCCATCAAAGGCACAAGGCCAACTTGATCAAATCGCTGATCGATATCGGCTTTGGCAAAAATAGGCATCAGCCCGACACTGGCACCCAAATCCGCCGATGCCGTTTGGTTAAAATAAAACTTCACTCGATGGCGATCCAGCACTTCGATGGCTTCAATCCCACCCAAAAACCCCCGCCATGACATCAAGCCCTTGGTCAATATCGCCTCAAAAGTCGCCTTGACATCCTCTGCCGTTACCGCACTACCATCCCAAAACTTCGCCTTAGGATGAATATGATAAATAATCCAACTGTCATCATCAGGATTGTGCGTCACCGCATTGGCAAGCTGTGGGTAGAGCACATAAGCTTCATCGAGCGAGCCTGCCATCAAGGTATCATACAGATAAAAAGTGCCTGTCGCAGGGATGCCCTGATCAATAAAGCTATTTAGGCTATTAAACATCCCGATGGCAGACATCGACAGCACGCCACCTTTTGGTGCATCCGGATTGGCATAAGGCAAATGTGTCGCTTGGTCGTATTTGGCATCATTATTGACAGTCAGGACACTGCTCGTGATGACACCGCTGTTTAGATGATTGCGGCGAATGGTTGGCGATAATTTATCAGCGGATAAATCAAGCGAATCTTTTGTATCAGACTGCACTATGACTGCCTGCCCATCTGTAGTCTGCTTGCTGTCCGTACAGCCTGCCACGACAGTCGTCGCACCAATCACACACAACAAAAACCACGACCCAAACACCTGCTTGGCTCGTGGTTTATGATGCTGATTCATAAGCTGGTTCATCGATACGGTTGATGACAGATTAGCCGTGCTTACGCTCAAATTCAGCCATAAAGCTTACCAAAGCCTGAACCTGCTCAAGCGTGATGGCATTGTAGATACTTGCACGCATACCGCCCACGACACGATGGCCTTTTAGGTTCAATAAACCTGCTTGTTTGGATTCCTCCAAAAATAGCTTATCCAGATTGCTATCAGCCAATTGGAACGGCACATTCATGATTGAGCGGTGCTTTGGATTGACTTTATTGGTATAAAAATCACTGGCATCAATCGCATCGTACAGTGCTTTGGCTTTAGCATGGTTAATCTTGGCAATCGCCTCAACACCACCTTGCTCAAGCAGCCACTCAAACACCAAACCCGACAAATACCATGCATAAGTCGATGGCGTGTTGAGCATTGAGTCATTTTCAAATTGATTTTTATAATTCATCACATTTGGGCACCATGGACTGGCTTGCTCTAGCAAGTCTTTGCGGATGATGACCAAAGTCAATCCAGCAGGACCAATGTTCTTTTGTGCGCCCGCATAAATCATGCCAAAGTCATTGACATTGATTGGCTCTGATAGGATGCATGATGAGAAGTCGGCGACAATCGGCGCATTGACTTTTGGTGTATCAAAGATTTGTACGCCGTGAATGGTCTCATTTGGGCAATAATGAAAATAGCTTGCGCCATCGGTCAGCTGCCAAGTATCAAACGCTGGCACATCACTGCCATCCCCTTCAGCGACCAAGTTAATTTTGCCAAGTCCTAGCGTCTCGTAGCGTTTGGCTTCTTTATAGGCTTTTTGAGACCATGCACCCGTGTTCAGATAGTCAGCTGTACCGCCGTTTAGTAGGTTTAGTGGAATGCTTGAGAATTGCAATGCTGCACCGCCTTGCAAAAACAGCACCGCATACTCATCACTGATGTTCATCAGCTTTCGCAAATTGGCTTCGGCTTTTTGGGCAAGCTCGATATAGTCAGCACTGCGATGGCTAATCTCCATCACTGATGCGCCAAGTCCCTGCCAATCAAGCATCTCAGCTTGGGCACGCTCAAGGACGGCAGTCGGCATACTGGCTGGACCAGCACAGAAGTTCGCTAAACGGGTCATGAGGTTATCCTTAATGATATAAAAAAATCGCCTAAAAGCGGTAGAAATTTGGACTATTGTATCACGAAATCAAGCCATTGTAATGGCAAATCATGCATCCGATGGGGAATGTATGAGCTGCCAGAATTGTTTTTTGATGTCAGCATGCATCAGCATATCATTGATTTGATAGCGTTTGTGCAGTGTAATTTGGTGTATCGAATCAAGCATCAGATAATCAGGCAACGCGGTCAATACCGCCATGTGACGCAGCGGATTGGCCGTAATCATGCAGCCAAAAATAAAGCCCTTTAACGAAGTATTAGCCGTTGAAACTGAGGCGGCATTGCCATCCTCTGTAAATAAAGGATAATCCAATGTTTTGGTATAAAACGCTGCACCTGTGCGCTGGGCTTGGTTTTTGATGGCTTGATTCAGCGACATCCACAGCTCACGGCCTGCTATGTCGAGCGCATCACTATCCACCAAGATCAGCCACTGCCGATAGATGATGGCTTGTAGATGAAATTCGATGGCATGGGCAGCGGCTGTATTCTGTGAATCTATCGCACTTGACTGCTCTGCGATGGGTTCTGCTTTAATATCAGCCGATGAGGCATCTGTCGTCAAGTTTTCTTTGGTCTTGGCGGTCGCTTTTAGCAGTGTGTCAATAATCTGTCTGGGGTTTTTGGTGGCCTTTAATGATGGCTCAAGCTTAACATCGCGAGTATTGACAGCTGGTACAGATACGGGATCGGTCTGATGTGCTAAGGCTTTAGGTGTATCAGGCGGCGTGGCTTTTAGGGTAAGACTGATGGTGCTGCTGCCGCGATCCGCCCACAGCATCACACCCAGCTGTGCTAGGATATGACGGTTTTGGATGCGTCTGTTTTGGTGCTGTGCATGAGTCATCAGGTCATCCATGGCTCAGCTGTCCGCCATCGCAATAGGTGCAGATGATGGTACTGCCAAGCTATAACGGCAGCTTGAGGTCGGCTCGGAGAATTGCGCGCCCCATTTGCGATACCCTTGGGTATCCAGATGAATGGCGCCTGTGGCATATAAACCCAAGCCAAATGCGTGTCGCTCACCGTGGCCAAGCCAATAATCGCAGAGCTTATTTTGGATCTGGTACAGCTCAGGGCTGTCAGCAGCCAGATCAGGCACCCAAATATCGATGGCGCTGTTATTAAGATGCTTACTGGCAGGCGCACCCCCTGCGCAGGCATTCAGGCTAGGATTGCGATATACGGATCGTATCTCGGTGTTTGGCGGCAGTATGTTGGATTTTTTAAGTTCATCATATAAGCGCAGCGTGGGCAGCATATTATTCCACAGATGCTGTGGTGGCACTTGATAAGGGGCGTGGCCACAGCTTTGCCATGAACGAGCCGTGGTTAATAGCTGACGCATCGGCGGTACAGCATCACTGGATAACTGCCCACCCAAATAAGCTTGATAAATGGCGACCTGCGGATCTTGCTGTGCATCGAACCACAAATTAAAATGCTGCTGACTGCCCACAGCCAAAGTCAACAGTCGATGATCTGTTTGCTGCACAGGATTTGGCAGCTGATGGATTATCGTGCCAGTAGAAGTGGCGGTCTTTGATGGCGGTGCTTTAGACGGCTTAGTTTGGGTTGGTGGTGCAGGCGTGGTACAAGCACCTAGCACAGCGGCCATCACCCATATGCCAGAAATATAAAAATAACGCGCCATAATTTGATCTCGCAGGATTATAAAGCTTATTACAGCCATCAAGTTAAAGCCATCAAGCCGTCCTTATAGCTTACACCATCGCTTGATTTTTGGCAACCAATCCCCATATTATAAAGATAAGCTTGATAACATAGCTTAAATTAATTTGGCCATAGGATCGGGCATCTGATGCGCATTAGACTGCAATCGCGGTTGGTTGTGGCGATATTTCAAAAAAATAGCGTCAATTTGTGCAAAAATTATACAAATTTCTGTGTTTTTTCATCGAAATATACTTGTAATTTAATAAAATGGTGCTAAGATAAGGTATTTGGTGCACTTAGCATCACTTTACGATTTATTATTAACTTTATTGATACTTCATTGAACTTTGAAGTGGTATTGATACTGAATGTTTTGATTCTGAAAATGGCTGCTATTTTGGCAAAAAAATACTTGGGTTTGGCTCAAGTTTCATTGACAGAATTTTCAACAAAAAGGTAAAACCATGAAAACAGTGAGCAAATCTTTACTTGGCGTCGTCAGCATTACTTTGAGTGCAAGCTTTGGTCTAAATAGCCATGCTGCCAACAATAATGCCAATATCGATAATGTCCTGCAGCAGCTCAGCGCACAGCACAACAATGCCTCAAGCCTTGTCAAGCAAGCGCGCCAGCCTTCCTCTTTGGCATTAAACAGCCCATTGATCGCTCAATCTGCCAATACCAAAAAAGCCGATGATAACACGCCTGTATTGGATCGCTTGACAGCGGTCGCTTCAAGCACGGTCAATAAATTTAAACAAACTGGCATCGCCTCTTGGTATGGTCGCCAATTTCATGGCCGTAAGACCGCCAGCGGTGAAACCTTTGATATGAATGCCCTAACGGCAGCGCACAGCAGTCTGCCAATGAACTGCTATGTGCGCGTCACCAACCGCGATAATGGCAAATCGGTGGTGGTTAAGATCAATGATCGACCTAAGACCAATCGTGTACTTGATCTGTCCTACGGTGCTGCACAAGCCATCGGCATGACAGGTAATGTTGGCAATGTCACCATTGAGCGCATCGATTAAAATCACTGATACGCCAAAGACCGGTTTTATCCGGTCTTTTTCATGCCCTGCAGATCACACTTCACGAATCGCCATAAAAATCTGCTGCTTAAGCTCAAGATATGCTTGAGACTGCAAAAAACCCTCCCCTTTAGGCACCATAAAGTGATGGCTTAACTGTGCTGGAAAGCCTTTTAGCACATAAACATGATCAGATAAATAAATCGCCTCATCAATATCATGAGTGATGATTAAGCAGGTCAATTGGTGCGCCCGAGAAAATTGCAAAAACCACTCGTACATCTCAGATTTGGTCACAAAATCCAATGCCGAAAAAGGCTCATCAAGCAGCATCAGTGCATTATTTGATAAATAGGTGCGTAGCAGTGCCGCGCGCTGGCGTTGGCCACCCGAGATCTGGCTTGGATATTGGTCGGCCAAGCCATCAAGACCAAATGGAGTTAGCTTCGGTGCGATAATCTCGTCGATGGCCGCGCGATCCAGACCGCGCAGCACCAAAGGCAGCGCGATGTTTTGATAGACTGTTTTAAAAGGCAAGAGCAGATCTTTTTGGAGCATATAGCCCACATGCCCCGGCTCGCCTGTCACACGATGACCATCGATGATGACAGCACCATCATCTGGGTGGATCAGCCCTGCTGCGATATTAAACAGCGTGGTCTTACCCACCCCAGAGGCGCCGACAATGCTGACCACTTCGCCAGTCTCAACACTCAGTGACAGCCGCTCAAACAGTGGTAAATCGCCATGAGCGGTCGAAAAGCCATGACAAATCTCATCCAAGACCAGCTTGGTCATCATGACACCTGTTTAGTTATTGGCTGAATTGGGCAGATAATCATTACTTACGCCTGCCTGCGGTGGTAGCGGCTTGTCGGCCAAGCCTTGATCATTCACCCAACCAAAAAAGCGATCCCAACGCGCATAATCAAACCGCCCCCAGTCACCCTGCTCATCCAGATACTGCGGCGAGATATACGCTTGACTTTGAGCGGCAAGCTCTGGATTGATTTCAGGTGCATGCTTGACTAAGATCTGTGCGCTTTGTTCTGGATATTTGGCAGCGTATAGATAACCCTCTTTGATCGCTGCCAGTGCTCTTTTATACTTATCAGGATTGGTCTTTAGTGCCTCACTGTTGGCGATGAGCAGCGGTGCATAATAATCAAAGACAGGATCGGCATCTTTTAGATAAAAGAAATTGGTATCCACGCCTTTGATCTTGGCATGGATGCCATCCCAACTGTAATACGCCATAATATAATCAAACTGATTCATGCGCAGTGCAGTGGTCGCATCGGTCGATTCACCCGGGATCTTATTTAGTGGCGCACCAACCACTTGAGCGACCACCGCATCATCGACAGGATCCTCCCAAGTCGAATAGCGCTTGCCTGCCAGATCTGTCGGTGAAGTCGCACCCAGACCGGCCAAGGACAGCAGTCCAGCGCTACTGTGCTGAGTGATGGCAGCCACGGCCGTGATCGGTTCGCCTTTATTGAGGCGTTTGACCATATTTGGCTGAAAATACACACCGAAGTCTGCGCGTTGATTGGCCACCAGTGTCGAGGTGCTATCTTCACTTGGCTGAACGATCTTAGCATCAAAGCCTTGCTTGGCAAAATAGCCCTGATCTAGCGCCACATACAAGCCTGTGTGATTGGTATTCGGCACCCAATCAAGCGCAATGATCAGCTCTTCTTCTTGTGTCGCTTGCTTGGTTGTGGTTTGACTGCAAGCGGCAGCACCCACACCCATCAGAATGACAATTGCCGCCTTTAAAGGGTTTATGCCAAAAAATTTCATTTCCTACTCCTTGTGTTGATAGCTCATTACACGGCGCTCTAGCCATTTGACAAAAGCAATCAACGCCAATGTCAAAAAGCTGATCAAAAAAATCACCGCAAACATATTATCCAGCTCATAAGATTTACGAACGCGCGTCATATAGACACCCAGCCCATGATAGCCACCTAGCCATTCTGCGATCACTGCTGATATTAACGCATAGCTTAGCGAGACTTTTAATCCAGTAAAAAAATACCCCATTGAATAAGGCAGCTTTAGATGGCGATAAGTTTGGTATGTTGTCGCTTTCATCGAACGAAACAAATCCAGTGCCTCGCGACTGACCGAGCGATAGCCGTCCAGTAGCGCAATGGTCATCGGAAAAAACACCGACAACACCACCAGCACCACTTTTGGCAAAATACCATAACCCAGCCAAATTACCAACAATGGTGCGATGGCGATGGTGGGAATGGTTTGATTTAATAAAATCAGCGGATAGACACTTTGGCGAAATGGCCTCGACAGATCCATCACGATCGACAGCACAAAGCTAAGCACAAGCCCGATCGCGGTGCCGATAAATGCTGTGATCAGCGTGTATTTGGCATGATGCGCAAGTAGCCGAGCATCCTCAAACAGCGCCTGCATGATCTGCCAAGGACTGGGCAGCAAATAATCTGGCAGCAGTCCTGTGGCTACCACCAGTTGCCAGACCATCAAAATGATCATCACCAAGCTGTATTGATGCATCAGGCTCAAAAGATGGCGCATACAAAAAATCAAAAGAAAGTGTGTATCTATTTTAGCACATCACCACAAGTGTGAAAACCAATCAATCTGCATTTACTGCGTTCATCTGCTGATGATTTAAAAGCAACAACGGCTGATTGATTTTAATAACCAATCTCGATGATAATGCCATCAGCCACATTAGAGATATTAAAGAAATAATATGCAAAACTGCGGAAATTAAATTGCTCATTGAGCAATAATTTGGTAAAATTAAAACAATAATTAACCCAATGTCTTTTTGGAGTAAGGTTTATGAAACATCTTGTACCTGCAATTGGATTAAGTTTGGTGTTGACCGGTTGTGATGGGGATATCATCAAAAGCATGGCTCGCGCGGTGTTGGCTGATGAGATCAATCAGGAACAGACCCAAGCACAAACTGGCGCTGTCGAACTACAACCAGTTCAGCCGATCCAGCCATCAGCAGCTGAACAATTTGGTACACCTGAACAGCAAGCCATCGCCCAAAACAAAACTGTCGCCCAACCTGCTGCGACACAAAATGCGCGTTCAAGATTTACTGAGACGCCTGTCAATGCCTACGCCACTGTCATTACCCGTCATGGCAGCAATGTAATGGTGCGTCAAAGCCCCTCCAAAAACGGCCGTAAAGTTGGTTATCTGTACACTGGTGAGCCAATTCGCATCTTGGCTGAGACCAATCAATGCGAAACCATCAATGGCATTTATAACTGCTGGGTAAAAGTTCAAGACTCAATGGGCTTGACTGGTTATAGCTTTGGCGGATATTTGGATTATTGATTTTAGACCAAGATGATGAGACATTCCAACAACAAGCGGCCGCCGATTTTAGGCATATTGCTGATATTATTGGGCTTACTGGCAGCGATTTACTTCGCCAAGGATTTGATCTTCCCTAAGCCAAGCAAACAGACGGTCAAAGATGTGTACCCAAATGAGACCACCACCTCGATGGTGGACATTCCTAAGACCAATGCCAAAACAGCGCCCGAGCAAAAGGTGATAAACACCATACCATCATCGAACATCACTGCGCCACGCGACAGGCTGTCGCAAGTACATGGTGCGGGTAATGAGCCGGAGCTGGTCAGTCTACCCCCCAAATACACCAGCAAAAATGAGCAAATTCATAAAGATGCTTATGATCCTTTGATGGCAATGATTGCAGCCGCCCAAAAAGACGGCGTGTCGCTTTCGGTTGTCTCAGCCTATCGCTCTTATAAGCGACAAAAACAAATTTGGGAAAATAAATGGGGCAGCGCCTCTGATGATGACTCAAAAAAGGCATTAAGCATCTTAAAGTGGTCATCATTTCCTGGCATGAGTCGCCATCATTGGGGAACGGAAGTTGATTTTAATAGCGTAGCCTTAAACTACTGGCAAAGCGCACAAGGCATTGCCACGCATCAATGGCTGGTTAACAATGCGCCATCTTTTGGCTTTTGTCAGGTGTATGGCCCAAACCGTGAAAAAGGCTATAGCGAAGAGCCTTGGCACTGGTCTCACATACCCACCGCTGATACATATTTTGGGCAGATTCAGCATCTTGAGATTCTACAGATCGCCCTAAATCAGCCTGTAAAAGGCGCACAGGCAGTTCGCTCTTTGGGTACTGCTATGGATTATGTCACCACCATCAATCACTGCGCTCTGTGATATTGTTGCTTGATGCTGGATTTTGCGATTCATCCAAGGTCTGGCAACAAGCAAGCATCATTTTTTAGCATCTGTGCCGCGACATCATCACCGCGATATTTCCAATGCCAAGACTCTTCAGCCACGCCGCTGACTTTTGAGTACGCTTCCGTATAAGTCTGATACCAACCATAATGGTGCGCATTTTCAAGCAGCCAAGCATAGCCTTTGGTCTTCACAAAGCTGTCATCAAATGGTGAAAAATCGACTGCCAAACCCGTATGATGTTCAGAATATCCTGCTGGTGCCGACAGTCGATAGATCTGCGCTGGGCTTTGTTTGGATTTGATCTTGCGATTGATCAGATCTTGTTGATATTTGACAGAGCGAAAGCCAGAAGCGATCGTCAGCGGCGCGCCATCAGCTTTGGCAGCGGCCATCATTTTTCGAAGTGATGGTGCGGCTATTTTATGCACTCGGTGTCGATTCACGACCACAAGATCCGCCCATTTGACCTCATCAAAAGCAAAATGATAAATACCGACACGCTGAGCGTCTGGGTTTGGTGTACAATCGGCTTGAGGGTGCGAAACATCCGTCTGATCAGACGTCAGAGCGGGTTGCTTGGATGCAGCTGTGTTATTTTCTGACAATAGCCGTATCAACAAAGGTTCAATCGATGGGTGGTGATCTTGGGTCAGTCGATTGCTCAGATGGTCTGTCTGTGCTGCCAGACTTGTCACAGGCCAAAGCAGTGCCGATGCGATGAATAAATAGAAGTGTTTCATAAATTTAAGATGATTTAGAATTTTAACTATTGTTGTGGCTTTCAAAATGATGCAGTCGCTCACAAATCACATCACCAACTTTTTGATTAATCGGTGGATTTTGCTTAAAGTATTGGTTTTCTGATTCGTGCAGATTGATGATGAATTGATCAGCGGTTTGCCAGACGACGACTCTGGGAAATTGCTCACTGATGCCAAATGCACGGCGTATCGAGTCTTTGAGCGTCTCAAGCTGAGCCTCGTTTAATGGGCTGTCTGTGAGATAATTCAGACCCCACACTTGAAGCTCATCAAAATGATGGCGCTGAGTGAGCAGATCTTTGCTCATTTGCCATTTGCCTTGTAATTTCACCAAATAAACAAAGCTCGGCACATCCAAATCTTGCCATCTTAATCGACTGATGCTGACATAATCACCATCAAGCTCATAGGTGATAAAATCCACCACCTCAAAAGTACTGCTTGTCCCAATCATCGCATAATGACCAGTGCATTGCCAAGTACCCACCAGCGTTTCAGACGCGCGCGCATTGGCAGATGCGCCAAGCATCCAAGCACATCCCAAAAAGGCAATAACTTTCTTTAGCATAAAGATATTCCTAATGATAATTTTATCGTGGTCGAATGCTTTGTTGGTGGTAATGTTTTCATCATAAACTCAAGCTTTGGATATTTATCTAGTATAACAAAAAAGGCAGCCGTAGTGAACCGCACCCCAAAGGTTGTCTAGTTTTTGGGGTGCGATTCACAATCAAGTAAAGCGGGAATCTTAGAATTTGGGTTGATCTTGACAAAGTCCGAGCCGAATTGATCGCCATTCATGATATTAATCTTATGGGCATCATAAGCTGTGATTTTACCAAGAAATTTTAGTTCTTCCAATAAAACATTCACCTTAATGCCATTGGGTGTATTCAGCGAGTATAGCTGATACGGTGCATCACCGATTGGCAGCGCCTGCTCATGTGTCGCTCCTGCAGTTGGTCGGTTTGTCCCACCAAATTTACCACCCGCTTTGGCTTTGACGCTTTCATAATCCTAAACGTCTGGTGGTGTGTAGCTCATTGTACCTCCCCTTCTACTGGTTCATAGTATCTGACACATAAATCCTTATAAATCATCTCTGGATCATCAACCACGTTTTCATAGACATCGGCATTGTGAAATTTAATCACAGATGGCTCAGCCATCATGCTTTGTATCATATCATTGGCAAGCTCTTCGTTCTGCACGTACTCGCCGGGCATCATTTCAGCTTTATTTTCTTCAAGCCCATCACTGATCACTTGAGTATAATGCAATTTGTCACCTTTAAGAATCCAATTAAAATGATACTTAAATTCAGATGATTCTAAGGCAACGCCATTAAACCACTCAAAATAATTGGAAATACCATAGCCTGTTCCGTCAGATGAAAAGGTTAAAGTGTCAGACCCTGTTCCGTAAGTCAGCTCGGTCTTAGCAATGTATGAACAGCTCCATTTGCCAATCAGTGGTTCTGTTGTATTGGCAGATGTTTCTACTGCAATGGCCAAGCCAAGTAGCGCTGATAATAATGGCAATGTTTTCATTATAAACTCCAGCTTTAGATATTTATCTAGTATAACAAAAAAGGCAGCCGTAGCCACCTTTTTTATTACCAATTCACCGATTACATCAAGATGCGGCGTGGATCAGCCAATAGCTTAGCGATATAGCGTGTAAATACCGCAGCATCAGCACCATTGATGGTACGATGGTCATAAGATAATGACAATGGTAGCATCAAGCGCGGCTCAAACTCTTTGCCATTCCAGCGTGGTTGGAAGGTAGACTCTGAGATACCCAAGATTGCCACTTGTGGGAAATTAACCAGTGGTGTGAAGTATGTACCACCCATGTTGCCTTGGCTTGAGATGGTAAAGCTTGCACCTTGTAGCTCTTTGGCAGTCAGTTTCTTATCACGGGCTTTCTTGGCAAGCTCGCCGATTTCTACTGCCAACTGACGGATGCCTTTGACTTGTGCATCTTTGATAACTGGAACAATCAGGCCATCATCAGTCGCAACAGCAATACCCATATTGACCGACTTGCGGATAATCATTTGGGTGTTGTCATCAGAGACATGGCTATTGAACTTCGGATGCTGAGTCAATGCGTACGCTACCGCCTTGACGATAAATGCCAAGATGGTTAGGCTCACACCCTGCGCTTTGAACTCGCCTTTAAGCTCATTACGCAAGTTCTCAGTATCGGTGATGTCCGCTAGATCAAACTGAGTAACTTGCGGGATAAGCGTGTTCAAGCTCAGCTGTGGAATAGAGACTTTTTGAAGTCGAGACAGCTCAACAGTCTCAATCTCACCCCAGATTTCTTTGTTTGACATATCTGGTAGTGGTGGCAAGCCAACGCGCGCTGCCGCAGCTGATGCGCTTGTCGCTGCTGCAGGCTTGATAGCGCCACTCATTACGCTCTTGACATAGCCAAATAGGTCTTCTTTTAGGATACGACCATGTGCAGCTGTACCTGTCACAAGACTAATGTCCACACCCATCTCACGAGCTAGCTTACGCACTGCAGGGCCTGCATGGGCATTGCGAGCTTTTTCGTTGACGACTGCCTCAGGTAGCTTAGTGCTTGCTGTAGCTGATTTAGGTGCTTCTGCTTTTGCTTGTGCAGCCTGTGGTGCTGTCGGTGCCGATGCAGTCTGAGCAGCTGGTGCAGAGACTGGTGCAGACGCACCACCTTTGATGGTGATAAAGGCTTGACCATTTGATACCGCATCACCTTGATTGACAAGGATGGCTTCAATCACACCATCAACTGGTGCAGGTACTTCAACAGAAGCTTTATCAGATTCAACCAAAATAAGTGGTTGATCTTTGGTCACAGTATCACCAACTTTAACCATGATGTCAGCGACTTCAGCACTTTCTACGCCAAGATCAGGTAGGTTGTGCGTTTGGTTTGATGCTGATGCAGATGCAACTGGTGCTGCGGTTTGTGCAGGGGCTGCTTGTTCTGCGACCGGTGCAGCTGATGCAGGCGCTTCTTCTTTGGCTTGTGGTGCAGACTCAGTCGCACCAGCCTCAACAGTGAATAACACAGAACCTTCGCTGATACTGTCACCAACATTGACATGAACAGCGGTGATGGTACCTGCAACGGGTGCAGGTACTTCGACCGAGGCCTTGTCTGATTCAACCAAGACCAAATTGTCATTTTCGCTGACTTGATCGCCAACTTTTACCATTACTTCGGCCACTTCGGCACTTTCTACACCCAAATCGGGGGCTTTGATTTCCATCATGTTCTCCTATTATTTGGGCTCTTGAATGTTGCTGTCATTTAAGAGTGCAGCATCGGCTTTGTCTTCGCTGCGACCTTCTTGATCGATGGCTTCATCTGGTTCATCGATCAGCTCTGGCACTGGGTTTGGCTCACGAGTTGTCTTCGGTGCTGGCGCATCTGGGAAGAAATCATACTGTGGCTGTGGCTGCCATGCAGGTGCTTGGTCAGCGTCAATCTCAAAGCTATTGATCGCATCTTGGACTAGGCGTACATCGATTTCGCCTTCATCGGCCAGTTTTTTCAGGGTAGCAACCACGATATGCTCTGCATTGACATTGAAGAAGCTGCGCAGTTTAGCACGGCTATCCGAGCGACCAAAGCCATCAGTACCCAGCGTCACATATGGACGGCTGTCTGGTAGCCAGCCACGGATTTGCTCCGAGTAGTTGCGCATGTAGTCGGTCGCTGCCACGACGATACCTTTGTGCGGTGCCATTTGTTGAGTGACCCATGGGGTTTTTTGTTCAGCAGTTGGGTGTAGGCGATTGTAGTCATCACACGCCATACCATCACGAGTCAATTCGTTGAAGCTGGTGACGCTCCAAACGTTGGCTGTGATACCAAACTCATCTTTTAGGATACGAGCGGCTTTTTGGACTTCACGCAAGATAACACCAGAACCCAATAGCTGTACTTGTGTTGAGCCATTGTCCTCAAGTAGGTACATACCGCGTTTGATACCCTCTTCGACACCTGCTGGCATTGCAGGTTGTTCGTAGTTTTCGTTCATCAAGGTGATGTAGTAGTACACACGCTCACCTTCGCCATACATACGGCGTAGGCCGTCATGCATCACGACTGCCAACTCATAGCCATAGCAAGGATCATAAGTCACGCAGTTTGGCACTGTGCCAAATAGGATATGGCTATGACCGTCTTGGTGCTGCAGACCTTCACCGTTGAGTGTGGTACGACCAGCGGTTGCACCAAATAGGAAGCCTTGTGCTTGGCAGTCACCTGCCGCCCATGCCAAGTCACCGATACGCTGGAAACCAAACATTGAGTAGTAGATGTACATTGGAATCATCGGCAATGCGTTTACTGAGTAGCTGGTCGCCAAGGCAATCCACGCACTCATTGCACCTGCTTCGTTGATACCTTCTTCAAGCATATGGCCATCTTTGGCTTCACGATAGCCCATCAGCGCTTCAGCATCTTCAGCGACATAGTTTTGGCCGACAGATGAATAAATACCTAGCTGACGGAACATACCTTCTAGACCAAAGGTACGCGCTTCATCAGGTACGATTGGCACGACATGCTTATTCAGACCTTTGTCTTTTAGCAGTGCTGACAATAGGCGAACAAAGACCATCGTCGTTGATTGTTCTTTACCCTTTGAGCCTTGTAGTACTTGATCAAAGATCGATAGCTCAGGAATCTCAAGTGCAATATGGCCACTACGACGCGCTGGCAAATGACCACCCAGTGACTCACGGCGACCCATCAAATATTTGTATTCAGCACTGTCTTCGCTTGGGCGATAAAATGGCAATTCTTTTAATTGCTCATCGGTAAATGGCAAATCAAAACGGTCACGGAAATATTTTAGACCACTTTCGTCCAATTTTTTCAATTGGTGCGCCTTGTTCACCGCTTGGATTTGGCTTGATAGACCATAGCCTTTAACAGTTTTGACCAAAATCACCGTCGGCTGACCTTTGGCTTTCATCGCCTCGGCGTACGCTGCATAAACCTTCTTCGGATCATGACCACCACGGTTTAGGTGCATCAACTCTTCATCCGTCCAGTCTTTGACCATTTCAGCCAGCTCTGGATATTTACCAAAGAACTCTTTACGGACAAAAGCACCATCACGAGCAGTGTACAGCTGATATTCGCCATCGACGACTTCTTCCATACGCTTTTTAAGGGCGCCTGAATCATCTTTGGCAAGTAGCGGATCCCAATGGTCGCCCCAAATGACTTTAATCACTTTCCAGCCAGCGCCACGGAATACTGACTCTAGCTCTTGGATGATTTTGCCGTTACCACGCACAGGGCCGTCTAGACGCTGCAGGTTACAGTTGATGACCCAGATTAGGTTGTCAAGCTTTTCACGGCCTGCCATTGAGATCGCTCCCAAGCTTTCTGGCTCGTCGGTCTCACCATCACCCAAGAATGCCCATACTTTACGGTCTTCGTCTTTGATCAGACCGCGGTTAGTTAGGTATTTTTGGTTACGCGCTTGATAAATCGACATCAATGGACCTAGACCCATTGATACGGTTGGGAACTGCCAATAATCAGGCATCAAATATGGGTGTGGGTAGCTAGATAGACCTTTGCCATCCACTTCGCGGCGGAAATTCTCAAGCTGTTCTTCAGATAGGCGACCTTCTAGGAACGACCGCGCGTACATACCCGGTGCACCATGACCTTGATAGTAGATCATATCACCGCCGTGCGCTTCGCTTGGTGCGCGCCAGAAGTGGTTAAAGCCTGTTTCGTACAATGTCGCCGATGATGCAAAAGTCGCCAAATGTCCGCCCAAATCATCGTTATTTTGGTTGGCACGCATCACCATCGCCAACGCATTATAACGGATCAATGCACGCAGTTTGCGCTCCATGTGCAAATCGCCAGGATAATTCGGCTCATCTTCAACAGGAATGGTATTGATGTAAGCGGTATCCAGACGGTTAAAAGGCAATCCCTCTTGGACGGCCATGTTATACAATGATTTTAGTAGGAATTGTGCACGATCTTTGTCGGCATTTTTAATGACCGATTCAAAAGCGTCCAGCCACTCTTGAGTCTCGATATGATCGGGGTCGTTATAATATGTAGTCATTACGATAACCTGTTAAAATGAATCCGCCATCAGATCATGGCGGCAGCTGACACATGAGCGACGATCCACTCATGCAACCAATGGAACAAATCCAATATACAAATGTTCTTGTTTATTATAAAAGGATTTTGTCAAAATGTTTATTCAATAAAATAAATATCGATGGCGCTTTCATTTATTAAAAAAATGTTGGAGTTAATCCAAAATTAATATCCATCGCCCTTAAGGCATTCAGCTGCTTTATTGTTCAGTGGCAGCCTTTGCCCGCTGTATCAAATCCGCCATCACTCGTGATTCATGCGTATCAAGCTGTGATAATCCATCAATGACGCCCTGTCTATTTTGGGCGTCTTTATTTTGGCTTAGTTTAAAAGATGCTTGAACATCTAGAATGTCAAACTCAATCGCCACCAATGCCTTGCACATGTTATGAATAAACTCATCCGGTGCATCTGTCAGTCGCCACGGTGTATGATCAGGGTTGGTATTATGTAGCTGATTTTCAAAATAATCAGTCGTTTTGGATAATATATCAATGGCAGCAGCTTCATTGGCAAGACTGGCTTTGGCAGTGATATGCACCGCTTGATAATTATAAGTCGGCACTTCTTTATGGCTGACTGCCTTGGATGGGTACCAGTTGGCACTGATATAGTGACTGGCACCAGTGAACACGATAAGCCATGGCGTATCAAGGTGTCGCCACATTGGATTGGCTCTGGCGATGTGCGTAATCAGCCGCTCACCCTGCTCATCGTTCAGGTACAGTACAGGCACATGGCTTGCCACAGGTACGCCATCGATGATGGTGATGATGGTCGCAAGCGGATACTGCTGAATCATCTCAATAATCGATGAGTGCTGTGATGGCTGAAATGATTTTGGGATAAACATAAAAAACCTTAATTACACCAATGACCGATCAATCGGTCAAATCCAACAAAAAAGCTGCCACTTGTCGCACCCCTTGCATATCATGAGACTTTAAAGGTAGGCGTGATGGATTCATCCGCCACTGCCCATCGATAGACACCGCCAAAATATCCAAATCCATCGCCACTTCATAGTCATACTCGGCACATTTTTTGGTAGGATCGCGACCACAAGCCTGCTCAATCTGCTTAAGCGTAGTTTCTATGTCTGTATATTGCATAGACTTTGTCAGTGCTATGTGTGCTACAGCATTATGATACACTCGCTGACTACGCCCTGTAAAATCACTCCCAGTCACAAGCTCCGATAATCGCATCTCGCCAAATTTCTGAAGCTTGGACACTGCACAAGCAAAAGCCGTATCCGCCTGATGATTACTCCCCAAGGCGATCACCAAATGATCAACTTGCCCATCCGTCATACAGATGCCCTGCGTACGATTTTGACACCGACGCTTTTGGCTGCCTTGATGGCGTTCGGTTTATGGATGGTGAGCGTAATTTGGCTACAGGGATAATGAGTTAGGATATGTTCAGCAATCTTATCTGCCAATGTTTCAAGCAGTTCAGCCTGAATCTCGTGGCACAGTCGCTCGATGTCTTCGCTGACCGTTTTATAATTAATCACGTGTGCCACATCATCATCCTTGATGGCACGACTCATATCACACACCATCTCTGCATCAAAAATCAGCTGCTGCTTAATCGCACGCTCCCACGAATACACGCCAATCAGCGTATTTACCTCCAAGCCTTGGATAAAGACAATATCGCCCATAATGGTTTTCCAATGATAACTAATTAATTAGATTTTCTTTTTAATATATCAATACTAAAAATCGCCAAAGCTGTCCAAATCAATCCAAAGACGATGATATTTTGGAGACTAAATGGCTCTTTGTACAAAAACACCGCAAGCAAAAATACTATGCTTGGCGTTAAATAACCCATAAAACTCAATAAAGTAAAACTCACCATTTTGGTGGATTTATTATAAAGCAATAATGGAATCAGCGTGATTGGGCCTGACAGCATTAATAGCCAAATATCCGATGACAACCACAAATCAAGGCTTGAACTTGCCACGCCTGCTTGTGATAGCCACAAAAGACACAATGGTAATAGCAATGCCGTCTCAAGAAATAAGCCATCAATCGCATCAAACGGTGTCTGCCGCTGAATTATCCCATAAACGCTAAAACTCAGTGCCAATAGCAAACTCACCCACGGCAGACCGCCTAGCCACACCACTTGTATGCCGACAGCAATAGCGGCAAGTAGCACTGCGATTTTTTGTAAGCTTCTGAGTTTTTCTTTTAGAAATACTAAAGATAATGCCACACCCATTAATGGATTGATAAAATAACCGAGACTTGCCTCAAGCACCTGATTATGGGTCACCGCCCAGACATAAGTCAGCCAGTTGGTGCCAATGAGCAGTGCTGCAATAAAGGTAATCCCAAGCCATTTGGGCTGATGACGAATCACACCAAGCCAAGCTGTACGACGACTAAGCATCAGCACAATCAGTAGCAGTACAAACGTCCAGACCACTCGATGCACGATGACTTCGATGGCATCATAATGGCTTAACTCTTTAAAATATAAGGGGAAATTTCCCCATAACAAAAAAGCCACCAAAGCGGTGATGATGCCTTGGGTGGTGGTCTTGACCGTTTTGGTTGGCTGATTCACGATGTATTTTCCTTATTGACTCATCACCATTTGGCGATACAAACAGTGATGAATTCATGGGTCAATCATCAAGCACAAATCATATCTCAATGAATGAAATATAAAGAGAATTATTTCACATCAATGCTTAGGCCGACCGAATTGGCAAGTTCGGCAAAGTTTGGAAAACTGGTATTGACCGTCTCAGTACCTTGGATGATGATCTCATCAGATGCACGAGCTGACGCCACCGCAAAGCTCATGGCGATACGATGGTCATGATGTGACTCAATCACACCACCGCCAAAGATGGCATTACGCTCGCCTGCCACACCACGACCTTGGATGATGATGCCATCTTCTAGGACGGTTGATTCTACGCCCAAAGTCGCCAAACCATCTGCCATCACTGCAATACGGTCAGATTCTTTGACTCTGAGCTCTTTGGCGCCAGTCAGTTTGGTTGTACCTGTGGCACAGCTGGCTGCAACAAACAGCACAGGAAACTCATCAATCGCTAGTGGCACGAGATGCTCAGGAATATCAATGCCGTGCAAATCTGATGGCTTAACGGTGATATCAGCGATTGGCTCACCACCGACGATGGTTTCGTTGGTCACAGTGATGTCAGCACCCATCAGCTTTAGAATATCAATCACACCAGTACGAGTTGGATTCATGCCGACTTTTTGGATGGTCAAGCCTTCACCACCACCTATTGCACCCAGCACCATAAAAAATGCCGCACTTGAGATATCAGCAGGTACGATGATATCCGTCGCCGTCAAGCGTCCGCCACCTGTCACCGTGATGACATTACCATCAGTGTGTACAGGATAACCAAAGGCGTTCAGCATACGCTCGGTATGGTCACGGCTAACTTCAGGCTCACGGATGGTGGTCGTGCCATTTGCCCAAAGTGATGCCAAAATCAAGCATGACTTAATCTGTGCTGATGCCACAGGCAAGGTATAATCAATCGCTGTCAATGACTGCGAACCTGTGATTGATAGCGGTGCTGTACCTTTTTCGCCCGTCGATTGGATCACGGCACCCATCTCACGCAGTGGCTTTGCGACACGCTCCATCGGACGCTTAGATAGGCTAACATCCCCAGTCATGACACTGTCAAAGCGTTGAGCAGACAAAATCCCTGCCAACAGACGCATACTTGTGCCTGAATTACCCATATACAACGGCTCTTTTGGTGCTTGTAAGCCATCGATACCCACACCATGAATGGTGACTTTATCGCCATCTCGTTCGATTTTGACACCCATATCAGCAAATGCCTGCAACGTCGCCAGCGCATCTTCACCTTGCAAAAAACCGCTCACATGAGTCACGCCATCGGCAAGCGAGCCAAACATGATACTGCGATGTGAAATAGATTTATCCCCTGGTACGGTGATGGTACCTGCAATGTGGTTTTGGGGGCGGATATGGTAGCTTTGACTCATAATCGTGTCCTTGATGGCATCGGTTGTGATGATGCTATTGGGTTTGTGTGTGGATTTTTTGGCAAGCATATGCCCAAAATGACGGCGTGCATGGCGAGAGGTCGCCAGCCAATCAAGTAATTTTTCTGAATTTTGTGTCTCGATAATTTCTTTAAATTCATTCAGATGTTGTTGAAACTCATCTAGAGAGTTAAGCAGTGCTGATTTATTGGCGATAAAAATATCATGCCACATCACAGGATGACTGGCGGCAATGCGACTAAAGTCACGAAAGCCCCCTGCAGCATAACGAAAAATATCCAAATTATCATCATGGCTTGCCAGCTGATGCGTCAGGCTAAACGCCAATAAATGCGGCAAATGACTGGTATAAGCCAAAATCTCATCATGACGCTTGGCATCCATCTCGATGACATCAGCACCCACACCCTGCCATAGCTGACGCAGTTTGGCAAGCCGTGTCAAATCCGTACTGTCCGTCGGGCATAATATCAGCTTATGCTGTACAAACAGCTCGCCATTTCTGGCATGAAAGCCTGAGTTCTCAGCACCTGCAATCGGATGCCCACCGATAAAATGATGATGGTCGCCAAAAACTTCATCAGCAAGCGCTGCAACACTTTGCTTAGTGCTACCAACATCACTGATTAGGCAGTCTGCATCCAAGACACCTGCATCCATCGCCGATTTAAGCGAGTGCATTACAGATGCCATCGCCTTGACAGGTACAGCAATCACCACGATATCCGCACCCTTGACAGCTTCGCCAATCTGAGTACTGCCATCAGCAATCACACCGGCATTGATGGCATCCTTGATGCTTGTGGCGTTGGTGTCCATTGCGGTGATTTTACCGACAAGCGGTGTGCTGCGACGCTGATTGGCATTATGCACCGCTTGCACCAGCGACGCACCAATCAGCCCAAGCCCAATCACGCACAGATGGGCAAATAACGGCTTTGTCATCTCATCCATTGGTGATATTTCCCGATTTGACTGATGATAATTTGCATTAAAATAATCACTCAATTCTTAACAAAAGCTAAGAGATATCATCAATTATAATACGGCTTTTGGATAAGAACCCAACACTCGCAAATCCTTGACCAATGGGCGAATATCTTCGATAGCAGCAGCCACATGATCATCACTGATATGGCCATTCATGTCAATAAAGAACACATAAGCCCATTTGTTCGGACGCTCTGGACGAGTCTCGATACTGGTCATCGATACACCATGACGACGCAGCGGCTCAAGAATCTCAATCAGCGCACCCGCTTTATCAGGACTTGAGACCATGATGGATGTCTTATCCGCACCAGATGCACCGACATCTTCACGACCAATGATCAAAAATCTCGTGGTGTTATTTGGATTATCTTCGATATTTTCGTGCAGCTTGTGTAGGCCGTATTCTGCCACAGCCACATCCCCTGCAATAGCAGCTGAATGCCATTCATTTTGGATACGGCGAGCCGCTTCGCCATTACTTGATACAGCGATACGCTCCACACTTGGGAAATTGACATCCAGCCAATGACGGCATTGTGCCAAAGCTTGTTGATGTGCATAGATACAGCTTAGATTTTTGACTTTGGTGTGTTCAGCGACCAAAAAATTATGATGGATAGGTAGCTCCACTTCACCGATGATTTTTAGGCTAGAGCCAAGGAATGCATCTAAGGTATGATTGACCACGCCTTCTGATGAGTTCTCAACTGGCACGACGCCGTACATCGCACTGCCCGATTCAACTTCACGAAACACATCCGTGATGGTGGCAAGTGATACGGTGGTCGCCGCCTTACCAAAATGCTTCAGTGCTGCTGCGTGAGTGAATGTACCCACAGGTCCTAGATACGCCACTTTTTGCGGTGCTTCCAGCTCAAGGCATACCGACATGATTTCACGGAATAAGCGAGCCATCTTTTCGCCTGATAATGGGCCTTCGTTACGCGCCATCACCGCTTTTAGCACTTGAGCTTCACGCTCAGGACGATAAAAAATCGGATGATCTTCATGGTTCTTTTTAGCGATGGCGACTTTTTGGGCGACTTTTGCACGCTCATTGATCAAGGTTTGAATTTGTTCGTCGATGCTATCAATTTGATTGCGGTAGCTTTTGATTTCGTCTGTATTAATCGGCAAGGTTGGCGTTTCGCTCATGACAGCTTCCTTTTTAAATCAACATAAATATGTCAATGATACACGATTTTTATGTTTTGGTGTAGTGATTTTGGCAAACTTTCTTTTATAATCGTTTTAGCCGATACGACCGCGTTCTACTGCGATACAAAGACATTATTCAATCGATTGATATAAGAAAATTCAATCGATTGATATAAGAAATAGATGACTCATCACATCAAAACCAGTAGCGAAAATCGCCCAAATGTGCTACTTTTAACCCACCTTTAGACTATTGAGATTTTTTTATGAACAGCTTAGAACAATTATCACAGCTCACCACCATCGTCGCCGATACCGGTGATCTATCTGCCATTGCTCGCCTAAAGCCTGTCGATGCCACCACCAACCCAAGCCTGATTACCGCTGCCTTTGCCAGTGGCGAACATGATGAATTATTAAGCCAAATCAAAGGCTTGGATACCGATACCGCCATCGATACGCTGACCGTGGCACTAGGTCATCAAATCAGCACTCTGATCCAAGGCCGTGTCTCTACCGAAGTGGATGCGCGCCTATCGTTTGACACCGATGCCACCATCGCCAAAGCTTATGACTATATCGATCGCTATGCCAAACTTGGCGTCGATAAAGAGCGAGTACTGATCAAAATCGCATCAACTTGGCAAGGTATCAAAGCCGCCGAACAGCTTGAAAAACAAGGCATCCACTGCAACCTAACTCTGCTATTTACTGATGCACAAGCCCGTGCGTGTGCGGATGCTGGCGTGACTTTGATTTCGCCATTTGTCGGTCGCATCACCGATTGGCAAAAAGCACACGAAAACCGCCAAGACATCGCCATCGGTGAGGATATGGGCGTAAACTCTGTGAAGTCGATTTATCAATTTTATAAATCACACGGCTACCACACCCAAGTGATGGGGGCAAGCTTTCGCAGTATCGAACAAATCATCGCGTTGGCAGGTTGTGATTTATTGACCATCTCACCTGCCCTGCTGGATGAATTGGCAAACAGTCAGCTACCTGTCACAAGACAGCTTATCCAAAATAGTGAAATCAGCAGCAAGCCAACACCGCTGAGCCAAGCTGACTTTGAGCAAGCCCAAGAGTCGCATCCGCTAAACTCCCTACTGATTAAGGGGATTGATGGCTTTGTCACCGCTCGTGAAAAATTGGTCGAGCAATTGGCAGGTTTATAAATCAAGCCAATTTCAGAACCGTTTGTGCTAACTAGTGCAAGCGGTTTTTTTCTTGATTTGAAAAATATTTAATGATACTATCTTAATTATTTAGTCATCATAAGGAAATTATCATGCTAAAACCCACTATCATGGTACTTGCATTATTAACCGCCACTAGTCCTGCTTTGGCAAAAGCACAAAAGTTGCCGTTTGTTGGCACGAAGTATTTTAATATTGCAGGCGGTATGGATACTTGGGAAAGCATTACCATCACAAAAAAGGGTAATGTGACTGTTAAAGCTGAAGCTGGGTCATCAATCACGCTTTATAAAGGAAAATATAAAAATCTACTACCAATGGAAGGCGGTGAGTATTATTACCAAATTAAGGGTAATACAATCCGTATGCTAGATAAGAACAAAAAATTAGATTATTCTTGTGAGTATTCAGTAAATCGAGTAAATCCAGATAGTTCAGCGTGCGTTCTCACACTGTCAAACTTTGATTAACTTTTAAAATTCAAAAATTTTACTTGCAAAATTTCGATACATCTGTAAACTAATCATCTGATGATTGTTACCCAACATTGTGCCAGTCCAAGATTGGCACAATCAAGGCACTAAGGTGAATTATGAAAAAATATCAATGTATCGTCTGCGGCTGGATTTATGACGAAGAGCTTGGCTGCCCAGAAGAAGGTCTTGCCCCCGGCACTCGCTGGGAAGACATTCCTGAAGACTGGCTATGCCCTGAGTGCGGTGTCGGTAAAGCCGACTTTGAAATGGTCGAAATCTAATCAATCGCCATGATTCGCGAAACACCTTTTCACACACAGCCAAGTGCCGTACCCGACGGTTGGCAGAAATTCGGTGATATCCATTGGTATCCATCGGATCTCTCCGAGCATCTGTATCAGGCCATCATTGATATCGGTGATGGCATACAGCTGTGTGTCGAGGCTGGGGGCAATCCCGAGCATCCGCCGATGATTTTTGTGACTGGGCTTGGTTCGCAGATGCTGTTTTGGTCGGACAGTTTTCTAAAGCTATTTATCGATGCAGGTTTTTTTGTGATTCGCTTTGACAACCGAGATACGGGACTATCAAGCAAAATCCAAATCGATGGCCTACCACGGCTCAATAAGCTCAAAATGATGCTCAAGGTGCAAGCAGGTCTATCCAATAAAGGTGAGCAAGTACCCTATACACTCACCGACATGGCAGAAGATGTCGCACGACTGATTAAGACCATGCATCTATCTGAAGTCAATCTCATCGGTGCATCAATGGGCGGTATGATTGCCCAAATCGTCGCTGCTCGCTACCCAAAATACATCAAAAATCTCACCCTGCTATTTTCGACTGCCAACCGTGCGTTTTTGCGACCGCCCAATCCCAAGCAGTTCATGACCTTTGTGCGTCGCCCTGAGAGTCATTCGGAGCGTGATATGGTGCGTCATAGCGTGTGGTTCATGACAGCAGTCGGCTCACCAGGGCATCTTGATATCAAAGGCACGCGCGCCATCGCTGAGAAACGCTATCAACGCAATTTCCATCCACTTGGTGTGGCACAGCAATTGACCGCAATTTTGGCATCAGGGTCGATTTTGAAATTCACCAAACAAATCCGAGCCAATACCTTGGTGATTCATGGCGATAAAGATGGCTTGGTCGCGCCAAGTCATGGTAAGTTTCTTGCCAAAGTCATCCCAAATGCTCGCTTTGTGCTGGTCAGTGGCATGGGGCATGATTTGCCTGCTTATTATCACCCCTATCTTGCCACGCTGATTAGCAATCATTGCAAATCCTAAACCAATGCTCAAGCATGGCTTGACCCTATCTCACCCATCATCCATCGGCATTGATTTGATGGGGTAAAATTTGTTATGATGCCATCAGTTTTATACTGTTAATGACATTTATGTCAATCATGGTAATAAGGATAGGCGATGAAATCACTGATGTTTAAAGACGGTCACAGTGCCACTGTGGGCAATATCTACTGTATCGGTCGCAGTTATGCTGAGCATATCAGCGAGCTTGGCAATACACCAACGGGCGAGCCTGTGGTATTTATGAAACCCACTACTGCATTGACCCAAGATACCACACTCACCCTACCAAGCTTTAGTGATGATGTGCATCATGAAGTTGAGCTTGTGGTCTATATCGGTCGTGATATCCGCGATGACGAAGAGCCAAGCCTTGATGCCATCACAGGCTATGGCGTCGGGCTTGATCTGACCGCTCGCGATGTCCAAGCCAATCTCAAGGCCAAAGGTCTGCCTTGGACGCTTGCCAAAGGCTTTCGTGATGGCGCTTGGCTATCACCTTTGACGCATGGCACACCGCCTGTTTGCCAGGTTTTCTTATCGGTCAATGGTGAGATTCGCCAAGATGACAGTACGGATAAGATGCTGTTTGATGTGCTTTATCAGTTAAAGTATTTACATAAACATTTTGGCTTGCGTGCTGGTGATTTGATTTATACAGGCACACCAAAAGGCGTAGGCAAGCTGTCATCAGGTGATCAGCTTGTGACGAAGCTCAATGATGATGAGTACAACATCAGTATCATCTAACTTTATGCTGATTGGCTGGTGATAATAGCTTAATACCAGTGAGATTATTGTGTGGCTTAGCTTATTTTATATAGGCTAAGCCATAATTTTTGTCACGATTTTACTGTTACATTCTTAGAAATGATAGATTCTTAGAAATATCATAATTCAAATATCAATCCAATGATCGGTCTTCTCATTTTCGTACAGCTATTGTATTTTATCTTGTTATGTAATAACATAGCCTAATTTTGAATGACATATTTTTGGATTCATCATGAAACTCAAGCAAACCATACCCATCGGCTCACTTGTTGCCATCCTTGCTCTAACTGCGTGTAGCACCGACGATCAACCCAAGGCCAATCATGGCGCACTTAGCGTGAACGATAAAACGCTTACGGTCGTTACCCCTTGGGAGATTACCAATACTGATCCTAGCACATCAGGCTTCATCTATCAACGCATGGGCATTGGTGAAACGCTGGTGGATGTGGACGATGCAGGGGTAATTGTCCCCGCTCTAGCACAGACATGGAAAACCACCGATAACGGCAAAACATGGGTGTTTACTCTGCGTGATGATGTCAAATTTCATGATGGAACGCCGATGACAGCCAAAGAAGTGGTCAACAGTCTAACGCTTGCCCTAAACAAGCCCACCGCACTAAAAAGCGCCAATATTAAGCTAATCAAGGCAATCGATGACAAAACAGTAGAGTTTCAACTTGCCGAGCCTTTGTCCACCTTGCCATCTTATTTGGCACACGCCACTGCCATTATCCTGGCTTCAGCATCCTTTGATGATAAAGGGCAAGCCATCAAAATCATCGGCACAGGGGCGTATCAAGCCGACAAGGTTGAGCCGCCACAAAAAATTGAGCAGTCAGCTTATGCCAACTATTGGGGTCAAAAAGCCCATATCGCACGCATAAACTACCTTGCCAACTCTCGCAGCGAGACTCGAGCTTTGCTCGTTGAAAGTGGTGATGATCATTTGGTGTACACCCTTGATAGCGCCAGCCTAAAACGCCTACAAAACAACAGCGACCTGCAAGTAGCAACCCAGACGCTCGCTCGCACCATAACTATTAAGATGAACATTGCCAACCCACTCTTTGCCGATAAGACCACCCGTCAAGCACTATCCGATGCCATAGACCGTGATGCTATTGCCAAATCGGTGCTGCGCATTGGGAATGCAGGGGCATATGAGCTGCTACCGCCCATGTTTGGTGGTTGGCAGGTTGGCGTGGCAAAATCTACCCCTGATTATCCCGCCATTAAAGCCAAATTACTTGCCAATGGCTTTGATGAAACAGCGGATGGCATGTTACAAAAGGATGGTAAGCCAGTTATCATATCACTCATTACATTCTCTGACCGCCCAGAGCTGCCGCTGATCGCCACCGCCCTACAAGACCAATGGCGTAAAATCGGCGTGGATTTACAAGTCAATATCACCAATTCATCAGAAATTCCAAAAGCTCATCAAGATGGCACTTTACAAATGGCTCTGTACGCTCGTAACTACGGTAATACCCCAGACCCATTGGCTTCACTTCAAGAAGACCTAAACCCACAAGGCAGTGATTGGGGCGTGATGAACTACCACAACCCTGCACTCACTCAAGCCTTGCATGATATCGCCACCATCACCGATGATGCTAAGCGAGATGAGCTTAAAAAGCAAGTTGCCACCATTTTGGTAGATGAGCGTCCGCTTATCCCTATCGTGTACTATCATCAAAGTGCATCCGCTCATAAAACCTTACAAGGCTTGAGCCTTGATCCTTTTGAGCGTAAATACAACCTCAACCAACTAAAATGGTAACACGCCACAAAACCCAAACAGCGGCACACCATCGCTCTGATTTGGTTTTGACTTTTTATGCGCTTCATGCTTTAGTTTATGGTAAATACAGTATTATGCTAAAACCAGTCACATCACGGCTTATCCAGCTTTTATTGGTCATCTGGTCGGTCGGCACCTTGACCTTTATTCTTATGCGAAGCCTACCAGGGGACATGGCATATCGTATTGCTGCGTCTCGCTATGGCTACGATCAAGTCACTGCAAGCTCTGCCAACCAAGTGAGAGCTGAGCTGGGACTTGATTTGCCATGGTATGAGCAGTATGTAGCATGGTTTGGCGACCTGCTCCGCTTGGATTTGGGAAATTCGCTCGTCAGCGGGGAAAGCGTATGGCATGAATTGGCTCATCAGTTCGGGCATACTCTGTCACTGGCTTTTGTGGCTTTGATCATCTCGCTCATCATCGCACCACCGATAGGCGTACTCGCCGCGCTAAGACCCGATGGCGTCTTTGACCGTTTCACCTTGTTCATCGCCACAATACTTCGCTCTGCCCCTGCTTTTATTACTGGCGTATTGCTTATCACCATTTTTGCAGTACACTTAAAATGGCTGCCTGCCATCGGCTATGGCAAGCCGATCCACTATATCCTGCCTGCTCTCACGCTTGCCTTGGGTCTGTCGGCTGTTTCCATTCGAGTCAGTCGTAATGCCGCAGTGACGGTGCTTGATTCTGCATTTTATGAATTTGCCAAATTAAAAGGGCTAAGTTCTTGGCAAGCATTTAGACGACATGGCGTGCGTAACATTGCCATTCCCATTGTCGCCTATCATGGCGTACAGCTCATCTATCTCATTGAAGGAGTGGTGATCGTGGAGAGTCTATTTGCATGGCCTGGTATCGGTCATGCTCTAGTTCATGCCATCATCGCCAGAGACATACCGATGATACAAGGCTCAGCTTTGGTTATGGGCGGGCTGTTCGTGATGCTAAATACCATCTTAGATGTCATCAATCGCTACATCGACCCTCGTTATGAGATTCACTAAGTTTATCAGCCTTTGCCAAAGATTGTTATCCATTTGCCCATATTATGATGAAATACCTAAAAAACTTAACCGCTGCCCAACTGATCGGACTGATCATTTTGCTGATGCTACTTGGCTTTGCCTATGGCAGTCTGCTCATACGCCCCTATGACATCGCAATGCAAAATCTTGATATTGTCTTGTCAACACCCTCTAAAGCGCATCCCTTTGGCACTGATCATCTGGGGCGTGATATGATGGCACGGCTGGCGTCCGCCATTCGCCTGTCTTTTTCGCTCATCATCGGCTCGGTGGGAGTTTCGCTCGTCTTTGGGCTGTTGTTTGGCTTGCTAGCAGGGATTTTTGGTGGGATTTTGGATAAGCTTTTTAACTTTATTTGCGATTGTATCATGGCGCTGCCAGGCTTGCTTTTTATCCTGCTCTTTGCATCCATCGCCCCTAATAGCTTTTGGTCACTGTATCTGGGTGTGTCACTTGTGATGTGGGTAGAGTTTTTTAAGATGACTCGTGCGATGAGCCTAAACCTACGCAAATCTAGCGAAGTACAAGCCAGCACACTCATGGACATGGGTCTGTGGTACATCATCAAACGCCACTACCTGCCAAAACTGGCTCCTGTTATGTGGACGCTCTCAGCATTTGGAGCTGGCAATGCGGTGCTTGCTCTAGCAACACTAGGCTTTATCAATGTTGGTCTCAAACCGCCCACTGCCGAACTGGGTCTTATGATGACTGAGTTATTTCCGTATTATTATGAAGCGCCTTTGATATTCTTTTTGCCGATTATTACCGTGTTTTTACTCGTGCTATCTTTTCAATTATTATCAGGCAAACAGGTCGATTAATCATGCAAAATATCTTAATTCAAATCAATGACTTGTCCATCCATACCACAGACGGTACTACTTTGGTTGAACCCATTAGCTTGAGTATAAAAACGGCCAAAATTTGACCATTTTGGGTGAGACAGGTTCAGGCAAAAGCCTGCTGGCACAAGCCATCATGGGGGCATTACCCAATGGCTTGATAGTCAAAGGACAAATCATCATCAATGGCAAGATGCTCCATGATGGCCAAGACAAACTTGATGAACGCCGATTTGCCAAGCTATGGGGGCGTGATTTGACCATGCTACCCCAAGAGCCAGTGCGTTCGCTTAATCCTACCATGACAGTGTTTCGCCAAATTTGGGAGAGTCTGCACTTTGTCAAACGAGCCGATAACACCACCGCCAAAGCAGCTGCCCTGCACGCCTTAAAACAACTCTCCCTAGATCAGGCCAAAGACCAATACCCTCATCAACTATCAGGAGGCATGGCACAGCGCGCGTCCTTTGCATCTGCTACCGTGAGCGGAGCGTACATGGTTATTGCCGATGAGCCCACCAAAGGGCTTGACCACACCAATAAAATAGCCGTCGCGGATATGCTCGCTCAAGTCGCTAAACAAGGCGGTTGTCTTTTGACCATTACCCATGACATCAAAGTTGCCAACCACTTAAGTGGCGATGGCGATTTGATTATGGTTATGAAAAAAGGCAAGTTGTTAGAGCAAGGGCAAGCCACCGATATCCTACAAAACCCCAAGTCCGACTACGCCAAAGAACTGATCAGTGCCAATCCTGCCACATGGACAAAAACAAACATCTCGCCTATCGATACCCCTCTTTTGACATTAAAAGATGTGGCCATCAGTCGTGGTAATAAAGAGTTATTTAGTGGGCTGAACATCACGCTCCATGCAGGGCAAGCGGTCGGACTCATTGGCGATAGCGGCATCGGCAAAAGTTCGCTTGGGGACGCCATTTGCGGCCTGATCACACCTTCCAATGGGGTGATGACATGGCACACCAAACCCAAACGCCACCAAGTGCTAAAACTCTACCAAGATCCGCCATCGGCTTTTGTTGAGCATATCAAACTTGGCACACTCATTGATGATGTGGTCAAACGCCACAACCTTGACAAAAGCCAAATAACACCGCTTATGAAAGCCTTACAGCTACATCCTGAGCTACTAGATCGGACAAGTGAGAGTGTCTCTGGCGGTGAGCTACAGCGCATTGCCATCATGAGAGCTCTTATGATGAGGCCTGTGCTACTATTCGCCGATGAAGTCACCAACCGCCTTGATCCCATTACCCAAAAAACCACGCTAGACTTACTCACGGATGCCTGTCGTACCCAAAAATGCACGCTTGTCATGGTCAGCCACGACCATGATTTAACCAGACATTATTGTGATACTGTCGTGAACTTGGCAGATTATACATAAATTGACTAATGCATCATTTGCAGCGATGGTATTAAGATGGTTTTATCAAAATTAACACTCATGATAAACCAAAAAAACCGTACTAAATTGGGTAAAATATTTCAAATACAAACTCATTAAAGCTGTGGCAAAGGCTGTTAAATCAACAATGATGTGTTTTTTAATAAATGCCAGTTTAAATCAACAATGGCACACCATTTAATTCGCTTAAGTGATTGAGAAATGATGTAAGATCCCAGCCTTATCTACCACAACTCTTAAAAAACCCATTTATTTTTCGCCAAATTCCAAAAATTTTGTTAAAATAACACCATTGATTTAGTTTCTTTGTTCTAAGGATTATCATGAATATTTTAGTACTAGGTACAGGCGGTCGTGAGCACGCTTTGGCTTGGGCTTGTGCCAAAGATACACGCGTTAAGACAGTCTATGTCGCTCGTGGCAATGCAGGTACCAACACCGAAGATAAGCTTGTCAATGTCGATTTGGATGTTGCCAATCATGCGGCGGTGGTTGAATTTTGCCAAGCTAATGACATCGCATTTGTGGTGGTTGGTCCTGAAGCACCATTGGTCGCAGGTGTTGTAGATGATTTGCGTGCGGCAAATATCGGTGTCTGGGGCCCGACCAAATACTGTGCACAGCTTGAAGGTTCAAAAGCCTTTGCCAAAGACTTTATGCAAAAACATGGCATCCCAACCGCTTTTTATGAAGTTTTCACCGAGATTAAGCCTGCTAAAGCCTTTGTTGCAAAAAATGGTGCGCCAATTGTCATCAAAGCCGATGGCCTAGCCGCAGGTAAAGGCGTCATCGTCGCCATGAGCGAGCAAGAAGCTTATGATGCCATCGACGATATGCTGTCGGGTAATAAATTTGGCGATGCAGGCAGCCGTGTGGTGATTGAGCAGTTTTTGGCAGGTGAAGAAGCCTCATTCATCTGTATGATTGATGGTGATAACATCTTGCCGATGGCAACGAGCCAAGACCACAAGCGCATCTTTGAAGGCGATACAGGTGCCAATACTGGCGGTATGGGTGCCTATAGCCCTGCCCCTGTGGTGACTGATGAAGTGCATCATAAGGTCATCGAGCGAGTCATCCGCCCTGTGGTCGATGCGATGAAAGCGAACGGCACGCCTTATACTGGATTTTTGTACGCAGGTTTGATGATCAATGATCAAAATGACCCTTATGTGATTGAGTTCAACTGCCGATTTGGCGATCCTGAGACACAACCAATCATGATGCGTCTAGAAAGCTCATTGGTTGAGCTGATTGAAGCAGGTCTAAAAGGCAATTTGCCTGCGACTGCCAATTGGTCAAAACAAGTGGCACTAGGTGTCGTTTTGGCAAGCCGTGGCTACCCTGAGAGCAGCTCAAAAGGCGATGTCATCACAGGGCTTGACAATGGCACAAATACCCTAAAAGTCTTCCATGCTGGCACCAAACAACAAGGCGATGATATCGTGACCGACGGTGGTCGTGTACTGTGCGTGACGGCACTGGCTGACACCATCAAAGATGCACAAGCCAAAGCGCTACAGGCCATTGATGGCATCAACTTTGATGGTATGCAATACCGCCGTGATATCGGCTGGCGTGCGGTTGATAAAGGGTTCTGATTCAAACCATATCAAAGGGATAAAGTGATTGGCTTTATCCCTTTTTATAGTCCAAAAATCACAATCTTAGCCAATCATAGCGACAAAGGTGAATTTTTGCTATAATAAGCCATCATTTTTATTATCAATTAAATCATCGCATGACTCAGCCAATCGATAAGCTAAAAACCACACCTCTATCTCGTCGCCTATCCATCGCCAAAACTTCGCTCAATATCGGTAAGAATTGGGCAAAATCCAGTGTCGGCAGCCTGTTTATGAGTCAAGAACAGCGAGCCAATGCCAAACACGCCCTACTCCAAGAACAGGCGGATTATTTGGTGAGCGAGCTTGGCAAACTCAAAGGCTCAGTGGTCAAGGTGGGTCAGATGCTTGCATTATATGGCGAACATTTTTTGCCGCCGCAGGTGCTTGATGCACTACACACACTTGATGCCAACACCACGCCGCTATCTTGGCATATCATCTACGATGCACTAAAAGCCGAGCTTGGTGAGCGTGTGACGGATTTTGAAATCGATCGCACACCGATTGGCACAGCGAGTCTTGCCCAAGTGCATAAAGCCGTGCACAAATATTCTGGCCGTGAAGTCGTGCTAAAAGTGCAATACCCTGGGGTTGCATCATCCATTGATGCTGACTTATCCATCTTTAAGCATCTATTAAAAATTACCAATGCCGTGCCACAGACTAAAGCACTCGACGCATGGTTTGAAGAGATTGGCGAGCTGTTGCATCGTGAAGTAGATTATACCCTAGAAGCGAACACCACCAAGCGATTTGCAGGCTATCTTGCGGATGATCCACGCTATGTCGTGCCGACAATTTATGACAATTACAGTACGCCACGCTTGATCTGCATGAGTTTTGAGCATGGCGTATCGCTCAATGATGATACGCTAAAACAACTGCCCCAAGATCGCAAAAATGCCTTAGGTCAAGCCGCCATCGAAGTGGTCATCCGTGAGTTATTCGAGTGGGGTGAGATGCAGACCGACCCGAATTTTGGGAATTATTTGGTGCGATTTGAAGATGGCATTGATAAGCTTATCTTATTGGATTTTGGTGCGATTAAGCAGTTTGATCAGCATCTACTTAGTATTGCTCGTGGGCTTTTGACAGCAGGCTATCACCATGATCAAGCACTGATGATGGATGCGATGACTGGCTATGATTTTTTTGACAGACTTAGCGGTAAGCCAAAATCTGACATGGCAACAGTCTTTTTGATGGCGTGTGAGCCATTCGCCAAGGCAGCAGCACTGAATCAATCCGCTGGCGGTCAGCATCCACACCTAGATAGTCATGATCGCTACATTTGGGCTGGCAGTGATTTGTACGCCCGAGTGATGAACAAAGCCAAAGAAGGAATGCAGTCATTGGAATTTAGTCTGCCACCAAAAGAGATGATGTTTATCAGCCGTAAATTTATCGGTGCCTATGCACTGCTCGTGGCGCTCGATGCACGCACCGATAGTGAAGGCTTGGTTGGGAAGTTTGTCTAAGTTGCAAAATGGCTGATATCGTTCAGCCATTTTTTGTGTGAGTCTTAGTTATTTTGTAATGCATCTAGATGTTTTACAACACCCATCGCAGCCGCTCGACCTGTGGCAAAACACGCCGTTAATAAATAACCCCCTGTTGGTGTATCCCAATCCAGCATCTCGCCACAGCAAAACACGCCTGCATGAGCACGCAGCTGCAGGTCCTCATCTACCGCCATACGCTTAATACCACCACCCGTACTGATGGCTTCATCCATCGGGCGAAATCCCGTGCACTCAATCGCAAGCGCCTTGATATGCTTTGCCATGATTGATAAGTCAGACCAGTCGGTTTTATTGGTGCATTCTCTTAATAACGCAATTTTGACAGCGTCGAGTCCAAGTTTCTTGAGTAGGGTATTGAGCGATTGTTTCTTATTTTTGGTTAAGTTTTTATAAATAAAATCTGCTGATTTATCAGGTAATAAATCCAAGTATAGAGTGAATGTTTGATGCTCATCCATCGCTTGCCGCATGGCAAGGTTTAGCTTATAAATCAGCCCACTTTCTAGCCCATAATGACTGATCACGATATCGCCTTGATGGCCGATATCATCACCCACCCATGCACGCACACGCTTGATGGCTTGACCATACAGTGGTGTCATAAATGGCGACCAAGCACGCAGCACCCCGACATTACTGGCATAAAGCGGTGTTAGCTCATCAGCTTCCAGCCATCTTTGCCAAGCACCATCACTGCCCAGATATGCATAAGAGCCACCACCACACGCCAATATCACCGCATCAAACGCTTGGCTAAACTTATCGATGATATTGCCTTTATTATCCAATACCTCAAAGCCAAGCACTCGATTATCCATCGTAATACAGCGATGGCAATAGTGAAATTTTACTTGATGATCATGCAGCCGATTTAGCCATGCGCGCACAAGCTTGGATGCTTTCATCTCAACAGGAAATATCCGCCCTGTCGAGCCGACATAGCTATCAATACCAAGTGATGTCATCCATGCTCGGATATCATCAGCACCAAATGCCTGCACATAAGGCATCAGCCAATCCGATGGCGTGTATCGTGTCACAAAATCCACCATCGGCTCATTGTGTGAGATATTCAGCCCTGTTTTGCCCGCCATCAAAATCTTGCGTGCAGCGGTGGGTTTTTGGTCAAATACATGGATGTCGATATCATAAGCCGACAGCACTTCTGCCGCCATCAGCCCTGCCGCCCCTGCACCGATAATCGCCACACTTGACTTGGTCATGATACTTCCAGTTGTTTAATATTACTAATTTATAAAGCTACTTATAATGACACCGCAGGCACATCATCAAAGCGAGTGATATAGCCATTGGGCTTTGTGATAATAATCTCTTGGCATAGCTCATCTCGCGCCAGATATTTAATCTCAAAATGCGTACGAGCCGATGATTTATCGATGGTCTGTTTAACATACGGCAACTGCCATACAGCATCCAGCAATTCGACCGCTTCATCGATATAATCACTGATATTACTGGCTAAAGTAATCGTTGCACCCGCTTTCATACGAGATAATAAAAACTCAAAAAACGGCATATTTAGCCACCGCTGATTTTTGTTATGCGGTTCGGGATTGGGATATAGGATAAACACACCGTCTAGCGAACCAGGCTGAATAAAATGCACACTAAACGCAATCGCATCAGCATGGATATTGATAAGATTATCTAATGAACTGGATAGGCTTAATTTGTCAAATGCCGTGAACTTTTCGCTGGTACGCTCAACAGCGATCAATTGCTTATCAGGATGATTGCTTGCAAATAACATGGCGTGCCTGCCCTTGCCCGCGCCGATTTCTAGATATAAAGGCGTGGCGGATGATTGCCATGCACGGATTTTATCTGCATCTTGTGATGACACCGTCTTTGGTGCGTGCAGATGGTTTGGATGAAATAATCTGGTAAACTGATGACTTGAAATCATGGCTTGGGTCATGGTGCTGTATTGTGATCTGAAAATTAATCATTATAACACATTCACCCATCCAAATATCCACAGACTCATACCAATCTTACACAAACTGCCCGCTGATATTTTGGTGTATAAATTCGCATAAACTGGCACAATGCTTTATAATAGACAGCAAATTTTTATCAAAAAAAGCAATTATGACTTATCCAATCATTGCATATACTGATGGCGCTTGTAAAGGTAATGGACAGTCCGCCATCTCCCCTGGTGGCTATGGTGTACATCTACAATATGACACGGGCGATGTGCGAAACCTATGGGGCGGTGAGCCGAACACCACCAATAACCGCATGGAGCTGATGGCAGCCATCACTGCACTACAAAGCACGCCTGCACATCTGCCGATACAGATTTGGACGGATTCAGGCTATGTCAAAGATGGCATCACCAAATGGATTACTGGCTGGAAAAATCGTGGCTGGAAAAAATCTGACGGCAAACCTGTGCTAAATCTTGAGCTGTGGCAGCAGCTCGATGCACTCACCCAAAACCGCCAAATCGACTGGCAATGGGTGAAGGGTCATGCAGGACACGCAGGTAATGAGATGGCGGATAAGCTTGCCAATCTGGGCGTGGATGATCAGGGGGATGAATGGATTGCTGCATCAGCACAAGCGCCATCAGATGCGCCAATGCCCAATGATCAGCCGCCAACGCTCGTACCTGCTGAGCCAAAAATAATGCAATATAACAACCAACAAAATCCTGACTATGATGGCGATACCAGCCGCGTCAATCCAGATTTTTGGCCGATCCTGCCAAAGCCTGTCAATCGCGGCACCCCCAAACGCCAAATCATCTTAGATACCGAAACCACAGGCATTGATCCGTATAAAGGAGAGCGTATCGTTGAGATCGGTGCGATCGAGATGATCGACCGCCGATTGACTGGTAATATTTTACATGTCTATCTCAATCCCCAAAAAATCATGGAAGATGAGGTGATGCGCATTCATGGCATCAGCAATGAGTTTGTACAGAGTCAGCCTGTGTTCGCCGATGTGGCGCAGTTTGTTTATGATTTTTTGATAGACAGTGAAATTATCGCTCACAATGCTGCTTTTGACATGCGTTTTTTGCAGGCCGAATTTGACCGCGTCGGCTTGACGGATTTTAGTGACCGCGTGCGCGTGACAGACACATTGGCCATCGCCAAACAGCTGTATCCCGACCAAAGAAACTCATTGGATGCCTTGGTAAGGCGATTGGGCGTCGGTCAAAAAGACCGTACTTTTCATGGCGCTTTGTTGGACTCTGAGATCTTAACTGAAGTGTATTTGGCGATGACTGGTGGCCAGATGGATTTGACAGAGGCTGCTTTTGATGTGCAGATTGGCACAGACCACACCAATGATCAGATCAGTGCAGCCCAAGACCACTTAAGAGCCGAACCCACGCGCACCACCGCCCCAAAAATCGGTGAGTATAACAGCCAACAAAATCCTGACTATGACGGCGATACCAGTCGCGTCAATCCAGATTTTTGGCCGATTTTGCCACAGCCCATCAATCGCGGTGCCACCGAGCGACAGCTGATTATGGATACTGAGACCACAGGATTTGATGCCCAAGGCGGTGATCGCATCGTGGAGGTGGGGATAGTAGAGCTGGTGGGTCGTAAATTCACTGGCAATATCCTGCATGTCTATCTAAATCCAGAAAAAACAATGGATGATGAGGTCATTCGCGTACACGGGATCAGCAATGCCTTTGTATCAGATAAGCCAAAATTTGCCGAGGTGGCGCAGCTGATTTATGAATTCATGGCTGACAGCGAGATCATCGCCCATAATGCCAATTTCGATATGAATTTCTTAAACATGGAATTTGATCGTGCTGGCTTGCCAGATTTTAGTGAGCGCGTACAAGTGACCGACTCATTGGCCATCGCCAAACAGCTGTACCCTGGCCAAAAAAACACCTTGGATGCTTTGGTGAAGCGACTGGGTGTCGGCAAAAAAGATCGTACCTTTCACGGCGCTTTATTAGACTCAGAGATCCTAGCTGAAGTCTATTTGGCGATGACTGGTGGCCAGATCGCCATGGCCATTGATGATCATGATGGCTCAAACAACGACACCAATGCTCAAGGTGGCCAGTTTTTGAATCTGTCACAATACGCAAGCTTGATTCAGCCATCGGTGTCTGATGCCGATGCCGATGCTCTTTGGCGCACGCAGGTGCTGTCATGAGCGTTAAAATTTGGGTGGTCTGTGATGATGGCGTCTTAATCGATGATCACTCGATGCCTTTTGTGATTACGCTTGATGAAGCACCAACTCAGGCGGTATCTCTTGGCTTTACTGAGACGCACGATGGTCACTGTGTGGCGTTAGTCAAGGATCATACGCTGCCTGCCACACACGCCATCAGTAGCACCGATGCTATCAGCTTAAAGCTAATTTTCCCTTATGGTCAAGGCTATGATGCTAAAGATGCCAAAAATCTGCGCCTGTTAAGCTTTCGTGAATTGATTAATACTAGCACTGCATCAACCATCAGTCTTTTGAGCCGAGCCATCATGCTCATCCGCTGGCATCAAGATCATCGCTTTTGTAGTCGCTGCGGCACGCGAACTGTGCTACACAGCGGCGGTGAACATGCCATGATCTGCCCAGCCTGTCGTCATCGTGCTTATCCTCGAGTGCAGCCATGCATCATCATCGCCATCACACGCCGACATCCCAAGACTGGTAACCCTCAGATCCTGCTGGCGCGTCATCACCGTCATAAAAGCGGCGTGCATGGCTTGATCGCAGGTTTTGTCGAGGCAGGTGAGACACTGGAGATGGCAGCACATCGCGAGGCACTAGAAGAGGTGGGTGTGAGTATTACTGATCTTAAGTACTTTGGCAGTCAGTCATGGCCATATCCGAGCAATTTGATGGCTGGATTCATCGCCACCCATGCACACGGTGATATTAAGATTGAGCCTAATGAATTGGCATCAGCGAACTTTTTTGACATCAATGCCCTGCCAGCCATCCCAGCTGCAGGCACCATCGCCCATCAGCTGATTGAAGCAGTGGTGCAACAAGGAGATCTGGCGTGATCACTTATCAACCCTCGACCTCTACGGATGTGGCATCACAAGACTCCCTCCACTCGCCCAAGTCTGTGCCGATATTATTTCAGCCACTTGTTGAATCCTTGGATTCAGCCACACTTGAGGCGATCTACGCCATTGATGCTGTACTGCCTCAGACACAGTGCGGTCTTTGTGGGCATCATGATGGCTGCCTGCCGTATGCGCATGGCATCATCACCCAAAACGAAGCGATCAATCTGTGTGTACCAGGTGGCCAAGCGGTCACCGATCGCATCAGTGAACTGACTGGCCGAGACAGCCTGCCAGCCAGCATCAGTAAATGGCCGATCGATCCTGTGACACAGCGTCCTACCGCTGTGCGCGCCATCATTCGTGACAGCGAGTGCATCGGCTGTACCAAGTGCATACCGGCGTGTCCTGTCGATGCCATCATCGGCACCGCCAAGCACATGCACAGCATCATCAGCGATCTGTGTACTGGCTGTGAGCTTTGTATCGCGCCCTGCCCTGTGGACTGTATCGATTTGGTAGCACATACCCACAGACCCAGTGATGAGGCACGAGATCGCGAACAAGCGCATCTAAGACAGCGCTATCATCGGCACCTAGAGCGCGTCGCCCAAAGTATCGAAAGCGGCAGCAAGCCTGTGGTCAGTACCATCGAATCTCAGATGGTCAATGTCATGAACCAAGCCGACACCGTGACCATCGATGAAACTGCCGCCAAAAACACCATCATGGCCGCCAAACTGCGTACTCAGCTCAAAAAACTGCAAAAACAGTTGGCAGCTGCACCCAGCATTGATAAGCAGCAACAAATCCAAGCGATCGAGCAAGAGCTTTTGCAACTACAAAATAACGCCAATACCCAGCACCCGACCGATCAAGGTGACTTATGACACAGCATAGCCAAAGCGACCACGAGCATGCAGAACTCATTCGCCGTTTAGAGCAGCAAGGCCATCTTTTTGGTCAAGCGCCCAAGCTCATCACCCAATCATTAGTGGCAGAACACGGCAGTGCTTATGACAAGCTGTTTTTGCGAGCCAAAAAAATCGACAGTGATGGCCGCCTCATGGAAGCTTTACAAGATGCCAAACGAAGCATCGCCACCAGCTTAAGCGCTTTGTATGCGTCGTATTTTTTGATGGCATTGTTTGGGGTCGCTGGGCTATTGGCAGCGACATCGGTGAACTTTTTTTATTTGATCGTGGCGCTTTTGGGTTGGCATACGCTGTCATTATTATGGTGGTGCATCTCAGCTTTTTTACAGCACAGACCCACACTATTGGCAAGCATCATTGATAAGATCAGCTTTATAAATTCACCATCCATCAAATCCATGGATGCCAATAAAAAACTGTCCCAAACCGCATACGGGGTATTAAAAGATGTCCAAAAACCCGTGAAATTTTGGTACATTGCCAGCATCATGCATGCCGCTTGGTTGTTTGGGCTTATAGGCAGCATCGTCGGTCTTTTGCTACTGTTTTTATTCAAAAGCTATCATTTTCATTGGGAATCGACACTGCTTAGTGATGCGCATTTTTATCAGCTATTACATATCTTAGGCTTTTTGCCGGCAAAATTTGGCATCACCCTGCCTGATGGCATGCACAGTCAGCCTGCCCACTTTGCTTGGCTGACCATTGCCTGTCTGATGATCTACGGTGTGTTGCCGCGCCTAATGGCCTATCTGTACAGCCGCATTAAGGCTCGGATAAGTTTTCGCATCGATATCCAAGATCCTTATTTTGCTAGGCTTTTGGCCTATTATAATCAAAGCATCATCGATCAGGATGACTATCAGCCACCCAAGCCAAAGCCACTGCCACAAGTCGCTGTGAGCGACAGACTCATCATTGCCGCGCTTGAAAAACCAAATCACACTCCGCTTTCTTTGACAGCATTAAAAGATTTTGGCTGCATTGATGATCAAGAAGACATCCTAAGACTGCTCACCGATGCCGATCAAAACGCAGCGCAAATCTGTCTTGTGATCAATATCGACACCGTACCAGATCGTGGTATCTTAAGAAAAATTGAACGCATCGGCACGCATCCTTATGGGATTTTTGCGGTGTTGGTAGGTGATGCCCAAAGCCATCAGACAGCATGGCAAGATGCCTTGGCCGATCGTCATATCGCGGTGCTAGATCTTAAGCTGTGACGCCATTTATCATTGATTAATCATAGGAGAACCCCATGCCTTTATTTGCCATCATCGGTCATGATGTCGCTGACAGCGGCCAGAAGCGCCGTGAAACCAGACCCAAGCACTTAGATCGTCTGCATAAGCTTAATGAACAAAAGCGCCTCATTGTCGCTGGCCCCACACCGATCGAACACGGTGCTGATGCCATGAGCGGCAGTCTGGTGATTGCAGAGTTTGGCGATTTGGCAGAAGCAAAAGCCTGGGCAGAGGCCGATCCATATCTGGAGGCGGGTGTGTACAGCCATGTCGATATCAAACCATTCATCCAAGTACTGCCATCAAACTCATGACAAATCAGCACACGCCTTATGCGCCGCTTAGCACCGCCGATATCCACTGGAAAACCGATGCTGAGGGTCACACTGTGCCAACCTCTCAGCAGTTTGATGATGTGTATTTTTCGCACACAGGCGGTCTGGCAGAGGCGCGTCATGTATTTATTAACGGCAATGATCTGCCCCATCGATGGTCGCTGCTAGATCCACGATCCTGCTTTGTCATCGCTGAGACGGGTTTTGGGACGGGGCTGAATTTTTTGGCAGCGTGCCAACAGTGGAATGAGAGCGCGCCCTCAACTGCTAGATTGCATTTTATCAGCACCGAAAAATTCCCACTCACCCAAAGCGATTTGCGACAAGCGTTATCAGCATGGAGAGATAATCCTACGCTGCAACGATGGATTGATCGGCTGATCGCCCAGTATCCGTTGCCGATGTCTGGCTGTCATCGCTTACATATCGCTCCTACGATCACATTGGATTTGTGGTTTGGTGATGCCAGTCAAAGCTTGGATGAGCTGATCAAAACCCAAGAGAGCGCCAGAGTTGATGCGTGGTTTTTGGATGGCTTTGCGCCCGCCAAAAACAGTGATATGTGGTGTGATGCCTTATTTGATCAGATGGCAAAGCTGTCCCATGCCAATACGACGCTGGCCACATTTACAGCAGCAGGATTTGTACGCCGTGGATTGATTGCAGCTGGATTTGATATCATCAAAACGCCAGGATTTGGTCGTAAGCGCGAGATGATCAGCAGCCAACATCCACCCAGTCAGCCGACACTGTCACCATCAGCTCACAATACGCCTAGCAAAAAAATCGCCCTCATCGGCGGCGGCATCAGTGGTGTCAGTTTGGCTTTTGCCTTAAAGCGGCGCGGCCATGACATTCATTTATTTGAGCCTAATGGTTTGATGTCTGGTGCTTCAGGCAATCCCTGCGCGCTGTTTGCACCCAAATTGACGGTGCTTGAAAAAGCTGCCGACCATCTACCAACGGTGAGTTTTTTATATGCGCATCGGCATTATCAAGCACTCAATGACGCTGCCAAAAACAGCGATCAGCGCGTATTTGACACCATTGGCGTCACCGATTTACTGCTGCCTAGCCAAAAATCCGCCGATAAGCGCCGTGCTATGATCTACCCCTACCCAAAATCACTGATCCATGAGGCGCTAAATGACAATCACAGCAGCGATGAGCAGATTAATGCCATCCATCAAGACCTAAGCTGCGCTGACATCGTCGCCCATGTGCCGATGGGCGGAATCTTATACCCTGCCAAAATCGCCCAAGCCTTCGATGCCGCTAGGCCAGCCACACACATCAGCGCATCTGTCATACGCATCAGCGAATCAGCCGATAAAGTCAGCATTAGCACAAGCGATGGACAAGAGCAGCAGACATATGATTTTGATCAAGTGGTGATCTGTGCAGGCTTTGTCAGTTCTCAAATTGAGCAATCCTTGTTTGACTGCCGTAAAATTCGCGGTCAAGTGTCATGGGTGGCGCTTGACAGTGATCCGACAGATGGCGCAAAACACGCCATTAAATACGATGGCTATTGCAGCCAGTTTTATGATGACGCCTTGGGCAGTCAGGCGCTGCTATTTGGCGCAAGTTTCGTGCGAAACAGCACCGACACCACGATCAGCGAACACGAGCATCAGGACAATCTGCATAAACTGCGCACCGCTTTGCCAACATACTGTGACACACTGAACATTTCAGATCATCCCAAGTTTCATGGTCGCGCAAGCATCCGTGCGCAGACCCCAGATTATCATCCGATCATAGGTCTAATCCCGGGCCAAAAGCGCAGTTTTTGTATGTATGGCATGGGTTCAAAAGGCTTTAGCTTTGCGCCTCTTTGCGCCGAGATACTATCTGAATTGATGGATCAAGGCATCCTCCCCATCAGCAAAGCTTTATTGGACAACCTAAGCCCAAATCGCCCTCGATTAACAGTGCCGCTCGATCAAAGCAAGTAGATATGAAACAAAATCAATGGATAAAGAATGAATTAAAAGTCATAAAAAAAACCGTGATTTATCACGGTTCGTGCTTATATCACAACAGATCTGGGAAAATGGTGCGTAGGCCTGCAACGACAATCTCAACCGCCAAAGCTGCCAAGATGATGCCCATGATGCGATTAATGACATTTAGGCCAGTTTCACCCAAGATCTTGCTGATGCGGCCAGCTGCCATCAATGACACATAACAAAAAATACTGATGCACAACCCTGCAATGATAATGAATGCCATCTGCATCACGCTTTTGACTTGTGATGAATAAATGATCACCGTTGAAATACCGCCCGGCCCAATCATCATCGGAATCGCCAGCGGCACCACAGCCATGCCTGTCAGTGAGCTTGGGTTCTTGGGCTTCGGCGGTGTGACTTCATCTTCGTTAGGTTTGGCAGGATTATTGCCATCACTCATCATGCCAAGGGCGATGATGAATAACAAAATGCCGCCAGCTACACGAAATGAGCCTAATGAAATGCCCAAACCACGCAGCATCGCTTCCCCGAATAACGCAAAAAAAGCGACAGTTATAAACACCGTCGCCGAAGCGATGATGGCCATGCGCCGCTTATCAGGCAACTCGTAGCCATTGGTCAGATTAACAAACATCGCCAACGCTGCCGATGGATTGATCAGCACCACAAAGGCGAGGATGATTTTGATGATTTCAACTTCCATGAATCTCTCGGTGTATCAACGCATATTTTAATCAAAAATCTCAGCTGCTGGGGCTGGCATGGCTCATAAGCCTAAGTCGTGTTATTGTAGCATGCTTTGTCTGATTTGCAATGAACTTGACAACCAAAATCCCAAAAAACAGTTGAAAAATCAAGTAATATGCGGTATCTTGCTTGCACAGTTTTTAGCAATTGAGTGTCATGAACGAGCATCAGCATCAAAACGCCGTCGTGCTATTTTCAGGCGGCCTAGATTCCACCACCTGTCTGTATTGGGCCAAATCAGAATTTGCCAACATTACAGCTGTCAGCTTTAGTTATGGTCAGCGCCATTCCAGCGAGCTGATGGCAGCACAGAACATCACCAAAGCGCTTGGCGTCAAACACCTCATCATCGACATCGACATCGCCAAACTTGGTGGCTCAGCGCTCACCGACCCTGATTTGCATGTTCCAGACTATGATGCCTCGATCGTTTATGGAGATGATGATAAAGTCGCGCCCATCACTTATGTGCCTGCCCGAAATACCATTTTCTTGTCTTATGCATTGGCAGTAGCTGAGGTCACCCAAGCATCAGCCATCATCATCGGCGTAAGCTCAGTGGATTATTCAGGCTATCCAGACTGCCGACCAGACTTTATCCAAGCCTTTGAACACATGGCAAATCTGGCAACAGTCGCAGGACGCCAAGGCCGCCGCTTGTCGATCATCGCACCACTGCAGCAACTGTCAAAGGCCGAAACACTACAACTGGGTCTATCCTTAGGCGTGGATTATGCATTGACAGTATCATGCTATCAGGCCGATGCCCAAGGACGAGCTTGTGGTCACTGTGACAGCTGCCATCTGCGCAAGCAAGGCTTTATGGATGCTGGCGTCAGCGACCCAACGCGTTATCAACAGCTTGATCAATAAATAAAAATCCCGTTTATCATAACGGGATTTTTGCGCTTGGCTATGTATTATTAGCGCGTCATGATGGCAATGATCAATCATAGCTCAAATCTGTGATAAGATCAATTTTAACTTTTCGTTGGGATCAGTTGCAGCTGTGATCGAACGACCAATCACCAGATAATCCGAGCCGTTAGCCAAGGCATCGCTTGGCGTGCAAATGCGTTTTTGGTCATCTTTGGCATCATCATTTAGGCGAATGCCTGGGGTGACAAGTTTAAAATCAGTGCCAAATCGCTGTTTTAGCATCGCACTTTCTTGGGCTGAGCAGACCACGCCATCCAGACCTGCCTGATGTGTCAGTCCTGCCAGATGCAGTACCTGCTCACTTACTGAGCGAGTGATGCCAAGTTCAGCCAAGTTAGCATCTGTCATCGAAGTCAGTACCGTCACGGCGATCAGCAGCGTATCATAACCCCCTGCCATCAACCGCTCTTTGCATAATCGCATGGCATCAGTACCGACACTGGCATGAATATTGGTCATCCACACGCCCATATCAGCAGCCGATAGCACAGCTTGGGCGGTGGTATTTGGAATATCATGAAACTTCAGATCCAAAAATACTTCAAAGCCACGCTGATGAAAGGCGTTGACCACTTCCACGCCACAGACAGTGAACAGCTCTTTACCCACCTTTAGTCGGCATAGTGATGGATCTAAGCTATCCGCCAAGGTCAGCGCATCAGACAAATTGTGCTTATCTACAGCGACGATGATGGGTGAGGTACTCATGGATCTATCCTTTTTTTGCTAAAAATTTGGCTTATCACAGTAAAATACACAAAAAAAGCCGTTGAGTTAACGGCTTTTTAGTTGCTGATCATGATAGCACAGATTTAACAGTGATTCAATGTTAAAGCCGCGTTGATAAATAATAACGACCGCCGTCATGATCGGGCAGCACACCTTTTACAAAGGACGATGCGGGTTGGTGTCGTGTGCTGGATTGACAGGATGATTGATCGATGTGGTCTCAGCCAAAGTCACCACATCCGATTGATTTTGTGACTCAATACGGCGAATGTGTTCTGCTTGTTGCGCCAATTTCAAATTGGCCTCACTCAGCTGAGCTTGCACATTGGCATTTTCCTTTTTCAGACGGCTGATTTCCCATTTATTTTGGAAAACACGGAACAGTAGCAGTGCCAGCAAAATACCGATCAACACACCCAAAAAGATGGTCGCAACCAAAATCAAGCCCAAGCTCATGTTGGCGACATTTGAGAATAGTAAATTGACCGAGATGGCTTGATTATTTAGAACCACCAGCGCCAAAGAATAAGCGAACGCCAGTACAAGTAGAATAATTAAAATAATATGCATAACAAACTCTTAATATGCTTTAATATGTTATATTGTAATTGATACAACAACTCAATCATTGATGGCATTCACCGCTTCACGCAGTGCTTTGCCAGGTTTAAAGTGCGGCACAGATTTGGCATTCACAGATACGCTCTCGCCCGTGCGCGGATTGCGCGCGATGCGTGCAGCACGATGATGCAGGCAAAAACTGCCAAAACCCCGAACCTCGATGCGGCCATCATGAATCAGCTCTTCAACCATCATCGCCATCATCAATCGCACGGCTTCATCTACCACATGCTCTTCCAAATCATCACAGACCGCTGCCAGATTGGCAATCAAATCAGATTTATTCACTACCGCCTGCATACACCTCACCTTGGATTGCATTTCATGTATCAGATTTTTAACAAATTGATAGAGTCTTGATAATAACCGAAATCTGCCAAAAAGAAAATGTGTTTTTTGTTAAATTTGATGATTTTAAATCAATTTTTTGTAAAAATTCACAAATAACAGCTATCTATCGCTTTATGGTCGCTTGTCATTATTATAATTATACATCGATTGGCCGCTACTTATAACGATTCACACATAAAAAAAGAGCGATGATTGCTCATCACTCTTTTTATGCAGCTTTGGATTAGCCTTTTAGCGCATCACCGAAGATGTCACCAAGAGTTTTTGGCTGTGCTTCAGCTGGTTGAGCATTTGATAGCTCTTTGATTGCTTGACGCTCATCTGCTTCATCTTTTGCTTTGATTGACAAATTGATGTTGCGAGATTTACGGTCAGTACCAACGATCTTCGCTTCAACTTCATCACCAACGCTTAGGACTTTTGAAGCATCTTCAGTGCGTTCACGAGCGATGTCAGCAGCGCGTAGGTAGCCTTCTACTTCATCAGCCAAAGTGATCACTGCACCTTTAGCGTCAACTTCTTTAACTGTGCCTTTAACGATCGCGCCACGGTCATTTGACAGTAGGTATTCGTTGAATGGATCAGAGTTTAGTTGCTTGATACCTAGGCTGATGCGGTTTGCTTCTGCATCTACAGACAATACAACAGCTTCTACTGTGTCGCCTTTTGAGTAGTTGCGGATTGCTTCTTCGCCAGCTTCAGTCCAAGAGATGTCTGATAGATGAACCAGACCATCGATACCACCTTCTAGGCCGATGAACAGACCAAAGTCAGTGATAGACTTGATGGTACCGCTGATTTTTTGACCTTTTTCATGGTTCTTGTCAAACTCTGCCCATGGGTTTGGCATAGTTTGCTTGATACCTAGGCTGATGCGACGACGCTCACCATCGATCTCAAGAACCATGACATTCACTTCGTCGCCCACTTGAACAACTTTTGATGGGTGGATGTTCTTGTTGGTGTGATCCATTTCAGAAACGTGCACTAGACCTTCGATGCCTTCAGCGATTTCAGCGAAGCAGCCATAGTCAGTTAGGTTGGTCACGCGTGCTTTGGTGATGGTACCCACTGGATAAGTTTGTTCAACTTCAGTCCATGGATCAGCGCCAAGTTGTTTTAGACCTAGGCTAACACGATTACGCTCACGGTCAAACTTCAATACTTTAACTTTTAGGTCTTGACCAACTTCAACAGCTTCTGATGGATGCTTGATACGCTTCCAAGCCATATCAGTGATGTGTAGAAGACCATCGATGCCGCCCAGATCAACGAATGCACCGTAGTCAGTTAGGTTCTTAACGATACCTTCTACTTCCATGCCTTCTTCTAGTTTGGCTAGTAGTTCATCACGCTCTGCTGAGTTTTCAGCTTCCATAACGGCACGGCGAGAAACCACGATGTTATTGCGTTGCTTGTCGATCTTGATAACTTTGAACTCAAGCTCTTTGCCTTCTAGGTGAGTTGTTTCGCGAACTGGACGAACATCTACTAGAGAACCTGGTAGGAACGCACGAACAGAACCGATTTCAACAGTGAAACCACCTTTAACTTTAGAAGAAATAACACCTTTAACGATTTCGTCGTTTTCGTGTAGCTGCTCAAGCGCACGCCAGCTTTCTTCACGCTTCGCTTTTTCGCGTGATAGCACAGTTTGACCCATGCCATTGTCCACAGCTTCAACAACCACATCGATGCTGTCGCCTACTGCTACTTCAAGCTCGCCAGCTTCGTTTAGGAACTCTTCACGAGCAACGATGCCTTCAGACTTAAGACCAGTGTCCACTGTAATCCAATCGCTGTCAATCGCAACCACAGTACCTGAAATCACTGAGCCACGCTCAATGTTAAGACCTTGTTCTGATTGGCTTGCTTCAAACAGTTCAGCAAATGATACCATTATGTTTACCTTAAAAAAATATAGCCACAGCCTGCCAGCCCAGTGTGGTTCAGTTAAGCATGATGCCAAGCATTGCTGGATTTACACTTCGCTCACGCATTAAAAAATATAAACCGCATTATTTTACACCAATTTAAATTAAAAATCACCCAATTTTTACAGTTTTTTTGGGTGATTTTGTCAAGATGTGGATAAATTGGCTGAATTGATCATCGATGGCCTAAGTTGGAAAAACAATGCCTTGCTTTTCACAAAATTTACGTACAGACAGATAAACAGCTTCAGCATCCATGGCTGAGCTATCAAGCACCAGCGCATCATCAGCAGGCCTAGATGGTGCAACGCTACGGTTTTGGTCACGCTCATCACGCGCTTCAATCTCTGCCAAAATTGCCTCATAATTTGCCGATTTACCCGCCTGTGTCAGCTGGGCGACGCGTCGGTCGGCTCGTGCTTTGGCACTGGCGGTCAAAAATACCTTCACGGGCGCATCAGGGAAAATCACCGTGCCCATATCTCGACCATCAGCAATCAGCCCGCTTCGCTTCGCCATATCTCGCTGCACGTCCAATAATGCTGTACGCACTTTTGGGAATACAGCAACTTTTGAGGCATAGCCCCCGACCGTTTCATTGCGGATATCATCAGTCAGTGGCTCGCCATTGATTAATATTTCAACCATTTTTGTTTGGTGATTGATGGCGAAGGCAAGATTTAACGACTGCGTCAGCTTTTCTAACTGCAATTCTAAATCAGCCACGCCTTCAGCCAACAGCCCTGCCTGATGTGCTAATAAGCCTATGATGCGATACAAGGCACCGCTGTCCAAAAGATTATAGCCCAATTCATCCGCTAGTCGATATGCCAGCGTGCCTTTGCCTGCACCACTTGGCCCATCGATACAGATGACTGGGTGTGAATACTGTTTTGTCGTCGTCATAATAAGCTCTTTTTTTGATAATTTATTTAAACTGTGCTATTAGCCATTTGTTTTGCTAAGCGTTTATCCGCGCGTCGTTTGGCAAAAAATTGACTCAGCATCTGCGAACATTCACACGAGAGCAGCCCTTGTGATACCATCGCCTGATGATTATAAAATCCCATCTGGCTTAAGTTCATCTGACTGCCGACCACACCTGATTTTGGCTCAAAAGTGGCAAACACAATCCGCCCAACCCGAGCATGAATCAGTGCCCCAAAGCACATGGTGCACGGCTCAAGCGTCACATACAGCGTCGTCTGTGGTGGCAAACGATAGTTACCTAGCCGAGTACAGGCATCTCTGAGCGCCACAATCTCAGCGTGTGCCGTCGGATCATGCGATAAAATTGGCTGATTAAACCCTTTGCCAATCACCTGCCCATCATGCACAAGTATCGCACCGACAGGTATCTCGCCTGCCATTGCACCTTTTTTGGCTTCAGCGATAGCCAAGTGCATCATGGCGACATCGAAACAGTGCCAAAATTGATAACTTGGCAGGTTAACCACTTGCCAATCAGGCCGAGACATCAGTGGATACAAAGACTGATTACTGTGGCAGTTGCCACTCAATCGGGGTTTTGCCATGGCGTATCAGATAGTCATTGGTCTTAGAAAATGGGCGAGTGCCAAAAAATCCACCACGATTGGCAGATAGCGGCGATGGATGATTGGCACTTAGCACCAAATGCCGTGCGGTATCAATATATCGCCCTTTGTTCTTGGCATAACTGCCCCACAAAATAAAAACCGTCCGTTCGGTTTGTTCATTCAGCACTTGGATAGCATAGTCGGTAAACTCTTCCCATCCTTGACGCTGATGACTGCCTGCCTGACCCGCTTCGACAGTCAATGTAGCGTTGAGCAGTAACACACCCTGTCTTGCCCAAGATGACAAATCGCCATGGGCACTGACTGGGATGCCAAGGTCGGTGGCCAGCTCTTTTAGGATGTTTTGCAGACTTGGTGGTTTGGGGATAATCTTTGGTACACTAAACGACAACCCCATCGCCTGCCCTGCACCGTGATAAGGATCTTGCCCCAAGATGACCACTTTGACTTGTGATAATGGCGTCAGATGAAAAGCATTAAAAATCTGATTTTTTGGCGGATAAATCTGCTTGCCATCTTGATAAGCCGACTGCAAAAATGTACGCAGCGCATCCATCTTTGGGTCAAGCAGTGCCGGTGCCAGTGCCATTTTCCAATCTTCGGGCAACTGTACTCGTGCCAGTGCCGCTTGCTGCTGATCATCTAGCTTCATCATTTACCCTTTTTAAATGGTACGGCAGAAGTTTTTACCACGGTCGTGCCTGCCAGTTTATCATGCCAGCCTTGTCGCTTTGGATTGCGACCTGCGATAAAATAATTAATCATCAATAAAATCAGTGCCATATTGATCGGAATTGGCAGCGCACTGGCGAATTGATAAATCACAAACAGCACCACGATACGCAAAATGACGCGTTTTAAAAAATTGGGCTTATCAAAAGTCTCAACATCCACCGTGCGAATGCCCACAAGCAGCTTGCCAAACGACTGTCCGCGCGCGATGATCAGAATCATCTGTACCAACACATAACCCAGCAGCAGCAGACTGGATAAAGTCATCGTCTCAGTTGGGATTTGGGTGGCAAGCTGTCTGGCATATTCCATGCGCGCTGCCATATCGCCCAAATTCAGTCGCTCAGGATCAGGATCTAGCGCCATAAACTGCTGCAAAAATGGCAACAAGGTCAATAAAAACAGCACAAAATTGATCACCACCGCCAAAAAACGCGATCCAATCGACGCCAAAGCCGCCTGCTGATCGACCACTGTCGCTGATGGGTGCGCCTTGTTGGCTTGGCCTGCATGGGCGGCATGGGTAGGATGCAGATTTTGGTTTGGCTCATCGGCTGGCTTTTTGCCGTATAATTCAGCGACGCTAATGCGCTTTTGGGGCGATGGCTGATCTGTGGCAGTCGGCTTAAAATCCACATTGTCACCAAAGCCTCTGGGTGCTTCTTTGGCTGTGGCTGGCTGAGACTGTCCGACTGGCTGAGCTTGGGCTGGCTGATAATGCAGCTGATTGTCGGTCAGATCACCCAATCGCTGCCATTGGCTCATCGGTGCATGCCACGCCAAATCATCGAGCAAAACCTCGCCTGAGGCCAGCATGGTATTAAGTTCATCTAGGGTATAAGGCCCTGCTTGTACATTATTTCTTGCTAAATAAATTTTCATAATCGACTCAAAGCTAGTTTATCCGTCTATTGTAAACCAAAGCCAGTAAATAAAACAAGGCATGATGAGTCATGCCTTGAGTGTTGTTTTTGATGAGTTTAAAACGATGATCGATGGATCTTAGGCTTTTTTTAGTAACACAGAACCGATCGAATAGCCTGCACCAAATGAACACATCACGCACAGATCACCTGATGCTACACCGTCTTGGGTCTCGTGAAATGCCACTACAGGACTGGCTGAGCTGGTATTACCATACTCGCTGATCACCACTGGGGCGATGGACTTATCAGCATCCTTACCGACCACAGAGCGCAAAATCAGATCGATCATATTAATGTTTGCCTGATGTAGCCACATGCGTTTAATTTGGCTTGGCTCAAGATTATTTTCACTCAAATGCGTGCTGATGATCTCAGACACCTTGGGGCAGACTTCGCGGAACACCTTTCGGCCTTCTTGGAGGAATAGCTTATCGCTGACTGGCTCTTCGATGTCTTCGTACATCTGAGTGCCTGCCGCCAAAAACTCACTGCGATCCATAAAGCCGTATTCGTTTTTGATGTTGGTCGAAAACTGCGTGTACAGCTTGCTATCTAGCACCTCATAGCCTTTTGGCGTGTCTAGCGCTTCAATGATCGATGCTGCTGCCACATCACCGAAGATAAAATGGCTGTCACGATTGCGCCAGTTTAGATGTGCTGAGGTGATCTCGATATTTAGCACCGCGATCTTCTTGCCAAGTCCTGCTTTGATGCTGCCGACCGCTTGCGCGATGCCAAAAGTCGCGGCACTACACGCCACATTCATATCATAAGCAAAACCATGCGTCATACCGATGGCATGCTGAATCTCAATGGCGATGGCAGGATAGCAGCGCTGAAAGTTTGAGGATGCACAAATGATGCCATCAAGCTCATCAGCTGACAATCCAGCAGCATCCAACGCATCTTTTAGCGCTGCCAAACCCATCTCTGCCATCACTGACAGCTCTTCACCCAGCTTACGCGCTGGAAAAATCGGTGCCATGATTTCTGGATCTAAAATGCCTTTTTTATCAATCACATAGCGCGACTTAATGCCCGAGGCTTTTTCGATAAATTCACTTGATGAATGCTGCAAAGCCACTTTCTCGCCTGCCGCGATGGCATCGGCGTGCTTGCTGTTATAATTATCCACATAAGTATTAAATGCCGTCACCAGCTCATCACTGCTGATTTTATGTTCAGGCTTATAAATACCAGTCGCGGTTAGATAGATGGCCATAAATTCACTCCAGTATTGGGTTGTGGACAAAGGTGATACCAATTGTCCCGTCGCATCCTTTGTCGATGCCTAAGCCTCTAAGCCTATACCCTTAGTGCAGCGAAGCCATCGAACAGATTTTAAAAATATCACCAATTTTAGCACAAATAAATGTAACGAGTTGTAAAAATATACGCTTGTTTACATAAAAATTGTTTAAACATTAAAAAATATTATTATTTTCAATGGTTTATTGGCATTTTAGCGCTCGAATTTATTTATATTGACAGTCATTAGACACTGTTGAATTACAGCATACCACGCGAATGCATAAACAACTTATCAATGGCACATGCTGTACAAAATTATGTAATTTCAATGACTTATCTATGATGGTTAATAATTTTTGCAATGATTTATGATGAATCAGCGTAAATTTATAGTCAAAATATAGCCAAGCGCCAAAACCGATGCTATACTACAAATTTCAACCAAGCTGTGCGAGCAAACAGCCCATCAATTCATCAAATAGGATAAGCCCACCCATGAGTGTACGCCACTTTCGCAATCTGCTAGACATGACACCTGCTGAACTTGAAGCCATCATCCGTCGTGCCAGCGAACTGCGCCAAATGCAGCATCGTGGCGAGATTTACCGTCCGTTTGTCGGTCGTACGCTTGGGATGATTTTTGAGAAGTCATCGACGCGTACTCGCATTTCTTTTGAGGCTGGTATGGGACAGTTTGGCGGTCATGCGATTTTCTTATCCCCAAAAGACACTCAGCTTGGGCGTGGTGAGCCGATCGAAGACTCCGCCAAAGTCATCTCAAGCATGGTCGATATTATCATGATTCGCACCTTTGAACACGCCAAGCTTGAGCTGTTTTGTCAGCACTCATCCGTACCTGTGATCAATGCCTTGACCGATGATTTTCATCCGTGTCAGCTACTGGCGGATATGCAGACCTTTCATGAGCATCGTGGCAGTATCAAAGGTAAGACGGTCACATGGGTCGGTGATGGCAACAATATGTGCGCATCCTATATCCTAGCAGCGCATCAGTTTGGTTTCAATCTGCGTGTGACTGCGCCTTATGGCTTTGAGCCAAATCCTGAGCTGATCGAAGAGTACAGCCACTGCGTCACTTATGTCGAAGATCCCCAAGAAGCTGCCAAAGGTGCGCATCTGATCGCCACGGATGTCTGGGCAAGTATGGGTCAAGAATCAGAGCAGATGACGCGCGCGCGCCGTTTTGCGCCTTATCAAGTCAGCCCTGCGATGCTCGATAAAGCTGATCCTGAGGTGCTATTTATGCATTGCTTGCCTGCGCATCGCGGTGAAGAGATCAGCTTTGATTTGCTAAATGACCCGCGTTCTGTGGTATGGGATGAAGCCGAAAACCGCTTACACGCCCAAAAAGCTTTGATGGAATTTTTGTTAAAAGACAAAATCAAATTAGACTGATCTATGGGATGCAGTCGGGTTTATCAAGCGTGGCGATGGCTGCGCTTTTTTTGCACTTTATTGATGATTGAAATCCAGTGGTATTCGCCTTAATGGTACATTGGCTTGATTTATCATTAACACGCCCTTGCTCTGCCGCCAAATTCGCATATTCACAATCTGCCACCAATTTTTTACATATTATGACACATACTGTTACATTATTTGGCATGAAAGGCGCTATAATGGTGCCGAACTACCTTGAGCAGTGCATTCATTTAAGGATCATTTACCATGTCATTTTTAAGAAATTCTGCAATCATTACTGCGGTGGCTTCAGCACTAAGCCTACCTGCATTGGCCAATGACCAAGCTTATAATCGCATCAGTTTTAACAGCGAAGTCAAAAGCGAAATCGCCAATGATGAGATTCGCGCCACCATGTCAAAGACCGCTCAAGCCAGCACTGCCGCTGCCATCGCCAAAGAGCTAAACAGCAGCGTCAATGCCGCGATGCAGATCGCCAAACGCTATCCTGAGGTGACAGTGACCACAGGCGCCCAAAGCACTTATCCGCGCTATGCCAATAACAGCACCAAAATTATCGGCTTTACAGGCAGCGTCAGCATTAACATCAAAAGCAATAACTTTGAAAAAGCCAGTCAGCTGATCGCCGATCTACAATCCACGATGGTGATGGAAAATATCAGCTTTGGGATCTCAGACAAGCTGCGCGACAGTGAAGAAAAACGCCTACAGCTAGAAGCGATCAAGCGTTTCAATGAAGAAGCCACCACCATCAGCCAAGCCTTTGGATCAAGCAGCTACAAGATCGTCAATGTCAATCTTGGTGGCAATAATCACTATTACGCTCGACCAGTGATGGCCAGCATGAAAACCATGGATGCCGCTGCTGGCATCGAAGCCCAAAACTTCGAGGCCGGCAACACCACCTTAAGCTACAACGCCAATGGCACCATTGAGATCATTCGCTAAGCACAGTGTTAAACTTAAGCTTTTATAAAATGACTATAAAAGTTGGCACGCAGGTTGATGGCTTGCATCTTAGTCATCAGCCTGTCAGTTATCGCTCTGCCAAGCCATCCACAGTGCCATAAAGTGACTTCATAAATTGTGGCAAGGCTGCAATAATGGTATAATAAATCAATTTTTTAAGTTGAGAAGTTAAGATGAATTCGATCAAACCTTTGGTACTTGCTTTATCCAGTTTTCTAGTCATCGCTACGGCCAATGCAACTGGCGATCAAGACATCGTCTCTGGCGAGGTGGTCAGCTCAACGGCCGATAATGCCGCGATCAACAGCATCGAGCAAGGTGGCAAACGCACCACAGTGCATGGTTTGGATGAGTATGCCAAGCGCGTCAATGAATCTGAATGGTCTCAAGACATGAAGCAAAACACCGCAATGACGGTAAAATTGCAAGTGCTGCTTGATTGGAACCACGCCTCACCTGGCCCAATTGATGGCGGCTGGGGTATGAACTCCAAAAAAGCACTGACCAATTTCCAAAAAATTAAAGGCCTAACCCCAAGCGGTCGCATGGATCAGGCGACATGGGATGCACTAACCCAAGGCATTGACAGCACTCAGCCTGTGTTAGTGTCTTATACCATTACCGCTGAGGATGCCAAAGGCCCTTATCAAAAGCTGCCTACTGATGTCGAAGCTCGCTCAAAACTAAAAGCTTTAAGCTATGAAAACATCCAAGAGATGCTCGGTGAGCGTTTCCATATGGATGTCGCGTATCTGCGCAAACTCAATCCAAATAAAAAGTTTGTCGCAGGTGAGACCATCACAGTCATCAATACTGGCAAGCCTTTTGAGGGCAAAGTCACACGCGTCGTCGCTGATCGTAAAGATAAAATTTTATACGCTTATAACGGTGATCAGCTGGTGGCTACCTATCCGACCACCGTTGGCGGTGATGCCAGCACCACACCCGGTGGCAAATACAAAATTGTTAATAAAGTCAAAATGCCGACCTATAAAGCCACCGTCAATCGTGATGGCGATGACAAAAAAGTCTTCTTCCTACCACCAGGCCCGAACAGTCCTGTCGGCGTCGTCTGGATGGGTCTAAATAAGCCAAGCTATGGCATTCACGGCTCACCAGTGCCTGAGGGTATCAGCCGTCAATCATCTTTAGGATGCATCCGCTTAACCAACTGGGATGTGCTAGAGTTGGTCGCTGTCATCGAAAATGGCGCAACGGTTGAGATTTTATAATCGCGTTCGGCATCCGTCAGTCGTCTGTCTATGACAGGCGGCTTTTTTATTGCCACTTTTATGCAGTTGCCGATTTGATTGATGTGGTTGAGATTTCTTGATTTGGTGATTATTTTTTGCTTGGTATCTTTACAAAGTGAATTTTTTGGTTCATATTATACTGGCAATGACGCAACCACTCCCATCACAAGGAAGCTGTTATGAGTGCCATTTTAAATCTGCATGATGACTATCATCAAGCCAAAAACGCCTATCATTATCCCCTACTGATCAAAAATCTTCTTGATCGCCCAAGGATCGCTTCACGCCATAAGCTGATCCGCTATGCCGATCGCTTTGAGATGACTTATGAGACTTTCTTTTCACGCATTAACCGACTGGCCAATGTGCTGACTGGCATGGATCTGCGTGCAGGCGATGTCGTGGCGGTGATGGACTGGGATACGCATCGCTATCTTGAGCTGTATTTTGCGGTGCCGATGTGTGGACTGATTCTGCAGACCGTCAATGTGCGACTGTCCGAAGATAAGGTGCTTTACACCATCAATCACGCCAAGCCTAAGGCGCTGTTCTTAAATTCAGAATTTGCGCCGATGGTCAAAGATCATGCCACGGATGCGCCGAGTGTCGAGCATGTCGTCTGGCTGGATGATCATGGTACGCCGATCCCTGCTGGCATCGATGGTGAGTATGAAGCGCTGCTTGAGGCGGCTGATGACACATTTGATTTTCCAGATCTTGATGAAAACACCATCGCCACCACTTTTTATACCAGTGGCACCACGGGCAATCCAAAAGGCGTGTTCTTTAGCCATCGTCAGCTGGTGCTGCATAGCCTAGCTGTAGCATCGACTTTCGGGCTTAATGCCGAAGGTCAAGGACTGCGCTATGATGATGTCTATCTGCCTGTGACGCCGCTGTTTCATGTGCATGGCTGGGGTATGCCTTATGTGGCGACCATGGTGGGTCTCGATCAGATTTATCCTGGGCGATATGTACCACAGGCATTGGTGGATCTGATGGAAAAATATCAGGTCAGCTTTACACATGGCGTGCCGACGATCTTGCAGATGTTGATCGGTGAGATGCAAAGCCGTGGACGAACATTCAATGGTATGAAGATGATCATCGGTGGCTCTCGACTCACCGAAGGACTGTGCCGTCAAGCCCTAGAAATGGGCATTGAAGCCTTTACCGCTTATGGCATGTCAGAGACCTGTCCTGTCATTGCTTGCACCACTTTTAATAAAAGCGACAAGCTTAGCCATGATGAGGACATCAAACGCCGCATCAAGACTGGCTCCCCTGCGGTACTCACGCGCATCGAGCTGTGGGATGATCAAGGCCAAAAAGTCGCCTGCGATGGCAAAACCACTGGCGAGATTGTCGTACGCTCGCCTTGGCTAACCCAAAGCTATTTTAAAAACCAAGATGCAGGCGATGAACTGTGGGAAGGTGGATTTTTGCACACCCAAGACATTGCCCACATGAATGATAAAGGCGAACTACAAGTCACCGACCGCCTTAAAGATGTCATCAAATCTGGTGGTGAATGGGTGTCATCGCTTGAGATCGAGACCTTATTATCACTACATCCGAGTGTCGCTGACATCGCTGTCATCGGCATTCCTGATGCCAAATGGGGCGAGCGTCCACTGGCGCTGATCGTACTTAAGCCCACCCATCAAGACACATCAGCCGATGACATCATCGCCATCGGGCTACAGGCCGTCGAGCGTGGACTGATCGCCAAATACGCCATTCCAAGTGAGGTGAAATTCGTCAGCGAACTGCCCAAAACCAGTGTTGGCAAGCTTGACAAAAAAGTCATGCGCCAGATGTACGCCCAAGGGTTGTTTGCCTAATTATACTACCTATCATAAGCCTAGTAATTTCTAGGCTTCTTTTTTAAGGCCAATAAAAAGACCAAACTGTCACAGTCTGGTCTTTTTGTTATGCCAAGTGGATTATTTGGCTTGATAGGCCAATTTCACACCAGCGATAAAGCCGTCATTGTCTTCAAATCGCCCTGATAGCGCAGAAGTTCCGACTTGTGATGGAATTTGAGCATCTGCATCGCCAAATTTAAGATACTTACCGCCAACTGCCAACGACCATTGTGGAGTTAGGTCGTATTTAGCACCCAGACCAACAGAATAATAACCTTCAATCGGACCTAGGGTTGTTGTTGGGTTGCCAGCACCACTATCCCAACCTACAGAGCCTGATACTGCCAAGCGATCAGATAGGCGTTTGCCTAGACCAACTTCAGCAGACCACTGGTCTTTATCATAGCTAACGATTGGTAATTGTTTGCCATAAACACGCTCTGCTGCATCACCATAAGCTGGTGGACGAATATCGAAATCAGACCATGGCACATAGCGCACTTTGGCGGTCAATAGCGTGGTTGGGTTAATGCCAGTTTGGAAGTCTAGGTTATAAGACTCTGGCAAAGTGACTGCAAAATCACGAGTACTGTTAGGATTATTTCCAAGTAGACCTGAAGCTGGCAATACCTCAGCGATGGTACTCTTATGCTCAATTTCAGAACGATAAGTCAACGCAGCTTTAAGTGCGATTTCAGGCTTGGAATAAGCCACACCAGCCACCCAGCCGACAGCCGTATCAGGGCTGATGCGCGCATCATAGCCATTAGCAGCTAAATAAGCCGTACCGCGCAGATGCACCTCACCAGTCAGATGCTGCGCTGCAGCACCACCATAGATTTGGAAATTGCGCTTTTCACCAAATTTAGCACCCACCAAAGTTGTCAAATTATGGGTGCGGATCTCAACATTAGTGCCTTGTTGATCACTATTCAACACATCTTGCAAACCTTGTTCTCGATTTACCAAGACAGCTCTTTGGCTCTCCAGAGGTGTGCGTACAGCCTCTGCTTGCTGAGCGTTAATTCTGCCACTGCTTTCATTAGCATTGATAGATTCAATAACTGCATCAATACGGCTAATACCATCACGAATTTGTTGCAAAGCAAAATTTCCAGCAGTAGCGTTAGGGATTTGTCTCTGAGTAATTGTTGCAAGTGCACTGTCAGCATCAGCAACGAAATTATTATTACCGCTATATTGTACCGCTGCACCAAATGGCTCATCATACAACACACCGACGCTAAAGCGGTCATTCAGATCGCCTTTTACACCAAAACGGAAAAAGTCATAAGCCTCGGCACCATCTGGCACGACATTGCCTGAAGCATCTTTTCCTGATACATCAGCATCAATATAAGTATAAACAGCTTCGGCATAGGTGCCATCTTGTAAAAACGCGGTCACATCCTGACCTGAACGGTCCAGACCTGCTGAGTGTGCAGAAGTGGCTGCCAATGCTGAGACCACAGCTAGGCTTAACGCTTTATATCCAAATGTTGAGCTCATAATTTTCTCCAAATTAACAATCCTTAGTCCATGCAAAATATTGTCCATGCCCTCCTTTTTGTAAGCAAACAACACAACTTTTGCACATTTGTATCTTAAATCAATTTTATATACAAGACAAGTGTAATTTTGGAAATTTTTGGTGATTTTTTGCCATTCATGCTAATGCCGCTTTCACCAGTTGCCATCAATAATGCGGCGGTCTGTCGGCAAATAGGTCAAACGGTGCCACGCCTGCATCTTCTTTGATGGTCATCTGTGCATAGATGAGCTTCAGCTGGTCTTGTAAGTCCATCAGCTGACGGTCTTGACGAGCGATGACTTCGTTCAGCTTATCGCAGGTATCTTCCAAGAAACTTAGGCGGGTTTGTAATTCGATGATGTCATCAGAGCTTGGCGTGGTGGTCATGGCAGACGCTCCAGTCAGAAAATTGCCAATATTGTACACAATTTTTGGCGAAATTTTGGTATTATATGCACCTTTATTTCAGTGATTTTCGATTTGGCAGCTTATGGCATTAATACAACTCAAAAATATCCACTTGGCCTTTGGTGTCGCACCGATTTTGGACGGGGTGAATTTTAGCCTTGAGCCGTATGAACGCGTGTGCTTGATCGGACGAAATGGCGAAGGCAAATCCACCCTGCTCAAGCTCATCACAGGCGATCTGCACGCCGATGATGGCGAAGTGCTGATCAAAGATGGTACCAAAATCGCCATGCTCGCCCAAGATGTGCCAAATGGAGATGCGACTGTGCTTGATGTGGTGATGGGTGGTAACCAGCAGATCGCTGATACGCTCAAAGCCTATCAAATCGCAAGCGATGCGTGCGGTCTGGGTAATGCCGCCGCTTGCGATGAGATGAGTCATCTGCAGCATACTTTAGATGTGCTACACGGCTGGGACTTTGAGCGTAAGGCTCGTGCGATCATCGACAGCATGGGTTTGGATGCCAATAGCAATCTGAATGAATTATCAGGGGGTCGCAAACGCCGTGTGCTGCTTGCCCGTGCACTCGTTACCGAACCTGATGTGCTACTGCTTGATGAACCGACCAACCATTTGGACATCGAAAGTATCGATTGGCTTGAGAATTTCTTATTAAACGAGCGCTTGACCGTATTGTTTATCACGCACGATCGTAAATTCGTCGATCGCCTTGCCACTCGTATCATTGAGCTGGATCGCGGTCAGCTGAACAGTTATGATGTCAATCAAGGTGCAGGCGGCTATGCACGCTACCAAGAACTTAAAGAGCTTGAGCTTGCCAGTGAACAAAAAAGCTTTGCAGAATTTGACAAAAAACTCGCCCAAGAAGAAGCATGGATTCGTCAAGGCATCAAGGCGCGCCGTACTCGCAACGAAGGTCGTGTCCGCGCCCTAAAAGCACTGCGAGAAGAGCGAAAAGCACGCCGTGATGTCGTCGGCAATGTCCAAATTAGCCAAAATACCAGCGAAAAATCTGGCAAAATCATCTGCGAAGTCAATCATCTGACACTGGAGTATGATGATAAGATTTTATTAAAAGACTTTAGCACATTACTACTGCGTGGTGATAAAGTCGGCATCATCGGCAAAAATGGTGTTGGTAAGACCACCTTAATTAAGTCCATCTTGGGACTGGATAATTCTGCCATCAAACAAGGCTCAGTCAAGCTTGGCACCAATCTCAACATTGCTTTTTTTGATCAACTAAAAGATGATCTCGATCCTGATAAATCAGTCGCTGACAATGTCTCAGAAGGCTCAGATCATGTCGAAGTTGGCGGCCGTAAGACGCATATTTTGGGCTATTTGCAAGACTTTTTGTTTAGTCCAAATCGTGCTCGTACGCCTGTCAAAGCCCTATCAGGTGGCGAAAAAGCCCGAGTGCTGCTTGCCAAATTACTACTCAAGCCTGCCAATGTCTTGGTACTTGATGAGCCGACCAATGACTTGGATATGGCAACGCTTGAGCTTTTGGAAGAATTTGTCGTAAATTTTGATGGCACTGTGCTACTCATCAGCCATGATCGTGCCTTTATGGATAATGTCGTCACCCAAACTTGGGTATTTGATACCGACAAGCATGGCGATGGTGTGGTGCTTGAATATGTCGGTGGTTATGAAGATTACTTGGTGCAGCATGAGCGGTATTTGGCAGCCAATCCAAAGCCTGTCAAATCAGACACCAAATCCGATGCCAACTCTAACAACGCCGAAACAGTTAAGCCTACGTCTGCACCCGCCCAAAAACCCGACGGCAAACGCAAACTGTCTTATAAAGAACAGCGAGAGCTAGAGAGCCTACCAGATGAAATCGCTGCCCTAGAAGCTGAGCAAAACGATCTGAATGCCAAGCTTGAAGACGGCTCATGGTTTATCAGAGATCTAGCCGCAGCGACGGCAGCGAGCGAGCGACTGGGTGAGATTGATGAATTATTACTCATCAAGCTTGAACGCTGGGATGAATTAGAGAGTATCAGTAAATGAGCTGCGACAATCATCAATGTGGCTGCGGTGATCAGCAAGTAACAAGCATCAAATCTGCCATCACGCTCACCGACAATCATAAACAGACGCATATCGCTGATGCTAAGCCATTTCAGTGGGCATTTTTACACCCACGATATTGGGGATTTTGGCTAGTGATGGCGTTCATGCTGCCGCTGATTTATCTACCGCTACGCATTCAGTTTATGATTGGGCGAGCCTTTGGTAAGCTTGTGTTTACACTGGTTAAACGACGGGTTAATGATACACTCACCAATTTAAAGCTTGCCTTTCCCAATAAAACCGATGACGAACGCCAAGCCATCGCCCGTCAGGTATTTATCAATCAAGGTATTGGTATTTTTGAAAGTCTGTGTGCGTGGTTTCGCCCCAATGTCTTTGTGCGCAGCTTTAGCATCTCAGGTCTGCAGCACCTTGTCAATGCCCAAAAGGACGGCAAGGCAGTGATTTTGCTCGGTGGTCATTATACGACACTTGATCTGGGTGGCAGACTGTGTACGCAGTTTTTTGGTGCTGATTGCGTGTATCGCCCACAAAACAATCCTTTGTTGGAATGGTTTATTTATAACGCGCGTCGTCGTATTTTTGATGAGCAAATCTCCAGTCGTGATATGAAAAAACTCATCACACGCATCAAAGCTGGTCGTGTGATTTGGTATTCGCCTGACCAAGACTTTGGGCTAGAGCATGGTGTGATGGCGACTTTTTTTGGTGTGCCTGCTGCCACCATCACCGCTCAGCGTCGCCTTGCCAAGATGGGCGATAAATCCAATCCGCCTGCCGTCATCATGATGGATATGGTGCGTCAGACCCCTGATTTTATCCCGTCGGGTCGTCGCCCACATTATCACATCACGCTAAGCCCTGTTTTGGATAATTATCCATCATCCGATGAAGTGGCTGATGCCGAACGCATCAATCGCTTGGTAGAAGCCAATATCCTAAAAGATGTCAGTCAATGGATGTGGTTTCACCGCAGGTTCAAGAACCAAGCGGATGGCACCAATTATTATAATCGCTAATATACTTGTTAATAAAAGAGAAAATTATGATTCGCACCCTACTCGGTGGCAAAATCCACCGCGCCACAGTCACAGAGGCCAATCTCAACTATGTCGGTAGTATCACCATTGATGTCGATTTGCTCGATGCGGCTGGGATTTTGGTGAATGAAAAAGTCGCCATCGTCAATAACAACAATGGCGAACGCTTTGAGACTTATACCATCGCAGGCGGGCGTGGTAGTGGCATTGTCTGCCTAAATGGTGCCGCCGCCCGCAAAGTGCAAGCAGGCGACATTGTCATTATTATGAATTATGTAATGATGGATGACGACAAAGCCAAAGCTCACAAACCCAATGTCGTGCTGGTCGATGGTAATAATCGCATCACCGATGTGCTACATTATGAGCCTGCCAATACTGTGTGGTAAAATCATTGCTGATTTTTGATCACGCCATCAGTCATTCGTGCTTTGGCTGTGGTTTGATTATTGATTGATGGCATTGGCCGATGCTAACTTATGTGCTTTTAAGCAGCTGCACATCATGATAAAATAAAATATTAATGATGCATTTTTATGGATTGTATCCGATTTTTAATTAAGGACTGTCACCCTCATGATACTGATGATCGATAACTATTGCAGTTTTACTTATAATATTGTTCAATATTTTGGTGAACTAAAGCAAGACATCACCGTGTGGCGTAATGACGAAACCACTTTGGATGAGATTATCAAGCTTGACCCAAAAGCCATCGTGCTTGGCCCTGGCCCTTGCAGTCCAACCGAAGCTGGAGTGACACTTGAGATTCTTCAAAAGCTCTCTGGACAAATCCCCATCTTAGGCGTCTGCCTTGGTCATCAGGCTATTGGTCAAGCCTTTGGTGGTCAAGTGGTGCGTGCTGGCGAAGTGATGCATGGCAGGCTCTCACAGATACATCATACCAACCAAGGGGTGTTTGAAAACTTGCCAAATCCATTCACTGCCACACGCTATCATTCACTGGTAATTGATAAAAATACTTTACCTGAGTGTTTAGAGATGACTGCATGGACAACTCATGATGATGGCAGTATGCAAGAAATCATGGGTGTACGCCATAAGACGCTGGATGTCGAAGGTGTGCAGTTTCACCCAGAATCCATCCTGAGTGAACATGGCTATCAGCTGTTTAATAATTTTTTGAAACGCTGTGGACTGGCTGTGCTGGATGATGACAAGCTGCCACAAGTTGCCTAACTCATCAATACCTAGGGATATATCATGACTACCGCACAAAAAAGCCCAAGCGACATCACCAATTTACCTGACGATGCCATTCATGCCATCTTGACCGATGCGCTTGCCAAACTGCTCAAGCACATCGATCTGACTGATGAGCATATGCGTGAAGTGATGCTCATCATCATGCAAGGTCGTTGCCCTGATGCTCTGATGGGTGCACTGCTCATCGCTCTGCGTGAAAAAGGTGAATCCATCAGTGAGATCAGCACCTGCGCTAAGACCATGCTTGAGCTGGCTGACACCATCAGTATCCGTGATGCCAATGCCGTGGATATCGTCGGCACAGGGGGTGATGGCTCAAGTCTATTCAATGTCTCAACGGCGTCCGCCTTTGTGGCAGCAGCAGCAGGCGTGACCATTGCCAAGCATGGCAACCGTGGCGTTTCCACCGCTTCAGGCTCATCGGATGTGCTCACCCAAGCTGGTGTCAAGCTTGATATCGCCATCGATAAGACTCGCCAAGCCATCGACGAAATCGGCATCGGGTTTTTATTTGCACCCAACCATCACCCTGCCATGCGTCATGCCATCGGTGTGCGTCGCTTGCTCAAGGTACGCACCATTTTTAATATCCTAGGCCCGCTGACCAATCCTGCTCATGTCAAGCGAGCAGTCATCGGTGTGTTTAGTCCTGAGCTGTGTGAGCCGTTGGCATATGTCTTTGAAAAACTTGGACTGCATCATGTGCTGGTGGTGCATTCTGCCGATGGCTTGGATGAATTTAGCCTAGCATCACCAACCCGAGTCGCTGAGCTCAAAGACGGTCAGGTGCGTGTCTATGACTGCAATCCAGAAGATTTGGGATTGGATTCTAAGACTTTACACGGTTTGCATGTCGCATCATCGGCAGAAAGCTTGGCGTTGATCAAGCAGGCATTACAAGCAGGTGAAGTCGATACCACCACCCAAAAAGCACGCGAGATGATCGCCATCAATGCTGGTGCCGCCATCTATGTCGCAGGACTTGCCAAGTCGCATCAAGACGGCGTACAGCTTGCCTTGCAGACCCTAGAAAGCGGCAAAGCATGGCAAAAATTAAGCGAATTTGCTGCTTTTACCCAAAGCTAACTTGATGACATTATTTAATAAAATTAAGAACTATCATGACCAATACACCAAGCATCTTACAAAAAATCGTCGCCACCAAGTTTGATGAAATCACCGCTGTCAAAGCCAAGATCAGCCAAGATGATCTGCTTGAGCGTGCAAAATCCCACAAACCGCGGGGCTTTGCCAACGCATTGCGTCGCATTGACACCACCAAAGGTCAAATCGGCATCATCAGCGAAGTCAAAAAAGCATCGCCATCTAAGGGGGTTATCTGCCAAAACTTTGACCCTATCATCGCCGCCACAGGCTATGAAAAAGCCGGTGCTACCTGCCTATCGGTACTTACCGATCGTGATTATTTCCAAGGTCATGATGACTATCTCATCGCTGCTCGCTCTGCGGTGAGTTTGCCTGTACTTCGTAAAGATTTTATGGTCGATGAGTATCAAATCATCGAATCTGCCGCCATCGGTGCTGACTGCATTTTGCTCATCATGGCGTGCCTAGATGATGACACCGTGCACCATCTGCACAAGACGGCGACTGATTTAGGGCTGGATGTTTTGATTGAGATTCACACCCAAGATGAGCTGGAACGAGCACTACGCCTACCAAAATCATTGCACAATATCTATGGCATCAATAACCGAGATCTCAACACCTTTCAAGTGGATCTTGAGCATAGCATTCGCCTAAGTCAGCAATTATTTGCCGCACTTGGTGATGATGCTTTGGTTGTCAGCGAAAGCGGTCTGAACGATGCTGATGACATTCATTTGATGCAGGCCAATAGCATTCATCATTTCTTGATTGGTGAGCAGTTTATGAAAACTGATGATGCAGGCGCAGCCCTTGCCAAACTGCTAAGCACCATCTAAGTCTGTTATTGTTAAATTTTATTTATAGATTATACTATTGGATTATCTCATGAGCGAACAAAAAAAACGCATTTTAACAGGTATCACCACCACAGGCATTCCACACCTAGGTAACTATGTCGGCTCAATCCGCCCTGCCATCGCATCTGCCAACGCTGCCATTGATGCAGGTGATGGTGATGCTTTTTTCTTTTTGGCAGATTATCACGGCATCATCAAATGCTTTGATCCTGAAGAGATTCACCGCTCAACCAGAGCCATTGCAGCGACTTGGATTGCTTGTGGTCTTGATCCTGAACAAGTCACCTTTTATCGCCAGTCAGATATTCCTGAGATTCCTGAGCTTGCTTGGGTGCTCAACTGCTCATGCGCCAAAGGCTTGATGAACCGTGCGCACGCTTATAAAGCGGCTGTCGATGCCAATCTAGCAAAAGAAGACACCGATCCTGATTTTGGTATCAGCATGGGATTGTTTAGCTATCCTGTATTGATGTCAGCAGATATTTTGATGTTCAACGCCACTCATGTTCCAGTGGGCAAAGACCAGATTCAGCATATTGAGATGGCTCGTGATATTGCAGGCACTTTTAATTTTAAATACAAGCCATTATTCACTGAACCGAGCGCTGTCGTCGATGAAAATACGCCACTATTGACAGGGCTAGATGGTCGCAAGATGTCAAAAAGCTATGGCAACACCATTCCGCTATTTGGCGATGGCAATCCACAGATTGACCCCGAAAAAGCACTCAAAAAAGCCATCATGCAGATCGTCACCAACTCACAGCTACCCGAAGAACCAAAAGACCCTGACAACTGCACGATTTTTGAGATCTATAAAGCATTTGCAACAGCGGATGAAATCAATGCACTGGCTGAGCAATATCGCCGTGGTATTGGCTGGGGTGATGCCAAAGAGATTTTATTTAATAAAATCAACAGTGAAATTGCCCCTTACCGTGCGCGCTATCTTGAGCTGATGAATAATCCAAAAGAGCTTGAAGAGATTCTACAAATGGGTGCCACCAAAGCACGCCGCCAAGCCCAAAAACAGCTTGATAAGACACGCCGTGCCATCGGCATCAAGCCATTAGCCAAGCTTAAATAATATGAGCGAAAGCCAACCATTGACATCAGAAGAACAGGCTCAAACCGACACAGGCGTGCGTATTTATGACACGCCTGTGCTGAGCCTGCCTGAAGATTTATACATTCCACCGCAGGCATTTGCCATTTGGCTTGAGCAATTTGCTGGCCCTTTGGATTTTTTGTTGTATTTGGTCAAGAAAAATAACTTTGACTTAACCGAAACTGCTATTTTACCCATTACCGAACAATATCTTAGCTATATCAATGACTTGGATGAAGAGTATTTTGAGCTTGCTGGTGATTATCTCTTGATGGCAAGCACGCTAATCGCCATCAAATCCGAGCTTTTATTACCCCAACCTGAAATCAGTGATGATGAAATCAGCCCAAAAGCTCGCTTGATTCAACGACTTGAAGAATACGCCCAAATCAAAGAAGCGGCGCATCGCATTGATCAGCTGTTACGCCTTGAGCGAGATGTGTTTTTGGCGTACGCAAGCTTCCCAAGCAGTGAAGCAATGCAACGAGAATTACCAAACTATTCGCCGCAAATCTTGGTCAATAGCCTAGTAAATATGCAAATCCGCCCTGACTTTAGCGGTCATACAGTCAAGGTTGACCCTGTGCCATTGCCTGAGCGGATTGCGATGATTACACGAGTGCTTAGCCAAAAAGGTGTTGCAACTTTTGGTGAATTGCTTGATCAATCCCAAGGCAAACTTGGTATTGTGGTGAGTTTTGTGGCGGTGCTAGAGCTCATCAAGCGGGGCTATATTGGTTTTGATACGCCTGACATCGACAGCGATGATGAGTTTGATAGCAGTGATGCCAAGTCAAATCAATCAAAAAAACGCCAAATTCCGATCAATGTAGGGCGAGATTTACGCCATCAAACACTACAATGGCTACATTAATATTTTAGGATAATTATGACCGAAACTGCCAATGATTCTGCCTTTATCCAAGCACATCAAAAAGCTGAAGTGTTTAGCCGTTATATCGAAGTCTTACTCCATGCCAGTGAGTCGCCATTGACAGATAATGACCTAAAAAAACACTTGATGATGAGTAATAGCGAGCTCACCGCTGCCCTTGCCGTGCTTCAGCAGCGTCTATCATCAGGTGTTTTGACATTAAATAAAACCGCGAGTGGCTATCGTCTGCAAATCAAAGATAACTACAGCGGACTGATTCAGCAGGTTTTCCCCGAACGCCTAGAGAATCTCAGCCAAGCACTGCTTGAGACCTTAAGCGTCATCGCTTATAAACAGCCTGTCACTCGCTCAGACATCGAGCAGGTGCGTGGAGTGACGGTGTCTAGCCATATTTTACGCCAACTGTTTGATAAAGGCTGGATTGTCGAAAATGGTCATAAGGACACTTTGGGTCGCCCTGCACTACTACATACCACCAAGGCGTTCTTGGATGCATTTGGGCTAAATAGCCTTGATGAGCTGCCGCCATTGCCTGATTTAGAAAGATTAAACGTACGATCAAATTAACCTTTACCGACTGGCGTAAATCTCTAAGGTTCTGAGCATACAGCACAATAAGCAATCACCGCTCGGCATACCAAAGCAAATTGATAAACCGTGCAAGATGACAACTGCCCAAAGCTTGCCTACCTGTTGATTTTTACTTATAATTTAGCTTATCACACAAAAAAACTGCTAAGCTTTGTGTTTAATTACTATGGACATTTGTGATCAATAAGGACAATGATGCAAAAACTTAAAACTTTGCTACACTCTGCCGACTGCCTACTCATCACCGCAGGGGCAGGCATGGGCGTAGATTCTGGATTGCCTGATTTTCGGGGCAATAGCGGTATGTGGCAGGCCTATCCTGAGCTTGGCAGGCAGCAGATAGATTTTACCAGTATTGCCAATCCGCAAGCCTTCGCCAAAAACCCACGCTTAGCTTGGGGATTTTATGGTCATCGCTTGGCGTTATACCGCAAAACCGTGCCGCACGCTGGCTTTGAATATCTGTTAAAAATCGCCAAACACCTTGATTTGCCTTACTTTGTCTTTACCAGTAATGTCGATGGGCAGTTTGCCAAGGCAGGATTTGACCCTGAGCGAATTTATGAATGCCACGGCTCCATTCACCATCTGCAATGCACACAGCCTTGCTGTGATGAGATTTGGACTGCCGATATCACGCCTGTGATTGACAATGACAAATGCTTGTGGCTTGACAAGCTGCCAAGTTGTCCACATTGCGGCGGCCTTGCTCGTCCCAATATCTTGATGTTTGGCGATTGGCACTGGATTGGTGCGCGTAGCGATGAGCAAGAATCTCGCCTACAAGCATTTCTTAGCAAGCATCAAAACCCTGTGGTAATCGAAATGGGTGCAGGGACTGCGATACCGACCGTACGGCGTTTTGGTGAGCGTTTCGCCCCCAATCTGATTCGCATCAATCCACGAGATAATGCCCTGCCTACTCGTGGTGGCATCAGCCTGCCTATGGGTGCAAAAGCAGGTGTTGAGATGATTTGGCAGGCGCTTATTGGGTGATTTTGGGCAAAGTCTTGGTACACGGGTTTGTGATTAAAATCCCTCTAAATTACAAATCCACACTCAAAAGTCTTTGCACCACCTACCCAAATCCGATATAATTAATCCTTTTCACATTGCGAAATGTTATTATCCACTTATCAGGAAATTTATCATGACTGAACAATTCACCCCCGACATCACAGACAGCATCGACGGCAAACCTGCCGGCGAAAAGCTACAAAAACTCTTAGCTCGCATCGGTCTTGGCTCTCGCCGCGGTCTTGAAGAAATCATCAAAGCTGGCCGTATCTCCATCAATGGCAAAGTTGCCACACTGGGCGATCGAGCCACCTTAACCGATGAAATCCGTGTCGATGGCCGCCCTGTCCGCCTAAAAGCCGAGCGAGAAAAACGCCGTCGTGTACTTGCCTATTATAAGCCTGAAGGGGAAATCTGCTCTGTCAGCGATCCTGAAGGTCGCCCAACGGTGTTTGACCGCCTGCCAAAGCTCACCGGCGATCGCTGGGTGATGGTTGGTCGTCTCGATATCAACTCATCAGGACTCCTGTTATTCACCAATGATGGCGAACTGGCTCACCGCTTGATGCATCCATCCAGCCAAGTCGTGCGTGAATATGCTGTGCGTGTCCTAGGCGAAGTCACCCCACAAATCGCCAGCACACTGACCGCAGGTATCGAGCTTGAAGATGGCTTTGCCAAATTTGACGACATCAAAGAAGGCGGCGGTACAGGTGTCAATAAATGGTATCATGTCACCATCAAAGAAGGTCGCAAGCGTGAAGTGCGTCGTATGTTCGAAAGCCAAACTCTGAAGGTGTCTCGCTTGATTCGCACCCGTTATGGCACGATGATTCTGCCAAAAGAACTACGCACTGGTCGCTTTATCGAGCTTGACGCCAAAGAAATCGGCAAATTGGTCGAATCCGTCGGTCTGCGACAGCGTCAAGGCACAGGTCTAAATACCGCCGCCAAAGAAAAACAGGCCCGCATCCATAAAAAACCACTCAAATCTCGCGAAGTGCGTCGCAAAAAGCATGAAGAATACGAACGCCGTCAAGAACGCCAAGATCGTCGTCCATCTCAAAAGACACCATCTTTTAAGACGGCAAAGTTTGTGAAAATTGATTAGTTATATTAATTAATATTCTAAAAAATATCAGTCAGAATTTTGTCTTGACAGATGCTTTTGTATGTTATTTTAGCGTTTATTAAGGTCGCAAGCAGATTGCTTACGACCTTTTTTATTCAGATTATTCAATCCAAAATCTCAACAATTTTATTAAAATTAAACCATCAACACCTCCCTGATTTGCGTTACAAAAAACTCAAAAAAATTTTTTATGTTCGTAAGCCTTGCCATTATTGGCTTTGGTAAAAAAGTGATGGATTTTTTGCCGATAAAGCATATTTTTAATGTTTTGACAATCTTTTATTTTCAGAAAAAATAGGCTATATTGTTGCCTAAATTTATTCTATGCACTAGATATGGTGTAACTTTTTAAATAATGCCATATTGATTTTTTGATGATTTTTTGTTGAATAATTGCTTTAGAATCAGATATTTTTGGCAAATTAGTACGCAAGTCATCGCAAGTTTTTAGCATATTGGGAGCAGTAATGACACATATTGACAAAATCAAAGTGACCAAACGCGATGGTCGCCTAGAGCTGATTGATCTGGATAAAATCCATCGAGTCATTGACTGGGCTGCCGAAGGTCTGCATAATGTCTCTGTTTCTCAAGTTGAGCTAAAATCTCATATCCAATTTTATGATGGCATTCGCACTCGTGATATTCACGAAACCATCATCAAGGCAGCAGCAGACCTAATCAGTGCCGAGACGCCTGATTATCAATATTTGGCAGCTCGTTTGGCAATTTTCCATTTGCGTAAGATTGCCTATGGTGAGTTTGAGCCACCACATCTATATACCCATGTCCAAAAATTGACCGAACATGGCAAATATGACAAGCACATCTTGGCCGATTATAGTGTTGATGAGTTTAATGAGCTAAACGACTATATCGACCATAGCCGTGATATGAACCTTGCCTATGCTGCTGTAGAGCAGATGATGGGTAAGTATTTGGTACAAGACCGTGTGACCAAGCAAGTATTTGAAAGCCCGCAGTTTTTGTACATCTTGGTCGGGATGTGTCTATTTGCCGCTTATGATAAGGCGGAGCGACTGGACTATATCAAGCGTTTTTATGATGCGACTTCTAATTTTTATATCTCGCTACCAACACCCATCATGGCAGGTGTGCGTACGCCGACTCGCCAGTTCAGCTCATGCGTACTGATTGAATGCGGGGATAATCTTGACAGCATCAACGCCACCACATCAGCCATCGTCCGCTATGTCTCGCAGCGTGCCGGTATCGGTATCAATGCTGGTGCCATCCGTGCGCTTGGCAGTCCTATCCGTGGTGGTGAAGCGCAGCATACTGGCTGTATCCCATTTTTCAAAATGTTCCAAGCAGCGGTCAAATCCTGCTCGCAAGGCGGCGTACGTGGCGGAGCAGCCACCCTGTTTTATCCGCTATGGCACTTAGAAGTCGAAAGCTTACTTGTGCTGAAGAACAACCGTGGTGTTGAAGACAACCGTGTTCGTCACATGGATTATGGTGTACAGCTGAATAAAACCATGTACACTCGCTTAATTAAAGGCAGTGACATCACCCTATTCTCACCATCAGATGTGCCAGGGCTGTATGAAGCATTCTTTGCTGATCAAGACGAATTTGAGCGACTATATACACTGTATGAAGCCGATGACAGCATCCGCAAGCGCAAAGTCGCTGCCAGAGATTTATTTAGTCTGATGCTACAAGAGCGCGCCAGCACTGGTCGTATCTATATCCAAAATGTCGATCACTGCAATACGCACAGCCCATTTGACTCAAGCATCGCACCGATTCGCCAATCTAATCTGTGCATGGAAATCGCTCTACCAACCGCACCGCTTGACAACATCAATGATGAAAAAGGCGAAATCGCTCTATGCACACTATCGGCGATTAACCTTGGCAAAATTGAGAATCTATCCGACATCGAAGAGCCTGCCGAGCTGATTGTGCGTGCATTAGACGCTCTGCTTGATTACCAAGACTATCCAGTCATCGCCGCCAAAAAAGGCAGCATGAACCGTCGCACCCTTGGCGTAGGCGTCATCAACTATGCCTACTATCTTGCCAAAAATGGTACTCGCTATTCGGATGCCGCGGCATTGGGTCTGACGCATCGCACCTTTGAAGCGCTACAATATTATCTATTAAAAGCATCAAACAAACTTGCCAAAGAGCAAGGTGCTTGCCCATGGTTCCATGAGACGACTTATAGTAAAGGTATCTTGCCAATTGATACTTACAAAAAAGACCTTGATAGCATCTGTGCCGAGCCACTACATCTAGACTGGGAGGGTTTGCGTAGTGAGATTAAGACACATGGTCTTAGAAACTCCACCCTATCAGCCTTGATGCCGTCAGAGACTAGCTCGCAGATCGCCAATGCCACCAATGGTATTGAGCCACCTCGTGGTTTGGTGTCGGTCAAGGCAAGTAAAGATGGTATCTTAAAACAAGTCGTGCCTGAGATTGAACGCTTGGCATCTCAGTATGAGCTGCTATGGAACATCCCTGACAATAACGGCTATCTACGCCTTGTGGGTATCATGCAAAAGTTCATTGACCAGTCTATCTCAGCGAACACCAACTATGACCCTGCCAAATTTGAAGGCAATAAAGTACCAATGAAAGTCTTAATTCAAGACCTATTGACCGCTTATAAATTTGGTGTCAAAACTTTGTATTACCACAATACCCGTGATGGTGCAGATGATGCCCAAGGTGACTTGGACGATGGTTGCGCTGGCGGTGCGTGTAAGCTGTAATTCAGCACACTTGGCCAATAAGCACTGCGATAAGCGGTGCTTATTTTTTGGCAAACTTATGCTATAATAAGCCATTACAAGCTAGATAACCCTATTTAATTACCATAAATCTAGGAAAAATTATGAACATTCAAGCCCTAATGCAACAAGCCCAAGCCATGCAAAAGCAAGTCGAACAAAATGTCGAAGCTGCCAAAGCAAGCCTTGCCACCAAAGAAGTCCATGGCGAAGCAGGTAACGGCTTGGTCAAAGTTACCATGACAGGCCGCCATGTCATCAAGCGTCTATCCATCGACCCTAGCCTAATGGATGATGAACCAGACATGATCGAAGATTTGGTCGCGGCAGCGGTGAATGACGCTGTGCGTCAAGCCGATGAGTTGTACGAAGAAGTGATGGCTGGTGCGACCACTGGTATGGGCTTGCCACCAAGCATGAAAGGCTTGTTTGGCTAATCATGCTCACCCCAAAGCTTGATAGACTCATCAAAGAACTACAAATCTTACCAAGCGTTGGACAAAAATCCGCTCAACGCATGGCATTACACCTATTGACCAAAAAGCGCGCGCAAGGCATCAGCCTAGCCCAGACGCTAGAGACCGCCATGCGTGAGATCATCGAGTGTAGCCACTGCCATTCATTCAGCGATGATGAGATTTGCCCGATCTGTGCCGACCCACGCCGTGATGATGGCCTGCTCTGCGTGGTTGAGAGCGCATCGGATGTGATAGCCATCGAGCAAAGTGGCGCTTATCGGGGCAAATACTTTGTCTTGGGCGGTCATCTGTCACCGATCGATGGCATCAATGCGGATGATCTGCACATTGATGAGTTGATCGCGCGCATCCAGCATTCTGCCATTGATGAGCTGATCTTGGCCACTGGCGCGACCGTCGAGGGTCAAACCACCGCATTTTTTATTTATGATGCCGTGCGTACTTATGTCGGTAAGGTGACGCGCCTAGCACAAGGGATTCCGATGGGTGGAGAGCTTGAGTATGTGGACAGCATCACCCTTCATCAAGCCCTACAAAATCGCAGCTCCATTTAATAGACACTTATGACACATCTAGCCTTCAATTTTCCCAAAATCACCCTTGATACCAGTGCCGCCGAAACGCTGCCTGTCGTCTGGGTTCAAGATAACACAGCTTTGTACGCATTGATTGATGAGATTGACAGCGTCGATGTCGTGGCATTGGACACTGAGTTCATCAAGCGCACCACCTATTATCCGATTCTTGCGCTCGTACAGGTCAATACTGGCAAAGCGATTTATCTTGTGGATGCGCCAAAGCTTGATTTGACAGAGTTTTGGCAAGCGCTGATCGAAGTGCCAACGATGGTATGGTATGCTTGTGGTGAGGATTTGGGCATTTTTTATTTGCTTGCCAAATGCCCACCGCTAACCAATATTTTTGATGTGCAAATTGGCGTGGCGTATTTATCCGGTAAGCTGCAAGCGGGCTACAGTCAGGCGCTTTATGAGATTTTAGGCATACAGATTGATAAAGGCGAAAGTCAGTCAAATTGGCTTGCCCGACCTTTGACCACTGAGCAAGAAACCTATGCCGCCAATGATGTGCGCTATTTATTGGCGCTGTATCAAGCGGTACAGCAAACATTGCAATCACGGCAGATTCTATCGTGCGTGGTCGAAGACAGCCATCATTATGCCAACGAGCTGCACGCACTTCAAAATCAAGATAGCGACAGTCTATATCTGGATCTGATCGCCCCGATTTACGACCGTCGTCAACTGGGCGTACTCAAGCATCTGACCATCTGGCGCGAGACACTGGCAAAAGCGACCAACGAACCCAAAAGCTTCATTTTAGGCAAGCAAGCATTGCGCGAGATTGTGCAAGAAATGCCCGACAGCATCCGCTTATTGGCACGCACCACCATCAATCGCGCGGTGCTAAGACGATACGGCGAAGAAATCGTTCGCATCATCCGCCAAGTCAAGGCCATGCCCGAACAAGAGCTGCCACCGCCACCGCCACCCAACTATCACAGCAAAAATAAACCCTTTAAAAACGACTTGGCCAAAGCCATCGATCAGTACAGCGCCGAGCATCAGATCCCTGCCAATCTTTTACTGAAAAACCGTTGGATGAACGATTTGTTGGTTTTGGTGGCTGATGATGGTCAAATCGAGCAGCTGCCTGCTGAATTATTGGGTTATCGTAAAGCTTTGGTAACTGAGGCGATCATTCCGCTGCTGATGCCCTATAAAGCACACATCAAGCAAGTGTTAGACACACCAGAATATCCCTAACCTGCCTTTTGGATTACACATGAGCTTAAGCACCCCATTTAGCAATGCACCAACAGATTCAAGCAGCCCACGATATGTCTTTAGACGGGTGGTCGTTTATTGTGGCTCTAACTTTGGTGACACACCTGCTTACTATGCAGCCGCCCAAGCGCTGGGCAAGGTTTTGGCACAGCGTGGTATCACACTGGTATATGGTGGTGGCAATGTGGGCTTGATGGGTACGGTGGCTGATAGTGTCATCGCACATGGCGGCCAGACAATCGGTGTCATTCCACGCTTCTTAAAAGACAAAGAAGTAGCACATCAAGGGCTGAACCAGCTGATCATTACCGATGACATGGCCAGCCGCAAGCTTAAAATGATCGAGTTTGGTGATGCCTTCATCGCTCTGCCTGGCGGCATTGGCACTTATGAAGAGCTGTTTGAGGTGCTGTCTTTGGCTCAGCTGCGCCAACACCAAAAACCCATCGGTGTGCTGAACATCGAAGGCTTTTTTGATCCTTTGCTACAGCTTTTGGCACATACAGCAGCGGCAGGATTTATGCCCAATGCCAATCTGCAGCTGATTTGTGTGGCTGATGACATCGATGTACTGCTGCAAAAGATGGCAAATTATCAATTCATCGATGCTCAAAAATGGGTCAAACCCGACTGGCTTGATGATAATGACAGTTATACCGTGCCAAAATTTATCTAAATACGCCCAAAAATCACCCTTTGGCTAAATTTGTACCAAAATATTACAAAAAACACTTGCAATAAAATAAAACGAATGTACACTATATAAAGAAAATTTTTTGCAATTGGCACAATGACCATAATGCCAACCATAGTACTTTGTCATGGTTCATTGAATGATCTTGACAATTTTTTGTATTAACATATTTATCAAAGGTGATGCTGATGGACATCAAAAAAATTCGCGAACTTGTCGATCTGATGGAAGAAAAAGATTTGTTGACTCTGGAATATGGCCACGATGACAAATACATCAGTCTGACTCGCAATACTGGCGTTCAGACCGTCGCCGCGCCACAAGTTGCCGCACCTGCTGCCGCTGCCGCTCCCGTCGCCAAAACACCAAGTGGCAAGCTTGAGACTTCGCCAATGGTAGGCGTGTTCTATTCTGCGCCAAGTCCAAATGATCCGCCATTTGTCAAAGTCGGCCAAAAGGTCGAAGCTGGCGATACTCTGGGCATCATCGAAGCGATGAAAATCATGAACCCACTAGAGGCCACTCAAAGCGGCATCATCGAAGAGATTTTGGTGAGCAATGCTGAGGTGGTAGAATTTGGTCAGCCTGTCATCCGTTACAAAGCCTAACAGAGATACGCCATGATTAAAAAACTACTGATTGCCAACCGCGGCGAAATTGCTCTGCGCATCGTGCGCGCATGTAAGCAGCTGGGTATCGCGACGGTGGGCGTGTACTCGACTGCCGATAAGGATTTGATGCATTTGCGCTTCGTTGATGAGGCGGTATGTATTGGCAATGCCCCATCCGCTCAAAGCTATCTGGACATTAATGCACTGCTGGCCGCGGCAGAGGTGACAGGCGCCGATGCCATCCATCCAGGGTATGGCTTTTTGTCAGAAAATGCCGAATTTGCCGAACGCGTCGAAGAAGCTGGCTTGACTTTTGTCGGCCCACATCCTGAGCATATTCGCTTGATGGGGAATAAAGTCTCTGCCATCAACGCGATGAAAGAAGCTGGCGTTCCCACCGTGCCTGGTTCGGTAGGTGCCATCACCCTGCATAATGCCGAAGAACAAGCGCGCAAGATCGGCTTTCCGCTCATCGTCAAGGCAGCTGCTGGTGGTGGTGGTCGCGGCATGCGTGTGGTTGAGCGCTTTGAAGAGCTGCTTAACCAAGTTCAAGCCGCCAAGACCGAGGCTCAAAGCGCCTTTGGTGATGACACCGTATATATGGAGCGCTTCTTAAAAAATCCTCGCCATGTTGAGGTGCAGGTCTTAGGTGATGGCAATGGCAATGCTCTGCATTTATTTGATCGCGACTGTTCGCTACAGCGCCGCCATCAAAAAGTCCTCGAAGAAGCGCCAGCGCCTGACATTCCTGATGATGTACGCACACCGATCTTGGAGGCTTGTGTTCGTGCCTGTGAGCAGATCGGCTATCGTGGCGCTGGTACTTTTGAATTTTTATATGAAGATGGTGAGTTTTTCTTCATTGAGATGAATACACGCGTACAGGTCGAGCATCCTGTGACTGAGATGATCACAGGCCTTGACATTGTGGTTGAGCAGCTGAAGATCGCCGCTGGCTATGGCTTGTCATACCATCAAGATGAGATTACCATTCGCGGTCATGCCATCGAATGCCGTATCAATGCCGAAGATCCGAAGACTTTTATGCCATCGCCTGGCAAAATCGGTCAGCTATTCACCCCAAGCGGTTCAGGCATCCGCTTTGACTCACATCTGTATCAAGGCTACAGCATCCCAAGCTATTATGATTCTTTGATCGGCAAATTGATTTGTCATGGCCAAACTCGCCGCCAAGCGATTGCCAAGACCTTGCATGCACTCGATGAGCTGGTGATTGAAGGCATCAAAACCAACATTCCGCTGCACCGTGATGTGATTTTACAAGATGAAGCATTTTGTGAAGAAGCTCAAAACATTCATTATCTTGAAACTCACCTATTGAATGCTGATAAAAAGCAATCGTCAAAATAATAAGATTGACTTTTGGGTGTCAAAGTCAGAGTATCAAAGCAGCAGTCGATTGAGTCAACTGCTGCTTTTTTAATGACATCCAATTTTACTAAGTTATCATAAATTAAATGATTTGCCATTGAATTTTCGTCGATCGCCCTAATAATGCTGTTAAGCAATCGCATGTATTTTAATTCTAACCAAAAAGGATGATTCATTGAGCATTACTCGTACCATTCACACTGACCTAAACACGCAGCAGCTGCGTACTTTATTGGGCGAATATAACAAGCATATCAAATACATTCAAGAAAGACTCGATATCCAGATTACCCATCGCCAAGATGCCTTTATCTTAACAGGCGATTTATCAGCGGTCGAACATGCCGAACTGATCCTTGGTAAACTTGCAGAGCTTGCCACCGATCAAGAAGACATCTCAGGCGAAGAGCTGCATTTGATCATTCAATCCAGCCTATCTCGCCAAATGGATGACGATGCGCAGACAGATACCCAAAAGGCCAGCTATGATGCCATTTCGCTGCGTACCAGAAAAGGGAAAATCACCCCGCGCGGCCACAATCAGCAGCAGTATGTCAAAAAAATTCTCATCTCTGATGTATCGTTTGGCGTCGGCCCTGCCGGTACAGGTAAGACCTATCTGGCAGTAGCGTGCGCGGTGGACATGCTTGAGCGCGGTGAGATTGAACGCATCTTATTGGTGCGTCCTGCCGTCGAAGCTGGCGAAAAATTGGGCTTTTTACCTGGTGATTTGACCCAAAAAATTGATCCTTATCTGCGTCCTTTATACGATGCGCTGTATGAGATGCTCGGCTTTGAAAAGGTCGGTAAGCTATTAGAGCGCCAAGTGATCGAAGTTGCACCTTTGGCTTATATGCGCGGTCGTACGCTCAATAACTCTTTTGTGATCTTAGATGAAGCCCAAAACACCACGCCAGAGCAGATGAAAATGTTTTTGACGCGATTAGGTTTTGGCTCGCGCGCAGTCATCACAGGCGATATGACACAGGTGGATTTGCCTCGCGGTCATAAATCAGGTCTGGCACAGGCATTACAGATTTTATCCAAGATTGATGAAATTCACATTACGCGTTTTGATAGTAAAGATGTGGTGCGTCATCATTTGGTACAAAAAATCGTACAGGCTTATGACGCCTTTGATGAAGAGCAAGAAGCGGCAGCCGCTGAGCGAAAGGCACACAGGCAAGCTCAAAGACTTGCCGAACAAGCTTTAATGAATACTCAAGCCGACAACCACGAAGGCAGTGTGTGATGCATCAGGTATTTATTAATATCAGCGAGTCGCTGTCCGAGCAAGCAGCTGTGATGTATCAAGCGATCAATTTTGAGCAGATTCTTGTCACAGCGCTCATCACGATGGATCAAAAGCTTAATCAAGGCTTAGAATTTCGCTACTTTCTAGATAGTGAGGATGATTGGCATAAGCCCAAAACCTTAAGCCTCTACATCACCGATGCCATCGAAGCTCGAGAGCTGAACTTACAAGCGCGTGCCAAGGATTATGCCACCAATGTGCTGTCCTATCCTACGCAGCTGCCTGCTTTTTTGATTCAGGAGTTACCAGAGATTGATTTGGGTGAGTTGGTTTTTTGTCACGAAGTGGTGCTAAAAGAAGCAGAAGAACAAAATAAAACATTCGATGCGCATATGACGCACTTGGTCGTTCATGGCATCTTGCATCTGTTGGGTTTTGATCATGAGATCAGCGATCAAGATGCCGATGCGATGGAGAGTTATGAGATCGAGATACTGGCCAAGCTTGGCATCAATAATCCTTATCTGGCCTAACTGACAATCACCCAATAAAAACCGATGGCAAGTCATCAACTGCTTAGCCATCGGTTTTTTTATAAAAAAATGACTTCATCAGCACATCTTCGGCACACTTTGTATCTACTACCGTTGCTACCTTCCGGTCCTGGCGGGGTTCATAGTACACAGTTGCGAAGCTACCGATGAAGCCAAGTCGTTATTATACCGAAAAATTAGCAATTTGCAAGCATAATTTGTGTTTTGTGGTATGACATCATGGCTGATCAGGGGTAAAGCCATCAACGCTGCGCGCCAAACCCTCTGCCACGACAGCGGTCTGTAACACACGGCATTCCGCCAATTCAAATGCAGCTGGTGATAAGCCATCAAGCTGCGCCACCATGCGCGCGACGATCGGCATATGGCAGACGATGGCGATGCATTTGTCATCGGTATCCATGTCAAATTTGGCGCGGATGACGTAGTCGATGTCATCGAGTGCAGTCACAGGATCATCATCTGGCGTGATGCTACTGACGGTGACAAAGCTTGGCGACTGCCCTGAAGCGATCGCTTGCTCTTGAAGGATTTTGGCTGTTTGATCAGCGCGGTTGTAAGGGCTTGCGATGATCAGATCCAGTTGATGCATGGATGTGATGTGGTGTGCCGTCTGTGCAGCTTGCATGCGACCAAATTCGGTCAGATCGCGACCTGCATCATCCTCACAATATGGGCCTGCTTGACCATGTCTTACAAAAATCAGTTTCATCACTCACCTTTATCTTTGGTTGATTTGACTGGCTCGTTTGGGTCAGTAGTATCATTGCTAGGCTTGGCCTCAGCACTGGTTTTTAGCACTTCGCTAAATTCATGGCTTAATTTGGCATTAATCTCATCATGTGGTAGCACAAATTCCACATCACTTCTAAAGCCGCTCTCCATCAGATTCAGTGCCACGCCCAATGCAGATTTGTTTTCATACAGCACCGCATGCAGTGCATGAGTGATCGGCATATAGATACCCAATTCGGTGGCGCGGGTATGCACTTGCAAGATGGTATTCACGCCCTCGGCGGTCTGGCCAAGTTTTTTGATGGCAGCATCCAAACTGACACCCTGCCCCAACATGTGGCCGACGCGATAATTACGACTGAGTACCGAGCTGCAAGTGGCATATAAATCACCCACACCAGATAAGCCCAAGAAAGTCAAAGGATCAGCCCCCACTGCCACCCCAAAGCGACTCATCTCAGCCAATGCCCGCGTCAGCAGCATTGCTTTGGTGTTTTCACCTACTTCATAGGCTGCAGCCATCCCCATGGCGATGGCATAAATGTTCTTCAATGCCCCGCCAAGCTCGACGCCTTTGACATCATTGCTGGCAAATACGCGAAAAAACGCACTGTGCAATGCCGTCTGCACCGCTTTACGAAGTGGCTCAGACTCTGAGGCGATGACGGTGGCCGATGGCATATTATCCATAATTTCAACCGCCAAATTCGGGCCGCTCATCACCCCAAAATTCACCTCAGGCAGCACATCGGTGATGATGTCACTCATCAAAGCAAAGGTGTCTTTTTCCATGCCTTTGGTCAATGACACCACCGCTTGATGGGTGATATAAGGCTTGATATTCGTCAACATCTCACGGAATGCCGAGCTTGGCACCGCCACAAAAATCACATCCACGCCTGTGACTGCCGCCTGTAGATCATAACTAAATTTTAGGCGGTCATCAAGCTTGTGGTTGGGCAGATATTTTTTATTGACTCGTGTTTTATTAAGCGATTTGACTGTGCGTTTGTCGCGCACCCACAGCGTGGCATCACAGCCATTTTTGGCAGCCAGATTCGCCATCGCTGTACCAAAACTGCCACCGCCCAAGAATGCAAAGCTCATTTTCTCAATGCTCACCGAAGGCTGCCCTGCTTGCAGCGACTCAGCCAGCTGCACAGACTTTTTCTTTTTTAGGCCAGTCATCTCAGCAATGCTTGTGATGATTGGCGCATTTGGCAAGCCAGATTCTTTGATGGCATTCACCGCATCATCTAGGCTATGACTGGCAGCCTCGACGATTTTTTTGACCTTTGGGTTTTGTACGCTTGGTTTTTTTAGTTTCATACCAGAGCACCTTTTATTAAGCTATTTATTGTATGCCGACTGTTTTGACTTTGACAGTCGATCTTATCCGCCATCAGTTGTGATAGCTGACATAGTCACTGATGTCAACTGCCTCACGCGCAGGCATCTGCACTGTGCTTGAGCCAGTATAAATCAAGCCGCAGATGGTGTCATCGACGCCGACCCCAAAATGCGCCTTGACCACATCAGTATTACATAGCGGCCCTGTACGCCACACGCTGTTATAACCGAGCGACTCTAGCGCAAGTAAGATATTTTGAGCAGCAGCACCAGCACTCAAAAGCTGCTCATACGGTGGCACTTTTTCGTGATATTTTTGTTTGGTGGCGATGACAATGATCATCGGCGCGCGCAGTGGCATTGTTAAGGTCTTTTTAATGGTTGCCTCATCAAGCACCTCACCACGACTCTCGGCATCTGCTTCGGCTGCCTTTAATAACACCTTGCCAAATTCCACAAGACTCTCATCAGTCAATACCCAAAACTGCCACGGCTTGAGCTGCTTATGATCAGGTGCGACCATCGCTGCATGCAGTACGGTGTTGAGTTCATCTTGATTAGGCATCGGCAAGCTTAATTTGCCAATGCTGCGGCGCTGATGAATGATGTCTAATACAGGGTTTGTCATTGTTATGTTCCTAAATAATTCATTTTAATCCAAGCGATGCTCAGCCGCCAGATAGTCCTCCGATTGCATCTCAAGCAAACGCGAGCGAGTCCGCTCAATCTCAAACGCCAGCTTTTCGCCTTGATACAGCTCAAGGATGGACTGCTCTGCACGCACAAGCAGCTTGACACGGCGATCATAAAATTCATCGACCAAATAGATAAATCGACGGGTCGGATCCATCAGTGTGTCATTTAACAATGGTACATTATCCACCATCACCGTATTAAAGTCATTGGCAATCTCAATAAAATCCGATGCCGCACGCGGCTGCATGCATAATGCACGAAAATCAACCAGCAGCATCGTCTCTGTGCGCTTGATGATCGGCACCTCACGATTGGCGACGACAATCGGTGCGGTACAGACTGACTGCCCGCCTGCCAAAGTGTTAAAACGCTCAGACAGCCAGCCATCTGTTTCGCTAGTCAATGGATATGAATATAGTTTAGCTTGTTTTAATAATCTTAGACGATAATCGATACCAGCATCGATGTTCATCACGGTGGTGTTTTTTTCGACTTGAGCAATGGCTGGCAAGAATCTGTCGCGATGGATGCCGTTCTTATACAGCCCTGATGGCTCAATATTCGATGTGGCCACAAGCGTAATCCCACGATCGAACAGCATGGTGAACAAATCACCCAAAATCATCGCATCTGAGACATTCGAGACAAAAAATTCATCAAAACAAATCACCACCGCCTCACGATGGATGATGTCAGCGACCTTTTGCAGTGGATCGGATTGTCCTTGTAGTGCTACCAATTCACGCTGCACACGCTGCATAAAATGATGAAAATGCATTCGCATCTTACGCTCAATCGGCAAGCTATCGTAGAACATGTCCATCATCCAAGTCTTGCCGCGACCGACGCCGCCCCACATATACAGTCCCTTTGGCATCTGTGGCTTGGTTTTAAATAGACTGGCAAACCATCCCGACTTTTGACCGCCTTCTACCGCCAATATCTCATGATGCAGATTATCCATATAAGTCACCGCTGCCAACTGAATCGCATCTTCGCTAAATTCACCCGTGGCCAGTGCGGCTTGGTATCGCTGTAATGGGGTTTGCACGCTCATCTTATCGATTTTCCTTGATAACTTAAAAGTCTGATTATATTAATGTATGAAATTCTAACGCTTGTCTGAGTTCAACGAGCTTGGCATGAAAAAAATGCCCCGTCTCAATCACTCTCGTCGGCATGTGATGTTGTTCAGCAAAATTTTGCATCGCAGCAGGCGGCACCAGCTCATCTTGATCGCCATAGATCATAAACGCATGATCAGTATGCCAAATCAAATCATTAATGCCAGCACGCAATACCGATGGCGCAATCAGCACAAGATTTCTAAGATGTACATCCGTCAGATCTTCGGCATTCTTGAGATAATCTGCTACCCGACAAGCGACATAGCCACCAAAAGAAAAACCCGCCAACCACAGCCGCCGCGCTTTGGTCTGTGTCAAGGCAAACTTCAGCACCGTCAAAGCATCCAAAAACTCGCCATCACCAGTACCGACACGACCTGTCGAACGCCCGACACCCCGAAAATTAAAGCGCAGTACATCCATGCCCACATCGCGACAATACCGATACAGCGTGCTGACTACTTTATTGCTCATCGTGCCGCCTTGCGTGGGATTAGGGTGGCAGATGATGGCCAAATTATCCTTGGCCGATCGCTCACCTGTCTGCAAAATCATCTGCACCTCAAGCACGCCTGCAGGGGCATCGATCAATAGGCTTTGCTCTTGAAAACTGGACATGATAATGATTGATAAATTACTTATAAAATGTATCGCATTATATCACACTTTTTAGGATGCGCCACTTGACATCATCTTTCACGCTCTACAAAATTTCTACAGTTGCGCAAAAAACTTAACTTGAACTGGCAGCAATTATTGATATACTGATATCACTGCCGATGACTGTTTGGTTAGCCGATGACATCATTTTGGCAAGTTTATTTGGCAATATTTTGGTAAATGCCCAGTGCATTGTTTTGTTTTTATGGGAAATCTTATGAAAAAACTCATCTTAAGTCTAAGTGCGGCAGCGTTATTATCTGCTTGCGCCAGCACCACAAGTACCTCGCCTGTCTTGACACGCGCTGATGGCACACTTGAAACCACTGGACTTGGCACCACCAAACTTAAAGCCCAAGAAGCTGCCCTGTCCGCCGCCAAAAAGCAATGCGGTATTCGCTCGCCTGTCATCATCTCGGATAAAACCACCTACAATGGCGTGCTTGATGAGCGCACGGGTCGCATGATCGAACAAGGCGTCAGCGTAGTCGGTGCTGTCTTTGGTCAAGCCACACCAAATCTAAGCCGCGATGATGATTATGAATATCAAATCAAATTCCAGTGCCGCTAAGCGCTGCTGCCAATCTTTGGTTTAAATCCATCGTATGATTTGATCTAGCTTACACTGGCCTTATTAAAGCTAAGGATATCATCGCTTTTAAGTGTTGATCAGCCAAAGCATCTTGTAAATCATCTTTTAAATCAACATAGCCAAAAAAATCCCTTAAGCAGCTGCTCAAGGGATTTATATTTAGATCGATGGCGATCCAAAAAATTAACGCGTGCGTGGATATACTTCGTCTGCGCCGAAGAAATAAGCGATCTCACGCTCAGCAGATGCCACAGAGTCAGAACCGTGTGCAGCATTCTCATCGATGCTGACAGCAAAATCTGCACGGATGGTGCCAGGTGCTGCTTCTTGTGGGTTGGTCGCGCCCAGGATTTCACGATGTGCAAGCACGGCGTTTTCGCCCTCTAGGACAGAGACCACAACTGGGCCTGAAGTCATGAATGACACTAGGTCACCAAAGAAACCACGCTCTTTGTGCTCAGCGTAGAAGCCTTCAGCATCTGCTTGTGATAGGTGCTTGTATTTCATCGCAACTGGCTTAAGGCCTGCTTTTTCAAAGCGAGCGATGATGTCACCGATGTGGTTTTTGCCAACTGCATCTGGCTTGATGATAGATAAAGTGCGTTCGATAGCCATGGGAATATCCTTTTGCTAATGGGTTTAAGGGAAAACATAAACTGCTTTGATTATAACCAATTTTTTGGATAATTGACAGTGTTTTTGATAAAAATATTTGCATATCTTAAGCGCCTATGTCGTGCAGATCTGGTACATTTATCCTGTATCCTTATTGATTTTATTACAGCTTTTATGGTTGGATGGCTTTTGTTTTTGGGCGGATTTCGTACTATAATAGCCACTTTTTATAAGCCCTAAGCTGTATGCGTTTTATCCAACGACTCCTAACCCACCCTTCTGTTGCCAATTTTAACCAAACTGTCTGGGCGATGCTCATAGGCGGGTTTATCGTACGCATCAGCTACTTTATGTCATGGCCATTTTTGATCATTGTCCTAAACAGCAATCAAAGCGTCTCGACAATGGGCGTCGGTGTGATATTGGGGTTTTCAGCTGGTGTGGCTGCCATTTCTGGTATTTACATTGGCTATTTATCAGATAAATTTGGTGAAAAACCACTCTTACTCACAGGCTGCCTGGTTGGTACAGCGTGCTATGCCATGCTACCATTTGCACTCAATTTTTGGCAGTATTTTGCCATCATGGCTTTATTGGGCTTGGTGCGTCCGATGGTTGAAGTTGTTGGCAAAGCCATCATGTGCAACAGCTTATCCGACCCAAAAGATCGTGAAACCGCCTTATATTTACGCTATTTTCTCATCAATATGGCTGGTGCTATCGGTCCACTACTTGGGCTATGGTTTGGATTAACACAAGCTGATACGCTGTTTACTATCACCGCCATGGCTTATTTTGGTTATTTGATTTGGATTTATCAATTAATCCAATCCACCGAACATCATGCCACGCACGAGTTGCCCAACTTCGGCAAAACCGTGCAAGTCATCCGCTCTGATTTACCGTTTTTATTACTACTGATCATCATCTTTTTGGTATTGATTGTCTATTCGCAAGCATATGCCACCGTGCCACAGATCATCACAGGACTACTTGGCGGTGATGCTGCATCACTGATTGTACTATTGACCGTGGTCAACTGCATTACCGTCACCGTATTTCAATTTCCACTATTAAGGCTGTTTCGCCGACTATCGATCGCCACTCGTGCACAAATCGGCATTGTCTTTTTGTTATTGGCTCAGCTGTTATTCATCGTTATTGATGATCACTCATTAGTCGCATGGAGCGTGGCCTTTTTTGTGTTTAGCCTAGGTGAAGTCATCACCATTCCGACCATCAGCGTGCAGATTGATGAATTTGCCAAAACAGGGCTGCGTGGCAGTTATTTTGGTGCAGCGGCATTTAGTGAGCTTGGTAATGCCATCGGCCCGATGTTCGGCGCGATGATGATTAGCAGTTTTTCAAATGATCATTATTTTATCGCAACGACGCTCATTTGCAGCATCTGCATTGCTTGCTATGGGATCATCCGTCGCCGAGTCGGTTAGCTCGTACAAATTTATGATGATTACAAGCTTTTTTGGTGTTAATTTGTTATAATAGCTTGTTTAATTGATTGATAAGCACATTTTTTTGACTTAAGTGAATGATTAAGATAAGGAGCCATCATGGGCTTTAACTGCGGTATCGTCGGCCTACCCAATGTCGGCAAATCAACACTGTTTAATGCACTGACCAAAGCAGGCATTGCAGCCGAAAACTTCCCATTTTGTACCAAAGATCCAAACACAGGCATCGTCCCTGTACCCGATCCACGCCTAAAAGCACTGGCAAAAATCGTCAATCCTGAGCGTACCATCCCAACCAGTATGGAGTTTGTGGATATCGCAGGCTTGGTTGCTGGTGCATCCAAAGGCGAAGGCATGGGCAACCAGTTTCTAGCCAATATCCGTGAAACCGATGCCATCGCTCATGTGGTACGCTGCTTTGATGATGATAACGTCATCCATGTCGATGGCCGTGTCAATCCGCTATCAGACATCGAGACCATCAATACCGAGCTTGCTTTAGCTGACCTTGATGCTGTCACTCGTGCCATCACCAACCTAAACAAAAAAGCCAAAGGCGGTGATAAAGATGCTCAAGCCGCCCTAGCTGTATTCCAAAAAATCGAGCCTTTTTTGGCGGATGGTAAGCCTGCACGCCTAGCAGGTGTCGATGCTGATGAGAAAAAACTCATCAAAAGCTACGGTCTGATCACCCTAAAACCTGTGATGTACATCGCCAATGTGTCAGAAGATGGCTTTGAGAATAACCCTTATCTGGATCAAGTGCGTGAATTTGCAGCCAGTGAAGATGCCATCGTCGTACCACTATGCAACCAAATCGAAGCTGAAATCGCTCTACTTGACGAAGCGGACAAGGCTGAGTTTCTGGAGAGCTTGGGTATGCAAGAAGCTGGCCTTGACCGAGTGATTCGAGCAGGTTATGAACTACTCAATCTACAGACCTATTTCACCGCAGGTGTCAAAGAAGTGCGTGCTTGGACAGTGAAAGTCGGTGCCACCGCACCTGAAGCTGCTGGCGTGATTCATACCGATTTTGAGCGCGGCTTTATCCGTGCTGAAGTGATCGCTTATGATGACTTTATTGAGCATGGTGGCGAAAAAGGCGCTGCTGCTGCCGGTAAATCTCGCCTAGAAGGCAAAACATACATCGTTCAAGATGGCGATGTGATGCATTTTAGATTTAATGTCTAAAACAAGCCAAATCAACCTCTTTGATTCCACTATGGTGCGCGCTGTTCGCTGATGGCGCGCACCATTTATCCCCACTTGCAGCAGCCTACTACACGCTTTTGGATAAGTCATGCCCAATATCGCCAATCTTGACATAAGTTTAATTGTCTTATTTATCCTCTTGGCGCTGGGTGTATTTAGCCAAAATAATACGATCATTTTAGCGACTGCCTTATTGATCATCCTTAAGATCAGCCCGTTTGGCGAGATGATGCTGCCTTATGTTGATAAATACGGGATCAGTTTTGGTATTTTGATATTAACCATTGGGGTATTAGCACCCATTGCCAGTGGCAAATTAAATAGCGAGACGATTTTACAGTCTTTTATCAGCCCAAAATCACTTGTCGCCATCATGGTGGGCTTACTGGTCGCTTATTTGGGCGGTCGCGGTGTCAAATTGATGACAAGCGAACCTCAAGTGATCGCAGGACTACTGATAGGCACGGTGCTTGGCGTGGCTTTTTTGCGCGGCGTACCCGTTGGCCCACTCATTGCCGCTGGGATTTTATCACTATTTTATTGGCAAAAGTAAATGGGCTTTACTTTATAGAACCTCAATGTTGTTGATTGTGCATCATTGCGTTATAATATAGCTATTTTAGATAAATCACGATCCATCACATAGGTAACTTATGAAAAAAATTCTACTGGCTTCATTGATTGCCACACTAACTTTAACCGCCTGCGAAAAACAATCACAACAAACTGCCGCCGAGCAGCCGCAGCCTGCCCAGACCGCTGTCGCAGCCGAAACTCATGATGCGATGGAGGATTCTGCTGATCATCAAGATCATGATCACGACGAGCATGACCACGAGCATGATCACGCAGGTCATATGCACAGCCACGATGAGGGCGATGCCTACCAATGTGGCAGCAAAACCATTCACATCGCTGTCCACGATTACGAAGGTGAAACTGAAGCACACCTGACCGATGACAGCATCGTGTATGACCTAAATCAAGATCCCGATAATCCTGCTCGCTTCACCACTGATAACGGCATCGAAAACAATCAGCCCATGGCTTTGACCATTGATGGCAATAACGCCCGCGTCACCAGCAATAATCGAGTGCTACTAGACTGCACCAAACAAAGCTGAGCTACTCCCCTGATGTTTTTATCGCCCATTGTCGTTCGTGTGATGGGTGATTTTTTTGATTGTAGATTAATCAGGGCGGATTTGAGATTTTTTTGGAGAAATTTTACTAAGTTTGGGATAAGCGCTTGCAACTGCCGCGCTTTTTATCCATAATATACAGTCATTCACTCAAATTTATGGACAAACCATGAGCGTCGAAAAATCCACCAATCGTGAACAAAAAAAACGCCAAACTCGCCAAGCCTTTTTTAATGCCGTGCTGGATCTGTGCATGAGCGGTCAAGGCTACAGCTCGATCAGCCTGCGTCAAGTTACCCGTGAAGTGGGCGTGGTGCCGACAGCGTTTTATCGGCATTTTGATGACATGGAAAGCCTTGGCAAAGCCTTGGTTGAAGATGAGCTTGGCAGCGCCCTTGCGATGTTGCGTGAGCATATGCAGCTGGGTCGCAAACGCAGCTTTGATCGACAGATTGCCAAAAGTGTTCAGCTGTTTTTTAAGGCGGTTAATGCACAGCCCCGCTATTGGCAGTTCATCGCATCGGAGCGTTTTGGTGGCTCTGAAGCCGTACGCCGTGCGATCAGTGAGCAGATTGCAACTTTTGCCAAGATCATGAGTGAAGATTTGGGTATGCAGCCTGCTTTTGAGCATATCAGCAGCGAAGACCGCTATTTATTGGCAGAAACTGGCGTGAATCTGTCATTTTCGTGGATCATTGACTGGCTTGATTTGACTTATATGCCTGATTTGATGGATGAAGACGACCGCCCAAGCAAAGACGAGCTAGAAGCCAAAAAACAAGCCATGCTGCATCGCTGTACGCGTCAGATGCAGATGGTGCTGTACGGTGCGTATAATTGGAAATCCAGCGAAGAGACTTTGCTTGATGAGCATATCCAAAATTAATTAACCACATTGACCAAAGCCAATCATTGATAAAACAACAAGAATTTTTGCTTGCTATTTTATCAAGTTGCCAGTAGCATGGGGCGAGTTTTCGCCCTTTTTATATTTAAAATTAGACCAGTCAATCTATGTCAAATAAACCAAAATCCATTTTGAATAAAACCCAAACCAACACCACGATGACGGATAAACCTGACGCCACCGCTGCCACCATCAAGCCCAAACACATCGCCAAATCCGCCACCACAGGCGCACCAAAGGCAACGGGAGCGACACCAAGTTTTGACATTAAGCCTAATGATGTCGTACCATCCAAAGCCATCTATAACAACCCTGCCAAGGTGCTTCGAGTCGTCTCCATCAACGTCAACGGACTACGCTCTGCCGAGAAAAAAGGCTTTTTTGAGTGGCTGGCAACATCCGATGCTGATGTCGTATGCATCCAAGAAGCGCGCATCACCCATGAGCAGTGGACGGACAAATTTCGCCCAGATGGCTGGCATACCCACTTATTTCCAGCTGAGCGAGCTGGCTATGCAGGTACGGCGATTTATAGCCGACTACCTTTTGCGTCTGTCACAGACGGCTTAGGCTTTGAGCTTGCTGATAGTCAAGGTCGCTTTATTACTGCCGAATTTGATTTGTCACATCATGGCATCGATGAGCCTGTACATATCGCATCACTGTATCTGCCATCAGGCTCATCAGGTGATGATGCTCAAGCTCGCAAAGATCATTTCTTGGAGCAATACCGCCACATTCTAAAGGCATGGCGTGACGCCAACAAATCCATCATCGTCTGTGGCGATTATAATATCGTGCACAAGCGAATCGATATCAAAAACTGGTCTGGCAACCAAAAAGCATCAGGCTGCCTGCCGCACGAGCGAGCATGGCTTGATCATATCTATGATAAGCTTGGCTATGTCGATACTTTTCGAGTTGTACGCCATGATGCGGATATCTATTCATGGTGGTCAAATCGCGGTCAAGCCCGTGCCAAAAATGTTGGGTGGCGTATCGATTATCAAGCCTGTTCACCGGATTGGCGTGAACGGACTGTCGGCGCTTGGGTCTATAAAGACCAATGGTTTAGCGACCATGCACCTGTCATCATTGATTATCAGCTATGATTTAACAGCGGGTGTCGATCAATATTCCCCTAAAAATACCAAAATTTTCTTAATTCATAATCAAAATACTAGCAATTTAATTTACTTTTCAGTAAAATACTGCAACTTTTTAAGTTGTCTAGTCGATTATACAATTTTTAACCTTCACTCTGATGTTTTGTGGTTACAAACCAACGGTCGTTTAGCGTTAAATTCTATCATCACAGACCAATTGTTAACCAGCATGCATGGGCGGCACAGATTTGTCCATGCATGTATATGATTTACATAAACAAGGAGTGGGTATGTATACTTTTTTGGCGATGTTGCCAATCATCATCGTATTCGTACTATTAGTCGTGATGCGCCTGCCTGCAAAATACGCCATGAGTTTGGCTTATGTGGCAACCGCAGCGCTGTCGTATTTTGTGTGGCAGACCAGTGGCAACCAAGTCGCTGCCGCCACCATCCATGGCGTTTTGACTGCCATCAATGTTTTATTCATCGTTTTTTCAGCGATTCTTATCCTAAATACGCTTAAAGAAAGCGGCGCGATCTCAGCGATCCGCCGTGGCTTTATGGACATTTCACCTGACCGTCGCGTGCAGATGATCATCGTGGCGTGGCTGTTTGGCTGCTTGATCGAGGGTTCGACTGGCTGGGGTACCCCATCAGCGGTCGCAGCACCATTACTTTTGGCACTTGGCTTCCCTGCAATGGCGTGTGTGATGGCAGTATTGATCATCCAATCAACGCCAGTATCATACGGTGCGGTGGGTACGCCACTGTTGATCGGTGTTAATTCAGGTCTTGAAAACAAAGAAGATGTGGCAAATGCTCTGGCATCAGTCGGTAAAGATTTGCCTGCGTATATCTTTGATATTTCGGGGAATGTTGGCTTTGTTCACGCCGCTGTTGGTTTCTTGATTCCGCTAATTCTTTGTGGTTTTTTAACTCGCTTCTTTGGTCAAAAGCGTTCATTCACTGAAGGTCTAAAAGCAGCACCATTTGCTATCTTTGCTGGTCTGGCATTTACCATACCGTATGCCTTGACCGCCAAATTCATCGGCCCTGAGCTGCCATCGATCGTCGGCGCCATCGTCGGTATGGCATTGGTAATCCCCGCAGCTAAGCGTGGCTTCTTGACGCCAAAAGAAACCTTTGACTTCGGCCCTCGTGAATCATGGGATAAAGAATGGGTGAGTGAACTTGCCATCACCAATACCGATGACAAAAACGCACCGAATTTCAGCGTGCTGCGCGCCTTTGCGCCTTACTTGATCATCATCGCAATCTTGATCGTGACTCGTACTGTCAAGCCGCTAAAAGCATTCTTGAACTCAGATCCAGTCACCATCGCTTATAGCAATATCCTAGGTACAAGCATCACCAACAAAACTCAGCTGCTTTACTCTCCAGGTACTGTACTGCTATTGGTGTCGATCATCTGTATCTTCTTGTTCAACATGAAAGGTGATATGGTCAAAAAGAGCTGGTCAGCTTCTGCCAAAACTATGCTTGCTGCAGCACCTGCACTACTGTTCTCTGTACCGATGGTGCAAGTATTCATCAACTCAGGGACAGCGCCTGATGCAGCGGTACAAATGCTTGCGATGCCAAAAGTATTGGCAACTGCAGCCGCTGGTGCCTTTGAAGGTATGTGGCCACTGGTCTCACCTTGGATCGGTGCGCTAGGTGCATTCATTGCAGGTTCGAACACCGTATCGAACATGATGTTTGCGCATTTTCAATGGGGTACAGCAACTCAAATCGGTCTTGATGTTGCCAATGCTGGTAAAGTCGTCGCTCTACAAGCGGTCGGCGGTGCTGCGGGTAACATGATCTCGGTGCATAATGTCGTCGCTGCGTGTGCGGTCGTTGGTCTGGTGAACCGTGAAGGTTATGTGATCCGTAAGACATTGATTTCAATGACTTATTATGTTGTACAGGCCGGTCTGATCGGTATGGCATTGATCTTTAGCCCAGTGTGGTGGGTCGGTGCCATCATTTGGCCAATCCTCTTCTTATTTGTGATGAGCAAAACAGGCGCCAAAGCCTGATTTGCTCCATCAAGCGGGTTTGCCAGATCAAGCCCGCTTGATGATTTTTGTAAGTAATTGCCCAAAACCACAAATCAGCTATTGCCGTGCATGCCTCAATACAGGTAAAATACACAGCTGTTTTACAGTTTTATTTTGATAAAAAAGTCCTTCAATGAATTTTTATCAAAATAAAATTGATGCAAAACAACCCAAAAGAGCAATTTATTATGGCAGATCTAAGCAAAATCACCGAAATCGAAGACCTACGCCGCATCGCTGAGCGTAAAGTGCCTCGTATGTTCTACGACTATGTGGACTCAGGTTCGTGGACACAGACCACCTATCGCAATAACGAGACCGACTTTGACCGCATCAAACTGCGTCAGCGTGTCCTTGTGGATATGGAAGGTCGCAGCCTAGCCACGAAGATGATCGGTCAAGATGTCTCTATGCCTGTGGCCATCGCACCGACTGGCTTTACTGGTATGATGTGGGCGGATGGTGAAATCCATGCGGCGCGTGCTGCTGAGAAGTTTGGCATTCCATTTTCACTATCGACGATGTCTATCTGCTCTATCGAAGATGTTACTGAAAACACTTCTAAGCCGTTTTGGTTCCAGTTGTATGTCATGCGTGACAAAGAATTCATGCAAAACTTGATTAAGCGTGCCAAAGCTGCCAACTGCTCGGCACTGATTTTGACCGCTGACCTACAAGTACTTGGCCAGCGCCACAAAGACATCAAAAACGGTCTATCAGCGCCACCAAAGCCAACCCTAAAAAACATCCTAAACCTAATGACCAAGCCTGAATGGTGCTTTAATATGCTTGGCACCAAGCGTCATACTTTCCGCAATATCGCAGGTCATGCCAAAGGTGTGACGGATCTATCAAGCCTATCATCATGGACAGCTGAGCAGTTCGACCCAAGTCTAAACTGGGATGATGTCGCTCGCATCAAAGAACTGTGGGGTGGCCCACTGATTATCAAAGGCATCATGGAGCCTGAAGATGCTATCCTAGCAGCTCGCTCAGGTGCTGATGCAATGGTCATCTCAAACCACGGTGGCCGTCAGCTGGATGGTGCACCATCATCGATCGCTGCACTGTCTGACTGTGTACAAGCAGCACACGCTGAGAACTCAAACTGTGAAGTATGGCTAGATTCAGGCATTCGCTCAGGTCAAGATGTCCTAAAAGCCATCGCCCTAGGTGCAAAAGGCACAATGATTGGTCGCTCATTCCTATACGGTCTGGGTGCTTATGGCGAAGACGGTGTCCGCCGTGCACTTGAAATCATCTACAAAGAGTGCGACATCACCATGGCATTCTGTGGTCATACCAATATCAATACCGTAAACGAAGACATCTTTGTCAAAGGGACTTATGAGCACCTAAAATCAGGCAATCCACACATCACGCCGATTCGCTGGTAATCGCCTACAGCTTTGCCCCACGATGTATCGTGGGGTTTTGTTTATACCACCTTATGATGGCTGCATCGATCTGTTAATCCTGATCAGAATGTGAAATTCAAATTAACAAATCCGCCCATTTCTGCTATAATCTGATGATTTTCATCCAAGCTTAGCTTTGGATCATCCCATCATCACGAGAGACCCATGAAAGCCAAAACCCAAGAGCGTTTATCCGCCATCGAAAAACTGCTAAATGAGCTAAAAACCGATATTCATGAAGTGGCCACACACTCGGTCAGCGAACGCACCACCAAAGCCAAGACACCATTTTCGTTTGAGTTCTTCCCTACTAAAACTGACGAAGGTCAAGACAAGCTGCTTGGCGTCTTTGATGAACTGAACGCTTTGAATCCAAAATACTTCTCAGTTACCTATGGTGCCGGTGGCTCAACGCGTGAACGCACCTTAGGCATCGTCAAGGCGCTCATCGAAAAAGGCAGCACGCCAATCGCTCCACATATGTCATGTATCGGCGACACCAAATCACAAATCGGCGAGCTACTGGATTATTATAAAGCACTGGGCGTGGATCGCGTGGTGGCACTGCGTGGTGATTTGCCATCAGGTCAGGTCGGCTATGGCGAGCTGCCTTATGCACTGGACTTGGTCAAATACATTCGTGAACACAGTGCCGATCACTTCTCCATCAAAGTCGCCGCCTATCCCGAGATGCATCCACAGGCGCGTAATTTTGAAGCAGATATTGATAATCTGGTTGCCAAATATCATGCTGGCGCAAACGAAGCCATTACCCAATTCTTCTACAATCCTGACAGCTATCTGTTCTTGCGTGACCGCTTGACAAAAAAAGGCGTGCATCAAGATGACTTCCCAATCATCGCAGGTATCATGCCAATCACCAATGCATCAAACCTAATCCGCTTTGCAGATGGCTGTGGTGCCGATGTCCCACGTTATATCCGCAAACAGCTTGCCGACTATGGCGATGACAAAAAATCCATCCGCCAATTTGGCTTTGATATCGTGCATCAGCTATGCGAACGCTTGATTAGTGAAGGCGTGCCAAGTCTGCATTTTTATAGCATGAACCACACCGAGCCAAACAAAGCTTTGGTCGAAAGCTTGGGATTAATTTAATTTATCCAAAAACCGTCCATGAGTTGATGCCAGTTGATATGAGCATTAACTCATCACGGTTTTTAATTTTTCTTACCATTTATTGACGAATCATGTCCAGATTTTTTATTGAGACGCCTTTATCCGCGACGCTCATCGGTCAAAGTATCACCTTACCTGATGGCGTCTATCATCATTGGTGCAAGGTTTTGCGTGCCAAAGTGGGCGACACTGCGGTGCTATTTGATGGTACAGGCGGTGAATATACGGCAGAATTGATTAGTATTGATAAAAAATCAGCACAAGCAAAGCTTCATGCCCATAACCCCATCAATCGCACACCGCCTTTTGCAGTCAGTATCGGACTTGTGATGAGTCGTGGCGATCGTATGGATTATGCCATCCAAAAAGCGTGTGAAATGGGCGTACATCAGATTCAACTACTGACCAGCGAACGCTGTCAAGCACATCTAAAATACGAGCGAGATTTTAAGAAAATCGAACATTGGCAAGGTGTGGCGATCGCCGCTTGTGAACAATGCGGATTGAACATCATCCCATCCATCACTCCGCCTGTACCGCTTGAGTCATGGGTAGCAGATTGTGAAGATGCGCTAAAATTGGTACTGGCATTGTCAGATGGCAAGCCTACCTTCCCAAGCCCCCTGCCTAGTTCTATCGCTCTATTAATCGGTGCTGAAGGTGGCCTATCCCCTGCAGAGATCAGCTTTGCCACTGAGCATGGCTTTGTGCCTTGGACGATTGGCGAGCGAGTATTGCGTACCGAGACCGCCCCTGTGGTGGCATTGACGGCACTACATATGATTCATGAATTGGGTTAATTTACTACTGAGCGGTGGATAATTCTGGCTTTTGCCAGTGCCAATCATCTGGGAAATTGATACATTTTTGTCGTGCTTTTTCTTCGCTCTCCACCCTACTTAAATAACGCTCCGATGCTTTGAGCGGATACTCTGTGATATTATGGTTGGTTAAAAATACTTGATATTTTTGATAACTATCAAAGCTAATCACCCATCTATCCAAATAATTAAACACATGGTAAGTACTGATGGTTGTTGGAACTGTATCCAATCCACCATGGATTGTATCGCACAAACCGATATCCATTGTTAAGAGCAAATAATATTTACCGGATTTTTTATAATCAACGATACCAGTAATAGGATCGGTTTTTTGGTACATTTCATTAATGTAGTAATTGGTAATGGCATGATCATCCCAGTTCTGTAACCAATATGAATCGTAGTGCTCAAAACCTTCAACCAAGTAATAATTGTTTCTTAATTCAATTTTGTAAGGACCAATCAAATAATCCAAGGGATCGCCTGTTCTGATTGTGCTTTTAATCATACCGATTATTCCATAAAGCATTATAACCAACAATATAATTATCAATCCCCAAAATACCACACGACAAAACCAGACAAACGCACGATCCAAAAAGTGTAAGAGCCGCTTCATGGCATCACCCACCATAAATCTGCTGCCACATCGACAGCATCTGCACACTTTTGGCGACATCATGCACACGCACGATACTTGCGCCTTGTTGTGCCGCCAATAGCGACATCCCAGCACCGATGACATCTCGATCATGCGGCTGATGGTTTTGTAGGCTATCCAACTCCGTACGCTGCAATATCTCACCCAAAAACCGCTTACGAGACACACCAAACAACATCGGCAAATCAAGCTCCCGAATAACAGTATTTAGCTGCGTCATCAGCACCTTGTGATGCTCATAAGTTTTGGCAAAGCCCATACCAACATCAATCACCAACTGCTCACGAGCCACCCCAGCTGACACCGCCCGCTCAATGCTGTGCGACAGCTCGTCGATGACTTCACGGATGACATCAGTATATACCGCCAACTCATCCATCGTATCAGGCTCACCGCGGCTGTGCATCAGCACCACAGGCACACCAAGCTTGGCCGCCATCTGCACCGCCCCATCTCGTCGCAGTGCTCGCACATCATTGATGATGTCTGCGCCCGATTCGATACCCGCTTGCATCACCGCAGGATTACTGGTATCAAGCGACAGCCAAATCTCATCGCCAAAATGCTGACGAATCGCCTGCACCACAGGGACGACACGGCGAAGCTCTTCATCCGTGCCGACTGCGGTCGCATTGGGGCGTGTCGATTCGCCACCGATATCGATGATATGCACGCCATCAGCGATCATCGATTCGGCATGGGCAAGCGCCCGATCCACGCCATGATAGCGACCACCATCGGAGGACGAATCTGGTGTGACATTTAAGATTCCCATCACCTTTGGCGTGGATAAATCCAATGTCTTGCCATGTGCGTGTAGCTGTCTGATTGCTCGCTGTGACATAAAAAACTCACTTCATCCCAAAAATGCCTTATAATAGCATAAAATGTAGTTCAAGTGACACATTCGATGGTAAGTGGTACACCAAAATTCCCCATCACCATCCCATGTTGTTGCTTGCTGATTAATTGGTTAAAATTTATTTATAATAATATTTATCATAAGGATAAAATTTGCAATATTTTGACAGACATGAAGGTGGTGACAATGCCATCTTGGTTCATCTTGATATCCATCAAATCATCGATCCTGATGATTTAGAAGAGTTTCGCCTGCTTGTACATTCAGCTGGGGCAAACGAAATCGAAATCATCACAGGCAGTCGCAGTAAGCCGCACGCCAAATACTTCGTCGGCACAGGTAAAGCGGACGAAATCACCGATGCCGTGCGTCGTTTTCGTGACAGCACCGATGGCGAAAAAGGTGATGTGGTGGTGATTTTTAATCACACACTCACCCCGAGCCAAGAGCGAAATCTTGAAAAAATTCTAAAATGTCGTGTGCTAGATAGAACAGGTCTCATTCTCGATATTTTTGCTCAGCGTGCTCGCACTTATGAAGGCAAGCTACAAGTAGAATTAGCACAGCTAAATCATCTAGCTACTCGGCTTGTGCGTGGTTGGACACACCTTGAGCGCCAAAAAGGCGGTATCGGTCTGCGTGGGCCGGGTGAAACTCAGCTAGAAACCGACCGCCGATTGCTACAGATTCGTGTCACACAGCTAAAAGCCAAGCTTGATAAAGTCAAGCAAACTCGTGCACAAGGTCGTGCCAAACGCCAAAAGTCTGAAATCCCCACCGTGTCACTGGTCGGCTACACCAACGCAGGCAAATCCACGCTCTTTAACCGCCTAGCTGATGACAATATCTATGCCGCCGATCAGCTATTTGCCACACTCGATCCGACGCTACGCCGTGTCAAATGGCCGGGTGTCGGCAATGTCGTGCTTGCCGATACTGTGGGCTTTGTGCGTCATCTACCGCATGAACTGGTTGAAAGCTTTCATGCAACGCTCGAAGAGACGCTTGAAGCTGATCTGCTACTACACGTCATCGATACCGCCAGCGAAGATCGCCATGAGCAGATTGCCGCGGTCAATGATGTACTTGCCCAAATCAAAGCCGATGCGCCGATTTTGCTTGTACATAACAAAATCGACAAAAGCGGCGAACCACCTGCCATCTATTATCAAGATCATGGTGTACCGCATCGTGTCTATGTCTCCGCTCGTGAAAATCTAGGCATCGATCAGCTGATGATCGCCGTACAAGAGCTGCTCTCGGGCGAACTCAAAGAGTTTACACTCACCCTGCCTTATCATGCTGGCGGACTCAAAAACACTCTGCACGGTCTGGGTGTCATCACAGGTAATAGCTATGATGAGCTGGGCAAAGAAGTACTACAAGTGCTACTTGCACCCAGCAAGCTACAGCAGCTACTCGGTCAATATGCACTGGATGCTGATGAAGTCCTACCAAAAGCTCAGGCGGATAGCCTAAAACCAGTGCTTGAGCCTTTTGAAATGGTGCTTGATCAAGATAAAAATAGCGATGGCAAAGATGATGCTGAAGATGAGCTCGATCCTTTTTGTCATTAAACAAAAAAAGACTGTTTATATAAACAGTCTTTTTTTAGGAGTATAAGTCAGTGATCAGCCATGCAATTTATTCAAGGCGGCAATGCGATCGTCCAGCGTCGGATGTGAGCGGAACAGATTGGCGATGCTAAAGCCCTGCGACTGGCCTGACGCGATGGCAAAAGCTTTCATCGACTCTGGCATCTGATCAGGACGCGCTTCAGCAGGACGAAGTGCATTAAGCGCGCTGATCATCTGATCGCGGCCAGCTAACTTAGCACCCATCTCATCGGCACGATATTCACGCAGGCGTGAGAACCACATCACGATCGCCGAGGCCAAAACACCCAGTAAAATATCCATCACGATACTGGTGATGAAGTAGGCGATGCCTGGTGAGTCGCTTTCATTCTTAAAGATCGCGCGATCAACAAAGTTACCAATGATACGCGCAAAGAACATCACAAAGGCATTCACCACGCCTTGAATGAGCGCCAAAGTCACCATATCGCCATTGGCCACATGGCCAATCTCGTGCGCCAAGACAGCCTCTACCTCATCAGGGGTCATGGTGTGGATCAAACCAGTCGATACTGCCACCAGTGCGTTATTTTTGTTCCAGCCGGTAGCAAACGCATTTGGCTGCGCATTATCAAAAATACCCACCTCTGGCATGCCGATGCCAACAGCTTTGGCTTGGCGAGCGACGGTATCAACAAGCCACTGCTCGGTGCCGTTGCGCGGCGTGTCGATTACCACAGTACCCGTGGATTTTTTGGCCATCCATTTTGATAAGAATAGCGAAATCATTGAACCAATCATGCCATACAGCAAACACATGACAGCCAGGCTTGCATAATTAAGCCCGCCTGCGCTATGCACACTGCCTAGGCCGAACACTTGTGATAGCACCATAAATACGATGCTAAACACCACCAAGACAGCCAAGTTGGTCAGTAAAAATAAACCAATTCGCATCATCGAAGAATCATCCTTTTAAAAGCAAATTAAAACAAATTGAATCAAAATCTCATTGTCTTACTATTATAAAGACTAAATCACAAAATAAAAGGTAAAACTTGAAACGATTCAAGATTTTACCTTATTTTATACAAAAAGCTAACAAACTTTTGTCGCTGCGGCAACGAAACCTGAGCGCAGCTGCATCGATAGACACAGCTTAACTTTGAGCATCAGTCATTGTTTGAAAAATAAATACGGCCAGTAGCTTCACGGCTGATGATCGGATTATTTGGCGTTTGGTTTAACGGCTGCGCGTATGAGGTCGTGGTGGTACTCACCTGCGCTCTTGGGGCGCTATTCATCGCAAGTACAGTGCGGTTGGCGTCATAACCTTGGTATAAGGCAGCATCCATACGATAGATATTGTTATAGCGCTCATTGACCTTGACCACATAGTTGCGCGTCTCGCGAAACGGCGGAATACCACCGTGCTTACGAACGTTGCCAGGGCCAGCATTATATGCGGCGATGACATGATCAGGGTTGCTAAATTGGCCTTGTAGCCATGCCAGATAACGGGTGCCGCCCTCGATATTTTGGGCAGGATCCCAAGCGTTATACACACCCATATCACGCGCCGTACCAGGCATCAGCTGCATCAGACCCATCGCACCGACTGGCGAGCGTGCATTTGGGTTGAAGGTTGATTCGGTGTGAATGACGGCTTTGACCAAGGCAGGATCGACGCCGTGGCGCATGGCTGATTCACGAATCAAGTGATCATAAGCACTGCGGTCTGAATAGCCACCTGAGTAGCTGCTGTAACTACTGGCTGCAAAGTTCGCCGAATAGTTGGTCGTAGGCTGACTGCTGGTGTACAGACGCGAGGTCGTTTGGGTGGTTGAGCCAGCTTGGGTGAATTTTTGGGTGCTGCCACTGCGTGATTGCAGATTGGTCAGCAATGCCGATTCCACAGCATTGTTGTTATTTGATAAGGTATAAACAGAGGCCACGGTCGCATTCGAAGAGGCTTGTGGCGCGATATATACCGATACAGGATTTTGGGCAAATGCACTACTGCTTAGCATGCCAAATGTCGCCAAGCCAAGGGCGTTCAGATGGATTTTTGAAGTTTGCATATTGTCTATTCGTCTTGTTGATGATTAAAATTGCTGCGTATTATACCACAAAAATTATAAATAGCACGGCAAAAGCCAGTTTGCTACAAAATGCTACAGTTCAGCAAAACTGTCATTCTAGTATTTGTCAGGTTTTGCAGAAATTTGATTAAGCATCTTGGCGCACATAATCACAATTTTTTATCAGTTTTTATGATAAATCAGTCTGATGAATAATCGCTCTATGCATCATCATGACCGCCTGATTAAGACAACCACCACAGCACCGCCACAGGCAGCCACATGGCAGTCACCAAGCCATTGATCGCTAGACCAAAGGCAGCATAGCGCCCTGCAGTCGGACTGATCGTCCAAGCCTCCACCGTGCCGATGGCATGCGCCACCAAGCCCAAAGCCAAGCCCTGCACCCTTTCATCTTGAATGTTGCGAAACAACAGACGACAGACGCCAGCCCCCAATATGCCTGAGACAATGATAATCAAGTTGGCCATCACCAAAGGCGCATCGATGATTTGCGCCACAGACAAGCCCACAGGTGTGGTCACTGAGCGCGTGGCAAATGCCAAAATCGTCTCCATATTCAGCATCAAGGCATAAGCCAAAGCCATCGGCAAAAGCGCTCCAACCAAGCTTGCCATCACGACGACCACGCCCAATTTTTTGACCGGCAAACCCTTAAAATCCATACCTGCCAAAGGTACGGCCAAAAGCACTGTACTATAGCCAAGCAGTCGATCAAAAACTGGTCTGGCATGCGCATAGTAAATATGATAATCCAGCCCAATGATCACTAGCAATACCAAAGTCAGTACGATGGCGACGATGATCATCGGAATGCCTTTGATGTATTTATTCAAATATCGCAAAACAAATTTGGCGCCGACATGCGCAATCAATGTGACAATAAAAGCGATGGCGATCGTCGTAGTATCCAGCATCATAGCTCATCTCCTTTGACATGCTTTTGCTCTTGATTGAGCCAGGCTGCCGAAAGCTTGGCAAATGCCCACAGCGGAATCACTGTGCTGATGATGATCACTGCCGATACTGGCAATAAATCCGCGCCCAAGCCAAACAACAAAATCCCTGCACCTGCCGAGACTGGCAAAAAAGCAAAACCGCTATCAACCAACAAGGTGCTGGCCGACCCAGATAACCATGTTGGCAGCCCCACCGTCATCCGCACACCCACCAGCAGAATGAATAAACTGATTAAACCAACGATATTTGCCGCACTTGGCATCCCAAACCAAGTACACACCACCAAAGCCAGCTCACGAAAACCGACCACGATGGCGATCGTCGCCAGCATCCCCAACCAAAACTTAGCCCTGCTGTGTGTGCGCTGCATCATTCCTCCTGAAATTTGATTGATAAATTATATAAAGTAATCAGTTTGGCCAATCCATCCACCAAACTGACAAACTTAACACCATCACTTAACACCATCAAAGCCAGACGACGCCCAAGCTTGTCATCATCATATAGCGATATTGGATGTGCTGGACTTATTATACACCGCTCTAGTTGATGGCTGATGTTAAATACAGTGACTGCTTGGCAGCTGCTTGATAGTTTAACTATAATTTACATTGAAACATTATCATATTTCAAGGTCAAGCCAGTGACTGCTATGTTCATCATTTTTTCAAATGATGGCTTGACGCTCAAAGATTCTATTCAGTGGCTAAATTGGCTTAAAAAAACGGATCAAATTTAACTGAGGCGCATGCTGACTTTCAACAGCACTGCTGATTGATGACATTGATAAAAGTGGCTGAAATAGCAAGTGCCTATTTTAAGAATAAATCATTGATCCGCCTTTTAAAATCACCCATCCATCCCCATTAATCGATTAATGACATGCGATAATGCGATTATTACCAAATCAAAACTGTGCTGCACAGTTATAGACCACAGATTCAGACGCAGTCATTGACCGCATCCGTATGATGCTGTTTTTGGGCTAATTTGCTGTCTTGAAAGATGCCCAAAAAGCCAGTATAATGAAATGTTTTTTACGCCTCTGATTTTCATCAAAATTTTCACGCTATAAGAGATCTATGCACATGAGTGAACATAATTACACCGCCGAAGAGCACGACGAATCATCCTCGCAGCTGGCTGCACTGATTCGTTTGGGCAAGGAACAAGGCTATCTCACTTATGCAGAAGTGAACGATCAGCTGCCTGACTCTGTCACCGAAAGCGATCAAATCGAAGACATCATCCAGATGCTTACCGATGTGGGGATTCAAGTGTTTGAAGTTGCCCCGGATGACGATGATATATTGTTGGCTGATGCTGGCAGCGACGATGAAATGGCAACCGATGAAGCAGCTGCCGTGCTGGCATCGGTCGAGACTGAACCTGGCCGCACCACTGATCCTGTACGTATGTACATGCGCGAAATGGGTACGGTCGATCTTTTGACTCGCGAAGGTGAGATCGGCATTGCCAAACGCATCGAAGAAGGCACGCGTGAGGTGCAGTACATCATGGCGTATTGGCCAGGCACGGTTAAATTCGTGCTGGATGAATATCAGCAAGTTTTAGAAGGTGAGAAAAAAATCTCCGACATCGTCTCAGGCTTTTTGAGCGCTGATGATAGCGAATTTGAACTTGGTGAAGAAACCGAGCTTGAATTAAATGAGCCCAAGGCAGGCGATCTTTCTTTGGAAGATGATCTGGATGATGATGACAGCGATGACGATGACGGCGCGATGGATGCCGATGCTGATGACTCAAGTCTTGATCCAGAAGAGGTAAAAGCCCGATTCGATGAGATGCAGCGTCTATATGACAAATCTCAAAAGGCGCTTGAAAAATACGGCCGTGGCAGCAAGCAAGCCAAAGCTGCTGAAGACGAGCTGGCCAACCATTTCATGCTCATCAAGCTCAACAACCGTCTATCAGATCAAGTGATGAGTCTGATGCGTGAAGTCTATGAAGATGTTCGTGCCAATGAACGCCGTATCATGAAGTTGGTGATTCGCCGCGGTAAAATGCCACTGGATGAGTTCAAAAAAACTTTTCCAAGTAACGAAACCAATATCGAGTGGCTCACGCATCGTATCGAGGGTAAACCTGCTTTTGCTGAGACGCTGGCCAAAATCGAACCTGAAGTCGTCGCACTGCAACAAAAAATCCTCGCCTATGAGCAACAGCTACAGATGGACATCCGCGACATGAAAGCGGTCGCTCGCCAAATGGCCATCGGTGAAGCCAAGGCACGCCGAGCCAAAAAAGACATGGTCGAAGCTAACTTGCGTCTGGTGATCAGTATCGCCAAGAAATACACCAACCGCGGCTTGCAGTTTCTTGACCTAATCCAAGAAGGTAACATCGGCTTGATGAAAGCGGTGGATAAGTTTGAATATCGCCGTGGCTATAAGTTCTCCACTTATGCGACATGGTGGATTCGCCAAGCCATCACCCGCTCAATCGCTGACCAAGCACGCACGATTCGTATCCCTGTGCATATGATCGAGACGATCAACAAAATCAACCGTGTTAGCCGTCAGCTACTCCAAGAAATGGGTCGTGAACCGACGCCAGAAGAACTGGGTGAACGCCTAGATATGGACGAAGCCAAAGTCCGTAAAGTACTAAAAATCGCCAAAGAGCCAATCTCTATGGAGACGCCAATTGGTGATGATGAAGATAGCCACTTGGGTGATTTTATCGAGGATAACACCATCTCAAGCCCGATTGAGAATGCTACCGCCGAAGGCTTGCGTGAAGCAACTCGTGAGGTGCTCGATAATCTGACCGAAAGAGAAGCTAAGGTCTTAAAGATGCGTTTTGGTATCGATATGCCAAGCGATCATACGCTTGAAGAGGTGGGTAAGCAGTTTGATGTGACGCGTGAGCGTATCCGCCAGATCGAAGCCAAGGCTCTGCGTAAGCTGCGCCACCCATCTCGCTCGGAGCATCTGCGTTCATTCTTAGAAAACGACTGAGCGACCATACGCCCTTTGGCTTGCCGATGACTGTGATGAGCGGTTGTCGGCAAGTTTGTTTTTAGCACCAGATATATTGGATTGATTATGAAATTTTTGGAATCAAAATACTTTCGCCCACGCACCATCGCCACCGAAACCTACATCGATGGCCAATACCATCTGACTACCCAGCCGATCGATGAGCGCATCAAATCAGACATTACGCCATTTGAAGAGCTGATCAATTCTATGATGCCAAGCATCAACTTTCGTGGTGATGATGTGGTGATTAAGCGTTCGCATTTGGCGCAATTTGTGCAATGTACCGACTTTCATGTGGTGCGTTATGATCGTCATACAGGTCAATTTTTTGCTGCTGAGTTGTGCTATTTTCACCCAGAGTATGAGTTTTTCTTATTATTAAGTGAAGATCTGAGCAATGAATATGACAAAACCATCATCGAATCTGGCTATTATAGCGTCGTGCGCTTGGCCTATAACTCCCAAAAAGCCGATGCACTGACAAAGATTCGAGCATTTTATGAGGCGTATTTAGAAAAATACATCTCTTCTGAGGCCAAAATCTCGCTACTGCTCAAAGAAGGTCAGGATTTGGTGTTTAAGTCACATACCATCAAGCCCTTAGCACTCGATTTGGCAACCATGTATAATGATGACTTTTTGCCAGTACACCAAAAAATCAAAGAATCCCTAAGCGATGGCAACAAAGGTCTGGTACTGCTACATGGTTTGGCAGGATCAGGCAAAACCAATTACATCAAGTGGCTCACCGCCCAAATCCCCAATAAAAACTTTATCTTCGTGCCGAATAATCTCATTGGCGCTTTGGCCGAACCGCAGTTTATGAGCATGCTGATTGACAATAAAAACTCGGTGTTGGTGCTTGAGGACTGCGAAAACTACATCGCCGAGCGTGTCGGTGGTGGCAATACATCTGATGTGGTATCCACCATCTTAAACATCGCTGATGGCATCTTATCTGATGTGCTAGAATGTCAATTCATCTGCACCTTCAATGCCGATTTGATGGACATTGACCACGCGCTGCTGCGTCATGGCCGCTTGATCGCAGAATATCAATTTGGTGCGCTGACTGTCGAAAAAGCCAATGCCTATCTGGCCAGTGTCGGCAAAGACATCACGGTGGACCAGCCGATGACGCTGGCTGCGGTAAGTAACATCGATGAGACCGAATATAAATCCAGTCCAGCCCAAAAAAGCTTTGGTTTTATCGGTTAATCTAAAGTTATAAAAAATCTCGCAACACACATTGCGAGATTTTGTCAGCTTATATTGGCTTATGGCAGCTTTGGCGGATTGGCCGGTTTTGGCAAAGGCTGAATCCCCTCATCTGCAGACGATGACTCAGGACGCTTTTTAAGATTGCCCTCTTCATCAAGCTCATCATTGTGATAAGCCTCAATGGCCTCACGAATATCCTCAGGCTCTTTTTCTTGACGATCTTCCTTGGGCTTATTGCGCCCCAAGCGTCGCACGATGGCATCGGCATAGACCCGTGTTTCTTTGTCATCACCCGTTTCTTCAAAGATCATCTCACCTAGGCTATTGATCTTGGCATATTTGACCGTTTGTTTACGCGGCCAAAAAAAGTCGGTTGGGCGAGTGAAAAAATGATTAGTCACCAACTGATACAGTCGCTTCCACTCCATGAATTTGACTTCTTTTGAGCGCAAAGCCACCATCAAAGCCAGCGAAAAACTCACCAAAAGGTTCACCATACCGATCAGTAACACCCCTACAAATGACAGCGCTGCTATCTGCCAAGTCAGATGCTCAGGCGACAAATAAAACAGTCCATGCACGAAGTTTGCTGAGGCAAAGGCAATGTGGCGGATGTCCAATGGCAAACCCAACATATAGCCAACCGTCGCGGTACTGCCCAAAAAGCAACCAAAAATAAAATTGCCCATGATGGCGCCAAGATTAGCCTCAATAAAGCCGCCCATTTTATTCAGCCATCGCGCTGGCATCACGCGCACCAACACCCAATGCCGACGGATGCGCTCGCCAATCTTATTATAGGCGGCCAAATTATCATAATACCCTGCAATCAAGCCCGACACGAATAAGAACACGCCTGCGATGGCGGCATGTGGCAGCGCCAATGAACGGATCGGATCTAAGTCATGCAGCAGATGAGCCGCCTGCGCGCCATCAATCATCGGCGTGCCTTTCAGATAATTCCATGACAGCGCGATCAGTAGCGCCACTGGCATCGCTACAGATATGTTGCCCAAAATGGCGATAAACTGAGTACGCAAAATATCAACGACCAATTCAGCAAGCTTGGTCAGCTGTTGGGTTTTTTTGCCTGAAGATCCAGAGATGGTCGAGGCGATCGCCGCGGCCGTCATTGCAGGCTGTTTGGTTGCGACTGTCCCTCGAGCGATGTGAATGAACACAAAGCCCAAGCCATAAATCATGCTATTGACAAAAGCTCGACCCACAGGCGCCAAGGCCAGATGATAAGCCAAAGTCTTTAAAGTTGCCATAAAACCGATGAACAAGCCACCGATGGCAGCTTTTTTATACATCTTACGATAGCCTGTGCTGTCGGTACTGATGTAATGCTCACCGACACGGCCAGCATTTTCGGTGACTTTACGCGACAGCAATCGGGTATTGGATTCGATGAGCGAGCTAAAGCTGTAGCGCGTTTTGGCGGTTTGTACCACTTCGACCGTCAGATCGACGATCGCTTGATCGCGCTTATGCTCAGCATTACTAACCAACTCCACCAAAGTACGCATTCTTTGCAAACTTTGCTCAAGACGCGCCAGCATATTAGTCAGGCGAATCGAAATGCCTGTTTTATAGACACGCTTTCTTAGTGTATCGACAATGTCCTCACACTGCTCGACCATCACCATCAGTGGTGCAGGATCGATGTCTTGTTCAGGCATCACATCAGTCATCAGATCCAGCTCATGCGCCTGACGATACTGATTGACAAATAAGATGGCTTCTTGGTTTTGGGCGACGAATGCCGCTGAATAATTCAGTAGCTCTGGATAAAAGTTCATCAGCTCTGGATGCAGACCAATGCCGCTCACGCGATATGATAGGACGACGATGGCGTTTAGAATGCTGTTTTTGGCTTGAGCCACCAAACTTAAATCCTTCTCATCAGGTCGGATCAATGGCACCAACGCATTCCAACGATCTTCGCCGATCGATTCCACCCATCGCCAGTCGCTGCGCTTATCAAATAAATAATTGGCCAGCTCCACCACTGAATCCTCATCAGGCAAGAGCGGCAAAAAACGATGGCTGATCAAGCGCGATACACTGCTTGAAAAGCTTTGATCTGAGGCGATACCTGTGTCGGTATATAAGGTAATTTGGCGATACTGGATGATCAGGCGCAAAATGAATGCCGCCAACCCTGATCCGTATTCAGGATTGGCCTGCAACAGCTCAATCAGCTCATCAATTCTGGCATCGGCATTTTGCTCATCTTCATCGACGACTCTTAGAGCGTCAATCAAGCGCTTTAAGGCTTCGGGTTCTGGCAACTCTTGCAGCATGACAATGCGCTGCAATATCAATTCCAAATCCGAAGTATCACTGTCTAACACAATCAAACTCCAATTAGGCTATCATCGCACATCAAAGAAATATCCTGCAACTTTGGCAAGTCATCACCCATTTAAGCCGTAAGAATATTTCGCTGATTTGGCAAAAAATTTACGCTACTGTATCACATTTGACCCGTTTTACCAAATTTCTATGGTAATCAACTGCGCTAAATTGTTTCAAAAGTTTGTCAATGTGACAGTATTGGTTATCACTTTGCAAGTGACAGCATTGAATGGCGATAATGCATGCAATAACCAATAAAAGATCAAAATATCAGCTCATCACTATCCCAATCGATGCCGATTTTTGGTTTATTGCGCGACTGATACTCATAATAACCACCAGATGTTGACTTTGCGCCTTCTGGCACGGCATTGATCAGCAGATCATCAGGCACATGGCTCAAAAAATAACTCTCTGCGCTGGCATGATGATCTGAGTGATGCATCGACCAAGTGTTGGCATTTTGGCGAGTGAGGATCAGCTCATCTTTGGCGCGGGTCATCGCTACATACAGCACCCGCCGCTCTTCTTCGATCTCATCGAAACTGCCAGCAGCTCGGGCGTGCGGGTATTGGCCGACAGAGGCATTGACGATATAACAAACCTCGCACTCGGTACCTTTGGCTGAGTGGATGGTAATCAGCGTCACCACATCATCATTATTCTGACGCGTCACCTCACTGTAGGATACTGGCTCTAAAATATATGCCTCAATAAAATCAATCAGCGTATCATGCCGCTTGGCCAGCTGCTTGATCAAATCAAAATCTCGCACACGACTTGGCCAGTTTTTCTTATCATAGTTTTGTTCAAGCTGCTCGATCAGTGCATCCACCGCGATGCCGACACTCACCTCTGGTTTGAGCGGCGTGTCGATGAGCCGAGTCAGTGCATCGAGGGCTGGCTCAGGCACTTTGCTTTTTTGTCGTAGCAGTTCAATGCGCGCCTTCAGATCTGGCAAATCGGCCATTTCATTGGTTAATTTGGCCGCACCCGCATCGCCGATGCCGCGCCACAAAGTCAAAAAACGAATCCAAGCCAGCTCATCAGCAGGATTTGCCGTGACGCGCAGCATGCTCAGCAGATCTTTAACATGTGCCGATTCCATCAACTTAACACCACCGATGAACATATAAGGAATCCCTGCATCAATCAGCGCGCTTTCAACCTGACGACCTGAATATGCTGACCGCAGCAAAATCATGTGATGATGCCAAGGACTGCCGGTGTTATAACGCTTTTTGAGGTCTTGAATGATCCATCGAGCTTCCTCAAATTCGTTGGCAAATGTATAAAGCTTGGGTTCGATGCCACTGCCACGATGCGCAGTCAGCCGCTTTTTATAATCCAACGGGCTTTGTTCAAGCAGCCAATTTGACAAATCTAAAATCCCTTGGGTTGAGCGATAATTCACCGTCAAAGTCAAAATTTTCGCCCCCGGCACACGCTTATCAAAGCTGTGAATATTTTGAAAATCCGCACCACGAAAGCCATAAATTGACTGCGCATCATCACCCACACAAAACAGATGACTACGGCCAATTAAGGGTTTGATGATCAGCCACTGCAAAGGATTGGTGTCCTGCATCTCATCAACCAACAGATGCTGTAGCGATCCACTGACTTTATCAAGCAGCCAAGCATCGGCATTGAGATAACGCGCCACATACTCTAAGATGTCATCATAATCCAGATAGCGCCGCGCTTGTTTTTGTTGTTCATAGTCTTTCATCATCTGTTTGATGACATCCGCCTCTTCGATAAAATCTGGCAAATGCTTTTGTAATGCCTCTTTAAAGGCGCATTGGGTGTTGCGCGCATAAGAGTAGGTATCGGCCAGCTCTTTTGGCTTGGGCAGTCGGTCGGTTTGGTTGGATTTTTTGGGATTTTGCTCGTTTTGTGCATTTTCAAGCTTGGCACGAATGAGCTTAAACATCATCAGCTGATCATCGCGATCAATGATATTAAAGCCTTTTAAATCAAATACATGCGAATATCGGCGCAAGATGGCCAAACAAAAAGTATGAAAAGTTGAAGCCTTGAGTCCTGCGGCTCGCTCACCCAAATGCGCCTCAACTCGGCTGACGATTTCGCTGGCAGCTCGGCGCGTAAAGGTGACAATTTGGATCTGCTCAGCAGGCACACCTTGATCGATCAGATGCGCTGCACGCGCGACGATGGTTTTGGTTTTGCCGCTGCCTGCGCCAGCCAGCACCAGAGTATTGGGAGATGTGGTGGTCGCCGCTTGGCGCTGATCGTCATTGAGTTCTTGAAGCAATGTGTCTATGGTCATATCGATACCGACGGATGAAATGGCTGTTTGTGTTAGATTAACAGACGATGGCTGAATGCTCAAGTGCTTAGCAAAAATTATCACCCAAATTCATCCATCCTTTGCCCGATGGCATCGCTGTTTTGGCAGCGACAGGCGTATTTTAATAAAAAAGGACAGATACAAGATCTGTCCTTAGCTAGGCCATGTCAATTAAGCGAAAAACTCAGCATCAAATGCCATGATGCTGTCTGCACCCGACTTGGCCATATTGGCATGAGCATACAAATCAGGCAAGCTGCGTGCCACGAAATAATCAGCCAATTTGCGGCGCGAGTCATAAAACTCGCCAGTTTTGCCGTCGCTGGCTTTTACGATCAAAAGATACATATAAGCATAGCACAGATAGCCAACCGCGTGCAGATAATCCACGGCATTGCCATTGATGGCATTGGCATCGGTTTTGGCGGCATCGAGCATCACCGATGTCAGTGCAGCCACCTCATCGGCAGCGTCGATCACCGCTTGTGTGATCGCATGATCAGGGGCATCTTTGGCGGCTTGTTTGATCTCATTGATGAATGCCATCATCGCGCGTCCGCCATCTTTGACAACCTTGCGACCCAAAAGATCCAGTGACTGAATGCCATTGGTGCCTTCATAGATCTGGCTGATGCGCGTATCGCGTACGATCTGCTCCATGCCCCACTCGCTGATGTAGCCGTGGCCACCAAATACCTGCTGACAATCGATGGCTGCATCAAAAGATTTGTCCGTGACAAATGCTTTGGCAATCGGCGTCAATAAGGCGACTTTTTGAGCGGCGGCTGATTTTGCATCAGTATCGTCACTGAATTTGGCGATATCCAGATTTTGGGCAACATACATCGCAAAGGTACGTGCAGCCACGCTGTTGGTCTTGGCGTTCAAAAGCATACGACGCACATCAGCATGATGAATGATCGGATCGGCTGCTTTATCTGCATTTACCACGCCAGTATCAGCACGGCCTTGCAAGCGATCTTGGGCGTAGGCTGCTGCATTTTGATAAGCCAATACGCTCGCGCCCAAGCCTTGTAGCCCCATGGTCACGCGCTCGTAGTTCATCATCACAAACATTGCGGCCAAACCTGCGTTTTCCTCACCGACCAGATAGCCTTTGGCAGCATCAAAATTCATCACACAAGTTGCCGAAGCCTTAATGCCCATCTTGTGTTCGATCGAACCTGCTTTGACGCCGTTGCGTTCACCGATGCTGCCATCTTCATTGATCAAAAACTTCGGCACGATAAACAGTGAGATGCCCTTTGAGCCAGCTGGCGCATCTGGTGTCTTGGCCAGTACCAAATGGATGATGTTCTCTGCCAGATCATGCTCACCGCCAGTGATAAAAATCTTGGTGCCAGTGATCGAATAGCTGCCGTCATCGTTTGGCACGGCACGCGTTTTGATAATGCCAAGATCTGTGCCTGCATGTGGTTCAGTCAGACACATAGTGCCTGCCCATTGCCCCTCATACAGCTTTTGCAAGTATTGCTGCTTTTGTGCTTCGCTGGCCACCGCCAACAAACATAAGCTTGCGCCCACCGTCAGATTCGGATACAGCGCAAAAGACTGATTGGTGGCAAACAGCATCTCTTCGGTCAGCATGGTGACCATCTTTGGCATGCCCTGACCGCCAAATTCTGGATCACCGCCCAGACCAATCCAGCCTGCCTCTGCATAAGCTTTGAATGCTTCTTGAAAGCCTGTCGGCGTCTTCACCACGCCATCGCCCAGATATTGAGCACCCTCTTGATCGCCAGACTGATTGAGTGGCAGCAGCACTTCGGTGGCAAATTTTGACATCTCATCTAAGATCATGTCCACCGTATCTTCATCGACATGCGCCAACTGCTCATTGTTCGCCCAAAATTTCGGCGCATCAAACACTTCTTTTAGGGTAAAACGCATCTCATCAATCGGAGCGGAATATTTCAATGACATAAAATTTCCTTTTTATCCATTTTATCAAAGTTAACTGTGGCAAAACGATTGCTATTTGCCATTTTTGGTTATCGCGCAATCAGATGGATGATGGCACGCCTGCCTGCCATCATCGTATCACGCATTAGAACACAAACTGCTCAACATCCATGCTCATCAAAGTCTCTTCGCCAGCATTGATGCGAGCAACATGCACTGCATGGCGTGGCAATAACTTGGCAAAATAAAATTCTGCGGTCTTCACCTTGGCATCATAAAATCCGTATTCGCCATGCAAAGCCTTGTCCGCATCTAGGCTTTCATCAAAGCTTGCCAATTTGGCTTTGGCGACTGCAGCCATGCGCGCCCACAGATAAGCCAAAGTCACATAGCCGCTAAAGAACAGATAATCAACCGCAGCTGCGCCGATGGCTTCTGGGTTTTGAGTGCCTTGCATACCGATACGCGAGGTCACATCTGCCCATTGCTTATTTAGCTTGGCCAACGGACGGATGAACTGACCCAGCTCATCATCATCGCTGTGTTCTTGACAGAATTTATGGATGATTTTGGTGAAATTAGCCAGCAAGCGACCTTGACTGCCCAGCACTTTTCGACCCAACAAATCCAGCGACTGAATCTCAGTCGTACCCTCGTATAGGCAGGCGATACGGGTGTCGCGGACATTTTGTTCCATACCCCATTCACTGATATAACCATGTCCGCCATAGACTTGTACACCATGGTTCGCGGATTCATAGCCCGTCTCGGTCAAGAAAGCTTTGGCGATCGGTGTCAATAACGACAGCATCTCATCGGCAAATTTCACTTCAGCTGGGTTTTCGCCCTTAGCGACGATGTCGGCAAATTGAGACAGATAATACACCAGCGCACGGCCACCCTCAGCAAAGGCTTTTTGGGTCAGTAGCATATTGCGCACTGCAGGATGATGGATGATGGTATCTGCAGGTTTATTTGGCTCTTTGATACCAGATAAGGCACGCATTGCTGTACGCTCTTTGGCGTAGCTGAGTGACCCTTGAAAAGCAAATTCAGCCGCCGCTAAGCCCTGAATCGCTGTGCCAATACGAGCAACATTCATAAAGGTGAACATGCAGTTTAGACCACGGTTTTCAGGGCCGATCAAATAGCCTTTGGCAGCATCAAAATTAATCACACAAGTGGCTGAGGCTTTGATGCCCATTTTATGTTCAATAGAGCCACATACCACGCCATTACGCTCACCAACCGAGCCATCGTCATTCACCAAAAACTTTGGCACGATGAACAACGAGATGCCCTTGGTGCCAGCAGGTGCATCAGGCAATCGCGCCAGCACGATGTGGATGATGTTTTCGGTGAGATCATGCTCACCAGCTGAGATGAAGATCTTTTGGCCTGTGATGGCATAGCTGCCGTCGTCATTTGGCACAGCGCGTGTCTTAATGATACCCAGATCCGATCCTGCATGCGATTCGGTCAGACACATGGTGCCAGACCATTGCCCTGTATTCAGCTTTTCAAGATAAGTGGCTTTTTGAGCTTCAGTGCCGTGATGCTCGATGGTCTGTATCGCGCCATGCGATAAGCCAGGATACATGGCAAAAGCCCAGTTGGCAGTACCCATAATTTCGCTCACAGCACTACCAAGTGAAGTGGATAATCCCATGCCACCATATTCAGGATCGGCATTGATCGCAGGAAAGCCAAGCTCACAATACTGCTGATAAGCCTCTTTAAAGCCGCTCGGCGTATAAACATTGCCGTCTTCGAAGCGGCAGCCTTCCATGTCGCCCGTACGGTTCAGCGGTGATAGCACGCTTTGGGCAAAATCAGCCGCGGCTTCTAAGTAGCTATTGACGGTGTCGGTATCAAGCTCTTGATACGCAGGCAATTTTCCATAATGCGCCTGACTGTCTAGCAGCTCATGCATCACAAATTGAATGTCACGAAGTGGTGCTGTGTATTGCATATCTCTATCCTTTTTTCAGTTAGCATGTCAATATTGATGCTAATAAAATAGCCAATGCAATCTATGAATGCAAATGCGCCATCTGACTGATGGGTCATAAAATAATCCAGACCATCGCCAGTCATTGATTATTTAATAAAATAACTTATTAAATTATAAAATAAAACCGCCCAATCATCGATTGAGCGGCTTGACAAATCATCATAAAACTATCATTACTTGATACGCATATCACCAGTTTCAACGAAGCGTTGATGCCATGATAGCGCTTCTAGCAAGATGTGCGGCGTGTGGATGCCACCTGCTTTCTCACTCACTGCCAACGCGCGATCATAGTAGTCACGCAGCATATCACGATAGTCAGGATGTGAGCAATTCTCGATGATCAGTTTGGCACGCTGTTTTGGTGACTTGCCACGCAGATCAGCCATACCTTGTTCGGTAACGATGAACATCACATCATGCTCAGTGTGGTCATGGTGGCTAACCATCGGTACGATTGATGAGATGGCACCGCCCTTGGCAGTTGATGGGCTGACATAGAACGAGAAGAAGCCGTTACGAGTAAAGTCGCCCGAACCACCGATACCGTTCATCATCTTAGTGCCCATGACATGTGTTGAGTTTACATTACCATAGATGTCTGCTTCGATCATCGCATTCATGCCGATAATGCCTAGACGACGGATGATTTCTGGGTTGTTGCTGATTTCCATTGGGCGTAGGATTAGCTTGTCGCGTAGGAACTCAATATTGTCATTGAAGCGTTGTAGTGCATCAGGGCTGAATGACAATGCAGTCGCCGAAGCGTGCTTCATCTTACCTGCCAAGATCAAATCTAGCATACCATCTTGTAGTACTTCGGTGTAGCCAGTCAAATCTTCAAATGGCGCATCCAATAGACCTGCCATAACAGCGTTTGCTACGTTGCCCACACCTGATTGTAGTGGTAGTAGGCTCTTTGGTAGGCGACCTGCTTTGACTTCATGATCAAGGAAGTCAATGATTTGTGCTGCGATACGAATTGACACATCATCAGGATCAGCGAATTTTGAGTTACGGTCGCCGCCATTTGTCAAGACAATTGCAACAATCTTATCAGCAGCACATTCGATGTATGGTGTACCGATACGGTCAAATGCGCCAACCAACGGGATTGGCTTACGGTGTGGTGGCAAGCCCACTTCGCCATAAACATCATGCATACCTTCTAGGCCGGCATTTTGGGCAGCGTTCACTTCGACGATGACATGCTTAGCGCATTTGATGGCTTCGACACCATGGCCGATACCCATTGCAGGGATGATATGACCTTCTTCGGTGATGCCTGATGCTTCGATGATCGCGATGTCAAACTCGCCGTAAAAGCCTTGACGCATCTGCTGCTCGACATGCGATAGGTGCATATCTTGATAAGCGGTACGGCCTGCGTTGATGTTGTTGCGAAGCGTTGGATCTGATTGGAATGGTGAGCGGAAATGTACCGCATTGGCTTCAGCCAGTACGCCATCACACTCAGGAGCGGTAGATGCACCAGTGACCATACCGATGCTGAATGCTTCACCGCGCTCATGTGCAGCTTTGGCTTTATTGGCGATGGCGGTTGGTAGTGCCTTTGGATAGCCTGCACCGGTAAAGCCTGTGATGGCTAGGTTCATGCCATTTTTGACAAATTCGGCAGCTTGCTCGGCACTCATCACCTTGTCACGCAAGCTAGCGTTACGAATACGATCTAGAGACATAATAGTTTCCTCTTAAGTTATGTTATTCCAACAATGCGGTAAAAACGCAAATGAATTTACACTTGTAAATTAATATGATTTTACCATTACATGCCAGTGAAATAAATACCCAAAATGCTAAATTGTGGGAAATAAGCTGCAAAATTCTGGCATGCACCTTATGATCTGTTAAAACGGTTTATTATTACAAAATGGGTTGATCAATAGCCATCAGATCAAAGATAAATAAACTGGGTGATTTTTTTTACTAAAAATCAATAAAAAAATCACCCACCATTCGATGAGTGATTTTCGCTTTTGACAGCTGATTTAACCAATCACAGCCCTGCTTTTAGGCTTGCTTCGATAAATTTATCCAAATCGCCATCCAGTACCGCACCTGTATTGGAGGTCTCAACGCCTGTACGCAAATCCTTGATACGAGAGTCATCCAGTACATACGAGCGGATTTGGCTACCCCAACCGATGTCAGATTTGCTGTCTTCGAGCGCTTGCTGTTTTTCCATGCGTTTTTGCATTTCTAGCTCATACAGCTTGGCGCGTAGCATCTTCATTGCGGTGTCTTTGTTGGCGTGCTGTGAGCGCTCATTTTGACACGCAACGACCACACCTGTCGGTTGGTGGGTGATACGGACTGCCGAATCTGTGGTGTTAACGTGCTGACCACCGGCACCGCTCGAGCGATAGGTATCGATGCGTAGGTCGGCAGGGTTGATATCAATCTCGACATTATCATCAATCTCAGGCGATACAAACACGGCAGCAAATGAGGTATGGCGACCGTTATTGCTATCAAACGGTGACTTACGCACCAAACGATGCACACCAATCTCAGTACGCAGCCAACCAAAAGCATAGTCGCCTTTAACATGAATCGATGCCGACTTGATGCCCGCCACACCACCTTCTGACACCTCAAGGACATCCGCCTTGAAGCCATGACTCTCACACCAACGCAGATACATACGCAGTAGCATCTGCGACCAGTCTTGTGCTTCGGTGCCACCCGAGCCTGCTTGGATATCTAGGTAGCAGTTATTGGCATCCATCTCGCCACTGAACATCCGCTTAAATTCAAGATCCTCAACCTTAGCACGTGCCGCATCCAGCTCAGCTTGCACATCAGCAAGCAGGCTCTCATCATCTGCCTCGACAGCCAGCTCCAGCATCGCTGCAGCATCGTCTAGACTAGCATCCAGCCCCTCGATCACACCGATGATGCCATCAAGCACTGATTTTTCTTTGCTGATTTTGGTGGCAATGTCAGGATTGTTCCAAAGCTCTGGGTTTTCGAGTTCTAGATTGACTTCTTCTAGGCGTTCTTTTTTGCCTTCGAAGTCAAAGATACCCCCGAAGTTCTTGGCCACGATTGGCAAGGTCTTTGATTTGTTCTTGGTAGATGGCGATTTCCATGATGGCTCCAAATGTATAAAATAAATCAACCGCTTATTATAGCAATATTTAAGTTATTTTTCTATGACCAGCATCACACATCGCTACAGTGACCAATCTTCAATTCGCCAGCCGTTTTTTTCGGCCTCAGCACGTAAAATCGCATCAGGTGTGATGCAGACTGCTTCATCAACATAGTTTAGTAATGGTAAATCATTCTTGGAATCTGAATAAGCAATCAGCTTATCAAACTGCACACCCTTATCTTGATATGCCTTGATCAAATTGGTCAAATGATAAATCTTACCTTCTTTAAAATTGGGACGGTCAGCGACTTTGCCAGTGTAGTGATTATCAATGATTTCAAGCTTTGTTGACAAAGTATGATCCGCATCAACACCAAACAGTCCTGCAATCGGCACCACCACAAAATCATTGGTCGCACTGATGACCACGACGACATCGCCAGCATCTTTGTGCTGATTGATTTGCGCTATGCCTTTGGTGCGCATATTTGGTCGTATCCAAGTATTTAGATACTCTTCACGATAAGCGTGTAAATCCGCCATCGTCTGCGTGTGCAAAAACGCCGCCACAAACTCATTATACTCCACCGCATCGAGCGTACCTGCGATATAATCTTGATAAAATTTGTCATTGGCGTCCGCATAGACTTGTGGATCGACAAGGCCTTTATTGACAATAAACTGCCCCCAACTGTGATCGCTGTCGACATTGAGCAGTGTCATATCTAGGTCAAACAAAGCAAGATTTGGCATCAGTTATCCTTATTATGAAAATGAACTTTTGTGAAATGTTTAGCTGCCATTATCGCCAATCTTATCACCGCTTGCAAGTTTTCGATGTGATTTGATGATGATTTATCTTGGGTTTTATTGATAGTATAAAAAAGCAGCCGATCATCATCGACTGCTTTTGCTTATCAAAACGCTTAAAGCTTGCTTTTGCTTATCAAAACGCTTAAAGCTTATTGGCATTCATCTGCGCAAGAATCTGTGCGATCTCATCATTTGCCTCTTGCTCGGTACTTAGATCGCCTTGTGGTGTCAAGTCATTGACCACTTTTGGTAGTAGCTCTGCGATGCCTTGACAGACTTCCGATTCGCTAGCACCTGTTTGGGCACACGCTGCTTGGATTTCTTGGTCGCCAAACAGGCGCTGAATGTCGCCTGCATCGATGCCATCATTATTGGCGTCGATATTCACCCATGATTGCGCTTTGTTGCCCATGCCATTGTTGCTGAATTTACCAAGTACACCTGACAGGCCGCCATTTTTTTGGATATAAGCCAGCACAACAGGTAATAGCGCCAATAGCAGTGTGCTTTTATTGAAGCCGCCTGACTGCTGCGGCAAACCGCCACGAGCCATACCACCTTGACCAAGTACGCTGCCCAGCACACTGCCCAAATCGCCAGCGCTGGTATTTTGACGAGAATTGCCAAGCAAACCGCCCAACACCGATTCTAGGCCTGATGACTGACGGCCGCCCATTTGTGAGCCAAGCACACTGCCAAGCAAACCGCCCAAACCAGCTTGATTAGCCGATGATGGCTGCTGAGACTGACCCATCGAATTGGCTAGACCACCAAGCAATCCGCCAAGTCCGCTTTGGTTGGCATTGGGCTGCTGTGTTGGTTGAGTTTGGATGGCGTTTTTTAGGACTTGTCCGACGATATTTTGAAGTAAGCTCATGATTTTTCCTTAAATTGACTGTGATGAATGATAAGGTGATGGCGGTTTTGATGGATAACCAATGACCGCCAAGAATCACTATATTGATGTCATCTTAACAAAATCATGACTTTAGTTTTGTAATGATTTGTGCAAGTTTTGAACGCATTGTTACACGCCAATCCCTCGCCTTAACCGCGCCAACGCCATCAACTGCGAAAAATCCCGCGCCGTCAACTGATCTTGGAATATCACGACACGCAGTCGCTGCTTTTTTGGCAAAATCACATAAAAATCGAGTATCACAGCCTGAGTAACACCCAAGGCCACCGCATCAATGTCATGAAGATAAGCTTGATGGATGATGGCTTGATCCACAGGTTTTTTAGGGGTAGGCGAGCCTAACTGATGCCTCACCGACAGCGCTGACAGCTGCGTATCCATCTTCGCCAACAGCCAAACGCCATCAATGTCATCGGTACTGAGGTGATGCACACGATGCTTTTGTTGCCAATGTATGTGCATCAATAGCACAGATCCAAGCAAGGCCAGCACAAGCCATTGCCAGATCGATAAGCCCACGGTAGCACACAGTAATAACACCACAACACTCACAGCGCAGCTAAATAAGATCAAGGATTTGCTGGTTGTAATTTTGATGTCTAATTTTAAGATGTTTTTAGTATATTTACTCAATATCTTAATCTGTCTGATGCGTAGTTAGGCGGATTGATGGCTGTCAGAGTTTGGCAAAGCGCAGCGCTTTCATCTTGGCGATCAGTGCAGCAACGCCTTCTTCTTTTGGCGTCTGTTGACCCAAAAAAAACAGCAACAAATCTGGATCTTCATAAGTCAATAAAGCCTCAAACGCCGCCTGCTCATCACTATCGGCAGCCAAATAATGCTCTTTGACATAAGGATCCAGATAATAATCGAGTTCTTTTAGGCCGCGGCGTGCTTGATAAATGATGCGTCTTTGGGCATCGGTTGGGCTAATACTCATGTCTTACTCCTAATAAATCAATAAACAGTCAATGTCTGTAGTATAGCAAATTTTGCCACAAAAATACCAAAAGCCATCATTTATCATGCTGATAACTGATAGTTTTTTCACGATTATTTTTAAATCTTGATCTATTTATCATAAAAATCAATATAGGTATAAAAAAATCAAATATAATCTAGATTTTTGATCAAAAAAAGTATAACATAGCCAGGGTCGGATATTCGCCTTGATGAATTTGCAAGATTTTGCCTTGTGAACAGCTAAATAAATCCCGACGCCATTGACCGATACGGCACATAATAATGACTGTACAAGCCCATCGATCGCACTAGCCATTTCCCCAAGCTTTGCTTGGCAATTTATAAAAGGATAAGCCATGTCAATGATCAGTACTACCAGCCATTTGGCGACCCCGCATGATTTTTCGGATAACTGTGGTTTTGGTTTGATTGCCCATGTCGAGGGTATGCCAAGCCACGATCTCGTCAAAACTGCCATTCATTCTCTTAGCTGCATGACACACCGTGGTGGTGTCGCTGCCGATGGTCGTACTGGTGACGGCTGCGGTCTTTTGATTGCCAAGCCTGAAGCATTTTTTCAAGCAGTAGCCAAAGAAGCAGGGTTTAAACTGTCTGAAAATTTTGCCGTCGGTACGGTATTTGTCAATCTTGATAAAGACAAAGCTGAACGCAGTATGCAGCTATTTGATGAGTACATCACCGCCGAAGGGCTGGAAGTCGCAGGTTGGCGTGATGTGCCGGTCAATCTAGATATCGTCGGTGATATCGCTCGTGAAAGCCTGCCTGATTTTAAGCAAATCTTTGTCAATGCACCCAATGATCTGCCGCCTGAAGTCTTTAACCGCAAGCTGTTCGTCGCTCGCAAAAAAACCGAAAATGCACTGACAGATGATGAGCTGTTTTATGTCACAGCGCTCAACTGCCAAACTGTGATTTATAAAGGCCTTGTGATGCCTGCTGATTTGCCAAACTTCTTCTTGGACTTACAAGATGAACGCTTGGCATCGCACATCGTCGTCTTCCATCAACGCTTCTCAACCAATACCTTGCCAAAATGGCCACTGGCTCAGCCATTCCGCTATTTGGCACACAATGGTGAATTGAACACCATCACAGGTAACCGCAACTGGTCTGTGGCTCGCACACCGAAGCTTAAGACCGACAAACTGCCTAGCCTACAATCTTTGGCACCGCTTGTGAACACCACAGGTTCTGACTCATCAAGCCTAGACAATATGCTTGAAGTGCTGATGAATGGTGGCATGAGCCTATTTCATGCGATGAGCATCCTTGTACCACCCGCTTGGCAAAATGTCGATAACATGGACATGGATTTGCGTGCATTTTATGAATTTTATTCACAGCACATGGAAGCGTGGGATGGCCCAGCAGGCCTAGTCATCCAAGATGGTCGCTATGCAGTGTGTATGCTTGATCGCAACGGCCTACGCCCATCTCGCTGGGTGACCACCAAAAATGGCTACATCACAGTCGCATCAGAAGTCGGTACATGGGATTATGCCCCCGAGGATGTCACTGGCAAAGGTCGTATCGGCCCAGGTCAGATGCTCGTGATCGACACCCACAGTGGTCAAATCATGGACACCAAGACCATCTCGACCATCCTAAAAAAAGCGCACCCCTACCGCAAATGGCTGCGTGAAAATGCCATGCGTATCCGTGATGTCGAAGCCATCGAAAAAGCCCAAATCAACGATGCCAAAGATGCCGACACACTCGCCACCTTACAAAAAATGTTCCACATCACCAGTGAAGAGCGCGGTGAGATCATCCGCCCTGCTGCCGAAAATGCCCAAGAAGCGGTCGGCTCAATGGGTGATGATACGCCAATGGCAGTGCTATCTCGTCAGATTCGCCATGTGGCAGACTTTTTCCGTCAGCAGTTCGCTCAGGTCACCAACCCGCCAATCGATCCGCTGCGTGAATCGATCGTGATGAGCCTGCAGACTTGCTTGGGTGCTGAGACCAATGTCTTTAAGCCATCGCCAAAAGATGCTCACCGCATCGTGCTATCATCACCGATTCTCTCAGCCAGTAAGATGGCACAGCTTGAAGCCACTCAAGATCCTGCGTTTTTGAGCCATCGCATTGATCTGAACTACGATGAAACGCTGGATTTAAAAACCGCCATCGAAAACATCTGTGATGAAGTCAAAACCGCCATCGAAAAAGGCTACACACTGATTATCCTATCGGATAAAGCCATCAAAAAAGGTAAAGTCCCTGCCAATGCTGTGCTGGTCACAGGTGCGGTGCATCATTATCTGATCAAAGAAGGCCTGCGCGCTGATGCCAACTTAATCATCGAAACTGGTCTTGTGCGTGATCCACACCACGCAGCGGTACTGATTGGCTTTGGTGCAACCTGTATTTATCCATATCTGGCCTATGATGTGATTGATCATTTGGTAGCCACTGGCGAAATCCAAATCGATGCATCGACTGCACGAGCCAATTTCCGTAAGAGTCTAGATAAGGGTCTATTAAAAATCCTATCAAAAATGGGTATCTCAACCATCGTCTCTTATCGTGGTGCTCAGCTGTTTGAAGCGGTCGGCTTATCCGAAGAGATTGTGGATTTGTGCTTTGTCGGTGTGTCAAGCCGTATCAAGGGTGCAACTTTTGATGATCTTGCCAAAGACCAAGCCATCCTTGCCAAAAATGCCTTTAACCGTCGCACACCGATTGACAAAGGCGGCTTGATTAAGTTTGTCTTTGACAAAGAGTATCACGCATTCAACCCTGATGTCGTGCGCGCACTACACGCTGCAGTGCGTTCAGGTGATTATAGCGAATACCAAAAATACGCCGACATCGTCAATAACCGCCCTGTCGCCACCATCCGTGACCTACTTGCACTGAAGACCGATGGTGAGATTAGCCTAGATGAAGTCGAAGGCATTGAGCATATCTTGCCACGCTTTGACTCAGCAGGGATGTCACTGGGTGCATTATCGCCAGAAGCACATGAATCGATTGCCATGGCGATGAATACCATCGGTGGTCGCTCAAACTCAGGCGAAGGCGGTGAAGATCCTGCTCGCTACGGCACGCTTAAGAACTCAAAAATCAAGCAAATCGCTTCAGGTCGCTTTGGTGTCACGCCTGCTTATCTGCGCAGTGCCGAAGTCCTACAGATCAAAATCGCCCAAGGTGCAAAACCTGGTGAAGGTGGTCAGCTACCAGGTGGCAAGGTCAATGGGCTGATTGCTCGCCTACGCTACTCAGTACCAGGGGTGACACTGATTTCACCACCGCCACATCATGACATCTATTCGATCGAAGATTTGGCACAGTTAATTTTTGACTTAAAACAAGTCAATCCAAACGCCCTAGTCTCAGTCAAGCTCGTCTCTCGTCCTGGTGTAGGTACGATTGCCACGGGTGTTGCCAAGGCTTATGCCGATCTCATCACTATCTCAGGCTATGATGGCGGTACCGCAGCATCACCGCTATCATCAATCCACTACGCAGGCTCACCTTGGGAGCTAGGACTTGCCGAGGCGCATCAGTCACTGCGTGTCAATGGTCTGCGTGATAAAGTGCGTATCCAAACAGACGGCGGTCTAAAAACTGGCCTAGATGTGGTCAAGGCTGCCATCTTGGGTGCTGAAAGCTTCGGCTTTGGTACAGCGCCGATGCTGGCTGTCGGCTGTAAATACCTACGCATCTGCCACCTAAACAACTGCCCAACCGGTGTCGCCACTCAGCGTATCGATTTGCGTGAAGAGCATTATATCGGTGAAGTGGATATGCTGATTAACTTCTTTAAATTCGTGGCGATGGAGACGCGTCATTGGATGGCGAAACTGGGTGTGCGTACCCTTGAAGAGCTGGTTGGTCGCACAGACTTACTTGACATTCTAGAAGGCGAAACCAGTAAGCAAAACCATCTGGATTTGACACCGCTACTATACAGCCATCCGCGTGCCGAAGGTGCACCGCATACTTGCCAAGTAGCGAACAATGAGCCATTTGACAAAGGTGTACTGGCTGAGCGTATGGTCAGCGATATGAATATCAATATCAAAAAAGGCTACGGTGGCGAATACAGCTATCGCATCAGCAACTGCGACCGTTCTATCGGTGCTCGTATCTCAGGTGAGATTGCTGCCACTTGGGGCAATACTGGCATGAGCGACAAGCCAATCAAGCTGCACTTGACAGGTACAGCAGGTCAGTCACTGGGCGTATGGAACGCAGGCGGTCTGCATATCGAGCTAGAAGGTGATGCTAATGACTATGTCGGCAAAGGCATGGCGGGCGGCGAAATCGTCATCTACCCACCACGCACCGCCCACATCAAGACCAGCGAATCTGCCATCATCGGCAACACCTGTCTATATGGTGCAACCGGTGGTGCACTGTATGCAGCGGGTACTGCAGGCGAGCGTTTTGCGGTGCGTAACTCAGGCAGTCATGCTGTCGTCGAAGGCACAGGCGATCACTGCTGTGAATACATGACTGGCGGTGTCGTGACTGTACTTGGTCCAACAGGTCTAAACTTCGGTGCTGGTATGACAGGTGGCTTTGCCTATGTGCTTGATACTCAAGGTGATTTCTTTGACCGCTGTAACCATGAGCTCATCGATTTGCACCGCATTTCAAGCGAACAAACCGAAGAACATCGCATCTATCTGCGTAAAATCATCGAAACGCACGTCGAAAAAACGGGCAGCGTCTGGGGTCAGACCATCCTAAGCGACTTTGAACATTATGTTCGTAAGTTCTACTTGGTAAAACCAAAAGCGGCAAATATCGCCACTTTGGTCAAATCTACGATGGCAGACCCACAATAACCCACTTTTTCAGATAGTTGGCGCAGGCAGGCATCCCCACCTGCGCCCCATAGGAGAATAATGATGACAGCTCGTTTACATAATGATTTTCAGTTTTTGGACACACCACGCACCGATCCAAGCAAAAAATCGATCGAAACTCGCAAAACGCAGTTTATCGAAATCTACAAGCCATTTGACCAAAAATCCGCCACCGAACAGGCACATCGCTGCCTAGAATGTGGCAACCCATACTGTGAATGGAAATGCCCTGTGCATAACTACATTCCAAACTGGCTCAAGCTTGCCACCGAAGGCTTGATCGAACAAGCTGCTGAGCTTAGCCACATGACCAACACCTTGCCTGAAGTCTGTGGCCGTGTCTGCCCCCAAGACCGCCTATGCGAAGGTGCTTGTACTCTCAATGACGGCTATGGTGCGGTGACCATCGGTAATATCGAAAAATACATCAACGACACCGCCTTTGAGCGCGGCTGGCGTCCTGATATGAGTAATGTCGTCTGGACGGATAAGCGTGTGGCGGTCATCGGTGCAGGCCCAGCAGGTCTTGGCTGTGCTGATATCTTGGTGCGAAATGGCGTACGCCCTGTGGTCTTTGATAAGCGTCCTGAAATCGGCGGTCTGCTCACTTTCGGCATTCCTGAATTTAAGATGGAAAAAGAGGTGATGGTGCGTCGCCGTGAAATCTTCACCGACATGGGCATCGAGTTTCGCCTAAATACCGAAATCGGCAAAGACATCAGCATCGATGAGCTACTAGAGCAATATGATGCGGTATTTATGGGTATGGGGACTTATACCTATATGCGTGGTGGCTTTGCTGGTGAAGACCTTGATGGCGTGTATGATGCACTGGATTTCTTGATTGGTAATGTCAATCACTGTCACGGCTGGCAAAGCGATGCCGAGCCATTTGTCGATATGCAAGGTAAACACGTCGTCGTACTCGGCGGTGGTGATACCGCCATGGACTGCAACCGCACAAGCATCCGCCAACAAGCCGCATCCGTCACCTGTGCCTATCGTCGTGACGAAGACAGTATGCCAGGCTCAAAGCGTGAAGTGACCAATGCTCGTGAAGAAGGCGTGAATTTCCTATTCAACCGCCAACCTGTCGAAATCGTCGGCAAAGACGGTAAAGTCACTGGCGTCAAAGTCGTCACCACAACACTGGGCGAGCCTGATGCCAATGGTCGCCGTAGTGCGGTGATTGTCGAAGGTTCAGAAGAGATTCTACCTGCTGATGCCGTGGTGCTTGCCTTTGGTTTTCGCCCAAGCCCTGCCGAGTGGTTTACTGACCAAGGCATCGAGATGCACAAAGATGGCCGTGTCATCGCCCCCGAAAAACAGCCTTACAAGTTCCAAACCACCAACCCAAAAATCTTCGCCGGTGGTGATATGGTGCGCGGCTCAGATCTCGTCGTGACTGCGATTTGGGAAGGTCGTGAAGCCGCCAAAGGCATCTTGGATTATCTGGAAGTCTAAGAAATCAGGCATAAACCAAAATAAGCATATCGATAAATATCGGTATGCTTATTTGTTTGCATATCCAAAATGGATAAATCAAATCATCGAATTAATCCAAACACCCACCCCATGACAAGACCAATCAACATCAGCCACCACAGATACTTTGCCCATCGGTTCATCTTGGTGAGCGTAACATCACCCCATTGATGCGCATATCGACCAAGCACGGCATCCACCACCCTACCTGCCAACCATACCACAAGCCCCACTGCCAAAAACTGCCCCCAAGTCATCCACGCGCCCTGTCGGTCAAATCCATAGTGCTGTGCAATCATCTGATTTCCATAGATAAACAAGAGCAGACAGATACCGTTAGGCAAGGCATAAATCCATCGATATTGGGTAAAAAATTGCTTTCGACGCTCTTTGGTGAGTTTCATTGTTATCTCCCTGAATATTTTTCTTGATATTTTAAAATCATAATTAAGTGCATCAAGCACACACCGTGCACCATTGATTAATTATCTTTTTTGATAGGACACGGTATGCACCTACTGGACTAATCATATCAGCCAACAAACACCCACCCCATGACCAACCATCATCAGCCACCACAGATATTTTGCCCATCGGTTCATCTTGGTGAGTGTAACTCCGCCCCACTGATGCTCATATCGACTAAGCATGGCATCCACGACACGATTCGACAGGAATACCACTAGAGCCACCCCCAAAAGCTGCCCCCACACCATCCATGTACTCAGTGAGTCGAGCTCATAGCGCAATCTTATCCGCCACTGCCCATAGAAATACAACATCAGACAAAGACCGCTAGGTAGTGCATACAACCATTTATATTGAGTAAAAAATTGCTTTCGACGCTCTTTGGTGAGTTTCATTGTTATCTCCCTGAATATTTTTCTTGATATTTTATATCAAATAATAATAATTATCAATATCTTTGCGAATTGAGAATGCTTTTAAATCTAAGACATGCTATGCGAAGACTGCACACCGTGCACTGTTGATAGACGGGTTTTTGATGGTGTGTGGTATGTGCCCTGTTGGGCTTTTAATCCAATCCAAACAACCTTTTTAATTCAGCAAAAAAAGGTTTGAGCTCGGAAAAAAGAAATTGAACTACCTTAAATAAAACAAATATAAACACTATACTGAAAAGGTAATACATGAAATTTGGCACCTGAGCCAAACCATAATACTCAATATTTAACATAGCCATAAGCCAAACCCACATAGCAAAAGCCAGCATGAACATTTTAACATGTCGTTTCTGATTATTTATTGGCATTCGCTCACCCCTTTTCTACATACCAAAATGCCGTACCTGCTCAAAAATGTACCAGTACAAAATCGCCATCCATAGCAGTTGGTCTGGATTTCCCAAAGCTTTTGGGTGGCATTGTTGTGATTATAATACAAATCCAAACTTTTGTTCAGATAAATTCAATAATATCAGCCAATATTTTGACATTGCCATGTATTTAGTAAGTCATCACGCCATCGCAAGTCTTGCTGCAAATCCCAGGAAGATCAGCCCTGCACCTGCTTGACCTAGACGATTGAGCCAAGCAAACTGATTTAGCTTTTGACCAATCAAGCCTGAACATTTGGTTAAAATCAGTAAAAACATCAAGCTGCAACATTGAAAAATCATACCCAACGCCAACAAACTGATCATTGGGCTGGTCGTCTCTGTCGCCACAAACTGAATCATCACCGCAGGGAAAAACACCAAGCCTTTGGGGTTTAATAGTGCGATGAGCAGCGCTTTTTTAAACAGCGTGATTGGGCGTGCTGATGCGTGTGCCTGTATCGCTTTAGCTGCATCAGCGGCTGGGTTTGGTGTGGGATTGATGTTTGTATGCTGAGACTTTGGCTTACGACGCTTTAGCAGATTCATCAAAAGACGAGCGCCCAAATAAGTCAAATACACTGCCCCTGCCATCTTGATCGCACCGAATAAAAATGGATAACGGCTAAGTAGCGCCCCTGCACCCAATGCCGATGCCACAATCAGCGTACCATTGCCCAAAAAAGTCCCCATGATGGCAAATCTTGCCTTGGCAAAACCATGTGCCAACGCCGTGCCAAAACAAAACATCGAATTTGGCCCTGGCAAAGCAATCAGCACCAACACCGTCAATACATAAGCCATCAAATCCGTGATACCAAACATCGTCACTCCCCATCCAAATAAATAAGATGCAGGTAGTGTACAAGCTTTATTTTTATAGGTAAAATATATTTAAAAGCTATCATCCATAGGCAAAAACTATGTTTAATTTTCGGCTCATTCGCCACCTATACCTATTCACCATCGTCGCCCAAGAAGGCAGCATCGGTCGTGCCGCCGAGCGACTGGGTATGTCGCAGCCGCCATTGACTGAGCATATCAAGACGCTTGAGAGCAATCTGGGCACTGTGCTATTTCACCGATCCAAATCAGGCGTACAGCTGACCAGTACAGGCCAGCGGATATTGCCCAAAGCACAGCTGTTCGTGCAGCAGATGATGACGCTACAACAAGAAATCGATGATGTGCTAAAAGGCGTCAATCACACCATCCGTGTCGGTGCGATTACCCAGTCGATGACACAGATGCTACCACGACTCATGGATGAATTTGGCAAACGCTATCCTGACACCAAAATCATCGTCCAAGAGATCAATAGTGCAGGGGCAACCGCCCTACTTGCTGATGGTCATATCGATGTGGCACTGGTGCGCGCACCGCTTGATGACCATCAAGCTGTCGGGATTCGTAGCATCCCCATCAAAAATGACACACTGTGTGCCGTCCTACCAAAATCCCATCCGCTCGCCAAGGCAGATACGCTCAAGCTATCGACACTGGCACAAGAAAGCTTTGTGATGCATAAGCGTTCGGTCAGTCCAAAATCCTTTGATGAAGTCATCGGTGCGTGTAAATCCGTCGGCTTTGAGCCAAAAATCTATGCCGAAACCACATCAGCCGTCGCCCAAATCGCCATGGTCAGCTGTAGTGAGCTTGTGGCACTCGTGCCTGAAAGCTTGGCACATTTTGCTGGTGATAGTGGCTTTATCCCCCTGACTGATGATGATGGCAAGCCAATTATCATCACCGCCATCGTGCTACTGTCACGACAGGATGATGCTGCTGTACAGGCATTTTGTCAGATGGTGCTTGATGGCAGGCAAGGTGATTGAGTTGGCACACCAAAAAAAGCGCGTGGTCTGATAATGATCGTGCAGTTATTTGATTGACTGGCCAAGTGATTGTGCTAAACTGTGTCGGTTTTTGTATTAGTAGGTTATTATGCCCCATCATCGCCCCAAACACCCCATCATGCCACACATCGATCAGCAGCTAAGTCAACTGATCCAATTTAATCGCCCTGCGCGTGCTTGGCACATGCCTGTGATGGCAGGCATCGCTGCCAGTCTGCCGATCTTTTTGGCGGCGTCGATCGGCCGATGGCAGGATGGACTGATCGCCTCACTGGGAGCGATGGTGTTTTTGAATTTGCCATATCAAGGTTCGTTTTTATTTCGTATGGTGCAGCTATTGGCTTGCAGTTTTGGCTTTGTGGCGTGTTTTTCTTTGGGATTCATCGCCCAAGTCGTACCTGTAATGACTTTGCCATTGTTGGGCTTTATTGGTTTTTGGGTGGCTATATTTGGGCGCTATTTTCGCTTAGCGCCGCCTGCGGGTGTGTTTATGATCATCAGTGCAGCTTTGGGCATGTTTTTGCCTTCACAGGTGCATCAGATGCCATATTTCATAGGTGTGTTAAGTCTTGGCTGCTTAGTATCTGGAATGATCGCTTGTGTTTATACTCTGGTGCTGATGTACCAACAGCGCGACCATAGCAGCGCGCCATCTTTTGGTTATGCAGATGATATGATCGTCAATAGCAGTATTGTGGCTGTAGCCATCGTGCTTTCGGTGGCCATTGCGTTGATGCTGGATCTGCCACGGCCATACTGGGCTGCAGCAAGCTGCTTTGTGATCATCACTGGCATTAGTTTTCAAAGCATCTGGATTAAGCAGCTACAGCGACTGATCGGCACAGCCTTAGGCATGCTCGTCGCCTGGTGGATATTAAGCTTAAATCTCAGCGCTTGGGGTGTGGGGCTGGCGGTGATGGCTCTGGTGATGATCATTGAGACTTTGGTGGTGCGCAATTATGCCTTGGCGATCGTGTTTGTTACCCCGATGACCTTATTGATCGCCGAAAATGGGCAAATCCTAGAGACTGATCACATGCAGATCATTTTGGCGCGCTTTTGGGATACGCTGATTGGCTGCTTGGTTGGGCTGGTGGGCGGTTTTTTGATTCACAGCCCTCGTCTGCGCCCGAAGCTTAGCGCCATCGATCACAGCATCCGCCGTCGATTACACATCTTATGATCAGCTAGCTTACAGCCGCTTAACCCTTGACTGCCAATTTATGACACATATCCAGCAGCCGATTGGCGTATCCCCATTCGTTATCATACCACGCATAAATCTTAATCAGCTCGCCTGCTGCCATCAGCTGCTGGCCATCAATGATCAATGAATGATCATTACCAATAAAATCACTGGACACCAATGGCTCATCCGTATAATCCATGATGCCTGACAGCTGATGTTGGCTGGCGTCGATCAATGCGCTGCGGATCTCATCAAGGGATTTTGGAGTGCAAAATTGAATCGTCATATCGATGGCTGCCACATTGATGGTCGGTACTCGAATCGAATGGCCATTGATTTTACCGCGCATCGATGGCAGTACGCGTTCGGTGGCGTTGATGCTGCTTGAGGTCGTTGGGATGATGTTATGCCCACTGGCACGCGCCCGACGATAATCACGATGCGCCTGATCCAGTACGCTTTGATCTGCGGTCACAGCATGTATCTCAGTCATCATTACGCTATCGATCCCAAAATCTCGATCCAGCACAGATAATAACGGCACCAAAGCCTGAGTCGTACACGACACGCCTGATATGATCGGCAGATCGCGCGTCAGCTCATCATCATTCACACCGATGACGATGCTGGCATCCACCTCATCAAAAGGCGCAGCGCCGATGATCACCTGATGCGCACCTGCCTCACGATGGCGCATGGCATCAGCATACGAGCGAAACTGACCCGTGCATTCTAGCACCACATCAATATCCAGCGCACGCCAAGGCAGATCATTGGGCGATGGATGATTTAGTAGTAATATATCAAAGGCAGTCTCATTGATTTTGACATGCAATGCCGTGTGCTGATCGTCCTTTTTTAGGCTGACGGCGATGCCATCACACAACCGATCAAACCGCCCATGCGTGCTGTCGTATTTTAATAAATGCAGCAGCATATTAGGATCAGCGATGTCATTGATGGCAACGATTTCGATGGCATCAAACAGCTGTCTGTGACCAAGATAAGCGCGCAGCACATTGCGCCCAATCCGCCCAAAACCATTGATGGCCAGTCGTAAAGGTTTAGTTGGAGTGGCTGTCGGCATCGGATGTCTCATTTGAGTTTTTGGTGTATTGGTCGGTATCAATGAATCCCAGCGCCAAGCGAATTTCGCTAAAGCTGTATTTTTCGCGCAGTTCATCACGGATGGCGGTAAGCTTGATGCCGTCTTGTAATTCGCCTTGGGCATCCAGCGTTTCGATGGCCTGACGAACTTCCTGTAAGACCGCATCCTCTGGGCGATATACCTTGACCGCATCCTCCCCCAAAGTCTTGGCAATGTCAGCGACATGCCCCATGATGGTGGACAGCGCAAGACTGCGTGCAGTCGCGATCTCATCCAAGGACTTATCTTGCTTGATCAGCTCATAGGTCTCATTGACGGTTTGGGTCAGGCCATTGGCGGCGATACGCCCTGCTTTAGCTTTGGTGTCAGACTTTTGTTTTTGGGTCAAGGCGTATTGTTTTTTGGCATCGAGGTATTTTTGATTGATGGCGATTTGTTCAGGATCGCTGATGCCGCCACACGCATCGATGAATGCCTTATGTATCACAGCCAGCATCTCATCATCAAGCTGAGAAAACTGCTCAGCATGCTCATCAGATAAAGCCAAGAGTCGCTGATCAATGCGCTGCACCCACTCATCAAGCAGCAGACTTTTGATATTAAAACCCAATAGCTTTAGGCCATCCAAAGTACGCAGACGCGACAGCGCCACATAGCCCTGACCCATCTCAAAGGTCTTGGACAAATCGATCTCAGCCGCATCCAATGTCATGCCTTGAGATTTATGCACTGTGATCGCCCAAGCCAAGCACAAAGGCACTTGGCCAAAGCTTGCCAACACCGTGCCATCTTTATCCTCAACAGTCCACTCTTCAGGCTCAGCCACCAGCTCACCGCCAGTATTGAGCCGCACCAGTGGATAAGCAAGCTCAGGGATGGCAGCTTGGGCATCTTTGTAGGTTTTGCCTGATGTACCAACAAAACCGATCACCTCGCCCATCGTGCCATTAAACACCCCTAACAGTGGTAAATTCTTGACAAACATGACTTTTGCGCCGATGGCCAAAGTCAGCTCAGTGGGTGCACGCACGCTTTTTGACAATGATTCTTGCAGCGGCTTATCGCCCATCAATGAGGCTTGGTAGGTAATCGGAATGCCGCCGAGCGCTTGCAGCTGCTTTTGGTTGATGGCATCCACATCTAAATTATGCGTATATAAACGCGTGCGATTAAGATCAATCGTATGATCTTGGGTGGCTGTCAAAATATCGATGGCTGCCTGAGTTACTGTCTGGCTGCGTATTTGATTTAAAATGTCGTTCAAAGACAAGCCAAAGCGTGCTTTTTCGTCGCCACCCGTTTGGCGATGCTGCTCGGTCAAATAGCAAATCTGAAAGCGGCACTCAAGCCACGCTTGTGACATAAAGGCATATTTTTCTTTGGCGGTTTCGCCTTTTTCGCCGATCGGTGGCAGCTGAAAAAAGTCGCCCGAAAAAATCACCTGCACCCCACCAAAAGGCAGTTCGCTTTTACGAAAATGCTTCATCACCGCATTGATGGTATCTACCTGCTTGGCATGCAGCATCGATATTTCATCAATGATCAGCACTTTGGTATTTTTGATGCGATCAAGGTATTCGTCGCGCATCGCCAGCTTTTGCAGATTGACTTTATCAATGCTGTTTTGGATACCGATCCCAGACCATGCATGGATGGTCGTGCCATTCATGTGCGTCGAGGCGATGCCTGTGCTGGCAGTCACCGCCACCGCGATGTTTCGGGCGCGCAGATAATCGATGTACTGATTAAGCACATAGGTTTTGCCGGCACCTGCTTGACCTGTCAAAAACACATTTTGACCAGTTTTTAAAATCGCTAAAGCGGTGGCTTGTTCCATTATGGTCACTTGATTAATTTATAATTAAAAATATTTAGAGCAATAAGCCCCAAATCCATCAATAATAGCCACTTAGGCAGACTGGATCAATCCGCCTAAGGCATCAGCACATCACTCGGGCTTAAAGCTGTCTTTTAGCCCAACGATTTGGTTAAATACTGGCAAATCAGCATGATGCTCGATGGCATCAGCGATAAAGTAACTCTCACGCTCAAACTGGAAACGCTCGCCTGCCGCAGCTTTTGCCAAATCAGGCTCAACCACCGCTTGACAGATGGTGAGTGAATTTGGGTTCAGATGCTGCTTGATCCACAGCGTATCGGCATCGGTATCAGCATCGATGATTTCTTTTTCGTGTAAGCTGACATCGCTGATCTCATCATCTTCGAGCAGTAGATGCTCATACAGACGCACCACCGCATCGACACCATGACTGGCTGATACCCAGTGGATGACGCCTTTGACCTTGCGGCCTTCTGGGTTGTTGCCTAGCGTATTTTCATCAATGGTAGCAATCAGCTCAACCACTTGCCCTGCATCATCCACCTTGTGCTCATTGACCTTTAGGACATAGCTATTACGCAGGCGGATTTCAGGATTTTCTGGCGATAGACGCTTGTAGCCTGCTGGTGGCACGACTTCAAAGTCGGTTTGGTCGATATAGATGGTCTTGGTAAATGGAATACGGCGTTCGCCCACTTCCAAGGATGGATGCTTTGGCTGGGTAAGCCATAGTACTTCACCATCAAAGTCAGCCACAGTTTTTGGGTTTTTGAGTTCGTCAAATTTTGCCACCGCTTCATCAAAGTTGGTGATGGTCACCTTCAAGGGACGCAATACCGCCATGCCACGAGCGGTCGTGTCTTCGAGCGATTTACGCACGCTAAACTCAAGCATACGATGATCCACCACGCCATCAGATTTGGTGATGCCCACACGCTCACAAAAATCACGCAAGCCCTCAGGCGTATAGCCACGGCGACGCATACCAGCCACGGTCGGCATACGCGGATCATCCCAACCTGACACCACGCCCATATCCACCAGACGCTTCAGCTTACGCTTACTGGTCAAGGTATGATCGATGTTTAGACGGCTAAATTCGTACTGATTCGGTGGATTATCAAAGCCCACTTTCTCAATCACCCAATCATAAAATGGGCGATGATCTTCAAACTCTAGCGTACACAGCGAGTGCGTAATGCCCTCAAGCGCATCAGACAAAGGATGGGCAAAGTCATACATCGGATAGATGCACCAATCATCACCTGTCTGATGGTGATGAGCATGCATCACTCGATAGATGACAGGGTCACGCATATTCATGTTCGGGTGTGCCATATCAATCTTGGCACGCAGTACCGCACCGCCATCAGGATATTTGCCGTTTTTCATGTCATCAAAACGAGCCAAATTCACTTCCACACTCTCTTCACGCTGCGGTGATGGCTTGCCCACTTCGGTGAATGAGCCACGATTGGCGCGGATTTCATCGATGCTTTGTAGATCGACATAAGCATCACCTTGCTTGATGAGTTGTACCGCCCAAGCGTGCAGCTGGTCAAAGTAGCTCGATGCATAACGCACATCGCCCGCCCAGTCAAAGCCAAGCCATTTGACATCTTCTTTGATGCCATCGACATAGTCTTGTTTTTCGGCGGTTGGGTTGGTGTCGTCAAAGCGTAAGTTGCACGCACCATCAAACTCGCCTGCCACACCGAAGTTTAGGCAAATCGACTTGACATGGCCGATGTGCAAATAGCCATTTGGCTCAGGTGGAAAACGGGTCAAAATGCTCTCATGCTTGCCTGACTGCAGGTCATCACGGATGATGATACGGATAAAATCGTTTTTTTCGGGTAGCTCGTTAGCAGTGGTCATATCTTTGTCCAAATTATTATCAATCAATACAAAATAAACCTTGATACTTTAGCATAATTGGCATGATTTTTCATCTGTTTAATCAGCAATTTCTTGGCGGATTTATCCTTGAAATCCTTTGAAATCGATAAAATCATCCCCATATTTCTCCAACAACTGTGCTATAATAGCCAAAATTTCACTCACTTGATTAGGATTTATTATGGATATGCCCATTGTAGAATTTGACACCACTTATGGTAACATCGTCATCGAGCTAAACGCCGAAAAAGCACCTGTAACAGTCGCCAACTTTATCGACTATGTCGAGTCTGGTCATTATGACGGCTTGATTTTTCACCGTGTGATTGATGGCTTTATGATCCAAGGCGGTGGCATGGATAGCGAAATGAACGAAAAACGCACCGGCACACCAATCAAAAACGAAGCGGACAACGGCCTAAAAAACACTACAGGCACCATCGCCATGGCTCGCACTTCTGATCCACATTCGGCGACAGCACAGTTTTTCATCAATGTGCGTGACAACGATTTTCTAAACTACTCAAGCCCAACGCCACAAGGCTGGGGCTATGCAGTATTCGGTCAAGTTATCGAAGGTATGGATGTTGTGAACCAAATCAAAGGTGTGCCAACTGGTCGCTTTGGCTATCACGCTGATGTACCGACAACACCAATCGTCATCAACAGTGCCAAAGTCGTTAAGAAATAATGCACTCGACTGAGTATTTTTTTACCAAACAGCCGTCTGAGATTCAGGCGGTTTTTGTTAGCGATTTGCACTTGTCAGCACATACACCTCACCTATGCCGTGCATTCATTCGGCTGATTGATGATTTGTGCGTCTTACCCAATCTTGGTAGCCTATATATTTTGGGTGATTGGCTAGATGCGTGGATTGGTGATGATGTGTATTTAAGCTTGGATAAACAAAATCAAGCCAATCACTGGCTGACACCCATTCTTATCAGCCTAAAAAAACTGGCAGATAAACAGGTGCAAATCCTAGTCATGCACGGCAATCGTGATTTTGCCCTGTCCAATAAACTCACCAAACTCTTTGGCGGTGCAATCATCGCAGAGCCTTATTATCTCACGACATCCACGCATCGCATCCGCCTAGAGCATGGCGATGCCCTTTGCACAGATGATGTCAAATACCAGCAATATCGCGCCATCATCCGCCATCCTGTGGTGCGATGGCTGCTGCTGGCTACGCCATTATCTTTTCGCTCAAAGCTTGGTAAAGATATTAAAGATAAATCACACAATGATAAACGCCAAAAGCCTGCTACCATCATGGATGTCAATCATGATGCAGTTCAAAAGGCATTAACAGACTGTGATATATTACTACATGGTCATACCCACCGCCCTGCTGTGCATCTATTGGATAACAAAACTCGGCTAGTGCTTGGTGACTGGCGCTATGATGACAGACAGGTGACGGCAGAAATCGGGCTGCTCATTGGGGATGAAGTTGCATTGGCGAATTTTAGTGTATAAAAAAACACTGCCAATCAGCAGTGTTTTTTTGAGCGTATCGCTTTGATTATTGCTTGGGTAGCCATTTGTTGATGACTTTATCCAAATTGCCCGACAGCTTTTCTAGGTGGAAAAACTGATCCACATAAGCCTTGAAGCGAAAATCATTATTAGGAATCAACCAGCCATTTTCGGCAGGTTTGAGCGGCTTATCAGGATTCACGCCACATAGCACGCCTTTGTGCTCATGCGTCTTGACGATGGCTTCAGCCGCTTCGGTGACAAATACATCCGCACGACCTTCAGCCACTTCATCAAAAATCGTGAGATTTTCAGGATGCATCGTAAGCTTTGCCTTGGTCAAGACAGTGCGAGCAAAGTTCTCATTACTGCCGCCAGGATTGGCTACGATGCGCACCGTTGGCTGATTGATCTGATCAATGGTTTGGTATTTTGAGACATCTTCACAGCGTACAAGTGGCGTCTTGCCATTGGTAAAATATGGTACGCTAAACAAGGCTTGCTGCTGTCGTGGCAAAGTAATCGAAATACCACCGACAGCCAAATCACACTTGCCCGCCGTAAAGTCACTCATCAAATTCGACCAGCTTGTCTTGACCATCACCACTTGAGCACCCATACTTTGGGCAAGCAGCTCAACCAAATCATTGTCCACGCCCTCAAACTTACCCTGATGATCAAAGCTGAACGGCTTATAATCCCCTGGTGAACAGACTCTTAACTGTTTGGTGGCCATTACCTGCGCCAAAGTATCAGGATTGGCGCGAGTAACAGTCGTTGTCACTCCGTTGGCATTTGCTATGACAGGTTGGGCTGATAAGGCGACCGCCAATGCCGTGAACAGGCTGCGTTTTAGCATATCGATTACTCCATGTTTATAAGATCAGTCTTATCCTAACTGATTTTTTGCTATTTTTATAATAAATTAAATTTTTAACAAAGATAACTTTTTTATCATTGTAAAAAAAGCAGGCAAACAGCCCGCTTTATCATTGATAACGATCAATCAAGCAACTTAAAAAAATGCTCGCGATAATGGCGCAGTTCACGAATCGAATCACGAATATCATCCAGTGCCAGATGCGTGCCGCCTTTTTGGTAGCCACTCGCCACATCAGGACGCCAGCGATAGCACAGCTCTTTGATGCTTGAGACATCAAGGTTACGATAGTGGAAATATCGCTCAAGCGCTGGCATTTGGCGAGCCAAAAAGCGACGATCTTGGCAAATGGAGTTACCACACATCGGTGAGATGCCTGCATCCACCCATTTTGATAAAAATTCAATCGTCTGTGCTTCAGCATCTGCCAAAGTCACCTTACTGCGACGCACACGGTCAATCAACCCTGACTGTCCGTGCTGGTTTTTATTCCAGTCATCCATGCCGTTCAACACCACATCACTCACTTTGATGGCGAGCACCGGCCCTTCAGCCAAAATATTCAAATCATCATCGGTGACGATGGTCGCAATCTCAATAATCTCATCATTTTGAGTATCAAGCCCTGTCATCTCAAGGTCAATCCAAATCAAGGCTTTTTTGGCTTTGGCAGAAGGTTTTGGGTGATTGATTTTAATTTTGTCAGTCATATGATTTCCTTTGGTCAATCCATGCATTGTATCACAGCCAAGCACAATCACCAATACAAATCCATCAGCTACCCCAAAGTCGTATGCAACGCCCCAACCCATGCGGCAAGCAAGCCAATTATTACCAAAAAGCAACGCTTGGCGGTCGTTTTATGGCAAAAATTTTGTTATAATTGGTACTTTATCTATTTTGCCAACCACCCATGCCAAAAAAGAAGATCAAAGCCTGGCTGCCGACGCCCGAAAAGCTGCGTGAAAATCGCTTGATAGCGATGTTTGCGCCATTTTTGGCAGATCCACGCCTATGGCAGATGAATCGCAATTCTTTGGGTCGTGCGGTCTATGTTGGTGTCTTGGCGGCGTTTTTTCCTTTGCCAGGGCAAATGCCGCTTGCCATTATCGGTGCATTGATTGCTCGTGCCAATATTCCGATGGCGGTGGCTTTGACTTGGATTACCAATCCTTTGACCGCCATTCCTGTGTTTTGGCTGGCGTATTCGCTTGGCGCGCTCTTGATTGGTGAGCCGCTCATCGGACTGCGGGCGATCGGTATGATTTTGACCGATTTTACTTTATGGATCACCGCCGATGGCATCAACCCACTGCATGCGCATCGTCACATTTTTTCTTGGCAAGCGATGCTCATCGGCTTGATACTCTCTGCGATCATCACAAGCATCGTCTTAGGCTTGGCGTTTCGTCTATTTTGGCATTATCGCACAGTGCGAGATTGGCAATCACGACATGGCTACAACGCCAAAGCCCCCAAATTCAGCCGTCAAAAAGGCCATAAAAAACGCGAACAAGCCATCCTTGATAGCACCAAAGCTGTCAATAAAGACGATAACTTTTCGATTTGATCAAATTTAAATTGCAATTTCATTGATGGTCATTTTACTCCCTGATCACTGTTTTGTCGCTTGATGCAGTTTATACATCAGTATATGAATTTTTTTCATTAGTAATCACGCTGCTTTTACAGTATAATTTTCCGCCAAATACTCTGCAAGTTTTCTCATCATCTGTCGTGCGGACGGGTATTTATTCTGTCAAGCCTAAAAAAGCCACCAGAATCGCACAATTTTTTATATTTTTTATTAAGTGAAATCTTATGAACTACTCAGTATTTACTTCAGAATCTGTCAGTGAAGGTCATCCAGATAAGATGGCTGACCAAATCTCTGATGCCTTGCTTGATGCCATCTTGACCCAAGACAAAGACGCTCGTGTGGCGTGCGAAACCTTGGTAAAAACAGGGGCAGTGGTATTGGCAGGTGAAATCAGCACCCATGCCAACATCGATGTCGAGGGCATCGTGCGTGATACCGTCAATAAAATCGGCTACAATCACTCTGATCTTGGTTTTGATGGCTCAACGTGTGCCGTCATCAATATGATTGGCAAACAATCGCCAGAGATCGCTCAAGGCGTCGATCGCTCACGCCCAGAAGATCAAGGCGCAGGTGACCAAGGTTTGATGTTTGGCTATGCCACGAACGAAACTGATGTGCTGATGCCAGCACCGATTCAGCTTTCGCATCGCCTGATGGAGCGTCAAGCAGAGCTACGCAAAAACGGCACATTGCCATGGCTACGCCCTGATGCCAAAGCACAGCTGACCATGCATTATGATGCCAATCACAAGCCATTTGCAGTTGATGCGGTGGTATTATCTACTCAGCACAGCCCTGAGATCAGTCAAGCTGACCTACACGAAGCAGTGATGGAAGAAATCATCAAAAAAGTCATTCCTGCTGAGCTGCTACACAAAGACACACTGTATCACATCAACCCAACAGGCAAATTCGTCATCGGCGGCCCTGTTGGTGATGCTGGTCTGACAGGTCGCAAAATCATCGTCGATACCTACGGCGGCATGGCTCGTCATGGCGGCGGTGCATTCAGCGGTAAAGATCCATCAAAAGTGGATCGCTCTGCTGCCTATGCTGGCCGCTATGTCGCCAAAAACATCGTCGCAGCAGGCCTAGCTGATCGCTGTGAAGTACAAGTCAGCTATGCCATCGGTGTCGCTGAGCCGACGTCGATTTCGGTGAATACCTTTAATACAGGTAAAATCAGCGATAACGACATCGTAAAACTGATTCGTGCACACTTTGACCTACGCCCTTATGGCATCACACGTATGCTTGATCTACTACAGCCTATGTACGAAATCACCGCAAGCTATGGTCACTTTGGTCGTACCGGCTCAGACAATGCCTTTACTTGGGAGCGTACCGACAAGGCCGAGCTACTACGCAATGCAATTTAATCACTAAGACTTGCTTAGCATAGATAAAAGCCTTAGAATATCAAGTTCTAAGGCTTTTTTTATGGGACAATATCATGAGTGACAAACCAGAATTTAACGAAGAAGAATTTCAAGCGCAGATGAATGCGTTTTTTGAGCGTGCTGATGCCATCATCAACCTTGCCAACAGCCAGCTGAGTCCACAATCACACGCAGGGCAAGTCGCCGCCAGTCTAAACTACGCCGCTGCTCGCTTTGCGGTATCGGCTGCAACCATCGGCTTTGTCAAAGGCAGTGATTTGGCAAAAGAAAAAGATGATATCATCAAATTCTACACCGAAAAATACCAACAAATGCTCGCTGAGAACCTCGAGCAATACATCGAAAACTTTGACAAATACACCACGCTTGCCAAGGCAGACAGCTAAGTCAAGCACGCAGACGAAAGCTGTTCGATATGAACAGCTTTTTTGTTAAGCATAGACTCATCGATTCGCCCATCCAAGCCTAACCCACTTGCCGCAGCAAATCATCGCTTTAATCATCCATACCACGACATTCCAAAGCATCAATTGATTACCATGTCATATCGCAAAACCACCTAGCCTAAGAGGGTTTGTCTTAGCAAATATGGGTTAAAAATAACACCCAAAAAAATTACTTCGACCAGTCATCGATTTTCACTTTAAAATTTTCTAAAACTCGTGTAAGATGCAAAAGACTGTCACACATCAAACATATCAATTATTAATATCATCTTTATGATCTTTTGGGAGCTTTGTCACATGGTCAGCAATCCATCAGCCAAAAATGTCGCACATTTTTTGGATCAAGAAAAAGACTCGCCTCTCATCGCCGATACTGAGCTGTTAAGCCAAGTGCTGCTCGATGTACTCGAAGAACAGACCTCACCGATCGTCGCTGAGACCATCCATCAGCTGATCGAAGGCAGCGATGCAGAGTTAACCATCAAAAAAGCCCTACCTAGACTCAACAGCCGCCAAATCGAAAATCTAATCCGTGCTTGCAGCCTATTCGCCCAAGTGCTTAATATCGCTGAAGACCATCACCATGCACGCCGCCGCCAAATCCACGAACAGCTAGAAAGTACACCCAGCCCATCGAGCTTTGCAGGTGTGCTGCATCAGATCGAAGACAGCGGCATCACCCCAAGCCAGCTGCAGTCACAGCTCAATAAAATCAGCATCAGTGCCGTGATGACCGCCCACCCCACCGAAGTGCAGCGTCAAAGTGTGCTAAAGCTACATCGTCAGATTCGTGGGCTGCTCAGCGATTATCAATACGCTGTCGGCTACCAAAAACAGCAGCTGACCAACCAAATCAAAACTGTGCTATTGTCACTGTGGCAAACCAATGAGACTCGTCCATTTAAGCTGAAAGTGAGTGATGAGATTGTCAATGGTGTGGCGTATTTTGACCTAAGTTTTTTCCAAGCCATTCCAAAACTCTACGCTCGTCTGAGCCATCAGCTCAATGATGCCTATCCACAGACACAGCTGCCTGATGTGATTCGCATTGGTGGCTGGATCGGTGGCGACCGTGATGGCAATCCATTTGTGGATGCTGATACCTTGCGTCATGCGTTCAATCGCCAAAGTGCGGCGCTGTTTTATTATTATCGAGATCAATTAGGCGAGCTATACCAAGAACTACCGCTATCGATTCGCCGTGTCAAGGTCAATGAAGATGTACTACAGATGGCAGAGAACTCCCCTGAGAAGCTGATCTCTCGCGCCGAAGAGCCGTATCGACTAGCAGTAGCACTGATTTCTGCTCGTATCGTGGCGACCAGTAATGGCTTTGGGCTGGATTATGGTTGTCGCTTTGGCAAGGCTGAGCCGTATGAGAGCAGCCAAGCATTTTTGGATGATTTGACCAAATTACATCGATCTTTGAGCGATAATGGCAGTGAGTATCTGGCACAAGGTCGCTTGCAGGATTTGATGCGTGCGGTGAGTGTCTTTGGTTTTTATTTGATGCCACTGGATTTGCGTCAGCACGCACAAGTGCACGCTGAGACGGTGCATGATTTGTTCAAACACGCTGATTTGGAAGATTATCTAAGCTTATCAGAGCCTGCTCGTCAACGTGTACTACTGCGTGAACTTGCTACCGCTCGCCCATTGTACAACCACTATGTACAGTACGATGAGCAGACCACCAAAGAGCTGAATATTTTCTTGGCGGCGGCAGATATCAAACACCGCTATGGCGAAACCGCCATTTCCCAAAGCATCATCTCAAACTGCGAAACCATCAGCGATATGCTGGCTCTAGCGCTGATTATGAAAGAGACTGGGCTGCTACACATCGAAAACGGTACGCCAAAATCACGGCTGAACATCGTGCCACTGTTTGAGACCATCGAAGCACTGCAAAACTGTATCGGCGTGATGGATGAGCTACTGGGCAAGCCGTGGTATCAAAGCCTGCTCAAAAGCCGTGACAATACCCAAGAAATCATGCTTGGCTACTCAGACAGCAACAAAGATGGTGGCTATGTCACCAGTCAGTGGTCACTGTATCAAGCCGAAGAAAAACTGGTGCAAATCTTTGCCAAGCATCAAGTACAGATGCGTCTATTCCACGGTCGTGGCGGTAGTGTCGGCCGTGGTGGTGGCCCATCATTCGAAGCTATTTTGGCACAGCCAGCAGGCTCGGTGGCAGGTCAAATCCGCATCACCGAACAAGGCGAAGTCATCACAGCCAAATATGCCGAAGCCAATAATGCTGAGCATAACCTAGAAGTACTCGTCGCAGCGACACTAAAGGCGACCATGCTGCCAAATGCGACGATGACGCCTGATTTTGAGCTGATGTCTGACCTATCAGACCATGCATTCCGCCATTATCGAGCGTTGATTGAGCATCCTGCGTTTATTGATTATTTCTTACAAACCAGCCCAATCACCGAGATTGCCACCTTGAACATCGGCTCCCGCCCTGCCAGTCGCAAGACATTGGCACGCATTCAGGATCTGCGGGCGATTCCGTGGGTATTCTCATGGATGCAAAACCGCCTAATGCTACCTGCCTGGTATGGCTTTGGTACAGCGATTGAGAAGCTGATCCAAGCTGATGATGGCAATCTTGCCAAGCTAAAAACCCATGCCAAAGACAGTGCCTTTGTATATGCCATGCTGTCAAACATGGAGCAAGTACTTGCCAAGACCGACCTTGGCATCGCCAAGACTTATGTCGAGCTTGCCGAAGACAAGGCATCTGCCCAAGCCATCTATGCGATGATCGAAGCAGAATACACACGCAGTAAAAACGCCCTACTTCAGCTGACCGGTCACGAAGTCTTGCTTGAAAATAACCGCTCACTGGCTCGCTCACTGGCACTGCGCCTACCCTATCTAAATGCACTCAACTGGCTACAGGTACTACTGCTCAAAGAACGCCGCGGTGATGAGTCGCTGGATCGAACGGACGGCTTTGATGATGATCGCCTATTGCAGCTGATTCACCTGACCATCAATGGCGTGGCGCAAGGTTTGCGTAATACCGGCTGAGCCATTCATCGGCGAAACTTATGGTTTCACCTTTTTTATTTTATAAACCAAAAAAAGAGTATCCTATGTGCGAAACTTTATTAGATCACTTATCTACCGATTCAAATGCCACTAACAATAACAAACCCACCGTACCACAGATCAATGATGAACAGCGTACAGCATTGACACTGCTGTGTGATTTAATCAAAATTGACAGCCAAAACGATCATGAAGCCAAAGTCGCTCTGCATTTACAACAATTTTTGGCGTCTTATGGTATCTCATCAAAGCTGGTTGAATTTTGTGAAGGTCGGTCAAGCTTGGTCGCTGAGATTCATCATGGCGATGGTAAGACGCTTGCCATCTCAGGGCATCTGGATGTGGTGAGTGCTGGCGATGTTAGTCTTTGGACGCATCCGCCATTTTCGGCGCACATTGATGACGATGGTGTGCTGTGGGGCCGGGGTGCATCGGATATGAAATCAGGTCTTGCTGCACTGGTAATGGCGATGATTCATCTGAATGAGACCAAAAACTTCACTGGCACAATTCGCCTGATGGCAACCGTCGGCGAAGAAGTTGGCGAATACGGCTCACAGCAGCTGACCAAGCTTGGTTATATGGATGATGTCGATGGCTTACTGATTGCTGAGCCTTGCAATGTCGGCATCATCCATGCCCACAAAGGCTCGCTGAATTATAAAGTCATCGCCAAAGGGATGGCCGCACACTCATCCATGCCTGAGCTTGGCAATAACGCCATCGAGCAGCTGAACGACGCCATGACGCAGATCACTGCCGATATTCGCACCAAGGCTGATGCCATCACTAATCCACTACTTGGCAATACCCTGCATAATATCACGCTCATCCAAGGCGGCACGCAGGTAAATTCCATTCCAGATCATGCCGAATTTGAAGCCAATGCCCGCACGGTGCCTGAGTATGATAACCAAACGGTCATCCATGACATCCAAGCCATTATCGATACATTGAACACCCAAGATGGCTATGAGCTAAGTCTAATCATCACCGCCGATCAGCCGCCTGTATACGCCGCACCAGATTCACCATTGATTCACAGCATCATCAATAGCACCCAAGATCTGCCAAGATTACAAGTGCCTTATCTGCTAGATAGCATGGGTCAAGTACTGAACCAAGACTTAAGCAGCCTTGCCCAAAAGTTCCCCAAGGGACTTGCGCCGATCACAGCATCAGGCACCACCGATGCGGCACAGTTTTTGCGCCATCAAAATGATGTAGATTTAGCGGTTTATGGGCCAGGTATCCCGATGCTGAACCATAAGATTGATGAGCGGATCAATATCGGACAGTATTTTGATTTTATTGATGCATATCAAGCAATCATTGCCAATTATTTAAATAGCAAATCATGATCTTGGTCATGCACATTGATCTGATTGATTTTGCCATCAGATGTGCATATCCATATCAAATCCATATCAAAATGCGACCGATGGCTGTTGCTAATAAAGGGTGTGCTATCTGCACCCCTTGGCAATAGATCAAAATAGCGCTATCAGCTTATCGCTGACTCCAGCCGGGATAATCGCTGCGAATTTTGAGCTCTTCTGTGATGATGCTGGTGCGTTTTTGGCCAGCTTCATCGATGTACTGCGCTGTATAGGTCGTATCGCCTGGATATCTTTGGATGTCAGTGTAGGCGGTGTATTGGATGATGAATTGGCCATGTTGGTCGATGATGGCATATTGGTCTGCAGGATGGCTGGCACCCTCTTCACGATAAATCTGCGCATCCTTGGCATAATTTATCACCGCGGCATGACCATTAAAGAATGCGCGGCTTGACAGATGATCCTTATTGGTATGGCCAAATCTAAAAGGAATCGCCACACGCCCATCGGCAAATAAATACCCTGATCGATAGGTATCATCGCGCGGATCTTTGATCACCGCATAGATCAGGCCATCAGATTCTTCACCCAGATAGTCATAAATGCGAGTATCAAAGCCATATTTGGCTTGGTCGGCAGGCGTGACAGGCTTATTATCAACTGGGATATAAGGTCTTCTAGGGTCTTCGATGTATTTGCGTGCCGAATCAGTACCGATGAGCCATTCAAGTTTTTTAAAATTACTCAGCTGTTTATCGTATGCTTGTTCGGGTGTTAGGTCTGCTGTTGTGGTAGCGCAAGCGCCAAGCAGTGAGGCTGATAGTATCAGTGCCAGAATTTTTGTCATCATTTCATCCTTTTTAATTTGACTTGGTGAGTGCATCCAGATACAGCGGTCGCACAGATGATTGTAGCGCCTGTAGCTCCTTGATGCGGTTGGTGGAGGTCGGATGTGTACTCAAAAATCCGATGCGCAGATCTTGGCTACTTGCCTCCATGGCCTGCATCTTTTGCCATAAGCTGACCGCCGCCTGTGGATCAAAACCTGCACGAGCCATGATCTCAAGACCGATGCGATCCGCCTCAGATTCTTGAGAGCGAGAATGCGGTAACATCAAGCCCAAGGTACCCGCCAAGCCCAAAGCCTGCATACCACTGGTACCCAAACCCAAAGCTGCCGATGCAATGCCCAAAGAGGCACTGGTCGCCGTGCGATGGCTCATCTTTTCACGAGAATGCTCTCTGAGCGCATGTGCCATCTCATGACCCATGATGGCGGCGATCTCAGCATCGCTAAGCGACAGCTTATCAATGATACCACTATAAAAAATGATCTTGGCATTTGGCATCACATAGGCATTGACGGTATCTTCGCTGATGACATGCACTTTCCAAGACCAATTCGCCGCATCGGCTCGTAGCAGCGTGGTCTGTGGAATTAAGCGATCAGCGATGCGTCGGACACGATTAACCTGAGCAGCATTGACATCCAGCACGCCTTGGGTACGCGCCTTGGCCAATGTCTCACGATAATAGGTATCTGCCATACGCTGTAGCTCTGAATTAGAATAGATCATCAGCTGCTTACGATCAGGACTGATGGTGCCAGCTGTGGTGGAGCTAGCACAGCCTGTAATCACTAGCAGTGATGACAGCACAACGCCCATGACTTGATGAGACATATCCCCTCCGATTTTAATGAGTGCATTAAGTATGCAAGACTGTTTTACACTTTTGAATTTGAAAATTATTATAACACAATTATAAATACAGTATATAAAAAAATAAAAAAGCAGAAACTGATGATTTCTGCTTTTGGCTAAGGACTGATGAGCTATACCCATTGACCGCTTTTCATCTCAAGTATCTGATCAGCACGGGCGGCCAGCTGTCTGTCATGCGTCACCATCAGTAGCGCCATGCCGATGGATGATTGTAATTCGGTCAGTAGCTCAAACACCGCGGTGGCATTTTCATCATCCAAATTACCCGTTGGCTCATCTGCCAAGACCAGTGCAGGTTCAGTGACCAAAGCACGAGCGATCGCTACTCTTTGACGCTCACCACCAGACAGCTCGCTTGGGCGATGATGCAGTCGATGACCCAGCCCCACACGCTCAAGCAGTGCATTGGCGCGGCGTTCGGCCTCTTTGATGCTGACATCAGCACGCATCAGTAGGGGCATCGCGACATTTTCGGTGGCATTAAACTCAGCGAGCAGATGGTGAAATTGGTAAATAAACCCCAAGTGCCGATTGCGCAGCTCACCACGACGCGTCTCATTCAGCTGATTTAGGCAAGCGCCTTTTAGCCATACCTCACCTGTAGTCGGCGTATCTAAGCCGCCGAGCAGATGCAGCAGTGTTGATTTGCCCGAGCCGCTACTGCCGACGATGGCGATGCGCTCGCCTGCATGAACGGTGAGATCCAGCCCTGATAGCACGGTGGTTTTGATTTTGCCCTCATCATAGACTTTGCTGATGTTTTTGGCTTGTAAAATGATACTCATCACACACCCCTTATTCGTATCGCAAAGTCTGCGCAGGCTCGATGCGCGATGCTCTGAGCGCAGGATAAATCGTCATCAAAAAGCTCAATAAAAATGATGCTGTGGTAATCATCAGCACATCACTGACTTTCACCTCAGATGGCAAAAAGTCCACTGGATACACACTGCCATCGAATAAGCTCACCCCAAACACGCTACTGATCCCCACCACGATGTCATTGACCGAATACGCCAAAGCCACACCCAGTACGGTACCAACAACAGTGCCGATCACCCCGATGATCATCCCTTGCACCATAAACACTTGCATCACAAGCTTGGGTGATGCACCAAAAGTCTTTAGGATAGCGATGTCAGATTTTTTGTCGGTGACGAGCATCACAAGACTTGAGACGATATTAAACGCTGCCACGACGACGATGAGAAATAGCAACAAGCCAATCATCGCCTTTTCCATTTGGATGGCGCTAAACAGATTGCCATGCGTCGTCGTCCAGTCGCTTGGGTATAAGCGCGCAGGCTCCAGACTCGCTGCATTATTGGCTACTTGAGGCGCCTTAAAGATGTCATCAAGCTTCATGCGCAGACCTTGAGCGCCCTCAGGCAGTCTTAGCATGACACCGGCATCACGCATCTGCACAAAGCCCATCATGCCATCAATCTCGCTGCTGATGTGATACACCCCGACCAAAGTAAAGCGCTTAAATCTCGGAATCACGCCTGCTGCTGATGGCGTCGCCTCAGGCAACACCAAAGTCACCTGATCGCCCAGCTGCAGCCCCATATTCATCGCCATCGACTCGCCCAAGACGATGCCAAATTCCCCCGCTCTTAGCGCATCCAAACTGCCTGCCGTCATATGTTCATCAATGATCGAGACTTGTTTTTCATAGTCAGGTTCGATGCCTGAGATCATGATGCCTGCGACCTGACCTTCGGCGGTGAGCATGCCTTGTAGCTGTATGAATGGCGCCACCGCTTGCACTTCTTTATTTTGATCTTGAATGCTCTTGGCCAATGGCTGCCAGTCAGAGATGATCTCAGTGGAGCTTACTGCCGCCTGAGGCACTGTACCCAAAATCCGTGATTTGATTTCGCGATCAAAGCCATTCATCACCGACAACACCGTGATCAGCACCGCCACGCCGAGCGTCAGACCGATTGTCGAGATGAAAGAAATGAAAGAAATAAAGCCATTTTTACGCTTGGCTTTGGTATATCGCAGTCCGATAAATAATGCCAAAGGACGAAACATAAATTTTATCTCAAGTAAATTCAGCGCTATAGTTTAGCACTATTTACCCCAAATACCAACGAAAATACCAATCAATTTGATGGCAAGATCAGCCACTAGGATCGGTTTTTTATTGGTCAAATCCACATAAAATCTCAGTATTTTATCATCGGCTGCTTGATATTTTCAAACCACATCCCCATCAATGGCTCATCGATTACTTGAGAAACCATCATGAGTCATCAAACTTTACATTACCAATACACCCACGAATTACCGCCTGCCAAGATCGACCTGCCCTGTGACAAAAACGCCAGTCACGGCGATCATTGGGCGATTTTGACCCAAAACATCGGCGAAGATGTGCCGCATTGGCTACAGCAAATGCTCGATCATGCCACCTTGCCCGAAGGTCTATCCGCCCAAGACAGCAGCAATAATGCCAAGCTGTTACTTGGCATGAATCAGCCATGTCACATTAAGCAAATCCTCACCGTCCAAGATGGCACACCCCAAGCGTTCATCAATGCCTTTCCTGCGGTGAATAGCCCTTATGGTCTGACTTGCAGCATTGAGCGCATCATCCGCTGTGACTCGACCTCCGATGCCATCTTGTGCCTAAAGAGCACGGACGGTGCGCTGATCTATGCGTTCGATCAGCTGTATGCCGTCAATCGCGCTGATTATCGTTCGCCAAAGAAATATTTTGTCAATTTCTCAGCTTGGGCATACCACATCGAACCCAGCCGTCAAGATGAGACCATCTTAATCGAAGATCAAGAAGCCATCCGTCATCATCGCGCCTTTAATGACATCGTCGCGAAGCATGATGGCAATATTCCTGATGACATTGATGATCAAATTCGCAATTGGCAGCCCACAGACCATCCTGCTGGCGTGCCATTTGCACCCGTCGAGATCAACTTAGGTCACATGTGCGCTTATCTGTACGGAGAGACTTTCGGTCAAGAAGATGAGGCATGGTGCCAAGGCCAAGTGCTGGGCAAATCTCAGACCGAGTTTTTTGGTCAGAGCATTACTTTGTTTGATGTGGTGATTTTGCGCGAGCCTGATGCTGATCCGTTTGTGGTGCGCATCGCGGCTGTTAGTAATGAACAGACCGAGGCGATCGCGGTCAATGACTATATTCAAGCCAACATCTGGCTGCAAGCTGCAATCTACGCCGCCAACCAAAAATAAGCCATCTGTCATCAACAGATGGCATGGATAATGGATGATTTGGTCATGACCGATTCACGATGGCTGCCGATAGCCATCAAAATCGGCGATCAGATATATCCGTCGCCGTCAGGCAGCAAATTGATTTTGCTGCTTTTTTTAGCCAGTGATCAATCGCTAAAAATGTCCATATTTTTTATGGCGGGGTTTGAATATGTTGAGTGTTATTCTTTTGTCCAACTTAGAGGTTAAGCTAATCAATTAAGAACCCACTGTTCTTCACCGCTTTCATCAGTATATCGATGGACAATGTTATAGGGGCATAGTACTACAAACCACCAATCAACATACTGATTTTCTTCATCAAGCTTATTTATAGCCTCTTCACCTATCCAAACATCTTTTAGCAGTTGGCAAGCCTGTTTAGCATCCATCTTAGCCAATGCCTTATTAATCTCTTTATTGCCGTCATTGGTTATTAAACGACAATAATTATGAACAAGTAGGTATTCTAGCGCAAGAAAAAATGCCGTTTCGTTATCATAAATAATTTCTTCACATGGCTGTATACGTCCCTCGCCAACTACGCAAACAACATCCCAAAGAAAGAAGAGTTCTGAGGCGAAATGTTCATTTATGAAAGTATGAGTAATTAATGCAATCTGTTTCATTCAAACTTCAACTCCAGTTTATTAGCCCTAGTCATCCCAGGTGGCTTTTGAGTCTCGATGGTAAAGTACCTGTCTAACATTATTAGATGCTGCGTAATTTCTCAGCAATACCGCCAAAGATGACAAAAATTTGACCCAGTTGATCGCCAATGCCATCATTGATTAAGACTTGGAAAATGAAGACTTGAAAAATTGATTAAGACTTGGCAAATAACTCATTTATCCATTCACCAATCGCTTTGATCTGCGCAAGGCAGACTTGATGCGCCATCGGATAGGTAGTATGAGTTGGGTTTAGCCCCAAGTTTTGTAGTGTTTCTTTGGCTTTTACGCCCAGTACAGGTGGTACGATGTCATCAAAGTCGCCATGATCGATTTTGACAGCGATGTCTTGGTTGACGCCAACGCTTGGCACTTCGCTGGCTGTCGCAAAATAAGTCGATAAGGCCAGCAGTCCGCCAAGCTTACGAGTATTGGTCAAGACAGTGTGATACGCTACCGCACCCCCTTGTGAGAAGCCTGCAATGATGATGTTCTGGCTTGGTATGCCTGCGCTGATTTGTTCATCGATCAGTTCATTGATGGCAGCAGCAGATGCAGCGATTTGGGTAACATCCACCTTGCGATCAAGCGTCATCTCAAGGATGTCATACCATGCTGGCATAATGTAGCCCCCATTGATTGTCACTGGTATCTGAGGCGCATGCGGAAAAATAAAGCGCACACCCACATCATCTGACAAGCCAAGCTCAGGCACGATCGGCTCAAAATCATGGCCACTTGCCCCAAGGCCATGCAGCCAAATGACAGCATGGGTGATGGGTAGATTTTTTGGGTTGTGTTCGGTGATGACGGTTTTTAGCATGATAAATCCTTTGGTTTTAAATTAACTCAATCTTACGCGCAATACACCAAAAATGCAAGCAAGCCATTGCCGCGCCATCACCCAACTGCAAAAAAAATAACTTTGTAAAATATCGTAACCTATCCCCCATTTATCGACATCGTTTTGTATAATAAGCGATATTTACCAACTCAAAGGATCATTCTATGCAATGGCGTGGACGCAGACAAAGCAGCAATATCGAAGACAGACGCGGCGGCGGTGGCAAAAAAGTCGGCGGTGTCAGTATCATTGGTTTAATCATTGCTTTCGTTCTATGGCAAGTCTTTGGCATCAGCCCAGAGACGACGATGGGCGTAACCCAACAAATTCAGACCCAAACCCAGTCCTCTGCCCCTGCGACCGAGACTGCCGATATGGCCGAGTCTCGTGAATTTGTCGCGACAGTGCTTGCTGATACCGAAGATGTCTGGACGCCGATTTTTGCGCAGGCAGGTCAGCGTTATCAGCCGCCAAGTCTGGTGCTGTTTAGCGGTGCAGTGCAGTCAGCGTGCGGTTCGGCGACTTCTGCCAGTGGGCCATTTTATTGCCCTGCTGATCAAAAAGTGTATTTGGACACGCAGTTTTTCCGTGATATGCGTACGCAAATGAACATCGGTGGCGAACAAAATAGCACCGAGCTGACACGCACCGACCAAGCAGGCGACTTCGCTCAAGCTTATGTCATCGCCCATGAAGTCGGCCATCATGTGCAAACTTTGCTAGGTATCTCACAACAAGTCCGCCAAGCCCAAGCACAGTCCAGCACCGCTGCCGCCAATAACTTATCCGTCCGCCAAGAGCTACAAGCCGACTGCTTCGCTGGCATGTGGGCGCGCCACAATCACGAACGCACGCAGTTTTTGCAGCCAGGTGACATCGAAGAAGCGCTGGATGCCGCCGAAAAAATCGGTGATGATTATCTACAACGCCAAGCGCGCGGTCATGCCGTTCCTGATAGCTTTACACATGGCACGAGCGCTCAGCGCAAACGCTGGTTCTATCGCGGCTTTGAGACAGGTGATGTGAATCAATGCGATACTTTCGCCACGCGTGAACTGTGATCGCACTGCCGCCACAGCCTGATTTAAGGCGGATTTGTTGAATCATGATCAAATATTGGGGTACAATGACGTATCCCAATTTTTTTAAGGATACTTCATGACCGCCTTGCCAAATGAGCTCATCGCCCTACTCACCCAGTATCTCACCGAACGCACCGCACAGCCGATCACCATCGATGCTGATGTACTTGCCTATCGCTGGGTAGGTGGTCTGCATGGCAAGCTTGTACCGATTGATGTCAGCTTCGGGGGTGATTTGGCAGACCTACTGGGTATTGATGTCCAAAAGGATAAGCTGATTACCAATACTGAGCAGTTTTTGCAGGGTTTACCTGCCAATCATGTGCTGATGACAGGTGCTCGTGGTGCAGGTAAATCATCGCTGATTCGTGCGCTACTCAAGGCTTATCACACCCAAGGGCTTCGCATCATCGAAGTGGCACGAGATGAGTTATTACACCTAGACACCATCCGCCATGCCATCAAAACCGCTGCACACAATGGCAATACCAACCGCTATATCATCTACTGCGATGACTTAGCTTTCAACGCCCAAGATGAGAATTATCGCACCCTAAAAAGCGTACTCGATGGCGCACTCGACAGCGAACAAAATAACCTACTCGTCTATGCCACCAGTAACCGCCGTCATCTGCTACCACAGCTGATGAAAGACAATGTCAATATTTATAATGGTCAAACCGATGAAGTCAATCCTTATGAGACCATCGATGAGACAGTGTCGCTATCAGATCGCTTTGGGATTTGGCTGTCGTTTTATCCGATGAATCAAGCACTGTATCTGGACATCGTCAAGCATCTACTTGTCAAGCATGGCATCAATTATGATGACACCATCGAAGCTGAAGCGCTCAAATGGGCAAGCACTCGGGGCGGCCGCTCGGGGCGTGTGGCGTATCAATTTAGCCAACATTGGGCAGGGATGACTGGGCTAAACCAAATGATGGATAACTAATATATGCTATTTGCACCGCCATTTTTTCTGATATTTGTTCTGCTGTTGGTGATGGGTATCGGCGTCTTATTGGCGATTGTCGTTGATATTCGACTGCTTTTGCGTATTAAAAAAACCAAATCACACGGTGATCATTATCAGATAACTCGAGCCGAAAAGCTGTGGCTGATGATCGCAAATATACCAGCTCTGCTAATTTTAATCGGTTTTGGCATCATCGATTATCAGGGTAATCAATCAAAGCAGCGATATCAAATTCAAGACTTATATCGTTATGCAACCTTGAGCAGTGAGAAGCCTTATGGTGACATCACCCTGCCGATCGGCACTCATGTAGAATATGATGTGCCTTATAGCGGTGATGTCCAAAATAACGCCAATGCCAACATTCTATCAGCCAAATTGCCCGCACCCATGCTCATCAATGGCATATCGGTCATCTATATCAATACAAGCTGGCAAATCACTGTCATCAATACCGAACCATTTACACCAAGCGAACTGTTTGTAGATGCATACGATCGCAGTGATTATGATACCATTACCTGCCCTGCATATTCATGGGTAAGATTTGATATCGGCTTTGAGCAAGCACAGAAAAATAAAGGCACACTGACTTTAGATGGTTGGGAATTTGAAAGTTGTGGCAAACCTTATGGCTTTGTGGATAAAGATAGTTATGTCGCCGTGCCTTATTGGAAAGATGGCAAATTGATAAGAAATTGGTAAAAAACCGCCACCGAATGACAGTGGCGGTTTGGTGTAATGTCAGAAAATTAATCTACTTTTTGTAGCATCTTTTTCAACATCGGTGAAATCAGCAAAAATACCACGCCTGCACCAATGCCCAAATAAATCATCATATAATAATAATCAATCGGATTGGCTTCATTAAAATATTCACCAAATAAAATCCCACCAAAAGTCATGCCAATCGACAATGCCAAAAAGTTCAATGCCACCATCTGTGTCTTAAAAAAGTCAGGGGCAATCTTGGTCGCAAATGACAGTGAAATCGGTGAAATGAGCAGCTCCGCCACTGTCATCGCCGCCAGCGAAAACAGATACACCAAAATTGGCATCGCATCGCCTGATTTGAGATAAGGCAAATAAAAGGCAAAGGTAATGGCAGTAATCAGCAGTGATAAGCTGAATTTGACTGGCGTGCTCGGTGATTTATTGCCAAGCTTCGCCCACAGTGCCGACATCACGCCAGCCAAGGCAATCACCCAAAAGCTCTGCATCGATGGCTGCCAGCCCACAGGAAATTCAAAGCCGCCCAGCATACGATCAACTTGGGTATCAAAAAACACCACAAGCAAAGTATAGTTTTGGAAAAATAACGCCCAAAACACACAGATACACACAAACAGCGGAATGTATGCCAAAATGTGGCGTTTTTGGTCACCAGTGACACGGCTATCGCTCAATAGACGAATAAAATAAATCGTCGCAATGACAATCACCGCACCAAACAGCATCATCTTAAAGTTTGACAATGTCAACACATCAGAAACCACTAGTGCCGAGACAGCCACCACACCAATCACAAGACCAATCAGTGCTTTGGTCTTATCTGATGCAGTCAGTGGATTTGGCGGGGTTTTTTGACCCAAATCCTTACGCCCAAAGCTATACAGCACCAAGCCCAATGCCATGCCGACAGCCGCCGCACCAAAGCCATAGTGAAAGCCGACACGACTTTGTAGATAGCCGACCAGTAGTGGGCCCAATAGACCGCCGATATTAATCGCAATATAAAAAATCGAAAAACCAGCATCACGCAGCGAACGGTATTTGTCATTTTCATACAATGAACCAACCATCGCACTCACTGGTGCCTTGACGCCACCAGAACCCAATGCCACGAACACCAAGCCCAAAATCAAGCCCTGTAGCCCTGGCACAATCGCAAGCAAAATATGACCAATCATGATCACGATGCCTGAATAAAATAGCGTTCGCTCTGCACCAAGTACCCGATCGGCAAACCATCCGCCAATCAGCGTTGATAAATACACGCTACCACTATAAGCACCCACGATACCGCCTGCGACGCCTTTATCAATACCCAAGCCACCTTCGGTCAGCGAGTAGTACAGATAAATCATCAAAATTGCTTGCATACCGTAGTATGAGAACCGCTCCCACAGCTCTAGATGAAACAGACTGCCAAGCTGTTTGGGATGTCCAAAAAACTGCTTTTCTTGCATAAAAATCCTTAATGCAGTGCGCGTACTTGGGCTTTATTCATCAGCAAATCGGTTGATGGGATATAGGTATGGTTGATTGATGGTTATAAAAAATTCACATCACAATCAATCAACAATCCAAACGCTACAACGATACAGCTCAATTTGCCCATAACACCCAAGTACCAATAAGATTAAGCCAAACTTAATCCACCAAATTGCAATTATATCGCAAATGAGAATAATTGTGAAATAAATTCCACCAGCCAATAAATCAGCTAAGTTTGTACACCTTTGCTCAAGACTACATCAAGGCTACATCATGGATACAGTACCCTCTTTTGTGGCGGTACTCACCACCATCAAATCACTTGCCAATATCAATTCACCCTCATAACTAGACTCAGCCTCATAGCGTATATGCCCCATGTTTGGCGTGCTATCATCAGGGTCGTCAAACAGCATAAACCGCGCGCTAAAATGCGTCAGCACAAGACAAGGCACACCTGCATCACGAGCAAACTTAGCCACCATCTTGGCACTTGAATGCTTGGGATCAAACACACCTTTGGCAAGTATCTTATCCATCACTGCCTGCGTATAGGTCGCTTCATGCACCAGCATCACGGCACCTTTGACGGCATCAGTCAGCAGGCTTGGCGTATCATTATCACCTGCGATGACGATTTTTTGGGAAGTTTCGTTCAGGTGTAGATAATCAGCCACCAGCACAGTGCGTCCATCCACACTAAGACTTGGCGTATCAGATTTTAAAATACTGCCCCAGTGGCGTGTGGCAATATGATCATGCGAGAGTTTGTTGGTATTTAGCTTTTTTTGGCGGTGGATTTGGGTCAGTCCAAACCCAAAACTATCACAGCGGTGGCTAAGTGGGTGAATATCGATTTCTAAGGATAATTCATCAGACAACTCAAGCACAAGCCCTGTATCTAGCACGCTATGAATATCAATAAAATCAATCTCATAGCTCAAATTCATCTCAGTTAGGCGGATAAATGCATCCAAAAGCTCCCCCAAAGCAGGCGGTGCGATGATCGGTAGCGGACTTGTGCGACCATGCATGGCTAGGCTTGCCAGTAGCCCCATCAAGCCATAGCAATGATCACCATGCATATGAGTAATCAAAATCGCTTGTAGCATACTAGGCTTATGTGGCGTGCGCAATAGCTGATGCTGCGTGGCTTCACCACAGTCGATGAGTATCCACGGTGTTGATTTGCCCGTCTCATGGCTTTTGGCAAGTAGCGATACCGCAAGTCCAGAGACATTGCGACGCAAAGTCGGTACACCGCTTGATGTGCCCAAAAATGTCAATTCAAACATATATTTACTCTTTATTTTCGGTGATGAGATAGCGTACAATAACTGCTGTTATTTTGCATCATTTTTCTTTTGTGCATTTTTGGAATCTTATGACAAAGTCCGCTGTCGCCATCTGGTCACTGGTCGCCATCGCTGCGACGATTCTACTCATCACCACTGGCATTCGCTTGTCATTAGGCTTATTCATTCAGCCGATTACCGCTGAGACGACGGTCAATATCGTACAAATCAGCTTTGCCTTGGCAATGACACAGCTGATGTGGGGTGTATCACAGCCAATCACAGGGGCGATTGCCGATCGCTTCGGTGCAAGATGGGTGCTATTTATTGGTACGCTGGTGTTGATGCTCGGCTGTGCTATGGTGCCGCATCTATTGTCCGCTTGGGGGCTGACTTTGACTTTGGGCGTGCTGATTGCCTTTGGCGCAGGTGCAGGCAGCTTCTCGGTACTTATGGGACAAGTCGCCAATCAAGTACCTGAGCACGCTCGGGGTACGGCATCTGGCATCATCAATGCCGGCTCAAGCTTTGGGCAGTTTTTGTTCGCACCGATGCTACAGCTACTCATCAGCTTACCGCTCATCGGCTGGTCAAAGGCATTTTATGTCTTGGCAGCCATCAGCCTGCTATGCCTGCCTTTGGCATGGTATCTGACACGCCATCAGTCAGCACCCAAAGCCATCGCACCCACTGAACCGACACAGACGCTCTCACAGGCTGTCAAGTCCGCCATGGCTGATCGCAATTATCTATTGATTCACTTGGCATTTTTTACCTGCGGTTTTCATATCGCCTTTTTGGTGACGCATCTGCCAACCGAAGTAACACTGGCAGGGCTTAGCTCATCGGTGGCATCATGGTCACTGGCATTGATTGGGCTATCTAATGTCGTGGGCAGTCTATTTGTCGGATGGTCGGTGGGTCATTGGCGGTGCAAATATATCTTATTTTGGATGTATTTAAGCCGTGTGATTTTGGTGGCGATTTATTTGATGGCACCACAGACTCCGATGACTTTTTATATCTTTGCCATCGGTCTTGGTCTGACTTGGCTTGCGACCGTGCCACCGACTGCAGGGGCGATTGGTAAGCTGTTTGGCGTGCGATATTTGGCAACTTTGTTTGGTCTCACCTTGCTTAGCCATCAAATCGGCGGTTTTCTTGGGGCATATTTTGGCGGACTTGCCATTGATAGCTTTGGCAATTATGCCTATATGTGGTATGCTGATATGGCTTTGGCATTTTTGGCGGCGGTGAGTAATTTACCCATCAAAGAACCCAAAGTTGTGCGTACCACCACCGCTTAAATGAACGATACCATGACCATTCAATTATTCATCTTTTTTGCCATCAGCACCCTACTGGTCTCTGCCACCCCAGGCTCAAATATGCTGTTCGCCTTTCAATGCGGTCTCAACCACGGACTGCGTCGTACACTGTGGGCGATGTCAGGTCTGATGCTTGGACTGATGATATTGCTTGGTGCATCACTGTTTGGCCTAAGCATCATCAGCCGATACCCTGTGGTATTGGACAGCGTCAAGGTTCTGGGTGCAATATATTTGTGCTATCTTGGCGTACAGTCATGGCGAAGTGATGGCGGCAGTTTTGGCAGTGATATCGAGGCAAATGGCTCACAGTGGGCATTGTTTCGCACAGGCATTTGGGTATCGTTATCCAATCCCAAAGCCATCTTGTTTTTTGCGGCATTTTTCCCAAAATTTATCAACTTCTCAGCACCACTACTGCCCCAATATGTAATTTTGGTGATTGGCTTTTATGTCATTGAGACCTTTTGGCAGTTTATGTATGCCATCAGTGGTCAAAAGCTTGCCAACTGGCTAGGACAAGGCAACCGCTTATTATGGCTCAATCGCTTATGCGGTACGGTGTTTATCGCCATTGCTGTGGCGCTTATTTGGGAAGTTGTGGCATAAAAGAAGCCTGCACATACTCATGCAGGCTTCATATTTTATCAAATCGAACAAGTGCTATATTCAGCACCAAACCCATTTGACATAGTAATTCCAGTATATTCATTATTAAAATTACTAAAATCTTTAGTGATAAAATAATCTCTCATAATACCACCACCGGCCGTCCCTGCCGCATCACCCATTTCAAAGACATACAATGGCTCATACCCTGCTTTTTTCCAAACATAAAATTTTTGATAAAGATGAATAAAATCATCTAATTCTTCAGGAATCGTGCAGTTTGATTTAACTTCTTTAAGTTCTTTTTTGTCAAATAACTGGTTAATTTTATAAACATCCTTGCCATTTTCACTTTCACGATACAATTGAGATGAAGAAATATGAATCATTTCAGGCATTGAGCGACTACCATACGCTGTCAGAGTTCCGTATTTAGAAATACTGCCTGTAATTTCATACATGCCGCTATAATTTTTTTTGGGTGTTTTATTTTGCCATTTGACTTTTGGGGTTTTCGCCAAATTCGCCCAAGTCCAGTTTTGATTTTTCTTAAGCGCAAAATGATTAACCTGCGCTGCATATTTTGGTGCCGCCATCGCCATCATTGGCAATGTACACAACGCTACCGTGCATATCAGCTTTTTCATCTCTATCCTCCATAACAAAAGCCTAACTTAATTATATCAAGCTAGGCTTTTGTTTGTAAATCTGTTTTTATAAAATTTAAAACAGATAATTAAGCTGCGTCAAAGTTTTCTTGAGCTTTATCCCAGTTAACAACATTCCAGAATGCTTTGATGTAGTCTGGGCGTTTGTTTTGGTATTTTAGGTAGTAGGCATGCTCCCATACATCCAAACCAATGATTGGCGTACCTTCACAGCCTGCAACTGCTTTACCCATCAATGGGCTGTCTTGGTTGGCAGTTGAAACGACAGCAAGCTTATCGCCTTGCTTAACTAGCCATGCCCAGCCTGAACCAAAACGCGTTTGGGCTGCTTTTTCAAACTCTTCTTTGAATGCGTCTACCGAACCAAAATCACGCTCGATGGCTTCTTTAAGTGAGCCGCCAAGCTCAGTGCCAGTTTTTAGGATTGTCCAAAATAGGCTGTGGTTGGCATGACCGCCAGCGTTATTGCGTACAGCAGTTTGCTTATCGCTTGGGATTTTGTCTAGGTTTGCGATCACTTCTTCGGCTGACTTGTCCGCCCACTCAGTGCCTTCTAGCGCAGCGTTAGCATTATTGACATACGCTTGATGGTGCTTTGAGTGGTGGATTTCCATGGTTTCTTTGTCAAAATGTGGCTCTAGTGCATCGTAGCTGTAGCCTAGCTCAGGTAGAGTAAATGCCATTGCGGTATTCCTTCTTTGTTGATTGTTGATAAATTTGCGAACATTGCCAAATGCCTTGTCCGTACTTTCACTATATAGCCATTAGATGACAATTTCAAGAAAAAACTGCAAAAAAGCCAAAAGAACTTCATCTATCTGCTGTCGGATTGATGGCGGATATGTCATGCCAAGTGATGAATTTTTATGATCAAATAATTGATTTTATTGTATTTTTTAAATTTTATTTGGCTTGATTTTGGCTTTTTTCGTGATATAATTTTTCATTTTATCATGCCGACATCCACCAGACGCCCCCTTGACCATATCGCCATCAGTACGATGGTGGTATGCTGTTTGTTTCTTGGATTGAGCAATGTCGCCATCAAGCTTAGCCACCACGAAATCTCGCCAGTGATGCAGCTGTCGATGCGTTCGCTGTTTGGTTTGCTGATTTTGCTTGGCTTTATGGTGTATCAAAAAGAACTGCGGTTCAATCCCAAGCAAATCAAGCTTGGGCTATTTGTCGGTGCATTGTTCGCCTTTGAGTCACTTTTGGCAGGCGAGTCGCTACGCTATACCAGTGCATCTCGCAGTGTGGTGTTCTTATATACATCGCCCCTATTTTCGGCGTTGTTTTTGCATTTTTTGGTCAAAGATGAGCGGCTATCTTGGGTGCAGTGGCTTGGCATGGGGCTTGCTTTTGGTGGGATTGCGGTGGCGTTTTTGCTGTCATCACAGGCGGATGGCTCGCTACTGGGTGATGGCTTGGCACTGGCGGCGGGCTTGTCGTGGGGCTTGACGACGGTGATTATCCGTATGACAAGCCTAGGTACACTGCCTGCCAAACAGGTGCTTGCCTATCAGCTGTTTGCCATTGGCGTGCTACTGTGGCTATATGCGATAGCGACCGATCAAGCGGTGATGAATTGGCAAACTGCCAGCGTGCTTAGCGTCGGATTTCAAGCGGTGTTTGTGGCGTTTTTGGCGACAGTGGCATGGTTTTGGCTATTGACTCGCTATCGCTCAGCAGATATTGGGGCATTGATTTTGATGACACCGATTTTTGGGGTGGTGCTGGGCGCGTGGATTTTGGGCGATGAGATGACCACAAGCTTTATCATCGGAGCGGTGATGGTGCTGGTTGGGATTGTATTGGTGGGCAAGCGGTCAAAGGCTTAGAGCCTTGGTGATATTGGACAGATATGGATTGATCCCTTATTTGTTGTTATTGCATCAAGATGCAAATGCTGTCATACGCGCGCAGATCTGCTATAATACTTTATCCAATCCCTAAAGACACCATGTCACGGCAGTTCACATGTCACAAATCCAAACTCTGGTAAATCTTATCCATCATTATCAGTCACTGCCCCATCATCGCGATGCATCTATGCGCCAAGCACTTGGGCAGATCCAAGCATGGCAACGCGATCGTATTCATCGCACCCATCGCGCGTTGTTTGATGATCCTAAGACTGCACCACTGGCCAACTATTTGATCCATCGCATTTATGACTACAGCACTTTTGATGCCATCGCAAGCCAGCTACTGACCGCAGGACAAAACGCCCTAAACGGCTCAGGCAAGCTTGAAAAACTGGTGCCAAAAAATGCACTTGCCACAGGACTATTGAGCATCCGTGCTGCCATCACAGCCATTGAGCTGGATCTGGCCTTGGCTGAGCATTATTTGGCTCACCATCCAGATGCCATCATCGATGAGGCATTGATGATTCAGATGTATCAAGCGGTCAACGCCAAAGACCAACGCATCGCTCAGATTCATCAGGTCGGTGAAGTCTGCCAAGCTTGCTATCAAAGCTTCAATTCTTATTTATTATACCAAGCATTCAAACTTGCCAAATCAACCGCGCACGCCAATGGCTATCAACCTTTGTATGATTTTATTCACGATGGCCTTGTGGCGATTCGTGCCATCGATCACATCAAGCGCTTTAGCCAACCATTTACCCGTGCCGAGCTTGCGGTTATTCATGGCATCCATGATGGTATGGGCATAGACGACGACCTCAAGGGCATTTGATGAGTTTTGCGATGACTTGTAAAATTTATCAAAAGATCAGTAAATTCTCCCAATTCACCTGAAAAATAGTGTATCATTAAAGGTTGAAATTTTTATTCAAAATTAGGCTTACAATCATGAGCGAAAACCACAACGACACCCAATTTAGCAACCCAAACATCCTACCGACTGGCACACCACAAGGTCAAAGCGAACTGCAACGCCCACAAGGCAGTGAGCCTGTCAGTGAAGAGACCACGCATTTTGGCTATCAAACCGTGCGTAAATCAGAAAAACAAGCCAAAGTCGCCGAAGTATTCACTTCTGTAGCTCGCAAGTATGATGTGATGAATGACTTGATGAGCTTTGGTATTCATCGCTTGTGGAAACGCTTTGCCATCAGTCTGACAGGTGTGCGTAGCGGTCAGCACGTACTTGATATCGCAGGCGGTACAGGTGATCTTGCCAAGGTATTTAGCCGTGAAGTAGGTCGCTCAGGCCGAGTGGTGCTGTCCGACATTAATGAGGCGATGCTGGAAGTGGGTCGCACTCGTCTGATCAATGCTGGCTGTAATAATGTCGATTTTGTCCTTGCCAATGCTGAGACGCTTGAGCCATTTGCGGATAATTCGTTTGATCTGGTGACCATCAGCTTTGGCCTGCGTAATGTCACGGACAAAGACAAAGCCCTTGCTGCCATGCACCGTGTGCTAAAACCAGGCGGACGCCTATTGGTACTTGAATTTAGTAAGCCTGTGTTTGAGCCACTGTCCAAAGCATACGACTTGTACTCATTCACCGCCCTACCAATCATGGGTAAGCTGGTCGCAGGCGATGCCGAAAGCTATCAATATCTGGCTGAGTCTATCCGTATGCATCCTGACCAAGCCACACTCAAAGGCATGATGGAAAATGCAGGCTTTGTCAACTGCGATTATCACAACCTAACCGGCGGTATCGTCGCTGTGCATCGTGGCTTTAAGGCACGCTGATGAGTATGCTTGGTGTACTGACCCTAGCGATGTGCGAAAAGCTACTCAACAGCGTCATCGCCACAGATAACTATACCCAAGAAGGGTTGTCTGCCCTATCAGGCAAAACTTTACGCATCAATATGCACGCACCCGCCATCAGTATCGATGTGCTGTTTGGCGATGGGCGTGTGCGATTTGAGCCTGTTGCGTCAGCGATTTTTGAGCCACAAGGCGGTATCAGCACGGTACCTGATTGCACCTTGAGCGTGGATAATTTGGCGCATCTGTTAAGCCTAATCCAACATCCTGTGGGCAATCTGCCAATCCGTGGCGATCATCAGGTACTCCTGCAAGCCAAGTCCTTATTTGAAGGCTTTGAGCCAGATATCTGGTATCAACTTGAACAAATCATCGGCACCGATGTCACAAGCCATCTGTATCTGCTTGGCAAAGAAATCAGCCCTGTGCTATCGCCGATTGGTGAGCTGATCAAGCAATCAGCCACGCAGCTACTTTCATCACGCACGCCATCGGCACGCAGTATCGATGATGAATTACTAGACCTACAAATCCAAGATAAAAAACAAGAATTACTTCGCTTGCAAGCAGATATCGAACGCAGTCAAGCACGCTTAGCACAGCTTCAAAGCTCGCTTGATGACCAAACCAACGCCTAATTTGACAGACCGCCATGCTCATCACTCATCGCAAACGCCTATTGACACTGTATCGTATCGCTGCCAAATATCGGCTCGATACGCACTTTGCTGATGTGCCTGAACTTGCGCCCATCGCTCGACTGATTCGCCTACATCCTGCATCAGTTGGCAAATCCCATCAAGCACTTGGTGTGAAACTGGCGCTCGAAGAGATGGGGACGCTGTTTTTAAAGCTTGGTCAGCTGCTCTCTACTCGTTCGGACCTGTTACCGCCTGAGATTATCGCTCAGCTAGCACTACTACAAGATAAAGTTGCCCCTTTTGATGTCACCACCGCCAAATCGGTCATTGAAGATAGCAAATTTGGCTTGGGTCAGCCGATTGATACGCTGTTTGCTCGCTTTGATGATGTGCCATTGGCTGCTGCCAGTATCGCACAGGTACATACCGCCGCACTGCCTGATGGCCGTGAAGTGGTGGTCAAAGTGGTGCGTCCTGATATTCGTGATGGCATCATTGATGACTTTGAGTTACTGCGGCAGATGGCAGCATGGGCATCAGCTCGCATCGAAGCAGCTCGAGCCATTCATCTGATTGATATCGTCGAAGACTATCGCCAAATCATGCTCAATGAGCTGGATTTGACACTCGAAGCCGCCAACAGCACCAAGATGCGTCATAATTTCACCGGCTCACGACTCATCTATGTGCCACAAGTCTATGCCGCCGCCAAGCAAGTGATGGTCGCTGAGCGTGTGTTTGGCGTGCCGATCTCACACACCCAAGTCTTTGATCAGCTCAATTATGACCGTGCAACCCTTGCCGAAAAAGGCTTGACCATCTTTTTTACCCAAGTTTTTCGGGATAATTTTTTCCATGCTGATATGCACCCTGGCAATATCTTTGTGGAAACCATGCCAGATGGCAGTGCTGTCGCTGAGCCACGCTATATCGGACTTGACTGTGCCATCATGGGCGAGCTATCCAAGGCAGATCAGCTGATTGTCGCTCGCCTGCTATTATCGGTGATGAATGGCAATTATACCGCACTCGTCGATATCATCGCCGCTGCTGGCTGGATTCCGCCATCTGCTGATAAGCACGCCTTGATCCGTGATATGAGCCGTACGGTAAGCCCGATGGTAACCAAGCCAATTGATGAGATTGACTTTGCTGGCGTGCTGTTTGAGATCTTATCCATCGCACGACGCCACCGCATGAGCATCCCACCACAGTTGATGCTACTGCTCAAAACGCTCGTTCATGTCGAAGGGCTTGGTCGTGAGCTGTATCCCGAGCTGGATATTTGGTCGCTTGCCAAGCCGATTTTGACCGCTTGGGTCAAAGATCAGCTGGATCCTGTCAAAAATCTACAGGACATCAAAGCTGAGCTGCCCGAGATTTTATTATCCACCACCGATTTGCCAAAGCTACTAAGCCAAAGCATCCAAAGCCTTGCCACGCTTGGCGCCAGTCAAGATGCCACCATCCGTGAGCTGCAAGCCATGCGAGCAGATGCACTCAACGAACGACGCCATGACTGGATTGCAGGTGGCGGCTTTCTGCTGATGATCGCCTTGGCATGGTGGTCGGCAGTTGCCATTCATCTGTATTTTGCACCCGTGTTTTTTGTGCTTGCCGTGGGCTTTGTGATTTGGCGCGTGCTGCTATAATCTTGAAGGAAGTTTATAAATGACACATCCATTATGGGAACATATCCGCACTGTGCCTGATTTCCCAAAATCAGGTATCGAATTTTATGACATCACGCCACTACTGAACGGCCATCATAATAAGCTCATCGATGCGATGATTGCTGCTGTGCCTGCTGATGTGATGGCTGACACGGATGCCATCGTCGGTATCGAGTCGCGTGGCTTTGTACTGGCAAGCCTACTGGCTGTCCGCCTGCACAAAAAACTCATCCTAATGCGTAAAGCAGGCAAGCTACCACCACCTGTACATGCCCAAAGCTATGGGCTAGAATACGGTCAAGACACTCTAGAAATCAGTGCCGAGCTTGAGCCTGCCAAAGTACTCATCATCGATGATGTGCTTGCCACTGGTGGTACGCTCAAGGCCGCTCATTCACTATGTATCAAGGCAAACCTAACGCCACTTGGCTCATTGGTATTGCTGGATTTGCCGGCATTACACGGGGATCTTGGGCTGAGCTATTGGGCTGTGCTTGAAAAATAAACCCTGCCAAAAGCGTCTGCAACTTTGCAAACGCTTTTTTGTTGGTTGTGATGGTGTGTTATGCCATACCACTAAAAAATAAGTGTTGTTTCTTGCAATCCCAAAGGTCATTATTAATGAATATTTACTATGTTACATATTGCCTATCAAGGGCTTGCTTGGGTGAAATTAGTGAGAATTTTTCCAGAATTTATTGGTCTTTTGATAAATATAAAAATATTACTGTTTATTTTTATTTAATTTCTGAAATAGAAGAAGATGTGAATATAATTTTGGAAGAAATCCTGCCCATGTTAGAATTTTATATTAAAGAAGATTTAAAAATGATGGGGGAATACAGTTTGAATCATAAAATATTTTACGATGATTGTTATATTAATTGTGATGATTATTATTTCTGTATGGAATTTTTTAGAAAAAATAAATAGTACGTAGGGTGCAAACCATGCACCATTGATTGAATGGAATTTAATGGTGTATGGTACGCGCACTACACACTTTAGAAATTCAGTCACAACCAAGAAAAATTGAGATTAGATATAAATACAAATTAGGTGCCTAATATGAATTTATGGCAAGACATTAGCCCTTTATTTGATGTTAAATTTAGAAATCTTGAAAGTCTAGAAGTTCGAGATGATGTTTTGTATATCAAAATAAATAGCGATTCACAAAGTACAGTGGTGATTTTTAGAGAGTTTTTAAGCCACCGATTTATTTTTGAGAGTTGTGCTTTAAACATATTGGGTGAGCATGATTTAAATGGAAAATCTTGGATTTTTAAATCAGACAAAGATGAGTTTTGTGATTGGTTTAATAAACAGAACTATGGCATTTATAGCGATAATTTACACATCTATCGCTTAATATTTTTGCATCATATTATTGATGTATTAAGTCCCACGCCACCCGAATTTTATAATACTGCCCTTTAGAATTTGATGGTGCGTGGTACGCACCCTACTGCTGTTTATCAGCCTGCATATTTAGGATTTTCTAGAAAAAAAATCATTATAGTCCAGATAATTATGATCATTCCATAGTATATTAATTATCAAATCCAATCTATCACGATAATACAATGTAGATTCAAAATCTAGATTTTCTATTTCAAAAAAGTCATTCTCAGAAAGCGAACATTGTATTGAACTTTGAATAGAATGAGATAAATAATATAAATCTCTAGCTAACTTTTTAGAAATCATATCTTTATTATACAAGTCTTTTATAATATTAATAAGTTCTTTTTCTAAATTCCAATATTTTTCTGCATTCCATACACACTCTTCTACCAGCTCATATTGAAAAGAATTTCTGTCAAAAAAGAAATTAAAAAACTCATCATTATTCATTCTATTTTAATCTCCAATTTATTAAAATTGGTGCATGATTCACCAACACAACCCCCAACCCACAAAAAAAAGCGTTTGCATGATACAGTTGCAAACGCTTATCAGCCATCAGTGCTTAAACTTCACCACTTGCTCGGCATTTGGGTAATGATGGTCATGCTCGACATCACACTCTTCGCCGATGGTGTTGCCTTGCTTATCTTTGGGCTTATAGATATAGCCTGTGCGTTCGGTAACTGGCAGATACTCATGCTCCCATACCATCACCGCTTGCATACAGGTGGTACGCTGAGCGTCGGTGAGTTTTTCGCCATTTTCCCAGCGTCCGATTTCGATGGCGGTGCGGAATTTTTCGACGATTTCAGGCGTTAGGCTGTCTAGGATATCTTGTTTATTCATTGTGTGATTCCTTGTCTGTCGTTTGTTATTTATCTAGGGAAAATTCTTCGCTATATAAGTTCCAGTTCAGCTTGGTGCGACACGCTTCATAAAAACTATAACTCTCTGGATGCAGAAGTAGCAAGGTCTTATCATGCTTGGCAATCAGCAGCGTCTGATCATTTTCAAGTGGTGCAGATGCTTTGCCGTCTGCGCCCACCATCGGCTGTGTGCGGTTGTCCTTATGGATATTGATGGCAATCTGACAGCTGCCTGCCACCACCAAAGGACGGCTAGACAGTGTGTGCGGATGCATCGGCACCAAGCAAATCGCATCGAGCGTCGGATGGATAATCGGCCCACCTGCTGAGAGCGCATAGGCTGTCGAGCCAGTTGGCGTCGCCACGATCAGCCCATCAGCGTGCTGACGATAGACATCATGCTGATTAATTTTTAGTTTAAAATCAATGGTATGCACTGATTTGCCTGCGTGTAGTACAATGTCATTGAGCGCCACATCTTCATGGATGACTTCATCGGTTGGATTGCCTTGTTCGTCATTTTGGACGATGCGAAATTTTAATAAAAACCGCTCAACCAACCAATATTGCCCATCGAGCACCTGACCGACTTTTTCGGTCAGCTCATCAGGATTGACATCTGCCAAAAAGCCCAATCGACCACGGTTGATGCCCAATACAGGCACATCTGTCCCTGCCATCACGGACGCTGCTTGGAGCATCGAGCCATCACCGCCAACGACGATGACCAGATCACAATGCTCGCCCATCTTTTGGCGCGGCACGATTTTTAGGCGGACGCCATCAATCTGATCAAAATCAATCGACATACCCTCGATGGCAGCGGTCTCAGTATCGATGATGATGGACAAATCACGCCCTTTGAGCAAGGTGATCAGCTCATTGAGCGTCTCAACGATACTTGCTTTGCCTGCACGCCCCATGACGCCGATACGGCGAAACGGTGGGCGTTTTGGGTGATTGTTAATAAAATTTGACATGAAATGACACTTAGCGACAAATTAAAGGTGTATGATACCCAAATTCGCCCATCAACACAATAAAACTCACACTTTGGGCATAAAATTTATACCATCTTGACAAATGCCCTTGCATTTTGTATTGTTAAACACATATATAGCTATCAATACATTGAATAAATTGGTAATCAAAACTCGTTAAGGAACTTGATTTTATGGCAAATCCGATCATCAGTCGCACCACACTCATGACCAGCAGTGTCGCCATGCGAACCCAACGCGTCGTCGCCAAAAGTGCATTTTTATTAAGCTTGGCTGCCGTGTCAGGCTTTGGTGTGTTCTTTTATGGCTTGGCAACCGCCCTATCATCAGGCATTCTGTATGCCATGGCAATCGTTACGGTATTTGCCGGTATGGGACTGGGTTTGGCAAGCTCATTTAAGCCACATCTGGCCAAGTCGCTTGCCATACCTTATGCACTGACCGAAGGTGTGCTGCTCGGTGCGTTTAGCTTGATCATGTATCGGATGTACCCAAGCGTACCACTGTCTGCTTTATCAGCGACTTTCATCACCGCCGCTGTGATGCTGACACTGTATGTCACAGGCATGGTCAAGGTCACCGAAAAATTCCGCTCTATCATCACTTCAGCCATCATTGCCATCGGTATCTTATACCTTGTACAGCTTGGCTTTAGATTGTTTGGCTCAAGCCTGCCGCTACTATTTGATGGTGGCTTGGTGGCGATTGGCTTTAGCGTGTTTGTCACTTTGATTGCGTCATTTAGCCTATTACTAGACTTTGATAATGTCGAAAAAGGCGTACAATATGGCGTCGCTCGCGAGTACGAATGGGTATTTAGTATCGGTATTTTATCAACGCTGGTATGGATGTACATTGAGTTCTTGCGTTTGATCGGCTATCTACAAAGCGAATAATGATAAAAACGCTTAAATATAAAAACGCTTGTCTGATGGCAAGCGTTTTTTGATGCTTATGCGCGCTTAATCCGCATGGCATTGGCGACCACAGCTAGACTTGATAGACTCATGCCGATGGCAGCCAGCCAAGGCGGTACATAGCCAAAGGCAGCAGGCAATAGCACGGATGAATTATAAATCAATGCCCAACGCAGGTTTTGGCGGATGATGGTTTGGGTTTTGATCGACAGTCCGATGGCACGGTCAATCGCCAATAACTTACCACCCAGCAGTACGCTATCGCTTGAGACTTGGGCAAGGTCTGCAGCACCTGCGATGGATGTCGAAACATTGGCGGCAGCTAGTACAGGTGCATCATTGATACCATCGCCGACCATCAGCACAGTTTCGCCATTGGCCTGTAGTCGCTTGATATGATTGACTTTATCCTCAGGGCTAAGTCCATAGTAAGCTTCGCTGATGCCCAAGTCGGTAGCGACTGCGAGTGCATTTGGGTTCGGGTCGCCTGTCAGCATCAATGGCGTGATACCACGAGCTTTTAGCCCATCAATCATCGCTTTGGCATCGGCTCGCAGCGAATCATTAAAATAAAAACGCGCCACAATTTGCCAAGCATCACCCTGCCATCTTGACATCAACACCGACATATTGGCTTGATATTCGCTTAAGTTTTCGGCAAATTGCCCCAATGATGGGTCATCACCGTCGATGGCAGAATCACTGACAAAACGCAGATGCCCGATGCGATAACGCACGCCATCCATCACCCCTTCGATACCACCTGCGGTATGATGCACGACATCCGTCACGACAGGCAGATGCAAGCCATGCGCCGCCGTCAATAATGCCTTTGCCACAGGATGACGACTGCCAATCTCGAGCGCCGCTGCTTTGGCAAGTAGTTCATCCTTGTCCGCATCGCCAATCACCGCCAATAAATTCGCCTGCCCCGTCGTCAGCGTCCCAGTCTTATCAAACGCCACTTGCGTCACTGTCGAGAGTGTCTGTACCGTATGCCCTCGTGTGGTCAAAAATCCAAAACTCGCCAAGCGGTTGGTCGCCACCGTCAATGCAATCGGCGTCGCCAGTGACAATGCACACGGACAAGTCGCCACCAGTACCGCCACCGTCGCCCATAGTGCTTCATGTTTATCAATAAACCACCACACAGCGAACACCAACAGTGACAGCACCAGCACTCGTGCGACGAACCAGCGTGCCATGCGGTCGGCATCTTGAGCGATTTTGGGTTTTTCGCTCATCGCTCGGTTCATCAAGCGGTCAATGAGCGCGATTTGGCTATTATCCACATCGGCAGTGACCAGCATCACAAAGGGCTGTGAGTCATTTTGAGCACCGCCCACCATCACATCACCACGAGTCTTGACAATCAAATCACTCTCGCCAGTCAATAGGCTCTGTGACACGGTCGCCGTCTCGGATAACAGCACCCCATCAGCGACAATCTGACTGCCTGCATCGATGGCGATGACATCCCCCACTTTGACGCTTTGGGCAAGGATTTTGTCCGTGCCATCAAGCGCAGATTTGGACAACTGTTGTCCGACATCCTGCCACCATGACTCGATAACAGATGCATCCAAAGCACCTGCCTGCATTTGTGTGATGAGCGGACTATTTTCGTCCAATCGCTTGACCAAAGTCGGCTCAATCACCACCAAATCCGATGCCATGTTTGATGCTTTTAGGCGAGCATTTTGTTCAATAAATCGCCCAGCAAGCAAAAAGAAAATAAACATCGCCACCGAATCAAAATAAGTCTCACCACCGCCGATGACGGTTGCATACAGACTTGCGGTAAATGTGGTAATCAGTGCAATCGACACTGGCACATCCATGTTTACTTGGCGAGCTTTGATGGCATAAAATGCCGATACAAAAAACGGCACAGCCGCATAAAAAAACACTGGAATACTGACAAATAATGAGACATAACGCAAAAAATCTCGATGCTCAATCAGCATCCCGCTATACTCACCAAAATACATCCCAATAGAGAACATCATCGCCTGCATCGCCCCAAGTGCAGCAATCCCTAGGCGAATGAGCATTTTTTTGTTTTGGCGTTTGAGCATCGCTTCGTGCGTGTCTTGGCGATACGGCTTGGCATCATAACCCACCGAATGCACCGCCTTTAAGATCTCACTGATGGGCAAGATGGTATCATCCCAATTCACCCGCATCCGCTGCTGAGTCAAATTGACTTGACAATCCTTGACCCCTGCCATCGAACGCAGACGCGTCTCGATCAGCCAAGTGCACGCCGAGCATTTGAGATTGGCGACGGATAATTCAGCCGTGCTACCGCCATTTTCGGCATAGACGAACTGCCCTTTGATATCCGCATGATCATAAGCACTAAAATTGATGGCATCAGGCAGGCTTGCCGTTGGACTGATTTCACGGCGATCCAGATAATATTGGCTAAGATTGGCTTCAACGATACTTTGGCTCGCCAGCTGACAACCCAAGCAGCACATCGCCCGTGGCTGTTCAAATATCACAGTATAAAACGGCTCTTTGGGCAGCACTTCACCACAGTGAAAACAGCTACCCTCAGGCGGCAAAATCAAGCTTTGTTCTAGGGTGTCAGTATCGGTCTGATAATCAGTCGAACTCTTTGCGGTCATGATGGTCATCAAATGGTGGTAAATAAGATATTATAGCACATTCGCTATACAAGTTATCTCAAATCAGGCCATGCTTTTATACACCAAACGATATCTATTTTTTTATTAAACCCCAATTTTTGATGGTATTTAATATTTTCAACAAAAATCCTACAATCAAGCAAATCTTAGCCAATTTTCTACGCGGATTTGGCTTGAAAATTGAACAAATTTGGGCGATAGTATGACTTTTGATTTTTCGAGGTTTTGCGGTGTTAAAATCGGCTTCATCAACAAAACATCCCCACAAATCACAGCCTTATCAATATGGCTTTGTGATGAGTTTGTTGGCATTATTGATGATGGCTGCGGTTGCGGCTATGGTTTTTTATGTGGTACATCTCAATGCCACGGTCGTCAGCAAATTTGAAGCACGCAAATGGGACATTCCTGCTACCTTGTATTCACGGCCGCTGACTTTATATCAAGGTGCAGCGCTGTCGGCATCAGAGCTTGAGTCTTGGCTGAAGTTGTTGCGCTATAGCCAAGATGCCACCACCCAAACTGGCCGCTATCAAAAAAATGCTAACACCTACACCATTTACAGCCGCGGCTTTCATTATGGTGACAGCGACAGTGAAGCGGCGCAGCTCATCGAAGTGCAGTTTGATGACAACGCCATCACCAGCCTAAAAAGCACCGTCCCAAATAACCGCGGCATGGTGCGCATCGAACCCATCAAGATCGGCAGCATCTATCCAGACAATAACGAAGACCGCCTACTAATCGATGATAAGCAAATCCCGCAGCCGCTCATTGATGCACTCATCGCCACCGAAGATCGCGGCTACTATGATCATTATGGCATCTCGATCCGCGGCATCAGTCGCGCCATCGTCGCCAATGTCACTGGTCAGCCGATGCAAGGCGGCTCTACCATCACTCAGCAGCTGATCAAAAATTTTTATTTAAATTCTGATCGCACATTAAAGCGCAAGGTCAATGAAGCACTGATGGCGATGCTCTTAGAATTGCATTATGACAAACAAGAAATCTTATTGGCTTATTTAAATGAAATTAATTTGGGTCAAAATGGCAATCACTCGGTGAATGGTTTTGGCATCGCCTCACAATTTTATTTTGATAAGCCATTAAATGAATTGACTTTGGATCAATATGCATTGTTGGTCGGACTTGCCAAAGGGCCAAGCCATTATAATCCGCGCAATCATCCTGATCGTGCGCTGTTACGGCGTAATGTTGTCCTAAAAAACATGCTCACCACTGGCAAAATCGATGACGCTACCTATCAAGATGCCATCAAAAAACCACTGGGCGTGGTCAAAACACCTGCCATCGCCAAGCCCAGATTCCCCGATTTTTTGGATGCTGTTAGCCGAGAAATTAAGCAGTATTATCGCAAAGAAGATCTGCAAAATCGCGGATTAAAAATCATCTCAACGCTTGATCCCATCGCCCAACAAGCCGCCGATACCGCAATGGCCAATAGGCTTGGCGAACTGCGCAAAAAAGGTGGCGCCACCAAAGATCTGCAAGGCGCACTGGTCAGCGCGCACCCTACCACAGGGGAGCTTGTGGCACTGGTTGGCTCAGGCAGCGAGTTTACTGGCTTTAACCGAGCCATCGACGCCAAACGCCAAGTCGGCTCACTGCTTAAGCCTGTGATTTATCTGACCGCTTTTCAGTCTGGCCGCTATCATCTGACCACGCCGGTCAATGATCAGCCAGTCAGCTATACGGTCGGCACTGAGCGCTGGACGCCCAAAAACTACGGTGGCGCGTCGCATGGCCAAGTGCCTTTGATGACAGCTTTGGCCAATTCTTATAACCAAGCAGCGGTGAATGTCGGCCTGTCTTTAGGGATGAACGCCTTTAAGGCACAGATGGCAAATTTATCCATCACCACTGAGATTCCGCCTTATCCATCGGTGATGCTCGGTGCTATCGACTTATCGCCAATGCAAATGCTTGGGATGTATCAGATTTTTGCCAATGGTGGTGCTTATACACCCATTCATACCGTGCGTACGGTGATCGATGATCAAGGCCGAGTATTGCAGCGCAGTCAAACGCATCAGCAATTTCGCGCACCACCTGAGGCGGTGTATCTACTCAATCGCGGTTTACAAGAAGTCATCCGCTCAGGCACCGCCAAAGCTGCCAATGGCATCAATAAAGATCTGGGACTGGCTGGCAAAACTGGCACCACCAATGACAATAAAGATGCGTGGTTCGCTGGTTACAGCGGCAACTATGTCAGTGTGGTATGGGTCGGTCGTGATGATAACAAGCCAATCGGGCTGACTGGCGGTACAGGCGCGCTGCCCATCTGGACGGATTATATGCGCAGACTTACCCTAAGCCCTGTCAATCTGCCCGTACCATCAGGCGTGACTTGGCAATGGATGGATGGCTATGATGGCACGCTATCCGCCCAAGGCTGTACTGGTGCGCTGTGGCTGCCTGTGATTGATGCGTATCGTCCATCACAGATGAGCTCATGTGCTGCCGATATACTGTATCAACAACAGCTCCAAGCGCAGATTCAGTCGCTCGGCGATAATCTCGTGGATACGGGTGGTTACTATATCGAAGGCGAACCATTATACACACCTGAGCCTGAGATTCCACCAACTGACGACTACATCATCGATGACTATATCGAACAATCAATGCCAAATAGCCAAGATGGGTATTGATTGTTACTCATCATGGTGATTGGCTTTACAAGTTAGCACTTAAATTCGCTTAATTTCACCAAAGTTTAATGATTAATTTAAGCCATTAGATAGCATGATGCTCTAAAAACTGCGCCAGTACCATCTTTTGGTCATCGATGTGCGTGGTATTGATGCCAAATGTCCGAGTTAATAACTCAAACAGCTCATCGACCGTGCCTATGTCATAGCTTTGGCTTGGCTGTCCGATCTGGTGGCGACGATAGCGGGTATTGAGCAGGCTGTGTCGCACGCCCTGTGGCTCGATGCGTGATACCATCAGCCGTGTGCGAAATGGCGATGATGGATGCGTAGATACGAACCAATTACCCATCTCAAGCAGTGGCTGATCAGCTGGCGTCAAATCAAAAGCATACAGCATCTGCCATTGTCCCTTGATCTGTACCGACAGCACCCATTGATCCCCAAAAGCTGTGAGCCAATACTCGCCGTGTGGCGTCGTCTGTATGGTGTCAAATTCCAGCTTCAAAGGCGCGGTCGGCACCTGCCCACCAAAGCCCACATCCACCAGATAAGCCACCCCATCTACCATCACCTTTAATAAAGTATGTGTGCGTGCTTTTGGGGTGGCAGGATTGTTCTCATGTACGATATAGCCTGTCAGTGTTACTGCCTCGAAGCCTAGTGCCACGAGTGCCTGACGCAGCAGTTCATTTTGTTCATAGCAATAGCCGCCACGGCGCTCGATCACCAATTTTTGATAGATGGCGGCAGGGTCGATGTCCACTGTCTCATGCAGCACCGTCGATAGGCTTTGAAAGGGATAACGGCACAGATGCATCAGTTGCAGGCGTGACAGCGTTGTCATGCTTGCCCCATTTTTTTGAATGTCTGATGGCGTGATGTCCAGTGTTGTTAGATAATGATCCAGCTGTGATTTAGTTAGCATAGTTACTCCTTGTTTTGATTCATTTGTCTGATGAGATCATATTCACATCAATTATAACCAGTCATCTACCCATCACTCAAGTGCAGACTGCGGCCGCTGCGGTCATTGATATTCATAAGTCTGCATCATTTATTAAGCTTGCGAACTTTGTTATAATACATATTAATTCATTTATTTTTTAGGATCTGCTATGTCTTGGCAACAACTTCATCTACAATGCCCAAAATCCGCCGTCGAGCTTGCCGAAGCTTTATTTTATGAAGCTGGTGCTGTCTCGATTTTGCTCGAAGATGCTGGCGATGAGCCACTGTTTGAGCCGATGCCTGGTGAAGAGCCACTGTGGAGCGATGTGGTGATGACGGCGATTTTTGATACCAATAGCGATGACAGTTTTGCTGGTACGGATTTTGAAGGTCTTGCCAGCGAGATGGCCACCGAAGTGGATGCGACTCGTTTTTGGCTCACTCGCTTGGATGATAAGGACTGGACGCGTGAGTGGATGACTTACTATAAACCGATCAAATGCGCAGGCAATCTGTGGATTGTCCCTGAATGGCTAGAAGCACCTGATCCAGATGCCACCAACCTAATCCTAGACCCTGGCCTTGCCTTTGGTACAGGCTATCATGCCACCACTCGCCTATGCTTAGATTGGCTGTCTGAGCAGGATTTGACCGATAAACTGGTCATCGACTATGGCTGCGGCTCAGGTATTTTAGGTGTGGCTGCACTGCTGCTGGGCGCTCGCCAAGTGCTTGCGGTGGATATCGACCCACAGGCTGTGCTTGCCACTCGTCAAAATGCCGCATTAAATGGCGTCGAAGATAAGCTTATTGCCTTCTTGCCTGATGAGTTTATCGCGTATCGTCAAGATCATCCTGAACTATGTGACACCATCACCGCCAATATTCTTGCCAAGCCATTGATTCACTTTGCCCCAATCTTTAGCGAGTTACTTAAGCAAGATGGTACGATTGTGCTGGCAGGTCTGATCCAAAACCAAACTCAAGATGTCATCGATGCCTACACCTCATATTTTGATATCGATGCACCATATGCCTATGACAATACCGAAGATCATCACTGGCATCGCCTAAGCGGCCATAAGCGCGCAAGCTAAATCACACCCATCACAAGCCCACATCAGGCAGACTTAAGACTTAAGTCTGCCTGATTCATTCATCATTTACAAAGTCACTACATGCCATAACATAACGGCAATGGCGAGATTTGTCATCGTTTGGTAAGATTTGGCCATATTTTGAGGTTGATATCGATAAGCGGTGCCATCTGACAGTCCCATATTGAGATCAACCACCCAAATTCAACCCTATCATTATAAGTCGCACTGCACCAACAGGTGTTCTATTTGTGCTCGTTTGTGGATTTATATACATGCACACCACCTCTTACATCGATGCCGACCCAAGCCTTCACGATTCTATGGATGCAGCCATCGAGACCAATGACAAAGATTCAATGCCGCTGCATGTGCATGTCGAGCTTGCGGTGCAGCGCTATTTTGATGCATTGGGCGATGAAGACGCCAGCAATTTATATAATCTTTTTTTGGCAGAATTTGAAAAGCCACTTTTGATGGCGACATTGCAGCACACCCGAGGCAATCAATCCAAAACCGCACAAATTCTTGGGCTTAACCGCGGCACCCTACGCACCAAGCTTAAAAGTTATGGACTACTCTGACTCCATCCTACGCCACCTCACCCAAGGCTGATCGCTTTGGGTTTTGTTTACCAATGCAGAAAATTTTGGATAAATGTACAATTTGACTTTATAAAAATCGCCATCAATGGTATCATTTTGTTTTTAAATTGTCGGTCGAGCATTGCTCGATTGTCATTGCCAATTTTATCCATTGTTAAGGGTGATTTATGAGTTCTAAGCGTTTTGCTTTATTGTCCGTATCTGACAAAGCAGGTATCGTTGAGTTTGCCAAAGGCCTAGTTGATGCAGGCTTTGGTATTTTGTCAACTGGTGGTACTTTTAAGCTATTGACCGACAGCGGTATCGATGCCATCGAAGTCTCAGCACACACAGGCTTTAGCGAGATGATGGACGGCCGCGTCAAGACCCTACACCCAAAAATTCATGGTGGCATCCTAGGTCGTCGTGGCGTGGATGATGCCATCATGGCAGAACATGGCATCGACCGCATCGACATCGTCGCAGTGAATCTATATCCATTTGCCGCGACCGTCGCCAAGCCTGATGTAACTATGGGTGATGCCATCGAAAATATCGACATCGGCGGCCCTGCGATGGTACGCTCAGCTGCCAAAAACCACGCCCATGTGGGTATCGTAACCAACCCTGCCGACTATGAACGTGTCCTTTCTGAGCTAAAAGCCGGTGGTGTACTGAGCTTTGCGACCCGTTTTGATTTGGCGGTCAAAGCCTTTGAACACACAGCTGCCTATGATGGTATGATCGCAAGCTGGCTGGGTGCTCGTCTGCCTGCAGACAGCGATGCACAGCCAACGGACGACGCTACTGCAAATACCCAATTCCCACGCACTTTTAATAGTCAATTCATCAAAGCCCAAGACCTACGCTATGGCGAGAACCCGCACCAATCAGCGGCGTTTTATGTTGAAAGCACTGCCCGTGAAGCATCTGTCTCAACTGCCAAACAGCTGCAAGGCAAAGAGCTGTCATACAACAACATCGCCGATACGGATGCTGCACTTGAATGTGTCAAATCATTCGCCAAGCCTGCTTGCGTCATCGTCAAGCACGCCAACCCATGCGGTGTCGCTGTCTCACTAGATGGTATCTTGGATGCGTACAATCTTGCCTACGCTACCGATCCTGAATCAGCCTTTGGTGGTATCATCGCCTTCAACCGTGAGCTGGATGTCGAGACCGCCAAAGCCATCGTTGAGCGTCAGTTCGTCGAAGTCATCATTGCACCAAGTGTCGCTGATGGTGTGCTTGAAGTCACCGGCGCCAAGAAAAATGTCCGCGTCCTAGTCTGCGGCGAACTGCCTACCATCGATGAGCGTGCTAGCCAGTTTGACTTCAAGCGTGTCAATGGCGGCCTGCTTGTCCAAGACCAAGACCTAGGCATGATTACCAAAGACGACCTAAAAGTCGTCACCAACAAAGCACCAACAGAAGCTGAGCTTGACGATTTGATTTTTGCTTGGAAAGTTGCCAAATACGTCAAATCAAACGCCATCGTCTATGCCAAAAACCGCCAAACCATCGGCGTGGGCGCAGGTCAGATGAGCCGAGTCAACTCTGCTCGTATCGCCGCCATCAAGGCTGAACACGCAGGTCTGGCGGTCGAAGGTGCTGTGATGGCATCGGATGCGTTCTTCCCATTCCGTGACGGTATCGACAATGCCGCTGCCGCTGGCATCAAGTGCATCATCCAGCCAGGTGGCTCAATGCGTGATGATGAAGTCATCGCTGCTGCCAATGAGCATGGTATTGCGATGGTATTTACTGGTATGCGTCATTTCCGTCATTGATTTTTGATTTTATGATAAGCACAGCCTTAGGGTTGTGCTTATTTTTTTACATCGGATAAGCCGATAAATTAAACCAAATTTTATATAAATAATAATTATAATAACCAAAAGTTAATAATTTGAACGGGATTTGAACCATTTTTCATTTGACGCTGTGGTCGGATTTACCTAATATAAAAACAGACACACAATAAGGACATTGTATGACCAACTATCACGCCCATACGCCAGATGCGTCAGGATTTATCAGCTATAGCGATGATAAACACGCCATTTGGCATGACTTATTTGTCCGTCAAAAGTTGAGTATCATTGGCAAGGCTTGCCAAGATTATCTTGATGGACTGGATAAGCTTGCACTGCCAACCACACAGATTCCACAACTTGCCGATATTGACCGAGTATTACAGCAGACGACAGGCTTTGCTACAGCTGCAGTGCCTGCATTGATTTCATTTTCCAAATTCTTTGGGCTACTTGCTGACCAAAAATTTCCTGTGGCGACCTTTATCCGCACTCGTGAAGATTTTGACTACATCCAAGAGCCTGATATTTTTCATGAAATTGTCGGTCATTGTCCGCTATTAACCCACCCTGCCTTTGCCAAATTCACCCACACCTATGGCAAGCTTGGGCTAAAGTCAGATAAGGCGACACGGGTATTTTTGGCACGCTTGTATTGGTTCACGATGGAATTTGGATTGATTGATACCACAGAAGGACTGCGTATCTATGGTGGCGGCATCCTAAGCTCGCCAGCCGAGACCGAATACGCGCTATCGGGCAAGCCTGAATATCGACCATTTAATCTCAATGATATTTTGCGCACACCCTATCGCATTGATAAGATTCAGCCAATTTATTATGTGATTGAGTCGCCTGATGTGCTATTCAGCCTAGATGAAGATACCCTACTATCCGCCATCAGCCAAGCCCAAAGTGATGGACTGTATGAGATGCACCCAAGTTTATTAGATAAATAATAGGAGATAACCATGGAAACCCCACTCAAAGACCAAACCTGTGAAGTCTGCCGCCTAGATGCACCCCTGTTGTGCGATGACCAACTGCCCGTATTGCTCGAGCAAATCCCTACTTGGCAGATGATCGAAGTGGATGGCATCAAGCGACTGACCAAGGTATTTAAGTTCAAAAATTATAAACAAGCACTGGCCTTTACCAACCAAGTCAGTGAGATCGCTGAGTCTGCCGGTCATCATCCTGCCATCTTACTTGAATGGGGCAAAGCGACGGTATCCTGGTGGTCGCACGAGGCCGGCGGACTACATAAGAATGACTTTATCTTGGCAGCGCGGACGGATGCATTGGTTCATGATTGAAATGTAAAAAAATACCCCAAAAAACAAAGCTTTGGGGTATTTTTATCAATCAAATCAGCGCTGAGCTTTTAGCGCGTCTTCGTTAATGATGACCTCTGAAGTGTCACGCAGATAGCGGACATAGTCCTCTAACTGATCGGCGCCGACATTATCACGGATGACTGCTACAGCTTGCGCGCGATCAGCGGCTGACAGCTGTGATTCTTGTGTTTTTTGGACTGGACCGCCAACGATGACGCTCGCGCCCTCTTCGGTCTGCACTGCCCAAACATCGTGATCGCCACTTTGATGCAAGAATAAGCTTGCTTTTTCTAGGGCGCTCAAGAGCGGAGTTGCGCGCGTGACCATGCCCAAATTGGCATTCGGCACTCTAAGTGCTGCTGAATCTGATGCCGCTGCTTTTTGAGCATCTGCCAGCGCAAGCTTGATGGCTTGTTCTTTTGCTAGAGTTTGGCGGATTTGTTCTTTGGCTTCCTCAAAAGTCAGAGGGCGCGATGCTTGGTAATTGCTAGGCTGCACCCAGACATTCTTATTACCCAAAGACACATTCGGACTTACCCCTTGATCTTGAATGGTAAAGTCATCAAAAGCCGCTGCGATCACTGCAGGCTGTGCCAATGCAGTGGTATTATTCACCTGCGGATAAGCATTAATCTGCTGTACAGTCAGACCAGTTTCTTTGGCAATATCAGCCACACCCATGCCATCGGTGGCCATGGTGTTAATGCGTGCTGACAGATCCTCAAAAGCTTGGCTGCGCTTAAATGCCGCTGCTCGATCCATCATCTGGTCGCGCATCGAGGCTAGATTTGGTGCATCATCACTGATTGAGGTGACCTTAAACAGATGCAAGCCAAAACCCGTCTGCACAGGCTGACTCACCTGACCCACGCCCACGCCTGCCAAGGTCTCTTCGACTTTGGCAGCGTCTTGGCCAAATACCGCAGGATTAAAGCTGCCGATGGCACCGCCGTTGCTGCCACTTGGATCATCAGAGTACTGTGCCGCCAAGCTTTCAAAAGACTCGCCAGCGGAGAGCTTTGTCTGAATCTCAGCTGCGCGCGCTTCAGCATCAGCACCTGTCAGCAGAATCTGTGCAAGCTGTCTGCCATCGCTGATGCCATTTTCGCGCATATAGGCCGTCTGCTGCGCGCTGATCTCTGCCTCAGTCGGCGCCTCGATCTTCAGTGCCATAGGATCCAGCTCGATATAGCTTAGATCCACTGTGGCAGGTTTAATCAGTGTATCTTTATTGGCATCAAAATAGGCTTGGATTTGTGCATCTGTGATTTGTACTTGATCGACATAATCCTGCCAGTGATAGCGCTGCACCCACACTTCGCGCGACTCCAGCTGCAAATCGATCAGATGGCCAATTTGGCTATTTGGATAGATCGCTGTGCCTACGATGCTGTTAATCAGCTGTCTTAGGCTTAGGCGCAAACGCTCAATACCAAACAACACATCTTTGGTCAAACCATTTTGCTGCAAATACGCAGCAAAGAGATCATTAGAAAACTGCCCATTGTCCTGAAACACTTCGTACTGCTGCAAAAGCTGTGTGATCATCTCATCAGAGACGGTCATGCCCAGACTCAATGCCTGATTTTCCAATAGCGCGCGGTCAGTTAAGCGCTTTAAGGTCATCTCAAACAAAGCCGATTCATTGATCAAACTGGCATCGATGCCACGCTCAATCAATGCATTGCGCTCAGCGTTCATTTCGGCTTGAAAGGTGCTGACATCGACGACCTGATCACCAACTTTGATCAGTTCATTGGGCTGAATGTTTGGGCCGCCAAATGTCCCCACGCCCAAAAAAGCCATGGGAATCAAAGTACCTATCAAAACCAACCGACCTGGCCAGCTTTTTAAGAAATTGCGCATGTTTTCCATTATTTTGTACTCTTATTCGTGTGCCAAAATTGAGGTGCCATGGGTGCAAAACGCAAAAAAGCGATGATGACTGCTTGGCTCAATGTTGGCTAAAACTAAAACCCTACTATGATACGCTAGTTTTGGTAAATTCTCAAAATACTTTTTGTAATTTGCCATAAATTTCCTAGCGATTAAAATCAGCACAAAACAAAAAAGCCGCTCAATGAGCGACTTATCGATTCGATAATTGATTTATCAAAAGTAACAATCAGTTTACAGAATCTTTTAGGCCTTTACCTGCTTTGAAGCTAGGTACTTTGCTGGCAGCGATTTGGATTTCTTCGCCAGTCTTAGGGTTGCGGCCAGTACGAGCTGCACGCTCTTTGACACTGAATGTACCAAAACCAACCAATACAACGTCATCACCACGTTGTAGTGCGCCTTGTACGCTTTCGGTGAATGCATTGACTGCTTTTGCAGCTTGCTCTTTGGTAAGGCCAGCGCTTTGTGCGATGCTATCTACCAATTCTGACTTATTCATAACTGATCCTCTTTACAATGGAACAATGGATGGAAAATTTCCAAAATGGGTTTGCTAGTGTTATAGCAGCTTTAATAAGGATGCATTTTAAAAGCATCATCGCGGTTTTACAAGTGCTAAATACAAAATTTTGCACAAAAATTGCAAAATTTTGTAGTTTTATGCTTAAAACTCACACAAATTTTAAAAATAACGCCAAAACACCGCAAACAATATCTACCTTTATAACAAGTGGCGCAACAATAAGCAAGTAAAATTACATATTTTTATGTAAAAGCTGCAAAAAACCGCTATTTTTCTTATCAAAGATACAGTAAGATGACAAGCATGCGTTAATGTGTCGGTGCAGGTCGCTGTCATACCCCTGAGAGCCATGCTGTTAAAGCCGTGCTATGTTTGCCTACTGGCAAAATTGTTGCAGATGTGCTATTTTATGACTGCTAGACGATGGTTTATGCGTTGGCATATTGGACAGTTAAATTACCATCAAGACCATACAGACAGCCATTAAGCGCTTAGAATAAAGTGATCGCTATGATCAAACAGATTGTGGATAATATCGATTAAAATAACTTTAGGAAAATTCAATGATTCAAGACAACTCCAATTCAGCACAAAACCAAGCACCAAAGCCTGCAGCTGAGAGCCATTCTGGTGGTGTCATCTCAAAAAGCCTGCTTAGCATTGTGCTGATTTTTATCGAATCGGCGCTGACTTTGATGCTGCGATTTGACCCAAAGCTGCGCCAACTGGCCTACCCATTGGCCAAAGCAGGTACTGTCGTTTGCATTCGCTCTTATTTGCCACATGTCACTGTGTATGCCACTTTCGGCTATCGCGGCGTGTTACTGGACAATGAATTGCCCCAAGACAAGCAAGCAGCAGATATCACCGTCAATGCTTACAGCTTTCAGCTGATCAATGCTTTGATCAACCACAATCCTGATCACATCGAAGCGTTGCAGATTCGAGGTGAAGCTGCTCAAGTTGAGAATCTCAAAGGCTTTTTGGTGCGCGTCGGTGTCGGTGGCGCGATTCAAAATGTCTTAGCCAAGTTTACAGGCGGCGACAAACAAAAACCAACGCCCGAAGAACGCGCCGAAAAAATCGCCAATTATCAAATCAAGATCAATGAACAAGCCGAACGCATCGATACTTTGACAATGGAAAATCAGCGTCTCGCCACCCAACTTATCGAAGCCAAAAGCAAACAAAAATCTGCGATCATTGCAGCCATCGTCGCTGCCGTCATCGCTTTGGTGAGCATTGTTTTGCATTTTGTGATCTAAGTCATCGTCGCATCACGCTTGGCCAGCACATCCAGCAGTGATGATCAGCTTGGCGTGATGAGCCATTGAGCAGCTGATCTGGCATTGACATTGCATTGATAATATTAATCCATCGAATTGAAAATTCTGATGGATTTTTTTATGCAAATAATCTTGACCTATTTACTCGGAATTATTATAATATGCGACATTATGAATAAGCCAAGTGATTGGCAAATTATTTATTTACCTAGGTTTGACTTGTTCAAACTCGGCAATATTTGGGATTTCGTATGCGTTTAACCACTCGTGGACGGTATGCCGTCACTGCCTTGCTTGATCTGGCTGTCCAAGAGAACCGCCATCAAGGTGCGGTGTCGTTATCAGACATTGCAAAACGCCAATCCATCTCCATATCTTACCTAGAGCAGCTATTTTCAAAGCTTCGCAAAAAAGGCTTGGTCAATAGCACACGGGGTGCATCAGGCGGTTATCATCTTGCCAAGCCACTTTCCGAAATTGACATCATGAGTATCATCACCGCTGTCGATGAGAGCATCAATGCGACTCAGTGCGGTGGCAAAGGCGACTGTCATGACGGCTCGATGTGCTTGACACATGATTTATGGCATGATTTATCTGCACACATCGAATCATACCTAAAAAATGTCACCCTAGCACAGTTATTAGAAACTAAAAACACACAAGCCATCGCCGACCGTCAAGAACATCGCGTCTGCGGGGCAAAAAAAGACTCACAAATCACAACAATCAATTTAATTGGAAATCTAGCATGAGCCAGACATCACTGATTTATCTCGACTACGCAGCCACCACCCCAGTCGCCAAAGAAGTGGCGGATAAGATGGTGCAATACCTCACTTTTGATGGTATCTTTGGTAACCCTGCTTCTCGCTCGCATGGCTTTGGCTGGCAAGCAGAAGAAGCGGTGGAAACCGCCCGTGACCAAATCGCCCAAACTGTCGGTGCCGACCCTCGTGAAATCGTCTTCACCAGCGGTGCGACCGAGTCGGATAACCTTGCCCTAAAAGGCGTGGCACATTTTTATCACAGCAAAGGCAAACACATCATCACCTCCAAGATTGAGCATAAGGCCATTTTGGACACTTGCCGTCAGCTTGAAGAAGAAGGCTTTGAGATTACTTATCTTGAGCCAGAGCAAGGCACAGGTCTGATTACTCCAGCTCAAGTCGAAGCAGCACTGCGTGATGATACCATCTTGGTTAGCCTAATGGCGGTGAATAACGAGCTTGGTACTGTCACAGACATCGCTGCGATTGGTGAGATTACTCGCGCCAAAGGCGTACTGTTCCATGTCGATGCCGCTCAAGCAGTCGGCAAAATCAAAATCAACCTAGCTGAACTAAAAGTTGATTTGATGAGTTTCTCAGCACACAAAATCTATGGCCCAAAAGGCATTGGTGCACTTTATGTCAGTCGCAAGCCTCGCGTACGCATCAAAGCAGAACAGCATGGTGGCGGTCATGAGCGTGGTATGCGTTCAGGTACCCTAGCGACACATCAGATCGTCGGCATGGGTGAAGCATTTGCCCTATCGGTTCAGCGTTTTGATGAAGATCATGCACATATCAAAGCATTGCGTGACAAGCTCTGGAATGGCCTACAAGACATCGAAGAAGTTTATCTAAACGGTAGCCTTGAGCATGGTATTCCAAATATCATCAATGTCAGCTTCAACTTCGTCGAAGGCGAAAGTCTGATGATGAGCCTAAAAGATTTGGCAGTATCATCAGGTTCGGCGTGTACTTCAGCGACACTTGAGCCATCGTATGTACTGCGTGCGATTGGTCGTCCTGATGAGCTTGCACATTCATCGATTCGCTTTAGTATCGGTCGCTACACCACCGAAGAAGATATCGACCGTGTACTTGCCCAAATTCATGAAGCGGTGGACAAACTGCGTGAACTGTCACCATTATGGGATATGTTCAAAGAAGGGATTGATTTATCCACCGTTGAATGGCAAGAACACTAAATCGTTATTTCTAGGGGCTGTTGCGTCGTTGGGCTTCGCTCAATGTACACAAGTACACCATCGCTCGCCCGCCTAGCACCAGCCGCCTATAAATAAACGATTACAAAGCGATACCTGCCTATCACTAGGCGATAACCACTTTGATAATGGCCGTTTTATAGGACTGATGCTCAATGTACACAAGTACACCATCGCTTACCCGCCTAGCACCAGCCGCCTATAAATAGCCGATTGCAATACAGATAAAAATTTAGTAGAAAATTTGGCAAATCCAGCCAACGCACGATTTGTCAATTCACCAAACTTAAAAGAGATACAGTTATGGCATATTCAGATAAAGTCATCGATCATTATGAAAATCCACGCAATGTGGGCAACCTAGACAAAAACGCCAAAAATGTCGGCACTGGCATGGTTGGTGCACCTGCTTGTGGTGATGTGATGCGCCTACAAATCCAAGTCAGCGATGATGGTATCATTGAAGATGCCAAATTCAAAACTTATGGCTGCGGCTCTGCCATCGCATCAAGCTCGCTCGTTACCGAATGGCTAAAAGGCAAAACCCTAGATCAAGCCGCTGCCATCAAAAATAAAGACATCGCAGAAGAGCTGGCACTACCGCCAGTCAAGGTACACTGCTCAGTACTTGCTGAAGATGCCATCAAAGCGGCGATTGAAGATTATCAAACCAAAGCACAAGCTTAATTTGACTACAATTCATCGTATCAATTAAATAAGCCAATCTTTAGAGAATTTTAAGGAATTGTCATGATTACCCTAACTGCCCGTGCTGCACAGCATGTCAAAGATTTCTTGGAGAACCGTGGAAGCGGCGAAGGTATCCGTGTCGGCGTGCGTACAGCTGGCTGCTCGGGATTGGCTTATGTGCTTGAGTTCGTCGATGAGCCGAACGATACCGATGAGAAGTTCTCAAGCGGTGGCGTAAATGTCTTTGTTGACCCAAAAAGCCTTGTGTACCTAAACGGTCTTGAGATGGATTATGTCACCGAAGGGCTAAATTCAGGGTTCAAATTCACCAATCCCAACCAAAAAGGTGAATGTGGCTGCGGTGAGTCTTTCACCGTCTAAGGCGTACCGATGAACGAGAATCATTTTTTTGCATTATTTGGTCTGCCGATCAGCTTTCGGATTGATGCAGATCAGCTCAAGGCGCGTCTGCTGGATCTCCAAAAAACACATCATCCCGACCGTCAAGACGGCGACAGTATCGCCATCACCCAAAACGCATCATTGATTAACCATGCTTATGATACCCTAAAGCGAGATGACAGCCGTGCCGCTTATTTGCTCAGTCTAAATGGCGAAGATATTGATTTGGATAAATCGATCAGCGATTGGGATTTTTTGGGTGAGATGATGGAAATTCGCATCACGCTTGATGATACTGATGACAAGGCAAGTCTGAATCAGATGGCGGATGAAATCACTCAAACCAGCCAAGCTTTGGCAGATGGTTTTGATCATGCATATCAAGCCCAAGACTGGATAAGCGCACGAGATCTTGCCCAAAAATTACAATTCGTCGGTAAGCTACATGACGATATCATCGCCAAAATTAGCGAAATCCTACAGCATCATACCGATGATGACGATTTGTATGTCTGATTGCATGATTTTAGGGAAAGTTAGAATTAACACGCCAGATTGATGCCTTTTGGCGTGTTTTTATGATGAACTATTTTGGATAACGCATCAAAATTTAGTATAATTAGCCACTGGAAAACACTTTCCAATCGCCACTTTTTTATTAATTTTAAGAATTTGCCATGTCATTATTACAAATCAGCGAACCAAATCAAAGCAAAAACCCCCATCAGCATCGTTTTGCCCTAGGCATCGACCTTGGCACGACACATTCTTTGGTTGGTGTGGTTCGCTCAGGCAAGGCACAAGTTTTGCCATTTAATGACACACCGCTATTACCATCAGTCGTGTATTATGGCGACCAAAGCGATACACCACTGACAGGCAAAGAAGCTTTGGCTTATGCAGATGACACGGCCAACACCATCATCTCCGCCAAGCGATTCATGGGGCGAGCTCGCAGCGATATTAAATTTTCACACCCTTATACATTAAGCGGTGATGATGCCAATATGCCTGCTTTTGTCACCGCTCAAGGGGATAAATCCCCAGTTGAGACATCAGCCCATCTATTGTCACGCCTATATCGCCACGCCGCTGCCGCACTACCTGATGACAGCATCCAAGGCGCGGTGATTACTGTGCCTGCGTATTTTGATGATGCACAGCGTACAGCCACTAAGGATGCAGCCACTGCGGCAGGTCTGACCGTCCTACGCCTACTCAATGAACCGACGGCCGCTGCCATTGCTTATGGCTTGGATAAAGCGACTGCTCATGGTACTTATTTGGTGTATGACTTAGGTGGTGGTACTTTTGATGTCTCCATCCTTCGACTTAGTGATGGCGTGTTTGAAGTGTTGGCTACCGGTGGCAATTCAGCCTTGGGCGGTGATGATATTGACCGCTTACTTGCCAACTGGCTCATTAAACAAGCCAAGCTTGATCCTGCTCACATTGACAATAGTGAAAAATCAACACTCGCCAAACTTGCCAAAGGCTATAAGCAAGCACTGACCGATGCAGATTCAATCACGATTGATACCATCATCGCAGGTACACAAGTTCAATTATCCCTTGATAATCAGACACTGGCACAGATTATTGAACCTGTCATTCGTCGTACACTACAAGCCTGCGAGCAAGTACTACTTGATGCCAAGATCGATCAATCAACACTCAATGATGTCATCTTGGTCGGTGGCTCGACTCGTATGCCTGTGATTATTAATGCGGTACAAGCATACTTTGACCGCACGCCACTGTGCAGCATTAACCCTGATGAAGTCGTCGCGCTGGGCGCTAGTATCGCTGCCGATCAGCTGATCAATAAAAAAGATGATGGCTTATTGCTACTGGATGTCACACCGCTATCATTAGGTCTTGAGACCATGGGTGGTCTTGTTGAAGTCATCATTCCACGCAATACACCAATCCCTGTGGCTCGTCGCCAAACCTTCACTACGCACCAAGATGGTCAGACAGGCATGGTGGTGCATATTGTACAAGGTGAACGAGATACCGTGGCGGATTGTCGCAGTTTAGCACGCTTTGAGCTGTACGGCATACCACCGATGAAAGCAGGCTTGGCGCGTATCGAAGTCACCTTTAGCATCGACGCCAATGGTCAGCTAACCGTTTCCGCCCAAGAAACCACCACTGGTGTCAAAAGCCATATCGAAGTCAGCCCAAGCTATGGACTGTCAGAAGCACAGCAAGAGCAGCTATTACTAGCAGGCTTTACGCACGCCAACGAAGACAAAAAAGCGCGTATGCTGATTGAAGCCAAAGTCGAAGCCGATCGAGAACTGATTGCATTGACTTCGGCACTGGCAGAATTTGGCGATCTATTAAGCGATGATGAAAAAAGCACGCTACAAGCACTGATGAATGATGTGCGTCATGCGATTGATGGCAATGATAAAGCTTCGCTTGATGATGCCGTCGCTAGACTAAAACCTGCCAGCGATCACTTTGCTGGCGTCATCATGGATAAGAATGTCAAAGATGCCCTTGCAGGCACACGCACCAGCGATTGGTAATGACGAATTTATTATAAATTTCAAATCATAAGAGATATTTATGACCACTGTAACCCTACTACCTCACCATGAGATCTGCCCAGAAGGTGCGACTGTCGAAATCAATGCTGGTGAAAATCTATGTGAAGCCCTACTAGATCGCGGCATCAAAATCGAACACGCCTGCGATATGTCAAAAGCCTGCACCACTTGCCATGTGGTTATCCGCAAAGGTTTTGATAGCCTAGAGGAGATGGATGACATCGAAGGCGATTTACTTGATCGTGCTTGGGGTCTTGAGCCTGATTCTCGACTGGCTTGTCAGTGTATCGTCGCGGATGAAGATTTGGTGATTGAGATTCCAAAATACACGCTCAATCACGCCAAAGAGAATCATTGATCATCCATAAAAGCCATTGAGGTATTTAACCAAGCATTCAGATTCAAAATTGACAATGCCAACTCCTTGGTTTTAGGCGCATCATTTAATTCGCCAAAACTCAAAAAAGTGCGATAAAATCACTTATCGCACTTTTTTATTTACACTTATGAATAATCAGCATTTTGAGCAGTATCTCGCCCAAATTAGACAGACAGATTCTATTTTGGACTTACCTAAGATTACCATTCATATCCATCGTCCTTTGTTGAACTTCAATGCCCTATTAGGTGTTGTTTTTGGGATTCCTCTGGCTGTGCTTGGCATTCATATCATCATTCATGATTGGCACTTTATTTTTGGTTGGGTTGTTCTATTGGCAGGACTTTTATTACTTGGTATGGTTTATGAACAAAAACAAAATCACAAGTTTAGCCTAAGCACAGACCCAAATTCTTATTTTCTACAGCTAACACCTGATGGCTTGACGCACCATCTTGATAATAAGACGATATATATTCCATGGCAAAATTTCTCATCCGTAGAAACGTTCGGCAGGCATAAAACGCAAGGCGCACACATTACGATTTTTGATAAATCTCTGAAAAACATTGAAATTTATCATGAAAATCTACCCATTCACTACAAAAAACTTGCCTTACTGATTCATGATTATCACCTTAAGGCAACTGGCAGACGAATTATCTTAATCAAATAACCCGCCCATCATTTACCAAAAGCCCACAACATTCCCCCAATTTGAATAAAATTCATGCTAAAATGAGAAGTTTTCATTATTACTTTTTATTTGGTAACGCTATCCATGTCCACCGCTTATAAACACCGCCAAACTGCCAAAAATATTTTAGATTATGATAAATATTGGGCAAGTTGTTTTGAACCTGCACCATTTTTACCCATGTCCAAAGCAGAAATGGATATGCTTGGTTGGGATAGTTGCGATTTTATTTTAGTGTGTGGTGATGCCTATATTGACCATCCATCATTTTGTTCAGGGGTGATTGGACGCACGCTTGAAGCACAAGGTTTTCGTGTTGGTATTATTGCCCAGCCCGATTGGACATCTGCTGATGCCTTTAAAGTGCTTGGCAAACCAAACATTGCCTTTGGCGTAACCGCAGGTAATATGGACAGTATGATTAACCGCTATACAGCTGACCGCAAAATCCGTTCTGATGATGCCTATTCCCCTGATAATGTGCCAAATAAACGCCCTGACCGTGCAGCGACGGTGTATTGTCAGCGTTGCCGTGAAGCCTTCCCCGATGTGCCGATTATTTTAGGGGGAATTGAAGGCAGTTTACGCCGTATCGCCCATTATGATTATTGGTCAGATAAAGTGCGTCGCTCCATTTTAATGGACGCAAAACCTGATATTTTGGTTTATGGTAATGGTGAGCGTGCAATTATTGAAATCATGCACCGCTTGGCTCGTGGTGAAACTATCAAAACGATTGTCGATGTGCGTGGTACAGCATTTATTTTAAATAAATCTAATCGCCATCTTAAAAAAGATTTTATTGAAATTGCCAGTAATGATGTAGATACGATTGGGCGAGTTGACCCAATTATCAATCCTTATGTGATGATGGAAGATGTTGCCGATTGTGAAATTGAGCAAAATAAAACAGAACAATATCAAAACTTTAATAAAGATGTGGTCGAAAATCCAATCGTAAAAGCAGGTGATGATTTGCCAAGTGATACGCAAATTGTCAGTCTGCAACCATCAAAAGCCATTAAACACAAATTACCACCACGAGAATTGGCAGTCATTCGTATGCCAAGTTTTGAACAAGTGGCAAATGACCGTGTGATGTATGCCCATGCCAATCGTATTTTGCACCTAGAAACCAACCCCGGCAATGCCCGAGCCTTGGTGCAACGTCATGGCGATAGAGATGTTTGGCTAAATCCACCAGCAATTCCACTCACCACCGAAGAGATGGATTATATTTTTGATTTGCCTTATGCTCGCTTGCCACATCCAAGCTATGGTAATGCTCGTTTCCCTGCCTTTGATATGATTAAGTTTTCGGTCAATATTATGCGGGGTTGTTTTGGGGGCTGTACCTTCTGTTCCATTACCGAACATGAAGGGCGAATTATCCAAAATCGTTCGGAAGAATCCATTTTAAGAGAAGTGGAAAAAATCCGTGATACCGCACCAAATTTTACAGGCATTATTTCTGACCTTGGGGGGCCAACAGCGAATATGTATCGCTTGCATTGCAAAGACCCTGAAATTGAAAAAAATTGCCGTAAACCATCGTGTGTTTACCCAGGGGTGTGTCAAAATCTGCATACCGACCATGCACCACTGACCCAACTTTATCGTAAAGCTCGTGAAATCCGCGGCATTAAAAAGATTTTGATTGGTTCAGGATTGCGTTATGATTTGGCGGTGTTAAATCCTGAATATGTCAAAGAATTAGTTACGCATCATGTGGGCGGATATCTGAAAATTGCTCCAGAGCACACCGAACAAGCCCCTTTATCTAAAATGATGAAACCCGGCATTGGTACTTATGACCGCTTTAAACAGATGTTTGACCGTTTTAGTAAAGAAGCAGGTAAAGAGCAATATTTAATTCCATATTTTATCGCTGCCCACCCCGGAACTAGTGATTATGATATGATGAATTTGGCAATTTGGCTAAAGAAAAATGGTTTCCGTGCTGACCAAGTGCAAACCTTTTATCCAAGTCCGATGGCAACCGCAACGACCATGTATTATTCTGCCAAAAATCCGCTGGCAAAAGTCTCTCGTACCAGTGAAGATGTGGATATTGTCAAAGGTGAGAAACGCCGCCGTTTACATAAAGCCTTTTTGCGCTATCATGACCCCAATAATTGGGAATTGTTACGAGCAGCCTTAAAAGAAATGGGTAGAAGTGATTTAATTGGCAATAGTAAACAGCATTTAATTCCAACTTATCAACCTGCTGGCACGGGCAGCTATCAATCAGCTCGTAAAAAGAACTCCAGTGCCAACGGTGATAGCATCAAGCGGACTGGCAACGCCGCTACAAAAGGTGCAAAAAGCCAAAATCAAGGCAAATCGCAACACCGTCAACCACCCAAAGGGCGAGTGCTGACCCAGCATACTGGACTACCACCACGCAAGACAGGTGAGCACAAGGCTCGTAAAGGCAAATAATGCTAGTTAAAGGCTAAATAATGACGGCGTATGGGCGTTTTGGGCAGGTGTATCGCCTACTGGCATGGCTTGGTCTGATTGCTTGGTGGGCGGCTGCTGTTTTGGTGGTGTATTCACTCATCACTTATCAAGTTGGCGTTTTGGCTCATGCCATCTTTTTGGGGCTGTTTTTTGGTTTTGGTGTGGTGAGTGACAAATTAGTTCTACTTTATTATACCAAACTAAAATACATCGGCGTTGTGCTGCTACTGATTGCTTTTTTGGTCGCATTATTGGCAATATCCGCTGAGCACCATCGGCTGTTTATAGAAGGTCTGCCGCTGTTTGACTAACTTTTTTTAAATCATTAGGAGATTTTATGAAACTTCCCATCATCATCACTTTGGGCTGTCTATTAACTGCCTGTGTCAGCGGTCAAACACCTGACCATGCTCAAAACAGCCAAACTAAGCCCACCCCAGCCCAAAACTTTCGCTTTAGCGATGCAGAAAATTTTGACATCGCCAACGAAAACAAATTGGCTTGGCGTGTGTTTTATGATAAGCCATCTACAGGTCCAGATGCAGCGTGGTTTGATGCGGTCAAACGCGGTGATTTGCCAACCGTCAAATACATGGTACAAAACGGTCAAAACATTGAAGCCAAAGATGTTGGTAGTCTTGAGCAGACGGCACTGGGCTGGGCGGCATTTATCGGCTATGAAGACATGGTGGATTATTTAATCGCTCAAGGTGCTGACCTATACGCCACCGACACAGGCGATGTGTATAATGTCATGAAATCGGCGGTACTGGGCAAAAATACCAACATCGTCAAAAAAGTCCACCAACAACTAAACGCCAAAAAGCCTGTGGATCTTAACGACCAAAGTGTTGAAAGCGATGGTGAAACTTTGGTGATGGTCGCCGCCAGTAACAACCGCCTTGAAACCGTCAAATATTTGGCGGCCCAAGGGGCAAATCTAAACTTGGTCGCCACCACCGACGATCCAAAAATGGGTTCATACAACCAATCCGCCTACTCTTATGCGTGTACCCGTGGTCATGTTGAAATGCAGAAGCTACTGGCAAGTCTAGGTGCCATCAACCACCGCACCGGCAAGGCAAGCTGTCAATAAATCTTAAAAACGCTGTGATGCATCGCAGCGGTTTTTTAGATAATACCCATTGTCTGTAGGTTAGCTTTGGCATCATCAGGCAGTTTGTCAAGCAATGCCAATTTCATATGCTCATCACCCTCTTTGAGCACAAGCTCAACCAGTGGTAAGCCATCAAAAGGCAAATCCTGCACCTGCATGGCAAAATTCGCCAAATAATACGCCCCATCGACATCACGATCCGCCATCACACGGTTGTACACCACTTGCCATGCCAGCTCGCCTGCACCGCCATGCTGAATGATGAGATGAATGGCTTGTAATGCGGTATTCGGCGACTCACACAGCGTTAGAATTTGCTCGGAGATTTGTTTGATTGGGTTCATGGGTTTGCCTTGTGGGTTTAATGGCTTGTTAATAAGGATAAACTCCATAAAATCAAGCAATGACTATCCATAAAAAACGACCGCCAAATAAGCAGTCGTTTTGTCATTGATCAAGGTGTATCAATTACACCGCTTGTGTATGCTCTTCGATCAATGGCTTAAGCTCGCCTGATTGGTACATTTGTAGGATAATGTCGCTACCACCAATCAGCTCACCATTAACCCACAGTTGTGGGAAAGTTGGCCAGTTGGCAATCAGTGGCAAGGTACTACGAATATCAGGATTTTCTAGGATATTGACGAACGCAAATGGACGACCGATTTGGGTCAATACTTCTACCGCACGAGCAGAAAAGCCACATTGTGGGAACTGTGGTGTGCCTTTCATGTACAGTAGTACAGCATGGTCTTTGATTTGGTTTTCGATCAATTCTTTGATTTGTGGATTGATGTCGGTCATGGATTTTTCCTTGATTGAGATAAATAAACTTTTGGCTATTATAAGGCTTGTTGGCGGATTTTTAAAGGTGGATTTGTGATATTGCTTGAGCTAAGTCAAATATTTGGTCAGTTAATCACCAATCATCGCCAAAATCTCATCGCTTTTCAATACAGTGGCAAATTCACCGTGCAAATTGGCAAGGCTGATGTCATGCACAAGCTGGCTGTCAAAGCGTTCGCCATTTGCTCCAATTCTATCAAAAGTCGCCGTGCCGTCCGATACCACAAAAGTAGTAAAACCCAAGTTACCCGCCATGCGTGCGGTGGTGGATACGCAGTGATTGGTTGTCAATCCCACCAAAACAAGTGTATCAATACCTGCATGATTTAACAAGCTTTGTAAATCTGTACCGATAAACGCACTATTTACCATCTTATCAATCACGCATTCATTTGCCATCGGTGCTGTCGCTGGTATAAAGGCAAAGCCTACGTGTTTTGGATTTAACGGTGAATCAGCTTCAGTGGAGTGATGGCGTATATGAAAAATTGGTAGCTTATGCGTTCGCCAATGGGCCAATAATTTTAAGCAGATTTGTTCGGTATTAGGATTGTTACGATTACCACCCCAATGTGTTTCATCAGAAAAGCCTTGTTGTAAATCTATCAATAGTAACGCAGGGTTTTGATGACTCATATTAAACCTTTTTATCCATTCATCTTTTGAAGTAGCACCACACTACTGGCAAAAATCCCTTCTTTTCGCCCCAAATAACCCATTTTTTCGTTGGTGGTGGCTTTGATGCTGATACAATCCACACTCACACCTAGCACGCCTGCGATACAGTCACGCATGGCAAGATTGTGCGGTGATAGTTTAGGTGCTTCACAAATCACCGTCATATCAGCATTAATGAGATCGTAGCCCTTTGATTTGACCAAGTCATACACATGAGCAAGCAAAACCTTGCTATCCGCCCCTTTATAGGCGTCATCAGTATCAGGAAAATGCATACCAATATCACCAAGTGCCAACGCACCCAAAAGTGCATCGCACAAAGCATGAAGCAGCACATCACCGTCTGAATGCGCCTTGATGCCATGCGTATGGGGAATTTGGATACCACCAAGCGTCACAAAATCGCCATCGGTAAATGCGTGTACATCCAAGCCCTGACCAATTCTTAGCATGATAATTCCTTAAAAATCTTGAATTATTCAATTATAACACAAAATAACTGGCTAAATTTGCTATAATAAATCATTCATTTTTATCAATTTAAGAACAACTATGACCACACCATTCACTCTAACCGATGTCGCCAAATCACTTGGTAAAGAACCCAAAGACATCAAAGTCATCGTCGGTATGTCTGGCGGTGTTGATTCTTCCGTTTCTGCGGTACTGCTCAAAGAAGCAGGCTTTGCCGTGGAAGGCTTATTTATGAAAAACTGGGAAGAAGACGACGGCACCGAGTATTGCACCGCCTTAGAAGACTTGGCAGATGCTCAAGCGGTCGCTGACAAAATCGGCATCAAGCTACACACCGCCAATTTTGCGATGGAATATTGGGACAGAGTATTTGAGCATTTTTTGGCAGAATACAGTGCAGGTCGCACGCCAAATCCTGATATTTTGTGCAATAAAGAAGTGAAATTCAAAGCCTTTTTGGATTATGCTTTGACTTTGGGTGCGGATTTTATCGCCACAGGGCATTATACCCGCCGCAGCTTTGCAGTAGATGGCAAGGCACAGCTACTTCGTGGACTAGATGGCAATAAAGACCAAAGCTATTTTTTACACGCTGTTGGTGGCGACAAAATCGCCAAAACGCTGTTTCCTGTGGGTGAGCTTGAGAAACCTGCCGTGCGTGCCATCGCCGAGAAATACGAACTTGCCACTGCCAAGAAAAAGGACAGTACGGGCATTTGCTTTATTGGTGAGCGTAAATTCAAAGACTTTTTACAAACTTATCTACCTGCCAAGCAAGGCGACATCTATACCGATGATGGTGTATGTATTGGCAAACACGATGGTCTGATGTACTACACCATCGGTCAGCGTGGCGGTATCGGTATCGGTGGCGTATCAGGTCGCCCCGAAGAGCCGTGGTTTGTCTTGCACAAAGACCTTGATAATAATCGTCTAATCGTCGGTCAAGGACATGAGCATCCCTATCTAATGTCCACTGAGCTGACCGCTTATAAGCTAGACTGGGTGGTTGCACCGCCTGCTGATGGGGCGAAACTGACCGCCAAAACTCGCTATCGTCAGCCTGACCAAGCTTGCACCTTGTATCACGATGGCGATAAAGTGCGTGTGGTATTTGATGAGCCGCAGCGTGCCGTTACGCTTGGGCAATCTGTCGTGTTTTATGATGGTGATGTGTGTCTAGGTGGCGGCGTGATTGATGGCTGCAATGTTAATATTGGCTAATGAGCTATCATCAATAAAAAGACGGTTATGAGCCGTCTTTTTGCTTTGTATCATATCAATTCACTAAAACTTTAAGCGTTTTTGCTGATAAATGCGTTCATAAAAATCCATCGCCGATACTACGCCAACTTGCTCAATCGGTATGATGGCAATAGATACACCAAGCTTAATGGTCAAATACCGCTCATCGAGTGCAAAATCACCCACCTTATGCCACGCCCACTGCTTAGTCTTGCCGCTCATCGTCTCTTGAATGCCAGTATCAGTGATTTCAATCACTGCAGGCTTGCACCAAAACGACAACAAGCCAATGATTAACGCATACACCATGACCATAGTCAGAGTCAATACGCCCACCCCAACCCAAGCAAATCCCGAACCTTGATTGATGGACTGCACGCCTACCACAATCGCACAGATTACCATCACCATGATTAGCCAATCAAATTTACGGGCGAAATATCGATTCAGCTCCCCAACTGTCAAATGATACTCAAGTTTCATGACGCATCTCCTTGATTTTATTTATCATATATTTACCTTATCAAACCCTGACAACTAAGTCAAACTTGTTCACCATTCATAAAATTTGTGCAACACAAGCACTTTTTGACCACAAATTCCCAAAACTGTGTAAACTTTTGTTATAATACGCCAAGCCCTTTTTCTTGATGATTTTAAGGATTATTCATGACCCTATCTACCCTGACCGCCCTATCACCACTTGATGGCCGCTATGCATCAAAAGTCGATGCACTTCGCCCTTATCTGTCTGAATTTGGCCTGATTCACGCTCGTGTCACTGTGGAAGTTCGTTGGCTACAAGCCCTAGCCAATCACCCACAAATCAGCGAAATCGCCCCATTTTCGGCCGAGACCAACGCTCGCCTTGATGCGATTGTGGCAAACTTTTCAGAAACTGATGCCGAACGCATCAAAGAAATCGAACGCACCACCAACCACGATGTCAAAGCGGTGGAATATTTCTTAAAAGAACAAATTGCTGACATCGCAGAGCTTGCCAATGCAGGCGAGTTTATCCATTTTGCGTGCACTTCAGAAGATATCAACAACCTATCTCACGCATTGATGCTCAAATCAGGCCGTGATGTCCTTGTGGCAAGTATGCAAAAAACCATCGATGAAATCGCCGCTTTGGCAGATAAGCACGCCGACCAGCCGATGCTATCACGCACCCATGGTCAAACCGCAAGCCCAACCACGCTAGGCAAAGAGATGGCGAATGTCGCTTATCGCCTACATCGCCAAATTCAGCAGTTCAAAGCAGTAGAATTGTTAGGTAAAATTAATGGTGCTGTCGGTAACTACAACGCTCATCTATCTGCTTATCCAAACATTGACTGGCCAAAACACTCACAAGCGTTTGTAGAAAGCCTAGGTCTGACCTTTAACCCATATACTACACAGATTGAACCGCACGACTACATGGCAGAGATGTTTGATGCCCTGCGTCGTTTTAACACCATCTTGATTGACTTTAACCGTGATGTATGGGGCTACATTTCACTGGGTTATTTCAAACAAAAACTAAAAGAAGGCGAAGTGGGTTCATCGACCATGCCACACAAAGTCAATCCAATTGATTTTGAAAATTCAGAAGGTAACCTAGGCATCGCCAACGCTGTACTTGCACACTTGGGCGAAAAATTACCTATCAGCCGCTGGCAGCGTGATTTGACTGACTCGACAGTACTTCGCAATATGGGTGTTGGTTTTGCCCAAAGCTTGATTGCATTTGATGCCTGCCTAAAAGGTATCGGCAAGCTTGAGCTCAATGCTGACCGCCTACTTGAAGATTTGGATAATGCTCAAGAAGTGCTAGCCGAGCCAATCCAAACCGTGATGCGTCGTTATAATGTCGAAAAACCTTATGAAAAGCTAAAAGCCCTAACCCGTGGTCAGGCGATGACTCGTGAGATGATGGTGAATTTTGTGGGTGGTGATGAGCTTGCGACCGTACCTGACGCAGACCGTCAGCGTCTGGCCGAGATGACGCCTGCGACCTACACAGGCAATGCCGCCGATCAAGCCCGTGCATTAAAAGAATACTTGTGATAATATTTATAAAATCAGATCTTTGCCATCAAATCCTTCTAGTAGTTGATGGCAAGGACATATTTCAAGGAGTTGCTTTATGAGAAGTAGTATTAAATCTATTTTTCCATCAAAAAACAATGATGATAACAGCTACTATGGATTTATAGCTTCAACCGATGGGCAAAAAGATTATTATTTTACATCTAAAAATTTCCAAGATGTTGCCTTTGAAGAGTTATCTGCAGGTTTGGAAGTTGAATTTACTCCATACGATAAGGATGATAAGCGATACGCAAATAGAATCACTTTATTGAACAAAGCAAATGAGCACGAGATTCCAGCAAGCCATGTTCATTCTGCAAGCTATCTTGATTATCAAAAACAAATTGTAGATAGTCTAAGCACTATTGACAAAATAAATGACTCAGGGGACTTTGAAGATGCAACCCATCTAATACTCAGACTACTTGGCATCCATTCAGCTTATCAATTTGATAGAAAAAAACAGGCAGGCAAAGCCGATGGTATTTTTACAATTGAAAATTTAATTGTAATGTATGATTGTACACTCAATGTTAATTTTACAGATTTCAAAAAAGACCAAATCGAAAACTACATCAACAAACTAAATCAAAAAGAACAATTAACTGTTGATGTTCTAAAAATTGATGGCAGCTCCACATCAAAAATGTTCAAAATTGAAAATAAAAAACGCCAAGTGTGGATTATAACTCGTGGAAAAACTCGAGAAATCAATGATTATGATAATATCAAAGTTAAAGAGATTTGCATATATGATTTGATAAGCCTGCTTTCAACTCGTATAAAAGACAGTTCTTATGACATTGATAGATTAACAAGTGAACTAATTTTGCTAGGTAACTAATACGCAGCAGCCACGCATTAAAGGACTACCTAAAATAATCCTTCAAAAAAAATCACCATCCAATCGGGTGGTGATTTTTTATGGCCATTAAAAATAGTTAAACCAAATGTCAGTCAACCATCTATCATTAAGCTTTAGGTGCGCGATTTGGGCCACCAGTCAAGGCACTGATTTTTTTGGTCACGACCAAAGCGACAGGCAAGCTAATCACCGCACCGATAACCACCGCACCGACGATGTGCATGGCCTTATCAAAACCAGTCACAAAAGCGATAATCATCAAAATACCAATAATCACTGTAAAGGCAATCGAAAAAATAGCACTGAATAATGGAAAATTCATCTTAACACCCCATTGATTGTGTGGAATACTATATTTATACACCTTTTTTGCCAAAATGTTAAGTACTTTTGCAAAAATTTCCATAAATTTTTTGTGGGTTTGATTGTTTAATCAAAAATTTGAGTAATTTTGAATGAATTGCCTGTTATTTACCAATTTTTATGCTAAAATTAGGCGTTTTTGGCAGACTATTTTAGCACCAAGCCAACAGATTGATTTGATTATTATGACCCAAACTTCGCCATCATCGGCCAAGGATTTTTTATGAAAACCATGCAGCTTAGCCAAGTTCGTCAAGCGTTTATTGATTTTTTTGTGAGTAAAAATCACACTCATGTGCCATCATCAAGCCTAATTCCACACAATGACCCAACCTTGCTATTTACCAACGCAGGGATGAACCAATTTAAAGACACTTTCTTAGGTCTTGAAAAACGCGACTATGTGCGTGCCGTGACTTCCCAAAAATGCGTACGCGCTGGCGGTAAGCACAATGACCTTGACAATGTCGGCTATACCGCTCGCCATCATACATTCTTTGAGATGCTTGGCAACTTTTCATTCGGTGATTATTTCAAGGCAAATGCCATCGCTTTTGCGTGGGAGTTTTTAACTTCAGAAGACTGGCTTGCCTTACCAAAAGATCGCCTGTATGTCACCATCTATCAGACCGATGATGAAGCCTTTGACATTTGGCACAAAGACATCGGGCTTGCACCTGAACGCATCATCCGTATCGGTGATAATAAAGGCGGCGAATATCAGTCGGATAACTTCTGGATGATGGGCGACACTGGTCCGTGTGGCCCTTGTACTGAGATTTTTTATGATCATGGCGACCATATCGAAGGTGGTCTACCTGGCACGCCTGAAGAAGATGGCGATCGCTACATCGAAGTGTGGAACTGCGTCTTTATGCAGTTCAACCGCCAAAAAGACGGCACGATGGAACCATTGCCAAAGCCATCGGTGGATACTGGCATGGGTCTTGAGCGTATCAGTGCCATCATGCAAGGTGTTCATGGTAACTATGAAGTCGATCTATTTGTCAATCTGATGAATGCCGCTGCCAAGCTACTTGGTATCGAAAACCAAGATCAGCCATCACTTAAAGTCATCGCTGACCACATCCGCGCGGTATCATTCTTGATCGCGGATGGCGTCCGTCCAAGTAATGAAGGCCGTGGTTATGTGCTACGCCGCATCATCCGCCGTGCCGTGCGTCATGGCAACAAACTGGGCGCAGAAGGTGCATTCTTCTATCAAATGGTACCAGCACTAGCGATCGAGATGGGTGCAGCCTACCCACAGCTGAATGAAAAACTGGCCGAAATTCAAGCCGTCATCCAAAAAGAAGAAGAGCAATTTGCCAAAACCCTTGCTCAAGGCCTACGCCTACTCTCAGGCGAGCTTGAAAAACTCAATAACGGCGATACGCTGGATGGCGAAACTGTGTTCAAGCTGTATGATACTTATGGTTTCCCTGTCGATTTGACCGCAGACATCGCTCGTGAGCGTGAGATTGGCGTCGATGAAGCAGGCTTTGAGACGCATATGCAGGCACAGCGTGAACGCGCTCGTGATGCTGGTAAATTTGATGTGGATTATTCTGCCGCCATTAAGGTTGATACCCCGACACAGTTTTTGGGTTATGACAGCTTGGCTGCTGACACCACCATCGTTGGCCTATACCAAGATGGTAAAGAAGTGGATACACTTGCCGAAGGTGATACCGGTGTCATCGTCCTGACTGCAACCCCATTTTATGCCGAAGGCGGTGGTCAGGTTGGCGAAACTGGTGAAATCAGCACCGAGTCAGGTGTATTTGCCGTCGAAGATACCAAAAAATCAGGTCAAGCCATCATTCATCATGGCACCGTAAAAATGGGTCAAATCACCAGCAAACAAGCTGCCGCAGCCCAAGTCATCGATGATGTGCGTGCTGCATCTGCCAAGAACCACTCAGCGACCCACCTACTACACGCTGCTCTACGCACCGTGCTTGGTGATGGCGTCGCTCAAAAAGGCTCATTGGTCTCAAGCGAAGTGCTACGCTTTGACTTCTCTTATGATGGCAGTATCTCAGTAGAGGAACTGGCTCAAGTGGAACGCTTGGTCAATGAACAAATCCAAAAGAACACCACTGTCAGCATTGAGCACATGGACATCGACAGTGCGATGAAAAAAGGTGCGATGGCACTGTTTGGTGAAAAATACGGTGAAACAGTCCGCGTCCTAACCATGGGCGAAAAAGCAGACAAAACACCATTTTCTATCGAGCTGTGTGGCGGTATCCATGTACTACGCACAGGCGATATCGGTATGTTCAAGATCACCTCCGAAAGCGGTATCGCAGCTGGTGTACGCCGTATCGAAGCCTTGACAGGCATGGGTGCACTACGCTATATCCAAGCTGGTGAACGCACTTTGGCAACCTTGGCAAACAACCTAAAAGCCAAACGCAATGAAATCTTGCCACGCATCACAAGCCAAAGCGAGAAGCAACGCGAGCTAGAAAAACAGCTAGAACAGCTAAGCCAAAAACTGGCAAGCCTACAAGCAGTCAGCCTACTAGATCAAGCAATCAGCATTGGTGAGTATCAGCTACTGATTGCCAAAGTTGCCGGCATCGATGGTAAGAGCATTCGTGGTCTGACTGATACGCTCAAATCTCGTCTGACCAATGGCATCATCGTGATTGTCGGCGAAACCGATGACCTGGCCATCACTGCCAGCGTCGCCAAAGGTGCTCAAGACAAAGTCAAAGCAGGCGACATCATTCGCCATCTAGCTTCCGAGCTTGGTGGTAAAGGCGGCGGCAAGCCTGACTACGCTCAAGGCGGTGCACCAAAGTCAGACAAATTGGCTGCTGTCTTAGAAGCATTACAAACCAAGCTTACTGCCGATTTGGCATAAGCTTATCCCAAAGCCATACAAGCAAATACCCAATTTTGTGGCAAAATATCGCAGACGATGGATTGTCCTTGGGATTTGCCTGATGGATTGGCAATTTCATGAGTGTAAATGCATCAGATGACCATCATTTGATGCCAAACACTTGACGACAAGCCCGTACTCGGGTGTTTTACAAGGCAACTATAAATGGCACTAATCGTACAAAAATACGGCGGGACTTCGATGGGCAACATCACCCGCATCAAAAATGTCGCTCAGCGTGTCAAACGCTGGCACGATAATGGTCATCAAGTCGTCGTCGTTGTCTCGGCGATGAGTGGTGAAACAAACCGACTGATCGGTTTGGCTCGTGAAATTACCACCGACCCAAGCCCACGCGAATATGATCAAATGGTCTGCACAGGCGAACAGGTTTCTATCTCTTTACTATCGATGGCACTACAAAGCATCGGTGTTGAAGCCAAATCAATGACCGGTGGTCAAGTTGCCATTCGCACGGATGATACCCATACCAAGGCTCGTATCCAAAGCATCGATACTGATGCCATCATGAACGAACTGAACGCAGGCCGTGTTGTGGTTGTTGCAGGTTTCCAAGGTATCAATGAGCATGGTGATGTCACCACTCTGGGCCGTGGTGGCTCAGATACCACTGGCGTTGCCTTGGCTGCTGCCCTAAAAGCCGATGAATGCCAAATTTACACCGATGTCGATGGCGTTTATACCACCGATCCACGAGTCACTTCAAAAGCCAAAAAACTCTCAAAAATCACTTTTGAAGAGATGATCGAAATGGCGAGCCTAGGCTCAAAAGTCCTACAAATCCGCTCTGTGGAATTTGCAGGTAAATACCAAGTGCCACTGCGTGTCTTATCAAGCTTTGATGATAATGCAGATGGTGTTTTTGATGATAACTTTAAACAAAATGTAGGCACACTTATCACGATTGATGAAGGAGACGATATGGAACGTGCAGTTATTTCTGGTATCGCATTTAACCGCGATGAAGCAAAAATCGTCGTGCGTGGCGTGCCTGACCGCCCTGGTATCGCATCGGCCATCCTAAGCCCAGTGAGCTCTGCCAATATCGAAATCGATATGATCATCCAAAACGCTTCACAAGAAGGCTATACCGATTTTAGCTTCACCGTACAGCGTGGCGACTTTGACAAAACTCTAAAAATCCTAAACGAGCGTGTCAAAGATGACATCGGTGCAACCGAAGTGTTTGGCGCTGACGATGTGGTCAAGGTCTCTATCGTGGGCGTTGGTATGCGTTCGCACGCAGGTGTGGCAAGCAAAATGTTTGACACCCTAGCAAGCAACAACATCAACCTACAAATGATCTCAACCAGCGAAATCAAGGTATCTGTCCTAATCCAAGAACAGCACCTAGAAAAAGCGGTCAAAGAGCTACATACCGCCTTTGGTCTGGATCGTGAAGATGGCGAAAGTAAAGTTGCTGGTCTATAAACAACCACCATCAGCATAGATTGAATTTTTCAAAGATTTTGTTAAACAAAATACAACGAAATCGACAGAAAAATTACTGACAAGATGCCTAATGCAGATTATAATATCGCATTAGGCATTTTTATGGGCAAAATTTATACAGCCCGCCCACCGATCAACTCAATTGATAAAACGGATATCAAGGCTAACAATAACGATTGAGTTGATGTGTATCTAAGGAGTATCTTATGCTAATCCTAACCCGCCGTGTCGGCGAAACCCTAATGATTGGTGATGAAGTCAGCGTGACTGTCCTAGGCGTCAAAGGCAACCAAGTCCGTCTTGGCGTCAACGCCCCAAAAGACATCGCTGTACACCGTGAAGAAATCTATCAACGCATTCAGCACGAACGCTCAATGCAAATGCACATGAGCCACCTAGAACAAGGCGGTAACTTTGCACCACCATCATTTGATGATGATGACTACTTTAACCGCTAATAGGTGCCCTATGCGTACAACAGACATGTCCCGCCTACTGGCTGGCGTTGCCAATGGCAGTCTTAAATTTGCCGATGTGATTGCTTTTATCGAAGCCAATTATCACTACACACCAGTCGAATTCAGTAATGGTGAAGTCGTTAATCCAGCTGGCACCAATGAAGGCAGTGCCAAAGTATTTAGCCTAGCCAAGCTACACGGTCTTAATCAAATCGACACCCTATCGCTATTTGCCGAACATTACCAATCGGTATTAGCCACGCCTGATGGCATTGACCATGCCAATATCCGCAACTTTATGCATTATGGCTGGCATGGCTTTGGGATGCCGACATTGGCGCTGAGCCCAAAAGTTTGAGTTAAGTTTATCTGCCCGCAAACTTGCAATCATCAACTTGAAAACACTTGTCAAGTGATTGTATTTCGTGTATAATTCGGGCTTTAATTTTTTCTGCTACTTCTTGATTGTCGTCGCCTTTAACGGTAAGCAAAGAGTGGCCTAACCATAAGAAGTCACACTTTATTTGTGCCGTGTCCATACCACAAATAAATAAGCACCAAAGCTGTGACTGGCACACCTGATACCGCTCAATATCCGTGCCGCTAAGATTAGGAGTTCACCATGTCTCGAGTCTGTCAAGTGACTGGAAAACGCCCACAAGTGGGTAACAATGTATCACACGCGAACAACAAAACTCGCCGTCGTTTCCTTCCAAACCTACACAACCATCGTTTTTGGGTAGAGTCTGAGAACCGTTTTGTTCGTCTACGCGTTTCATCTAAAGGTATGCGTATCATTGACAAGCATGGCATCGACAAAGTGCTTGCTGACCTACGCGCCCAAGGTCAAAAAATCTAATTTGACCCCACATACCATTAGTTAAAGGATACGATCATGAGAGATAAAATTAAACTAGTTTCTACTGCTGGTACTGGTTATTTCTACACCACCACTAAGAACAAGCGTACTATGCCTGGCAAAATGGAAATCAAAAAATTTGATCCAAAAGTTCGCCAGCACGTTCTATTCAAAGAAGCAAAAATCAAATAATCGCTTCTTAATCAAATGCCCATCGACTTCGATGGGCATTTTTGTACCTTCAAGCAATAAATTGATAAAAAATTAATTAAAATCAAACAGTTGCTTTATAAGATAGCAGTCATTATCCATTCAATCAACTTGAAAAATTTGCTCAATTTGGTATAATAAAGTTTCTGAAGTACTCGCCAGTGAAGCGTATTCCTGAGCCGATAATCTTATATTAGGATTTGGGTTCAATGTTTCTGTTGAGCAGGCCTGCATCCTTGTGATGAATCAGGAAGCCGTAATGAGCATTACCCTTATCCGCCTTGAACTTCACGGTTCATGGTCACCCCTTCACAGCGGTACTTTGGTTTTTTATTTTATGCGTATTTGATGGAAATTTTCGATTATTTTTTGAAAATTTATCAAAAAAGTGTTGACAGGTCAAAATAACCTGCTATAATACGCACCATCTTGAGCATACAGCGAAAGATACCGACATTCCCCAATAGCTCAGTCGGTAGAGCATCGGACTGTTAATCCGTGTGTCCCTGGTTCGAGCCCAGGTTGGGGAGCCATATTAAAAAAGCCCTTAGTCACAAGCTAAGGGCTTTTGCTTGTCTATGATCGCTCAGCAAAAGATCATCGGGATTTGACAGTCATCGTCATCGTGGTATAATCGCTCATATCGCTTTATTCGCGCTTGATAGATCAAGCCGACCCAACTAAAAAAGGATACTCATGCTTCCACCACGCATCAAGAATCGCTATTCTGACCATCCGCAGACCATCATGCGCCCTGTGCATTTGCGCTTATCTGAAGAAATCATCAAGCATCTGGAGGTAACTGCCCAAGATCATGGATTTGATCGTATCCAAGGTTTGATTCGTCTGTATATCCGCCAAGGGCTTGACCGCGATAATTCTGATTATACTTTGGCTGATGATGTGCTATTTATCGAAAAACTGCGTAAAAAAGGCGTCAGCCAAAAGATTATCGATGAGGCACTGGCCGATGTGAATCAAAAATGCGATTTAGGCTAGTCTGCCCTACTCTATCGCACTAAAAAAACCTGCCATCATCAAATGCGCAGGTTTTTTGTGGCTTAAGGTTATTTGATGCTCGTTGGCGTATCTTCGCCAAAGCTTAGCTTGACGCCCTCACCCAGACCTTTACCGATTTGCACCCCAAAGCGATCAAAAAATACATTCATTGGATTGACATAGCTATAGTCCACCGTCTCAAGCTCCAGCTGTTTTTTTAGTTGGCTGATGCCACCAGTTTTATCCGCCAAGCCCAGTGCCACTGCATCATCTCCTGTCCAAAACAGCCCGCTAAAAAGCTGATTTTCATCTGGATTTTTTAGCTTATCGCCACGGCCTTGTTTGACGGCATCGATGAAGTTTTGATGGGTATTATCAAGCAATTTTTGAACATGCGCCTCTTCAGCAGCGGTCATTTCACGCGTCATGCTTAAAATATCTTTATACTCGCCAGAGGTCAGCGTACGATCTTTGACGCCGATTTTATTCATCAGCTCCTCGATATTATAGCCTGACATGATCACACCGATTGAGCCAACCAGGCTTGAAGAATTGACCCAGATTTCATCAGCAGCAGAAGCGATGTAGTAGGCGCCCGACGCGCCCATATCGCCGATGATGGCGTACAGCTTTTTGTCAGGGTATTCTTGGCGCAGATCCATCGCCATTTGCCAAATCTCATCAGATTGAACTGGGGAGCCGCCGGGTGAATTAATGCTTAATACCACCGCCTGTGCTTGTTCATTTTCAAAAGCTTGTGCTAATGAATCATTGATATTTTGGGCATTGGTATCGCTATTTGGTGCGATGGCGCCACTGACATTAATCACAGCGATGTGTGGCTCGCTCATGCCAATGCGATCGAGCGAGCTGCCCGTAGTGCCGCTACAGCCGATGCCGATCGCCGTCAATAGGAACAATAAATAACAAAAGGTCAAAAGCTTAAAGAAGATCGACCAACGGCGGCTGGCCTTTTGTTCTTCGATGCTGGCTAGCAAAGTCTTTTCAAGCAGACGCCATTCCTCGCCTTGACGAGGTGGTGTCATCGGTGTACCAGCTGGCAGCTGATCATTGGATTTGTTGGGATTTGGTGGCCATGCCATGAAATATTACCTTTAAAAGATGATAAAATTAAGATAAAAGCGTTTGACTCAGTATTCTACCTCAAAAGATGGGTGAGCGATAGCACCAAGTGCATCTTAAAGCAGCCACAATCAAAAAAGTCACTCCAATATTATCTGTGAAGTCTCTGTCAGCTTTGTGTTGAGAGCATCGCTATTGGCAGTGCGGCTCGTGGATAGCCAGTATCGCTGATGGGTCAAATCTTCAGTAATTTTTAGCGACTCGTCGCTTGCGCACATCATCTCCCATAGCTGCCATAACAGCGGCTCGCTGCTGGTGTTAAAGATCAGCTGCGTTTTATTTTTGGTATCATCAGACTGCTCCATGATGTCTGGCAGCGCATCCGATGCCATCGGCATGCCCATCACAGTCAGCGACTGATCACTCAAAAGCTCAATCTCGCAGTGCTGTACGCGCTCATCATCGATCTCATGCCAGCCTGTCAGCGCGCGCAGCATCAGCCCATCAGCTTGCCAAGTCATGCCCGCTTGACACGGCTCATGTCGTAATGATGCCAGCGGCTGATGATCGCCCGCTTGCCAGTAGCGATGCACAGGCATTCTTGTGGCCAGCTCAGCGACCATTGGCATAAATATCGCACTGGTGGACTGTACAATGACACCATCCAAACCAGATCGCGCCACACCTTGACGATGCAGCTGATCGATAAGGGTGTTTGCGTGGTTGGCGCGTAGTGATTTAGCACCCAAGTCATTTAATATCAGCCAATGGCGCTTTTTTTGACCATCGGATTGAATCAATAAGAGTTGGCTCGTCTGTTGGCTATCGGTGGGTAGATGCATCAATACCAATGACGGCTGTGAATGATCCGATGCCAAAAACACGATGGCAAGTATTGGCATCATCATCAGTGATCGCGGCAGCACTTTTGGCAAAATCAGCAGTCCCACCAACAAAAAACACAACAAAAATCCTGCCATGGTAAACGGTGCATACCACCAAGCACTGATCGCACCCAGTTGATGACCAAGACTAAAATTCAGTGCCTCGTGCAGCGCATACAGCAGTGATGATGCCAAAAACCACAGGCCATCGGCCAGCTGGGGCAGCAGCCAAAATAACGATCCTGCCAATAAATTTAGCGGCACAACCACAAAACCAAATAAACCAATGGCAAATAAATTGACCACAAGACCCCAAATGGATATTTTCCCAAACAACAAAATCGACAGCGGCAACATCGCAAAAAACAGCCAAAACTGCAGCTTGGCCAACTGCCACACTGCTTGCGGCCACAATTTGGGCTGCCAAAGCACGCTGTCACCAGAAGCCAGCTGCGCCTCTGATAACTCATATCGCATCAACACCAGTACCGCAATGAAGGACAGCCAAAACCCTGCCTGCCATAGCACATAAGGATCCAGCCAAATCATCAATAAGGCCACCCAAGACAGCGCTGAGACCATCCCAATCGGCAGCACAAAATAACGAATCAGCCAGGCTGCCATCAAAAGATACACCGTACGCACCGCTGGTACCTCAAATCCTGTAAATAGTGCGTACAGCACGCTTGCTGCAACCATAACCGCCATACGAATTTGCCATCGCGGCAGTGTTTGATAGATATTAAGCGCAAATCGATCCGTGATCCCCGTCACCACGGTGGATAAAATCATCGCCAAAAACAGCACATGCGTCCCAGAGATCGCAAGCAAATGCGAAATACCAGCCAGCTGATACAGATCCTTGGTGCTTTTATCGATCAAAGCGCGATCACCCGTCATTAGGCTCAAGGTCACAGCATCCGCTTGTGCCTGCGCGTAAGTTTTCGTGCTCCAATTCTGATAAAAATGCGTCCGAAGTCGTTGCCGATACTGCTCAAGCTTTAAGCCAAGCTGCGCTCGTCGTGATTGAGCTGATCTTGGTTTTATCTCGTCTATTGATAATATCTGTGCATTTGCATGAACATGGCGCGTCTTAAGCCATTGATTGGCATCAAACCCATCAGCACTGACCGTACGATCGATGGGCGTGATCAACAGCTGCATCGATACCGCCATAGCTGGCTTAAGATTGCTTAGCTCATCAAGATTTGTTTTGGTAAAATTCGGGTGCGCGCTTAGCATCACGGTCGCCCCCTCCATCGCCTGATGTGCTGACGAATCTAAAGCGGGCACAGTCATCGCACCATCATTAAATGGGTTAAATACATCCAAAGCCTGCATCTTTGATGCAGATGCAGGCTTGATATGATGAATGGTGGCGACTTGACGATACGCACTGCCCATCACAGGATCATAGACGCCATCGCTGATGGTATCTATGTACGCTGTGGCGCTGATGATATGACGCGATTTGGGCGTGAGTTTTTCATAAGCCACATAGGCGGTCAGTGCTTTTATGATAAATAAACCCAGCATCAGCACGCCAAAGACCAGCTTTGCCGCCCTGGGCAGTCGCTTATCAAGTTTCGGCCATAACAATGTCGATCCCATCGTCAGCAGCAAAGCAGCTGTCAAGCCAATGCTTAGGCGATCATCACCAAAAATCTGCAGCCAAAACTCATCAAACCAAAAACCCTCAACCGTACCCAGTAGCACCAAAAGCACTGCCGAGATCAACCCAAACAGCCAAATTGCCATCACAGCGCCCTACCAAAGAATCTCACGCATCACTCTGGGTGATCAAAGCCTGAATCAATGGCAGATCCTCTGGATAAGTCAGCTTAATATTCATGCGCGAAGCTGCGATGATATCTACGGCCACACCCATCGCCTCGCATGCAGCCGCCTCATCAGTGATGTGAATGTCATTTGTCATCACATAGTCAAAGGCAGCTTTAAGCGTCTTGATTTGAAATGCCTGCGGTGTCAGCGATTGCCACAGATTCTCACGATCGACAGTATGACTGATACGGCCATCTTTGGCGTATTTGAGCGTATCGACAACTGCGCTGGCCAAGATGATGGCACACGCATCGTTAGAGTGGATCTTATCAATGATTTTTTGTAAATCAGATCGTGGCAAACAAGGGCGCGCCGCATCATGGATCAACACCCAGTCGTCTGCTTTGGCGCCCAGTTGACAGATGCTGTTAAGGCCATTCATCACCGACTGCCAACGCTCAGCACCTCCAATCGCCAAATGTATTGGCAATGAATATGACGCCTCAATATCCACACACGCATCCTTAATCCAAGCATCCTGTGCAGAGACCACCAAAGTCAATGCCGAAAGCGCAGGATGGTTGAGCCTCTCGACACTGTGCGCCAAGATGCTTTTATTTAAAATTCTAAGGTACTGCTTGGGCAGATCGCCACCGAATCGAGATCCGGTACCAGCGGCGACGATGAGTGGATAAATCGTACTCATATCAATAAGGTCTTTGGATTAATGATATTAAATGGCTGTCTTTCAAAGAGTGATCGTATCACAATGCATGCAGGCCATCCAACCATAACTAAAAATAAAATCGCCAAGTTGATCAGCTTGGCGAAGGATGTTGCGTATAAAGCATGAGCCGATAAAAAGCGTGATGTACTGCATTCATTGATAATCAAATGCCATCATCAAAGCTTATTGCGCTTGATCGGTCACAGCAGGCTCTGGTAAGGCATCGACAGCCTCAACATCCGCTTGCACTTCAGGCAGAGGCTGACGAGAGTAGGTAATTGGCGCATTAGACAACTGTACAAAAGTCTCACCGCGCTTAATCAAGCCCAAATCCAGTCGTGCATGCTCTTCGATGGCAGACAGTCCAGATTTTAGGTCTTTAACATCCGCCAATAAGATGCTGTTTTTATAGCTTTGCTCTTGATTGAGACGAGTCTGTTCGGCCAGCTGGCTTTTGACTTCAGCCAAATTGGCATGGCCATATTCACCATACCAATATTGATACTGCATCATGGCCAATATCACTGCGGCGATCACAATGGCTAATATATAGCTAAAGTTAGCTCCCCTCAATCGATGTGCATTTTTGATGATTTTCACCGCAGTGTTACCCCGCCTTAACTCATCCATCAGCCACGCAGGCCAATGAACTCTTCGCGACCACGATAAGCCGCGCGTACTTGCTGTTCAATACGCAGCAGCTGGTTGTATTTAGCGACGCGATCAGAGCGGCACAGCGAGCCAGTTTTGATTTGGCCAGCAGCTGTACCAACTGCCAAATCAGCGATGGTTGAATCTTCAGTTTCGCCAGAACGATGGCTGATGACGGTGGCATAGCCGTTTTGTTTGGCCAAATAAATCGCATCCAAGGTCTCACTCAGCGTACCGATTTGATTGAACTTAATCAAAATGGCGTTGGCAATGTTTTTGTCGATGCCTTCTTGTAGGATTTTTGGATTGGTGACAAATAGGTCATCACCCACAAGCTGCACTTTATTACCCAACTGCTTGGTCAGATAAGCCCAACCCTCCCAGTCACTCTCATCCAGACCATCTTCGATTGAGATGATCGGGTATTGGTTACACAGACCAGTCAGATAATCACTAAATCCTTGGCTATCAAAGGCTTTATTGCCTTCGCCCGCTAGGATATATTGACCATTTTTATAAAACTCTGAAGAGGCACAGTCTAGCGCAAGGAAGATGTCTTGGCCTGCTTTATAGCCTGCTTTGTCGATCGCTTGCATGATGACAGTGATGGCTTCTTCGTTTGAGCGTAGATTTGGTGCAAAACCACCCTCATCGCCGACTGCGGTGTTTAGACCTTGAGATTTTAGCACTGATTTTAGGCTATGGAAAATCTCAGTACCTGCACGCAGCGCTTCAGAGAATGAATCAAAGCCCACAGGCTCGATCATAAACTCTTGGATATCTACCGTGTTATCAGCGTGCGCACCACCGTTTAGGATGTTCATCATTGGCACAGGCATGGTCAAGCTGGTTTGGCCGCGCAGATTGGCGATGTATTGATGCAGTGGCAGATTTTGAGACAGTGCTGCAGCTTTGGCAGCTGCCAAAGAGACCGCCAACATGGCATTGGCACCCATATTGCCCTTATTTTCAGTGCCATCAAGCTCGATTAAAATCTTATCAATTTCGCTTTGTTGGGTGACATCCTGATCCATCAAAGCGGTGCGAATTTGACTGTTGGCGTTGGCGACGGCTTTTTTGACGCCTTTGCCCAGATAGCGATTAGCATCACCATCACGCAGTTCAAGTGCTTCGCGAGAGCCTGTTGATGCGCCACTTGGGGCTGCTGCACGACCGCAGATGCCATTGGCCAAAATCACATCGGCTTCAATGGTTGGGTTGCCGCGCGAATCAAGAATTTCACGGGCGATGATGTCTTTGATTTCTACAACATTTTTGGTATCTTCAGCGTACATAACAGCTCCTATATTTATGTGAATTTAAAATTAAAAACCTAACTTTCAGTCCATTAAAACCATCCATCAACTTGCATAAGCAGTCTTGGATTATTTGGTGTCTAGCACCTCAAAGCCTTTGACAAGATCATCAATTTGCTTTAACTGGGTCAAAAACGGCTCAAGCTGATCCAAACGCAGCGCACAAGGGCCATCGCATTTGGCTTTATCAGGATCAGGGTGTGCCTCCAAGAACAAGCCCGCCAGCCCTGTCGCCATACCCGCCTTAGCAAGCGTGGTGATTTGATGGCGACGACCGCCGGCACTGTCTGAGCGCGCGCCAGGCTCTTGCAGCGCATGTGTCACATCAAAAAACACCGGTACATTCATCGCTTTCATGGTGTCAAAACCCAGCATATCGACGATCAGATTATTATAGCCAAATGCCGATCCGCGCTCACAAAGGATCACTTGGTCATTCCCCGCTTCAAGGCATTTGTTGATAATATGACGCATCTCGTGCGGCGCTAGAAACTGTGCTTTTTTGACATTGATGACTTTACCAGTGCGCGCAATGGCGCTGACCAAGTCAGTTTGACGCGACAAAAACGCAGGCAACTGTAAGACATCAGCGACTTTTGCCACAGGGGCGGCTTGATATGGCTCATGCACATCTGTAATGATGGGTACATTATAAGCTTCTTTGATGTCATTTAGCCAAGTCAAGCCCGTTTCAAGACTTGGGCCACGAAACGAGTACAGACTTGAGCGGTTCGCCTTATCAAAGCTTGCCTTAAATACATAGCCAATACCCAAACGATTACAAATATCAATATATCGCTCTGCAATCTCAAAAGCCAATTCGCGGCTTTCAAGCACATTCATACCGCCGAACAAGACGAATGGCTTATCATTGGCAATCTCAATCCCAGCAACGCTGACGGTAGATTGAGCAGCTGTCATTGGCTGTGTCATGTCAAAATCCTTAGAATCAAGTAAAGACCATTAAGATGGACTTGCTTATTATACTACCAACCGATCATAAAAACACGCGCATTCACAAAAAAGCACACCAAACGAACATGGCTTGATGTGCTTTGAATGTCAGTCTTTTTTCAAATCAATGGCTGCTTTGATAAAGCTATTAAACAACGGATGGCCACCGCGCGGTGAACTGGTAAATTCTGGGTGATACTGCACCGCGACAAACCAAGGATGGCTGTCAATCTCCACCGCCTCCACCAGATGCTGTTTGGCAGAATAGCCTGAGATTTTCATACCAGCATTTTCAAGTGGCTCGACATAGCGATTATTCATCTCATAGCGATGACGATGGCGCTCGGTGATGTTGTTCGCTCCATAGATTTTGGCAAGTTTTGATCCTGCCACCAGTTCAGCTTCTTGAGCGCCAAGACGCATCGTGCCACCCAAGTCTGAATCATCTGAGCGAATTTGCAGCTCGCCTTTTTCGTCAAACCATTCGGTGATCAAGCCAATGATCGGATCAGAAGTTTTGCGGTCAAATTCGGTTGAGTTGGCTTCAAGTCCAAGTACATTACGAGCAAATTCGATCACCGCCAACTGCATGCCCAGACAGATGCCCAAAAACGGCTTGCTGTTCTCACGCGCGTATTGGATGGCTTTCATTTTGCCCATCGTGCCGCGCTCACCAAAACCGCCTGGCACCAAGATGGCATCAGCGCGCATCAGATCATCCATCGCTGTGCTGTCTGTCTCCAAGGTCTCAGCATTGATGTACTGGATACGGACTTTAGTTTTGTTGTGGATGCCAGCGTGTAGTAGCGCTTCGTTGACTGATTTATAAGCATCAGGCAACTCGACATATTTACCTACCATCGCCACGACGATTTCACCTTGAGAGTTAAACAGATCATTAACCACCTGATCCCAATCTGACAGATCAGCTTCAGGTGCTGTAATACCAAAGCGCTCACAAATTAAATCATCCAAATCCTGCTCATAAAAACGGCGTGGGATTTGATAGATGGATTTGGCATCTTCGCACAAGATAACGCCACGAGTCTCAACATTGGTAAATAGTGCGATTTTTTGGCGGTTGTCTTCTGAGATTGGCTGCTCTGAACGGCAAATCAGCACATCAGGCTGTAGGCCGATTGAGCGCAATTCTTTGACCGAATGCTGTGTCGGCTTGGTCTTAGATTCGCCAGCTGAGGCGATATAAGGCACCAAAGTCAAATGCATCAGTAGTGAATTGTTGCGACCAAGCTCCACTTGCATCTGGCGTACCGCTTCCATAAATGGCAAGCTTTCGATATCACCGACTGTACCACCGATTTCGATGATGGCAATGTCGTAGCCCTCGCCACTGGCGCGGATCTTATGTTTGATTTCATCGGTGATGTGGGGAATGACTTGTACAGTACCACCAAGATAATCACCACGACGCTCTTTGGCAAGTACGGTTTGATAGATGCGGCCACTGGTGAAATTGTTGGCTTTACTCATCTTAGAGTGACGCAGGAAACGCTCATAATAGCCTAGGTCAAGGTCGGTCTCAGCGCCATCTTCAGTGACAAAGACTTCACCATGCTGAAACGGGCTCATCGTGCCAGGATCGACATTGATATAAGGATCCATCTTAGTCATGGTCACTTTTAGACCACGGGCTTCTAAAACAGCTGCAAGAGATGCGGCAGCGATGCCTTTGCCAAGTGATGACACGACGCCGCCGGTTACAAAGATAAATTTAGTCGTCATAAGAATAAATCTGTTGCTGGTAAAATAGAATTTTACTAAAAATTGGTGAAAAAATATAGGGGGCAGGCTAAATTTTTATATAAAAAAGAGCCACACTTGGCGGCTCTTTTTTACCAATTGCAATTATTGCGCTTGGTTTTGAGACAGTGAGCGCACATATGCTGCAAGTAGCATCACGCGTTCATTACCCAGCTTGGTTTGCCATTCAGGCATCACACCAGCACGACCATGACGAATCGTCGTCTCGATGGTAGCGCGATCGCCACCAAACAACCAGATATCATCGGTCAGATTCGGTGCGCCCATGGCGATTTGGCCTTTTGCGTCTGCACCATGGCATAGTGCACAGTTTTGAGGATTCTCAAAAATGGCCTTACCTTGAGCAACTTTGGCTGGATCTAGTTCATAGCCATTTTGGTTGCCAGAAATGCTCAGCACATATTCAGCGGTCGCTTTGACGCCTGCTTCACCGATTTTTGGTTGCCATGCTTCCATCGCACCCACACGGCCATTATGAATGGTCAACAGTACTTGTTCAGCATCGCCACCATACAGCCAATCATTATCCGTCAAATCAGGATAGCCAGTCGCACCTTTGGCGTTTGAACCGTGGCAAAGTGCGCAGTTTTGTAGGAATAGACGGTTACCGATTTTTTGTGCTTCAGGATCGGCAGCCAGCTTATCTACATATGGCGCTAGCAGTTTGATTTGATCATTGATCTGCGTTTGTAGTGCAGGATCATCTTCGCCCGGCTGACGGCTGGCTTGTAGCTCATTAAGCTTAGCCAATACAACGGTGGCTTCTGATGCGCCCGCATTTGCCAAGATATTTTGTTCAAAGTTTTCGGTAAAGACGCGGTTGTTGGCTTGTAGTTGGCTATTCAGCTCATTGGCTGAAGTCCAAGGTACTTGCTGGCCATCGACCTCTACCGTCGTCACACCTTTCCATGCATTTGGCTGAATCGCTGGGAACAAAATGAAGTAACCCAAGCCCCAAATCAAGGTGCCAAAGAAAATCACCAACCACCATTTTGGCAGTGGTTTGTCATACTCTCGGATGCCATCGTATGAGTGGCCTGTGGTTTCATCTTCTTCAAGTACTGGCTTAGATCTCAAGGTCCACACCAATACGCCAAAGATGAATAACCAGCAGCCTAGTGACAAGATGGTAATCCAAGAACTCCAAAAAAAGCTCATTGTGTATCCTTAGTGCGCTGTTTTGATGACAAAGCAGTTAGATCTTTGTCATCCAGCGCAAGTTGTGCATCTTCTTCAAAGCGTTTTTTATTTTTGGGTGAATATGCCCACCATGCGATACCGATGAAGGCAATAAATGCCGCTACGGTCGCAATGCTATGTAAAACGCCCCAATTCATTAGCGTTGACCTTGCATGGCGATACCCAGCTGTTGCAGATAAGCAACAAGGGCGTCAAGCTCGGTGGCACCTTGAACTTGGTCAGGTGCAGCTTCAATGTCTGCTTCTGTATAAGGCAAGCCAAAACGATCTTTAAACAGACGCATTTTTTCTTGAACCTTAGCGCCATCAACTTCATTCTTAGCAAGCCAAGGATAAGCAGGCATCACAGATTCAGGCACAACAGAACGCGGATCGATCAAATGATCAATGTGCCATTGGTCAGAATAGCGACCGCCCACACGAGCTAGGTCAGGACCAGTACGCTTCGAGCCCCATAGGAATGGGTGATCCCACGCTGATTCTGCCGCACGGCTGTATGGTCCATAGCGTTCAACTTCTGCACGCAGTGGACGAACCATCTGCGTATGGCAAACATGACAGCCTTCACGAATATAAATATCGCGACCTTCCAGCTCAAGTGCAGTCCAAGGACGCATATTTGGCAATGGCTTGTTCACACCGCCTTCTTCTGGCGCTGTGCGATCGAAAATCAATGGCACAATCTCAACCAAAGTCGCAAAGCTGATCGCGATCACGATAAAGATGACAAGCAAGCCGGTGTTTTTTTCAACTAGTTCATGAGTGAATTTAGACATCATTAACCCCTTATGCTTGCACGGTAGCGGTATCGCTGCCAGTGTTCACTTCTTCTGGCTCAGCAATGTGTTCAGGAACGCTAGGCATCTTGATGGTGCGATAGCAGTTATAAGCCATCACAAACATACCTGCCACATACAGCGCGCCACCCAATGCACGAACCACATACGGCCAGTGCGACACCACAACAGTTTGGATAAAGTCATATGCCAAAGTACCATCTGGGTTCGTCGCACGCCACATCATACCTTGGGTAATGCCCGAGATCCATAGCGCAACGATGTACAGTACCGTACCAGTAGTCGCCAACCAAAAATGCAATGTGATCAAGCTGGTTGAATACATTTTGGCTTTATTATAGATGCGTGGCAATAGTACATAGATCGAACCGATGGTGATCATACCTACCCAGCCTAGTGCGCCTGAGTGTACATGACCAACTGTCCAGTCGGTGTTATGGCTGATGGCGTTGACTGCTTTAATAGATAGCATCGGACCTTCAAAGGTACTCATCGCATAGAATGACAGTGCAACGATCAAGAAGCGAATGATTGGGTCAGTACGCAATTTATCCCAGCTGCCTGATAGCGTAAGCACACCGTTGATCATACCACCCCACGATGGAGCAAATAGGATCAATGAGAATACCATACCCAAAGACTGAGTCCAGTCAGGTAGTGCTGAATAATGTAGATGGTGACCACCTGCCCACATATATGACGCGATCAATGCCCAGAAGTGAACGATCGATAGACGATATGAATACACTGGACGGCCGACTTGCACAGGAATGAAGTAGTACATCATGCCCAAGAATGCAGCAGTCAAATAAAAACCAACCGCATTATGACCATACCACCATTGAACCATCGCATCAGTCGCACCACCAAATAGTGAGTATGATTTAAGCGCACCAACTGGGATCGCAAAACTGTTCACGATATGTAGCAACGCGATGGTAATGATGAATGCAGCAAAGAACCAGTTTGCTACATAGATGTGTGAAGTTTGGCGCTTGATGATGGTGCCAAAGAAGACGATGGCATAAGCTACCCATACTAAGGCGATACCGATGTCGATTGGCCATTCAAGCTCAGCATATTCTTTAGCTGATGTAAAACCAAGCGGTAAAGTAATTACTGCAGCGACAATAATCGCCTGCCAACCCCAGAAAGTGAACCACGCCAAATACGGAGCGAACAATCTGGTTTTACAAGTACGCTGTACGATATAGTAAGATGTTGCAAAAAGTGCCGATCCCCCAAACGCAAAAATCACCGCATTGGTATGTAGCGGTCTTAAGCGTCCAAAAGATAGCCAAGAAGTGTCAAAGTTCAATGCTGGCCATGCCAACTGCGATGCAATGAATACACCGACAGCCATGCCAATGATGCCCCAAACCACAGCCATGACAGTAAAAAATCTCACGATGGTGATTTCATACTCATGATCAACGGATAACGGGGCTACTGCTGATTTATATAGACTCATTGGATATTTTCCTGTGCAGCCCGATTTAGTTAGCGTCGCAGTTTATCAAAAAATTTAAAAACTACGCTTGCTTTGATCTTGTGTGTCTATTGTAACGCAAAGTTAGGCAAATATCATCAAGTCAGGCCAGCAAAAATGAAAAAATCCTTATTTTTTCTATGGAATAAGGGCAAATCACAAAATTTTTTGAGATGTTGCTGCTGTTTTGCTCGCTTGGCTTGTATTGCGCTTGGCTTGCGTCAGACGGCATGGCAATACGCCTCTGCCAAATATATCCCTACTGGCAACATGGTATTGCCAGCAGCTTTCACCTTTTATTATACAACACAAATGTAATTTTTGGGTATATTTTGTAAAAATATTGAAATTTTTTGGCAATATTTAATCGGATTCATCATCTTTTTTTAGTTTTTATAAAATTTTGATCGTTTTTGTGTGCCATTTTATGACCAAGTCGTCAAATTTTATCCAAAAATCTTCTGACAAGCCGCTTGCTTTTGCTTTATAATAAAATCCATGCGCCCTCGCGCTATTTTTATTAATGAACCACATTGATCAAGTTGATCATTTGTGTTTATATTTTTTTAAGTTATTTACAAGGAATCTGTCATGGCAAAATTTTTGAGCCAAGCTTGGTTTGATCAAGTTAATGAATTAAACGCCCAAGCTGGCGATCTGAATCTGCCACCAAATCTTGCTTCGATCATCCTAAATGCCTCAGTTACTGGTGAACAAGGTGCAAATCTGTACCTAAAAGAAGGTAAGATCCATCAAGGTAGCACCCCTGATGCCATCAGCAGTGTCGTCATCGATGATGCCACCTTGTCAAATATCATCAGCACAGGCGATGTCAATCAAGCGATCGAAGCCTTTATGATGGGTAAAATTCGCATCGATGGCGATATGACACAGGTGATGGCGCTACAGTCAGCCAAACCAAGCCAAGAACAAAAAGCCTTATTTAAGCAGATATTGGCGATCACCGAGTTTTGATTTGGTGTTGATCTGAAATTATCGCCATCATACGAGCCGATGGGTGGATAATAGTCCGCCCATTTTCTTTGGCTATTAATAATCCGTCCATTGTTTGGTTATTGATGCCACTGATTCGTCAATTTTCCATCATTTGTCTTCTTTGATTGATAATTTACAAATTTTCGTACAAAAACCCCACAAAAAATGGTAGTATAATATCAATTTGTCTTATGAAATTTTGTCATCAGCTTTGAACGATTTTTACTAAGCCGCTGATTTCACTTATCATCACCCAGCTGCATCAAGTCATATTCAGCCAGCTGCCTTGCCTAAAATGCGATCGATGATCGTGATTTTGATTTATTTAGGACGAAAGCAGCCACAGCCAGAGTTAACTTGCAGCAAGCCAAGGTCACTACCATGTCAGAGCAAGAAAAACCAAAGAAAAAGCCGCGTCCTGCGCCTGAGAAAATCATTCCCACCTCTAAAGATATGGATGCCACCAAAAAACGCGTGCATCCTCGTTTCGTCACTGGTAAATACCAAAACATCCGCTTGGTGAGCATGTATGCCATCTTGATTGGCTTTTTGATTTTGCCTTGGCTTAGATGGAATGGTCGTCAGGCGATTTTGTTTGATGTGATCGAACCGAAGTTTTTTATCTTTGGGGCGACTTTTATGCCTCAGGATTTTTATTTCTTTGCCTTTGTATTCATCATCGCAGCGATGATGTTGTTTATGGTGACGGTTTATGCTGGCCGTGTATGGTGCGGTTATGCCTGCCCACAGACCATCTATGTACACCTGTATCAGCAGGTTGAGAAATTGGTGCTGGGTGAGCGCAATAAGCGCATCAAGTTCGATCGTGAGCCGATGAGCGGTAGCAAATTTGCCAAGCTTGCACTGATCCACTTAATCTGGGGCGTGTTTTCTATCATCACTGCCTTGACCTTTATGTCATTGGTCGTCGGTGTCGATACGCTGATCCTAAATGGCAATCCCCTATTCTTTATGGAATGGGGCAAGATGAGCTGGATTTTCTTTTTGATCATCACTTTCGTTACCCACATCAACGCAGGCTACATGCGTGAACATATGTGCGTATATATCTGTCCGTATGGTCGATTCCAGTCGGTGATGTTTGACAAAGATACCTTGATCGTCTCTTATGACTATGAGCGTGGCGAACCGCGTGGTGCGCGCAAAAAAGACAGCCACCCTGAGGGCTATGGCGACTGCGTGGACTGCACCATGTGTGTACAAGTCTGTCCGACCGGTATCGATATCCGCAATGGCTTACAAGTCGAGTGTATCCAGTGCGCTGCCTGTATCGATGCGTGTAATGAGATCATGGATAAGGTCGGCTATCCGCGTGGCTTGATCCGCTACACCACCGAGCGTCAACTGGTCGAAAAACAAAAAACCAAAATCATCGGCTGGCGTATCTTTGCTTATATCGCTGTGCTGAGCGTGGCCATCATCGCCGCCGCTCTCATCGCTGTCGGCCGAGCGCCACTTGAGATGGAGATTCGCCATGACCGTAAGCAGCTCTCCAGCATCGGCCGTGATGGCATGGTTGAGAATAGCTATGTGCTAAAAATCGTCAATAAAACTGACGAGCGCCAAGTCTATCAAGTGCGCTTAGATGGCGATAATACCGCTGGCATGACGCTGCGTTCACGCTTTAAAGAATTGCCGCTACAGGCCAATGAACCTTACGATCTGCCAGTTAGCATCATCGGTGATCCTAATGTCGTGCCCGTGGGCAGCACACCGATCACCATTACGGTATTTAGCAAAGATGGCACTTATAGCGCCTCAGCTCAAGATGTGTTCATTTACACACCAAAAGATGCCAAATAATACCATTTACCAAAAACAGGTTGCATTGTGTTACAATGGAGCCTGTTTTTGAATTTGCTCTTTGGTAATTTGCTTATGCATCACACTTCATCAAATCAACCAAACAACCTTTGGTACAAAAACTACATGGTATTGGTTTTCGTCATCGGTCTGCCTGCCTTGGTGGTGATTGTCTGCTTGTTTTTTATTTATTATTCCATCAAAATCCAAGACTCTACCGTCCGCGATGACTGGTACATGGATGGCAAAGCACTGTACCAAGACGCCTCGCGTGATCAGATGACCTACGATCTGGGCATCAGCGGTGTGATGCGATTTGAGCAGCAAGACGACAAAACTCGCCTGCGCTTTGAGTTGAATTATCCTGCCGACAATCTAACAACTCATACTCTAAACGATGGTACGCCTTTGGTCTATCCCAAAACCCTAAGCGCCAAAATCTCGCATGCCACCGACATCTCCAAAGATCGCGATGTCGCTTTGGTACATCAGTCTGACAATGTGTATTATGGGGAAGTCGTGATGGATCAAAGCCCTGCCAAATATTATGTGCAAATTGAAAATGATGGCGCGCATAATTGGCGTTTGGTGCAGCACGAAACTTTTCCCATCAACAATATCAGCTTTCATCCCCTGACAAGCTTCGATCATACTGGCAATCACCTGCCTGATCAGCGCAATAAACGCGCTGATGTCAGTGACAAAGTCGAGTGAGTTAATTGTCAAAAATTCATCTTCCATCCAACCAAAAAAAGATTATGCATGCACATAATCTTTTTTATTTGTCGTGTTATTTGTCAGTGTGTTTTGCCGCCTGCTCTTCTTCGGCGATGACTTGACGCGCCACATGCAAAATCAGCTGCCGTAGCCAGCGATGTGCAGGATGATGCTGAAGCAGCGGTGACCACGCCATTGTTAGCTCAAATTCGGGAATAAAAAACGGCGGTTCTTTGACGACGATTTGCGGGTTGTTATCCGCCTGTAGCTTTGCCACACGAGTGGGTAGTGTCGCTATCAGATCCTTATTAGCCGCAAGCATCGCAGGCATCTGATAATGACGGGTAAAGACGCTGATTTGGCGTTTTTGGCCGAGGCGTTGTAATGCTTGATCGATCGAGCCAAGGCCGCCTGATTTTTCGGGATTGACCCCAAAGCCGACACCCATGCCTGTCTTTGAGACCCAGACATGCTGCGCTTTTAGGTAGTTTTTTAGATTAAAGCGATGGGCATAAGGGCTATCAGCAGACAACAGGCAGCTGAATGTATCACGCCATACCAAGACCTGATGAAAGCTTTGGGGGATTTCATTAAAGCGGTTAATCGCCAAATCCACCCGTCCTTGTTCCATATCACGATATGACACATCCGATGGTGTCAAAAAGTCCAAAATGACATTGGGTGCTTCTGAACGCAGTGCCTTGACCAGTCGTGGCACAAGCGTCGCTTCGGCATAGTCACTTGTCATAATGCGAAACACACGAGAAGTGCTATATGGACGAAACTCGGTGCGAGGCTCAAGTAAAGTCGTGATGTCTGACAGCACTTCTCGCACTCGCGGCTGCAGCTCAAAAGCACGCTCGGTCGGCGTCATACCTTCGGACGAACGCACCAACAATGGATCGTTGAGCAGTGAACGCAACCGGCGTAAAATATTACTCATCGCAGGCTGGGTGATGCCCAGCTGTTCAGCAGCACGAGTGACATTTTTTTCTCTGAGTAACACATCTAAATAAAACAGTAAATTGAGATCGACTTTTTGTAAATTCATAAAAACAACCTTGTAAGTATTATGCCATCATCGTAGCGTCATTGTGACTCTGACGGCGTCGGCAAGCCAATCTTTTGCACCGTATCACGCTGTACGCTTAGCACGCCTTTTAGCTGTTGATAAGCACTGATGGTAGCATCTACAGGATGATACATTGGACGAATGGCGATGCCGTTAAAATTCTCATAGCTATAAATCAGCTCATCGCCACGGCGTTTGACCATCTCAAGCACTGACGCCTTGGCCGATGGCTCAAAAAAGATCATCAGATTACCTGTTTCGGCGGCGTTTTGGGTGACTTGTGGGGCATATTTGAGTGCATGATCCGCAGGCAAGCTATGCTTAGGTGCAGTGTTTGGTACGGCGGTGGTCATGCCATCTTTTTTGGTGATAACAAGGCCTTCGGTGCTTTGGCAGGCACTGATAACACTGACAGCCGCTACGATTATTGCGAATTTTTTCATCTGAGTTTCCCCTAAGTATCCAATGATTATCTAATAATCACTTCGCAGCCGACAGCGACTTGATCATATAACCAAACCAGCTCTTCATTACGCATACGCACACAGCCATGCGACATCGGCACACCCATCGGCTCTGTATCAGGCGTACCATGAATATAGACATAGCGAGACTTGGTATCGACGCAGATGCCATCAGCATCACAGCCTTTATTGATACCCTCTTCGCAGCCATCTAGCCATAATATCCGACCCAAAATCCAATCACGCTCAGGGTGCTCACAGGCAAGATTGTCATCATACAGCTCACCGGTGAATCGACGCGCGACAAACACTGCATTATTTGGCAATCCATCACCAAATTTTTCGCTAATCTGATGCTTACCAAGCGGTGTGCAGCCACTGCCTTCAGCTTGCCCTGTGCCGTTTTTGGCAGTTGAAACCAAAAAACTTCGCACCATCTGACCATCACGCATCAAGTACAGCGCCTGTGTCTGAGTGTCGATGTGTAGTTGAATTGTCATGCCGCCCCCTTACAGATAGCATGCGTAGATCGTATAGATGACATGTTAAGAAATAATCATCATATTCAAAATTGATAGTATAGCAAAGCTTTGGGTATTTTGGTGATATTTCTATAAAACTTGTCCTAAAATTTGTCATTTTTTAAGAAAATCTCACTAAAAATTCCCACATCGCTTGCCAAAATGTTATAATCAGCCATGACCTTATTTCTTTTTGTGATAAATCAAGGATTATGCAATGAGTAATGCAACCATTTTACAAAATTTGCCAACTGGCAAAAAAGTTGGTATCGCTTTTTCTGGCGGTTTGGACACTTCTGCAGCACTGCTTTGGATGAAGCAAAAAGGTGCTGAACCTTATGCTTATACTGCCAACCTTGGTCAGCCTGATGAAGATGATTATAACGCCATCCCTGCTAAGGCTGAACAATACGGCGCGATCAAGGCGCGTTTGGTGGATTGCCGCTTACAGCTTGCCCAAGAAGGTATCGCTGCCATTCAGTGTGGTGCATTTCATGTGACGACAGGCGGTATGCCATACTTTAACACCACGCCACTCGGCCGTGCGGTGACTGGCACGATGCTGGTGTCAGCGATGCGTGAAGATGATGTCAATATCTGGGGTGATGGCTCAACTTATAAGGGCAATGATATTGAGCGTTTTTATCGCTATGGCCTACTTGCCAATCCTGAGCTAAAAATCTATAAACCATGGCTTGACCAAACTTTCATCGATGAGCTTGGCGGCCGTGCTGAGATGAGCCAATTTTTGATTGATAATGGCTTTGATTATAAGATGAGTAAAGAAAAAGCCTACTCAACTGACTCAAATATGCTTGGTGCGACGCATGAAGCCAAAGACCTAGAATATCTAGATGCCAGCCATAAAATCGTCGAGCCAATTATGGGCGTACGCTACTGGGATGAGACAGTTGAAGTCAAAGCCGAAACTGTCAGCGTCACTTTTGAAGAAGGTGTACCTGTCGCCATCAATGGTGAGAAATTTGACAGCCCAGTCGATCTAATCCTAAAAGCCAACGAAATCGGTGGTCGCCACGGTCTAGGCATGACTGACCAAATCGAAAACCGCATCATCGAAGCCAAATCTCGTGGCATCTATGAAGCACCAGGTATGGCGCTACTTCACATCACTTATGAGCGTCTGGTGACTGGTATCCACAACGAAGACACCATCGAGCAATACCGCATCAATGGTCTGCGTCTGGGTCGCCTACTGTATCAAGGTCGCTGGTTCGACTCACAAGCACTGATGCTGCGTGAGACCGCTCAGCGTTGGGTTGCCAAAGCCATCACAGGCACAGTCACTGTTGAGCTACGCCGTGGCAATGACTACAGCATCCTAAATACCGAATCACCAAACCTAACTTACGAAGCGGATCGTCTATCGATGGAAAAAGTCGAAGACGCAGCATTCACACCGCTAGATCGTATCGGTCAGCTAACCATGCGCAACCTAGACATCGCCGACACTCGCCAAAAGCTGGGTCTGTATGTCCAATCAGGTCTGCTTGGTCTAGGCGGTGGTAATGCCGTACCACAGCTTGAAAACAAAGGTAAATAAGGTAATTAGGGCAAATCAGCCTAGTATAAACCTATCAAATTCCCAATCGTTATCGGTTGGGAATTTTTTTGGCAAAGCATCACTGATGCCAAAAGCGCCTTTGTTCAGCAAATTTATCCTGCAAACACCTTGACAAAACCGCCCCATGCTAGAATAATGACAAGATATTGATTTTCAGCCATTTCATTGAGAAATATTGTATAATTTATCAATCATTACTCAATAGATTATCAGCCAAGCGAGCCTTTTATGACCACCACTCTGACCCTAATCCAACCTGACGACTGGCATATCCATCTGCGTGATGGCGATGCTCTAGCCACCACCGTACCACACGCCGCTGGTAGCTTCAACCGTGTGATTTGTATGCCAAATCTCGTACCACCAGTCAAAACCACAGAACAAGCCATGGCTTACCGTGAGCGTATCTTGGATGCACTGATGGCAAGCGATTTGGCTCAAGCTCGTAAAGATGCCTTTGACCCACGCATGGTATTGTACCTGACCGATCACACCACCAGTGATGACATCCGTGCGGCAGTCGCATCAGGTGTCGTGTCAGCGGTCAAGCTATACCCAGCAGGCGCAACCACCAATTCAGCCGATGGCGTGACCGACATCAAAGGTCGTTACAGTATCTTTGAGACCATGCAAGAGATTGGTCTGCCGCTACTGGTGCATGGCGAAGTCACTCACAGTGAGATTGATATTTTTGATCGCGAAAAACGATTCTTGGATGATGTACTAAGCGATATCATCACGCATTTCCCAACATTAAAAGTCGTCTGTGAGCATATCACCACCGCTGATGCTGCTGACTTTGTACTTGCTCAAGCTAACAATGTCGCTGCTACCATCACGCCACAGCATCTACTATTTAACCGCAATCATCTACTGGTCGGCGGTGTCAAGCCGCATTATTACTGCTTGCCAATCCTAAAACGCCAAAGCCATCAACAGCGTCTGCTTGAAGTCGCCACCAGCGGCAATCCGAAGTTTTTCTTGGGCACAGATTCTGCACCACACGCGACGCACACCAAAGAGTCTGCCTGTGGTTGCGCTGGCTGTTATAGTGCGGTACACGCCCTACCTTTGTATGCCGCCGCCTTTGAACAGATGAATGCACTGGATAAGCTTGAAAACTTCGCATCGGTATATGGTGCCAATTTTTATGGCCTGCCTGTCAACACCAGCACCATCACGCTCATCAAGCAAGCCCAAACCGTCCCATCGCATTATGACTATTTGGGTGACAAGACCTTGACGCCACTACTGGCGGGTACGGAAATTGACTGGCAAGTGGTGAGCTGATGAGTGATGCTGTAACACCAACGATTGCCAATCGTTTTCGTGGATTTTTGCCTGTGGTGGTCGATGTTGAGACCGCAGGGTTTAATGCCACCACCGATGCACTACTTGAGATTGCCTGTGTGCCGATTTTGATGGATGAGCATGGCAAACTCTACCAAGGCGAAGCGCTCAATGCACATATTGAGCCTTTTGCAGGGGCAAATCTTGAGCCTGCCGCGCTCAAATTTACTGGCATCAATCCTGATAGCCCATTTCGCAAAGCCATCAGCGAAGACGAAAAAGTCGCCTTGCGTCGTATTTTTAAGCAACTAAAAGCACTCAAAAAAGAACATGGCTGTCGTCAGTGCATCCTTGTTGGGCATAATGCACATTTTGATTTGGGATTTTTGAATGCGGCGATCGCCCGCACCAATAGCAAAAATCACTCACCTTTTCATGCCTTTAGCGTGCTAGATACCGCAAGCTTTGCCGCTCTTGCCTATGGGCATACAGTGCTGGCTCGCACTTGCATCATGGCAGGGATTGAGTTTGATAATTCACACGCCCACTCTGCCTTATACGACACCCAAAAAACCGCCGAACTGTTTTGCCATATCGTCAATCACACGCCGCTACTATCACCAGTCGCCTTTGATGATACATCAACCGATGATGCTGATGATAATGATGTAGAGTGTTGATTTTAAAGAGTTTAATGAATAAATTGGAGTAAAAAATATGCCATCTTTTGATATTGTTTCTGAATTAAATGTTCAAGAAGTCCGCAACGCCATCGGCAATGCTGACAAAGAAATCGCCACTCGCTTTGACTTTAAGGGCAGCGACATCAGCATCGAGCTGAACGAAAAATCCAAAACCATCACCATCACCACGGATAATGAGCTACAAGCGGACAACGTCTATGCCATCTTGGAAAAACAGCTGATCAAACGCGGCGTGGACTTACAGTCGCTTGACCCACAAGACAAAGCCCAATCAGGCAAGCACACCAAGCAAGTCATCAACCTAAAAGACGGTCTGGATGCCGACAGTGCCAAAAAAATCGCCAAAGCACTCAAAGAATCTGACCTAAAAGTCGCTGCCAGTATCCAAGGCGACAAAGTGCGTGTCAGCGACAAGAAAAAGGACAATCTGCAAGCAGCGATGGCATTTTTGAAAGAAAAATCGTTTGGTGTACCGCTTCAATTTAATAATTTTAAAGATTAATTAGCATTACACGACTACAAACCGTTCATGTTAGGCTTAGGCTTCACCCAGCTAAAGGATGAACGGTTTTTTATTGGCTGCAAATCTAGCAAATAAATTAACAATGCGAAATCTTCATTCGGTCAAGTGGATGAATTACATAATAAAATATTGATAAATCAATGACTTATAAAAATATTCTGAATTTTTGCAAAATTTTTAGAAAAAACGCTTGACCACCATCAAAACTGTGCTATAATGTGCGCACTTTCGGAACAACGGTGAAAGCGCCGAAAGTTGGTAAAGCAAACTGATTCAGATTGACTTTACAACCTAGTGTCCCATTCGTCTAGAGGCCTAGGACACCGCCCTTTCACGGCGGTAACAGGGGTTCGAATCCCCTATGGGATGCCAATATTCTAAAACACGCTTGAGCGATTTGCTTGAGCGTGTTTTTCTTTGTGGGGGCTTATATGGCTAGGTGTATGATGTGCGCCCCATGCGCTACGCAGACGCCAAGTTTATAGGAGTAAAACTAATTAACAGCCCTGTTTTTAGAATACAGGCTATTTCATAAATTAAATACACCTTGTGCAAAACCTTATTATTTGGATTAATGCAAATAAAATCATATAGAATTTTTCCCAACGCTTCAAAATCCTTAAAAAAAATCAATTCATCTTCGTAATCACCGACCAATACATCCAGTTGTTTATTGATTTCAGCAAATACTCCTGTTTTCAATAAAGAATCAAATTCAGATTCTTCAATAATCATTTCAAGCAAATCTCCACTCTCGCAAACATCGTAATTTAATCTATTTAAAGCATCCATAGATACAGGTATGGAAATTTTTCTTATTTTAGCCATATTTAATTATCCGCTCACCTTGAAATGAGTAACTTCATGATACTCAGGTTTTGTTTCGCCAGTACGTAGGGTACGCACGGCGCACCATCAAAACCATTCAATCAATAGTGCGTGGTACGCACCCTGCTGGACTCAATTTGTTTTAAGTCTGATGTCGTAGGTATGGTTATCACATCACTTGGTGTATATCTATTTCCGTTCAAATCCTGCAAAAATCCACAGGTTCTGCACTCATAAACAAGTGATTTTTCTTTAACCACAATCAGTCCACCTATACCACAATTGGCGCAATCAAAGTCTGTTTCCACAAAAAATAACTCTTCTAAACAATCTCTAAATAACATGGCTAATGTTTCGGTGTGCGTCTTAAATTTCAAGAAATTTTTCAGTCTACACATAAGATTTGCATGATTGGTACAGGAAACGGGATAATCCAAAACGCTCAAATCTTTAAATCGAAAAATACCATAAACTTCATCAAAAATTGTATCCGCCAATTCGGTCTGATGATTATTAATCCATTCTGTCAACCGCTCAGCAATTATTTGATTGCTGGCATTGTTTTGAATTAGCAATTCTACACATTGTATAAGACTGCTAATCAGCGTCTTTTTAACCTGTTTACGAGCTTGATATTTTTTTATCATAACTTCTCTTACAAATGCATAGGATATGCACGGCACACCATACACCATTTATCCAAAATATCTTTTTAATAGCGTGATATGCACAATGCACTTTTATCGATATTATAAGCGGTATCGCCAAGTTTGCCTATAGTGCGGTGGTAGTTTCGCTCAAATCATCGAAATGGATTGTCCGGCAAGTTTTTTGATATGACCAATCTGTTGACAAGTCATTATCTTGTCAGATCATACATAAAAAAAGCCCTGCCATCGCAGAGCTTTTGAGTTACTAAAAGGCTTATAAAAAGTTGGTCAATAGCAAGAATGAGATGGCACTGATCGCTGCCGCCGCAGGCAGTGTAATCACCCACGCCAGACCGATCGGCTTCATCAATCTCCAGTTGGTGTTCTTATTCACCATACCAATACCCAATACTGCACCCACTAGGATGTGAGTACTCGATACAGGAATGCCCAAACTTGATGCGCCCATCACGACCGCAGCAGCAGCCAATTCCGCTGCAAATCCTGAGGCAGGATGCATCTCGGTCAGATTGGTACCAACGGTTTGGATCACTTCTTTACCGATAAACCATAGACCCACGATCAAAGCCACGCCAAAGGTAATCATCACAGGGCCTGGAACAGTTGCTTTAGCCTCGATGGCATTGTTTTTGATCACATCCATGATGGCGACGAACGGGCCAACCGCATTGGCGATGTCATTAGAGCCGTGACTAAACGCGAATGCACACGCGGTAAATACCTGCATCCAGCTGAACATGACGAAGGTCGCCTTGCCCAAATCTTCTTTATGCTTGCCGCGAATGGTTTTGGTGTAAATAAAGGCCGTCAGCCATACCATCGCACCCAGCATACCCATCACCAGTCCTGCCTGCAGTGTCGATAGCTCAAGACCAGTATTAGACAGACCTTTAAAGACCACCATTGCGGTCATGATCACGGCACCGAGCGCTGCAATCAAAGGCACCCAAGTTTTAAGGGCTTTTAGCGTGTCCAGATTCTCGCGCTTACGCTCAAGCTCAAACAATGAACGATAATATTCTGTCTCCAGATCTTCACGCTGACAATCGCTGTCCTGATACACCTCTTGGTCGCGCAGCATGGCGTTGGTATATGGCAACTTCTCATGCTCTGAAAGCGTGTCGAAATATTCTTTTTGTTGGCGCTTGAGGCTTTTCTTTTGGGCTTTGATGGCCTTGACTTCGATCTCGGCTTTATCATTATAAGCCAAGATGTTTTTCTTAATGATGCTATATAAAATATACGACAACAAGCCACCCAGTACTGGTGATAGTACCCACGACATAGCAATGTCACGGATCTTCGACCAACGCACCGTCTCAAATGCCAACTCAGTACCGCCAATGCTGATGCCAAGCACGATTGAGCTACCGACGATACCACCAATGATGGCATGCGTCGTCGATACTGGCAAACCGCGCTTGGTGGCAAACAACAGCCAAAAAGCCGCAGCAATCAATGCTGACAGCATCAGATAAATGAATTGGTTGGGTGTCACGCCCAATCCGCTGATATCAACGATGCCACTGCGAATCGTGTCGGTCACTGCCGCACCTGCCAGCACCGCGCCTGATACCTCAAAAATCGCAGCAACTGCCAACGCTTGCGTTACTGTCAAAGTACCAGCACCAACAGAGGTACCAAAAGAGTTGGCAACATCATTACCACCGATGTTGAACGCCATAAAAATACCAAAGAAACTTGCCACCATGAACAGCATCACTTGTTGATGCATGGTGTAGTTCAAGCCCCATTGGATAAAATAAATGCTCATACCTGCCAACAACAAGCCAAAAAACACATTGGCTGCCATTGGCGTGCTTTGCTTCGCTGAATTTACCATAAATCCGCCAAAATATACAAAAAAACCACCATCCAGAGCGCTTTCTCCCTAAGGTGGCCGTCTAACGATTTGATCTGTGCAGATTATAAATTTACAATATGACAGTTTGATGACATTTTAACACAGTTAAGCAAGTTTCGCTAAAATTTTTGAGGATGCTATCATCAAATCACTTGCCGTTTGCATCATTTTTTTGATTGGTTCAATGATAAGATTATGCCATACTGCTCATATTCAGCAGTGTCAGAGCAACGATCACCGCAAACACATAACGCCCCACCCACGCATTGTGACGAAATGCTGCAAAGCACGCCAAGCGCTCACGGTCTTTGATCAAGCGATATTGAATCCCAAAAAACATCACAAGCACCGGCACCAAAGACAGCATCGACAATAGCCCAAAATAATGCGCCAAAGCCATTGCCATCAATACCAAAAACCCGACTTGTAACAAAGTAATGATCAGCACATCATAGCGACCAAATAAAATCGCCGTGGATTTGACCCCGATTTTCACATCATCATCACGATCGCACATCGCATACTGTGTATCATACGCCACCGTCCAGCACATATAAGCAACAAACAGCACCCAAGTCCACACATCGGTACGCCCCTGCACTGCCACATACGCCATCGGTATCGCCCAGCCGAATGCCGCCGCCAGCACCAGCTGTGGCAAATTGGTGTATCGCTTCATAAACGGATAGACGAATGCCAGAGCCACCGCTCCAAGCGACCAATAAAATACTGCAACTGGCAAGAAAAACAGCAGGCACGCTGATAGCAGTGACAGCCCCACGAATGTCACTGCTGCAGTCTTGGCAGACAGGCGCCCATCAGCCAGCGGTCTGCCATTGGTACGCTTGACTTGCCCGTCCACCTTGCGATCGGCAAAGTCATTAATGGCACATCCTGCTGCACGCATCAGCACTGCACCAAGCGTAAAAATCAGCACCACGAGCCAGTCAATCGGCCGAGCCACACCGACATGCGCCAATAGCACCGCCCACAAGGTCGGATACAGCAAAAGCTCAGTGCCGACTGGTTTGTCAAATCGGGTCAACTGCAGCCATGCAGTCAGCTTATCACGAAGCGTCATCGGCTCGCCTGTTTGATGGTTTTTCATGCTACTACTCAATCACTGTTTGGCGATGGTGTAAAGCTGCAAAGCCTGCCTTAGGCTCAGCTCGGGAAACTGTGTACGAATGGCCTTGACTGACTGCGCCATCGGTAAGTGCGTCTGTGTCCGCGCAAATGGCAGCCATTCATGCTGTTTTAGCTTAAAGATCTCATCCTCAAGTGTGCGGATACGGCGTTTGTGATTGAAATTTTGGATAAGCAGTAATACGCTGATGCCCAAATACGCCCAAACAATAAAATTATCCATCCTTATTATCCTCATTAATCATCAGATCATCGATTTGGCCATCACCACTTCGTCAAGACATTTGGCCATCATATCTGTCAAAACGGATAGCGTCATTTTGCCATGACTGAATGGGTGGCTCATTCGCCAAAAAAGGTGCATTTAGTGGTCTTTTTACCACCACTCGTCCATCTGCACTGTGCAATAATGATTTAGCATGGCTTAATAGCTCATTTTCATCATCAAGGGTTGGTGGTGATACAAAACTGTGCAAGGCTTGCATATGTTTATTCACCTTGGCATCATAGCTATCCTTGGGAAACATCGGATCTAGATAGACGACATCAGCACCATCACTGCAATCACGCACATCACCATAGCGGATAGACAGCCGTGATAATAGACCTTGCCAATTTTGATTATCCTGCATATAAGCATATTCAGCATACAGCATCAGTGCCATGATAGGACTACTCTCAAGCATCAAGACATTCGCCCCAGTGCTAGCAAGTATTAGGCTGTCATGCCCAAAGCCTGCTGTGCCATCAATCGCCATCATGCCTGCATTGAGCCGACACGCCTGCAACACAAGCTCCGACTTACGCCCTGCCGATACCACACGACGAGTCTGCGATGCCCAATCAGGGCTGACTTTGATGATATCGTCGCCCAGCTTTTGGATCAGTAGCAATCTATCTTTTTCAACGATGAATGCCTGATTGGCATGATGATCACAAAATGCGAAATTCAGATGCTTATTATTAAGTTTTGATAATTGAATAAAATCCAACTGTATTGGCAAATCGTGCGTGCTAATCAGTGACTCAATTGGCTTGATTTGCTCAATATCCACACCAAAAAATAGCATCGAACACCCCTTTTTAACCACCGATTAACCTTGAATCTGATAATCAAATCCAAAAAACGCAATCAACACCACCACGCCTGTGATGATACGCAGCCAAGCAAAAATCATAAAGTCTTTTTTGGAGACCCAGCCCACCATCAAGCGGATACAAAGCAGCGCCACAATGAATGACACCACTGTGCCGACAGCCAAGATCATCCAGTCGCCACTGGTCTGTAGCGCGTCTTTATGTTTGACCAAATCAAGCAGTGCCGCACCAACGATCACAGGAATGCCCAAGAAAAACGAAAACTCAGTCGCCGCCTTGCGTGATGTACCAAGTAGCAACGCCCCAATGATGGTTGCCCCCGAACGGCTCGTGCCTGGAATGAGCGCCAGACATTGACACAGACCAATGTACAGTGCAGTCTTAAAGCTGATGTTCTCGGCCTCGATAGCGATGATTTTGCGGGGAGTTTTCTCAGCATAAATGATCAGTAGCGCACCAATGATCAGCATGGTCGCCACCACCAAAGGATGGAACAGCACCTCGGTAATCACATCAGCGAACAAAAAGCCCATCACCATCACAGGTATGGTCGCTACAATCAAGGCAAGACCCAGCTGGCGAGGCTTGGCAAGGCCTTCTGCCTTACCAGTCAATAGCCCGATAAAGGCATTCCACAATCTACCCCAGTAATCATAAATGACCGCCAAAATCGCCCCAAGCTGAATAAAAACGATGAACAGATTGCGAAATTCACCGCTCAAAAAATTCATCATATCCGCTGACAAAATCAAATAGCCAGTGCTAGAAATCGGCAAAAATTCTGCAATGCCTTCAACAATACCCATGATGACGGCTTTGATAATCAGCAAAATATCCATAGTACAACCTAAGAAAAATAAAAAGACGGCGTATTGTACACCACAAATCTGAAATTTGGCTTAAGCCAAACCCGAAAGCTTAAGCTTTGCCCTGTTCAGCTAGCGTTTTCCACGCATTATCTCGCAGATACACAGGCAGTGCCTTGTCGGCACTCACCGCTTTACCTGCCAAAAAGTCAATCAGACCAAGGCGTGCGATATCCACCGCCGTAGGATGCACCTGTACAGTTTGGGCATTGTCAGTCTGCACCAGCTGCACCCCATCACCCACAGTCACATCACAGATAAGATGACTGTCATAATCCAGCAAAGCTTCATCACCGACTATCCCACCGGCATCATCACGGTTAAGCAAGCCATTTTTGGTGACAAATCGCCCATGATACACTTGGTTTTGGCGAGCGTCCATCACCGCTGATATGACGGTGTTGTCTTTAAAGTCATCATTTTGGCAGGCAGTATCGGCAAGTACAGCCAAGCTTGACACACCGACACAGGGTGTATCACTGGCGACAGATAGTGCCTGCACCACCGCTGTATTGATGCGAATGCCGCTAAACGCCCCTGGCCCACGGTTGAACGCCAAGCAGTCCAGTTGTGCCAATGACAAGCCTGTCTGCATCAAGGCTTCGTCTACCATCCCAAGGATAATCTCAGTCTGCCCACGATTGCCCGCAACGCTCTTATGATACAGCACCGAGTCGTCTTGTATGATTGCCACCGAACACTGCTCAAACACCGTATCAAACGCCATCAAGATTGCCATGTTTTACCCTATATACTGATTTTGCTGACAATTTATACCGACAATTTAAGACCCAAGCCATGACAGCTTGGGCGTCGTGATACCATGAATGCATCAGAAGCGTTTTTTGAATTGTGGTGGCAGCTGACCGCCCATTTCTTGCATTTTTTTCTGCATTTCTTCCATGCTTGGCAAATCGTTCGGGTTTAGCCCCAAATCCTGCATCGATTTTTGCATCTCAGCCATATTTGCTGCTTGATTGGCATCACCGCCTTTATTGCCAAACAATGGGCCACCGCCCGACATACCACGAGTCAAGCCCTGCACCGCTTTCATCATCTTGCCGATACCATCAGGACGGCTGATCATTTTCATCATTTTTGCCATTTGCTTGTGTTGCTTGAGCAGGCGATTGACATCTTGGATTTGTTTACCCGAACCTGCAGCGATACGACGCTTACGGCTTGGGGTGATTTTGTCTGGATTTTGACGTTCAAATGGTGTCATCGAATGAATCAACGCTTCCATTTCTTTGACCTTTTCTTCTGGCTTGGCTTCTGCCATCGCCTTTTGGATATCCGCACCGCCTAAGCCTGGCATCTTATCCAGAAAACCTGCCATGCCGCCTAGATTTTTCATTTGTTGGAACTGGGTCAAAAGATCTTCAAGGTCAAATTCACCACCCTTTTGCATCTTTTTCGCCATTTGTTCGGCTTTTTCGCGGTCGATTTTAGCTTCGACTTCTTCAACCAAACTCAGCACATCGCCCATGCCAAGAATACGCTGTGCGATACGCTCAGGGTGGAATAGCTCAAGTGCTTCTAGTTTTTCGCCACGACCCAAAAACTTAATCGGCTTACCAGTAATCGCACGCACCGACAGAGCCGCACCACCACGGGCATCGCCATCAGTCTTGGTCAAAATCACACCAGTCAATGGCAGTGCATCATTGAACGCTTTGGCGGTATTGGCAGCGTCTTGACCAGTCATCGCATCGACGACGAACAGCGTCTCTACTGGATTGACCGCTGCGGTCAGCTCTTTGATTTCATCCATCATCTCATCATCGATGTGCAAGCGACCTGCAGTGTCGATGATTAGGATGTCTTGGTACTGTAGCTTGGCTTCATTAATCGCACGACGAGCGATATCAATCGGCTTTTCATCCACCGATGATGGTACAAAGCTTGCTTTGACTTGTCCTGCCACCTGCTCAAGCTGCTTAATCGCCGCAGGACGATACACGTCCGCTGACACCAGCATGACTTTTTTGCCTTGTTTTTCTTGCAAAAACTTCGCCAATTTACCCGCTGTGGTCGTCTTACCCGCACCTTGCAAACCAGCCAGCAAATAGACCATCGGTGGCTTACCTGTCATCTCAAGCGATTGGTTTGCACTCCCCATCATTTCGGTCAGTTCATCATAGACGATTTTGACAAAGGCTTGACCTGGTGCTAGCTCTTTTAGGACATCTTGACCCAATGCCTGCTCTTTGACCTTGGCGACAAAATCTCGCGCCACAGGCAATGCCACATCCGCTTCAAGCAGTGCCATACGCACTTCACGCAGCGTGTCTTTGATGTTATCTTCGGTGAGCTGACCAGTACCTGCGATATTACGCAAACTGCCAGAGAGTCGTTCTGTTAAAGTATCAAACATATCAAATCCGTCATTATCAAGTGACAAGCGTGTCAAGATAGCCACTTGCCAAAACTATTGCTACAAATAACTGCTATTTTATGCTAAATTAGGCAAATATTCCAATTTAATTGCACGAATCCCATCAATATTGACTATTTTTGCTGTATTTTCGCGTGTAATCACGCAACACAAGCAGGCTTGATGTGTTGATGGTATAAGAATAAAGGGGTTTTTGTGCTGTTGATTTTTTTGAGTGTCGTGCTGATTTATACAGCAAGCAGTCTGTATTTGGCAAATGCCTTAGTCAAGCAAAGTCGTATTTCAAAAGGTTTGCTACTGGGCGTGCTTGGCATTGGGCTGATTTTACACGGCTGTTTATTGTATCCACAAATCATCACCACAGATGGGCTAAATTTTAATCTATTTAATACACTAAATCTCACAGGCTTATTTTTCCTGCTATTTTATGTGCTGTTTGGCTTATATCGTCCGATTTTGAGCCTTGGGATTTTGGCAGTGCCAAGTGCGTTGATTGGGGTGAGCTTGGGCTATATCGGTGATGCCACTTATGAGCCGATTGAACAGCTTAGCATTTATCTTCAAGTGCATATCCTGCTGTCTTTTGCCGCTTATTGCGTACTACTGATGGCAGCGGTACAAGGGCTATTGCTTCGGCTACAAATCCGTGAACTCAAGCACAAAACCATCCATCGCTTTTGGGTATCTCGCCTGCCATCGCTACAGAGCATGGAGAGCTTGTTATTTGATATGATTTTGATGGGATTTGTGATTTTGAGCATCGCGCTGGGCTTAGGCTTTGGTGCGACTTATGACATCATGACACAGCACATCGCACATAAGATGGTGTTTAGTGTGTTAAGCTGGCTATTATATGGCGTGCTGATTGCTGGTCATTATCGCTATGGTTGGCGGGGTAAGCGTGCGGCGAATTTTGCCATCTATGGCTTTGTACTGTTGGCGGTGGGCTTTGTGGGATCTAAGGCAGTGATGGAGTTTTTGTTAAGCTGACTGATGGTTTTTGGCTCTTTTAATTGGCCAAATCATCCCCATTAAGTACTCAAACATTTTTAGTAGGAAATTTTTATGACCCAATCTCAAAAACCCGCACGCACCGAAATCCAAAACCCTGATCTGTGGCATTTTCCAATGGATTATCCAATGAGCATCATCGGCCATGAAGGTCATCACGACAGCCTGCTCAATGAAGTTAAGCTGATCTTGGCTGAGCTGTTTCCTGAGTTTGATCATGCCACGATTCAGGTGCGTCCTTCGCGTACAGGCCGTTTTCATTCGCTGCGTGTCAATTTACACCTGACGCACGCCGATCAAGTCAATCGCTTGTACACCGCCTTAGATAAGGCCGAAAGTGTCCGTACTGTCGTCTAACACGAAGACCGTCTTGCACGGTCTTTTTGGTATCTGTTATGTCAATACTAAAAACCCATCTGATCGATCAAAGTCTGGCAGCGCCTGAGTTGCCCAAGCCTGATGAGCATTTACGCATTTTACATACCTCCGATTGGCATCTGGGCAAGATGCTATATCACCAATCGCGTTATGATGAATTTGCTAAATTTTTAGATTGGCTACAAGATTCATTGAAAATTTATCAAGTGGATGTGCTGATTGTTGCTGGCGATATTTTTGATACCATGACGCCAAGCAACCGCGCCGAGCATCTGTATCATCAGTTTTTGGCGACGGCATTTAAAAACGACATCAAGCACATCATCATCGTCGCAGGCAATCACGATTCACCCACCAGCCTACATAAAACTAAAGAAGTGCTTGGCGTGCTTAATACACATGTCATCGGCAGCATCAGTGATCAGATCAATGATGAGTTGATCACCCTGACCGATGATGCAGGCGTACCTTGTGCCATCATTATGGCTGTTCCCTATCTGCGTGATCGAGATGTGCGTACCAGCATCGATGCCACCAGTATCGACAACAAAAATCAGCTACTGATCGATGGTATGTTTGATCATTACCATTGTTTAGCAGATCTTGCCAAAAGTCAGCAAAATCACATTTATAAAACACATCAAAAAACCATCCCAATCATCGCCACAGGTCACCTGTACGCCGCAGGCGCCGCGGTCTCTTCTACCGATGATGGGATGCGTGATATTCAAATCGGCACCCTCGGCCAGATCAACAGTGAGGTTTTTGATGAGGCCATCGATTATGTCGCCTTAGGACACATTCACGCCGCCCAAATCGTCGGCAAACAATCCCGCATTCGCTATAGTGGCTCACCGATCGCGATGGGATTTGGGGAGATTGGGCGGCATAAACAAGTGCTGATCGTTGATTTGCCTTATGACAAGTCACCAAAGCAGTTCATCGATCAGCCAGATCTGATGCAATTTTTTGATGGCGCGGATAGCTCAGCTATACGCATTCATAGCCTGCCTGTACCGATTTTTCAGAGTCTTGCCAAAATCAGTGGCGATATGGCATTCATCGAATCCTCCATTAATGACCTAAAAGCGCACGATCAGCCCATTTGGCTTGAGATCGAATACACAGGCGACAGTCTGATGCCGAACCTAAAGCAGCAGATCAATGCACTCACCAAAGACAGTCAACTACTGGCGCTGAGCATCAAAAACACCCAGACGCACTCAGGTAGCCTGCGCGCCAAATCGATGGATATTACTTTAGATAAGCTAAATGAAATGCAAGTTTTTAAAAAGCGGCTGGCCAAAGAAAATCTGCCAGATGATGAACAAGAGCAGCTGATCCAAGCGTATCAGGCACTAATGAAACAGATGCAAGAGACAGATAATAATGCTCAATAAAGCCAAAGTCATGCATGGCGGCAGATTTCAGGAATGATGGATGAAAATTTTAAAACTGGTCTTTGAGAACATCAACTCTTTGAAGGGAAAGTGGCAGATTGACTTTGAGGATCCTGCCTTTCACAATCATGCACTGTTCACCATCACAGGCGCAACTGGCGCTGGCAAGACGACGATATTGGATGCCATCTGCTTGGCGCTATATGGCGAGACGCCACGACTGAACATCTCTGCCAATCAAAATGAGCTGATGAGCATCGGTACCGCTTTTGCAGCCAGCACGGTGATTTTTCGCGCCAATGACAAGCTGTATCAAGCCAGCTGGTCGCAGCGCCGTGCCAATCAAAAAAGTGATGGCAAATTACAAGCGGTCAGTCGCGAGATCAGCGAGCTTAAGCATGTCAATGATCCTGATGGCAAGATCATCGAAGAAAAATCCAGTTTGGTCAATAAGCAGATTGAGCGAATTTTAGGGATGAATAAGGCGCAGTTCACCCGATCGGTAATGCTGGTGCAAGGCGAATTTGCTGCTTTTTTGCGCTCGGATGCTGCCGAACGCGGACAGATACTAGAGCAAATCACCGGTACTCAGATCTACGCACAGATCAGCCAAGCCGCCTATGAAAAGCACAAACAACAAAATAATTTGTTAAAAGAACGCCAATTAAAACTGGCAGAATTACAGCTGTTAAGCACCGAAGATTATGATGCTTTGATTGATCGTATCAGCAGCATCAGCGAACAAAAATCACAAATTGACAGTCAAATTGAGCAGACCCAAGCTCAACTAAAACTGGCCGAGCAGTACGCCACCTTAACAGATGAAGTAACCACATGGCAAAATAAAATCCTTAAAAATCAATTAGATATTAACGAATTTTCTGATGAAATGGCATGCCTTAATCAAGCCAAGCACGCCCAAGCGCTCAGTCCATTATACCAAGCCGTCGCACAAACAGCCGAGCAGCACGATCACAAAACACAAGACAGAATAAAGCTCACCGAAAGCCTAACCGCCCTTCAAGGCAGCGTCGATCACCATCGTGTTCAGCAGTCAAATATTCAAGAAAAACTTCAAAAACACACCCAAGATTACGAAGCCATCAAGCCCAATTTGCACGCAGCGCGCAAGCTTGATTTGCAGATTTCATCATTGACACAAAACCTGACCCATCAGACAAAGGCTCTAGAAAAAAACCAGCTGGATTTGCAGCACAGTGAGCAGATACTGGCCCAGCTTATCAGCGATCGGCAGCGCATCCAAGCAGTCATCGCAGAATTAAACAGCAATTATCATGACAATCAGCTAGAGCATTTGTCAGAAAAATTTCATAAAAAATCCCAAAATCTGGCACAATTTGATGCCCTGTCGGATTCGATGATGCGTGCATATCAGCTATATCAAACCGACTTAGCAAAACTAAAACACACCCTGATTGAATTACAAAATATCCGAAATGATTACAACGCAAGCAAAGATAATATAGATGAAAAAAGTAAAGAATTGGACTCACAGAGACAAGCATTTTATCAGCTGTTAAATCTAGATCACATCCATAAAGATCTCAACATCGCTTCGCTTCAGCAGCAGCTGAACGAACTTCAAAATACCATCAAAAACAGCAGCCAGACACGACAAATCCTCGAGCAAATCCAGCAGCACTACCAGCACTATTTGCCGATATCCAATGAGATCGCGCGATTAAATCAACAAAAAATTCAGCTGTCAGATGAGCAGTCCTCAATCGAAGATGCCGTGCAGTCTCTGCAAGGTCAAATTGAGCAAACCCAGAAGAATCATAGCCTGCAGCTCGATAACTTCAGCCTTCAAACTCAGCTGATACAGCTAAAAGCACAATTAGATCACTTAAATGATGGCGATCCTTGCCCACTGTGTGGCAGCACCGAGCATCCTTATAAGCATGCACATCACCCCAGCGACACTGATGATGTCGCATTGGCAAAAAAGCAGCTTGAGTCTATCGAACGCAGCCTTGAGCAGCAACGACTGCAGCTCGAACACTACAAAAACTCACTGCAACAGCTACAGATTAACCTTCAAAATAACGCGTATCAGCTGTCCACTCAGCACAAAAACAGTAAGACTATCCAGCAAAGGATGCGCGATCTATGGGTGCAGATTTCACAGGATTTTTCTGAACATAATGATTTGCCCTCTCACAGCGACATTGATATGTTAAGCCATCAGTTGCATGCCGATGTCGAGCATAAGACGCGCACTTTTGAGGATGCCAATCATCTCATGGCTCAGATTCAGATCAGTGAGAAAAATTTAGATAAATTCAATTATGAGAATCAGTCACTCGAGAATGCAGGGGTCAAAACCAATCAAGAAGCACAAGCACTGATCTTGACAGTGCATGATGCAGCTTGTCATTTGCAGCAACATCTCATACCCTCACTGATGGCATTGTTACAGTCAGAAGGCAATGACAATTTTGGTGAACTTAGCTTGCATTTGGCGACATTGAGTGACAGCCTACCGAATCTGTCTGTTTGCGCTGAGCGCGTTGAGCAATATCAATCTCAATCTCAATATCAATCTGATCCTCACAATCAACCTGCGTTTAAAGGTTTTCCAGATGCAAATGCCATCATCATACCGCATGATGCCGATCTGGCCCTAATCACCGACATGCGTGCTGCTTTAGATCATGACTGCAGCACCTTAAAAATACAGATTAATGCCGCCAAAGCACACAGTCAAAAGCTTAATCACGCACAGTCCCAACTGGCCGAGCTGTTGATAAAAATCGATGTTGAGCAGCACAAAATCCAAGTACTAAAGCCTGATATCAACGATCTGTACACAGCACAACAGTCAACATCCGCCGAGATGCAAGTTTTGCGCGATCAAAAGGTGCAGCTCATCGGTGATGCTGACATCGATGCTTTGGAGCAGTCTTATCAAACAAAACTTGGCGATCTGCGCAATCAGCTTGATCAGCTCACCACAAAATTACAAAGCGATCTTGTACAGCTTGAATCTCAAAAAGCCAAAGCCACAAGCCTTGATGCCATCATCGATGAGATCGCCCAAAAGCTCACCGCTCATCAAAGCGCCTATCAGGCAGCCTTGGCCGAATCCATCTTTGGAGATGAGGCGGAATTTTTGGCATCCAGACTGCCAGATGAGCAGATCGTCAATCTGCAGCATACTGCCGATCAGCTACACGAGGCACTCAAACAAACCCAAATATCACTCAAAAACAGCCAAGCCAAATTAGATGAACTGATAACACGACATGCAGATATAACGCTGCTGGATCAGTCTGCATTACAGGCGCAGTCAGCTGAGTTGCATGAGGCTTGGACATCGATTCATCAGCAGATCGGTGAGATGAATGCCATCAAAGCCCAAGAATTAAAAAATCGTGAGCGCCAAGCTGCCTTATTGGCCGACATTGAAAAACAACAACAAGATAATGCCATCTGGGCAAAGCTCAATGCCCTGATTGGCTCAGAAAATGGAAATAAATATCGCAATTTTGTGCAGGGATTGACACTCGATCTGGTGTTGCAGCATGCCAATCAGATTTTAAGTAAGATGAATGACCGCTATCTATTGACCACCGATGATCAAGATGGCAAAGCGCTTGAGATCTTAGTGACCGATCTGCATCAAGGCGATGCCATTCGCAGCAGCAAAAACCTATCTGGTGGCGAAAGCTTCATCATCTCGCTGGCATTGGCTTTGGGATTATCACAAATCAATAGCCAAAATGTGCAGATCGAATCGCTGTTTTTGGATGAAGGTTTTGGGACGCTGGATGAAGCGGCACTGGATTTGGCGCTAAGCACTTTATTTGAGCTACAACAAAGCGGTAAAAGCATCGGCATCATCAGCCATGTCGCAAGCCTAAAAGAGCGCATCGACACTCAGATCGTCGTGCAAAAACACGCCGGCGGCCACAGTATCTTATATGGCGCCGGCGTTACTCAGCTTGGCTAGTTTGAGTTACTCATCCAAGCTCGTATTGGCTGATATGCTCGTCATCACAAACTGCGTTTTTGTGGTGATGGGTCAGTCATTGTTATGGTGATGGGCTAGCCATTATTACGCTCAAAGGTGCTATGCTCCACTTCATATAAAGCACCCAAACGCTGCTGCTGCTCGTCATCCAAAATCTTTTTGGCTTCCTTAAAAAATTCTTGCTCTTCTTCTTTGAGATGATGGCGCACTTCAACGATCAGTGATTGACAGGTAGTCTGCCAAGTCTCATCACTGATGCGGCCATCATTGAGCGTGTGCATCAACTCATCCATTTCGTGATGCTCAGCGATGGCATGGCGTGACAAATCCAGACCCTCATCATACTGCATCACAGGCACATACAGGTGACGCTCTTCGGCAGCAGCATGGGCTTGCAGCTCGATTTCAAGTTCAGGATAGGCTTTTTTGGCAGCTTTAATGTCTGTTGATAGTAGCGATTCTAGATCATCGCACAGCGCACGCTGTGTCTGATGTGATGAGATAAGTGCTTGAAAAATATCTTGATTCTGGCTCATGTGCTTTCCTTAAAATTCTATTAATAAACTAAAACATTAATACTGACAAATGGGCTGATAAATTCAGACATCGATGAAAAATCATCGTGCCAGCACAGCGAACGATCTTTTGTTCAGATCTTTTGTTCAAATGCTGATCTTCATAATCATTTGATCACAAAACGACTGTTGTTTTGGATAAAACAACATCAATCCAACCACTTGTCTTGGTTTTATGATAACAGCCTGAGCTAAAAGGCGTGCATATTTTTGTTGTGATTGTGCTATCAATTTGTAGCCAGACGCTCACACCCAACCCAAAACCCTTAAAATCGCCATACCAACCGCCATACCAATCATCCCAAATACCGTGGTAAAGCCCAAAATATTCGCCGCAAGCACATCGTTGCCGCCCATGGCTTTGGCCATCACATAGCTTGCCGCTGCAACTGGGCTTGCGACCATCAAATACAATACCCCAAATTGCAAAGGCGGTAGCGCCATCGCCACACCCGTGATCACTGCGATCAACGGCGCGATAAGGATTCTTCCGATGCTGGCTTGCATGGACACCCCAGATGGCTGCATCATCGAACGAATGTCTAAGGTCGCCCCAGCGCAAATGAGCGCCAAAGGCAGCGCCACCGCACCCAACAGCGCACCTGTGGTATTGATGAATTCTGGCAATGCAGGTAGATTTAGACCTTTATAAATAAAAGCCAATAACAGCGCGATGATTAAAGGATTTTTAAAAATTTTGATGGCAATGTCTGTCGCTTGATTGAACCAGTTGCCTGTTTTTTGGGTGGTGCGTGACAAGGTAATCACCGCCAGCACATTATATAAAATGGTGATGATGCCCATATAGACCGCGCCGACACCAAGTCCTGCATCACCGTAGGCATTGGCAACAGTGGCCAGACTGATGATCGCCATATTCGAGCGAAACACACCTTGAACGAACACACCTTTATCGCCAAGCTTTGGGACAAAAAATTTGGCATAAATCTCTGCCAAAAAGAACAGCCCAAAAGTGGTGATAAATCCCGCCAACAGCAGCCAAGATTGATCAAAGATGCTCACCTCGCTTTTTAGTACACTAAAAAATAGCAGGCAAGGCAAGCAATAATTAAACACCATGCTCGACGCCGTCTCGATAAAGCCTGCATTAATGATCAGGCGTCGCTGCATAACATAGCCCAAGGCCATCAAAGCCAAGTTTGGAAATACAATCACAAAAGCAAAGCTTAACGCAGATAAGACAGCTTGGGCAGTCATGATTTACACCGTCTGTTCAAGGATAGCTTGGGATTTTTTCTGCTTTTTGAGCGTCATGCCAAGCAGACTGATCGCCGCTGGTGTGACACCGCTGATACGCGATGCCTGACCCAAGGTGGCTGGGCGGATTTGGCTGAGTTTTTGGATAATTTCATTGGATAAACCTGACACAGAGGCATAATCAAAATCCAAAGGCAAAGCCGTATCCTCAAGCCGCTTCATCTGTGCGATCTCTTCATTTTGGCGATCGATGTAGCCTGCGTATTTTATCGCGATCTCAATCTGCTCGCCCACTTCATTGCTAACGCTACTGTCAGAGACTTTGGCGATGTCATCAAAGGTGATATTCGGGCGCTTTAGCAGATCAAGCAGAGTATTTTCTTTGGTTAATACCTCATCGGTGTGCGCCATGAATGCTTTGCCGATCGCATTATTTGGCGTCGCCCAGATGTCTTGCAGTCGCGCGGTTTCTTGGGCGATGGCTTCTTGTTTTTGCTCAAATTTCTCCCAGCGCGCATCACTGATCAAGCCAAGCTTACGCCCGATGGCAGTCAGACGCTCATCAGCATTGTCCTCACGCAAAAGCAGGCGATGCTCAGCGCGACTGGTGAACATGCGATACGGCTCTTTGGTACCGTGCGTGATCAAATCATCAACCAATACCCCAAGGTATGCTTCATGACGCATCGGCGTCCAAGGCGATTCATTCATCGCTTGGCGTGCAGCGTTCAGTCCAGCCAACAAGCCTTGTGCCGCAGCCTCTTCGTAACCTGTCGTACCGTTAATTTGTCCAGCAAAAAACAACCCATCAATGGACTTGGTTTCCAAAGTCGGCTTGAGATTTTGCGGATCAAAATAATCGTACTCAATGGCATATCCTGGGCGCGTGATATGCGCGTTTTCAAGACCTTTCATCGAATGAATGAATGCCACTTGTACATCAAACGGCAGACTGGTTGAGATACCATTAGGGTACAACTCATGGGTGGTCAAGCCCTCAGGCTCAATAAAAATCTGATGACTGTCTTTATCGGCAAAACGATGAATCTTATCCTCAATCGAAGGGCAATAACGTGGGCCGACACCCTCAATTTTACCGCTGAACATCGGGCTGCGATCGAGATTTTGGCGGATGATCTCATGTGTGCGCTCATTGGTGTGGGTGATGTAGCAGCTGATCTGACGAGGATGCATGCTGACATCACCCATATAGCTCATCACTGGCAGCGGTGTATCGCCTGGTTGCTCGATCATCACGCTAAAATCCACCGTACGGGCATCAATACGCGCAGGTGTGCCTGTCTTCAAGCGACCAACAGGCAGCTTAAGTTCGCGCAGACGATCAGCCAGTCGAATCGATGGCATATCACCAGCGCGGCCGCCACTTTGACTGTCTAGACCCACATGGATCACCCCACCCAAAAAAGTCCCCGAGGTTAACACCACCGCGCGCGTATTAAAGCGCACGCCTGATGCCGTCACCACCGCGACCGCACGACCATTTTCGATAATAATGTCATCAACAGGCTGCTGAAATAAGTCAAGATTTGGCTGATTTTCAAGGGTGTGGCGAATCGCGGCTTTATAAAGTATGCGGTCAGCCTGCGCACGCGTCGCTCGCACAGCCGCGCCCTTTCGGCTATTTAATACCCGAAATTGGATACCCGCTTGGTCGGTGGCCAGCGCCATCGCCCCACCCAGAGCATCGACCTCGCGCACCAGATGTGACTTGCCGATGCCGCCGATGGCAGGGTTGCAGCTCATCTGACCCAAAGTTTCGATGTTATGCGTCACCAGCAGCGTCTGACTGCCCATGCGAGCTGCAGCCAAAGCCGCTTCGGTGCCTGCATGTCCGCCGCCGACGACGATGACATCATAAGTTTTTGAAAAGTGATAAGTGCTTGTCATAAATTCATCCACCCGATTTTTGTTGCAGATCGTCTGTCAGATGCCGACCTCTTAAGATCCCGACCTTTTAACAGATCAAACACTAAATACTGACCAAACATCGGCTCATCGCCTAAGCCAACAACAAAAAAATCCAAATCTAAACTGCTTATTTTAGCATAGTTTTATCACAAAACTGCGAAAATCTGAGCTCTGTACTCAGAATTTCTTCAGTTGCATTTTGTTGCATCATTGATTATGATAAGCCAATCTATCGCATGGGAGCTGACCGATGAAATTGGTACATTTTTTGACCCTGTTTACACTAAGTGTGGCATTAAGTGGCTGCGTGCATAAAGTCGTCACTGTCCCCGCCAAAATCGCCTACAAGACCACCAAAGGCGTCGTCAAAGGCACGGTTGCGGTTGGCAAAGCCATCATCCCAGGCGATGCTGATAACAAGGGTAAGAAAGACTAAAAATCCAAGCGCACGATGGCGAGCGATACAGCCGCTTGACTCAGCCAAACTCTTTAACCTTTTTTGGGATCAGATCATCATTTATCCACACAAATAATCAAATAATGCTTGCATAAGCCATCAATAATTTGGTATAATCGCGGCTGTTTTTTGAGAGCCCTTCGTTTCCCCAACTTAAAAAACAACTAAAATCAAGCATTGCTTGAGATTTTTTGTTTATACTCTCTCAAACTCAACTAAATAGGTTTTTTATGACTACTACTATCAGTGCCAAACCCGCTGAAGTTGTACATGACTGGTATGTCGTGGACGCTGAAGGCAAAACTCTAGGTCGTCTAGCTTCTGAGATTGCTTCTCGTCTGCGTGGTAAACACAAGCCATCGTACACTCCACATGTTGATACTGGCGATTATATCGTTGTTATCAATGCTGACAAAATTGCTGTAACTGGCAAAAAAGCTCAGGACAAGAAGTACTACCGTCACACTGGCTATCCAGGCGGTATCAAAGAGACCAACTTCACAAAACTTCTAGCACACAAGCCAGAAGATGTGTTGCACAAAGCTGTTAAAGGCATGCTTCCAAAAGGTCCTTTGGGCTATGCGATGATTAAAAAGCTAAAACTGTATGCGGGTACTGAACACCCACACGCAGCTCAGCAACCTAAAGTACTAGACATCTAAGGAGACATTATGGAACGCAATTACGGCACTGGTCGCCGCAAGACTTCTACCGCTCGTGTCTTCTTGTCTAAAGGCACAGGTAACATCGTTGTAAACGGTAAATCACTTGACGAATACTTTGGTCGTGAAACTTCTCGTATGGTTGTTCGTCAGCCACTAGAGCTGCTAGAATTGACTGACAGTGTTGATCTATACATCACTGTTGTTGGTGGCGGCATCAACGGTCAAGCAGGTGCGATCCGTCATGGCATCACCCGCGCTTTGATCGAACAAGATGAAACCTTCAAGCCTGCCCTAAAAGCAGCTGGCTTCGTCACTCGTGATGCTCGTGAAGTTGAGCGTAAAAAACTTGGTCTACGCAAAGCACGTCGTCGTCCACAGTTCTCAAAGCGTTAATTTTACGATTATCGTTCAAAAAACTCTCGATGCATATCGGGAGTTTTTTTGTGCCAATTAGCGAGCACCATTTCCACCAAGACCCAATGGCTAAGTGTCAGCATTTAGCATCAAGACCGCTAACTGATAATTTTTTTGTAATTTTCGCCGCTTTTAACACATGTAGTGCAGAAAAAAAGTTTAAAATATGGTAACATTATAGAGATAATTTTTTTGCGAAAATTTCAGATTTAGCAACTTTACTTCAATATTACACAAACCAATATTCAGTAAACTCGCATTTTCGTTAAATCATTAAATTTTTTGCGACTTTTTTTGCCAAGTTTGTAAGAGAAGAATTTATTTTATTACAAAAATAGCTTAAAATAGTCATATTTAGCAAAAATAGGCACAGCAAATGTGGCAAATTTGATAAAAGTGTTTTATCATAGCCACACACCCAGCATGGGAATATTCCCATTCTTTTTCTGGAGGAAGTTTTAATGAGCCATGCCGAAGGCGTGAATGTTAAACGCCGTAGAGTCCTAATCGCGACGACCGCTGCCATCGGCGCAGTCGGCGTCGGTGCGATTGCCACCCCATTTGTCCGTTCTTGGTACCCAAGTGCAAAGGCGGAAGCTGCGGGTGCTGCTGTTGTAACAGACATCAGTGGCATTGAAAACGGTCAAATGATTACCGTAAAATATCGCGGCAAGCCAATCTTCGTCGTTAAGCGTACCGACGAAATGGTGGCAAATCTTAGCAAAGTAACCCCAAAACTTGCCGACCCAACATCCGATGGGTCTGTACAGCCTGAATACTGCAAAAACGAGACACGCTCTATCGAACCAAATATTTTGGTCGTTGAGGGTGTTTGTACGCATCTGGGCTGTGCGCCAATATTCCGTCCTGAAGTTGGTGCAGCCGATCTGGGCGGTGCTGACTGGTATGGCGGCTTCTTCTGCCCTTGCCACGGTTCTATGTACGACTTATCAGGTCGTGTTTATAGCGGCATGCCAGCTCCGCTTAATCTACCTATTCCAGAATACAGTATTGATGGCACAATCTTGACTGTTGGGGAGGCCTAATCATGAGTGCTGCTAAGAAATTCATGAGCTGGATAGATGCTCGCTATCCTGCGACTGAGACTTATGAATATCATATGTCTAAATACTACGCACCAAAGAATTTTAACTTTTGGTATTTCTTTGGCGTATTATCCATGGTGGTACTGGTAAACCAGCTGGTTACTGGTATTTGGCTTACCATGATGTTTAACCCAAGCGCCGAGGGTGCTTTTGCCTCACTTGAATACATCATGCGTGATGTCAAGGGCGGCTGGCTGATCCGCTACATGCACTCCACTGGCGCGTCTGCTTTCTTTGTCGTCGTGTATCTGCACATGTTCCGTGGTCTACTGTATGGTTCGTACAAAAAACCGCGTGAGCTGGTTTGGATCATTGGTATGGCGATTTACCTATGCTTGATGGCTGAAGGTTTCTTTGGTTATCTACTGCCATGGGGTAACATGTCATTCTGGGGCGCTCAAGTTATTTTGAACCTGCCAGCAGCCATTCCATTCATTGGCGATGCATTGGGTGAATGGGTGAAAGGTGACTACATCATCTCAGGCATCACTTTGAACCGCTTCTTTGCACTGCATGTCGTTGCCATTCCACTGATTTTGGTTGGCTTGGTATTCATGCATCTGGTTGCACTACACCATGTTGGCTCAAACAACCCTGATGGCATCGATATTAAGAAACTAAAAGACAAAAATGGCGTGCCGCTAGATGGCGTTCCGTTCCATCCTTACTATACCGTGCATGACATGGTTGGTATCGTGGTATTCTTCATCTTGTTCTTTGCTGTGGTGTTCTTCTTCCCAGAAGGCGGTGGTTACTTCCTAGAAAAGCCAAACTTTGAAGCTGCTAATGCATTGAAAACGCCAGCACACATTGCTCCTGTTTGGTACTACATGCCATACTACGCGATGCTGCGTGCAACACCATCAATGTTCGGTTCAGCGCTGCCTGGTGTCATCGTGATGTTTGGTGCGATTGCCATCTTGTTCGTATTGCCTTGGTTGGATCGTTCACCTGTTCGCTCAATCCGTTACAAAGGCACGCTGTCTAAGATTGCTTTGGCCATCTTTGTGGTAAGCTTCCTGATCCTAGGCTATCTGGGCGGTGTTACCTCTACACCAACAGGCACCATCGTTGGTCGTATTTGTACTATCCTATACTTCTTGTATTTCCTATTGATGCCTTTTTACACCTCAATTGAGAAGTGTAAACAACCACCAGAACGCGTAACCGGAGGCCACTAATGAAAGCACTTAATTCACTTGTTAAATTTGGTGCAGGTGCCGTTTTGGCGACAGTTGGTGCTTTTGCCAGCACCAACGCCATGGCAGCTGGTGGTGATGGCTGTGGTACATTTACCGAAGCTGATGGTACTGTGGTGACTTTAGAATGTAGCAAAGCACCGATCGACCTGACCAACAAAGGCTCGCTACAACGCGGTGCTGCAATGTTTATGAACTACTGTGTCGGCTGTCACTCAGCCCAGTATGTGCGCCATTCTCGCATCGCCCAGGACTTGGACATTCCACCTGAATTAGTCGAAAAATATTTGATGGTCAGTGCCAACCAAATCGGTGATCACATCACCGCAGGCATCGATCCTGAACTGCAAGGTGCATGGTTTGGTGCGCCGCCACCAGATTTGTCACTAGAGACTCGCCTGCGTGGTGATGACTGGGTTTATACCTATCTACTCAGTTTCTATGAAGATCCAAGCCGCCCTTGGGGCGCCAACAACTTGGTCTTGGCCAATGCCGCCATGCCGCATGTGCTTCACAACCTACAAGAAGAATTGGGTCAAGAAGCGTATGAACAGCGCGTCGGTGATTTGGTCAACTTCATGGCGTGGATGGCTGAGCCAGTCCGTCATGATCGTAAGATCTATGGTGCGTTTGTGATTTTATTCCTGTTAATTCTTTTAATCCCAGTTTATCTGTTGAATAAAGAATTTTGGAAAGATGTCAAATAATCTGCATTAAGCAGATTGGGCGACACCCAACAAAGACCGATGATATGTGTCATCGGTCTTTTTTTGATAAATATGCCAATGAATTGAGAAATTGGGCAGATAATTACACACAGCTTGGCAAATTTTTGATAAACTAATATGCTCATTTAGGCAATGGTATTTTATGGAATTACCGCATCTTTCATTGACACAATTTGTCTTGTATGCCGATCATGGCATACACAGTCATATCGTGCGCCTACTGCTCGAAGAAAAACAGCTTAACTATCAGCTGGTCATAATGGAAGATGAGCGCTCTGAAGAGCTGACGGAACTCAACCCCTATCGCACCCTGCCAGTACTGGTGAACCGCGATGTCGCTTTGTATGAGTTGACTGTCATTTTTGAATACCTAGAAGAGCGCCATCAATCACCGAGGCTGCTGCCTAGCGTACCCAGTGAGCGCGCCAAAATTCGTCAGTTGGCTTGGCGATTACAGAATGATTGGTTATCCCAAGCGTTCATTTTAATGACACATCCTGACAGCTTTGATGAACAAAGCGCACTTAATGCCAAAAAATCGTTATCCGATTCACTGGTGACGCTCGCCCCTTTATTTGGACATAAGCCCTATTTTTTATCCGATGAATTTGGGTGGTGTGATGCATTACTTTTGCCTTTGTTATGGCGCTTACCTGAGATGCACATCAACTTGCCCACACATCTGATACGCCCCTTAATAGAATATCAAGATCGGCTATTTGCACGCCCCAGTTTTATTGCCAGTATTAGACCCATGGAGTCACTATGATCACACCAAAACGCCCTTACCTTATCCGCGCCTTTCATGAATGGATGCAGGATAATGACTATACACCTTATTTGATGATCGACGCCACTCACAACGATCTGCACGCACCATTGCAATACGCCCAAGACAGCCGTTTGGTGTTGGCTGCATCCTATCAAGCCACCCACAATCTACAGATTGATAATGATGCCATCAGCTTTGCTGCACGATTTGGCGGTGTGTCGGAAGAAGTCTGGATACCGATGGCTGCCGTGATGGCGATCTATGCCAAAGAAGATCCTGAGCACGGCATATTCTTCGACCCTTCAGAATATGATGGCTATGAAGAGTCTGAGGCCATCGATGAAGACATTGATACAGATGAGCAGGATCGCCCCAAAGGCAGTACCTTACGCATCTTGGATTGATTGCACTTACCGAGCAGTCATTGTTTCAAGTCTATCTAAAATGAAAGATTTGCTATAATGCAGATCAAATTTAGCACAGATAATGGCCCCATGATGCAACATCTCATCAGACTGGCAGGGGCGGTGATTTGTTTATACACCTCCACAGTCCTTGCCAGTACTTACAGCTTTGAGCAAGCACAGTCCAAGCTATTGACTTCCTCAAAGCGCTTACAATCTTCGGCATTACTCAGTCAAGCCAGTCAATTACAAGCAGACGCTGTACAAGGGCTGCACAGACCTAATGTATCGCTGAATGTACGCGCGCTCAGCTATCATCAGACTGCCGATGTATCGACGCAGCCTCTAATAAATACCCTAAATCAACAAATCTCAGGCAGTATCGATGAACACATCCAACAGCTCAATGCTCAAGGCTTAGACCCTGCCTTATCTGAGCTGATGAGCAGCAGCGCGCAATCACTGTTAAGCCGTGCCAATGATCGCCTACCAAATGAGCTGCATCTGGACGCCAAAGACACAACAGTTAAGCCAAGCATTGCCGTCACTTTGCCCATTTATACAGGCGGCGCGATCAGTAGCCTCCAACAAATCGCACAGCTAAACGCCAAGCGCCATCTGCTGTCCGAACAAGAACAGCAGCAGCTTGAGAAACTTAATCTCATCGGCAAATATTTTGGCACCCAGCTTAGCCAGTCTCTACAAAGCACCACAGGCTACCAATTCCAAGCCATGCAGCTGCATGTCGATCACGCCCATCAGCTTGAGCAAGCAGGTTTTATCAGTCGTGGCCAGCGCATGCAGTTCGAGGTGGCGCGTAACCATGCAGACCGTCTGCATCAGTCTGCTGCACTCACGCACCAACAAAATATCTTCGAGATTCGAACCTTATTACAAGATCCGACGATCAGCCAGCTAACCACACCGCTATTTATAAATACCAATGAACAGCCAAATTATGACGCGCTGCTTGAAAAACTAACATCCAATTCTCCGATCACCCAAAAGCTGAGCACCGATGTGCGCATCGCCCAAAACCAAGTCACACTCCAAGAAGCCAGCAAAAAGCCTAAAGTGTTCGCCTTAGGTGAAGTGGCGCTTGATGACCAAGACTGGTTCGTGGGCATCGCTGCCAATTATACCCTATATTCAGGCATGGATCGCCGCTCACAGATCAAAGCCAGTCGATTACAAGCAGATGCTGCCAATCTGGTCGCGCTCCAAACTACCCAAGACATGACCAGCAGCCTGCACCGAGCCTATTTGGATATCCAAAATACCCAAAACACCCATCGACTGCTCACCGATAACCTCATCGCTGCACTTGAGAATCTGCGCATTCAGCGACTCTCTTTTCAAGAAGGCTTTGGTACCGTCGCAGAAGTGGTCGATGCTGAGACTCGCGTCCATCAGATCCAAAGCGACATTGCCACCAATGCCTATCACTACATCATGGCACTGGCGACTGTATTGCACCACACAGGTGAGCTCGATCGCTTTGGTGAGTATCTATACCGCGCCGACACCACCATGATCGTAACCGAATGATGATTTGCCATGACACAAGATCTCAAAAAACCCATGACGCCTGCCGATGAACCCACCAAAACATCGACCGCTGAACAATCAGACATCGATCATATGCAATCACAGGCTAAGCACAGCTATAAAAAACCCAAAAAACCCATCGCCTTAATCGCACTGATCGCGCTGTTCGTGCTGCTGATTTTGGGGATTTTATATGGATTATTACAAAGCTATAGCGCGCCCTCGCCTGCCTCAAGTGCGCCATCGTCAGGCGGGCTCTTTCATGCCGCCAAAAACAAATTGGCAAGCGGTGGTCAAATCGTCACTTTACAAGGTGAGGTGGATAGCGAAACGGTCAACCTAAGCACGAAGCTGCCCAGTCGCATCGACGCCATCTATGTCCAAGAAGGCCAAAGCGTCCAACAAGGTACACTACTGGCTAAGCTGATCAGCCCTGAGATCATCGCCAAAAAAGAACAAGCCGACGCTATGCTACAGTCGGCACTGGCCTCTCAGTCACTGGCAAATCGCGGCACACGCCAAGAAAATACCGACAGCTTGTATGCCAACTGGCAAAGTGCCAAAGCTCAAGCAATGCTGGCAGCCGAAACAGCAGCACGCGGTGAGTATCTGTACCAACAAGGCGTCATCAGTCGCCAAAGACGCGATGAAATGCAAGCCGCCAAAACCTCATCAGAACAGCTGGCAGAAGCCGCGCATCAGCAGTATCTTAAGGCAGAGCGCGGTCGCAGTGATGAGGTCATCTCTAGCGCCGACGCACAAGTGCAGATCGCACAAGCTGCGGTCGCTGAAGCAGCCGCTTTAGATGCTGAGACCAATTTGATCGCACCCATCGATGGCGTCATCAATAAAATCTATGCCAAGCCCAGTGAACTGGTCGCCATCGCCGTGCCTGTGATCAGCATGATCAAGCCTAGCGATACCGTCAAGCTCAGCGTCCGCGAGGATTATCTACCCTATGTACAGCAAGCATCAAGCCTGACAGGATTTATCCCTGCATTAAACCGCTCTGTAGAATTTCACATCAGCCACATCGGCGCTGAGGGAGAATTTGCCACCATCAAAACCACGCGACAAACAGGCGGCTATGACATCAAAAGCTTTGAGCTAAAGCTTAAACCTGCAGAGCCAATCGAAGGTTTGGTTGCTGGTATGAGCGTTGTTTTTGAGATTCGCATTGCCGATTGACTGACTGATTTGGCAGAATGTTATGAGCACAAAGCACCCTCCCAAAAGCCGCTTCATGATGGAAGTTTGGCGCAGTTTTTATCGTGAATGCAGGCGCATCTCTCACAGTCGTTGGGATATGTTTGGTGTATTTGGTATTCCTTTGCTGGTGGCGGTGCTATTTGGCAGCATGTTCATTCACACCAAAGCTGAGCACCTGCCGATCATGATCATCGACCGTGACCACAGTGAACTTAGCGCCACCATCATTCACCACGCGCGTGCTAATCAGCAACTGGAAGTCATTGCTGTCATGAGCGATCAAGCTGCAGTCGAACAGGCGATCAACACCCTTGAGATCGGCGGCTATCTATATATTCCGCATCATGCCCAATATCATCTGGTCAATGGTGAGGATCCCCAAATTCAGCTGGTCTATAACCAAGCCTTATACAGCATGGCCGCCGGAATCAGTACTGCGCTAAAATCAGCGGTACTCTCAGGCATGCAGGCATTTATAAGTGAGTCTTATCTCATCAATACCTTGCCCAAATTTGAAGTGCCATTACCGACGATTAAGACCGCGGTGCTGTTTAATCCAAGCTTGAGTTATGAACTGTTTTTATCACCCTTTGTGCTCACCGCCGTGCTACATCTGCTGCTAAGCTGCCAAGTGGCTTATGCTGTCGTGATCGAGTTTGCTGATGATACGATCAGCTCATGGTTAACGAAGGCACCGATGGCAGCGCTGATTGGTAAAATCATGCCATATCTGCTGAGCATCTGTCTTTGGACATGGCTGTGGCTAATGTGGATGGTGTGGGTTCGAGATTATGCTGTGATGGGCAGCATCGGCTGGCTGCTGTCTGGGCAATTGGTGTTTTATTTAGCTTATGCTTTTTTTGGTGCATTGATTGCCCTGGCGGTACGCAGTGCCAATAAAAGCTTTGGGATATTAGCGGTATATGGCGGCTCATCGATGAGCTTTGCAGGGGTGACGCTGCCTTTGAATAATGCCTCTGGCTTTACTCAGTTTTGGTCGCACATTTTGCCATTTAGCAGCTACGCCCAATTACAGACCCAAAGCTGGATCATTGCAAGCCCTTGGCAAGCGATGCTGCCTAATTTATTAAATTTATTGGTTTTTTTGATGCTATTTGTCGGATTGTGCATGCGATTGCTCAAAAAACGCGCATCACACATCGCCTTATCGCCTGATGCTTATGATTGATCGTTTTCGGTGCGCATTGATGCAGTTGTTATACGACTGCCTACAAGCGCTTAAGCTGATTTTTACAAATCGCTCCATTGCCTTGACGATGGTGCTGTCTGTTGGCTTTTATGGGTTTTTTTATCCTGCAGCATACCAAGCTGAGCATGTCGAGCACCTGCCATTGGTGATCGTCGATGCTGAGCAAAGTCCGCTGACCCACACCATCATTCAAACTACCGCAAACAGCCCAAACATCCACATTTACGATATCACCACAAGCTTTCCAGAGGCCATGTACCAAGTAAAAATGGGGCGAGCTGATGGCATCTTATACCTGCCTGATAATCTTAGCCAAAGCATTCACCATCAGGACACAGGCGGCATTGGTTTGTATTTAAGCGGCGCGTATTTATTAAAAACTCAAACCATCGGCAAGGGCTTGGTCAGTAGCCTTAAGCAGACTTTGATCAGTGAAATAGAAAAATATCGTGAAATCAGTCACTTTCATCTGCCGCCGCCGGTTCATGAACAGCCCTTATTTAACACCACTGCAGGTTATGGCAGCTATGTTTTTCCTGCAGTTGCCCCTTTGATCGTGCATCAGACACTGCTGCTAGGCGTCGGGATGTTACTGATGGAATATCGCAGACGATGGCTGCGCTTGACTACCAGTCGTTTTTTGGCGATCTATGTGGTTTCAGGGATCATTGGCTGTTTGTCTTGTTGGTTTTTGTTTGGGTTTGTGTATTGGCATAATGATTATCCCAGAGGGGGTAATTTTTGGGGCATGATGTTTGCGACGCCGATTTTTGTCGGTGCGGTGATTTCGCTGTCTTTGGTCATCAGTTCTTATTTTGATCGTGCCGAACGCGTTGGGCAGATGTTGATTTTCTCATCAATACCTTTATTTTTATTATCTGGCCTTGCCTATCCGTTGTTGGCGATGCCTGATTGGCTGACCAAGATCGCTTGGCTGCTACCCAGCACACACGGCATTCAAAGCTTTATTCAGCTAAATCAAATGGGCGTTCCCACCCATCTGATCTTAGCCAAGCTATATTATCTGATGGCAGTGATGCTGCTTTTGGGTACTTTGGCTTATTGGCGCTTGGTGCTAAAACCCATCAAAGCTTAATCATAAAAAAACCAACCGCCTACTGATGTAAACGGTTGGTTCGTTGGATGATGAATTAGCTATAACGCAATTTGTTAAACGCAAACTTATCATCCACCCACTCAACGCTGATGACATCACCTGCGACAAACTCGCCAGACAGTAGCAGCTGCGCCAATGGGTTTTCGATTTCTTGCTGAATGGCTCGCTTGAGTGGTCGCGCGCCAAATACAGGATCGTAACCAATCTCTACCAAATGCGTCATCGCATCATCACTCATCACAAGCCCAAGTTCGCGCTCTTTTAGGCGGCTGCGCAAGCGATCGAGTTGAATCTCAGCGATGCCTGCCATCTGTGCTTGTCCCAGGCTATGAAACACGACAATCTCATCGATACGGTTGATAAACTCTGGTCTAAAATGACCATTCACCGATGCCATCACCGCCGATTTGATGGTGTCATAATCATCGCCTGCCATCTCTTGGATTGCATGACTGCCTAGGTTACTGGTCATAATAATGACGGTGTTTTTGAAATTCACCACTCGACCTTGACTATCGGTCAATCGACCATCGTCCAGCACCTGCAATAGGATATTGAACACATCAGGATGCGCCTTTTCTACTTCGTCAAACAAGATCACGCTGTATGGCTTACGGCGCACCGCTTCGGTTAACACGCCACCTTCTTCATAACCAACATAACCAGGGGGTGCACCAACCAGACGGCTGACACTGTGTTTTTCCATAAATTCACTCATATCAATCCGCACCAGCGCATCTTCAGAATCAAACAAGAAATTCGCCAGTGCCTTGGTCAGCTCGGTCTTACCCACACCTGTCGGGCCTAGGAATAAAAATGAACCGCTTGGTTTATTCGGATCTGACAGCCCCGAACGGCTACGGCGGACAGCGTTTGCCACGGCAGTGACCGCTTCGTTTTGGCTGATGACACGCTCATGCAGGATGTCTTCCATCGCAAGCAATTTATTACGCTCGCCTTGGAGCATCTTGGCGACTGGAATGCCTGTCGCTGCCGATACCACTTCTGCGATTTCGTTATCAGTCACCTTGTTACGCAAAAGCTTTGGTGCATTGTCCTCACCATCATCACCCTGAGCTTCAAGTGCTTTTTCAAGCTCAATAATCTCACCATATTGTAGCTGTGATGCTCGCGCATAGTCACCTTCACGCAGTGCCTTATCCAGTGCGATACGCGCATTATCCAGCTTGGCTTGTAGCTGTTTGCTGTTTTCAACACCTGCTTTTTCAGCTTTCCAGACTTCTTCAAGCTCGCTGTATTCTTTTTGGGCGTCATCGATTTGGGCGGTCAATGATTTCACCTGTGCTTTTGCACCAGCATCATCTTCATTTTTGACCGCTTCTAGCTGCATCTTGAGTGCGATGATACGACGATCCAGCTTATCTAGGCTTTCGGGCTTGGAATCCAGCTCCATCTTGATACGGCTTGCTGCTTCATCAATCAAATCAATCGCCTTATCAGGCAGCTGACGATCGGTGATATAGCGATGACTCATCTTGGCAGCTGCGATGATGGCAGAGTCCATGATTTTTACACCATGATGTAGTTCATAACGCTCTTTGAGTCCACGCAAAATGGCGATGGTATCTTCGACACTTGGCTCATCAACGAGCACTTTTTGGAATCGACGCTCAAGCGCTGGGTCTTTTTCGATATATTGGCGATATTCATCCAAAGTCGTCGCACCCACACAGCGTAACTCACCACGAGCCAAAGCAGGTTTTAGCATATTGCCTGCATCCATCGCACCACTGGTTTTGCCTGCACCGACCATGGTATGTAGCTCATCGATGAACAAGATGACATTGCCGTCTTGTTTGGCAAGCTCATTCAGCACGGCTTTTAGACGCTCTTCAAATTCGCCATGATATTTCGCCCCTGCGATCAGCGAACCCATATCCAGTGATAGCACGGTCTTATTACGCAGGCTCTCAGGCACTTCACCATTGACGATACGCTGAGCAAGCCCTTCGACGATAGCGGTTTTGCCCACGCCTGCTTCACCGATGAGTACAGGATTATTTTTGGTGCGGCGAGATAGCACCTGCACGGTACGGCGGATTTCGTCATCACGACCGATGACAGGGTCAAGCTTACCTTGCAGGGCACGGTCGGTCAGATTGATGGTATATTTATCTAGGGCTTGACGGTTTTGTTCGCTGTTTTGATTATTCACGGTTTGATCTCCACGGATTTTTGTAATGATGTTTTGTAAAGTCTCGGCGGTAATGCCTGCTGATGCCAGTGCTTTGTGCGTGCTTTTTTCTTCAAATAATGCAAGCAGTAGCCATTCGACCGCCACATACTCATCACCAGCTTTATTGGCAAACTGCTCAGTCGCTTGTAGCACTCGGGCGGTATCAGGCGCCAATCCTATCTGAGCAGGTGGCGTTGTTGCCACCGCCAAATGCGACAGCAAAGTCTCACTTTGTGCTTGTAAGGTCTGCACAGCTGCCCCACTCGCTGCCAGTATCGATACCGCAGTTTCGTTCTGAATCAATACTGACAATAAATGTGCAGGGCTGATGGCGGTATGCTTGCGACTGATGGCAAGCTCATTGGCTTTACGGATGATGTCTTGTAAGGTGCGTGTATATTTATCAAAGTTCATGTTATTATCCTTTTTTTGATGATTTATAAGCAAATAGCTTAAGATTAGTTAAACATAACTGCTAGATAAATCATGTATTGCATTGTTAGTCAATATATGGTAGATGCTTGTGTATTTTTCAATAGTTTATAAAAGTTATCCACAATTTTTCTTATAAGTTATTGATTAATATGTATTTATAATAATAAAAATTTTAGGCTTGATTTTTTAAAATTTCGCCCCATAAGCTCATGCTTGATGGCTTTGGTGCTTTATGCTTAATAATAAAAAAAGGGCATGCGCTCGGCCTGCCCTTTAATTTGCTGCGGGTATCAATCAAACACCACCGTCTTGGCACCATCGATGATGATGCGGTCTTCTAAATGCCATTTGACTGCTCGTGCCAGTACATCACGCTCGATATCACGCCCCAATTCTCGCAAGTCGCTCACGCTAAAGCCATGGCTGACACGCTCTACGCCCTGCTCGATGATTGGCCCTTGGTCAAGCTCACTGGTGACATAATGTGCCGTCGCTCCAATCAGCTTCACCCCTTTGTCAAAGGCTTGTTTATAGGGATTTGCACCCACAAACGCCGGCAAGAATGAATGATGAATATTGATGATTTTGCCCTGCCACAGATCCACAAACTCAGGACTTAGAATCTGCATATAACGCGCCAGTACCAGCAGATCGTTATTTTTCATCACTTCGTGAATCTGATCATACGCCGCCTGCTTGTTTTGCTTATCCACAGGGATATGTACAAACTCAATGCCAAACGACTCCACCGACGCGCGCAAATCTTCATGGTTTGAGACCACTTGGGTGATTTGACAAGGCAATGTGCCACGGCTGTATCGCCAAAGTAGCTCAAGCAAGGCATGATCTTCTTTGGAGACTAAAATACCAACCTTTTTGAGATCGCGGTTGCAGTTTAGCTGCCAAGTCATGTTATATTTGGTCGCGACATTGGCAGCAAAAGTCGCCATCATCGCATCTTTTTTGATGGCAAGTCCATCCAAATGAAACTCCACTCGCATAAAATACTTGCCACCATAAGCTTCGGTGGTATGCTGATCTAGCGAAATGATGTTCGCCCCTTGGTGGTACAAAAACCCCGATACCGCCTGCACGATGCCTGATTGATCTTCACACGTCACCAATAGGCGAGCCACTTCGCTTTCACAGCCTTCACAATTACTCATACTCTTACTCTTTATATGTTAAAATAAAAGGACATCTATTCATAAATGTCCTTTTTGATCATTCAATCACACAAGTCCAGTCACCTAGCCAAGGATTAGGCTATCGTCTTCGACTTTTTCGCCACGAGTTTTTTCAAACATATTTAATAGATCCTGCACCGTCATACCACGGCGTTCATCACCTGCAACATCCAACACCACTTGACCTTGGTGGAGCATGACCGTGCGAGTGCCATGCGTCAAGGCCTGCTGCATCGAGTGCGTCACCATCATCGTGGTCAATTTGCCATCACCGACAATTTTATCGGTCAATTCTAGTACAAAGGCAGCTGTCTTTGGATCGAGCGCAGCGGTATGCTCATCAAGCAGTAGAATCTTGGACGGTTGTAAGCTTGCCATCAACAGACTCACCGCTTGACGCTGACCACCAGAGAGCAGACCCATGCGATCGGTTAGGCGATTTTCTAGACCCAGCTTTAGGATTGAGAGTTTTTCGCGGAATAGCTCACGGTTTTTGGCATTCAAAGCACCGCCCAAACCACGACTACCGCCACGCTTATACGCCAATGCCATATTCTCTTCGATGGTCAACGCTTCACAAGTACCCGCCATCGGATCTTGGAACACACGAGCGACCTGCTTGGCGCGCTTATGCGTATCTTGGCGAGTGACATCTTGACCATTGATCAAAATCGAGCCGCTATCGACACGCACTGCACCACTGATGGCATTCAAAAAAGTCGATTTGCCAGCACCGTTTGTACCGATCACCGTGACAAATTCACCATCAGCAATCGACAGTGACAGCCCACGCAGTGCAGGGTTTTCAATCGGGGTGCCTGCATTGAACGTCAGGCGTAAATCAGTTGCTTGTAACATATCTATCCCCTAGACTTTTTTGGCAAGTAGCTTCGATTTGATTTTTGGTAGCATCAGCACGATGACCACCAATAGCGAAGTAACCAAGTTCAAATCCTGCGACTTAAAGCCGATGCCTCGAAGTAGGTCGCTCGATAGTGCAATCTGGACAAACAGACGATACAAAATCGCCCCAATCACCACCGCCAAAGTCATCCAAAAAATCCGCTTGGCAGAAATGACCGCTTCACCGATAATCACCGCAGCCAAACCAATGACAATCGTACCGATACCCATCGATACATCAGCAAAGCCTTGGGTCTGTACAAACAACGCACCCGATAGAGCAATCAAGCCATTCGAGATCGCCATGCCTAGGATAATCACCCACGGCGTATTAATGCCCTGCGCTTGTGCCATGCGTAGATTTGAGCCCGTGGCACGCATCGCAAGACCCGTCTCGGTGCTAAAGAACCAATCCAAGGCAAGCTTGACCAGCAGCACAACGCCAGCAACGACGGCGACACGTACCCAAAAGCCGTTACCACCATCAACAAATGGCGTAAAGACAGTCGGCTGACCCAGTAGTGGCAAGTTTGGTGCATCCATGATGCGTAGGTTCACCGAATATAAAGCTGTCATCATCAAGATACCTGCCAATAGGTGCAAAATACCCAATTTGACATGCAGCCAAGCCGTCATCATCCCTGCCATCATCCCTGCCATCATGCCAAAAGCACATGCCAGCCACGGATTTAGACCTGCAACAATCGCCACGCCTGCGACAGCACCGCCCAAAGGAAAGCTACCATCAGCAGTCAAATCTGGAAAATCCAAAATACGAAACGAAATCAGCACACCCAGTGCCATCAAAGCATAAATCAGACCGCTTTCTAGCGCCCCAAAAAAGGCTATCATATTCATGCGCGATACTCGCCAAAAATCAAAACACCTATTATATCAAAATCCGTGTCTTGAAAGAAATAAATTATAAATCAAAACCCAAGCCAATGGATGCACTTGGGTTTGAGTAGGTTGTCCGATCCTAAACGATCAGACCTAAAACAGCAGCAGATTACTCAACCACTTTGGCAGCACGATCTAGGACAGCTTGTGGCAAGGTGACGCCTTGCTCGGCTGCGTGTTTTTTGCTGACATATAGGTCAAGATTTTGTGAGATGTACACCGGGATGGCATCTGGCTTTTCGCCTTTTAGCACACGCGCGATGATCTTACCAGACTCTTTACCAAGGTCTGTGTAGTTCACACCAAGTGCCGCCACTGCACCACGCTCAACAGTACTGGTATCTGCTGAAATCAGTGGGATTTTTGCGCTTTTTGCCACTTGGTACAGTGCTTCATAGGCATTGATAACATTGTTGTCAGTCGAAGTATAAATCACATCCACTTTACCCACCAAAGCATTGGCAGCTTGAGTGATGTCGCTTGATTTTTGGGCTGGTGATTCGATGACATTGATGCCAAGCGGTGCCAGTTTTTCTTTCAGATTTTTTAGTACGACAGTTGAGTTGACTTCGCCTGGGCTATAGACATAGCCGACATTTTTGACATTTGGAATCAGCTCACGAATTAGCTCAATCTGCGGCTCATACGGCAGCACATCTGAGGCACCAGTGACATTATTGCCTGATTTTTCTAGGCTTGTGACCAATTTGGCTTCTACAGGATCGGTCACCGCCGAGAACACCACAGGGATGGTAGTGGTCGCCGATGCCACAGCTTGGGCTGACGGAGTCGCGATGGCATAGATCACATCAGGGTTTTCTGAAGCAAACTGTTTAGCAATCTGACCTGCTGTACCCATATTGCCCTGTGCTGATTGGAAATTGACGGTCAGATTTTCACCTTCTTTAAAGCCTTCGGCAGCAAGCTGCTCGATCGCACCAGCACGCGCTGCATCCAGTGCAGGATGTTCAACAATGGCAGTGATGGCCAAAGTCTTGGTTTCAGTAGCTGCGGCAGCTGCATTGTCAGCTGGCTTATCGCCACCACAAGCAGCCAAAGTCAAAGCAGCTAAGCTTGCCCAAAGGGTGGTTTTTAAAAACTTGGTTGTCATGCTAAACTCCTGTCATGCAAATGATAAAGCCCAAAAAAAACTATACAAATTCTAACACAGCGTTAACTCACTTGCCAAGCATTTTGGGTAAGATTTTTTCACATTTGTTAACAATAATCCACTGTACGCGACTCTGTGTCAGCACTTAACCACAGCAAACACAGAATCGTGCAAAGTAATGGATTATTTGCTGTGTTGGCGTGGTGGCGTGGTATCGACATTGATGCTGTCACCCAAAGTGGTCAGATCCACCGTCACACCTTGCTCGGCTGCGTGTTTTGGGCTGATAAACAGCGTCAGAGTATTCATCACCTTCGGGCTGATCTCGCTTGGCGCTTTGCCATCTAATACATCCGCGACGATCTTGGCGGTGGTCAAGCCAAAGTCATAGTCGTTCACGCCCAACGCTGCTGTCGCACCACGGCGCACCGAGAACTCATCAGAGGTGATCACAGGGACTTTAAGCTCATTGGCAGCTTGCACCATCGCTTCCATCGCTGAGGCCACGCCATTATCCAGTGAAGTATAAATCAAATCCACTTTACCTGCCAATGAACGCGTCGCATCCGCCACATCGCTTGAGCGGTTGGCGGGGACTTCCACCAAAGTCATGCCATATTTTGGCAACAGCTTGGCAAGCTCATCTTTAACGGCCACAGAATTGGCCTCACCTGGGCTATAGACGAAACCGATGCGCTCGGCTTCAGGCTTGATTTTGGTAAATAATTCCACCTGTGGCTCAAGCGGCAGCTGACTGGACAGACCAGTGATGTTCGCTTGTGTACCCTTATTATTCTCATCGATCAATTTGGCGGCCACAGGATCTGACACCGCGGTATAAATCAAAGGAATGCTGGTAGTTGCTGCTGCCAGTGACTGAGCGCTTGGCGTGGTGATGCCGACGATGGCATCAGGATTATCAGCGACAAACTGCTTGGCAATCTGACCGACGGTGGCCATAGAGCCTTGAGCAGATTGGAAATTCACCGTGAGATTTTGACCCTCTTTATAACCCAAACTTGCCAAACCATCAATCACACCCAAACGGATGTCATCGAGTGACGGATGCTCAACGATGGCAGTGATGGCAATGGTTTTGGCAGGTTTTTGTGCAGTTTCTGCGACTTCAGCTGGTGCGCTGTTGGCAGGCTCGCTGCCGGTTTGGGTGGTAGTATTTTGACCGCAGCCGACCAATGCCGCTGCTGCCAACATAGGCATGACATACGCAGGCATCACTTGAGCAAATTTATTGCGTGCAAGATTCATATCAATTCTCCAAAATTATCAATTTATAAATGCGTCATCAGCAACGATGATGGTTTTGATTGTAACACAAAATAAACGCGATGGATACCATTTTGAAATATTAATAAATATAAATTTTTTGATTAAAATTTATATAATAAAAGCCTTTTTGAAAAAGGCTTTTATTAATCAATCTTTGATGATTCATCTATCAGCGTATCAATAAGTCTCATTTGACTCGACGATGGTGATGCTAGAGTCGCTCTCAGGTGCAGCAGGTGCTGGTGCAGCCTCTTCACGGCTTGGTGCAGGCGTTGGCGTTGGCTCTGCTGGGCGAGCTTGGTCTGTGGTAGCTCGGTTGGTTGGTGTATTGGTGCTTGGCGTCACAGTGCGCACAGTTTGGCGCTCTTGCGTGCTTGTGCTTGGGGTTCTGGTGGTATTAGTTGTCGGTTGGCTATTGGTTGTTGGGCGCTCAATACGCGATGTCACTGCAGGTGCGCGTTGCTGCGGGGCAGCGCTTGGCACGGTCTCATCAGTAGGTAGTGTCTCAGCTTGGCGCTCGATCACCTGCGGACGCGTCGCCCCAGTCACAGGCGCCATCTGCGGCAAAGTATCAGCCGACGCCACCAAAATATCAGCAACCAGACGGATGGCATTGTGATTGCTGGCGTACATGACGATGTCGCCATTGACCATCTGATAAGTGACTTGCTTGGCGATGATGGTGCCATTATTCAGCTCTACTTGATCTTGATTGGCACGCTGAAGCAATGTTGCACCCGATCTGGCAAAAGCATACTCTGCCGCCACCACATCCTCTGGATTTGGGGTGATGAGTACATCGACCATGCAGCTGTCAGCAAAGTTGGTGGCATTTTGGGTATCGATGCGCACATTATTCAGCTGCTGACCGAAAGCATTTTGGATGGATAGCGCCTGCTCAGGCTCGGTGCCGACCATCTGATTCATCGCTGCGCTTAAGATGGCATCTTTGATGGCAACATCTAAGCGTACTTTTAGCGCTGGATCTTCACAGATGGCGTCAAGCTCTTGTACCACAGGTTCGGCCACGACCACATCAGCGTCATCGCGATTATCCTTGCTACAGCCAATCAAAGCCAAAAGTGCCAATGTTGGCATGCTCATCAATTTTAGGGTAGATTGTTTCATAAATTTGCTCATCAATGCGATCTGTTAAGGCAGCCAACTCAAAGCCACATGCGCTGCAACTTGCGCACTGCATTCAAGCACCGTATTATCTGTGCTATAATGAGGGTTTGGCGAAAATGGCTTATTATAGCATAAGTTTGACTTGACGCCATAGCACAAGCCATCCAAATGCCGCGTGCAGCAGCGATGGATACACTTATTCGTTTAATATTTACAAATCATTAACATGACAGCATCCATCACCGACCGAAATTTTGATCCCATCGCTGACCACTTCGCCAAAAAAGTCTATGGCGGACTCAAAGGTCGCATCCGCTTGGCGGTACTCACACAAGACATCACCGATGCCATCACAGGGCTTAGCCAAACGCTCGGCAGACCACTTCGGGTGCTTGATGTCGGTGCAGGACTTGCACAAATCAGCCTTGAGCTTGCCAAAAATCATCATGTTACTATCAATGACATCTCGGTCAATATGCTTGATAAAGCCAAAGATAGTGCAGCACAGATGCCCATCAATCCTGACAATCTGCGCTTTATTGCTTGCCCTTATCAAGACTTACCGACATATCTTGGCGATGAGAAATTTGACCTAATTCTTTGTCATGCTGTGCTTGAGTGGCTGGGTGAGCCTGAGGCGATTATGGCGTTTTTTGATCAGTATTTGACGGATGGTGGTGCATTGTCGCTTTGCTTTTATAACCCAGCCAGCCTTATTTATCGCAATCTGGTGATGGGGAATTTTTATCAACTTGACACACCACGCCCCGCTGATGATAAGAGTCTAACACCCAATCACCCTGTTGCCCCCGAAGTGGTCGAGTCTTGGCTGGCACAACACGGCTACACCATCGCCATCCGCTCGGGCATTCGGGTGTTTTCAGACTATGCACCGCTCAAGCGTGGCGGACTCAACAACCCTGATGACATCGTCGCGATGGAGCTACGCTATGCAAGACAGATGCCATTTCGCCTGATGGGTCGGTATTTGCATCTCATTGGAGTCAAGCATGACAACCAATAACCGCACACTACTCATCGGCTCGCTACAGGTCATCATGGCAGGGATTTGCTGGGGGACTTTGGGAATTTTTTCGACACAGCTTGGCAGACTTGGACTGGATAGCTTTGCCATCACCACACTTCGCATCGTGACCGCAGGGGCGATGGTGCTTGTACTATTACCAAGCTTGTATCGCACCTTTTTATCCATGCGTACCAAAGAGTGGCTCAGTCTGATGACACAATCACTCATCGGCGTACTTGGGATGACTTTGTGTTATTTTTATGCGGTGAGTCAGGTGGGTGTGAGTATGGCAGTGGCACTACTTTATACCGCACCTGTGTTTAGCCTTGTGCTTGCCAAACTCATCTTAGGGGAACAAATCTCGGTCAAATCTGCTCTGCTTGCCATCATTGCTGTTATCGGTGTGGCGTGCTTGATGGCGGGGGATAAATTTAGCCTAAATATGGGCGTGGTAGTCGGTCTATTATCTGGGCTGTGCTATTCCCTGTACGGCATTCTAGGCAAAAAAGCCATGTCGTTCAATCACTCAACACAGATGGTGTTTTTTAGCTCCGTGGCATTTAGTGCGATTGCACTGCTCTTTTTGCCACAAACTTTTGCCACTTATCAGGCCTTATCCACCTTACCGATACAGGCATGGGCTTATGTCGTTGGGCTTAGTCTGGTTGGCACGATTGCGCCGTTTTTTCTGTATATGACTGCACTGAACAAACTGCCTGCCACGACGGCATCAGTCTTTACCATCATTGAGCCTTTGACGGCGATTATCTTGGCGATTGTGCTTTTGGGTCAGCCACTACTACCCTTACAGATGGTTGGTGTGGCACTGATTATTGGTGCGACTTTGGCAAATGCCTTGGCGCGCCGTTGATGGCTTTGTTGCTCTATCAAGGCAAGTCATCAGCCATCGCCAAATTAATCCAGCCATCGACCCAGTAGCGCATTGACCGCTGCCTCTGTGCGTAAAATGCGACTGCCTAGGCTAACAGCCTGCACGCCGATGCTTTGGAGCAGCTCAATTTCATAGGGTATAAAGCCGCCTTCAGCACCGACGATCAGCACACTTGGCAATCCTGTCTGCACCGCCACCCCAAAACTCGTATCCGCATAAGGATGTGCTACCAATGCCTTGGCATCGCCAATGATGGTAGGTAGCTCATCTTGGACAAAAGGCTTAAACCTTTTTGCCATCACAATCTCTGGCGGCATGGTATCGATGCCTTGCTGTAGCCCTTCGATGATATATTCATCAATTTTATTTAATAATGGCGACCCCCAATAGGATTTGTCGGTGCGGTAGCTATTGATGAGTATGATACGATTAACGCCCATCGCTGTCATGTCCATCACAAGACGACGCAGCACCTTTGGGCGAGGCAATGCCAATATGACCGTAAGATTCAGCTTCGGTGGTGGTGATTTATCTAGACTAAGCCCACCTAGACGGATGCTGTCATCATCCATCTGTGTGATGGTGGCTGTACCGATAAGCCCATGAAGGCAGCCGACCTTTAGGATATCGTCCACGCCTGCACCGAGTACCGTTCGGATATGCGTGATGGCTGCCTTGTCATCTATGCGTGCATGATTGCCTGTGATGCTATTTGGGCTTAATAAGATAATATTCATAATCCACGCCCATCCTGCGTGTGATGTAGCACACTGATAATCTGCTCAAGCTGATGTGTCAGTGCTGATTGTTTGGCGTTGACAAGCTGTTTGCCCTGCTCACCACTCCAGCGATAGATATAAGTCTGCACCAACGCTTCAGCAAGCTTATCCACCACTTGTGCATCTGTAGCGTCCAATTGTGCCAGTGCACCCACTTTGCGTAGCTCCTTGGTCAATAGATGACAATTATCATCATAGCTACCCATGATTATCGGCTTACCAAGGCTTGCTGGCTCAATCGGATTGTGCCCACCCACAGGCACAAATGAACCACCAACCACCGCCACATCACACAGCTGATACCATGCCATCAGCTCACCCATCGTGTCCGCCAGATACACCTGTGTCTGGGCAGTAATGGCATCATTTGCCGAGCGCCTGGCTGTCACCAATCCCATCTCAAGACACAGCTGATACACCGTATCAAAACGCTCAGGATGGCGTGGCACTAGTATCAATAGTGCATGATTCAGCTTAGGATGTGCTATCAGCCCTTGATGTGCCAATAAAGCAAGTCGCTCTTCGCCATCATGCGTGCTTGCCATCGTCCACACCGCTCGGCTGCCTGCGGTATGAATCACATCCGCCGTCGTCTGGGCAAGCTGTTGATTGGCAGGCGTCAAACTACTTTGACTGACCCATTTGAGCGAATCAATCACCACGACCTGCGTATCACTCGCCCCAAGTGCCAAAAACCGCTTGGCAGAGTCGCCATCTTGGGCGATGATTTTATCCAAATTTGCCATCATGCTCTGGCTAAGCTTGGTGAATTTGGCATAGCCTTGATAGGATTTTTCGCTCAGTCTGGCATTGATCATCAGACTTGCAATGCCACGAGTTTTGCAGGTGTATAGTGTATTTGCCCACAATTCAGTTTCGATAAATAGCACCACCACTGGATTGACATGAGCCATAAATCGCTCAATCACAGGCAAGGTATCAACTGGCACAAAGCTATGCGACACCCGTGACTGCTCAATCTCACCTGCAAATAATCGACTCGCGCGCTCAAAGCCCGTCTGCGTGGTACTGCTAATCCATAAACCAAAGCCAGCATCGAGCAGTTTTTTGAGTAGTGGATAGGCGGTATTTAGCTCGCCCAATGACACAGCATGGCACCAAATCACCCCTTTGTCCGTCTTTGGCACAGGCAGATACTGCTCGCCAAATCGCTCAGCAAGCTCACGAGATAGCGTCGATCTATGGCGAGATTTTTTCTTGACCATCATCCGATAGATAGGTGCAAGTAAACGCATCGCTAGGCAATAATATAAAGGCGGACGAACAGCTGTCATAAGTCTAGTCGGTTAAAAATTTTGCTTATTTTAGCATTTTTACTGGCGTTTTTGGCGATAAAAAAGACAGGCAATCACCTGTCTTATCATCAGTCACACGCTTTTATCGCTCAAGTGACTTTGGGTCAGCACCAAATCGATTGTCGCCACGTGTACCTTCGGTACATAGCAAAATCAATAGCCAAATCCCACCAATGAGTGGTACAAGCGAAATCCAATACCACCAGCCAGATTTATCAATATCATGCAGACGGCGCACGGTCAGTGCAATGATTGGCACAATCGTCGCCAAATAAAAAATCGATGCCACTAGTACAAAAAAGTACGACAAATATTCCGAAATCCAAAAAGCAATATTCATCAGCATCGACAAAATGACAGCGACAATGATATAGATGAGCATCGCGCCCCAGTACTCTTTGCGACGCGCACGACCATTGAAATTGGCAAAATTTTTGGTGACTGCTTGCACTGCATAATCTACAAAAGTCGATGGCGTCTCTTTGCTATTGATTTTGACCAAGCTGTTATTGATATCTGTGGCAAATTTATTAAACGAATCATTCACCTTAGAGCCAATCTCATCAAGCTTAACCGCTGACTGACTCTGTGCAGGCACCGCATAAACATCAGGATAAATATCAATCGCCTTGTGTGCATCATCGATATTAAAATCCACATCCTGCCCCACTTTTGGCAAGCTTTGACCATGCCACTGTTCAGCATTGAACAAATAGCGTGTGCCATCACTACCTAAGATCAGGCCACCGCCTTGCGCCACCGAAAAATCTAAAATCTTACCTTTCATCAGATACCCATCATTGTTTTAATCAGTTGTTTAATAAATAAATCATTATAACACTTTTTATAATTAACAACAATCATCCACGACACAAAAGCAAATAAACGATAAAAAAAGACAGGCATACACCTGTCTTTATTTGGGTCACAAACCCGATATCAGCCGTTTAGCATATTGCCCAAAAACTCAAGGACATTTTTGGATTTGGCTTTGGTTTGTAAGCTTTCAAGTTTTTGTTTAATCACAACTTTTGGTTCGCTTGACAATGTCTGCCAACGAGCTAAAGCTGTCAATAGTCGAGCCGCCATGAGCGGATTACTGCCATCGAGCCGCTCAACTGCTGATAGACACAGTGCTACACCCGCTTCGCTCCATAGCTGCACAGGCTTTGCTGCCAAAGTACTAAGCACAGCACGCACACGGTTTGGTGTATTCCAATCAAAATCATCACGAGCCATCAAGCCTGCAATCTCATCAATACTGGTATGGCTTGCTGATGTTTGGGCAGCAAGCCAAGTATCAATCACCAAATCTTCATCGCTAAATCGACTATAAAAATCATCGATAAACGTTTGTTTTTGTTCAAGATTATGATGAATAATCGCTATCAATGCACCCAATCGTTCACTCATACATGATGCGTTTTTGTACTGCTCATACGCCAAAGCATCCGCACCGTCCACGCCTGCCGTCAATGATAAGTCAAGTAGGACATTTTTTAGCAGGCGACGACCACGAGCATCAGGCGTATCGGCATAAACTTCATTACCAAGTGATGCATACCAATCCGATACCACATCAGACAATGCCTGTGCAATCAGCGCTTTGAGCTTATCACGGCGTGCCTTGACCGCCACAGGGTCATAGTCAGTATCATACGCCATCGCAAGCTCTTTTTCGCTTGGCAAATCAAATAGACGCGCAGCCAGCATCGGATCAGTGTCTTTGAGCTTGGTGACAGCGGTTTTTAGTGCATCGGTCAAGATGGCAGCATCATCGCTATTGCCAAACAACCAACGATTCACCAAAGTTTGCAGGGCCTGCCATTGGTTAAAGCCTTCGGTCTCAAATGCCACTAGGCGTGCCAAATCTTCATCCGTATAATTAAAGTCAAGCTTCACAGGTGCGGAAAAATTACGCAGCACCGACACCACAGGGTGCGCACCGTCACTTAGCTGGATACCATCAAAGACAAATTCATCTTGATCTTTGGTCAATAGTAGCATCTGACTTGCCAGCATCTCACCTGTCACACTATCAAAAATCGCTGTATCCACAGGGATAGGCAGTGCAATCGGCGCATCATAATTTGGCACATGGCGAGTGACTTGGGCAAGACTCACCACCACTGTGTCACCATCAATGCGTGATGAGCCTGACAGCACAGGTGTACCCGGCTGACGATACCAAGGCATAAATAGCGACACTCGCTCATCAGCGACAGACAAAGCAGACAAGAAATCTTCAACCGTCACCGCCATGCCGTCATATCGGCGAAAATATTCATCGGTGCCTTGGCGGAATTTTTCTTTACCCAATAAATTGGCAAGCATACGCACAATTTCTGCACCTTTTTCATAGATGGTCATGGTGTAAAAATTGTTAATCTCAACAAAACTCTCTGGTCGGACAGGGTGTGCCAATGTACCTGCATCTTCGGCAAACTGTGCTGAGCGTAGCAATGCGACATCTTCGATACGCTGAACCGCTTTTGAGCGAAAATCCCCTGAGAAACTTTGGTCACGAAATACCGTAAAGCCTTCTTTTAGGCACAGCTGAAACCAGTCACGGCAGGTAATGCGGTTGCCTGTCCAGTTGTGAAAATACTCATGAGCAATCACTGATTTGACATTAAAACTGCGCTCATCACTTGTCGTCTCTGGACTTGATAGCACACAGCTTGTGTTAAAGATATTCAGACCCTTGTTTTCCATCGCCCCCATATTAAACTGACTGGTCGCAACGATCATATAGCGGTCAAGGTCATAAGCACGACCATAATTATCCTCATCCCATTTCATCGCGTCTTTGAGTGCCTGCATACCGACATGGCATTTATCAATATCATGCGCCGATGCATATACTTCTAATAAGACATCACGACCCTCGATGGTGGTGTAGCTGTCACTGAGCACTTCCAAATTGGCGATGACAGCAGCGAATAGATAGCTTGGTTTTTTGGTGGGATCATGCCAAATGGTAAAGTGGCGATCATCACCAACATCACCCGATTCGATCAGGTTGCCATTAGCAAGCAAGGTCTTAAAACGCTTGGGTGCTTCAAGCCGCGTGGTGTACTCCGTCAAGACATCAGGACGGTCAGGAAAATAGGTAATCTTACGAAACCCTTCAGGCTCACACTGCGTCACAAACATCAGCTCATCACCTTGACCTGATTGATATAAGCCCTCAAGCGTGGTGTTGGTCTGTGGCGTGATACGCACCACCGTCTCAATGGTCAACTCATCGGCGGCATCATGCAGTGTCAGACTTTCGTCATCGAGCGTGTACTCATCTGCTGACAACGACTTGCCATTCACACAGATACTTTGTAACTCAAGCGATCGACCAAGCAGCACAAGCTTGCCATCATATCGGCGATGCATCAAAAGCTTGCTATATACCGTGGCATACTCGTCAAATAGCTGAATGTCCAAATCCACTTTTGTGACATCAAAGCTTGGTGGCGTATAATCTTTTAGATAAATTTTGGTGGGTTGTTGGTTTGTCATCACATTACTCAACTGATCAAATAAAAATTACGCATCATACTACCAAAAATCAAGTACGAATGAAAGCATCTCCATGTTTGATGGCTGTATCGCTTATCATTTTATCGCATCAGGCATTGTACTAATGATCCATCATTTTATGCACAGTAATTTGTTTCACTTAGCGTAATAATTTGAAAAATGAATGCAAAAAGTTCTTGTAAAATTGTTGTAAATTTGTCATTATAGTCACATCCATGCAAATATTTGCATCATTCATATCAGATAATTACAAATAAAGGTGTTCTTATGTCACATCTTAAGCTTACCATCGCCTCTGCTGTATTGGCTGCTTTGACCATCACCACAGGCTGTGCCAGCAAATCTGGCGGCGTTGTGGTCGCGCCAAATGCACCGACTGGCTACACTGGTCCTGTATATAACGCCAATGCTCCTTTGGTGGCTAACAGCGATGCCATCAAGGCCGCTGCTGCCAATCTGCCAAGCTTGGTGCATTTTGATTTTGATTCTGATGTCATCAAGCCAGAAGCCGCTGCCATCTTGGATACCCAAGCACAGTTTTTGAGTGCCAATCAGACGGCACGCGTACTGGTCGCTGGCCATACTGATGAGCGTGGCAGCCGTGAGTATAATATGTCACTGGGCGAGCGTCGTGCTGCTGCGGTGCGTAGCTATCTGCTTGGTAAAGGCGTCAATCAAGCCAATGTTGAGATTGTAAGCTTTGGTGAAGAGCGTCCAGTCGCCACAGGTACTGGTGAAGAAGCATGGTCACAAAACCGCCGTGCTGAATTATCTTACTAATTAAGACCTCTGTAAAAAGCTCAAAGTTATTTGGGCTTTTTTTATTACCCAAATATCACCTAGCCATCGTTACATCATGTCGATCATTCATACGCCTTGGATACATTCAATCGGATCTGCCATCATCGCACATGCACGGATGACAGGCGCCGATCAGTCATTGCAATCTAAGGCTGTGCGTGCTTTGCTCGATGTTGTACTGACACATTTTGATCAACAAGCAATATTAGATGAAAGCAGTTTTCCTTATCGGCTGATGGCAAATGGCTATCATAGCTTTGTCAGCTTTAGTCACTCCCAAGACTGCGTGGCACTGATCATCAGCCCCTATCCGTGCGGCATCGATGTCGAGACTCGAGTGATTTCTCAAGCGGTGGCACAACGATTTTTTGGTCAACATGAAAATTTAATCCTGTACTCTTATCCATCAGACACCCAAGCCATCTATCGGCAAATCCTCTGGCAATTAAAAGAAGCTTGGATTAAGCTACATGGCGGTACACTCACACAAGGCATGGGTGTGGACTTTGGACAATATGTGATCGACATTAGTCCAACTCATAGCGGTCAAATAAAGCTAAGTAATGGCCATCAAGCCTTTATTCATCCAAGCCTACAGTTATCAGCAATTTTTCGGTTGGATGCTTAAGGCGGATTTTGGATGGCTTGGATTTTGATAAGAAGTCAATACAATCACCCACAAAAAAAAACGATGCCACACAAGTAGCATCGTTTTGTTCACGATCAGATCGTGATTAGAAGCGGTAAGTTACACCAACTTTAGCGATTGGGAACCAACGCGCGTAATCTTCGCCTTCGATATCGCGTTCAGCTTGTTCAGCGTAAGCTTTTTGAGCAGTTGGTGACAAAGTGCCATCACCATTTACAGCGGTAACAGTCGCATCAGTTTTACCTAGATATGCTGCACCTAGCTCACCAAACACACCCCAGTTGTTGTGTAGGTTTGGACGGAAGCCAACAGTCATGTAAGGAGCAAGTTTGTTGCGATGCTCAACAGTACCTTCAAGTGTACCCAAAGCTTTAGCAGATACATCTTGACCACCGATACGATAGATAGCGCCATTGGTGCTGTCAACAGGGTTAGAACGAACTTGGATATCGTTGTCAGGTACGATGATACCAGCGCCAACAGTGAACCAGTTTGCAGCAGGACGCATTTGAACGCCTAGGTATGGGTTAGAAAAATCAGTTTCAACTTGATAGTTTACGCCGTTAGCGTCAAAGTTGTCGTTTACAGCTTCAGCGATGTCGCCACCAGCCCAACCAGCTTGTAGCTCAACAGTGTCGTTCACTGCCCAAGCAATGTTCGCACCATAACCCAAAGTACCAACTTCAGCGCTTACCGCCGCTGGCTTAACCAAGGTGCTGAAAATGGTACGAGTACCATCAACAACCGCTGCACCTGTGTCAGTCACAACATTTGCCATCGCAGAAGTAGATAGTAGAACTGCAGCAGAAACTACAGATAGTTTTACAGCTTTCATAGCTTTCTCCTAAAAGCGATGTACCCAAACCCAAAACTGCATCCAAGTACATCTTGTTATTGATGGTTACATTTTAATACGATTTCTCGTGTAATGTCACCCCCGTTTTTATGGTGTTTATATGTCTTTGTGTAAACAATGGTTGAGAATTGTACAACCTTTGCGTGACCAGACAGAAAGTTGTTAGCATTGTTACAATTTTTTACAATTTATCAATACCAACCACGACACCACAAAAATTCCGCCTATTCTATCATAACTCTGCCAATTTTTCACTGCTTGCCACAGTTTTTTGTGACTGATTGGCTCATTATCAGCTGATGCAGTCTTTTTATTCACGCACATTGCGCAGATCATAGGTTCTAAGTTTGATGACTGACGCGGTGATGCTGTCAACTTCTGCAGAATCATGTTGATAAACCGATACCAGCCATTCAGCAGCAACCAATTTATACCGTACTCCCTGATCAATCAGACAGCTGGTGATGTGAGCATGCAGCAGTGACTCACCCAAACAAGGCTCGGCTGCCGCCCTATGCTGCGCTGCAATGCCATACATCAAAACATGACGATGCCGGGCTAATACTTTGTGTGATTCATCAGCTGCTTTGGCGTGCATGGCATCATTAGCCTTGGTCAGATGATGTAAATAATGATCCTCACCCACAGGCAGCGCATAGGCCGCCTGCCACACATAGCCTAGACTGTACGCTGGACAGTCTGTCTTGGGTAAGTCATGATGGCCATCACTGATGCCGACACCAAAACTGCGCCAGCCATCGCAGCTTTTGACCATGGGATAATGACTTTCGGGCTGAGAGTTGATCAGCATTGTCAGCCAGCCATCAGGTCGATCGGTGATCATCGTTGATAACTCATGCTCAGACTGCTGCCAACTGGATGCCAGCGCTGTATCGGCAGCGGCGTATAAGGATTGCTGCTCATGATGATAGATGGCGCTGCGTGCATCCACAGCATTTTGGTTGAGTAGCAGCACAGTGGCACCGCTGATCAGCAAGATCACCACCAGCACCATCAATAGGACAAAGCCTGCTTGGGCTGATGGCTGTCGATGGCTGCATCCAAAAAGCTTGGTCATCAGCATCACTCCGCAGGCAAGCTTAAGTCAGTTGCACTCAAGGTGCCAGCATTAACAAAGCTGATCTGCAGCTGATATAGCTTGCGCGGTTTATCATCTGTTAATGACAGCCGCTGGTCAAATATTGGCACATTGTTTTCGGCATTTGCATCTGATAACTCTTGCGCCAAGATGGCAATCTGCACACCATCAATAAGCATCTCAGACTGCACCTCATCCATGCGCCCAACCTGTACAGATTGCGCCTGCTGGCCGATCCAGCGCACCCAAAATCCCTCAATCTCAGAGAGCATCAGCTCTCCTTGATCGCCAAGACCACGAACCTGATTGGCACGGCGCACGCCTCTATCCGTCACAGCGCGATCGATAATGGCACTGGTATAAGCACTGCCAAGTCCGCGTCGATCACGAGTACTGTCTCGCTCGATCTCATCGGTGACATAGCGCGCCGCATCACAACGCAGTGCCAACGAGCCATCAGCCTCTTTATTGACAAAATACCGCTCGATCACCACTTGCCCATCAATCAGCGCCATCTGACCATTGGTCAAACGCGCACGCCGAGGGCCTAAGGCCACGCTGCCTTCACAGTCAAGCATGTCAGCAGGCGCCACATAACGCACGGTGAGCTGATCAGAGGCGATGGTAAGATTACTCGGATGTCTGCCAGCACTGGACAGATGCTTGGTATCGATGCCTGTCAAGCCATGCAACTGCTCGCGATCCCACAGCAGCGCCTGTGGCTGTGATGTCATGCCCAGACCTGCCAGTCTAAGCTGCTCATTCAGGCTTGCCACGCCATAAATATGCTGGTCGATCATCACAGCCATCGACTGTGCTTGTAGCGTCGTTTTTGCTGATTGGGCATAAAATCCAACCGCCAACAGCACCACCAAAGCGCTCACCAGCAGCGCCACCGCCAGCTCCATCAGACTCATGCCCTGCTGTGTATGAACTTGTCTCACAGCCCACCCATCATGATGCAGTTGTTAAGTTTATCATTGACAGCTCTTACCATCAGATGCGGGCAGTTATTCAGTAGGCCACTGGCTTGATCACCCCATGCCGCCACCCAACAGCGCCCTGTCGCACAAGTCGTGACTGATAAAACGATCTTCGATCTGCCAGCCGACTGCGCCGAACGGATCGCCAAACTTCGTGCCATCTCTTGAGGTGTGCAGCCCTGATAACAGTGAATGATCGCTGCATTGGCTGTGCGCTGATAAGCCTCGATACCGCCATCTGCCGATTGGGCGATTTGTCTTAGTGTCTGTGCATAGCTGTCTTTTTGGCTGGATGAGAACGATCGAATGGCATGATAATCATTGCTCATCAGCTGTATCGCTTGGGTGTGAAATGCAGCATCAGTGCTTGTAATCATAAGCCTGCCTTGCACCGATAAAAAACCCATCGCCACGATCGACAATAACAACAAGGCCACCAAAGCCTCAATCAAGCCAAAACCGCGCTCGTCCACGCCATGATGCCTATACAGTGTCTTACTCATGCACGATCAAGCCCAAAATCCGCGCTACCATGCGCCAGACAGACAGAGATGATGCGCAGCTTTGGTGCGTTACTAATTAGTAGTCTGGCTGCACTTGCCACAGTTGATCCTGTCGTCACCACATCATCAAAAATAATCACCTGCCGTGTCGGTACAGCGCTAGTCAAGTAAAAATCCGATTGGGTGTTGGCCAGTCGCTCACTGCGATTAAGTCCTCGCTGATGGCGCACGCCATCATGACGCGCCAGCCCCTGCCACAATGGCAGCTGCCAGTGCCATGATAAGAATTTTGCCAAAATCAACACAGGATTAAAGCCGCGCGCACGGATGCGACTGCTCGTCGTCGGTATCGGTAAAATCACCGTGTCTTTGGCGGTGCATCCGACGGGTTTGGGCAGTTTTGCAAGTACTGCATATAGTGCCAATAATGCGTGCAGATTCTCATGATCTTTAAAATTTTGGATCAAGTGGTTCATCGGATATTGATAATAGCTAAGCGAAAATAAGCGCACATGACTTGATGCCATATCTGATGGCAAGGATGGACTTAGGGGAATCTTGACAATCGGCGGCAGCAGTGGGATGAGTGATTGGCAATGCTCACATATCAAATCGAGCATCGAGCTGCCATGATGAGACTGGGCGCAGATCACACAGCCGTGACGAAATCTGGCCAGCCACAGCGCGCTGTGATGATGCAGCCATCGCGCCACCGCAAGCTTAGTGGTGTTCGATGGTCGATGGCTGATGGCAGAGCTGATATGAGATATGGGTTTCAATGCGCAATCCTTTGCCAATCATGCTGTCGTAATCGATGGCATCTGCTGATCGCGATGCCACAATCGGTGATTACAGCCCCATCCAGTCATTTAGCATCAAACCAAAACCGATGCCAGTGGATTCATGATTATAATCAATCAAAGACTGGCCATAGCCTTGGAACAGCTGAACATAGCCGCTGACGCCTTTGCCCAGCGGTCGCACATAATCCAACTGCAGCGCGCCTTTTCCAGATTTAGGGTTATAGCGCACCGTGCCTGAGACATTGCTATCATCTTGCAGTTGATACAAGAAACGCACATCGCCATAGCCATAATAATCCAAAATGTCAGGATTATCATCTGGTTGTAGATCATTGCCCTCTTTTAGGATGCGCCCCCACAGGCGCGGCATGACGGTCAATCGACCCCATTCCATGCCTGCCAGCAGATAAGCGCGATTCCAAGAGCGCGATAAGTTGTCACTCTCACCATTAGAATGATGCACCGCACCTGCCCCGATCATGCGCAGCTTACCACCCCAAGGCAGATCAGAATACACTGGCTGTGTCAAAAAAATCTCTGGCTGATAGTCATGCACACGAAACGGGCGCGAGTTATCCTCATTATATACCTGCCAATGCGACTGCTGAGTATAGCCCACCCACAGATCTGCATCCGTACCCAGCAAATCCTCAGCTGCTTTTACCTTAACCGACAGCTGAAATTTAAGTTCAGGCGCTCGAAATTCATTACCCGTAAAATGCTCAACCTCGTGGTTTGGTGTGCTTGGGTGGCGGTTTGGTTTACCATTGACAAACAGCGGCAGTACATACATTGGATTGTGTGGACGCGTCGACCACAGCGGCGTATTATTGCGATCCAAATCAAAAGATAAGCTAAGTGGCGTGTATTTTTTGGCCACGCGCTCAATGTTCTTGGCATCTTCATCTGATAGGCCGCCTTGCTCATCACCCGAGAGTGTCACGCTTGGCGCGGTGTCGCTATATACCACCTGGGGATTGCCTTTGATGGTTTGCCAAATGGTCTCACCCAAACGGATCGGGCGTTTATTTTCGATACTGTTTGGTACATCACCGCCTGCCAAAGTATCATAGCAAGCCAAACGCATGGCATCTTGTGTGAGGGTTGAGCAGCTGACAAGCAATGCTTGCTGATCTGGCTTTTGAGCGCTGTCTACTGTCTGAATGCTGGTTACTTTAGTATCAATAACTGTCTCATCGACAAGCTTTGGCTGACTAGGATGCACCTCGATTTTGGTGGTCAGCACTGCCGCTTGGGTCAATGTGGCATCAGGATTGTTTTCAGTTTCTTCAATAAAAGAAACGGGATTGGGAACAGCATGCGCCTGCTGCATCTGCAGGATGCTTAAGCATGCCAATACAGAAGCTGACAATGCAGACAACGAAAGTTTGGTGGTTTTCATGACTCATTACTCGATGGGTGCTGCCAAATCAAGATGGCCTAGGCAGCGGATAAATCTCATTATAATAGCATATCCCGACAAGCAAGCAAAGCATCAACACTGCATTAACCGATCAGCACCATCAGATCACGGCATACAGATGCTGACAGGCTTATTGATAGCGCTGATTTTGGTGCAAAATATACCCATCTTGATGGCGCGCTGCAGGGTCATGATGCGTCCAATGTACCACACCACCTTGATCGGTGTATTCGTATTCACCATAAAACTCAACCCAGTCGCCTTTTTGTAGCGCATCGATGCGCGGTGCCAAGTCAATGTTATGGGCGATTAACACGGTTTGATCATGACCATCGAGATTGACGATGAATTTTTGATGACGACTGCCTTTAAGATCGTCTTTTAGTAAGGCGCGAACCGTACCGCAGCCAGCCACTTGCACATCAGAGCGTGCATTGTGAAAACTTTGATTGATCAGCTGATTGTTGCAGCGCGCCGAGACATCGTTGGCGCTCCTAGATGCTGCATTTTGTGCTTTAGAATCGGTGTCGCTTGGCTGACAACCGCTTAATGCGATCAGTACAGCTGCCATAGCCATCAAAGGCGTGCGCTTTATGTTATCAATATAGTGCATTGATTTGATCCTGTTGATTGATCGTCTTTAGCCATCAGCCATACGAATGCTGACTTTACGACTTTGGATGGATTTGCCTTCCAGCACTTGCTTGGCTACCGCCATCTCTTTATCATCGCCAAAACCTGAAAAACGATACTCAAGCCCACGATCTTTGATGATTAGCCAAGCGCCATCAATGCTCACTTCAGCGGTCTCAGATAGGGTTAAGGATTTATCATCAATGGCAAATCGCTTGGGTGTAAGTCTTAACTCACCAACGCCAAACACATGACGGCGCTTGGCTTGATGGCGTTTGATATTAAATCCAAACATCGCCACCGCAAATACAAACAATGAGCCGATGGCGTACTCAACAGGCATGGTAAAACACACCACAGCCACGATTATTCCAAGCACCAGTAGCCCCACTGACCACCAAAACAGCGGATCACTGCCTTGTCCTGACAGCTGAATACTGACGCCATCATCATTGACTGTCAGCATCTTACCAGCCTAGTGCTTGCTGCTGCGCTTCGATGATTTGGCGGATGCCTGATTCGGCAAGACTAAGCATACTATCAGCTTCAGCTCGGGTGAATGGCTTATCTTCTGCCGTGCCTTGAATTTCGATAAAGCCGCCCGCTTGGGTCATCACCACATTCAAATCAGTATCGCAGGTTGAGTCTTCGGCATAATTGAGATCCAGATACGCCTTGCCATCTTTGATACCCACCGATACTGCACCGACCAAGCCCAGTAGCGGATCTTGGGTCAGTTTCTTTTCTCGTTGTAGATATTCCAGTGCATCAATCAACGCCACCGCAGCGCCTGAGATGCTTGCCGTGCGGGTACCGCCATCAGCCTGGATGACATCACAGTCGATATGGATGGTATTCTCACCAAGCTTGGATAAATCCAGCATCGCACGCAGACTGCGACCAATCAGACGCTGAATCTCTTGGGTGCGTCCTGACTGCTTACCACGAGCCGCCTCACGCTGTGTGCGAGTGCCTGTGGCGCGCGGTAACATACCGTATTCGGCAGTCAGCCAGCCTTGTCCTTGACCCTTAAGCCATCTTGGCACGCCTGCTTCAACACTGGCTGTGCAAAGCACTTTGGTATCACCAAAGCACACCAGTACCGAGCCTTCGGCGTGCTTGGTGTAGTGGCGGGTGAAGCTGATTGGGCGAAGTTCGTTCAATTGTCTGCCATCGATACGCATAATAATCTCTTTTTGGATGATAAAATTTATCTTATTTTAACAAGTTATCCCCAAAAACACAAAACAAAAACCCACCATCATCTGATGGCAGGCTTTTGGGATGATTTCTACTTATTTACTTTCTTCAAGCTTACGCAAGTCCTTACGCAGAATCTTACCGACATTTGATTTCGGTAGCTCGCTGATGAACTCGATGTATTTTGGACGCTTGTAGCCAGTCAAGTTTTCTTTTGCCCATGCACGCACTTCTTCGACTGTGAGTGATGCATCTTTTTTGACCACGAAGATTTTTGGCACTTCACCACTGTGCTCATCTGACACGCCGATGACGCCACATTCTAGGATTTTTGGATGAGCAGTCATCACATCTTCGACTTCGTTTGGATAGACATTAAAGCCCGAGACCAAAATCATGTCTTTTTTGCGGTCAACAATCTTAATAAAGCCCTTGTCGTCCATCACGCCGATGTCACCAGTGCGAAAATAGCCATCAGCAGTCATCACTTTGGCAGTTTCATCAGGACGATTCCAGTAGCCTGGCATCACCTGTGGACCTTTGGCACAGATTTCACCTGGCTCACCCATTGCCACTTCATTGCCATCATCGTCTAGCAGCTTGATATCTGTCGCTGGGAATGGGATGCCGATTTTGCCGGTGTAGCCACCTGGTGGGTTTAGTGTCAAGACTGGGGAAGTCTCAGACAAGCCATAACCTTCGATGATATAATTACCCGTCAGACGCTCCCACGCTTTGGCAGTGTCGGACAAGACCGACATACCACCGCCCAAGGACAGTTTTAGATTGCTGTGGTCAAGTGCGCGAAAACCCTCATCATGCACCAATCCATTAAACAGCGTATTGACCGCAGGGAAAAAGGCAGGACGGTATTTGGCATAGTCTTTACATACCGCTTTAAAATCCCGCGGATTGGTGATGAGCAGCATGCTAAAGCCCATTTTCATACCCAAAAGACCGCACGCTGTGAACGAAAAAATATGATACAAAGGCAGTGCCACGGCGATGTATTGGCCCGATAAGTCTTTTTCAGGGAAGACCTTGCCCACAAAAGGCATACACTGCTCAACATTGGACGCAAGATTGGCATGGGTGAGCATCGCACCTTTGGCGACGCCTGTCGTACCGCCTGTGTACTGCAAGACGGCGATGTCATCAAGGGCAAGCTGCGGACGGTTGTAGCCTGATGCTGGTACTTGATTGAGCGCTTCTTTAAAGCTGATATGCCCTGGGATATTCCACGATGGCACCATTTTTTTGACATGACGCACCACAGCATTGACAATAAAACCCTTAAAGCCAAGCATATCGCCAAGTGTCGCCACAATGACATGCTTAACTTGCCCTTTGTTGGCGACTTTCTCAAAGGTCTGAGCGAAGTTTTCAACGATAAATAACGCCTTAGCCTCGCTGTCATTCAACTGATGCTCAAGCTCGTGCGGCGTGTAGAGCGGATTGACATTAACCAGCGTCAAACCTGCACGGACAACACCAATCATCGTAATCGGATATTGCAAAATGTTTGGCATCATCACCGCCACTTTATCACCCTTAACCAAGCCCAAAGACTGCAAATAAGCAGCAATTTGACGGCTATAATTATCCACATCACGATAAGTCAAAGACGCATCCATGCAAGTAAAAGCAACCTTATCGCCATGCTCAGCAAATGCCTGCTCAAAGACATCCACAAGCGAATTTACATTGCTTGGTAAGCTAAAATCAAACTCAATGCCGTGTTCTTGGTAAGTCTTATACCATGGGCGGTCGGTGGGGATGGTGAAATTTTGTGCGGTCATACTACTTCCTTATGTCTAAAAATCCATCATTTGATACCATGCCGTACACGATGACTCAAATATCGCATACCTCTTAAATCTATCATAAGTTGGTCGGCATGACAAGAATGTTGGCGAATTTTTTAAGAATACAGTTGTAAGCTATTACACCATGTTTTGGATAATTTTCCAAGTAAAATCAATCAAAACCGCCAAAATATTGCAAAATTTTACAAACCGTTCAGAATCCCCCCACCATTCATGAGATCAAAAAAAAGAACACCGTATAAGTACGATGCTCTTGTGATATAACTGGCAAATCTACTGACTACAGCTTTCTAAGCTCTTTTCGTAGGATTTTGCCGACATTGGATTTGGGCAATTCATCCACAAAGGCGATTTGTTTTGGGCGTTTGTAGCCAGTTAAATTTTTCTTCGCCCATGCTTTGATGTCAGCTTCGGTGAGACTGTCGTCTTTTTTGACCACAAAGACCTTAACCACCTCACCGCTATGCTCATTAGGCACACCGATGGCACCGCATTCTAGCACTTGTGGGTGAGCGGCGATGACTTCTTCGACTTCGTTAGGATAGACATTAAAGCCTGAGACCAAAATCATGTCTTTTTTGCGATCGACGATTTTGAAATACCCCTGCTCATCCATCACACCGATGTCGCCTGTGCGAAAATAACCATCAGCCGTCATCACTTTGGCAGTTTCCTCAGGCTGATTCCAATAGCCTTTCATCACCTGCGGGCCTTTGGCACAAATCTCGCCTGCCTCACCCATCGCGACTTCATTGCCATCTTCATCCAGCAGGATAATGTCGGTAGAAGGAAAAGGAATGCCGATTTTGCCGGTATAACTGCCAAGCGGATTAAAGGTCAAGACAGGTGATGTCTCAGACAAACCATACCCCTCAATGATGTAATTGCCAGTCAATTTCTCCCACGCCTCAGCCGTGCTAGGCAATACCGCCATGCCGCCACCAAGTGAGATTTTCATATTGCTGTGATCAAGACTGCCAAAGCCTTTGTGATTGGCAAGGGCATTAAATAGCGTATTCACCGCAGGGAAAAATTGCGGACGATATTTGGCAAATTGCTTGGTCAAATCATCAAAATCTCGCGCATTGGGAATCAGTAGCATCGCAAAGCCCATCTTCATGCCAAGCATGGTCACCATAAACGAGAAAATATGATACAAGGGCAATGCCACCGCCATATATTCGCCATGCTGATACGCCTTATCAAAGCCTGATTTGACATAGGTCATACACTGCTCAACATTGGCAATCAAGTTGCCATGAGTCAGCATCGCACCCTTGGCGACACCTGTCGTACCACCTGTGTACTGCAAAATCACCACATCATCCAGCGTTAGGCTTGGGCGAGTATATGGCAAGTTATTTTTTAAGATATCTTTAAAATTTTTCTTGTTAGGAATACAATAGCTTGGCACCATTTTTTTAAGATGACGCACAACGGTATTAATCACGATGCCTTTGACACCCATCATATCACCGACGCCTGTGGTGATGACATGAGCCACTTGCCCTTTATCTTGCACCTTTTCAAAGGTATGGGCAAAGTTCTCAACGATAAACAATACCTTGGCTTCACTATCTTTGAGCTGATGCTCAAGCTCGTGAGCGGTGTACAAAGGATTGACATTCACAAGCACCAGACCTGCTCGCACAATCCCCATCATCACCGCAAGATACTGCGGCGTATTTGGCATCATCACCGCGACTTTATCGCCTTGATTGAGACCGAGCGACTGTAGATAAGCTGAGATTTTTAAGCTGTGCTTATCCAAATCATCATAGCTGATGTCATAGCCCATAAAGGTGATGGCTTTTTGACCACGGTTGGCACGGAAATTGACATCAAAAAAATCCAGCAAGTTATTCACACCTTCAGGCATGACAAGCTGAATGTCCAAATTATTTTTGCGGTAAGTGTCCTGCCAAGCACGGTCAACAGGTGTGATAAATGCGTTATAATCAGTCATGAATCCATCCTAAAAATTATTCGCCAGTAAGTCAAAATACAAAAATCATCAGCGATAAACAATGTATTTTTGTGAATCTTCACTCATGATTTTTGATTGACAAATGAAGCAAAATTTGGCTTAAGTTTACTTATTTAATATTTTAATTAGTATCACTAATTAATGCAATACAGTCCACAAGCTGTCTTGCAATGGTGGTTTTTGGTGCTTTGGGCAGTTTTTGGGCAGTTTTTTGGTATTGATCAGCAAAAAACACCATCATCGCATTATCATCACTGCCAAAGCCAATGCTGGTATCAGACACATCATTGACCGCAATCATGTCAAGATTTTTGGCGATAAGTTTGCCTTTGGCATAGTTTTCGGTATCTTGGGTCTCAGCAGCAAAGCCAACGGTCAGCACATCAGGATAAGTCTTAGCGATGGTGGCAAGCACATCAGGATTTTTGATGAGTTCTAGCGTCATGCCATCCACGCCATCGGTTTTTTTGATTTTGTGAGCGGCGATGGTTGCCATCTTATAGTCCGCCACGGCAGCGGTGGCGATGAACACATCCGCCGTACGGCAGACATCTAGACATACCGACAGCATCTCATCTGCCGTGCCGACATCAATGCGATGCACGCCTTTGGGTGCTTGCAATGCCACACGCTTACCGCTGACGAGCACCACATCCGCACCAGCATCACGACACGCCGCCGCCAGTGCATAACCCATCTTGCCTGTGGAATGATTGGATAAAAAACGCACCGGATCAATCGGCTCAAGTGTCGCCCCTGCGGTAATAACGACAGTCTTAGCTGCCAATGACTGCGGCAGTCTTTGGCGAGCCACAAACGCCAAAATCGTCTGGCTCAACGCCTCAGGCTCAGGCAATCTCCCTGCCCCGACATCGCCGCACGCCTGCTCACCACTATCAGGATGGATGAGATGATAACCGAAGCGTTGTAGTTTATTCAGATTATCCTGCACAATGGCATTTGCCCACATCTGCTGATTCATGGCAGGTATAATGAGAATCGCTGCATCTGTCGCCACACATACAGTGGTCAATAGATTGTCCGCCAAACCAGTGGCAAGCTTGCCGATGGTGTTGGCGGATGCAGGTGCAATCACAACCACATCCGCCCATTTGGCAAGCTCAATATGCCCCATGCCCTTTTCGGCTTCTGCATCCAAAAGCTGTGTATGCACTTCGTTGCCAGTCAACGCCTGCAAGGTCAAAGGCGTGATAAACTCGCACGCTGCTGCCGTCATCATCACACGCACTTCACAGCCTGCCTTGATGAGCAGACGAGCAAGCACTGCTGATTTATAAGCAGCGATACCGCCTGTGATGCCGAGTAGGATTTTTGGTTTGGTCAAATCAGTCATGGCTGTCGCCTAAAGTACAAATGGGCATATTATAGCGTATTTTGATCACATGGTGGCAATTAATGTGTGTTTGCTTGGTTAAGCAGGGCATCAATACCAATGCAAAAAGTTAAATTTAATCATCACAAATATTCAAACAATTTCTCAAACGTTTTGCTATTTCTAATGCTTAAATTTTTGAGTAATTTTGGGGTAATCACAGGGTGATGGTACAAGCTATTATCTTGATTGCCTGCCCAAAAACAAGCCATCTTGCCAATATATAAACAACCATGCTCATCTTGCCACTGCCCAGTTGCCCAAATAAAGTTATCCACATCAAAATTTGGCATAAAAAATGCCATTTGTCTTTTGAGCGTTTGGGGCTGTACTAGATTAGC